>NZ_JAYKOT010000003.1:0-1453249 GCF_035481615.1 Citroniella saccharovorans
TGAAGATTTATGATAAAGCAAGACGGGAAAAATTACTACGCTTTTGGAGAAACTATGAAGCTGTGTGGTATTTCGGAGTCTAGGTTAAACCATATTGTTAAAGTTTATATTCCTAAGGGGTCTTTGAAAGTCCCAGGGCTTGATCACTTAAAAAGGCATTATTTTTCAGAAGATATGGTTCAAGAGGTTAGTAGGATTTCTAAGCTTATTGATTACAACAAAGTAGCTGATAAAAAGATAGAAATAATCAAAAAGAAAAAGGATTATAATCTTGGTGATTATAGGGACTATAGTATTGAGGGTTGTTTGAATCTCATTGAAGCTGTGACTCTTCTTGCAAAGGAAGATTATATTAGGTCTTATGGCGAGCTTATGTACGGAAATCTAAATCCTAGACTAAAGGAGTTTTTTGAAAGGACTGTAAAAGACTGTGAGGACTTTTTTAGACATGGATTCATTACCGAGTTCGTTGGAAATATCGGTGACGAGATTATAGAGGACCTACAAGCTAAGGCTTACGCAAGGTATGGAAGGGGGTTTAAGGTTGGATATTAAGGATGAGTTAAAGATGATTTTTTATCTGGATAGTCTAATCGATTCAGAGCTTAGGCAATTAGAGGAGCTTAAAAGCCTTAAAACGACGATTAAATCTTTCGATTACTCTTTGGATAAGGTAAAGACGTCTCCATCAAATAAATGCTTCACAGGAACTGTAGACAGGATCGTGGACTTGGAGTCTAAGATTAATTCTGATATTGATGAGCTTGTGGCAAGAAAGGAGAGGGCGATTATTCTTTTTAGTCATCTTGATGGGGATAAAAGGCTTCTTATGTCTATGAGGTACTTAAATAAAAAGAGTTGGCAGGATGTGGCTGACAGTCTTTTTTGTAGCTTGAGAACTGTTCACTATTTGCACGGAGTTGCTTTAAATGAGCTTAGGGCTATTCTGAAAAGTTAGTTTTATTTTAAAAGTTTGCACACTTTTGCACACTTTTTATGAAATTTTGCACACTTTTGCACTAGTCTCTGTGGTATACTATATGTGTGAAAAGTTGATTTTATGAAACTTTCCTAACTGTAATTTCATAAATTTACCTCTTTTCGTTAAAAGGCTCTCTTTTTTGAGGGTCTTTTTGTTTTGATAGGAGTTTTAACCGACAAGGAATTTCGCTACCTCAGGAAAAAGCCTCCTTTCATAGCGGCTAGTAAGCGAGTAGGCTCGGGAGTGGCTAGACCGGCAGCTTAAAAATTAGAAGATTTAGCCATACTTAATAGGATTTTTCATTATTTTATCAGTGATTAGGGAATATATACTCGTTCATTTTATGGCAGGGGTGGGAGCTTAGAGTATGGCAAGAAAGTTTGCAAAGAAGTTTTATAATTCAAAGAGGTGGCAGGCTTGTAGAGAAAGTTACATAGGGAAGCGTAGACTTGTGGATGGTGGTATGTGTGAGCATTGCAGGTCTAGGCTTGGATATATAGTCGACCATATAGAAGAGCTGACTGAAGATAATATAACTAATCCATGGATAAGTTTAAATCATGATAATTTGCAATACTTATGTTTGGAGTGTCACAACAAAAAGACGTTTGGTAAAGGTGGGCTGTGTTGTATGTTCGACGAGGAAGGGCAGCCTGTAGAAAGATAGCCCCCATAGATTGAGATACCAACAAGTGTTCTAGGACCGAAGGGGCAACTTTATTTATCATGAGTGAAAAAACTTCCATAAGGGGTGAGAATTTTGACAGACTTAGAAAGAGATAAATTACTTAAGAAAAACATAAACAAATATAAAAGAATTTTCAAAAACATAGATGAAGATAAAAAGACTTTCATAGAAAAGTTGTACGTTGAAGCTGCTTTCATGGAGCAAACACTTTTTGAACTTCAAGAAAGAATAAAAGAAGAAGGAGCTGTGAAGACTTTCACCAATGGAAATGGATTTGAAGTCGTGCAAGAACACCCAGCAAGCAAAACGTACAACACCATGATACGAAACTATAATGGAATAATTAAAACTCTAATTGAACATATACCAGAAGACGCAGAGGAAGACGAGTTTACAAAATGGCTCGATAAATAATGACACCTTTTGAAGAATACCACACTAAAATTTATGACGGAACAATCGTATCATGTGACAAGATGAAGAAAGTCGCTGAAATTCTTTTAGAAAGATTTATAAGTCCGGAGAATATCACTTTGACTTTGAACTTGCAAATAAACCAATAGACTTTATAGAAAACTTCTGCTATGTACCTGCTGGGGATATAGGACAAAAGCTAAAACTAGAATTATTTCAAAAAGCACGAATACAAGCAATCTTTGGATTTGTAGATGATGAAGGTTATAGACAAATCAATGAAGTTAATATCATAGAAGGGCGTAAGAACGGAAAGACAACAGAGTGTGCAGCAATAGAACTCTACATGCTCATGGGAGACGGAGAAGGTGGAGCTGAAATCTATAATATAGCCACCAAACTTGACCAAGCGAAGAAAGGTTTCAACGCTGCTGTAAACATGAGACTTCAAAGTAAACTCTTGAAGAAGCACACAAAGAAGAGAGCTGCGGACATATACTTTCCAGCAACAATGTCTTTTATAAAAGCAATGGCTAGTAACACATCAAGCCTTGACTCACTAGACGCACACTGTGTAATAGTAGATGAGCTTGCAGCAATAAAGAATAGGGATCTATATGACTTGATGAAACAGTCAATGGGTTCAAGAAATCAACCTTTACTATTCACCATTTCAACAAATGGATTTGTGAGAGACTCTGTGTTTGACGCACAGTATGATTACGCTGCAAGATGGCTAAAAGGAGAAATAAACGATCAACACTTCTTGCCTTATATCTACGAACTAGACACATACGAAGAATGGGACAACCCTGACATGTGGATTAAAGCAAATCCAGGACTTGGAACAATAAAGAAAATTGACTACTTGGAACAAATGGTACAAAAGGCAAAAGATGACCAAGCTTTTAAACCAACAGTAATGGTTAAAGATTTCAACATGAAACAAACTGATGAGTCCTCGTGGTTGAGATACGAAGAACTTAACAACGAACAAGTATCTTCAATAAAATACGACTACTGTATTGGAGGATTTGACGCAGCAGACACAACAGACTTGAATTTTGCTGTGGCTTTATGTCAAAGACCAGGAGATGAACAAATACAAGTTAGAAGCATGGCTTGGATACCAGAGAAAGTTATCGAAGAACAACAAAAGTCAGGGAATAGAGTTGAAAGAGATAAAGTACCATACGACTTGTGGAAGAAACAAGGATACTTAAGAACTTGTCCAGGTGGCAAATGTGACAAAAGAATTTTCTTAAATTGGTTCAAAGAACTTAGAGATGAAGAAGGACTGTATGTAATGTTCATAGGATATGACCCGTGGCATATAGACGATACACTACTAAGAGAATTTGAAACAGAGTTTGGTAAAAACTGTATGATACCAGTACGACAAGGAGCAATAACACTTTCTCAACCTATGAAAGACTTGAAAGCTGAACTCATAGAAAAGAATATAGTTTATCAAAACAACCCAATTTTAAAATGGTGCTTGATGAATACTTCAATAAAAACCGATGTTAACGGAAATATTCAACCAGTAAAGAAACTAGACCATACACAAAGAATAGATGGAACAATAGCACTATTGTGTGGATATAAAGTTTTACAAGACAACAAAGATAGATACATCAATATGAATTAGGAGGTATCGCATGGAAATATATATAAAATTCGCTGATGGTACAGAGAGAATAATAAAAATAGACTGTGACAAAAAAGATATCATTTATGATCAAGAAGATAATGGAATTACAAAGATATACGTAAAGGATGAATTGGTCCATATATTTAATCTAAATGAGATTTGTCACATGCAATTTAAGTAGGTGAAATATGGGACTTTTTTCAAATCTTTTTAAAAAAGAAAAACAAGAAGTACTTTTAAATGAATACTTTGAAACTTTGAACGCATATACACCAGCCTTTACAACTTTTGAAGGTGGACTATATGAAATGGAACTTACAAGAGCCGCAGTCCACAGCTTTGCGACTCATGTAAGTAAGCTCAAGCCAGAAGTAAAAGGTTCAGGGAATAAAACCTTAGAAAAGAAACTACAGTACAAACCTAATCCTTACCAGGATACAACAAAGTACTTATATAGGCTTGCAACAATCTTTCAAGTACAGAACAATGCTTTCATCTTGCCACTTCATGATGATTATGGACAAGTTACAGGTTTCTTCCCTCTACTCCCTCAAAGTTGTAGGTTGACAGAATACAAAGGGAAGCTTTATTTGGTGTACGAATTTGGAGTTGGCAAAAAAGGAGCAATTGAATTTGAAAAAGCGGGACTACTGAACCAGTTTCAATATAAGGATGACTTCTTTGGAGAAAACAATGCGGCACTTCAACCAACACTTGAAGTAATAGACACCAATAACCAAGGAATTATTGAAGGTGTGAAATCAAGTGCTAACATAAGATTTTTAGCGAAACTTGCACACACTTTAAAAGAAAAAGATATCGAGGACGAAAGAAAGAGATTTACAGAGAACAATCTTAGCTCTTCAAACACTGGTGGAGTTTTACTCTTTGACCAAAAGTACGAAGACATAAAGCAGATTGAAAGCAAACCTTATATCGTGGATCCAGATCAAATGCAACAAATAAAAGAAAGTGTCTTCACTTACTTTGGAACGAATGAAGCGATCTTACAAAATAAATTTAATTCTAGTGAATGGAATGCTTATTATGAAGGCAAGATTGAACCCTTTGCAATCCAACTTAGCTTGGTACATTCTAATATGGTTTTTTCAGATAGAGAAATAGCTTTTGGTAATAATATAATCTTCACGGCTAATCGACTTCAATATCTTAGTAATGATGAAAAGTTGTCTACAGTGACACAACTTTTCGATAGAGGTTTCATAACACAAAATCAAGGACTTGAAGTCTTTAACATGGCGGGCATAGGGGACGAAGGAGATAAAAGATACATCAGAAGAGAATACGCTGAAACTTCAAAACTTGACGCAGACACCGTTCAGTATGAAGAGCAGGAGGACAAAGAATAATGCTAAAAGTAATTTGGGGACCACCTTGCAGTGGAAAGACAACTCACTGTCAAGAACAACTTAAAGATAAAGATGTTGTCTTTGATTATGATCAAATAAAAAGAGCATTGATCTATGGGAAAGACTATGAAATTATAGACTGGATACAAAACCTTGTAATCAAAATGAGGGGAACTTTTCTAAGAACATATAGCGAAGATGAAGATATAGAAAATGCTTACCTTATAGTCTCCTATCCAAGTGATGACTTGAAGAAATTCATAGAAGAAGATATTGGGATAGAAGACGTAGAATATGAAAAGATGAAAACCTCAAAAGATGAGTGTTTGAAAAACTTAGAAAAAGATAGCACAAGACCAGATAAAGATAGAGAAAAGAAACTCATAGAAAAGTGGTTTGAAGACCATAAAGAAAAGAAGGAAGATAAAAAGATGGACAATTTCAAAAAAGATAGACAATATAGAGCAGTCCTTGAGAAATTAGAAACTACACAAAAAGAAAAAAGGATAGATACTGACTACTATGTAGAAGGTTATGCGACAAGGTTTGAGCCTTACTTACTCTATGAAGATGAAGACGGCAAAGTCTTTGAAGAATTTGATAGAGAGTGTTTCAAAGACACAGATATGTCTGACGTGATTATGCAATTTGACCATGCTGGAAAAGTCTTTGCAAGACAATCAAACGGAACTTTGATAGTAGAACCAAATGACGAAGGACTTTTCATTGCAGCAGACTTAAGTAAGTCAAGTGCAGCAAAAGAACTTTATGAAGAAATAGAGTCAGGACTTATAACTAAAATGTCCTGGGGTTTTAGAGTAGGAGACTACGACTATGACAAAAAGACTAGGACTATTAAACATAAGTCCGTGAAAAAAATATTTGATGTTTCTGCTGTTAGCAGACCTGCTAACGAAAGCACTAACATAAATGCTAGAGATCTTGTTCACGGAGTGATTGACAAGACCCTGAAGGAGAGTCAGGAGCGCAAAAGATTAGAATTAAAAATTTTACTAGAACTAGAAGGAGAAAGATAATATGAACTTAAAAGAAATTGAACTAAGACTAAAAGAAATAAAAGAAGAATTAAGAAATGAAAACGCAGACGTTGAAGCTTTAAAGAAAGAAACAGACGAGCTAATCGAAAAGAGAAATAATCTTTTAGAAAACGAAGAAACAAGAAAAGCTTTACTTGACAATATCGCCAACCAAAACTTTGGTGTAACAGTAAGAAGCTTTGAAGAAGATGAAGAAACAAGAAAAGTTTATGAAACAGAAGAATATAGAAGTGCTTTTTTAAAAAATCTATTAGGTTTACCATTGGAGGAAGCAGAAGAAAGAGCCTTCGTACACACAACTGAAAACACTGGACAAGTAATACCAAAAGAGCTACAAAACAAAATCTATTCATTGATGGAAGAAAGTCACCCAATCCTAAAAGACGTTAATGTTTTACAAACAGGGACAGTGATTTCAATCGTAAAGCACGTTTCAATCAACGCAGGGGACGCTAAGAATGTAAAAGAAGGGGAAGCTAACGAAGACGAAAAAAACACTTTTGTTAATGTGGCACTCACTGGAGAAGATATCTCTAAACATGTAGACTTCTCTTACAGGCTTGGTAAGCTATCAATCCCAGCTTTTGAAGAATATCTTGTAAAAGAGATAGGGGATAGAATAGGTTCACAATGGGCAAAGAATATAGTAGCTCAAATCAAAAAGGACTTACACACTGATAATAAACTTAAAGCGAAAGTTAGTGGAAGTCTTGAACTTGGAGACGTACTAAAAGCTTTAGCAGAATTAAAATCAGTAGGCAGAACTTATATCTACTCAACTAATAAAGCTTTCTATGGTGCAATCGCAAATATGAAAGACGCAGATAGAAAAATATCATTTATACCAGATTATCAAAACGCAATCGTTGGACAACTTTTAGGAATAGGCATCAAGCAAGAAGACGCACTTGCAGAAGATGAAATTCTAATCCTTGACCCAGGCCAATACACTGAAAATGTCGTTCAACCTCTACTAATCGAAAGAGATAAGAACATCAAAACTCACGTACACACAATAGCAGGTATTGTAATTTCAGGTGGTACTATGACAAACGATAAAGCAGGAGCTTTAATCACAATAGGAAGTGCCGCATAATGTTAGAAGTCATACAAGCCTTTGTAGACAAGTACAATCCTGAAAAGATTTACAGGATAGGAGAAAAAATCAAAATTGAGGATAAAGAAAGAGTCCAAGATATGATCGAAAGAAAACTTGTCAAAGAAATAAAAGAAGTAGAAGAAGTTAAAAAAGTTAAAGAAATTAAGGAAGCAAAAACCAAAGGGGCAGAGTAATCTCTGTCCTTTAACTTTAAGGTGGAGATAAAATGCTGGATAAAATAAAACTTGACTTGAGAATTAGTCATGACCTCATAGATGAAGATATAGAAGATAATATCGAAGCTTGCAAACTTGATTTGAAAAGAGTAGGTATTGTCAAAATAGATGACGAAGACCCTTTGATAATCAAAGCTATCAAGCTGTGGTGTAGATATCAGTATAACTTCGAAAATGAGGGAGACAGATACAACAAAGCTTACTCAATGTTAAGAGACGCTTTGAGTTTATGTGGTGACTACAATGTACAGTGAAGTAATAGAATTAATTAAAAAAGAATACGACACTGACGAAACAGCGGAACTAATCGAGATTGAGACCAGTAGAGAAGTCCTAGCAAAGATGATGAGCATAGGTCAAAAAGAATTTTATCAGGCTATGGAACACGGGCTACAACCTGAAATAAAATTTGAGATATCAGACTACCTAGACTATCAAAATGAAAAAGAATTGATACACGGAAGTACAAGATATCAAGTCTTGAGAACCTACAGGAAAGGTTTAAGAAGTTTAGAAATAACATGCTACGGAGGTGTTAATATTGGGAATGCCTAATGTTAAGATGAAAATCAAGGCAAGAAAAGGAAAGGTTGAAGTTACTTATGAAAGTAAAGTAGACCAAGCCCAATACCTTATCACAGAACTTTCAAGAGCAGCACTTCGAGACACAGCGAAGTATCTTAGAAAAATTGTAGTCATGGACTTAAAGAAACTTCACGGAATGAAAAGACATAGAAGACCTTACAATACTCAATATTGGGTAAGGAATAAAGAAGCAGATTTACAGATAGGTTTCAAGCATGGGGCTTGGTACTCTGTGGGTCAGGAACTTGGAGACATGGGAATGAGAAAAGTCGGCTCACTTAGAAATACGACTTATGACAACATAGACCAGATACAGCAAATTCAAGCACAATATTTAAGTGCTTTGAATGGGGAGCCTTCAGATCCAGGAGACGCTGAATACAAATCGCCACCAGGTGAAGAATAATGAGACACTTAAAAACACAACTAACAACACAATTAAAAAATGTATATCCTAAGGTGTACTATGAAAACGCACCAGATGACGCAGTCTTTCCATATGTAGTCTATAGTCTAGGTTCTAGCTACAACAATAGAGCTAACTGCATTTATACACTTGACTTAGACGTGTGGGATAAAAGTACATCAAGTAAAAGAGTAGATGATATTACAAAGGATCTAATAAATAAATTAGACCTGACAGGATATATCGACGAAGAAATTCAGTACTCACTTTATTTTGATAGGACTGTGGACACAGGTAGCGAAGACAAGACACTAAAAAGAAAAACAGTAATCTTTGAATTAAGATACACAGAGAGGAGTTAATTTATGGGAGTATGTAATATAGTAAACGGAATTACAGCAAATACGGCTCAGCACTTTCTACTAGACGCAGGTGCTTTTTATAAGAATTATGACTTTGAAAAAGACACAGTAGAAACTGCAAAAAATAAGCTGATAGGAGCAACTAAAGGCGGAGGAACTTTCAAAGCCGTACCAACTTTTAGAACAATAGAAGTCGACGGAGCTAGAGGAAAAGTAAAAGGTTCTGAAATCCTTGAAGATTGGGAAGTAGAACTTGAAGCGAATGTTATTGAAGTTACAGCAGAAAACCTTGCAATGTCTTTAGCAATATCAGTTACAGGAAACGTTAAAGAAGGAGTATATACAAAAATTGAAGGTAGAAACTGTATAAAGCTTTCAGACTATATAGAAAATATAACTTGGGTAGGAACCTTATCGGGATCAAATGACCCTGTAATAATACAAGTATTTAATGCTTTGAACAGCAAAGGTATAGAACTGAAACTTGAAGATAAATCAGAAGGTGTAATCCCTTTAGCTTTCACAGGCTACAATGACGGACAAGATACATCAAAACCACCTTTTGTAATTTACTTCCCAACAATACCAGAAGAGAGAGCATAGCATGAAAGAATTTAGAGAGCTGAAAGGAAATGATATCTTTAAAGTATCTAGAATTCTTTCAAAAATGGATATCAAAATTGAAATCACAGAAGGTATGACCCAGGAGCAAGCAGGAGCTGAACTTGTCCTGAAAATCTTCAGTAATTTACACCTGGCACAAAAAGAAGTAAACGAATTTTTAGGAAGTCTTACAGGTGTGACTGGAAAAGAAATAGGAGAACTTCCTTTAAGTGAATATCTAGACTATATCGAACAATTCAAAAATATAAAAGGAATAAAAGATTTTTTAGAGCGAGCGAGCAAGTTGACGAAGTAGAAGTCACTGACTTGCTCCTTTTTAGATATGGAGATATGAGGTATCCTCTTGACTTAGATTTTAAAACTTTCATAAAACTTGTAAACAAGGCTTTACAAGAAAAACAAGAAGATATTTTAATTCAAAGATGGATACCTTACCAATCGGAAATTAGCTTTACGGACTTCAAAGATAAATTAATTAAAGTAAAGCATACTACAAAGGACACAAGAACAGGTAAAGAAATTTTAGATCAAGTAGAAAATATTTTAAAAAATTTACACGGAGGTGATGACTTATAGAAATATTTAAACTCATGGGGTCAATTTTCATTGACTCTGACAAAGCAGATAAATCTTTACAAAAGACGGATTCTAAAGTCGTAGCCTTAGGTAAGAAGTTTCTTTCAGGAGCAGGAACTGTAGCAAAATGGGGAGCTGCTATCGGTGGAGCTGCAATTGCAGGTGGGGCGGCTCTTTTTGGTATGGCTAACAAATCGGCAGCAGTTGCAGATAGAGTAGACAAGCTTTCACAAAAAATAGGGATAAGTCGTAAAGGCTTTCAAGAATGGGATTTCATTTTATCCCAATCAGGAACAAGTATAGAAAAAATGCAAGTCGGAATGAAGACCATGGTTCAACGTATGGACGAGTCGGTGCAAGGCACAGGCAAAGGTGCTGAAGCTTTTAAACAACTTGGAGTATCGGCCACAGACTTGAACGGCAATCTTAAAAGTCAAGAACAAGTATTCGAAGAAGTCGTAACGAAAATGCAAGAACTTCCTGAAGGTGCTGAAAAATCACAACTTGCCTTTGATATGTTTGGTAAAGCTGGACTCGAACTTATGCCACTTTTAAACTCTACAGGTGGCTCTGTGGAAGAACTGAAACAAAAAGCTGAAGAACTTGGTTTAGTAATGAGTGATGAAGCAATAAACGCAGGAGTAGTCTTTACGGACTCTATGGACCAAGTAAAAAGATCTTTAGGTACGGTTGTGGCAAAAGTAGGAATTGAAGTAATGCCAATTATTCAAAGCTTTTTGGACTGGGTAATAGCTAATATGCCAATGATACAATCTGTAATAAGCACAGCTTTTGAAGTAATAGGTAATTTAGTTACAGCAGCTGTAGATATCTTTCAAAATTATCTTTTGCCAGCATTTCAAGCTATTTTTGACTGGGTACAGACCAATTGGCCAGCAATACAAGAAACAGTAGGAAGTGTAATATCAGAGATTGTTGAGATAGTTAGTGCAGGAGTTGAACTAATTCAAGCTGCATGGACACAGTTTGGTGGAGTCATTATGCCAATAATCAATAATATTTGGGATGGCATAAAAGGCATAGTTGATGCGGCCATGAACATAATTAAAGGCGTGATTGATGTAGCTATGGGCCTCATCTCAGGCGATTGGTCAAGAGTTTGGGACGGCATAAAAGGTATTCTAAGCGGCGTATGGGATGCCATAAAAACCATTGTCCAGACAGCCATTGATCATGTAAAGAATGTAATAAACGCTGCATGGGAAGTAATAAAGAGCATAACATCAACTGTATGGAACGGTATAAAATCGGCTATTGATGGAGTGTGGAGTGGTATAAAGTCAGGGATAAGCAGTGCCATAAATGCGGTAAAAAGTACAATCGACAGCATATGGAATGCAATCAAAACAACAACTACTAATACTTGGAACGGCATAAAATCGGCTATTGATGGAGTGTGGAATGGAATTAAGACAGGTGTCTCAACTGCTGTAAACGGAGTCAAGACTACAGTGACAGATGTTTTTAACTCAATAAAATCTACAGCAACTACTATATGGGATGGAGTAAAAAGCGCTATAGAAACCCCTATTAATGCTGCTAAGAAAGTAGTTAGCGATGCTATTAACGCTATAAAGGATAAGTTTAACTTTAAATTTCAGTGGCCACACTTACCAATGCCGCATTTTACTTTTTCTGGTTCAATGAACCCATTAAAGTGGGCGACTCAAGGAGTACCAAGAATTGGAGTAGAATGGTATGCGAAAGGTGGTATTTTTGATAAACCAACGCTTTTTAACACACCGTACGGACTTAAAGGTGTAGGAGAAGCAGGACCTGAAGCAGTAATGCCTATAGAGAAGTTACCTGAAATATTAGGATTTGAAAAGTTTGACAGTATGATAGAAATTTTAGAAGTAATCGCTAAAAAGAATACGAACGTATATTTAGATAGAGATACTTTGATAGGTGCTATCTTAGATGAAATAGATAGAAAACTTGCAGACAAGCAAGACTCAAATAACTTTGCTTACGGGGGCGGACTATGATAAAAATTGAATTTAATAATAAGACTAACAGAGAGTTTGCCCTCGTAGTGCAGAATTTGACTAGAAGAAAAAGAGCAGAAGAAAGAATAGAAAGACACACAGTTGAAGGTAGGTCAGGTCAGATTATAGATAGACTTGGCACCTTTGAAAGCTATGAAAGAGAAGTGACCTTCGCAAACTTTGAGAAAGACAAAGTAAGAGATATAAATAAGTGGCTATCAGGAAACGGAATTTTAAGAACCTCTGTAGATCCTGATGGCTTTTTTTATGCTGATGTAATCGACGTAATGGAAAGAAATCCTCTAGGTTGCTGTAGAAATTCAATGAAAGTCACCTTCTTAGTTGAACCTTTCTTTTATCTTGAAAGAGGAAGGCATCCAATAAAGACGGATAAAAGTATAAGTATATATAACCTTGGGACTATATATTCAGAACCTGTAATAAAAGTGCATGGGAGTGGAAACGGAAAGCTTTCTATAAACAATAAAATTATTAACTTAAGCAACATAGAAAATTATGTAACCATAGACAGTAAACTTAAGATTACACACAAGGACAACTTACCAAAAGGAAAAGACATGGAAGGTGAGTATCCTATCTTTGAAGAAGGTAGAAATTATATATCTTTTAGTGGTGGAATTACAAAACTGGAAATTGTCCCATACTGGAGAGAACTATGATAAGACTTTTTAACAAATCGGAAACTGACTTTAATCACATTGAGACAATACTCAACCCATATAAGTGTCATGTAAAAGAAGATGAAAACGGAATTTTTGAGCTAGAGTATGAGTCTAAGTTGGATAAAAGACTAGAAAATGGAAAGATAATTAAAGCTCCAACACCTAGAGGGGAACAACTTTTCAGAATTTACAACTCACACCATGACTTGAGAAAGACTACAGCAAAAGGAAGACATATCTTCTATGACCTACTGGGAAATTTTATAGAAGATTCAAGACCAACTGCGACAAATGGTGCGGGAGCCTTGAACTCAATTCTTGGAGGAACTCTATATCCTCATAGATTTAAAAGCACCTCAAAAGTAGGTACAATATCAACTGCTTACTACGTGAGAAAAAACCCAATTCAAGCTATGCTTGGGGCTGACAACTGCCTGATAGCAAACTGGGGAGGATATATAAGAAGAGACAACTTCCTGATAGAGCATATAGTCGAAGGTAGAGATAACGGCTACGATATCAGGTATGGAAAGAATTTACAAGGTATAAGCGAAAGCATAGACGACAGTAAAGTTATCACAAAAATAATGCCGACGTGGGTGGAAGATAATATCGTCCATATGATACAAGAAAAGTATATAGAAAGCCCTCTTATAGACTCATATGCTTATCCAAAGGTAGCTGAAATCAGGATTGAAGTACCCGAAAGTGTAGAAGATAAAGAAAAGTACGTAAGAGAAGAAGCTAAAAAGTATTTTACAGAGCATAATATTGATAAACCAATAGTAAATTATGAGGTCAACTTTATAAGTCTTAGAAATACAAGTGACTACAAGAAGTACGTATGGCTTGAGGAACTTGACCTTTACGACGTAGTACACGTGATAGTACCAAAACTTGATATTAACTTGAAATCTAATGTAATTTCTTATAAGTACGACTGCTTGAAAGAAAGATTTGAAAGCATAGAGATTGGTAACTTTACAAACTCTATGGCAAAAAACACTGGGACACTAATCAAAGAGATAGACTCAAAGATAGAAGTAAAAGCTAGTGAACTTGAACAAAAACAAAAAGAAGCTACGGACAAACTAAGTGGAGTATCAGGAGGAAACATAGTCACAAGAACTACTGCGGACGGAAAGCCTTTTGAAATTCTTGTAATGGATACAGCCGACATGTCCACAGCTAAAGAAGTTGTAAGGATTAACAAAAATGGGATTGGTTTCAGTCACAATGGAATATTAGGACCTTATAGTGTAGGAATTACAATAGACGGTCACATAGTAGCTGACTTTATAGATACAGGAACTTTAAGTGCTGACCTACTCAAAGCAGGTGTCTTATCGGATAAACAAGGGAAATTTATTTTAAGCATGGACAAGGGATCTTTTAACTTGGCTAATAAAATCATATACGATCCACGGACAAATAATTTAAAAATCTCACTTGTAGACGACTTGAAGAAAGATACAGAAAGCAAATTTGAAGCACAAGCAAAAGAGATTGACCTAAAAGTTGGAAAAGACGGTGTAATCTCCGCTATAAATTTAAGTCCTGAAAATGCAAGGATCCAGGGGAAAAATATAATCCTTGACGGACAAACTCGAGTTAATGGAGATTTTCAGGTTAGTGGTAGTGCTGTCTTTGGGACTATTAGCGGTAGGGATGTGAGGTTTGAGCACTTAAGTGCAAATTCGATAACTACTGGAACTTTAACGACTAACTCTAGTGGGACACACACGGGAACTGTTAGTAACTCCTCATCTTATCTGTCAGGAAATTATAGGCAGGCTTCGATTAACGGATCTGCTACTAGTCTTAATGCGAACTCAAGTGCTTTTAGTTTTGACTATGGATCAAATACTTTTGAGGCCCAGGGAAGAATAGCCGCAAATCCGAATGGCAATAGGCACTCGCTGGAACAAAATGGTCTAACTCTTATGAATGGGTCGGGCTGGTTCAAAGCTAGTTATAGTAATGGTTTTGCCATTGGCTGTAGCGGTCTTTTAAATCTTCAAGGATCTCCAATACAAGCCGGAGGATATCCGCTCATAAGGGCAAGTGATGGCACGTGGAAGTGGAAGGAGTAGAAAGGATAAGTTATGAAAATTGATTATGTAGATGTATTACCAAAAATTGATATTGAACGTGGTGGAGTATATATAGGTGGAACAATTCAATTTCAGTCTAACCGCCCTCCATATGATTTTATGAGATGTGAAATTAATTTAAACGCTGAAGAAATGACAGCTGTAATGACCAAAAAGGTCGATAAGTTTAAGATGGCTGAAGATAAGCTCAAAGACCTTATAGAGCTTGATTTGGTAAAAGTTGATAGCTTTGATATGGAAAGGTTTAATAGGGAATTAGAAGCGAAAAATAAGGAAATTGAGAGCTTACAGGGACAGGTTCTTGAACTTACCTTACTTTTATCGAATACTGGAGGGGAAAATGGAAGTACTAATTAATATGCTTTGCGAGGCTGTGATTAAGAAAAAGATCAGGCTTGAGATGATAGGAAATAATTTTGGCATGAGGGATAAAGTGGAAGAAAAGTTAAAAGAAATAGAAAAGGCGGAGTAGCTTATGGATTTAGGGATAAAATCGATTACTTTAAGGTTTGATGATAATCAGCTGGGATACTTACAGCCAGTCCAAGGAGATACTAGGTCTAGGGGCTTTCTTGTTGAGATGGTCTCTACTGATGGAGAAGTTTTAGAAGCAAGTAGTGTGTATGAGTGCAGGCTTTACGGAGTGAACTCAAATTATCCTGACAAAACTTTCTACACAGTAGCCACAGTCGAAGATGGAAGATACAAGGTTTACTTGTCTACTGATATGGTTTCTAAGGCTGGTACTTTGAAGCTTCAAATTGCTTTATATAAGGGGTCTGAAGAATTAATTCAATCAGAAGTAAAAGAAGTTGAAGTGACCGAGTCTATGGCCAATGGCGGAAGTATCGGCAAAGACCTAGTAGTTGACTTCACAAAGCTTGAAAAAGCACTTGAAAGGGTAGACGCACAAGAAAAAGCATACAAAGATAGTCTGCAAAAGCAGGAAGCAATTAGGGTTGATGTGACAAATAAACAAAAGCAGGTATCAACTGACACCACAGCAGTCAAGAAAATCAGGACTGATATGGAGGGAGTAATGGCTGCAGAAGCTAGTAGGGTTAGTGCAGAAAAGGCTAGGCAGTCACAAGAATCTATTAGACTGTCTCGAGAATCGACTAGAATAGATCAAGAATGCGCCAGGCAGTCAAACGAAATAACAAGAGATAGTCAGGAAAAACAAAGAGTTGAAGCAGAAAAGAAAAGAGTAAGTGCTGAAACTCTAAGAGTGAGTGCTGAAAGTACAAGAAGCAGTCAAGAAAATACAAGACAAAACGAAGAAAGTAAAAGAAAATCAGCTGAAAGTACAAGAGTAAGTGCTGAAAATACTAGGGAATCACAAGAAAACGCAAGGCAAAGTCAGGAAACTCAAAGGGTAGAAGTTGAAAAGAAAAGAAAGTCTACTTTTGAGAGCTGGGATAAGACTATGCAAGGTGTGATACCTAATGCAACTTCAAGCACAGCAGGGGTTGTGAAAGTTATTGGAACAGAAAAAGAATCAGCACCATATACTGTGCCTAGTGTAGATAATTTAAATATAACAAAAGAGACTTTGAGTAAATCGATTGAAAATAGGGCTGAAAAAGTGCATAAGCACACAATAGAAGATGTGACTAACCTACAAAATAAGCTTGAGGATACGGCTAGTAAGGAGCATAGGCACAAATGCACAGAGATTGATATAGAAACTCAAAGTAGTGCTGCCGAGCACTATTTCACTATGTATCTTAACGATGTTATAGATTTAATGGTTGATGATATACATGATAATAAAAGTGCTATTGAAAACACGGCTAGTAAAGACCATACCCATGACAGTATAAAGGCTAATTTGAGTGGGGCTACTAAGGACTTAAAATTTGTCATCACAAGTAAGGCAACTTATACTGGCATGACTAAAGGCCCAAGCACTTTATATTTTGTGCAGGAGTAAGTTATGATTAAGTTTAACGATAAGGACACTAAAGAGATTTATATCGGCGACAAGGCTATATCCGAGGTCTACTGTGGGGATAAGTTGGTGTGGCAAGGACTGGACTGGAGTAAGTTTTTCTATGGATTAGAAAGGGTTGATGTTAGTAGACCTGGTTCACGTTTTAAGACTTACTATTATAAAGTCGATATTGATAGTAAATTTAAAGATATCAAGCCAATTACAATCGTTGTAAAACTTAATGCCGACAATACAATGAAAGGCGACCGAATTGAATACACTGGTCAAAGTTCGGTTACTAGTCCAACTTATACAAGTAATTTTGGATATGTAACTTTCACTGCTATCTATAACGGAAAAGAAGTTGCACAAACAAGTGCAATGGGCGAGGGATATGCTTAATTTTATTAAAAAGTAGGTGGTTAGATGTGTGTAGAAGAAAAAAACTGCATGGAGCGTATGAAGAATTTAAGCGAGGATTTATTGGATGTAAAAAGTAGGGTGGAAAAGTTGGAAGAAAATTTTGTGAATTTGAAGTCGGATTTAAGTAAGACGGAGTATAAGGTTGACGTGATTAATATGACAACAAAGGAAACTAAAATGGATGTGAAGAAGATACTTGAAAGACCTGTGCAGTATTGGGATAAGCTTATAATTGCTGGAATTAGTGGAATTGTTGGCTATATTTTAAGTATTATTTTAAAGTAAAGGAGGGATCGATCCTATGGCAAGTTATAAAGAAACCACTATGCTTTTACCTTTAAGCGATACTAGGACTTTCGGTGAGATGGACTGGCAATATATAACTATCCACAACACAGCGAATCGTGTGAGTGCTAGGAGCGAAGCTATGTATGTGCATAGTGGGAAAAGTGAAGTTACTTATCACTTTGCGATTGATGACAGAGAGTGTGTACAAATTCAAAGGCTTAATATGTCCTGCTGGCATGCTGGAGATGGAAGAGGTGACGGAAATACAAAGTCTGTAGCACTTGAAATTTGCTACTCTCTTGATAAGGGCGATAGTAGGTATCCAGTAGCTGAGGATAATGCAGCACACAAGTCGGCAAAACTTTTACTGTCTAAGGGATTTGGTATTGATAGGCTTAGAAATCACCAAATCTGGTCCGGTAAGTACTGTCCTCATAGGATGCTAGACAATAATGGCTGGGAGCCTTTTAAGAGAAAGGTTGCAAAGTATATGGAAGAACTAAAGGAATCTAAAAAGACCAGACTTTCTACTCCAGATTTTATTGAAAAGATAAAAGATGGTGCCATAAAAGGCTGGGAGACTCATGGAATCCTACCAAGTCTTACTATTGCTCAAGCTATCCTAGAGTCTGACAGTGGAAATTCGGAGCTTGCAGTAAGAGCAAATGCAATTTTTGGGATAAAGGCTAGTACTGATCCAAGCTGGACTAGGATTTATAAGAAAAAAACTTCTGAGTGGATTAACGGAAAGTATGTGGAAGTCTTAGCTGGATTTAAGTCTTACAAGTCCTGGGATGAGTCAATAAGGGATAGGCTTTTATATCTTACTACCAGGTGTATAAATGGGGCCTATATCTACAAAAATTTAATTGGAGAAAAGGACTACAAGAGGGCATGTCAAAAAATTTATGATGATGGATATGCAACGGATCCAAAATACCCAGGAAAATTAATTAATATTATAGAAAAATATAAGCTTTATGAGTATGATAAAGTAGACATAAAAGGGAGTGATAGTATGTTTAAAGGTTTTAGGATAGTAGGATATTTTAATGATGGTGACTTGGCTAATGCTTTAGCCTTAGTGAATAGTTTAGGTGCTAGTGCCATTTTAGTCAAGACTGATGACTTTAAAAGCTATACTGGGGCTGATGAGCTCATCCAAGTAGGTGGATATGATATAAAAGGTGCTACTAAAAAAATTATTGGCATAGATAGAGCAGATACTCTTTCTAAGGTAGGTAAATATGTAGAAAGTATAAAAGGGGGCACTAAATAATGGCAGGAGAGATTATAACTACCGCACTTATTACAGGTTTTGTGGAGGTCTTAAAGCCTTTTGTAAAAGACAAAAGATTTTACCCTATACTTAGTCTTATGCTGGGTATAGTCTTCAGCCTTGCTATTAATGGTATAAGTTTTAAATCATTTTTTACTGGGGTTGTATATGGCTTATCTGCTAGTGGTCTGTATAGCGTAAGTAAAAAAAGTTCGGAGTTTATAAAATAAAAAGTAGATTTTTATTGGAATAAAATTTTAGAGGGTGGCTTATTGCTACCCTCTTTTTTTTGATCTAATATCATTCACCTTATAATTTTTTTTATTTTATGCCGTCAGAAAAACGGCAGAAATAAATCAGATTTGTGTTTATTTTGATTGATTTTTCATTTTATGATAATTTTACTAAAAGCCTTAAAGTCTTGTTTCTATGAGGGTTTATGAAGTTTAGAGAGATTATTTAAAATACAACCACAAATATGGTATAATAAAGCATAGGGGGTTTGAGATGCTAACTTTTACAGATGATGCACTATTATTTATTAAAAAAAATAGTATAAATGAAATCACTATTAAAAAAGAAGCTCTAAGCTCTTGATCAAATGTTAGCTACGTGCCAAAGGTTTTGGCAGCAAGACCACGAGATACTAAAGGATATAAAAATTTTTTTAAACATGGCTTAACTATCTTTGTTTCAGATGATTATTTATATGATTTAGATTACTTGGTTGAACTAGTTAATTTACCTAGTGTAAGTTTTTTAAAACTAAGCATAAAAAAGGAGGAAAAATGAATAAGAATAAGGAAATTTTCAAAATTGCTATTTTGGCAGCTTTAGCATCTTTAATTAACTTAAGTATTGGAAATGGTTCCGACCAAAGAGTTTCTCTTGGAATTGTGGTTATGATAATCATGCTACATAGGGATTTTTCTATTCCAATTATTAAGACATCTATTGTAACTGGTGTTTTTGTTTTTTTAACCAGATTAATTGTGTTTTCAACAGGAGGGCTTTTAAGTACAGACATTGTATTATCTTATGCAATTGAGATTATATTCTATCTAGCTTATGCATTTGCATATCAGTTGTTAGTTAGAAAAACAGAGTCTTTTTATAAATCTCCTCTAATACTACTATTAATATTATCGGACTTTTTCGCAAACACTGTTGAATATTTTGTTAGATTTTATATCTATAGTAGAGAGATTAGCCATCAAAGCTTTTGGTTTTTATTTGTAGCGGCTCTATTAAGATCCTTTATAATAGTTGTAGTATATGAATCAATTAAGGATACTTCTATTGAAACTGAAGATGCAAATACAGGTCTTCAAATTAGACTTTCACAAAATATAGTAAGCTCTTTAAGTAGATTAATGGAAGATAGCTCAATTGAAAAAAATACAAAATTAGTAAAAGAAGTTGAAGAACTTAAAAAAGATGCAGAAGTTCTACTTAAATCATTTAAGGGTTAAGAGGTGTTTTAATGATAGATAATATATTTAAATTTTTAAATTCAGTAAATGGGGTTCTTTGGAATTATATTTTACTTGTAGGTCTTATTGGACTTGGCCTATATCTAACTATAATTTTAAAATTTCCTCAATTTACAAGAGTATTTCCTCAGCTAAAGGCTATGCTAAAAGATATAAAATCAGGCAAAACTGTTGAAAAAGGAAAGATGACTCCTTTTCAAGCCCTAGCAACAGCGGTAGCTGCTCAAGTAGGAACTGGAAATATTGTTGGAGTTGCAACAGCGATAGCAGAAGGTGGTCCTGGTGCTGCATTTTGGATGATGCTTTCGGCTTTTTTAGGAATGTCAACTATTTTTTCTGAGGCTGTTCTTTCACAGAAATATAGGGAAGTTAAAAATGGAGAACTAGTAGGTGGACCTGCATACTATATAAAAAATGGCTTAAAGTCAAAATTTTTCTCAAAGGTTTTTGCAGTTTTATGCATTTTAGCACTTGGAATCGTAGGACTTATGGTTCAATCAAACTCAGTTGTTACTTCTCTTTCAGCATCATTTGGTTTTGATCAAACGATAATTACAATTGGTTTAATAGCTGTTGTTGGTATGATATTAACTGGCGGTATGGATAGAATTGCAGCATTTTCAGAAAAAGTTGTTCCTTTTATGGCTGGACTTTATATCCTAGGATCCCTAATAATCATTATAATTTTTAGAAATAGTTTTGTAGAAGCTATTAGGATGATATTTGTTGGAGCATTTACTCCAAAAGCTATTGGGGGCGGGATTCTTGGTATTACAGTTCAAGAAACTATAAAGTTTGGACTTTCAAGAGGACTATTTTCAAATGAAGCAGGCATGGGATCAACTCCTCACTCTCATGCGGTTGCCCACACAAATCACCCTTGTGAACAAGGTTTTACTGCAATGATAGGAGTATTTATATCAACTTTTATGATTTGCCTATCAACTGTTTTAATTAACCTAGTTTCAGGTTCATATAATGCTTCTATACCAGCACAAGTTATGGCAAAAGATGCAACAATTATGACTCAGTCAGCTTTTTTCAATGCTTTTGGAAAATTTGGAGAAGGGTTTTTATCTATTGCCTTATCTTGCTTTTCTCTAACAACAATTGTTGGTTGGTATTTCTTTGCCGAATCTAACGTAAAACTTTTATCGGGAGATAAAAATATGGTAATAGGTTCTTTTAGGTTCGTAGCATTGGCATTTTTATTTGTTGGAACTCTAATTGATCCAGAAAGAGTTTGGTTATTAGCAGATGTCTTTATGGGACTTATGGCCCTTCCAAATATTATTTCTTTATTCTTACTATCCAAAGAGACCAAGACCATGCTTAAAGAATATGATAGTATGAAAAAAGAAAATAATATCCACTATGAATATAAGTATGAAAATATAAATAATTAATAGAAACTGCGGCTTTTCGTCGCAGTTTTTTATTTGAAAAAAATTATTATCTCTATAAGCTAATTATTAATATATATTTTATAAGTAGAAAAATATGCAAAGTAAAACTGAAATATCTATTTAATATAATCACTTATATTGACTAAATTTTATAAAAAGCATATAATAGAATTATACAACTAATATATAGAACTAAGAATTATTAAAAGTTAATTATAAAAAAATTGGAGGGAAAATATGAGCATACTAAAAGTGGAAGATTTATGGAAAAACTTTGGGAAAAAAGAAGTTTTAAAGGGGATTAATCTAGAGATTGAAAGTCCTGGTATTTATGCACTTATTGGACCAAATGGAGCAGGTAAAACTACTTTATTTAATATTATTTCTAATCTTTTAAAACCAAGCAAGGGAAAAATAGAAGTTGTAGGAAAGAAAAATACAGATACAAGTATATTTTATGAAGTATCATTTTTGAAAGATAATAGGGTTCTATATAGTTATTTAAGCGGAATGGATCACTTAAACTTTATTAGAAGAGTTCAAAAACTTCCAAAAGAGAGAATTGATGAGGTTATAAATTTAATGAGCTTAGAAAGTTTCATTAACAAACCTACAGGATCTTACTCACTAGGTATGAAACAGCAGCTACTTATAGCCATGGCCATTATGAACAAACCAAAACTTATGATCCTTGATGAACCATTAAATGGTCTAGATCCAACAGCTGTTATTAAAGTTAGACTTTTACTTAAAGAAATGGCAAAAAATGGAAGTTCTATACTTATTTCATCCCACACCTTAAGTCAAATCGACCTTCTAACAAATAATATATTCTTCTTGAAAGATGGAGTTTTATTAGAAGAAAAGTTAGATATTGATAATCAAAATATTTACAAGGTAAAACTTGAAGGAGACTATGAAGAAAAGTTAAATAGATTCAAGGAAAGTGGCTTTGATAGTAAGATAAGTGACGGCGTTCTTACAGTAAATTTAAAAGATCAAAAACTTGAAAAATTAATAGCTAGTTTACAGGAAATGGGCCTTGACTATAGCGAATTAACTAAAATAAAGCTTGGAAGTGAAGAAAGATATATAAGAATGTTCCCAGAAGAAGTTGAAAAGGTTAAAAAAATAAATCTTAAGCAAGTTTAAAAATATATTTGATATTAAATAAGATACTTATCTTAATATTTAGAATAGTAAATAAATTATAGAAAAATTAACTGACCTCGTAGTTTTGATAAATTTAGATAAAAGAGGTCAGTTTTTTATTTATCCAAATAGAAGAGTTATTTTTAAATTGGATTTAAAGAATCATAAAAACTTATAGGATATAGAAATAATAGAATAAGTAAAATTTCCTACAAGATAAGAAAAGTAAATCTAAGTATAACAAAGAACTATAATAATAATTTACTATAAAAAAAACATTTGACAAAATATAAATACAATGATAAAATACTAATTAATATAACAAGAAAGGATTGAGTAATATGAAAAAGAAAATATTTATAGTATTTAGCTTACTATTTATTTTGATTTCAGTATTACCAAAAGAAAACGTATTTGCAAAAGATTTAGATGGTTTAAAAATTGAGGAAGAATTACGAGGCCCTGTTAGTGAATGGATTCCTTATGAAGTTAAATCAAAGTATAACGAGGGAAAAAGGATTTGGAGAAGAGTTTATTCTGATGGACACTGGTATGAGGGCTACCTTGACTATGATGGAGTATATATTGACAGGGATAGTAATGTAACATACTACTATAGAGGTGCTTTATTCTTAGCTGACTAATTTTATGGGCTAGATAAGCTAGCCCTTTTGGAGAAATAATATGATTAAATTTGAATTTACTAAGGTATGGAAGAAAAAGTATATATTACTTCTAATTATTCTTGCTTTTTTGCTAGCTGGTCAGTCTTTATCAGTTATAAAATCAAAAGGAGGTATTTTTCATTTAAATGAAAAGCAAATGTATGATAGAGAATTTTATTTAAATACCTTAACTCAGAGGCTTTCAGATACTATAAATCTTTCAGATGAGGATTTTAAAAACTTAAGTACACTTGCAGTCGAAAAAGATATAAATATGATGATGCTAAAGAGTGAATTATACTCTGACTCGATGGATGAAAGTGATATTTATAAATTAAGAGATATTACCATAGAATATGGCAAAGAAATGGAAAATATAATTAAAGACTACAAGTTAAGTATTCCAAAAGACATGCAAAAAGCTATAGAGTGGAATAACTTTGAGGATGAGCTTATGAAGAAATATAATACAGCTCTATTTACTGGTCCATCAAGTATGCATGCTTTATCTCCATTTAGAATTCTTATAGGGTCGAGCAAAACCATATTTGGCGTTATTCCAATTATCTTTTTTATGATTTTGACTATCATGATGGTGTCTAAAGAAAAACTAGATGGCAGTCTATTATTATCTAAAACAATGCCAGTTAGTAGAGAAAAAGTTATTTTTTCAAAGTTATTTGTAATTCTTTTCCTGGCTTTATTATATTCAATTTTGGCTATTATATTTAGTTTAGTCCTTTCAAGTCTTTCTGGGTATTATTGGTTAAATGGTCATTTAGATATATATAGAGTATTTAAAGCTTCAGATGCAAAGAGATATTATTTGGCATTTGAGTTACTTATTAGAATTGTTATAGGATTTCTGATAATGATTTTGTTTTTCTCTTCTATAGCCCTTCTTATATCTAATAGAATTAAAAATTATTTTACATCAATAGTAATTTTAAGTTCTCTTTTACTTATAATATCAGTTTTAACTAGAACCTTTGAAAGCTTTAGATTATTTATAAATCCAATTTATAGTTTATCTTTTAAAGATAATATATTAGGATTTGTAAATTTTTCAAGAGGTGAAAATTTTAATCAGCAAAGCTATGTATATTCTAAGGACATAATCTATTATTTAAATTATTTTCTACTATCTATTATTATCACCCTAGTTTCTACTTTAAATCTACAGGGCTCAAAAGCTACTTATAAAGAAAAAAACTATGATAGTAAATCTATTTTTAAATTTGAATATGTAAAACTAATAAGAAATACTGCTGCATCATCAATTTTTATTTCTATTGTTTGTGTATTTTCAGTATTATTTTTCATCTCTTTTGCAGAGGATTTAAAACTTAAAGATTCTTATGAGAATAGTAACTCCTCTGCTGATTATTTTGCTTCAAAATTAGAAAATGCAAAAGATAATGCTAGATTAAATCAAGTTGATTTGGATGACGAGACTAAAACTTTTGTTAAAGATATTAGAAAATATGAAAAACTATACAAGGATGCACTCAATGCTAATAAATATATCTCTGAAAAAAATGGAAAAGATTATTATAAACTAAAAATGACAGAGTTTTTAGATGATGAATTTGCTGGGGGTGAAGTTATAAAAGATAAACACGTTACCCCTTTTAGCATCAATGAATCAGTAGCACTATACAACTACCTATCAGATAATAATATTAAACCATATTTACTTTCAGATAACTTCTTCTTGTCATCTTTTGAGACTTTGGTTAAAGATTATTATAATTACTTAGAAGATAATATAAATTCTCATTCAGCAAGCTATATTCCAAGAAGAATAGAAAGAACATATCCAGTAGATTTAATAGTAATAGTTTTAATAAGTCTACTGTCTTTAGGAGCATATTCATTTGATAAAGAAAATGGAAACCAAATAGAATTACTTTATACTCAGCCAGCTACTAGAAAAAAATACCACATAAATAAAACATTAGCATCATTTCTAGTGGGACTTTTAGGGCTAGGAATAATATTTTTACTAATATTTATATTAGGATTTATAACAGAGGGAATGGGAGATATAGATTTTCCAGTGGTAGAATATTTAAGAGATGCGAATTTAGAAACAATAGCTATAGGAGAGCCATATTTCAAGATAATTCCAATATGGAAATATAATCTTAGATTAATAATTAGTTATATTTTTCAAATAGCATTTTTAGCAAGCCTAGGAAGTTTAATCTCAATTTTTGTAAAAGAAAAAATAAAAGTAGTAGGTCTTAGTTTAGGAATAACTGGACTAATTATTTACCTACAAAATCTAATAAAATCTCCAATCAAAATCATTAGTCCATTTACACACATGAATGCAAGCAAGATAGCAAATGGAAGTATGATAGTAAAATCTGGCTTAAAGACTAATAATATTTTCATTAGTCTAATTGTTTTATCTGCATGGACAGTACTTTTATTAGTAGTGGGGATTAAAATAGCAGAGAAAAGAGAAGTTAAATAAAGATAAATTTAATTTGATGAGCTAAGTATATTTTTTATATGCTTAGCTCAGAGTGTAGACAAAATCCAAAAACGCTTATCCGACTGCAGAAACCCCAAAATTCTAAATTTCATAATCCTGTAAATCGCAAACTCGCTAACGCTCAAACAGTGCGATTTACGGGCGGATTATTTCAATTTGAATTTCTTACAATTTCTTTCGTATGGAAAGCTACTTTTTGGATTTTGCCACTTTGTCAACAACCTGGAGTTGAGTATATTTATATATGCTTAGCTTTTTTTAGAGTAAATAAATTTTTGATTGATATCTTTTTATATTATATAATAAATAAAAGATTAGTTTATCCTAGATAAAAAGGAGGTAAGAAGTTGACAATTAGGCTTGAGAATATTCGTAAAATATATAAAAATACGGGAATTACTGCTATTGAAAATTTTTCTCACGACTTTAAAGATGATAGATTTATTGTTTTTGCAGGAAGAAGTGGAACGGGCAAGACTACCCTTTTAAATATTATTTCACTCATAGATTTGGATTATGAGGGAGATTATTTTCTTGGAAGGAGAAAAATCTCGTCCTATAGTAGAAAAGAAATTGAAATTTTAAGATCAAAATATTTTTCAGTAATATTTCAAGAGTATGAACTTCTTGAAAATGAATCTGTTTTAGAAAATGTTGCCATTAGTCTAGAGAAAAAGTTATTTTCTAAAAAAGATAATGAGTATAAAGTATATGAGATGCTTAAAAAACTTGAAATTGAAGAACTAATGAGTAAAAAGGCGAAGTTTTTGTCTGGCGGTCAAAGGCAAAGAGTAGCAATTGCTAGAGGGCTTATTAAAAATCCAAGATTTATTATAGCCGATGAGCCAACTTCCTCTGTAGATGATATATCAAAAAAGATAATTTTAAAAACTTTAAAAGAATATGTGCTGGAGGACGAAAAAGAGAAAAATTTTTCTAGCTAGTCATGACAGAGATTTAATAGATTATTTTGATGAAAAAAAACTTATAGACTTAGGCTAAAAGGAAAGTATCTTTAAGGTACTTTCCTTTTTTATAAAAAAATTTAACTTAATGGGAAAAGCGGATTTAAACCATCAAATGCTGCATCTTTCTTGGATAGACTACATAGATAGCAAATTGGGAAAAACAATAGATAAAAACACTGGTGGTTTAGGATAGTTACATCTAATAGTCCGTGGGATAAAGTCATTATTATTAGACCAATAGACATATTATAATATTTATTAGAATCTCTTATAATTAATTTTAAGAAAATATCTTTTACAAGTGGATAAAGTATATATAATCCTAGAAGTCCAAAATTAATAAGCATATCTAGGAAAAGATTATGTGCATGAATAATAGTAAATTTTCCTACATTAGGAGAAATTACAAACATTGAAAAAGGACCAGCCCCTACTAAAAAGTGAGTCTTTAAAAAATTCTCAGCTCTTGCCCATATTTTTTTTCTAACCATTAGATCTTCTTCAAAACTATCAAGTCTAGTATATTCAAATTTTCCTGTAACTTGCAAATAAAATATACTCACGAAAAAAACAATTATGAGTAGGCTCAGAACTTTCTTGTCCTTGCTCTTTAAAAGAATATAAATAGAGCCAACAAAAGATCCAAAAAGAGCCCCCCTACTTCCAGAGTGAATGAGAGCAAAAAATGCAAATATAACATATGTTAGGTAAATGAGATTTTTATATCCTTTTTTATATACAATATGGCTTAGTCCATAAATAAGCATAAATCCAGCGATCATCCCATAATAATTAGCATTTAAAAATATAGAAGCAGTTCTACTTTCGGTTATAAACTTTATTAAAGATACTTTGCCTTCAAGATTTAAATAATTGTTGATTAGGATTAGAAAAGATCTAGAAAACCAAAAAATACTTACACAGAACATTGCCCTTAGGGAAGTTTTGAAAGTTCTTGTATTTATATTGTTGTAAATAAATATAAAATCAACAAGTACAATATAAAATGAAATACTTGCTAAAATTCCAAGTATATTTGTAAATATAAGGCTCATAACTAAGGAATATATGACAAATAATCTGATATTTTTATAGTATTTAAAGGATTTAACGCTTTTAAAATAATCACTATTTATAAGTATGTAGTAAAAGTCAAAAACCAAGATAAAGGCTGCAAAATAAAATGGTAGTAGAATGGAGATAGAAGTTACAACTATTAATTTTTCATTTGTAGTCATCTGATCGTACATTTTATCCACCTAAATCCTTCTATAATATTATTCTATTATAACCTATTTTCCTTTAAACTTCACTATTATTACAAAAATGTAATCTTTAAGGGCTGATTTTTTTTGCTTAATAAGATACAATTTATAGTATAAAAAATATGGAGGATAAAATGGAATTTTTAGAAAAGAATTGGCCCTATATATTTATAGTTTTAGGTAGTCTACTTTTAATATATGCTTTTGTAGATATTTATATTAAAAAGAGAAAAAAATAGAATCTTAGGATTAAAATAAAGAAAAATTTATATATTTATTTTGAATACTTTTATTTATGTATTTTTTAAAAAATTTCAATCTTTACCTTTACTAAAATATATAAGTTTTCTCAGAAAAAAATTTTTATAAAAGACGCTAAATATATTAAAAAAAATAAATGATTTATTGTTTAAGAATAAATTTATTGGGTATATAGATAATAAGTACATTAAAGTACAAAGATATTAACTTGGAGGTGGAACTTATGAAACAGTTTATTTTTAAAGATATTAGGCTTAAACTTCTCTATATACTTCTTTTATCAATCACCTTTATTTCAATGACAGTTATAAAAGATAGATTTACCAATCAAACTGAGATTAAAAGAGGTGTTACTTATAGTGATAGATACCTTACAACTAATGGTGAGCCTCTTGATCTCAAAAAATTTGATCCGAATAAGTTTGACAGGGCTTCTATTTTGACTTTTTATAAAGGTGAATCTTATGCTTCAATTTATGATAGGGCAACAACACTAACTCATAGATTAATCTCATTTGAAGTTGAACAAAAAGAGCTATTTAGCGATAAATCCATCATGGAAAAAGAGCCTTTAGCTATCCAGCTAAAGGCTGATCCTAAATATAGGGATAAATTTGAAGTAATTTCAAAAGTAAAGGATAGTAAGGAGGAGGATATTTCATACTACGTAAACCTTACTTCTCAGGATTCTTTTGGAGATGAAGTTTACCTATCTAGCTACAGTTTTGGAGAAGGTCAGGTTGAAGAATTAATTAAACTTCTTGTAGATAATGGTTATAAGTTAGAGAATTTAGAGCCAGCCTTTTTTGAATATTTAAAAATGATTAAGACAGATTCTCAGTCTAGAATATATATTCTTATCACTATTTCTGTATTTTTTGTATATTTAAGTGCTTTAAGAGAGTATGTAAAATTAAATAGAAAAAAATATTATATCTATAAGTTAAATTTAGCTCAAGAGTCAGTCTTTTTAAGAAATGAAAGAGATAAGTTAGTATTTTTTGCTATAATATCTGTACTATTTTTTACATTTTTAAAACTTACGGCTTCTACTAGCCTATCTAGCTTAGAGGCAGCTACAATTCTCTTTATAATATATATAGCTACAATATCTTTCCTATATATTAATTTTGTATTGGAGGGGAAGAAGAATGAATAATTTAGTGAAAGGCATAAAAGATTTTTTTAAGGCTGATAGTGTTTTTAAAACAATTTTATTAGTAGCTACATTTGTTATTTTTGCTCTTCCTATAGATGCTTATATTAATCATAAAGAAATAGGTCTTGACTATAAGGAAAATGAAAATGTAAAGAGATTTCAAGTTTTAAAAAGTTTAAAGACAAAAGATTTAAATAGTGATGAATTAGTTAAGAATTATAGTAACTTATTTGATAAAGATGTTATAAGTGCATTTAAATTTAACGATGAATATTATGTTTTTGGAGATAGAGATATTTTAAGTGAGTATTTTAATGCTGACGAAGAAATTAATATAAATGTTAGAAGGAAGGACATAAGTAAATATACTTTTAATAATAAGGAATATGATACTAGTCTTATAAAAAGAACATTTTCTAATAATAATTTTTTGGATGCTGAAAAAAGTGAAATTTATATAGTTTTACCAGATAAAGATCCTAGGGAAATGATGGAATTTTTATCTTTCTTATCAGTAGGCAAAAGCGAGAAGCTTTTTAATATGATTAGTAGCACAATGATAAATTCTAATAATGAGGATAAAATTAGTGAATTTAAAAAAATTGTATATGATCTTGATTGTAATCTTTGGGAGCTCGAAGAAAATAACTCAGATAGTATCTTTTACCGCAAGGTTATGCTTAGACTATTAATTCTCATTATACTATTTATAATACTTAGCCTATCATATAATTTTGAAGGTAGGATCCTACTTTATGTAAGAGAGGCGTCCATTAAAAATATAGAAGGACTTAGTTTATCTAGTCTTTTACTTAGATTTTCATCCTATATTTTGACCTTATCATTAATATCCCTAATAATATTTTATATACTCCTTATAAAGCTTTTATATAAAGAGACTATTTTATTTACTTTTCTTTTTGCCCTACTTATTTCAGCTTTCTTAATAGGAGTGGTCTACTTTATGCTAAAAAGAAAAAATTTAACTGATAATCTAAGATTGGATTTTAAAGAGGGAATGTAGCTAGTGTAAAAGATATAGAACTAAAGCCGCTAAAATCATTTATTAAAGAAATGACTTTTAGTGGCTTTAATTTATATTAGCTTTTGTTAGATTACATATATTTTTAATAAGTGCAATAAAAATGTGTATTTCTAAAAACTTTTACATATTTATTAAAAAAAACAATAAATATGTTTATTATCACGATAAATGGGTATATTAATAATAAGTGTTAAGCAAACACTTAAATAAAATACCTAGGAGGGTTAATATGAAAAAATAGAAAAATAATCTTATTGTAAAACTTAAATAAAAATATGTAATAAGAGTTATGGATAAATTAAACGAAGGACCAAAGACTACAGTTTTTGGTGGTATTGGATATAATAATGTTCTATATAAATTTAATAAATAAATTTAATAAGTAATTTTAAAAGGAGAAGGTATAGTGAAAACTATATTTAAAAATATTAGGCTTAAACTTTTATTCGCTTTTCTGCTTGTAGCTGTCATTTTATCCTCATCTATTATTAAAGCAAGATATATGTCGAATACTCAAATTAAAAAGGGAATAACATATAATAGTTTATATTTTACTAGTAAAGCTAAGCCCTTAGAAGTTAAAAAATTTGACCCAGGTAAATTTGACTCTGTATCATTTTTGACTTTTTATAAGGATAAAAGTTACGCGGGCTATTATGATGGAGGAAGAAGATTATATAATGAGCTTTTATTTTGGGAAAATGGTCAAAGAATAATTTTTAGTGATAAAAGTGTTTTTGAGGGAAGATTAGAAGCTGTCGAGTTAAGAAAAGATCCAAAGTTAGAAAAAGAATTTGAAATAATAGGAAGGGTAAAGGATAATAGGGAAAGTGATATTTCTTATTATGTGAATTTAACTGGACTGGATACTTTCGGAGAAGAAATATATATAGTTAACTACAATTTAGAAGATAAAAATGTATTAGAATTTAAAGAATTTCTTAAAGAAAATGGATATGAAGAAAATACTTTAAGCCCAGATAATTTTGAATTTCTTAGCTATATAAAAGAAGATTTTCAGTCTATTATTTATTTAATTATAAGCATATCTACTATATTTTTATTTTTTAGCTCTGTAAGGTCATATATAAAACTAAATAAGAAAAAATATTATCTATATAAGATAAGTAATAGGGGAGGAAATATCTTTTTAGCAAATGAGTTAAATAATATAATATTTTTCTTTATATGCTCTTTAATATTCTTTATTTTCTTTATATTATCTAAAATTTCACCACTAAATTTTTTAGAGATTGGAATAATAATTTTGGCTATTTTTATTTTTAGTTTTCTTTCTCTTTATATAAATTTTAGCTTGGAGGTTAGAAAAAAGAAAAATGAATAATTTTATAAATGGAATTAAGGATTCTTTTAAGCTAAATAATATATTTAAAGTTTTACAAATATCGGTTGCTATCTTTCTATTTGTATATCCTATTAGCTCCTTTTTATATAATCAAAAAATAGGAATTGAGTGGGGAGAAAATCCAAATCTTCAAAGGTTTTCAATTGTCAAAAATCTAAAACTAGAACACCTAGATCATGCGGATGAAAATACTAGCTCTTTAGATATATTAAATAATAAGATTGATGAGTATGATAGCTTTCTCTCTACTGGGGGATTTGTAAGTTTTAGCAATAACAATGGTATATTTTATATCTTTGGAGATAGAGATTTACTAAGTGATTATTTTAATGTAGATGAAGATATAAATATAAATGTATTAAATAAAGATATAAAAGATTATTCTTTTAAAGGTAAAAGCTATAAAACTAGTTTAATAAAGAAAAACTTCGTAACTGGATATATTATGGATCCAGAGATGGATGATATTTTTATAGTATTACCAGATATTAATGCAGCTAAGGCAATTGACACTCAGGATTTTCCTAAGTCTGATCTTGGAATTAAGGGAAATATATTTGAAGAAATTCTTAAAAATACTATGATTGACATAGATGAAGATGAGAAAATAGAAGAATTTAAAAATTATATAAGAGAGGATACTGACTATAGTATAAAAGAAATAAAACACGAAGAAAAAAATGGTTTAGATTTTTACTTAAAAAGCATATTAGTTCTTGTACTTGTTTTATCTGCCACTAGCTTTATTGGTCTATCTTATAATTTTGAAGGGAAAATTTTTCTCTATGCAAGAGAGGCATCTATTAAAAACATTGAAGGCTTTAGTATAAAAGGCATAATGAATAGATTTATGGGATATATTGTTGGCTTGTTATTAATTTCCCTATTCATTTCCTATATATTATTTTTAAGATTTATGGATTACAATTTGCCTCTTATTATACTTTTGACTTTCATTTTTTTGACTCTTATTTTCATAGGATTGACACTTATAGTTTACTTTATGCTTAGAAGAGAAAATCTATCTGAAAATTTAAGACTAGACTATAAAGAGGGAATTTAACTTTAAATAAATTTATAGAAAATAAAATATTATTTTAAATTAAAAAAAGAGTCCAAAATCACTTTTAAAGATTTCGGACTCTAATATTTTTTTCTTATATTTTATAAATCATCTTCAATTACGCTAGATTTAGCATAAGCAGAAACCTTTGCTTCAAAGAAGTCTGTCTTTACTCCATTTGGATCAGAATATTTTGACACCCAAGACATTTCATCTGGTTCATTTTCATATCCTTCATATATAATCCCAAGTCCAAGTGCTTGACTTCTAAGATTTCCCAAATATTTTAAGTAGGCTGTAACATTATCCATAGTAAGCCCTTTTATATTTTCTCCTATAGCGTATTTAGCCCATTTTATTTCTTCTTCAACGCCTTCTTCAATCATCTTTTTATAAATTTTATTTTTTTCTTCTGTAAATAAGTGTTTTCTTTCTTTTTTTAGTTCCAATATAATAGACCTAAAAAGCCAAAGGTGAGTATTTTCATCCCTATTTATATACCTAATTTCTTGAACAACTCCAGGCATTTTGTTTATTCTTCCGAGTGCATAGAAAAACATAAAACCAGAATAAAAGTAAATTCCCTCAAGTATATAGTTAGCTATTAGGGTTTTCATTAGATTTTCTTCTGTTCTTTCATTAAAAAAGTCGTTGTATTTATCTCCTATGAATCTATTTCTACTTAGAAGAACTTCATCATCCTTCCACTGATATAATATTTCATCCCTCTCTTGAGGTTCGCATATTGTATCTAATATATAGCCGTAGCTTTGAGAGTGAATAGCTTCTTGGTAGGTTTGAATATTTAGACATAGATTGATTTCATTTGCAGTTATAAATTCACCAAGATTTGGAAGATTTGCTGTTTGAAGTGAATCTAAAAAGATTAGGAAGGAAAGAATTTTATCAAAAGCTCTTTTTTCTTCCTTTTCTAAATTTCTATAGTCTTTTATATCACTAGTTAAGTTAATTTCTTCAGGTATCCAAAAATTATTCATAGCTTGCCTATACCAGTCGGAAGTGAATGTATATTTAATATTGTTAAAATCATTTAAATTTGTTGTATTTCCGCCGATAATTTGCCTTTTAGTAAGAACTGTGTCTCCATTTTCATTGAATAAATCTTTTCTTTTTAACATTTTTCCTCCTATTAACTTGAGCAGCTGTCACATTCTGGGACTTCAAGTGACTTGCTTCTTACATAATATATAGATTTTATACCCTTTTCATAAGCTCTTATATAAAGATTTAAAATAGTTTTCATAGTAAAATCAGTAGTTATATATAAATTTAGAGACTGAGCCTGGTCAATGTGCCTTTGTCTAATTGAAGCAGAATCAACAACATAATTTTGGTCAACCTCATGAGCATTTTCATATAGCCAAAAAGTTTTTGGATTTAAGTTCGGACTAACTCTAGGAAGTAGGGCTCCCTTTTTCTCTTCTATAAAGAACCTACTCATAACTGGGTCGATGCCAGCAGTAGTGCCGGCTATAATAGAAGTAGATCCAGTTGGGGCAATTGCCATTATATAACCATTTCTTAATCCATTTTTTTCTATTTCTTTTTCAAGTTCCTTCCACCTTGAGCTAGTATAATTCCTCTTTTTAAAATAAGCACCAGTTTCATAATCAGATCCTTTAAAATAAGCATAAGAACCTTTTTCTTTTGCTATATAATTGGATTCTTTAAGGGCGTAGTAGTTTATATCTTCATATACTTTATCTGCAAAAGCTAAATGCTCCTCACTTTGAAATTTAATACCATTATTTATTAGCATGTGGTGGTAGCCGCTTGTTCCAAGCCCTATTGACCTATATTTTTGGTTGGTAATCTTAGCATAACTTACTGGATAAAAGTTTAAGTCTATAACATTATCCAAGGCCCTTACGCTTGTTCTTACAACAAATTCAAGTTCATTTTTATCATTTACATCAATATTTCCAAGCACAAGAGATGCTAGGTTACAGACAACAAAATCTCCTGGAATTGATTTTTTAGAAACTACTATGTTTCCATCTTCTTCAGTAATTTCCTCTCCAATTGTTTTTATAGGACTCGTATTTTGCATAATTTCTGTGCATAAATTAGAGGAGTAAATTATTCCCTTGTGAGAATTTGGATTTAGATTATTAACTGTATCCCTATTAAATACAAAAGGAGTTCCAGTTTCAACAAGTGACTTTATAAAGAGTCTAACTATATCTTTTACGCTTAAAACCCTTCTGGAAATATTTGGATTATTAACAACTTCTAAGTATTTTTTTTCAAACTCCTCTCCATAATAATCTTCAAGGCAAAATCCCATCTTGCTTTCAATTTCATGTGGATCAAAAAGCGGCCAATCAGCGTCCAAATTTTCCTCGCAAAGTTTCCAAAAAATATTTGGAACGCAAATTCCAGGGAAAATGTCGTGCGACTTCATCCTATCGTCACCATTATTAGTTCTTAATTGTAAAAACTCTGGTATATCCTTGTGCCATATATCAAGGTAGCAGGCACATGCACCCTGTCTTACACCTAGCTGGTCAACTGCAACTGCAGTATCATTTGCAAGTTTTATCCACCTGGTTACTCCGCCTGCAACTCCCTTATATCCTCTAATATCAGAGCCCATAGACCTAACTTTTCCAAAATATAGGCCCATTCCGCCTCCATGTTTTGAAACTTGGGCGAAATTATCAATGGATCTATAAATTCCTGTTAGGGAGTCGGGAACAGTATCTATAAAGCAGCTTGAAAGCTGATGGAAAGGTCTACGTGCATTTGATAGAGTAGGAGTTGCCATAGTAACCTTTAGTTTAGAAAGAATATCGTAAAAATCTTTAGCATATTTTAGCTTTTCTTTTTCTTTCATGGCAAGGTGCATAGCAATCCCCATAAAAAGCTCTCCCGGTCTTTCTAAAAGTTCACCATCTGAATTTTTTAAAAGATATCTTTTCATTAATAAGTCAAGACCTGGGAAGTTAAATAATTTATCTCTCTTAAAATCTATATATTGGTAAAGTTTATTAATCTCATCTTCATTATAATTTTCAAGTATATAGGAACCATATAGACCTTTTTCTGTAAGGAATTTTAGTTTTTTGTAAAAAGATACTAGCTCATACTTATTTTCTTTTTCTCTAACTAGTAGGTCTATTTTTTTGCTTAAAAATCTAGCAGAAATATATTCCCAGCTTGGCTCTTCCTTGCTTGTTAATTCACTTGAAGTTTTTATAAGAATATCTAAAAGCTCTATATCACTTTTATTTTCGTTGGCATAGGGAGAAAACTTATTGTATAGATACATTAAGTTATAAGAATCTTCCTTAAATTCATTTTGTATTTCTCTAATTAAATCTAAGATTTCTTCATTTTTAATATAGATAGAAAAATCTTCAATGGTTTTTCTCATAATAAAATGTGATTGTCTATAGAGAATGTAGCTTCTAACTACCTTGTATTCATTATGCTCAATTAGTGAAATCTCAACAAGGTCTTGAATTTCTTCTACACTTACAGTGTGGGATTTGGGAAAAGACCTGATAGCTTTTTCCTTTACATCTTTTGCTATTTGTGCAATTTTCTTTTCATCTCTAGGTTTAGCCACGGAATCATAGGCTTTAGAAATTGCAATTTCAATTTTTTTTATATCAAAATCGGCTAGAGAACCGTTTCTTTTCTTTATTTGCATTATACCTCCAATAGTATATAAATTAATAAATGTAATTAAACTATACCCTATATAGTATAAAATTTATATCAATAAAACACTATTTTAAAACTCTTTTTTTCTATTATTATTTTTTTACATAATTGTAACTGGAATTTAAAGTTATTTTTTTATAATTGGGTATATATATAAATATAGACACTAAGGAGGTTTATATTATGGATAATATTAAAGATAAAATAAATGAACTTAAAAAAGATGCAGACAAAAAAGTGAAAGAAATAAAAAAAGAAGCCGATAAGAAAGCTAAAGCAATGGAAAAAAAGGCTGAAAGGAAGGCAAAAGACATAGAAAAGAAAGCTAGTAAAAAAGCTAAAGATGCTAAAAAAGAAGCTGATAATAAAAAGAAAGATTTAAAGAAAATGACTGAAGATAAGTTTGATGATATAAAAAGAGACTCATCAGATCTTCTAAGAGGAATAAAAAAGAAAGCAGAAGATACTATTAAAGATTTAAAAAAATAAAATTAAGTCTTCAAAATGATTTTATTCGACCCTTGGTAATAAATTTTATTTACCAAGGGTCTTTTTTGTGAAATTTCTAATTTAAAATATTCAAAAAAACGTACTCATAAGAATATCTTATTGATTATAAAGTCTCATAAGAAATATTTATAACTAAACAGCAAAATAAATGATATAATAAAGATAGATAATATGTTAATTAGTTTTAAAATCTATTTTTATTAGACTCAACACATGAAAGGAATAAATAACTTGATTAAAGATTATATATGCCCAGACGTTAAAAATGAAATTTCTGAAGATAATTTGAGGGAAAATTATGATTTTAAAAAAGGAGAAGATATATATAGATATATTAAATCTTTAAATAATCCTTCTATTAATTTTCTTCCGCTAGGTCACAATATTCTTGCAGAAGCTTTAGGAGGCAATGTTTCTTTTCCATCCAATTCTACTACAAGAACTGGAAAAGCAATTTGCAAGAGCTTAGACGAATGCTTGGAGCTTCAAAATTTAGAGAAAAAAGAATTTAGCCAAATGACAAGTGAGATATTAAAAGCGATAGAACTTTTAAAAAAAGATAATATTAAGCTAGCTATAGAGTTATCTGGACCTGTTGGAACCTTGGATGGACTTGTTAGCTTGTCAAATGTTTTTAAGGCTTTTAGAAAAGATAGGGAAAAAATAGATATTTTATTTGAAAAAATAAGTGATTATACTTTAAATTTTACAGATTTATTGTCTAATATGGGAGTAGATATAATTAGTTTTGCAGATCCATCAATTGGAGTTAAGATTGTTGGAGAAAAAGTGCTTACTGATCTTATAAATTCTTATTACCTATCACTTATTAAAAAAATGTCTGAAATCACTTATGGAAAAAGCTTAATCCATACCTGTCCAAAACTTTATTTAAGCTTTAAAGCTCTTGGATTAATAAAAGAGGATACAATTTTTTTTGAAGATGAGATAAAGTATAAGGATGCACTTTTATCACTAGATAAAAAATCTTTAACAGGAGCAAGATGCATCAACAATTTAGAACAAAATGTAAAGAGTATAAAGATTTTTAGTTTAATATAGTAAATTTTAGAAAGGGGTTAGTCATGGAAAAACAAGAATATATGGAAAAATTTTCTGATTATGTTGTAGATATGGAAGAAGAGGAAATCGAAAAATTAGCGATTGATTATATAGAGGAAGGTTATGATGCATTTGATGCAATTATGGAAGGATTAATTCCTGGTATGGATAGGGTTTCAGTCCTATTTGAAGAAGAGGAATATTTCGTAACCGACCTACTACTTTGCTCAGACAGTATGTATGCGGCTTTAAATGTTTTAAAGCCACACATAAAAGAAGAAAAACTCACTAAAAAAACAAAGGGAGTTATTGGCGTTATTCAAGGAGATACACACGATATAGGCAAAAACCTTGTTAAGATAATGATGGAAGCTGGCGGATTTGAAATGGTAGATCTTGGAAGAGATGTGCCTGTTGAAGAGTTTGTAAATGCAGTTGTTAATGATGAAGATATAGAATTTGTTTGCCTATCTACACTTATGACTACAACTATGCCTGGAATGAAAGCAGTTATTGAAGGTTTAGAGGAAAAAGGGGTTAGAGATAGGGTTAAAGTTATGATTGGAGGAGGACCTATTTCTAGAAAATTTGCAGAACAAATAGGAGCCGACCTTTATACTGTAAATGCTGTTGAAGCTGTAAAAGGAATAAAGGAGTTACTAAGTGGAAAGTAAGAAAGAAAGGCTACTTAAGAGCCTAGATAATATAAAAACTGATAGACCTCCTTGCATCTGCCCTGGAGGTATGATGAATATGATCACTAAGGACTTAATGGAAAAAATTGGAACATATCTTCCAGAAGCTCATAAAAATAGGCACGATATGGTTAAGCTTATAGAGGCTGTTGTTGAAGAGTCTTGTTTTGAAAATTATGGAGTCCCTTTTTGTATGACTCTTGAAGCTGAAGCCTATGGAAGCGATGTAGATTATGGTTCTGATATTTTTGAACCTCACGTTGTTGGATTTTTAATTGATGAAATTGAAGATTTTAAAAATTTAAAAGAAATGGATTTTTCTAATAGGGTTGAAGAAGTTCTTTCTGCTATTGAAATTTTAAAAAGTGAAGGAAATAAGGACATTCCTATTATTGGGAATGTTACTGGACCAATTAGTTTAGCTACTACAATATTAGATCCTGTAAAGTTTTATAAAGCTCTTGTAAAGAAAAATAAACTTGCTCATGAATATTTAGATTTTCTAACAGCTGACCTTGTAAAACTTGCTAATAAGATGGCTGATAGGGGAGCTGATTTGATAGCAATCGCTGATCCTAGTGGTACGGGTGAGATTTTAGGTCCAAAGAGATTTGAAGAATTTACAGTCTATTATATTAATAAAATTGTTGATAGCTTGGCAAAAAGAAATATTAAAACAATAGTGCATATTTGCGGCAATATGACAGGAGTTTACAAGGAAGTAAATAAGATTAGGTCAAATACTTTAAGTTTTGATTCTATGGTTTCTATGACAGAGGCTAAGAAAAATTTAAAAGATAGGGTTCTTATGGGAAATGTTTCAACTTATGCATTAGAATTTATGGAAAGTAGCAAGATTAAAGACTTAACTCTTTCCGCTAAGAGAAATGGCTCATCTATTATTTCACCAGCTTGTGGTCTAGGTATGAAAACCCCTATCGAAAATATTAAGGCAATGCTTGAAGCATTAGAGGAAGAGAATGCATAAAGTTATAGTTAATGACAAGGAATTTTTTTGTCAAGATGGGGAAAATCTTTTAAAGTTTTTATTAAAAAATGGAATCTATATAGAAAATCCGTGCAATGGCAAGGGAACTTGTAAAAAGTGTGGAGTTTATATAGAGGAGATTTCAAATAATCAAAATAATGACTCTGATCATATTTTTAAGCTCAGCTGCGAATATGAAATTAAGGGAGATATTGTAGTAACAATAGCCGAAAAAACTGAAGGATTAAATATATTAACGGAAGGAAACCTACCAGATTTTGAAAAAAATTTTAGAGATGGATATGGGGTTTCAGTAGATATTGGAACTACTACTATTGCTCTTGATTTAGTTAATTTAAAAAATGGAAATTTTTCAAGCATAGGTTCGGTGAATCCTCAGAAAGCTTATGGACTAGACGTATTAACAAGAATATCTTATGAAATTGAAAATGAAGATGGAAAGGATAATCTTCATAAAAAAATTATCGATGAGATTAATAGGCTTACTAAAATTCTTACAGATAAATGGGGAATTAAACAAGAAGACATTGTTGAATTTGACATATCAGCTAATACAACTATGACCCACTATCTTTTAGGACTTGAGGCAAAAAGCCTAGGAGTATTCCCTTATAAAACAAAATTCGATGGAACATATTCTATAAGGGCAAGAGAGCTTGGGCTTTTATCAAATGAAAATGCCAAACTATATACAGCAGCTCACGTATCTAGTTTTATCGGAGGAGATATTACATCAGGCTTATATATTTCTGGCCTTTACAAGTCTAATAAAAACGCCTTATTTTTAGATATTGGTACAAATGGGGAAATGATTCTAATAAAGGATGGAAAGATGTATGGAGCCTCGGCTGCTGCAGGCCCAGCTCTTGAGGGAATGAATATTTCTTCAGGCATGAGGGGAGAAAATGGAGCCATAGAAGATCTTAGAATTAGTGAAGATGGATTATATTTAAAAGTTATTGGTGATAAAGAACCGCTTGGTATTTGCGGCAGTGGCATCCTATCTTCTATTAGTGAACTTGTAAGATGCGGATTTGTGAAAGATTCAGGAGCTTTTATAAAGTTAAATGACATAGATGAGGGTGACTATAGAAGAAAATATTTAAGGCTAGATGGAAATAAAAGAGAGTTTGTCTTGGATGAGGAAAAAAATATTTTCATTTCCCAAAAGGATATAAGGGCAGTTCAACTTGCTAAGGGTGCAATTCTTTCTGCTTTTCTATCTCTTTTAAAAGAAAGTGACACAAAACTTGATGATATAGATGAGGTGTTGATAGCTGGTCAGTTTGGGTCATATCTATCTAGACAGGCGCTTGTTGGTGCTGGGATTCTGCCAAAGCTTCTTGAAGATAGGATCAATTATATAGGAAATTCTTCAAAAATAGGGGCATATATTATGCTTATGGAAAATGGGGCAAGAGAAAAAATTGAGAAAATTGCTAGTGATGTTAAACATATTGAGTTATCATTAGACGAAAATTATGAAAAATTATTTAGTAAATGTTTGTTATTTAAGGAGGTTGATGTAGAAAATGTTTAAGGATAAGCTAACACCAAAAGAAAGAATGACTCTCTTTTCTCAGGGAAAAGAAATAGATAGGTTGCCTTTAGTTCCTGATGGTGGAGTTACAATGGCTTACTATTTTGGAAAAACAACCTATGAATATTACCATTCAGCAAAGGTTATGGCTGAGACAGAAATAGGACTTTTTAACAAGTTAAGGCATGATTCTTTATGTATATCAACAACACTTAGAGGAATGGCTGAAGCCATGGGAACAAAAATAAGGTATCCAGAGGATAATATATCTTTACTTGAAAAGCCTGTCGTTGAGTGCGAAGAAGATATAGACAAACTTACTATTATAGATCCATTTAAAGATGGAAAACTCCCTCTACTTTTAGAAGCCTTACAAATCATTAGAGATAGGGTTGGAGATGAAGCAGATATTGGAGCATCAATGACAGCTCCATTTAGTGCATGTGCATCCGTTGTTGGAACTGAAAGATTACTTAAGTGGATGAGAAAAAAACCTGATGCTGTACACAAGGTTATGGATATTGTAACTAGGAACAATGAAGAATATATAAAAGCTTTGGGAAAACTTGGCTTTACAACTGGATTTTGCGATCCTGTATCTTCAACATCCCTACTAAAACTTGAACAATTTAGGGAATTTTCACTTCCATATTTTAAGAGAAATATAGAAGCTTGCCATAAATACTTAAATTCAAAACCAACTGTTCATATTTGCGGTAAATCTCATGAACTTTGGGAAGATTTAGTTCAGTGTGGAATAGGCAATTTTTCTATAGATAATATAGAAGACTTAGAAGTTGCCAAAAATGAAATTGGGGACAGAGTGACTATAACTGGAAATGTCCCACCTGTTGATGTTATGTACTTAGGAAAAAGAGAAGATATTTTTAAAAGTGTTAAAGAGTGTATTAGGAAGGCTCATGATTCAAAGTGCGGATATATAGTTTGCACTGGCTGCCAAATTCCTAAAGGAACACCTTTTGAAAATATTGAATCTTTTATGGAAGCTGGTAGAGAGTACGGCTCCTATCCTATTGACATAGAAAAATTAAACAAATAAATGGAGGTAAAGAAATGGAAAAGAAAAAACCAAGTGGACTAGCCCTCATACCTTTTTTAGTTTTTGTGGCTTTCTACTTAATTAGTGGTATTGTTCTTCAAATGAACGGAGTAGAAATGGCATTTTATCAAATACCATCTCCAATCTCAATTACTTTAGGTATTGTAGTAGCCTTTGTAATGTTTAAGGGTACTATTGACGAAAAAGTAAATTCTTTTGTAAGTGGCTGTGGTGATGAAAATATTATCATCATGTGTATTATTTATTTACTAGCAGGAGCCTTTGCTGCTGTATGTAAAAAAATTGGTGCTGTTGATTCAGTTGTTAATTTATTTTTAACTTATATACCAGTTAAATTTATTACTGCTGGAGTATTTATTATTTCTGTTTTTCTATCAACTGCATCTGGCTCATCTGTAGGAACAATTTTAGCACTTGGACCTATAGCTTTTGAATTATCAGTAAAAGGAGATCTTAATTCAGCTTTAATGCTTGGAGCTTTGGTAGGTGGAGCTATGGCTGGTGACAACCTTTCACTTATTTCAGACACTACAATAGCTGCAACTAGAACACAAAATGTTCAAAATAAAGATAAATTCCTTATGAACTTTAAAATAGCAATCCCTGCAATCTTACTTATTTTTATAACTTATCTTATAGCAGCTAGACCAACATCAGATGTGCCACTTGATATTGGAACTTATAATTTTCTTAAAATTATTCCATATTTATTTGTAATCATTGCATCATTATCTGGAGTTAATGTTTTTGTTGTACTAATGAGTGGAACAATTATTGCAAGTATAATAGGAGGATTTTATGGAGCATTTGATGGATTAATTAGTTTAGCTCAAACAATTTATGAAGGTTTTACTTCAATGACAGAAATCTTCCTACTTTCTATGCTAACTGGTGGACTTGCTCATATGGTAAGACAAGCTGGTGGAATTGATTGGTTAATTCTAAAGATTAAGAAGATGATTAAGGGATCAAGATCAGTTGAACTTGCAGTAGCAAGCCTTGTTTCTTTAATTAACTTATCAGTTGCAAATAACACTGTTTCAATAATTATAGCTGGACCAATTGCAAAAGACCTTTCAAATGAATATAAGGTTGACCCAAGAAAAATGGCATCATTACTAGATATATTCTCTTGTATAATCCAAGGAATAATCCCTTATGGAGCTCAGCTACTTATAGCTTCAGGCTTCTCAGATGGAAAAGTATCTCCTGTAGAGATAGTTCCATTTGCTTGGTACTGCTTTGCCCTAGCTATATTTGCACTTCTTTCAACTTTCCTTAAGTTTTCAAATGCAAAAAATGAATGGGATTTTGAAAATGATAGACCTATGGAATTAGCTAGTAACAAATAAAAATATAAATACTCTCAAAAATTATAAAACTACTGGAAAAATTAAAATTTTTCTAGTAGTTTTTTACTTTAAAATGCCTTTTTACTTTTATCTTGATTGCTTATAATAGAAGTAAATATAATTTGGCCTTTTAAGTTTATTTTTATATTTTCTATAATAAGAAATAAAAAATTCTTATTTCATATTGTAGTTAAAATATAAAACTTAAAATAATTTGTGGAATATTTTACAAAAATGATATATAATAAACAGTAAATAAATTTAAAGCTGTACAATTTGATTGAAAAGTATGAATATAAAATTTAAATACAGAAAAAATAAGATTTTATATTTCATTTTTAGAGACTAAATTTTAATACATATTTCCTATATATTAAACTTTATATTTATTAAATTAATTTTTAGCTAAGATATATAGAATGATTTTTTTAACTGCTAATTTTATCATATTATATGGTATAATTTTTATAGTGATTCCCATAATCATTGTCTATATTTTCTAATTGAAAGGAAAAATTATGAGTAAAAAAATTAAGAAAAAAAAGAAAAAATCTAATATTCTTTTTATTATAATATTTTTTATAGGACTTGGAGTTTTATCCTACCCAATGATTTCAAGATACTATTATAGGATTGAAGCTAACAATCAGGTTCAAGACTTTAAAAACGAGGTTAGCAAACTAGATAAGGAAGAAATTGCAAGAAGGATGAAACTTGCAAGAATTTACAATGATACATTTGTTAACCACCTTGAAAAAGACCCATATACTGATAAAGAAAAATCAGATGCTGGGGCGGAATACGCAAGAATGCTTGAATTGCACGAAAAAATTGGTCATATTCAAGTTCCCAAGATAGATATAGATATTCCTATATATGCCGGTACAAGCGAAGAAGTTTTACAAAAGGGAGCAGGCCACCTTGAAGGAACAAGTTTACCTATTGGGGGAAACTCTTCTCACACAGTTATTACAGCTCACTCTGGACTTCCAAAAGCTAGGCTTTTTACAGATTTAAATCAGCTTGAAATTGGAGATAAGTTTTACATTCACAATATTGAAGGCGTTATGGCATATCAAGTAGACCAGATAAAAACCGTCGAACCTTCAAACTTCAGTGACCTACTTATTGTAAAAGGGCACGACTATGCAACTCTTTTAACCTGTACACCTATTATGATAAATACTCATAGGCTTCTAGTAAGAGGTCATAGAGTTGAGTATGTTGCAGCAGTTGATGAAAAATTAATTGCCGACAATATCGCATCTTTCCAATACAAGTATATGTTCTATGCTTCACTTATTGTAATTGTTATATTGCTTATGATAATTATCCATCTAAAGAGAAAGAAAAAGAGAATAGAAAGAACTTTAAGAAATAATGCAGCGAAAAAAATAGTGGATAAGAGTAAGGAAAGCGAAAATTAGTCATGAAAAAAAAGGCAAAAAAAAATTTTGGTAAGGGAAGAAAGATTTTCTTTGGACTACTTTTCTTGCTTGGATTTTTGATTATGATTTATCCAATAATTAGTAACCAATATTATAGAATAGTTCAGGAGGGTGAAACTTTAAAGTTTATTAAAGCACAATCTAAGCTTGATGATGCTGAAATAAAAGAGAGGCTTGAGCTTGCAAAGGCTTACAATGAAACACTCGACCCTTCAAGACTTTCAGACCCCTATACAGATAAGGAAAAAAAGGGGATTGCAGCTTATGCAAAGATGCTTGAATTAAAAGAGATGATTGGCTATATTGATATACCTAAGATAGATCAAAAAATTCCAGTATATGCCGGAACCTTCGAGGAAGTTTTACAAAAGGGGGCTGGCCATCTTCAAGGAACGAGTTTACCTATTGGAGGAAAATCTACCCATTCAGTAATAACAGCCCACAGAGGTTTACCTAAGGCAAAATTTTTTAGAGACCTTGATAAGCTTGAAAATGGAGATATATTTTTCTTCCATAATATAGCTGGAACCCTAGCTTATGAGGTAGATCAAAAATTAACTGTTGAACCTTCGAATTTTGATCCTGTTTTGGTAAAAGAAAATGAAGACTATATGACTCTTCTTACATGTACTCCCTATATGATCAATTCACATAGACTTCTCGTAAGAGGCCATAGGACAGAATATGTTGGTCCAATTGATGAAGATAAGATTATAAAGGGACAAAAAGATTCTATTTATGGAAGATTTTTACCATATTTACTTGTATTGTTAGGAGTTTTATTTGCTATTACAATATATGAGTTAGTGGATTATGTACGTTTTAAAAAGAAAGTGGGGATAAAGGAAGATGAACAAAAGGATTAGAAAAATTATTGGCTATATTCTAATAATCCTTGGTATAGCCTTACCCTTATTTGCATTTACAAAATTAACAGTAAACTCTTTTATGTCTAGATCAAGATACGTGAGTTACAAGGATGAATTTCAAAAAATCGATCCAGACTCACTTAAAAAAAGAGAAGAAGAAATTATAGAATATAATAAAAAAATTAAAAATCAAAGCGAAAAAGCAGTTGTCGATCCTTTTGAAGCAAATGATTATAGGGCTAACTATGAACTTAAAACAATTGGACAAGATGAAATTTTTGCCTATATGATTATTCCCAAGATAGATGTTATAAAGCCAATCTACTTAGATGCAAGTTATGACCATCTTGATAAGGGCTTTGCACAAATTGAGGGAACAGGACTACCAGTTGGAGGAAGGGGAACAAGATGCGTAATTGCTGGTCATAGAGGCTGGTATGGAGATACATTTCTTCTACATGCAGATGAGCTCGAAAGTGGAGATGAGATTTTCATTGATAGAGGAAGTGAAGTTTTAACATACTATGTAACTGACAAAGAAATTATAGATGCAAATGACTGGAAAAGTTTGGAGCCAAAAGAAGATGAGGATATGCTAACCCTACTAACTTGCCACCCACCAATTCCACCATTTCCAGATAGACTTTTAGTAAATGCCGTTAGAAGAAGTGACGAGATAAAGGAAGACTTTATAGAAGAAAGTTCAGAAAAAACAGATGAAAATCCGAGCGGAAAAATAACGGTTAAGAAAATTGATTTAGACAAACTTATTAGTTCAACCAAGGTAAGCAACAAAACACTTATAACTAATATAGTAATTTATACATTTACACTTATAGGTTATATTGCTCTTTTCTTTACCATCTATAAATTTATTAGATTTTTAAAAAAAGAAAAAAGAGGGGCAAAACAGCTGAAAAGATAGAATAATAGATAAAAGCAAAATGGATATATTTTTTAAAATATATCCATTTTTTAGTTGAATTTTTAAAAAATATTATTTGTATTTTCTATCTTATAAATTCTAGTTTTTTATTTAGGATTTAAATGCTAATTTTTTATATTTTATATTATCCCCAATTGATAAAGGAAGGAAAATATAAAAAGTAGGCTTATATGAAGCGGATAAAAGATATAGGTAAATATTCTAAATACCTTATTATTATATCCTTTTTTGCCATTATATAGAAAAGCTACTAAAACGGATACTAGTGAAAAGACAAATAATAAACTTATCTCCTCTCCCATAGGTATTGGGTAGTAGTAGGTGAAATAAAGCCAGCAGGTAAGGGTGATAAGTTGAAGAAACTTAATTTTTTTAAACACATATAGTAAAAAGATTAGTAAAACGCCCTTGTAGCCGTAATCTGAATTTTTTGTAAATACAAATATAGTAAGTCCTGCCATAATTGCTAAAAGCACAATTTCAATTAATTTTTTACCATCAAATTTTTTAAATCTCAAAATAATAGAGTCTAAAATGTAGGAAACAAAAGCTCCTGTAAATAGCGTGTAAAATACATTTAGTTTTGTAGGATCCAGAATATAGACTCTGTATGGAAGCGAGTACAGACTAATTATAGAAAGGCTGGATGCCAAGAGATAAAATAGGCAAAATTTCTTATTTTTATATTGAAAAAAGTAAAATACTAGTATGTTTGTTGATATAAGTGCAAGAATTTCAAGCGGTTCTAGACTTAAATTAAATTTTAAATTTGAAAAAATTTCAAAGAAGCTAGTAAAATTTTGCATAATGCTATCTCCACCATAGTGCATAAGTACAAATGGAATTTCTGAAATAAAGGCAAAAAGAACAAGTCTTTCTAGATATTTTTCACGAGATTTTGTCTTTTCAAGGCCATTAGATATATTAAATGCAAATATTGGAAAAGCAATTCTACCTATAGATCTTAATAAATAGGTTGTTTTGGATGAAAAAAGTCCTACTCCATAGTATCCAAAAACCATGGCAAAATGGTCTATAAACATTGTTATAAGTGCTATGAGTTTAATTTGAAAATGGGTCATCTTATCCTCCTTTTTTATAATTATATAATAATTTATAAAAATTAAAAAGACCGGCAAAGATATATTTGCCGGTCAAAAAAAATTATAATAAGATTTATGTGTAAAACTCTTATCCAATTAAGTTAAGGATAAAATCTTTTTATTAAAGGACTTTTATACTTATATTATTCTTTATTCTTTTTATATTCTATATGAAATTCTCCAAATAGAACTGAATTATTAACATAGAGCCTATGAGATGGGCTAGGAGATGAAAAACTTGGAATTTTAGTTTCTCCAAAAAGCGTTGAACCATTTACATATACAACCCAAGATTCTGGGATCCTAATTGTAGTCTCTCCAAATAGAACGTTATTAGTAATATAAATATCCCTTTCTTTAGGAGTAACTCTTGAAAGATCAACTTTTAATTCGCCAAATGTGGCTTGAAGGTTTGCTCCAGTAAATTCATCAGAATCTACCACAAGCTTGTCTTCTCCAAAAAGGATACTTTTAGTAAGGTAGTCATTGTTTAAAAATACGAATCCCTTGTTTTTTTTCTTGATTTGGTAAGATTTTTTATTTTTTAGATTTGAATCGTTGATGTTTTTACCTAATTCCTTTGCTTTTTCAGAAAGATCTCCAAGTGCAACATTTAAATCATCTAATATATTATCTGGTATGAGTTTTTTTCTAGAGTCTTCTTGAACTTTAGCTTTTTCTTCTGAATTTGTTTTTTCACTCTCGACATATTCTTTTTCATCTTCAAGATCTAAAATTTCTTTAAATTCATTTTTAGAAAAATCCCAATTTGAGTTATCGATAGCTTTTTCCCATTTCTCTTTGTAAAGCTCGTCCCTTTCTCCTTTGTCAAAGTCGAATTCTTGTCCTTCAAGCTCGTTTGAGTGGCTATCTTTGTCATTATTGAAGAAAAATAATATTCCAAAAGCTATAAGAATAACTGCAAGGATTGGCACTAAAGTATATTTAACTCCTTCTATAAATCCAACTGCAGAAAGTGCTAAACTCATTAGAATAATTAAGATAGATACAAATTTATTTCCCTTTTTCTTTTTTAACCTATCTATTCCCAAAAAAGAAAATGCTATAGGCCAAGCCCCTAAAACGTGATTAATTGCAAACATTGGGTCTCTGTAGTAAGATAAAATCATAAGTATGCCAATAGCTATTATAGGTACTGATAAAAATTTCTTTTTCATTTCATACTCCTTACTAAAATTTAATTTGTTTATAAATACATTATAACATAAACTAAATAAAATTTAAATATATCAATCAATAAATTAATTATAATGATTTAATAATTAACTTTTCTTTATTTTTATATATTTTTATATTCCTAAGTTTAGCTTATAATTGATTATATTAAAAATTGTAATAAAATTGTAATGATTGAATTAATTTATTTAAGTAAATTAAGTGTATAATATAGGTGGAGGATATTATGAAATTAAGTAATGAAAAACTAGAAGAATTAAAGCTTGAAATTATTAATTATATAAGAAGAAAAATTAAAGAAATTGGAGCAGATAGGATAGTTATCGGTCTAAGCGGTGGAAAAGATTCAAGCGTCTGTCTAAAACTTTCTACTCTCGCTCTTACAAGTGAAAAAGTTACAGGTCTTATTATCCCTGATGGAAAAAGAGATGGTATTGAACTTGCAGAAGGAATTGCTAAATCTTTAAATGTAGATTATAAAATTTTGGATATAAATAAAATAACTAGGGAGATAAAAAACTTAGTTGAGAGTGCTGGCTCTAATTATAGTGACCAGTCTAAAATAAATACTCCTTCAAGAGTTAGGATGACACTTTTATATGCCTATGCTCAGTCAAATAATGGGGCTGTTCTAAATACGTCAAATCTATCTGAGGACTGGGTTGGCTATTCGACTATTTATGGGGATGCGGCTGGAGCTTTTTCTCCTCTTGCAAGTTTAACTACGGACGAAGTTGTTCAGCTTGGACTTTATATTGGACTTGATGAAAAATTTGTTAATCCAATTCCTTCAGATGGTCTAACTGGAAAAACTGATGAAGAGGTTTTAGGTTTTAGCTATAAGGAGTTAAATGATTATATAAGAGAAGGGATTGAGCCAGAAGCTAGGATAAAAGAAAAAATTGATAGGTTAAATAGAAATTCTAGATTTAAATTTAAAAAAATAGATATGTTTAATTCAAAACTACCTATTGCTATTGAAGATATAGCTAATATTTACGATTTTGAGGAGTGATTTTATGATAGATAAGATTTGCCTTGTGAAAGACTTAACTGAAACTGAAGGGGCAAGCGGCTTTGAGGAAAATGTTGTTGACATAATAAAAAATTATGGAAAAGATTTTTTATTTGAAAGCGACTCTTTAAAAAATGCCTACCTTGGAGATTTATCTTCTCCACTTATTATGCTTGATTCTCACACAGATGAAGTGGGATTTATTGTTAGATTTATTGATGAAAATGGACTTATTTCTATTTTAAATCTTGGAGCTATTGTGCCCTTTCAAATTGGATCTAATGTCGTAAAGGTTAGGGGAAAAGACGGGAAATATTATGAAGGTGTTATAAGCTCTAAACCTATTCATTTTATGGAAAAAGAAGAACTTAATAGAGCTCCAGAGATTGAGGATATTAAAATTGATATGGGGGGATATTCAAGAGAAGAACTTTTAAAGCTTGGAATTGGGCCGGGCTCTCCTGTTGTCCCTGCTACTAAGTTTTCTTTCAATGAAGAAAAGAAAATCTATAGGTCAAAGGCTTTTGACAATAGACTTGGCTGTGCGGCAAGTATTTTACTTATGGAAAAACTTAAAGAAAATGGACTTGACGAAAAAGTGGTAGCTGCCTTTGCTAGTCAAGAGGAAGTTGGCGGAAGGGGAGCTGAAATTACTGCAAGAAAAGTAAATCCTAAGTATGCTATTGTTTTTGAAGGATCTCCTTCAGATGATTATTTTGTAGAAGCCTACAAGGAGCAGTGCAAGATAAATGGTGGACCTCAAATAAGACATTATGATGGATCTTATATTTCAGATGAACTTTTAATTTCTTTTGCCATAAAAGCAGCTGAAAAATTAAATATAAATATTCAGCATGCTGTAAGAAAGGGATCAGGAACAAATGCAGGCATTATCCATAGAAGTAATTTGGGAGTTAGGTGTTTAGTTGTAGGTATTCCTTCAAGATACATTCATTCATTTGTTGGATATTCCTCTTTAACTGATTTGGAAAATTCAGTTGATTTGGCATTTGAAGTTATTAAACAAATTTTAATTTATGAGGAGGGTGAAAATGTTTAAAAAATTATGCTGTATTTTCTTTTCACTTGCACTTATTTTTGGTTTTGCTAGTGCAAATGAAAGGATAGCTGGTGATAACAGATATAGGACTGCTATTGAGATTTCTAAAAAAACCTATGAGAATTCAGATTATATTCTAATGGTAAATGGCGAAAGATATTTTGATGCTTATGCTGCTTCTGCCCTTGCCTATAATTTAAAAGCTCCAATTCTATTAACTGATGATGGTGGAGTTGGCGAATTTACTAAAGCTGAAATTAAAAGGCTTGGTGCAAAAAATGCTATTTTAATAGGTGGAGAAAATACTTTAGGACCAAAAATAGAAAAAGATTTAAAATCTTTAGGTCTTGAACTTGAAAGGATTTCTGGAGCAGATAGATTTGAAACATCTATTAAAATTCTAGAAAAAATTAGAGAAATTACTGATATTTCGTCTATTATGGTAGCTAGAAGTGAAGCTGATGCCTTAAGCTCAAGTGCATATAGAAGGGGAAATATTCCTCTAGTTTTACTTGATAAATCAAACATAACCGAGGTTAAACACCTTGGACTTTCTATAACCGCTTTAGGCGGAGAGAATATGATAAACAATAATGAGTTAGAATATCTTTCAGCTGAAAGGATTGCAGGTAAGGATAGGTTTGAAACTAGCAAAATCATAGCTAAATTAAACTTGGAAGAAAATGAAGCCAAGGACGTTTTATTAGTAAATGCAAATTCATTTATTGATGCCTTAACTGTTTCTTCCTATGCAATAAAAAATAATATGAATATTTTACTAAGTCCTGGGGATTATATTGAAAAGGAAACTGGTTCTTATATTAAAGAAAATTCTCCAAAGATTATTTTTGTCGGCGGAGAAAGTCAAATTGCTAGCGATACTTTAAAATATACTAAACCAAGACCTAAGGGAAGAGTAATTGATCCAAATAAGCCAATGCTTGCCTTAACTTTTGATGATGGACCAGCTATAGGGTCTACAAGAAGGATTTTGGATGTTTTAAAGAAATACGACCAAAGGGCGACTTTCTTTGTTCTAGGATCTTCTATCGGTGGAGAAAGAGCCAAAACTTTACAAAGGACAAATAAAGAAGGTCACCAAATAGGAAGTCACTCATATAGCCATCCATTTTTCACAAAACTTTCAAAAGCTTCTATCGACTCTGAACTTTCCAAAACTTCAGATAGGATAAATGCAACCATTGGAAAAAGGCCAGTTCTTTTTAGACCACCTTACGGAGATTATAATAGTTTTGTAAGAAGTAATTCTCCTTATCCTCTAATTCTTTGGTCAGTTGACACAAGAGACTGGGAATCTAGAAATGCTGATACAACATACAGAAGGGTAATGGATGGAGCAAAGGATGGAGCTATTATTCTAATGCACGATATTCATGATCCTACAGCAGAAGCTGTAGAAAGAATTGTTCCAGCCTTGGTTAAAAAAGGATTCCAATTAGTTACAGTATCTGAACTTTTTGAGTATAGAGGCGGATCACTTAAGGCTGGAGTAGCTTATTCAAGTGCTAATTAATTTTTAAAATAATATTATTTTCTAATTAAAAAAATTTGTGCTGGGAAATAGAATCAAGTATAATTAGTTCATAATAAGTTTTAAGGAAGTATTTTTATGAATGTTAATCTATATTTGCTCCTTCCACTACTATTTTTGGCAGCTTTTGTAGATGCTGTTAGTGGAGGAGGCGGGGTAATAAGTATCCCATCATACCTTATTACAGGATTTCCCATAATAAATGCACTAGCTGTAAATAAATTTTCTATGGCTATTTCGACAGGGGTAGCCATAAGAAATTTTTATAAAAAAGGAGAAGTGGAAGAAAAGCTTATTAAGAAACTTATTCCATTTTCTTTCATTGGTTCAATTATAGGTTCTATAATTGTTGTAAATCTAAATCCTAATTTTTTAAAACCTTTTGCAATAATTATTCTTATTGTAATTGGAATATACTCTCTTTTTAAAAAGGATATGGGACTAGTTGACAGAAGGGAGGAAATTGGAGAAAAAGCCTTTTTAAAGATGAGTATAATTTCTTTAATTATAGGATTTTATGATGGTTTTTTTGGACCTGGTACAGGCTCTTTTCTAATTTTTGCATTTATCAAAATCTATGGATTTGACTATCTTAGAGCTTCAGCAAATGCAAAAATTTTAAACCTGACTAGCAACTTAGCTGCTCTTATAACTTTTATTGTAAGTGGAAAGGTAATTTTCTCCTACGCAATAATAATAACTTTAGTTATGGTTATAGGGGCATATATTGGATCTAAGTTTGCACTTAAAAGAGGGGCTAGTATAGTAAAGCCTTTCTTTGTAACTATGGCAATTCTTGCATCAGCAAAAATGCTAATAGAATATTTTATATAAGGAGGAAAATATGAAAAGAAATATTAAGAAAATAGTTGCTTTATCATTAGCAGCAACACTTATAACACAGCCAGTGGCAAATTTAAAAAATATTGCTCTAGCAACAGAATCTACTCAAACTAAAGAATATAAAATGCCTGAATCTTCTATGGATGGTATTTTAAAAAAAGCAAATGAGTATAGAAATGAAATTTTAGCAAAGGTTGACTCTAAGGCAAATGACCCTAAATTCAAACCTCTAATTGAAAAACTTAAAGATGAAAAGACTCTAGAGGGTATATTTAGAAAGTCTTATGAACTTGAAGCAAAATTTAATGACGAAGAAAATAATGAAAAAGCTTTTAATAATTTAAAGGCTAAAACAGTAGGCTTAAAGGAATTAATCCACTCATCTGAAGCATATAAAAAAGCTAGTGATGAAGATAAGGGAAAAATGGACAAGGCTTTTGGATTAGCAGTTAGCATAGAAAATGTAATGACTACACTTAAATCCTATACTTCTTCTTTTGAGCTTGAAAAGGTAAATAGAAATATATTTTTAGTTACAAGAAAAGAACTTGAAAAGAGTGATTTAGAAAGTAAGGATGTATTTAAAAATGCCGATAAAAAATTAAAGGATAAATACACTGAACTTAAAAATTTATTTTTATCTGACTATAATAAGGAAAGTAGTTATATATCTGCTAAGGAAGAGTTAAATAAGGCTAAAGAAGCTTTAAATGGTATTTCAGATGAAAATTTAAATATGAAAAATAAACTTATAGAATTAATTGGCCTTATTGGAGAGGTTGATACAAATTTAAAAGCTATAAAGACAGAAGTTCAAAGTGCAATAGATAAAAATGAAACTGAAAGATTTAATGAATTATATCATGTTTTAGTTTTTGAATTTGTTAGTAAAAACTATAAGCTAGCAGATTTTGAAGATGAGTTTAAAAAAATCAATCAAATAGCAGAAAAAGTTATGAAGATGAATTCTTTTAAACAATTACCAGAGGCAAAAAGACAAAAGATTTCTAAACTTGCAGGGGATGCACTAAGACTATATAATGATATAAATGCTGCTGGTTTAAATATAATGGACGTTTATACAGGTTTAAGAAAAGAACTTTTAGATCCAAATAATCCTAAGGATATTTTAGAACTTAAGGAACTTAAAGACTTTATCTTTATTGATAATGAGATTAAACGTGTGACAGAACTTAAAGAGTCTAAGGCTTATAAAGCTTTAAAAGATGATAATGAAAAAGATAAGGCTATTAAAAATAGACTAGAAAATCTTTTAAGAGAACTTAAAGCATATACATTAACTAGCTCATTAAGCGAAGATCAAATAAAAGAACTTGAACTTAAGTATAAAACTCTAGCTATGGATATAATTGGTGAGCTAGATAAAACTAAGCTAAAAGAATTAAAGACTGACCTAGGAAATATTTTAGAAAGTGATCTATATAAAGCTTTCTATAAAGGTTTATCAGACGATGAAAAGAAAACTATAAATGAATATAATGAAAAAATACAAGCAAAAATTAAAGATGCTCTAGAAAACAAATTAGTTACAGAAGAAAAATTAAAAGAAGTTTATGAACTTGTAAAGAAATATGTTGATGTTTTAGGAGAAAGCAAACTATACAGAATTTCTGGAGATGATAGGTATAAAACAAGCGTAGAAATTTCTAAGAAATACTATAAAGCTGAAGAAACTAAATATGTTGTTTTAGTTTCAGGAGAAAAATATCCAGATGCATTAGTTGCTTCTACTTTTGCAGACAGTTTAAAGGCTCCAATTCTACTAACTGCAAAAGATAAGATTCAAAAATCTGTTTTAAAAGAAATTGAAAGACTTGAACCTGAAAAAGTATATGTAATTGGCGGAAAAGATTCTATATCTGATAAGGCTTTAGAAGCATTAAAAGAAATCAAAACTGAAAGAATTGCTGGTGATGACAGGTACGAAACATCTACAAAACTTGCAGAACTTGTAAAAAAAGCAAATAAAGATTCTCAAAATGTAATTTTTGCAAGTGGGGAAAACTTTGCTGACGCCCTAAGCTCATCTTATCTTTCTGTTACCAAAAAAGCACCTATACTTTTAGTTGGAAAGGATATTCTTCCAGAAGTTACAAAAGACTTCTTAAAAGAATATGATAAAGCAAATGAATTTTATGCAGTTGGTGGCGTAAATAGCATATCTAATAAAGTTATTAAAAAGATAGATAAAGATGTAAAAAGACTTTCTGGAGAAGATAGGTTTGAAACATCAGTTAAGGTTGCAATGGAAGCTAACAAGGATGGCAAAAAAGTATTTGTTACAAATGGTATAAAATTTGCAGATAGCTTGTCTTCAGGAGCTGCAGTTGGAATTCAAGAAAGAGCTATTATTTTGGTTGAAAAATCTAGAATTTCTAAAGCAGTTAAGAATTATTTAAAAAATGTTAATGATATTGTAATAGTTGGCGGAGAAGATAGTGTTGAAGAAGATCTATTAAAGGAATATGGAAATAAAAAAATTGTAAAAGAAGATGTGCTTAAATTTATAAAAGATAATAAATAAATTAATTTTTTAGGGCTAGCCTAGCTAGCTCTTTTTTTGTGAAATTTTTTAAGAGAATATTTAAGACTATGAAATAATAATTTTTAAGAAGGTGAGTTAAGTATAGATTTAATTTTTGACTGAATAGGCAGTTTTATAAGCTTTTATCTATTTTGGGTATATATTATATATAGATATTTTTTGGAGGGAATAGTATGAATAAAGATAAAATGAACACACTTGCTGATCAAATAATTGAATGTGTCAAAAATGATAAAGATGATTTTGATGCTTATAAGATAATTGCTGTTCTTGATGATTTAAAAAGACTTGTTTTAGCTAAACTTTATGAAGGCAAGGAAGGCTTATTTGTAATTAAAAGAAGGGGAGGAGTAGAAGCTTTTGATGAAGTTAAGCTAGCAAATAACTTAGCTAAAGCCTCAGATGATGCTAAGACTCCACTTAATGAGTCAGACCTATCTATCTTAGTTAAAGACGTTAAGAAAAAAGCAATTGAAGATCATGGAGATAATTTAATCGAGTCAAAAGATATTATAATTTTTGTATTGGAAACCTTAAAAAATGCTGGACTAAAAGATATGTATGAAGTTTATAAAAGATTTAATGGTTAGGAAAGAAAAATGAAAGTAAGTTTATTAGAACCCTTAAATATTAGTAAGGAAAAAATTATTGAATTTTCAGAAAAACTCGCTGATTTAGATGTAGAATTTGAGTATTTTTCTAAAATTGCTCAAAGTAGTGATGAATTACAGGAAAGAGTATTAGATTCAGACATTGCAATAATTGCCAACCATCCTTTTAGAAAAGAAGCTTTTTCAAATTCAAAGAATTTAAAACTTATTGCAGTTGCATTTACTGGCTTAGATCATGTTGATGTAAATTTTGCCAAGGAAAATGGAGTAGAAGTTGTAAATGCAGGAGGATACGCTAACAACTCTGTTGCCGAACTTTCCATTGGTTTAACTTTAGATTTATTTAGAAAAATAAGCTTTCAAGATAGAACCATAAGAAAGGCAGGAAGGGGAAGCATTGGTAGGGAAATTAAAGGTAAAACAGTTGGGATTGTTGGAACTGGAGCTATAGGAACTAGGTGTGCTGAGCTTTACAAGGCTTTTGGAGCAAATGTAATTGGTTATAATAGGAGTGAAAAAGAAGATTTCAAAAAAATTGGAGAGTATAGAAGCTGGGAAGAAGTTTTCAAAAAGTCTGATATTATTTCACTTCACTTGCCACTAACAGAAGAAACCGAAAATATAGTTTCTTCTAAAGAGTTTTCTCTTATGAAGCCATCTAGCATAATTATTAATGTGAGTAGGGGAAAGGTTATAGATACTAATGCCCTTTACAATGCCTTAAAAGAAGGAAGTATTGCAGGCTGTGGACTTGATGTTTTTGAAAAAGAACCACCACTAGATAAAGACTATAAATTATTTGAATTAGAAAATGTAATCCTAAGCCCCCATATTGGTTATTTTACAGAGGAAGCTATGGATAAGAGGGCTGATATAATTTTTAATAAGGTATTAGATTTTATAAAAAGTCACAATAATTAAAAATTTATTTATTAAATATAAAATTTTAAGGAAGTGATATAAGTGCAAGAGAAGATGGACTCTAGATGTGCAGTGTGTGCAAATACTTACTGTAGAAAAAATCAAAAAAATCCCAATAGTCCAATTTGTCCCATGGAGGATGAAGAGCTTTATGAAAAAGCAAAGGAAATAGTTCTTTCAGAGGATTATAATGAGTTTTTCATAAATTCTTCCAAGGTTGAAAAAATAGGCTATAATAGGTTTCCTAGAATAAAGGAAATTATGGTTTTTATAAAAATGATGGGTTATAAAAGAGTTGGCTTAGCTTTTTGTGGCGGACTTATGAATGAAGCAAGGATAGTTGATAGGATATTTAGAGAAAATGGAATTAATTTGATATCTGCTATGTGCAAAACTGGTGGGTGCGATAAATGTCAGGTTGGCTTAAAGGAAGAAGAAAAATTAAGACCAGGAGAATTTGAACCTATGTGTAACCCTGTTGCTCAAGCCCTAATTTTAAATAAAGAAAAGACAGAATTTAATATCGTTATGGGACTTTGTGTTGGTCATGACAGTCTTTTTTATAAATTTTCAGATAGCTTGGTAACAACTCTTATTGTAAAGGATAGAAACACAGGTCACAACCCAGTTGCAGCTATATATGGAGCGGATGGTTACTTCAAAGATAGGATAAAGGTAAGTGAAAGTGACCTTGAAATAAAAAAAGATTAGGAATTTCTGCTTTTAAAAATAATAATATATGTTATAATTATTTTAAGGAGAGTGGAATTTGTGAAGAAGATAATATTTATAGGAGCTTTATCCTTAATTTTACTTACGTCTTGTAAAAAGACAAAAACTATGGATGATCTTTCTGGACTTAGAGATTCCAATAAAACTGTTAATTATATAGTTGTTACAGATGAAGAAAGAGATGACACAATTTTTATACTTACAGGAGAAAAAAGAGAAAGAGAAGAAAAAACTAACTTTGAAATTCCTGCAGATTTGGATGAAGAAAAAAGCGAATTAAATACTGATATTAATAGTCCCAAAAAAAATGAAAGACCTCAAGAAGAAGATAAAACACCAATAGAAACAAATGAAATTACAATAGAACCACCAGAAGATAGAAATCCTATTGAAGAAAATCATCTGGGAAATACTGGCGAAGATAGTCCTAATGAGGATCCTGAAGTAAGTTTACCTGATGGAGAAGATGGAGCTATTAGCTTGCAAGACTAAGATTAAAGCCTTTTTTCAAATTTGAAAAAGGGCTTTTTTTAAAACCAAATTAGAATTTAAATTAACCTATTAACATATAAAATTTAAAAGTTTATTATTTCTAGGAGCTAAATATGAATAAAGCAAAAATAAAAAATAAGGAAAAGATAGAATTTTTACTTTTATACTCTTTTGGGTTTTATTTAATTATCTGTGCATTTTTTTTAAATAGTCCAGGGGAAATTTTTGATGGAATGAAAGTTATTCTTACTTCTTCCGGAAAACTTATTACAGATTATATGGAAATTGCAAATCCTGGTGCAGCACTTTTTAATAGCGGACTTATGACAATTCTTTCAATACTTTTGGCAAGATTTGTTAAATCATCAGTAAGTGGACCATTAATTGCAGCTATCTTTATAGTTTCAGGATTCTCATTTTTTGGAAAAAATATTTTTAACACAATTCCGATAACTATAGGCGTTTTTTTATATGCAAGATTTATAAAAATGCCACTTAAGTCTTTTTTATTAGCATGCCTTTTTGGTTCCTGCCTAGGACCACTTGTTAGCGAAATTGCTTTTAGCTTGGGATTTGGTGGATTTAAAGCAATATTAATAGCATATATAGTGGGAATATTTGTAGGATTTTTAATTCCTCCTCTTTCCCAATCATTTCTAAGATTTCATCAGGGCTTTTGCTTATACAATGTGGGTTTTACAGCTGGAATAATAGGAATGTTCATTGCAGCAACTTTAAAAACTTTTGATATAAATATAGAAACTGTAAATTATATTTACGATGGAAGCGACTTATATTTAAAAATAATTTTATTCATTTCTTTTTTTATAATGGCTGTTGCTGGATTTATTTACACTGAAAATTTAGGCGAGAGTTATAATAATCTAATGAAAAATACTGGCCAATTAGTAGCAGATTTTCTAGAAATATATGGAGGCAGGGTTACTCTTTTTAACATGGGGATTATGGGCATTATATCTCTTTTCTTTATTATAATCTTTGGAGGAAAACTTTCTGGCCCAGTAATTGGAGGCATACTTACAATAGTAGGATTTTCAGCATTTGGAAAGCATCCAAAAAATACAATACCTATACTTTTAGGAGCAAGATTTGCATCAAATGTAAATATTTACGATAAAAATTCAGCTTCTTCAATTATGATTATGCTTTTTGCAACAAACCTTGCACCAATAGCTGGGAAATATGGATTTGTTGCAGGACTAATTGCAGGATTTATTCATGTTGGAGTTGTTTCAAATCTTGCCTTTTTACATGGAGGACTTAATTTATACAATAATGGCTTTGCTGGAGGATTTGTAGCAGGTGCTCTTGTACCAATCTTTGATTCTCTAGTTTTATCATTTAGGAGGTGGAAAAACAATGCTAGATTATGATTCAATTATTTCAATAAAAATTTCAAATTCACTTCTTTCATATATGTTTACTAATGGAGTTAAAGATATAACCGTTAGAATAGTTTCTAAAGAAGACTCCATTCAGGTAATAGCTGAAGGAAAAACAGATAGGGAGCCAAAAGACCTTGATGAGCTAAATAAGCTTATCAAAAAAGAGAGATTGGGATCTGTAGAGGACTTCTATGGGAATATGCTTGGAATAAGTGATAATGTAAATGATATCGGGCTTTTAGGATCTATGGTAGACGATGGGCTTATAGTATATGATAGCGGTCTATTAACATTTTACGCAACAAGATATAAAGATAAATAAAATAAAAAGCAGTTATATCAAAATACAACTGCTTTTTTAATGCAAAATTCTTTCTATCAAACTAAATAAAAAAAGAAAACAAAGGCATTATTCCTCCAAGAGCTGCTGCAATAAGTGCTAGAAGGATTGCAAAAAGAATTACAAATATTATAAAACATCCAAATGCAAAAGAGGAACAGCCAGATTTTTTTTGTGGATAGTTTATCTTATTATTTCTATTTATATTTTCGAGTCTTCTTCTATTATAGTCCTCATTATCATAATATTCATACTCATCTTCATAATAATACACATCATCATCTATATTTCTAGGTCTAGTTATTTTCTTAGTTTCGTACCTATCGAATTTTCCACTATTATATTCTCTAGTTTCATATTCATCATTAGAGCCTACCCTGTCATAATAGTTGTATTCATCATAATCATCATAATCATCATAATCATCATAATAATCATCATCAAAATCCCTATCATCACGATATACTTTTCTTGATCTTCTAGAATTGTCATAGTGGGGCGGATTATTTCTATATAATTTTTTTCTTACATTTCTATCATTTGTAATTTTTTCTTTTTTAAATATTTTCATAAAGCACCTCAATTAAATTATATCATAAATAAAGTAAAATAATATTACAATTTCAATACAATGTCTCTAGGAGCGATTATAGAAAAAATATATATTAATTAAAAGAATTTATATTTTTTCTATTTACTGAAACAACTTTAATAAATTATATTTTTTATACTTATTTTATACAAAGCCTTATATTAGTATGTTATAATAGGTGATGTAAAAAAGGAGGGAATATGGAGGATAAAGATTTATTACTGGCAAAGGAAATATTAGAAAAAGAAAAACTAAGCCTAGTATTTGTAAAAGATGGAAAGATTATTTTTAAATCAGATAAAAAGGGAATTAGACCAATCCTTGAAGCCTACAATGAAAAAAAGGACCTACTAAAAGACTCTTTTTTAGCTGATAAGGTTGTTGGAAGGGCGGCTTTAAGTTTTATAGAAGAACTTGGAGTAAAAAGTTTTTATACAGAAATTATTTCAAGGGAAGTTATAGATTATTTAAAGAATAAGGATATAGCCTATTTTTATGATGAAGTTGTTGATAAGATTTTAAATAGGGATAAAACAGATCTTTGTCCAATGGAAAAAATATCTCAAAGTTCAAGTGATAACAAGGAAATTATATTAAAAATAAAAAAATTTTTAAAGGAGGTTTAAATGAAGACTAAAAATTTAGTTATGTCAGCCCTATTTGTAGCTTTAGGTATTTTAATACCTATGATTTTTCACTCAATGGGTTTAGGTAAGGCTTTTTTACCAATGCATATACCTGTACTTTTAGCAGGATTTATACTTGGTAAAAAGGAAGGCTTTATAGTTGGATTAATTACCCCAATTATTTCTTCCCTTATAACAAGTATGCCACCTATGTTCCCAATGGTGCCAATTATGACAGTTGAACTTGCAATATATGGTTTATTTGCTGGATATTTTTATAAAGATAAAAAGCTTAATATTTTTGTAAGTTTACTATTAACTATGCTAATTGGCAGGGTATTTGCTGGAGCTGTTGTAGCAATTCTATCTACTTTCTTTGGTTTTAAGGGTAAAATGCTTCCTTGGATTATAGCTTCAGTTACTGAATCTGTACCAGGAATTATTTTACAATTAATTCTAATACCTACAATAACATTTGCTTCAGAAAAAGTTTTAAAAGAAAATAAATAAAAACAAGAAAGCCAGTTTTATTATAGCTAAATCTAATAAGACTGGTTTTTTATTGTGTGATTTTAATATTTAAAATGAATAAAAAAATAAAATGAAAAATATTTAAAAGCCTAATTTAACTTATTATAGATTATAAGCTATTAGACCTATTTTTAGCTGTTTTATTTTAAGATATAAAGCATATAAAAAATTAAACATAAAAATAATAGTAAAAGATACATAACTAAGTTTAAATTAGATAAATAATTGTTTTACAGCATTTAAAAACTAAAATCATAATAGAAATTTTATATTGATATAAAAAATAAAGTGCTATAATATATTTGATTTAAAATTTATAAATAAAGGAGAAATGTTATGAAAAGATTTTTAAGTGCATTACTAAGCTTTGTAATGATATTTACATCACTTGTTACAGCGCTTCCAGTTAAAGCGCAAGACATGCCTAGGGTTACACCTACTAAAGATAAGATAATAGAATCTGGAAATCCTTCCAACCCAACTGATCCTACAGATCCAGTAGAACCTGGAGAAGATAAGGACGAAAAGCCACAAATAGGTAATGATGCAAAATATCATGTTATTATGGAAGAACCTGCTGCATCTAATAGAGATGCCTACCTACCAGCAAAGGGCGGATTTGTAAAATTTAGATATGATTCAAAAGATTTAAAAGAAGCTGATATGGAATATTTAGTCTACAAAGATGGAAAGAAGATTGATTTTAAATTTAGTTCAATAATATCTCATGATGGTCAATATATGGATGGAGTTGAATTTTCTGCTAAGCTTGATCCAAATACAATTGGCAAAGAAGAAGTATATGAATTTTATATAAAAGAAAAGAAAGATCTAAGCTATGACGAAAAAAATATTATTAAAATAACAGTAATTCCTGAAGCCAAGGAAGATGGAATATCTGCTTTAGGCTTTTATGAAAAATCTTTTACAAATAAAGATACAAATAGAGAATTTTATCTTAACATATATGGAAAAAATTTAAGTGAGGATAATATTAAATATGAAGTAAAAAAATCTGATCCTAACTCTAAAGATTTAACAGTTGCTATCAAGGGCCCATTTTTTGATGTACTTCCAGCAAATGCAAATATAAGCGTTCCAGAAAACAATCTAGGAAAAGCTTACACTTATACAGTTGATTTCTGGACTAATCAAATGGATAAAAAAAGATTAACAATAAAAGTTGGAAGTGACGGAGAAATTCTTCCAGACCCAGAAGAGCCTTCTGAAGATGAATATGTTTTATCTGTAAGCTCAAAGAAAACTGAGCTAGAATCAGCTGGAGGAACTGTTACTATAAAATTAACTACAAAACCGGACCCAGAAAAAATAATTACAGAGATTCTATTAAATGGAGTAAAAATAGAAGAAAGTGCTGTTTCTGGAAGCTTTGTAATGAAAAATACCTATTTTGCTACACTTCCTGAAAACACAAGTGATAAAGACAATGTATATACTTTTAAATTTAAGGGAGAAAATGATAAGAATTTCAAGCAAGTTTTAGTAACTGTTAAGAAAAACGAATCACCTACTCCTAGCGTTGATTTTAGCATACAGGAAGATCCTAACAGCGAAAAAGATTTTACATTAGAAAATGCTGGCGGAGAAGTAAGCTTTTCTATTTTTGTAATTGGTAACTCTAAAGAAATTACCAATGATATGATAGAAGTGAAGTCATTTGATGGGGATAAAGAAGTAAATTTAAGTCCTTCTATTAGTGGACTTAAAGCTAGAAGAACTATCAAATTAACTCTTCCTAAAAATGAAACAGAAGTAGACAAGGTATATAAAATTTTTGTTTCACCAAAGGGAAAAGAAAATTCAGATAAGATAGAAGTTAGAGTTACTGTAAAGAAATTAGATATTGTTAAGATAGATTTAGATGAGCTAAATGTAAAATATCCTGAACTTAAACTTGAAGGTGGAGAACAAACTATTACTATAAAAGGTAAGAACTTAGATAAGGCTAAATCTAAAAAAATAAGTCTATTTGATATAAGTTCTGGAATGGAAGTAGATGCAAGTAGTAATTTTGAAATAAAAGATGACTTTATTGGAAATGATAAGGTTCAAACAGCCAAAATAAATCTATTTAAAGTTGATAAAGATACAGAATATAAGATTTATGTAGACCTTGATGGAAATAAAATTTCAAATACCTTCTCGCAAACAAAAGATGCTAATACAAACGACCTACAAGTTATTGCACCAAAGAGATCATTTTTAATAGATGACAATACTCTAGCAATTGAATTTTTTGTAAATGTATTAGCCTACAAGGAAGGATCAATTGAAAAAGGCCTATCTATAAATAACGACATAAAGATGGGACCAAATGATAAGGTTGAAATAAATAATGACATTATTAAAATAACATTTGCTGAACCAATTTTTAAGGATAGAACAAAAACTTATAGCCTTCACATGGATGAAAGATCTATTATGGACTATGAAAAAGAACCTAACAGGGCATTTAACTCCACTATTATAAGAAATGAAGCAATTGTCCTTGAAAGTCACTTTGAATCTGGATATCAAAATCCTCCTAAGGACGGAAAAGTTGTCTACAAACTTAGCGGATATAATTTAGGAGATAATTTAAAATTCAAGATTCAAAAAAATACTAAAAATAAAGAACTTTTCTACAGTAGTGACAATGATGAAGCCGATAATATCATAAAAGACTTTAAGGTAGAAGGCGACGATAAAAATAGAACTATTAGCTTTACTGCTCCAGAAAATACTACAGATAAGCTTGAAACTTACACTATTATGGTATCTGTAAATGGAGGAGTGACTTATGAATCTACACTTGGTGCAAGCCTAGAAGAAAGATTTAAAAGAAGTATTATTGCTGTCTTCCCTGAAGGAGCAGACACTAAAAAATCAGTAATAGATTTCATTCAAATCCAATCTTATGGCACACAAGGGGGATCAGAACAGGCTGATATAACTCATACAGACCTTCCAACTAACCAAGGCTCTAAAAAAACTCTACTATGGATAAGTGGAACAAACTTAGATGCACATAAATCAAGAATTAGATTAATTGATGAAAATGGTGTTTACTGGTCTCCAATTTACGATGCAACTCACGATTCTGGAGATAGAGTTATGATGACAATGCTAGATGGAATGAAAGATGGTAAAAGCTTTGGAATGACAGGCAGTGGAAACAATATGCTTATGGAAGTTATCCTACCTAATGGATATAAACCAAAAGAAGGCCATGATGGTAGAGTTTATAGGTATCAAGTAGCTCCTGATGGAGTAAACTTTAATGAAGAAGCAGAAGTTACAGCTAATGTTGTGTTTGATAAGGCTAAGGGCAAGACTGACCCAGATGAAAATCTAATAGATGTTGTAGTAAGACACACTTATGAAAATGGTAAAGATATTGTTGAGCCTAGAACAATAAAGGCTTACAAACATCTTCCTCCAAATGTATTCCACTATATGCTACCTTTCTATACAGAAAATGGAGAATATAAAGAAGGATTTTTAGGTTATAAACTTAAAGATACTGATGAATTAGTTTTTGGAAGAGAAGGATTTGGAACATCTAAGCACTATTACTATGACAAGAATATAACTGAACTTTTAAATTCAAAGGGAGAAATTGTACTTGTTTATGAAAATCCAGTAGAAATTAACAAAACTGAGCTTCAAGGCCTAGTAGATAAAGCAAAGAAAATAGATTTAACAAACAAAACAGAAGACTCTAAAAAAGCATTAGAAGAAGCAATTAAAGAAGCAGAAGAAGTATTAGAAAATGCAACAAGCCAAGAAGAAATAGATAAGGCAAAAGAAGCCCTACAAAAAGCAATAGACGGCTTAGAAGAAAAGCCAGTAGAACTTAATAAAACAGAACTTCAAAAACTAGTAGATAGTGCAAAGAAAATAGATTTAACAAACAAAACAGAAGAATCTAAAAAAGCTTTAGAAGAAGCAATCAAAAAAGCAGAAGAAGCTTTAGAAAATGCAACAAGCCAAGAAGAAATAGATAAGGCAAAAGAAGCCCTAGAAAAAGCAATAGAAGGCTTAAAAGAAAAACCACAAAAGCCTGTAGATCCAACACCAGGCGAAGTACCAGGCACAGATCCAATTCCAGGAGAAAAACCAGGAACAAAACCAGATCCAAAGCCTGAAGTTAAGCCAGAACCAAAGCCAGAAGTAAAACCAGAAAAGAACATCTTTGATGGAATAGAAAAAGAAAGACAAGCTGGAGACAACAGATACAAGACAGCAGTAGAAATCTCAAAGAAAAACTTTGAAAGTGCAGAGACCGTAATCCTAGTAAATGGAGAAAAAGAAGCAGACGCATTAGCAGCAAGCGTACTAGCAAAAGAAAAGAACGCACCAATCCTACTAATAAAGAAAGACATGACTCCAGACGAAGTAGCGAAAGAAATAGAAAGACTAGGAGCCAAAAACATAATCCTAATAGGCGGCTTAAACTCAGTAACACAAAAAGCAGTAGAAAATCTAAAACTAGACCTAAATAGAATAGCAGGAAAAGATAGATTCGAAACAGCAGTAGAAATAGCAAAAGCCGCAGGAAAAACAGAAAAACTAATCCTAGCAAACGGACAAAGCCTAGTAGATGCCCTAACAGCATCAAGCCTAGCACAAGTAGAAAATAGAGGAATAATACTAGTAAACAAAGATAGCATACCAGAATGTGCAAAAGAACTAGTAGAAAAAGCCAAAGACATCCTAATAGTAGGCGGAGAAAACTCAGTAAAACTAGGAGTAAAAGCGGACAGAATCTCAGGAAAAGATAGATTCGAAACAGCAGTAAAAATAGCAGAAAGAGCATTTGTAAATCCAAAACAAATCGCTTTAGCTAATAGCACTGCATACGCAGACGCACTAGTATTTGGAGGGGTAACAGGAAAAGTAGAAGCCCCAATCTTACTAACAAATAAAGATAAATTACCACAAGTAGTAAAAGAATATCTAGAAAGAAACAAAATAGAAAAAATCTTTGTACTTGGAGGAGAAAATAGCGTAAGCGAAAATCTTTTCAAATAGAGATAAACTCAAGAGAGTGGACATAAGTCCACTCTCTTTTTTAAAATAAATAAACTTTTAGATTTATGACTAGACTAATATTTTTTTACTATATTTTTCAGCTTTATTTTTTGCCTTTTTTATTTTTAAATAGGCTTATATATATGATATAATTTACATAAAGGGGTGGTTTTATGTTAGAAAAAATTAGAAATGATGTAAGAGAAGCTCTAGTAGAATTATTGGACATATCAAATTTAAAGAAAAATGATATTTTTGTGCTTGGAGGTTCGACTTCTGAGGTTTTGGGCTTTCATATTGGAAAACACTCTTCTGAAGAAGTGGGAGAAGTTATTATAGATGAGATTTATAATATTTTAAGTAAAAGAGGTATTTTCTTAGCTGTTCAAGGATGTGAACATATAAATAGGGCACTTACTGTTCCTAGGGAGATTTTAAACTTTTATGATCTTGAAGAGGTAAGTGTTGTTCCAAGTTTACACGCCGGCGGTTCTCTTTCTATGAATTATTATAAAATTTTAGAAGATCCTATTCTTGTGGAACATATTGTAGCTAAGGCTGGGATGGATATTGGAGATACTTTCTATCGGTATGCATGTTAAGTTTGTGCAGGTTCCTGTAAGACTAAAGGTTAAGAAAATTAATGAGGCTAATTTAACTGCTCTTAGGTCTAGGCCAAAGTTAATTGGAGGAGTTAGGGCTAAGTATAAGGACAAAGTTGAGGCAAATCGAGATTAGGTTTTTTTATTTTCTTTGCTTTCACTAAATTAAAGCTTGCTTGGAAGATTTTCTTATTTTTTTAAAAATTTTCTAAGGGGGAAAGCAATGTGTAAGAAAAAAAGATTTAATATCAGGCTGTTGACAAAGTAGCAAAATCCAAAAGGTAGCGCTTTATACGAAAGAAATTGTAAGAAATTCAAATTGAAATAATTCGCCCGAAAACCAAACTGTTTGAGCGTTAGCGAGCTATCGATTTACAGGATTATGAGATTTAGATTTTTGGGGTTTCTGCAGTCGGATAAGCGTTTTTGGATTTTGTCTACACTCTGGATTTAATATATTATTTATTTGATTTTAAAAAATTTTGTTTATTATTTTGATTACTTTTAGGGATCTTTTTAGATTCCTATTTATTATGTAGGTGAGGTTGGGAGATAAATTTGTTAGATAATTTGAATGAAATGCAGAAAAAAGCAGTTTTTGAAACAAAAGGGCCCATCTTAGTTTTGGCTGGGGCTGGTAGTGGTAAGACTAGGGTTTTAACCAGTAAGATTTATTATCTTTTGAAGGAAAAAGGTGTTAGAAAATCTGAAATTCTAGCTATTACTTTTACTAACAAGGCTGCAAAGGAGATGAGGGAAAGGGTCGAAAGTCTTTTGGAGGAGGATGTGTCAGGGATGTGGATTGGCACATTTCACTCTATCTGTGTGAGAATTTTAAGACGCTATGCTGATAGGCTTGGATATACTTCTGGATTTTCTATTTACGACAGGACGGACTCTAAGACTCTTTTAAAGGAAGTCTACAAAAGGCTGGACATTTCAGATAAGACTATTGAGTATAATCTTGTTTTAAATAAGATTTCAGATGCAAAAAACAATCTTGTTTTCCCGGAAGATTATACTAAATACTACGGCAATGATTTTGCCTCTATTAAAATTAGTGAAATTTATGGTCTTTATGAGGATTTAAAGAAAGAGTACAATGCCTTTGATTTTGATGATCTTATTATAAAGACTCTTATTCTTCTTGTAAGTTTTGACGATGCTCTGGAATATTATCAAGATAAGTTTAGCTATATTTTTGTAGACGAGTACCAAGATACCAACAAAACTCAGTATGAGCTTGTTAAGCTTCTTTCAAAAAAACACATGAATGTGACTGCTGTTGGGGACAATGACCAGTCTATTTATGGCTGGAGAGGGGCAGATATTTCCAATATTTTAAATTTTGAAAAGGATTTTGAAGCGAGTCAGGTTATTAAGCTGGAGAGGAATTATAGGTCTACGAGCGAGATTTTAAATGCTGCAAATGAGCTTATTAAAAACAATGACCAGAAATATTTGAAAAAGCTTTGGACGGATAAGTCTAGCGGGAAAAAACCCATTTATTTAAATCTTCCTTCTGATATGGATACTGCTTACAAGCTTGTTCAAAAGGTCAATGAGCTTTTATATAAGGGGGAGGCGCTAAGCGAGATGGCAATTCTCTATAGGACCAACGCCGAGTCTAGACAGCTTGAAGAGGCTCTTATTGCTTACGGGATAAATTATGTTGTAGTTGGGGGCCTTAAATTCTACGAAAGAAAAGAGATTAAGGATATTGTTGCCTACTTAACTATTTTTATGAATAAGACGGACGATGTTTCTTTTAGGAGGATTATCAATGTTCCTAGAAGGGGGATTGGCGAAAAAGAGTTTAGAAAAGGTAGATAATTTGGCTAGAAAAAAAGGAATTTCTAGTTTAGAGATGATTTTATGTGATGATTTTGAAAGTGTTTATCCAGGAAAGGTTCCAAATGGCTTTTTGGAGTTTAGAGGAATTTATAAAAAGCTAGCGACTTTACTAAATCAATCTTCTCTTAGTGATTTTGTAAGTGACCTTATAGACATTTCTGGTATGAAGTCGATGTATGAAGATGAAGGTTCTTTAGAGTCTAGAACTAAACTTGAAAATATGGAATCTTTTTTAAATGCTATTATTGAATATGAAAATATAAGCGAAAATCCAAGCCTAGAAGATTATCTTCAAACTGCTAAGCTTATGAGTGAACTTGACAAGACTGAAAGTTCAAGTGGAAGTATTAGTCTTATGACTGTTCACTCAGCCAAGGGTCTGGAGTTCAAAAATGTTTTTGTGGTTGGCCTTGAGGATGACAATTTTCCAAGCAGGATGGCAGTAGAAGAAGGAAATTTAGAGGAAGAGAGAAGACTATTCTACGTTGCTATAACTCGTGCAAAGGAAAATTTATTTCTATTTTCTTCTACTAGAAAGATGTATTTTGGCAAGCTTATTCAGTCGCTTCCTTCCAGATTTATTGATGAGCTAGGTGGTACTATTGAGAGGGAAGAAGGAGAACTTAGAAATAGGATTACTGGAGAGAAGGTAAAAATAGAAAAAGCTAGTGAAAGTGCCTTAGCTGGAAGGGACTATTTGAAGTACGATTTGGAAATGAGAAAGAAAAATTTTGATATGTCCAAAAAGGATAATTTTATGGTTGGAGATAAGGTTAAGCATAGGATTTTTGGGATTGGAACTATTATCAATTTTTCTGGAGAGGGAGAGGATAAAAAGGTTATGATTTCTTTTGAAAATAAGGGTATAAAAAATCTCTCTCTAAGTATTGCTCCTATTGAGAAGGTGTAGTATGGATGATTTAAAGAAAAGAATGGAAGAGCTTGTAAAAAAACTTAATAGATATGCTTATGAATATTATACTTTGGATAAGCCAAGCGTAGATGACAAGGTTTATGATAGGCTTTTCGATGAATTAGTTAGCCTTGAAAAAAAATCTTCTCTTGTCCTAGAGGATTCTCCGACTAGGAGGGTTGGTTACAAGGTTTTAGATGAGTTTCAAAAGCACATTCATCTTCATCCCCTTCTTTCTCTTGACAAGGCAAGAACTAAGGATGAGATTAAGGACTGGATAAGGAGAAATAATAGGCTAGTTGACTCTTATAATAGTGATCATAAGGAAAAATTACCTGAAGCTGAATATATTGTTGAGTATAAGTTTGATGGACTTACTATTAATCTAACTTATGAAAATGGACTTTTAGTTAAGGGAGCTACCAGGGGAGACGGTTATACGGGTGAGGATGTTACTGAGCAGATTAGGACTATAAATTCTATTCCTTTGAGTATTTCTTACAAGGGCAGGATAGAGGTTCAAGGTGAAGGTGTTATGCCTTTATCTAAGCTTACTAAATACAATGAAAAAAATGAGATTAAGCTTAAAAATGCAAGAAATGCTGCTGCTGGAGCTATAAGGAATTTAGATCCTGGAAAGACTAAAGAGAGAAATTTAGATACTTATTTTTACAATGTAGGCTATATTGAGGAGGAGATTTTTCACTCTCAAGAAGAAATGTTAAATTTTTTAAGGGAAAATAAGTTTAAGGTTTTTGAATCTTCTAAGAAGGTTCATAGCGAAGATGAGATTGAAAAATGTCTTAACTATATTGATGAAAATAGGACTAAGATAGATGTACTAACAGACGGGGCTGTAATTAAGATCAATGATTTAAAAACTAGGGAGGTTCTAGGTTTTACTAATAGGTTTCCTAGGTGGGCTATTGCTTATAAGTTTGAAGCGGAGGAGTTTGAAACGACTGTTGAGGACTGCCTTTGGAATGTGGGTAGGACAGGTAAACTTACTCCTATTGCAATTCTTTCCCCGGTTGAGATTGGTGGAGCGACTGTTAGAAGGGCAACTCTAAATAATATAGACGATATTAGAAGAAAGAATGTTATGATAAATTCTACTGTTCTAATCCGTAGGAGCAATGAGGTTATTCCTGAAATTATAAGGGCTATTGACGAAGATGAGGATGGTCTAAGGGAAATAAATTTACCTAAATTTTGTCCTTCTTGCAATTCTGATCTAGTGGAAGATGGAGTAAATACTTACTGCTCTAATCCGCTTGAATGTCCTAGTCAGCTTATTTATTCTCTTAGTCACTTTGCTTCAAGAGAAGGACTAAATATTGAGGGGCTTAGTGAAAAGACGGCAGAAGCCTTGTATAAGTCTTTAGAGATTAAGGATATTTCTGATATTTACAAGCTAAAGATGGAAGATCTTTTAAGACTAGATGGGTTTAAGAAGAAAAAGGCGACTAATCTTTTAAATGCTATTGAAAATTCTAAAAATCCAAGTTTGAAAAATTTTTTATTTGGTCTTGGGATAAGATTTGTTGGTGCAAAGACTTCAAGGGATCTTGAAAATCATTTTAAGAGTCTTAATGCTATAAAAAATGCAAGTCTTGAAGATTTGTTAGCTGTTAGTGATATTGGAGAAGTTACGGCTGAATCTATTTATACTTTTTTTAGGGAAGATAGGATTTTAAAAGTTTTAGAGAAGTTTGAAAATCTTGGTCTAAAGATAAAATCTCTTGATTCTAGTCCTAAAAAAGAAAGTGGAAAATTTTCTGGTAAGTCTTTTGTTATAAGTGGGTCTTTTGAAGGATACACTAGAAAGGAATTAGAGGGAAAGCTTGAGTCTTATGGACTTGTATCTAGATCTTCTGTATCTAAAAATACAGATTATTTGTTAGTTGGAGATTCTCCCGGTTCTAAGCTGGATAAGGCTATTGAGCTTGGGGTTAATATTATAGATAAGGAAATGTTAAATACTTTTTTAGAAGAAGTTAAGGAGTGAGAAATATTGGAAGAAAAAGATCTTATTAGAATATATGAAGATGCGAAGCTTGATTTAAGTGGAAAGGATCTTTCAAAACTTTTGGATAAGTTAAATACGCTTACCCAATATAATAGTGTACTTGATGAGCTTGAAGAGGGAGAAAAGATTTATTCTATTACTGAAAATAAGATTTCATTTAGGGAAGATGAGGCAAAGGAGGGTCTAGACAGGGAAAAAGCTTTAAGTTTTTCAGACTCGACCAAGTATGGATATTTTAAACTTAAAAGGGTTGTGGACTAATGGAAAGAGAAATAATTGATTATAGAAAAAAGATAGAAAATGGCGAAAAAGTCGAAGATGTCGTAAGGGGAGTTTTTGAAAGAATTGGAGATGATCCTTATGGAGTTTTTATCAGCTTAAATAAAGACACTGCTCTAGCTAGGGCAGGTGAGCTAGATAAAAAAGAAAAGGACAAAAGAGGAAGACTTTTTGGTCTGCCAATTCTTGTAAAGGACAATATATTAACTGAAGGACTTAGGACAACCTGCGCTTCAAAGATGCTTGAAGACTATATTCCTTCTTATAGTGCAAGTCTTGTAAAAAGGCTTGAAGAAGAAGATGCTATTATTATTGGAAAGACTAATATGGATGAATTTGCTATGGGATCTAACTCTGAAAGTTCATATTTTCATCCAACTAAAAATCCAATTGATCCAAGTCTTTCTCCTGGAGGCTCTTCTTCCGGCTCAGGTGCAGGACAAAGGCTTGGCTACGCATTTGTTTCTATAGGTACAGATACGGGCGGATCTGTTCGTCAGCCTGCAAGTTTTTCTTCTATTATTGGATATAAGCCTAGCTATGGACTTATTTCAAGATATGGCGTTGTATCTATGGCAAACACTCTTGACCAAGTTGGAATTTTTTCTAATAATGTTATAGATCTTGTAAGTGTTTTAAATGTAGTTGGCGGATATGATGAGCTAGATGATACTTCTATTAGAAGGGGAGTAGATTTTAAGTTAGAAAAATTTGACGATTTAAATGGAATAAGGGTTGGAATTGTAAAAGAGGAAGACTATTGGGACGAAAAAGGTTAAAGAGGATTATAGAAGGGCGATTGAGATTTTTAGAAAATTGGGATGCGAAGTTAGTGAGACTAGTTTTAAAAATAAAAAATATTTTTCTCCAGCTTATTCTGTAATTTCAACTTCTGAAGCTTCTTCAAATCTATCTAGATTTGATGGTATAAGATATGGTTATTTAGCCGAAGATTACGATGACCTAAATGATCTTTACAAAAAAACTAGGTCTATTGGTTTTGGAGAAGAAGTTCAAAGAAGAATTGCTATGGGGATGTATTATTTGGGATCAAGTTTTGATAGAAAGATCTATGAAAAAGCGCTAACTGCTAGAAAGCTTATTGTGGATGAGCTAGAAAAATCTTTTGAATCTTTTGATATTATTCTTTCTCCATCGGCTACATCTCTTCCAGAAAAACAATTCTCTAATACACTAGGTACTGTTGGAAACTTCACTCAAGGTGACTACCATGTTTTAGCAAATCTTATAGGAAGCCCTGCTATTAGTCTACCTATGAATGAAGGAATCGGAGGAAGCGTTCAGCTTATAGCTAAAAAATTTGATGATCAAAAACTTTTAAGTATTGCAAATAGATTTTTTGAGGAGGTGAGATAATGAAAACTTTAATAGGACTTGAAATCCACGTAGAACTTTCAACTAAGACTAAGATGTTTTGTTCATGTAAGAACGAGTTTGGAAAGCCTGCCAATACAAATGTTTGTGAGATTTGCTTGGGCCACCCTGGAACCTTGCCAAAAATAAATAAAAGAGCTGTAGAATATGCTGTAAAGGCTGGACTTGCTCTTTCTACAAGTATAAATAAAAAAAGTAGAATGGATAGGAAAAAATATTTTTATTCGGATCTTGTTAAGGGTTTTCAAATCTCTCAAGATGAAATTCCTCTTTGTAGAGATGGCTATATAGAAATAGGACCTTATGGAAATAAGAAAAAGATTAGGATTCAAAGAATTCATATAGAAGAAGATACGGGAAAATCTCTTCACACTGAAGAGGGAGAAACTCTCATGGACTACAACAGGTCTGGAGTTCCACTTATTGAAATTGTAACTTATCCAGATATTTCTTCTAAAGAAGAAGCAAGGGAGTTTTTAACTATTCTTAAACAGACTTTAAAGTATATTGGCGTATCTGATGTCAAGATGGAAGAAGGATCTTTAAGGTGCGATGTAAATATAAATCTTGTGGACGGGGATAGGAAAACTGGTATTGCCGAGATTAAAAATATCAACTCATTTAAGGCTGTTCAAAAAGCTATTGCCTTTGAAGAAAAAAGACAAAAGGAGTTTTTGGAAAAGGGAATTGTTGAAGTTAAGCAAACTAGAAGATGGGATGATTTGCTTGGAGAAACCAAGCTTATGAGAACCAAGGAAGAAAAAGACGATTATAGATATTCCTATGAGGGAGATTTAGGTGAGCTTGAATTAAGCGATGAATTTATAGAAAATATTAGAAAAAATCTTCCAGAACTTCCTGGCGAAAGGTTAGTTAGATTCATAAAGGATTATGGTTTAAGTGAATATGATGCAGATATTATTTCTAAGGATTTAAATATTTCTAGGTATTTTGAAGAAACTTTGGATCTAACTAAGGACTCAAAGAGAACTGCAAATTGGATTATATCTGATGTTCTAAGAAATTTAAATGAAAATGAAATGGAGTCTGATGAACTTAAATTTACTTCAAAAAATCTTGCGACTCTTATAAATTATGTTAAGGAAGACAAGGTAAATACAAATACTGCCAAGAAACTTTTAAAGGAATTTTTCCTAGAAGATGTGGATATTGAAAAGGTTATTAAAGAAAGAGGACTTATTCAAATTCAAGATGAAGATTTTCTTTTAAAAATTGTGGAAGAAGTTTTAGCTGAAAATGAACAGTCAATTATCGATTATAAAAATGGTAAGGATAGGGCTTTAGGATTTTTGGTTGGAATGTGTATGAAAAAATCCAAGGGCAAGGGAAATCCAGTTAAGTTCAATGAAATTATTTTAAAAAAACTGGAGGAAGCCTAATGGGTAAAAGACTTATAATTGCATCTGGAAATAGGGGCAAGATTAGGGAGATAAAAGATATCTACAAGGATTTGGATCTTGAAATTTTTGGAATGAATGAACTTTTGGAAAAGGAAGTAGATATTGTTGAAGACGGCGAAAGCCTTGAAGATAATGCAAAAATAAAGGCTCTTTTTCTAAAGAATATATTTCCAGAAGATATAATTCTTGCAGATGATACTGGCCTTTTTGTAGATGCACTTCCTCTTGAACTTGGAGTTAGGACTGCTAGATTTGCTGGAGATAATTGCAGCGAGAAGGATAATAGGGACAAACTTTTAAAGGAGCTTTTAGGAAAAGACAATAGGTCTGCGACTTTTAGAACTGTTATTGCTATATATTCAAATGGAGAAATTTATCTTTCTAAGGGAGAAGTTTTAGGAAGGATTGCTGAGGAAGAAATTGGCGAAAATGGTTTCGGCTACGATAAATTATTTATAGCAAATGAAAGCGGAAAAACTTTTGCCAGTATGGATTTAAGTGAAAAAGATCAAATTAGCCACAGAAAAAGAGCTTTAGAAAATGCTAAAAAGATCTTAAAGGAACTTATATGAGAGTAGGTCTTATAGCAGATACACATGGAATTTATGATAAGCTTTCCTTAAAGCTAAAAGATCTTGACTTAGATTTAATTCTCCATGCTGGTGATTATGCAAAAGATGCTGAGGAAATTTCCTTAATAAGTGGAGTTAAAACAGTAGCTGTTAGGGGAAACAATGACCCACTTAACCCTAATTATAATGACGAGGAAATAATTAATCTTAATGGATACGAAACCCTACTAGTCCATGGACATTTAAACAGGGTTCACAGAGGGACAAGTGATTTAAAGGCTAGAGCTATAAAGCTTGGAGCTAAAATTGTTATATTTGGTCACACTCACAAATTTTTGCTGGAGAGGGACGAAAATCTTTTAGTAATAAATCCAGGATCGCCTTCTTTTACTAGGTCTTTTGACAGGATAAATACTTTTGTGGTCCTTGAAATAAAGGACGATGGGGAAATTTTTATAGAAAAGATGGAGATTGATCCATTTTAAATAATATATTATTCAAAATATTAAATTTAAAAAAATAATAGTTAAAAATTACCTTTAGTTTTTTATAAAAGTTTATATGGGAATTTTTAATGCCTATTATTTTACGGAAAAATTATAAAGTTTAAAGGGCATAAGGACTTATAAGGTGACCCCAAAAAGTTGGACCTGAAAAACCAACTTTGAGGAGGTCAGTTCACTTAATCCTTAAGCTCTTTTTATTTTTTTATTTTACTTATTATTCAAAATTTGTATAATAGTATTTGAAAGTAAGATAAAGGAGGTTTTATGTTTCCACTAATTGTTGATCTTAAAGATAAGGATGTTTTAGTTATTGGATTTGGAAGGGTTGGTAAAAGAAAGATTAAAAAACTAAATGAATATGGAATTTGTCCAGATGTTTTTTCTGAAGGTTTTGAAGGTGGAGAGGATCTTTTTTTTAATAGGGTAAATAAGCTTAATTTAAAAAAGTATTTACTTATTATCCAGGCTTCTAATGATTCTAAATTTAATGAAAAGCTAAAAAAATCTTTAGATCCTAAGACTCTATATGTTGACTGTGAAAAAAAGGATAGGTCTAACGCATTTTTTCCTGCTTCTTTTCTTAAAAGCGGAATTTCTGTTTCCTTTTCAAGTTTTGGAAAATTTCCTCTTTTAGCTAAAGAGCTTAAAAATTCTTATGAAAAATCTTTTTCTTTTTCTGAGGAAAAGCTCGAACTTTTAGATATTTTAAGAAAAAGAACTAAAAATAGAGAAGATAGGTATCTTCTTTTAGAAAAGGGGCTTGAAATGGAAAGTATAAGCTCTTTAAGAGAGTTAATTGAAAGTTTAGGTGAAGGCGATGAAGCTTAGGGTTGGAACTAGGGGGTCTGATCTGGCACTTGTTCAAACTAAGGGGATTATTTCTTCTCTAGAAAAGTTTGGCGTTAGCTGCGAGATTAAGATAATAAAAACTACTGGGGATTTAAATAGAAAAGATTCAATTGAAAAGTTGGGTGGCAAGGAAATTTTCACTAGGGAGATTGAAAAGGAGCTTTTATCTGGTGAAATTGATTTTGCTGTCCATAGTTTAAAGGATCTTCCATCTATACTTCCCAAGGGCTTAAAGCTTTCTTATTCTCCGAGAAGAGAATCAGCTTTTGACGCATTTGTTTCAAATGATTCAAGGACAATTGCTGAATTAGCTAATGAAAAAGTGAGAATTGGAACTGGGTCTAAGAGGAGGGCTTTTGAAGTTTTAAAAATTCTTCCCCATGCAGAAATTGTTCCAATAAGGGGAAATGTCGAAACTAGAATTAGAAAGATGAAGGAGGAAAATCTTACAGGTCTTATTTTGGCTGAAGCTGGCTTAAATAGGCTAGGCCTTTCTAACCATTATGAAGTGTTGGGCAAATCTTTTACTCCGCATCCTTGTCAGGGAATTTTAGGCCTTGAGATAAGGGAAGAGAGAAAAGATTTAGACGATCTTTTCTTTAAGTTAAGTGATGAAAAAACAAGAATTCAAAAATTTGTTGAAAGATCTTTTCTTAAGGAATTAAATGGTTCTTGCAAGGATCCTATGGGGGCATTCTTGGATATTGAAGGGGAAGATTTTGTTTTGTATGCTTCTCTTGCAAAAAATAAAGCCTATGTAAAAGGTGTTTATAGATCCAAGAATTTTACTGAACTTGCCAAGATGGCTAGTGAAGATTTAAAGGAAAGACTTAAGGAGTTAGGAGAGATTTATGAGTAAGGGGATTGTTTATTTAACTGGAGCAGGACCTGGATTTGAGGATTTAATTACACTTAGGGGACTAGATAAGTTAAAAATTTCTGATGTTATTGTCTATGATAGGCTGGTTAATAAAAATCTTTTATCCTTTGCAAAGGATGGGGCAAGGCTTATTTATGTTGGCAAGGAAAATAAAAATCATACTATGACCCAAGATGAGATTAATCATCTTTTGGCTCGTGAAGCTCTAGAAGGAAAAGTTGTTACTAGGCTTAAGGGCGGAGATCCCTATGTTTTTGGAAGAGGATCAGAGGAGGCTCTTTATTTAAGGGAAAGGGGAATTGTCTTTGAGGTTATTCCTGGAATTTCTTCTTTTTCGGGTGGACTTACTTTTGCTGGAATCCCTCTAAGCCACAGAAAAGTTTCTAGATCTTTTCATGTTTTTACTGGTCATAAAGCTGATGATTCTGATTTAGACTATAAAAAACTTGCAGGACTTGATGGGACTATTGTTTTTTTGATGGGCTTATCTAGGATAGGAGAGATTACTAAAGGTCTTATGGATGCTGGCATGGATCCAAAGACTCCAGCTGCTGCTGTTGAAAATGCTGCAAATTTTAATACTAGAAAGATTATTAGTAGTTTGGAAAAACTTGAGGGTGAGATACTTAAGAAAAAATTTAAATCGCCATCGCTACTTATAGTTGGAGAAACGGTGAAACTTAGTGATGAGCTTGATTTTTTAATGGCGAAACCTCTTTTTTCAAAAAATGTTGTTTTATTTAGGGATAGGATAAGGGGAGAAAAAACTCTTAAGGCTTTTAATGAGATGGGGGCCAATGCTTTTTTGCTTCCTAGTTTTAAGATAAATTATCTTCCTGATGATTTTATTTTAAGTAAAATTGGTGATTTAAAAAGCTATGACCTTGTTATTTTTTCTTCTCAAAATGCTGTTAATGGTTTTTTCACAGCTTTTTTTAAAAAATTTGATCTGAGAGATTTTTCAAATACAAAATTCTTAGCCATTGGGCCAAAGACCGAAAAAGCACTAAATGAATTTTATGTAAAGGTAGATTATGTATCTCAAAAGGCTGTTGGAGAGTCACTTGTTCAAAAACTAAAGGAAATTTCTGGACCTAGAAAGCTTAAAGTTCTTTATCCAAGATCCAATATTACTAGAGAGGAAATTTTACTTGATCTTGATAAAATTTGCGACTTAAATTCTTTTCCAGTCTATGAGAATGAAAAGGAAGTTAATAGTGAAATTTTTGAAAGTTTATTGAAACTAGAATCTCCTTATCTTGTATTTACCTCTTCTTCATCTTTTAATAATTTTTACGAAAGTTATGAAAGGGCAGAGGATTTACTAAAAAAAGGTAAGATTATTTCCATTGGGGAGATAACTACAAGTGCAATTAAAAAAAGATTTTTTAATCCATATAGGGAGTCAGAAAAATCAACTATTGAAGATATTATAAATATTATTAGAAAGGATTAGTTTTAAATGATTAATAGAACTAGAAGACTTAGAAGAAATAAAATTGTTAGGGATATGGTTTCAGAAACAAGTATTAGTAAAAACGACCTTATCTATCCACTTTTTGTTGTTGAAGGTGAGGGGGTAAAAGATGAAATTCCATCTATGACTGGTCAATTTAGATACTCTATTGATAATCTTTTACTTGAAATAAAAGATCTTTTAGATCTTGGAATAAATTCTATAATTCTTTTTGGAATTCCAAACTCTAAAGATCCTTATGGAAAGTCAAGTTACGATGAAAACGGAATTATTCAAAAGGCGGTAAGGAAGATTAAGGAAAAGCATCCAAAAATGTATGTTATAACTGATCTTTGTATGTGCGAATACACCTCCCATGGTCACTGCGGAATATTAGATGAAGATGGATATGTAAATAATGACAAAACTTTAGATTCTCTTTCTAAAATTGCCCTATCTCATGCAAGAGCTGGTGCAGATATGATTGCACCATCAGATATGATGGATGGAAGGGTTAAGGCTATAAGGGATGCATTGGATGGTGAAGGTTTTGTAAATATTCCTATTATGTCTTATTCTGCAAAATATTCTTCAAGCTTTTATGGACCTTTTAGGGATGCTGCCGATTCAGCTCCATCATTTGGAGATAGAAAGACCTACCAAATGGATTATAGAAATTCTGATGAAGCCCTAAGAGAAACTGAGTTTGATATTTTAGAAGGTTGCGATCTTGTTATTGTAAAGCCGGCTTTAACTTATCTGGATGTTGTAAGAAGGGTTAAAGATAATTTTAATATTCCAATTTGTGCATATTTTGTTTCTGGTGAATATCAAATGCTTAGAGATGCTGTTGATAAAGGACTTTTAAATGAAGATGCAATTCTTGAAGCGCACTACTCTATAAAGAGAGCAGGAGCTAAATTAATCATAACTTATTTTGCAAAGGATATAGCAAAAAAGTTAAAATAATTTAATATAATTCCTTGACAAAAAAATAAGAAGTGTTACACTTAAGTTGTATAACATTATGTGTTTTAGGTTGATCCTAAGGAAGTAGGGTGAAAATCCCTCACAGAGGCCGCTGCTGTAATAGACAAGCTTTTGTTCATTATGCCACTGAGAAATTGGGAAGGCGAACAAGAGTGTTTGAGTCTTAAGTCAGAACACGAAGCATAATGAAATCTCACGCCTTAGAGTTTATATTGAAATACATAATTATACTACTAAGCCGTGCGAGTCATCGTTCGGTATTTTTTATAGGAGGAATATATGAAAAAACTTGTTTCACTCGCAGGTTATGTAGGTCTTTTTCTACTTCTTGCGATAAGTCCTGCATATGCATGCATGCATATTATGGAAGGTTTTTTACCAGTTGGTCATGCAATTTTTTGGGGTGTCGTTTGTCTACCTTTTTTAATTATTGGTATTAAAAAGCTTTCTTCAATAAGATTAAAAGACAAGAGAGTTCTAATCATCTTAGCTATGAGTGGAGCCTTTGCTTTTACTCTTTCAGCTTTAAAAATCCCATCCGTTACAGGATCATCATCTCACCCAACTGGAATGGGCTTAGTTGCAATACTTTTTGGACCTTTTGCAGCTAGTGTTATTGGAGTTATTATTTTATTTTTCCAAGCGGTTTTACTTGCACATGGTGGATTAACTACTCTTGGAGCTAATACTTTTTCTATGGGAATTGTTGGACCATTAGTATCTTATGGTTTATTTAAGGTCCTAAAAGGTAAAGCACCTAAATCTTTTAGAATATTTATTGCTTCAGCACTTGGAGCTCTTTCAACTTATGTAGTAACTGCCGTTCAGCTTGCTTTTGCTCACCCACAAGAAGTTGGTGGTGTTATGGCAAGTTTTACAAAATTCTTTGGAATTTTTGCAGTAACTCAAGTTCCACTTGCAATAATCGAAGGTTTATTAACTATGGTTCTTTTATCAAGTCTAGAAAGTTTAGCTAAAGAAGAACTAAATCTTATTGGATATTTGGAGGCTTAAATGACTAAGAAAAAAATTATACTTCCACTACTTCTTTGCGTATTAATAGCTGTTGTTCCACTTTTAACTATTAAAGATTCTGAGTTTGGTGGAGCAGATGGACAAGCAGAAGAAGCTATTACTGAAATTGATCCAAACTATGAACCTTGGGCTGAAAGTTTACTTGTGCCACCAGGAGGAGAAACCGAATCTTTATTATTTGCTCTTCAAGCTGCACTTGGTGCAGGAGTTGTTGGATATGGACTCGGTTATTTCATAGCAAGAAAGAAGTTTCAAAAGTAAATGATAAAAAACTTTATTAGTAGTTTGACTCTCTTTTTACTATTAAAGAATAAGTTAAATTGGGCTAGTGCTATTTTTATTAGCTTAGCCCTTTTTATTATACTTAATTTAGGAAGAGATAAGCATAGTCATCTTCTATCATTTGAAACAATAAGTAGGAGGTCAAACTTTAAAAGCTATGATGGAGCTTTTAAAATTCTATTTACTTTTTTAAGTGTCATTTTATTGATAATTTCAAAAAACTTACTTTCAGCTATTTTATGCTTTATATTTTTTGTTTATATTTTAATTATTAGGGACAAGATAGGCATAAGATCAATAATTTCTATTATTTCACTGCCTTTATTTTTTATTAGTATTTCAGTTCTTTCCCTAGCTTATGAATTAAATTTAGATAATGGAATAAATTTTTACTCAAGCCAGGCTTCTTTTAGAAATGCTAGAAGTATGTATTTTGTAATTTTGGCTTCTTATTTTCTTTCCCTTTGTCTAAGTTTAACTAGCCCTCTAAATAGTATTATTTATGGACTTAAGAAGTTAAAACTTCCTAGTACGATAATAGAGCTGATGCTAGTTATAAGAACTTATATAACTAAGACCTATAATATATTTATGAAAAAAAGCATATCTGCTTCTTTAAGGGAGGGAGATGGAGGATATAGGGCTAAAAAGAGAAGCTTTTACCTTATAGCAAAGTCCTTACTTAAAGATTCCCTTTATGCATCCAGAAGAAATATGGTTGCCTTAGATGCTAGGGGATTTGATGGAAGTGTTAATTTTATAAGGAATGATAGGGAAATTTTTCCCTACTACTATTTACTTTTAACTATTATTTTAATAATTATTTTAATTGGAGAAAAAATTGGAATTATTTAGGTGTGAGTCGCTTTCTTTTAAATATCCATTTGAGGAAAAAGAAGCTATAAAAGATATAAATCTTACTATAAATAAGGGCGATAAGATTGGACTTATAGGTAGAAATGGAGCGGGTAAGTCTACTCTTTTTCTAAATTTTTTAGGACTTTTGGAAAAATCAAAGGGAAAAATTTTCTTAGACAATGAAGCTATTGAAAAGAAAAAAGACCTAGTTAAATTAAGAAAAAAACTTGGCTTAGTTTTTCAAGACCCAGATGATTTTTTTATTGCATCTACTGTCTATGAGGAACTTTCTTTTGGCCTTATAAATAATGGGATAGAAAAAGATGAAATAGATGAAAAGATTAATAAAAGTTTAGAATTTTTTGGCATAGAAAAACTTAAGGATAAATGTCTAGATGAGCTTTCAGGAGGACAGAAAAAATTAGTAAGTATAGCAGCTCTTTCTATTTTAAAACCAGAGCTTTTAATATTTGACGAACCGACCTCTGGTGTAGATGAAAAAAATATTTTAAGCCTTAAAGATGTTTTAGAAAAATTAGAAAATGATGGAACAACTCTTTTAATTTCATCTCACAATCTTGATTTTATTTGGTCTTGGGCTGATAGAATTTTAGTTTTGGAAAAGGGCAGATTAATATACGATGGAGATAGGACGATACTTACAAAATGGGATTTTCTCAAGGAAAAGAACCTAGGCTATCCCTATATTCCAAAGTTTATGGATATTTTAGGCTATGGAGTAGATCTTAATATTAGAACCACAGAAGACTTTGAAAGTTTTTTTAGAAAGGAAAGATAGATGAATAAATTATATATTATTGGAACTGGGCCGGGAGATAAAAAATATTTAACTCTTGAAGCTATCGATGCCCTTAAAGATTCTGAGGTGGTTGTAGCTATAAACAACAAGGGAAAAACTCAAGCACTAGATACTGTTAGGGACTTTTTAGATGGGAAAAAAGTTGTTGAAGTAAAGTCTGATATGCTAAATGTAGGTGATGATCACTACGAAAAATTAGCTCAGACGATTAAAGAAAATCTTGCAAATTCAAATGTTAGTTTTATTATGATTGGAGATGCTATGATTTATTCTTCTTATTTGAATTTGGAAAAGTATCTTTCTAATATAGATATTAGACTTGTTTCAGGAATTCCATCTTTTGTAGCAGCTGCAGCTAGAATTAATATGCCCTTGGTTTTAAAAGGAGAAAGCTTTACTCTTATTGACAGTTTAGATAGTTTACCAAATCAAGATTCCTTTGCTCTACTTAAAGCAAGGGGACTTGATATAAAGGATCTTGAAAAACTTGAAAGCTCTGGATATGAACTATCTTTAGTTAAAAGACTTTCACTAGATGGAGAAGAAATTTTAAGAGGATCAGAAAATATAATAAAAAATAGGTCCTATATGGCACTTATTTTGGGAAGGAAGAAAAATGGATAAGGCAATAATTGTTCAATCTTTTGGTACTAGCCACGAAGATGCTTATGAAAAATCTTTTAAGAGTCTTGTTTTGGAGTTAAAAAATAGATTTCCAGATTATGAGATAGTTGAGGCTTTTTCATCTGAAATGGTTAGGAAAATTGTAGAAAAAAAAGGAGAATTTTACCCAAATACTAAAATTGCTTTAGAAAATTTATATAAAAAAGGGATTAAGGATATAAGAATTTTTGCCCTATATGTTATTGAGGGATTTGAGTATGAAGGGGTAGAAAGGGTTTCTAAGAGTTTTGACTCTAATATTAAAATTTCTAGAGCTTTAATTCATGGAGATTTAAATATTAACTCTTTTTCTGAGGAAATTATGGAAGCTCTTCACTATGATACAGATGCTCTAGTTCTTATGGGACACGGTTCAAGGCATTCAAGAGATAAGGATTATGAACTTTTAAATGACTCTTTTAGTCATCATGGAGAGTGTGCTTTTTTAGCTAGTTTAGAAGGTGATTATGGTATTTTTGAGCTTATAGATGAGTTAAAAAAGAAAAATATAAAGAAAGTTACCTTGGCACCTTTTCTCTTAGTTGCAGGAGACCATGCTAAAAATGATATGGCTTCAGATGATAAAGATTCCTGGAAGTCTATCTTGGAAGAAAATGGTTTTGATGTAAAGATTGATCTAAAAGGTCTTTTAGAAAGGGAAAAAATAAAGAATATTTTCTTTGAAAGATTAGAGGAAATCCTATGAAATTATTAAATATTTCTGCCCTTTCCTCTAACTCTGGAAAAACTGTAACTACTAGTATTATTCTAAGGCTATTTAGAAAAAGTGGATATGATATAACTGGATTTAAGGGTGGTGGGGATTTTATAGATTCCCAGCTTTTAAGCATAGCTTCTGAAAGCCCAAAAAGGAATATAGATCTTTTTTTGATGGGAGAAAAAGGCGTTAATAGAAGGATTGCTATTTCAAAAGAAGAATATGGAATTGTTGAAGGTATGATGGGATACTTTGATGGAATTGGAATTACAAAAAAGACCTCTACATATGAAATAGCTAAATTTTTAGATATAAATACTATTCTTGTCTATAATCCAAAAGGGGAGATGTATTCTATTATTCCAAAGCTTAGGGGATTTATTGAAGAATCAAAGGGAAGAATAAAGGGAATTATTTTCTCAAAAATTAAGCCTCAAATATATCAAATGCTAAAGACTATGGTCGAAGAAAATTTAAGTATTAAGGTTTTAGGTTTTCTTGAAAATTACGATGATCTTGTACTTCCTAGTGAAAAGCTGGGCCTTTCAATTGATAGTGAAAAATTTACAAGTTCACTAGATAAAATTCTGGATAGGGCTAGGGAAACTTTGGACTTAGATTCAATAGCTAATCTTTTTGTAGAAAGAAATATTATAAACGACCTTAAGGATTTTGACTATAGGGCAAAGATGGGTATAGTTTATGATGAATCTATGAATTTTTTGTATGCTGAAAATAAGTTTCTTTTTGAAAAATATTTTGATGTACATTATATTTCACCTCTTAGAGATAAGTCTATAGGTGATGTGGAGTTTTTATATATAGCAGGTGGTTATCCTGAAAAATATTTAGAACAGTTAAGCTTAAATAAAAGTCTATTGAAAGAAATAAAAGATTTTTCGGAAAGAGGAGGACTAATTTATTCTGAAAATCCGATCTATCTTTCTAAAGCTATGGACTTTTTCCCACTTGTTTCAATATTTGACTTTGAAACTACTATGACTGAAAGGCTTCAAAATTTTGGCCTATATTATCTAAAACCTATTGAGGATGGTGAAATTTTTAAAGAGGGAATGAAAATTCCAGTTCATGAATTTCACTATTCAAAGGAAACCAAAGATATAGAAAAGTATTTTATTTTAGAAAAAGCGTCTAATGGGAAAACTAGGATGGCTTCATATAGGTATAAAAACACTTATTTACTTTATCAGCATATAAATTTCATAGGAAATTTAGAACTTTTAGAAAACATTGTAAACTTTTTAAAGGAGAGAGAAAAGTGTATATAAATAGTCCCAAGGAAATTGAAAGTAAGTCTATGGATATAATTGAAGAAGAAATGGACAAAACTTCTTTTACTGATGAAGAAAAAATTGTTGTTAAGAGAATCATCCACACAACTGGAGATCCTTCTTATAAGGAAATAATAAAATTCAAAGAAGATTTTGTTGGAGAATTTAAGAAGGCTATTTTAAGTGGAGAAAAGATTTATACTGATACAAATATGACCAAGGCAGGAGTTAATAAGAAAGCCCTTAACAAAAATAATATTGAAATAGTTTCCTATGTTTCTGATCCAGATATTTTTGAAAAAGCTAAGAAAAATGGCACTACTAGAAGTTATGCAGCAATAGAAAAAGCGGTAGAAGAAGGAGTTAAGGTTTTTTCAGTAGGAAATGCTCCAACTGCTCTTTTCAAACTTTTAGAAGAAGTAGATAAGGGATTTAAACCGATTTGCATAATTGGAGTTCCAGTAGGATTTGTAGGAGCGAAAGAATCAAAAGAACTTTTATATTCTTATAATAATATTCCACTTATAACTACACTTTCTACAAAGGGCGGATCAAATGTTGCAGCTTCTATAATTAATGCTTGTCTTTATATGGTGACTGAAAGAGATTGAAAAAGTTAGAGCTTTATAAGAATAATCTTAGATGTGGTTATACTACTGGATCAACAGCTGAGGCAGCCGTTGTTGCTGCATGCAATCTATTATTATATGGGGAAAAAATTAAATTTGTAAAGATAAATACTCCAAGTTCTTACTCTTTTGAAATCGAGATAGAGTCTTTTGAAATAAGGGGAAATAAAGCTATAGCTTCCGCCATAAAAGATGGCGGAGATGACAAGGATGCAACTTCTGGACTTGAAATTTTTGCTGAGCTTTCTGAAAATAATCTTGGCGAAAATAGGTTTTTTGGTGGTAAAGGTATTGGAATTATAAAGAAGAAAAATCTTTTTGGGAAAATTGGAGACCCTGCGATAAATCCTATGCCTAGAAAAATGATTGATAAGAGATTAAGAGAAGATTTTCCAGGGCATTTTTTTGATATAACTATATTTGCCCCTAGAGGAGAAGAGGTAGCTAAAAAAACCTATAATAAAAATTTTGGAATCGAGGGAGGAATTTCTATTATAGGAACGAGCGGAATAGTTGAACCCATGAGTTTGGATGCTCTTTTAAAGACAATTTATATAGAGATTGACACCCTAATTTTAAATGGAGAAAAGGATAGAATTGTTTTCGTTCCAGGATCTTATGGGGAAAGATTTGCCAAAGATCTTTTTTTAAACCCTAGTCTAGTTCAAGTTAGCAATTATATGGGGGATGCTTTAACTTATGCTTATGAAAAAAATGTTAGAGATTTTAAGCTTCTTGGACATATTGGAAAATTTTCTAAACTTGCCTTGGGAGCTTTTAACACTCACAACAAGGTTTGTGATTTAAGACTGGAATCTTTTGTCTACTATATGGCAAAGAGAGGAATTTATGATTTTGATACTATAGAATCATTTACTTCTAGCGAAGAGGCGGCAAATTATTTGATTGAAAATTCTATGGGCTTTATCTTAGACGATATGGAAAGAGGAATTGAAAAGAGAATTAAGACCTATCTTAAAGATGATGATATTAAAGTTAGGGCATATATTTATACTATGGAAAAAGGAATAAAAAGATGATTAAATTAATTGGGATAGGACCTGGAGATCCTAGATATTTAACTGAAATTAACAAGAAGGAAATCATAAAAGCAGAAAAAGTTTTTGCTTATAGAAGGGTTAAGGAAACTTTTAAAAATATAAGAGATGATATATATTTAATAGAATCTACAAAAACTCTTATGGAAAAGCTCGAAGATGAAAAAGATGCTGCTATTTTAATATCAGGTGATCCCAGTTTTTATGGTCTTTTGGAATATTTTAAGAGAAATTTTAAGGGAGATTTTGAAGTATTCCCTGGAATTTCAAGTGTTTCTTATTTATTTTCTAAATTAAAATTATCTTTTCAGGATTTTACCTTGCTTTCAGGTCATGGCAGGCAGCTTGATTTTGAAAATCTTGATCCAAAAGCTTCATTCGCTTTTTTAACCGACAAGGAGAATAACGCAAATTCAATTTCTGAGGCTTTAGATGAAAATGGATTTACAGGCACAATCTTTGCCGGCTTTGATCTTTCATATAAAGAAGAAAAAATATTTAAATATAGGACTGGGGAGAAGATTAGTCTTCCCTCATCTTTAAGTGTGGTGGTATTTATAAATGAATTTAAAGGACAGTGATTTTATAAGGGGAGACGTCCCTATGACTAAATTTGCCATAAGAAGTCTTATAATGGCATATATGGATATAAAAGAAAATGATAGATTTTTGGATATTGGAGCGGGAACTGGTTCAGTATCTTTTGAAGCTGCATCAAGAGGGGCCATAGTTGATGCTATTGAAAGCAACAAAGAAGCTGTGGACCTTGTTAGAGAAAATATGAATAATTTAAATTTAAAAATCAATCTAATTGAGGGTTTTGGGCCAGATAATCTTGATGATAAAACTTATGATAAGATTTTTGTAGGTGGATCTAGGGGAAGGATTAAAGAAATCGTAGGCTTTGCCTATAAAAATCTTTCTAAGGGAGGAATAATTTGTGCAAGCTTTGTAACCTTAAAAAATGCTGGAGAATTTTTGGAAGATTTAAAAAAGGAAGGGTTTAGTGAAGTGGAAGTTAGCCTTGCTCAGATTTCAAATATGGATAAGCTTGGACTTTTAAGGGCAGAGAACCCGATTTTTATAATAAGAGGAGAAAAAAATGATTAGTTTTGTTGGAGCCGGACCTGGAGATGAGGATTTAATAACTGTTAAAGGTAGAAGGCTAATAAGTGAAGCGGATATTATTATATTTGCTGGTTCTTTAGTATCTAATGCCCATTTAAAATATAAAAAAGATGGATGTCAGACTTATGATTCAAAGTCTATGACCTTGGAAGATGTTTTAAAAATTATGAAGAAGGCTGAAGATGAAGGGAAAAATACTGTAAGGCTTCACACAGGAGATCCTTCTATATATGGTGCTATAAGAGAGCAGATGGATGAACTTGAAAAAATGGGAATAGATTTTGAGGTAATTCCAGGAGTTTCTTCTTTTCAAGCCGCAGCTGCTGCTGTTAAAAAGGAATTTACTCTTCCTGATGTTTCTCAAACTGTTATTTTGACAAGACTTGAAGGTAGAACGCCAGTGCCTGTATCTGAGTCACTTGAAAAGCTTGCATCTCATAAGGCTTCTATGGCAATTTTCCTTTCAGTTCAGATGATTCATGATGTTGTAGAAAAATTAAAAGAAGGATATGAAGATGAAAATACTCCAGTTGCTGTTGTTTATAAGGCAAGTTGGGATGATGAAAAAGTTATATATGGAAGCTTAAAAGATATTGAACAAAAGGTTAAGTCACAAAAAATAGATAAAATGAGCCAGATTTTAGTTGGAAACTTTTTAGGAGATAGATATGAAAAATCCAAACTATATGACAAAACTTTCAGTCACAAGTTCAGAAAGGCAGAAAAATAATTATATTTTGTATTTTTCACCTGACGGAGAAAAAAATAGCTACTGATTTAGGAAATAAATTTTCTTTTAAGATATTTGATGCTAGGGGAAAGATGGGAGAAGTTAGAGAATTTCTGTCAAGCTTTTGGCAAGATATAAATTCTATTATTTTCATCTCCTCCATAGCTATTTGTGTTAGACTTATTAAGGATTTTATAACTACGAAGGATAAGGATCCAGCTGTAATTGTTATAGATGACAAAAAGATAAATACAATCCCAATCCTTTCAAATCACTTAGGTGGTGCTGGAAACTTAGCTAGGGAAATATCAGAATTCTTAGAAAATTATCTAGTTACAACTACTGCAACTGACAATAGGGGCATCATGGGGATTGATGTTTTTGCTAGAGAAAATTCATATAAAATTGAAAATTTAAAGGGAATAAAAAAAGTCTCTAAAGCTATGATTGAGGGAGAAAAAGTCGGATTTTATTCTATATGTAAAAAAGTATTACCCTACAAAAATCTTGTGGTTTATAGTGATTTAGATGAGGTTAAGAAAAGTAGCTTACAAAATGTTATTGTAATTACGGATAAACTTTTGGATTTTCAAAGTGAAAATATATTTTTGATGAGGTCAAAATCAATTATCCTTGGAGTTGGTTCTAGAAAAGGAACTAAAAGTTTGGATCTTATAAATCTAATAAATGAGGAGCTTTTTGATTTAAATTTATCTAGTGATTCAATAAAGATGATAGTAAGTATAGAACTCAAAAAGGATGAAAAATCAATTATAGAAACTGCTAGGCACTTTAAAGTAGATTTTAGGCTTGAAAAAATAGAAGAGCTAAAGAAATATGAAGATTTATTTTTAGGTTCAAGCCTTGTAAAAAGTGTAACAGGCTTAAGCTCAGTTTCAGAGCCATGCGCCTTTAAATATTCGGAAAAATTATTGAAGCAAAAAATAAAAAAAGATGGGTTTACCCTCACAATAGGAGTTTGTTATGAATAAATTATATGTAATAGGACTAGGACCTGGAGGAAGAGACTATCTAACCCTTAGAGCTATTGAAGCTATAAAGGAGTCTGATTTAATTGTATCTTATACTAAATATTTGAAATACGCCAAAGATTTAGTAGAAGGTAAGGAAGTTTTTACAAGTGGTATGAAAGAAGAAATAAAAAGATGTGAGTACGCTATTGAAGGGGCCTTAAAAGGAAAAACTGTTTCTATACTATCAACTGGAGACTCTGGTCTTTATGGAATGGCAGGACCTATTTTTGAACTTTCTCAAGGAAAAAATATAGATATAGAGGTAATCCCAGGAGTATCTGCCATATTTGCAGCTGCAAGTAGACTTGGTGCACCTCTTATGCATGATGTGGCAATAATTTCCCTTTCAGACCTTTTAACCCCGCTTGATTTAATTATGGAAAGAGTTGATTTAGCTTCTAAGGCTGATTTTGTACTGGGCTTTTATAATCCAAGAAGTAAGACTAGAGAAGATTATTTAGAAAAAGCTTTTGACATAATTAAAAAATATAAGGATCCTAAAACTCCTTGCGCCTATGTTAAAAATGCACTTAGAGAAGGGGAAAAAATAAAAATAGCTAGTCTTGATGATTTTCCATTTGATGAAGTTGATATGAATACAATAGTTATTGTTGGAAATAAGTCCAGCTATACTAATTTAGATAAATTTATTACAAAAAGAGGATATGAGATTTGATTTGGATAATTGGTGGAAATAGCGATGCAAGAATTCTTACCAGCCTAATTAAAGAGCCTTATCTATTAACTACTGCAACTAAAGACGGAGAAAAATTCTATTGGAACCAGGGCGGCTTTGAAAAGAAAATGAACTATATTCAGATGGTGAAATTTATAGAGGATGAGAAGATAAACCTATGTGTAGATGCCTCTCATCCATTTGCTAAAGTTGTTTCTAAACAGGCAGAAAAAGCCTGCCAAAAATGTAGTATTAATTATGTAAGATTTGAAAGAGAAAGAGAGATTATTGAAGGGAAAAATATTATTAATGTTTTCTCCTATGATGAAGCTTCAAATTATCTAAAAACTTTTAAAGGTACAGCATTTTTTACTACGGGTTCAAATAGGGTTTTAGACTTTGAAAAAGTTAGGGGAGAAAATAGATTTATTTATAGAATATTAATTACTTCTACTAGTGTAAAAAAGCTAGAAGAAATTGGAGTTAGTATTAAAGACATGGTTGGAATTTTAGGCCCTGTAAGTAAAGACCTAAATAAAGCTTTTTTGCAAAATTATAAAGCTGATATTTTAGTTACTAAAAACTCTGGTTTATCTGGTGGATTTTATGAAAAAATAGAGGCTTGCAAAGAAATAGGAATTAAAATACTTGTTATAAATGATTTAAATGAAAATGAAAAGTTAAGTATAGAAGATTTTTATAAAGAAAAAATATTGCCACTAATAAAATAATAGATAACTAACTAGTCCTATGGTTTGATAAGGTGACCCCAAAAAGTTGGACTTTATACCAGAGACATTTAGAAATATTTGTCTCTGGTTTTTTTGTCCTCATATTTCCCCTAGGGGAAATCGCAGCTAAGCTGCATTCAATTTCCTATATTCAACTGGACTTAAATATCCAAGTTTTTCTTTTATTCTATCTTCATTGTAATATTTTATATATTCTTCTATTGTCTTTTTTAGTTCGTTAAATGATTTAAACGTTCTACCATAGTAAATTTCTTGTTTTAATATCCCGAAGAAATTCTCCATAGGAGAATTATCTAAGCAATTTCCTTTTCTTGACATACTCTGTAAAATTCCATTAGATTCTAATTTTTCAGTATATTGTTTTAATTGATATGCCCATCCTTGATCTGAATGGAATATTCTTTTAAACTTGCAATCTGAAGTCTTTGAAATTGCTTCTTCAAGTGATGTTATTATTGCATCTAATGTAGGTGAAGTTGTTATTGAATAGCTAATGATTTCTCCATTAAACATATCCAAGAAAGGATTTAAGTAAAGTTTTTTTACTTGCATATTCCCATACTTATCTGTTTCATAGTATTTGAATTCACTTGTATCTGTTGTGATTTTTTGATGTACTACAGATGTTTTAAATCTTCTTTTTATCCTATTTGGTGCTACTTTACCTACTGTTCCCTTGTATGAGTAATATTTTCTTGATTTACGTGCAAAGTTTGTTACCTGAAGTTTCAGCTTCTGTACCAACCTTTGAACTTTTTTCTTGTTTATTAAAATTCCAAGTCTTCTAAGCATCGCATGTATTCTTCTGTATCCATAGTTTGGATTATCTTTTCTCATTTTCTTGATTTGATTCTCAAAGGCTTCATCTTTATTTTTTCTATCAAATCTTTTTTGCCAATACATGTATGTTGATTTTGGAAAATTAAATTGTTTAAGTAAATCTTTTAGTGGATATTTTTCTCTTAATGAGTGAATTATTCTAGCCATTCTCTCATTTTCTGATCTTCCTCGTCCTCTAATTCCATCTTTTTTTTTTAGAAAATCTATTTCCATTTGTGCCCAGTAAAGCTTATCTTTAAGTTCAGCAATTTCGTCTATCTCTTCCTTAGAATATTCTTTCTTTACTTGTTCTTTTTCTTTTTCATTATTTTTATCTTTAGACATACTTGAAGGTCTTCCTCTCTTTTTAGGTCTAAGTCCATCAAGTCCTTGATTTCTAAAATCAATTACCCATCTAGCAATGATCGCTGGATTATTAATCTTAAATTGATTAGAAAGTTCTTGATAGGACATTTCTCCTGTTAAGTACAAGTTTACTATATTCTTCTTAAATTCGAAAGAGTAACTATTATTTTTTCTAGAAATTTTTAAGCCTTCATATCCTTGTGTTTTGTATGAATTTACCCATCTTTCAACTATTGATGCACCATTTATATCATATTTCTTAGCTAAAGTTCCATATCCTCCTTCGTTATTTAGATATGCATTAACTACTTTTATCTTAAATTCTGTACTATATTTTGCCATGAAAAAAATGACCTCCTCAAAGTTGGTTTTTTTAGGTCCAACTTTTTGGGGTCAGTTCATTAATCCATAGGGCTTTTTTATTGAAAAGCAAAGAAACCCGCTTGCGAGGGGGCGGGTTTCTTCATTGAGATTATAAGAAAATGTATATTTAAAAAGGTATACGCTAAATTATCTACTAATAAAAAAATTATAATAGTAGCCGGTGGTAATCTCTAGAATTATTTTTACGATGTAAAAATAAATAATATTTAATAATTCATTTCCACCTACTTATATTATACCCTATATTCATAAAAAGTAAAGGGGAAATGGCTAAAAATACTAATTCTACTAAAACAGTATGAATTAATATCCGCTAAAATACAAGCTTTTAAAGAAAATTTGAATAAAAAAATATTTTTAAAATTTAATTTTATACCTAAAAAAGAATTGTAAAGAGAGTATTTATTGTATATTATTTTAATTATTAATACAAAAGACTTTAAATATAGAAAAAGAAAACGATTTTGATAATTTGAGATCAAAATTAGCTTTTAGATATAATTTGTATTAACTTAAGCTAGATAAAAAATATACAATTGCATATTAATTAATTAAAATAATATTAAATACTTACAAATCATAAAATAATTAAATTTTTAAAAGAATAATAAGATTTTAATAAAAAAAGTTTAAACAAATCATAAGAAATGTTTAAACTTTTTTTATCCTAGAGAAACATCTAGTATAAGCATTATTATAAAACCAATCATTATTCCGTAAGTTGCTTCTCTTTCAAAACCATTTCTATGAGTTTCTGGAATAATTTCATCTGATATAACAAATAGCATGGCTCCACCAGCAAATGCAAGTATAAAACCTAGAAGAGGTTTGAATATTGAAACTAAACCAAGACCTAAAAGCGCAGCAATTGGTTCAACAAATCCAGTTAGGGCTGATATTATTATAGCCTCTTTTTTTGAATATCCAACGCCTCTTAATGAAAGTGCAACTGCAAGACCTTCTGGAAGATTTTGAATTGCTATAGCTGTAGCAATGGTTATACCATCGCTAATATTACCTGATCCAAATCCAACTCCAGTTGCAAGTCCTTCCGGGAAGTTGTGTATTGTAATTGCTATTACAAAAAGCCATATTCTTTTTAAGTTGTTATTGTCAACTCCTTCTTTTCTATGATCTAAAAGATGTTCGTGGGGAGAATATTTATCGACTAAATCTAAAAAAACTCCTCCAATAAATATTCCTAAGGATGTTATAAGCACTCCCTTTATAGTGCCTCCTCCAGCTTCTAAGCTAGGAACTATTAGTGAAAAACAAGTTGCTGCAAGCATAATACCAGCTGCTGCACCAAGTAGAACATCTAGTTTTTTTTGAGAAACATCTTCTGAAAATAAAATCGGAAGACTCCCAATGCCAGTTGATAAACCAGCAAGTCCAATTACAATATAAGGAATCAATTTTTCATCCATTTAATCACCTCATTTAGTATTATATCAAGTCTTAATCTATAATCCAATTATTTTTTTATAGAAAATAGTGTATAATAAGAATGATAGAAAAAACAAGGAGGAAATATGATAAAAATAGTTGTAGATACTGCATCTGATTTACCAAAAGATTTAATTGAAAAATATAATTTAGATTATTTTACAGTATGTGTAATAGATGAAGAAAAATCTGAAATAGTAAGTGATATCGGAATTAAGGAATTTTATGATAATCAAAGGAATAATAAGGTATATAAGACTTCTCAGGTTAGTAGCATAGATTTTAGAAATTATTTTGAAGAAAAGGCAAAAAATGGAGAAAAAGTTTTATACTTAGCTATGTCTGGAGGAATTTCAGGCACATTTAATACTAGCCTTGCTATTTTAAATGAAATAAAAGAAAAATACCCAGACTGTCAGATAGTTACTATAGATTCAAAAGCGTGCACTATGGCTAATGGTCTTATTGCACTTAAGGCTGCAAAACTAGCACAAACAATAGATGATATGGATGAACTTGTTGGACATGTAAACAATATGGTTAAGGCAATTTTTCATATATTTACTGTTGGAGATTTAGAGTATCTCTATAGAGGTGGTAGGGTGTCTAGATCTCAAAAGGCTCTTGGAGGAGTTTTGGGAATAAGACCTATACTTGGTGTTACTAAGGAAAAGGGGGAGCTTTATCCTGTTTCCAAGGTTAGAGGTAAGAAAAAATTTTGTAAGGCCTTTATTGATCAAGCTAAGAGCATGAGTAATTTTATTAAAGATCAACCTTTTATCCTTTGCCATGGGGATTGGGAAGAAGTTGCCAATGAAACTAGGGATTATATGATAGAAAATGAAAACATTGATCCAAAAAATATTCATATATTTAATATTGGTCCTGTAGTAGGTAGCCATACTGGTCCAGAAGTTTTAGCGCTTTTTTATCTTGAGGATGAAAATTATACCTTTGATATTGACTTATAAAAGATTAGAAATGCTGATTTTAGGGTATAATATATTCTAAATAGAAATGTTCAGATGGAGAAAGGAAGGTTTATATGGAAAAAAAATCTAGTGGAATTATTGTAAGGATACTTTTAATTTTGATTGGTGGAATTTTTATTTTTGAAGCCTTATTCACTAATTTAAAAATTATGTTTATTGAAGCTCCTCTAATTGGAAGAGAATCATTTTCCTTGCAAGGTGTTGCATACTTAGCTGAAAATAATCAGTACAAATTAATTTTAATGGGATTTTCAATTCTTATGGGAATTTTTGGAATATTAAGCTTTGTAAATGCATTTACTTTTAAAGTTGAAAAGAGATTTAGAGCAATTTTACAATTTATTGGTACTATTATTGGGGCAATTTGTATTATATTTATTACCTTTAATTTAAAATTTAATCTAAATAAAGAGTTAGAAAATCTTGGAGCTGGACTAGGGGATCTTCAAATTTTAAATGCTGACCTTGAACCTATTGTGTATGTATTTGTAGGCTTAAGTTTACTTGGAATAATTTTTACAATACTAGCTTTTGCTAGTGCAAAGAAAACTTATCATGATAATATACTTGAAAGTCCAAATGAAGCTTTAGACGAAGCTTTTAGCGATGGATATAAAGTAGCGGGTCTAGATGATGACCTAGACTTTTTAGATAATGGTGGAGTTTTTTATTCAGATGAAGATGACTCAATGTCTGAAACTAAGCTTATAACTTATGGAGACGATAATAAATTAAGTGAAGATAAAAGATTAGTAAAAAGTGAAAATTTACCTAAAGAAGAAAAAAATAATTTAGAAGATAATTTGAAAATTGAAGAGGCTACTTTAAAGGAAGAAAACTCTAGCAAAAATGATGCTAAAAAATCAATTAATTATGAGGATTCAATCGCTGAAAAGTATAAAGAAATCGAAAGCATGAGAAAACTTCTAAATGAATATGAAGATGAAAAGAGAAAGAAATATCAAGAACTTAAAGATAAAATTTCTCAATATGAAAAAGAAATTATAGAGGATGAAAAAAACAAGTATAAGATTGATTTAGAAGCTTTAAGAGAAGAAAATAAAAGGCTTTATGATGAAGAGAGAAAAAATATTCTCAAGGAACGTGAGCTTGATATGAAAAAGCTTGAAGAAGAAAAGTCTAACCTTGAAAAAGCTCTAGAAGAAGAAAAGAAGAAGAAAGAACAAGAAAATGAAAGACTTCTAGAACAAAAAAGAATTGAAGAAGAAAGAAGAAGGCTTTTAGAAAAAAGAAAAATAATAGAAAAAGAAATGGAAGAAAAAAGAAAAGAGTTAGAGAAGCTTGATAGAGAATTTATAAAAAAAGAATCTCCTGTTATAGAAAGCAAGGTATCTAATTCTACTAAAGAAAACTTAGAGGAAACTAAAAAAATATCTCCTCAAGATATTCTTAAAAAGACTTTGGAAAGAGACGAAAATAAATAATAAATTTAGCCAGATTTAAAATCTGGCTAAATTTATATTATAGGTGAGATATGTTAAAGAAAATAATATTGGGTCTTCTAATAATAGCTTTACTTATTTTAGTATTTAGCTATAAAAACTTAAGAAATGCTGATATAAATACTCTTAAAATTAAAAGCTTAAAAAAAATAAATAAGACTATTCTTCAAATAAGTGATTTTCATTCATCAAAGTTTATAGACTTAAAGGATTTAGAAAAAAGACTAAAGGACAAGAAAATAGACTTTGCTGTCCTAACTGGAGATATTTATGAAAATGATTTAAAACAGGTCCAGGATCTTTTTAATATGCTAAAAAATCTTGGACTTAAGACATATATAGTTTTAGGAAATCACGAAGAAGCAAAAAGTCTAACAATATTAGAAGATTATTTTAGCTTAATTAAAAGATATGGCTTTAAGCTATTAAGAAATGAAAAAATATCTTTAGATGATATCGACATATATGGGGTGGACTTTTTTTCATTTGAAAATCCTAAAATGGAAAATAGTAATAAGTTTAATCTACTTTTGATGCACGCCCCACATTATGTTAAATATCTTAATGATAAATATGACTTAATTCTATCAGGTCATACTCATGGAGGCCAAGTAAGACTTCCATTTATTGGGGCTTTATTTGTTCCTGGACAAAGTAAAATTATCTACGATAAGGGACTATATGATACTAAATGGGGGAAAATGAATGTTGATTCAGGAGTAGGTTATACAGGTCTTCCCTTAAGGCTATTTAATAAGGCTCAGGTTAGTTTAATAGAAATAAACTAACTTTATTTGCGCCATTAGTTTAAGGGATAAAAGGTCAGTTTCCGGAACTGAAGATGGAGGTTCGAGTCCTCCATGGCGTGCCATTGGTTTTATATCTATTAATTAGAAAATGCTTCTTTTAGAAGCATTTTTTTATTTTTTAAATTAAAACTTACTTATATTTATCTTATTTTCTAAATAAAAATATTTAGAAATTATATAAATTTATATTTAATGAGGCAAGTTTGATATAGAATATAAAAATAAAAAAAGTGAAACTTAGCCCTTTTACCAAGAATCACTTATATAATAGTCTTTAAGCTAAAAAACTATTAGAATTTACAGAAGATACTTAAACTTCTTATGTAAATAATAATATATAGCAAGTATTTTTATATGGGATATTAAAATAAAAATATTTGGCAAATAAAAAAAGCACTTAAAGTGCTTTTGGTGCGGGAAAGAGGACTTGAACCCCCACGTCAATGACACTAGATCCTAAGTCTAGCGCGTCTGCCAATTCCGCCATTCCCGCATGTATTAATAAATGGGGTGGATGGTGAGAGTCGAACTCACGACCTCCAGAGCCACAATCTGGCGCCATAACCAACTAGGCCACACCCACCATAAACTAACGAAATGATTATACCATGCTTTAATTTATTTGTCAACATATTTTTTTATAATCTTAACATTAATTTTACTGGGGCTTTAAGCACCAACAAAAATATTATATATACTTTTTTTTATCCTGTCAATACTTTTTTAAAATTTTTTATTTTAGCTTTATTTAAGAAGATTTTATAAAATCAAGGGCATAATCATAATCATAAATTTTAAATTAATATGTGCTTTACGTTAAATTTAAAAAAATTTTCTTGAATTAGAAATAATTTTGAAAAAAAAGTTGATTTTTTGAAAACTAATCTCTAGCAAAGTGGTATACTTAACATGTAATAAAATTTTAAGGAGGATTTTTTATGAATTATTACAAAGAATCAAAAGAATTTGCAAAAAAATATGTGGCACCATACTCAAAAAGAAGTGATGAAGAAGGAAAGTTTCCTTGCGAGTCATTTGAAGAAATGGGAAAAGCAGGTTACTTTAAGCTTTTAATTCCTGAAGAAATGGGCGGACTAGGCAAGAGTGCTGTTGAGCATCAACAAGCAGTTCTAGCTTTTGCTGAAGAAAATCCTACTGCAGGTCTATGCTATATGATGCATAACGTTGCACTTATGACTGTTTTAAATTATGGAAATGAAGAACTTAAGAAAAAAATCGTTAGCGATATAGTTAATGACAATAAATTTTTAGCACTTGCTTACTCTGAATTTGGAACTGGTACTCACTTTTATATTCCAGAAGTTAAGGTAAGTAAAGAAGACGGAAAATTTGTATTTAATGGAACTAAATCAATGGTAACTTCTGCAACTCACGCAAGCTACTATTTAATTTTAACTCCTTCAACTGAAACTGAAGATGGTATTAATAACTGGATCGTTCCTCTTGAAAGCGAAGGATTAGAATTTATTATGGAACATTGGAAGGGAATCGGAATGAAGGGTAATGTTTCTTGCCCTATGAAGATGACTAATGTTAAACTTGATGAAGTAAATAGAATTGGAGAAGATAGCTCTGGAGTTAATCAAGTTTTCGAAACTGTTGCACCTTATTTTATTTTAGGTCTAGCTGCTGTTTATACTGGATTAAACTTAAAATTATCTAGAGTAACTAATGAATATGCTGAAAAGAGAGTTTACCCTTCAGGACAAAACTTAACTAATATCGAAACTGTTCAAATTCATTTATCAAAAATATATAGAAATGCCCTAGCTTCTAAAGCTCTTACTGAACTAGCTGCAAGATCTTTTGTAGATGGAGAAGCTGATGCTGTTGCTAAGATTATAGCTGCAAGAATTGAAGCTATTGAAAACTCAGTTGAATCTTCTACACTAGCTATGAGAGTTGGAGGCGGAAAGACTTACAACCAACAATCTGAAATCCAAAGATTGATGAGAGATGCTTATGCTGGACAAATTATGGCTCCATCGGTAGATGTTTTAACTGTATGGCTAGGCAAGGCTATTACTGGTCAACCTCTTCTTTAGGATAAAATTTATGAAAAAGATTAAAGTTGGCGCTGTTATATATGCTCCTAGAGTAACTGTTATTTGGGAAATGATTGAAAAGTACTATAAAGATAATGGGCTTGAAATTGAACCTGTTTTCTTTAAGGACTATAAACTACAAGTTGATGCGCTAGAAAAGGGAGAAATTGATACTGCTTGGAATTCTCCTCTTGCTCAACTTGATGCTAGACTTAGATTTGGCGGAAAAGAAAAAATTTCCTGCATGAGAGATACTGATAGAGATAGAAAAACATATTTAGTTGTAAAAAAAGATAGATTTAAAGAAATTTCAGATTTAAAAGGAAAAACTATAGGATTTGGTGCAACTGACTCTCCTCAAGCAAGACTTATTCCTATCTACAATCTACACAAAAATGGCTTAGAATTTGGTAAGGACTATGAAGAAAAAAGATTTGAAGTAGGAGTTGGTCTACATGGTGATCATGTTGGTGGAGAAAAAGATGCTATGGAAGCTCTACTTAGAGGAGATGTTGATGCAAGTTTTTGCTTAGACCTAAACTATGATGCGTGGATTAAAGATGGAACTATAGATGAAAATGCTACTGAAGTTTTAGACAAAACCGATTATTTTGATCACTGTATTTTTACTTTCAATCCTAATGTTAAGGACGAAGATATTAAGGAATTTACTGACCTAATGCTAAAGATGGATTATAATAATCCTGAGCAAAAAGAAATCATGGATCTTGAAGGACTTAAGCTTTGGAAAGAAGGCAGAATGGAAGGTTTTGAGCAAATTACAAAAGCTAATGAATATTTAGATAATTTTATAGGAAGTTTCAATAGTGGAAAAACTGTTTAATACTTCTCTTATTGGATCTCTTCCAAGGGGAAATCAAATACTAAATTCAGTAAGAAAACTAAAGGCTGGCTTAATTTCTAAAGAAGAATATGATGATTTAATAGCAAAGAAAACAGAAGAAGTTGTTAAAATACAGGAAGATTTGGATTTAGACATTATAACTAGCGGAGAAATTGGAAGAGACAATTATGTCTCTTTCATCTCTGAAAAAATTGGCGGAGTTTCACAGATGAGCATGGCTGAAATGCTAGATTATATTGATGATAAGAGAGAGTTTGAAAATATTTTAAAGACTCTTGATGTTCCAGCTACATCTATAAAAAATGCTATCTGTACGGGAAAACTTGAATATAAGGGAGAAATTGTAGCAAATGAACTAAAGCTATTAAAATCTTTTACTAAAAAGCCTGTTAAAATAACTATGCCAGGACCCTATCTTGTAACAAGGTCAATGTGGCTTTATAATTTAAGTTCAAAATTTTATTCTAGCAAGGAAGAGCTAGGCGAAGATGTTATTAGGATTTATCAAAAGGAAATTGAAAACATCCAAAATATTGGAGTAGATATTATTCAATTTGATGAGCCAGTCTTAACTGAAGTTGTTTTTACAGAAGGAAGGCCAAGGACTTTTATGTGCGCAGCACTTTCCACAAGGAAAGATCCTACTGAGGAGTTAAATTTTGCTAGCCATCTTATAAAGTCTGTAATGAGTAAAGTTGATAGGTCTAAATCTATAGCGTCTCTTCACGTTTGTAGGGGAAATTGGAGTAAGGACGAGAGTATTCTTTTAACTGGACCATACACCCCACTACTTGATCTTTTTTCTGAAATTGGAGCAGATCTTTTGGCTTTAGAGTTTTCTACTCCTAGGGCTGGTGAACTTAAGGCTCTTTTAAGCGATGAAAGAATTAGAAACAAAGTAAGTCTTGGGCTTGGAGTTATTAATCCAAGATTTGATGAAGCGGAGTCTATTGATTCAATTTATAATAGGGCAAAAGAAGCTCTCACTTTTATAGATAAGGATAAGCTTTGGCTAAATCCTGATTGCGGATTTGCAACATTTTCCAATAGGCCGGTAAATGAATATGAAAATATTAAAGGAAAGATAAAGTCTATGATAGCTGCAAGAGATAGGCTTAGGATAGAATATGACAACAGAGTTTGATTTTTTTGATAAAACTTTTAGAGCAATAGTAAAAAATAGTGACGTTAAAGTTTATAATGAGGCTTCTGGGGTAAGTTTAGATTCATCCATTTCCTTTGACTCATTAAAAAAAGAATTTACATCTATTGATTATTTTGTAGTTTCTGTTGTATCAGAACTTATTTTAACTATGCTTAAGCTAGCTAAGAAAAAAGGACAAATTTTACAGGACCTAGAAGCGAAGGTAAATCTAAAGATTAAAAATCCAATGTATCTTCTAAATGTTGTAGGCTACGAGGAAAAATCTTCTATAGAAGAAGTTCAAATTGATCTATATTATTTTTCTTTTTTAGAGGGCAACGAACTTGAAAAATTTTTACAGGAAGTATTAGATAGGACCTTAATATATAATACTTTCAAAGATAAAATAAATATTAATTTTAAAAAAGTTTTATAGACATAAAAAGTCTTAGCTCTAGCTAAGGCTTTTTATTTTATTGTGCGCTTTAGCATGAATAAACCACCAGCTATGCTGGTGGTAGAAAAATAAGCTTTAGCTTCAAGCAAAAAACCTCCCATGATAAACTATTTATGTTACTGGCAGTAGCATAGACAGAAAAGGGAGGTATCCTAAATGGATAATAATAGTTTATCACATACATCATGGAATTGTAAGTATCATATAGTATTTGCTCCAAAATATAGAAGACAAGTAATATATGGAAGGTTAAAACAAGATATAGGAAAAATATTAAGGGACTTATGTGATAGAAAAGGAATAAGCATAATAGAAGCAGAATGTTGTCCAGACCATATTCATATGTTGTTAGAAATTCCACCGAAATACAGCATATCTCAAACAATGGGCTATTTAAAAGGAAAAAGTAGTTTGATAATATTTGATAGACATGCAAACTTAAAATACAAATACGGAAATAGACATTTTTGGTGCAGAGGATATTATGTAGATACAGCAGGAAAAAATGCGAAAAAAATACAAGAATATATAAAAAATCAATTAAAAGAAGATTACATGGCAGACCAAATAAGCATTAAAGAATTTGTAGACCCGTTTACGGGAGAGCAAGTAAACAAAAGCAAAAAGTAAGGTGCTTTAGCACCAGCTGTGAAAATTGGTGCACGAGAAAGAAAGTTCGAAGCATGAAATGCTGCCGGTAACAGCCCCTTATAGGGGCAAAACAAACCACCGGCTTAGCCGGTGGTTATGATTTGTAGACTTTATTTTTCCTAATTTTTATTATTTATTCTTATATTCATTTTTATTTTTATTGATTAAAGAGAAAATCTTAATAAATCTTGTTTAGTTTTCTGAGAGAAAAATCACATACTTATAATTTTAAAAATACTTGTAAAATAATTCATTTATGGATATAATATAAGTGATTATATTTATCTGGGAGGATGAATTATGAAAAAAAAGTTTTTAATTGGAGCTTTAACTCTTTCAATTTTTAGCTTTATTTTTACTGAGGCGAAGGCTGATTATGAACAGTGGAGATATAAAATTTTAAACGAACCTACAACTACTGTTGATCAGATGAAAGAGTGGGCTAAAAGTAAAGATGCTGATGAAGAATTTATTGAACAAGCAGAAAATTTCTATAATATTTCTATTGAGTACGGCGTTGATCCCGCTGTAACCTACGCTCAAAGCGCTAAAGAAACGAACTTTTTTAGATTTACTGGTGTAGTTACTAAAAAGCACCACAATACATGCGGTCTAAAAATTGATGTTGGAGGATCTGATACAGATAAAAAAGCGCATAAAAAATTTGAGGATTGGGAAGAAGGAATAACAGCACAGGTTCACCACTTAGCATTATATGCTGGGCAGGAAGGATTTCCTTTAGATGAAGAAGATACTCCAGATCCAAGACACTTTGCATCTATTTTTGGAAAAGCACCTGATGTAATTTCTCTATCATCAAGGTGGGCACCTTCGAAGATATATGGCTGGTCACTTGCTCAAATGGTTTTTGACCTTGATACTTTTCTAGTTGATGGCAAGGATCCTATTCCAGGACCTGACTGTATGCCTATTATTCCAGAAGAACTACTAGTAAAGCCACCTTCAGAAATAAAAGATAAAAGTGAAGAAATTCCATTTAAGGATTTAAAAGAGAAACTTTCTAGAGTCTACAGAGATAATAGATATTCAACTGCTGTAGAAATAGCAAAAATGTCTGAGGATAAGGGCGGAAAAGTTATAATAGCTTCTGGTAATACTTATGCAGATGCTCTTGTTGCTGCAGGACTATCACTAGATAAGGATAAAAATACCTACGCACCTATTTTACTTGCTTCTAGAACTGGACTTGATAAGGAAGCTTACAATGAACTTATTAAACTAAGTCCTAGTGAAGTTTATATAATAGGAGGAGAAGAGTCAATTTCTAAAAGTCTTGATAGGAGTCTTGAAGAACTTGGCGTTAAGGTTAAAAGAATTTCTGGAAAATCTCGCTATGAAACAAGTCAAAAAGTTTATGATGAAATTGGATCTCAAAAGCTTGCTATTTTGGTTAATGCAAATAGTTTTGCCGATGCTACAGCAATAAGCCCATTTTCAGCTTATAGAAAATTTCCTATTCTATTAACTGATGGTGAAATGCTTGATAGTGACACTGAAAGTAGAGCTGTAAAGGCAAGTGAGATTATTATAGTTGGTGGAGAAAAAACTGTAAGTAAGGTTATAGAAAATTCTTTAATTCAAAGGGGAATTAGAGTAACTCGTATAGCCGGAGAAGATAGATATGAAACATCTTGCAAGATAGCTAAAAAATTATTTCCAAATAGAACAAGCTTTTTTATAGCTGATGGCGGGGCATTTCCTGATTCCTTAGTTGGTGGGCCAATGGCTGCTAAATATGGTTCTCCAATACTACTTTCAAATTCTAGTTATTTGCCAGAGAGCATAAAGGATCATTTAAATGAACAAAAGGCAGAAAAAGCTTTAATCCTAGGAGGAGATAAATCTGTTTCTTCTAGAGTTTATTTACAAGTAAAGGAAAATTTAAGATAAAATGATTAAAGAAAGAGTGAGTTAGAAGTAAATTCTACTCACTTTTTTTTATAAATACTAATTTGTTTTTTTTAGACTCGGACTTTGAGTAGCAGTAGGAAAGATCGGTAAAACTTTTTAATTCTTCAATATTTTGAATTTTATTTTCAGCGATAAATCTCACCATACTTCCTCTAGCCATTTTTGAATAAGAAGCTTTCTGAAGAAGTTTATTATCCTTATATTCTAAAAAATAAACGTCTATTAATTTATCATCCTTTTTAAGATATTTACTTAAGCACTTAGAATATTCTACGGATGCTAAATTTAAGACTATATCATTTGATTTAAATATTTCTCTATATATTAAATCGCCCCAAAATTCATATAGATTTTTGCTTTTCTCAGCCGAAAGATTTGCCATCATTTCAAGTCTATAAGGACTTATAGCATCAAATGGCCTAATTAGTCCAAATAGACCGGACAAAATAAATAGCCTATTTTCTAAAAAGTCAAGTTCATCTTTTGAAAAAACCTGTGGGGCCATATAAGTGAAAGCTAGACCTTTAAAGGAAAATAGGGCGGGACTTAAAAGCTTATCGAGAGAAAAGCTTTTATATATTTCATAGTTTAAACTAGTTAAATTCTCGCTAGTATTTAAAAGTTTTTTCATCTCTTCATAGGTCAGCTTTTTTAGGTGATCTAATAGAATTTTTGTTTTTTCTAAAAAAATTGGCCTAGTTAAAACTCCAGTGTAGTCCTCACATACTTCCATCTTTTTAGCTGGAGAAATAATTATTTTCATTAGATTATCTCAAGCATCTTACCTGGATTATCCTTAGCTTTTACATTTTCTAAAGCTTCTTTTATAAGTCCATTTTCATCTATAAGATAAGTCGACCTAACAATTCCCATATAAGTTTTTCCATAATTTTTCTTTTCTTTCCAAACCTCATATTTTTTTATAACATCAAGACTTTCATCTGAAAGAATTGTTATTCCAAGATTATGCTTTTCTTCAAATTTTTTATGAGATTTAACAGAATCCTTACTAATTCCTAAAATTACAGTATTTTTCTTATCAAATTCAGCTTTTAATTCCGTAAAAAGAAGAGCTTGATTGGTGCAGCCAGGCGTATTATCTTTTGGATAAAAGTATAGTACAACTTTTTTTCCCTCATAATCACTTAGACTATGTTTTTCTCCATTTTGGTCCTCTAAAGTAAAATCAGGAGCCTTAGTACCTATTTCTAACATAAAAAACCTCCATAAATAATATTCTTTACTTATATACCCAAATATTTTTATTTAATGGTTAGCAAACTTGACTTAATTTAAAAAAATAATAAAATTTTTAAAACTACTAATTTAAAAATAAAATATTATGAAATCATTTCTATAATATTAGATATTATTAAAAAAACACTAGATATTATTTATACTAATTCCGTTAAAAAAATGGTTTTTTTAGGGTATAATATTAGTACAAAGTATAAGTGTATACTTTTGTAAAATCGTTTTCAAAATATTAATATTAAGGAGGAATATATATGAAAACAAAATTTAAAAAATTTATAGCCTTGGGGCTATGTGCTTTGATGATATTTTCATCTTGCGCTAAAAAAACTGGAAGCGGAGGCGATGATAACTCAGGTAAGGAAGTTACATCTGAGGGCTTAAAAGCCGAAATTGTTGTACAGGTAGAAAAAGATTGGATGGATTATTACAAGAAAGCTGTTGATAAGGTTCTTGAAAAAAATCCTGATTCTAAGATTGAACTTAAAGAAATAGGATCTTTTGACCATCTTGATATTTTAAAAAGTACCGATGCAACTAACCCTGACTTTGCGGACGTGTTTGCACTTCCTCTTGACAGATTTACTGACCTTGTAAGTCAAGATGTTTTAGGAGCCATGGATGCTCCAAGTATGGCAAAACAAATCGGCGGATATGATGACTTTGATAAAAGTTTAGGCGGATTTTTCAAAGTAGATAATGATTATCTAGGATTCCCATACAATATTGAAACTCTTATAACTTATGTAAATAAGGCAAATGCTGAAAAAGCAGGAATTGACATTGAAAAACCAATTGAAATAAATGATATTAAAGACCCTGCTAATGTTTTATTACCATTCTTTGATGCATGGTTTGGAGTTGCAGCTACAAACTCAGCAAACTTAAGTTTACTAAAAGAAGATAATGGTAAATTTATCTCTGACTTAACTAAAGATTTTAAAGATTTAGATAAAGATCAACAAAAACTTTTTGAATCTCTATTTGAATATTGGAAGAAACACAATGAAGCAAATTCACCAATATTCTCTGGAGAGGATGAAGGTTGGGCTTATATAGGAGATGAATTTAAAACTGGTGGAAATGGAGTAATTAGACTTGGCGGTCCATGGGAAATTAATGACAATATTGAAAAAGCTGGGGATGATCTTATGATTTATCCAATCAACCACTTAACTATTAACTCCAAGCCACTTAGCCACTGGCAAGGTGGATGGGCTATGGCTATAAATGCTAGAATTGAAGCAGATAAAGACAAAAAAGCCCTAGCTGAAAACTTTATAATTGAACTATTAAGACCTGAAAATGCAGAAGAATTATTTAAGGCTACTGGAAAGATTCTTCCAAATGTAAGTGCTGAAGAATATGACAAAACTAATCTTTCAGATACAGATAAAACTGTTATAAAGAATGTTATTGAATCTTACAATATTTCTGAACCTAGACCAATATTCAAGGAATATGGAAAAGTTTGGGATACTTGGAAGAATGCAATCCTTTCTTGGAACAATGTTAAGCCTACAAGTGCTGAAGATGCATACAAGGAACTTCAAGCATCATTTAATTCAATGATGGAAAATATAGGAAATTAATTTAATAAAAAATAGTTAGCCGGGGACTTCCCCGGTTAACATTTAGGAGTATAAGTTGAGAAAAGAAAAATATATAACAAAAATACTAATTGTAACGATTTTAATTATAAGTCTTGCAACTTTTGAAAGTCTTATTAAAGCCAAGTCAATAGAACTTTTTGAGATTTTTTTCAAAAAAAAACTGGGAAGGGCATGGGAGAATATATTAATTTTTTAATGTTTAATTATATCATAGATATTCTTGAGCCTTTAATAATAAGTCTTTTCTTGGTTTTTACTAGGAAAAAACTAAGAATGAATGGCCTTATTAAGTTTGTTCTTTCGGCTATGGTTTTGTCTAAATTAGTATTTAAAATTAGTAAATTTGAAATTTATTCTTTATTTTTTTACTTTGGAATTTTGCTATATATATTACTTTTCTACTTCATACTGAAAATACCGAACTTTAGTGAGGGTGAAAATGAATTATAATTTAGAGATAAGGGATAGCTTTGGCGGTATCCATAAAAGAAAGAATCAGTATATTGTGGATGTGCTTGAAGGTAGAACTGTAGATAAAAACACTCATCCCTACAATATAAATATAAGAAAATTTAAAAATGAAGAAAAAAATTTTTTAAATTCATTAAAAAATATTGATGCGAATATAAAAAATGAAGATAGTAGGCAAATAAAAAACCTTAAAATTAGGTTTAGCAAAGCTAATAAAAAAATTGAATTTTATAAAGACTATCTTGACTTAACCTATGATGCAGTTCTTGAGCATGATATTTCAAAGATAGAAGAAAAACATATACCAAATATTCTGTCCTACTATGAGAGTTTAAATAAAAAACTTAAAGAGAGTGAAAAAAAGCTTTCTAGTCTTAGTGACTCTATTATTAAAGAGGAAGAAAAAGAAATTGCATTAAAAAAGCAAGAAGAAGATAAGATTTATAGGGAAAAACTAAATGAAATAAATAAAAAGTTTTCTGATGGACTTATTTCCAAGAAGGCTAAAAAGGCTGAGAGTCACGCTTTAAAAAAGGAACATCAGGAAAATATAAGTCAAATTGAATTATTAAACGAGTCTACTGCTCTAAAAGACAAAATAGCTAATATCAAACATAGGAGAAAGATAGATATAAAATCTATGACAAATGTTATGGAGTCTGATATTTCTAACATTAGAAGGACAACTCCTATCGAGGCTATTCAAAAAAAGCCAATTATTTCCTACCTAACTTTTTTAATTCCAGGATTAGGACAATTTTTAAATGGTCAATTTGTGAAGGGAATTTTATTTTTCCTTGGAAGTCTTTTTTTCCTATTTAATAGCTATTCCATACGCTCTAGGATATGGAAATTATCAAGGCGAAGGAGTTTATGGACTAATAAGTCTAGCTGAAGGTGGAGGAAGACTTGATAGGTCAATTATGTTTATGATTGAAGGAATAATAGCCATTATCCTTTTAATATTTGCTATATTTATATTTATTTCTTCCTTTAAAGATGTTAATAAGGTTGAAAAGGAAAAAATAAAAGGAATTAGGCCAAGAAATTGGTTTGAAAGCAAAGAGGTTTTAACTAGCGATGGTTTTCCATACTTAGTTTCATCTCCTGGATATCTTCTTACAATTTTTATTGTACTCATTCCAATTATTACAGCAATCTTAATATCATTTACAAATCTTGATCCAAATCATCAATCTAAATTCAACTGGATTGGTATAGAAAATTATAAGGTTCTATTTTTAGGAAGAGGAGTTGCAGGTCAGGCTTTCTGGCATATTTTACTTTGGACAATAATTTGGACTCTTGGGGCAACTACACTTGCTATTTTAATTGGTTTTATTCTAGCACTTCTTGCTAACCAAGAACGAATCAAAGCTAAGCCAATTTTTAGGACTATTTACCTACTACCTTGGGCTGTGCCTGCATTTATAACAATAATGTTTTTTAGTTTAATGGTAGGTAGGCAGGGACCAATCACAGAGCTTTTTAAAAATCTATTCAATGTAACATTGGATGTAAAATCAAACCCAACATTGACAAGAATATCTCTAATTTTACTACAAGGATGGCTTGGATCTTCATATATTTTCTTATTATCTACAGGAGTACTTCAAGGTATTCCTAAAGACTTATATGAAAGTGCTGATATAGATGGAGCAACTGGATTTCAAAAGACATGGAGGATTACCGTTCCTCTTGTACTTTTCCAAACGGCACCTCTACTCATAAGCCAGTACACATTCAATTTTAATAACTTCTCTATTATTTACCTATTTAATGGAGGAGGACCTTTTAATCCAAGTAAGTATGGTAACTTAGCCGGCTCATCAGATATTTTGATTTCCTACATCTATAAACTAACAATGGAATCTAATTATCAGGCTCTAGGAGCAGCTATAAGTATATTGATTTCTTTAGTCTTAATGTTCTTTGCTTATATAGGATTTAAGAATACCAAGGCATTTAAGGAGAGTTAACTTATTATGAAAAATAAAGAAAAAAAAATTATATTTATCTGACAGTCAGCCTTTAGATACAGTAGGCGTAATTTCACTTATACTTTCATATATTATTCTGATTGCTTGGGCTATTCTTATAATTTGGCCACTAGCTATCATGATAATTTCAAGTTTCAATGGAGAGCAGGGAAGGTATATTTCACTAGCTGGTGATTTTAAATTTTCCTTTAAGCATTTTAATTACCTATTTAATAAAACGTATTTTTTAAAATGGGTTAAAAATACTATTTTAATTGCACTTTCAACTGCCCTATTAACTTTAGTAATCGTATCTTTTACTGGCTATGCATATTCTAGATACAGATTTAAAGGTAAAAAGGCGAGTCTTATGGCAATTATGTTAATACAAACAATTCCGGCATTTGCAGGGATTACGGCTTATTATGCTATTCACTCAATAGTAAGTGGTATAATTCCTGTATTTTCTAGAACTGTAATGCTAATCTTAATATATTCTGGTGGAGGAATTGCTTCTAATACTTTTATTTTAAAGGGGTATATTGATTCAATTTCAAAGGAACTTGACGAAGCTGCAAGAATTGATGGCTGTTCTAACTTTGAAGTCTACAGGCTAATTATAATGCCAATTGTAAGACCTATGCTTGCTATAATTGCTCTTTGGTCCTTCATTGGTCCTTTTATGGATTATATGCTTCCAAAGATTCTTTTAACAAATCCATCTGAGTACACTTTAGCAACAGGACTTTACACTCTAATAAGTGATGTTAGAACAATGAATGCGCCTGCTTTTGCAGCGGGAGGACTTCTTACTGCTATACCAATTATTATTCTATTTATTAGCCTACAAAATCAACTTGTTTCTGGTTTAAGTAGTGGGTCAGTAAAGGGCTAGGAGGAAATATGAAAGTAATATTAAAAAATATTGGAAAAAAATACGAAGGTAGAGATAAATTTACCATTAGAAATATAGATATTGAAATTGAGGATAGAGAGTTTTGCGCTATTTTAGGCCCATCTGGCTGCGGCAAATCAACTCTACTCAGAATGATTGCAGGTCTTACATCTATAACTGAAGGTCAGCTTTACTTTGGAGATAAACTTATGAATAGGGTACTTCCTAAAGATAGGGACATTGCTATGGTTTTCCAATCATATGCCCTATATCCTCATCTTACAGTCTATGATAATATGGCATTTTCACTTAAGATGAAAAAAGAAAGCAAGGAAGTAATCCATAAGAGAGTTACCGAGGCTGCAAAAATTTTACAAATTGAAGATTATCTTTATTCAAGACCATCTGATATATCTGGTGGACAAAGACAAAGGGTTGCACTGGGAAGAGCAATGGTTAGAAAGCCAAGTGTTTTCTTAATGGATGAACCTCTTTCAAACTTGGATGCTAAACTAAGAGAGCATATGAGAGTAGAACTTGTAAGACTTCACAAAAATCTTGAAACAACCTCAATCTATGTAACTCACGATCAAACTGAAGCTATGACAATGGCAGATAAGATAATCCTTTTAGATAAGGGTAAAATTCAGCAATTTGGAAAGCCAAAAGAATTTTATGATAAGCCAGAAAATTTATTTGTAGCAGAGTTTATTGGCTCACCTACTATGAATATTATAAAGGGTAAGATGGAAAGTGGAAGATTTGTTTCAGATTTAAAAGATATAATTGTCACTCCAAAAGATGAAGACCAAAAAGCTTTAAAAGATTATGATGGTAAAAATGTTTATTTGGGAATAAGATCTGAAAGATTTCTTGCAAAAAAATCTGAGGAAAATTCATTTGAAGCTAGGGTTGAAGTTATAGAAATGCTTGGAAAGGAAAAATTACTTCATATTAGAAGCAAAAATGGCGAAGAGCTAGTAGTTTCACAACCAGGACACTTTTTATATGAAATAGATGAGAACCATAATTTTACTTTTGATTTAGATGCACTTCACTTCTTCGATGAAAAAACAACTGCAAGAATTAATTAAAAAAGTTGAGGTTTTAGATTGGACGAAAAATATAACTTTAAAAAAATTAGTGAAAATAGAACAGCTGGAGTCTTACTCCATATAAGTTCACTTAGTAATGAATATGGGATTGGAAGCATGGGGGATGAAGCAAAGGAATTTATTGATAAATTAGCCAGTTCTCAGCAAACTTGGTGGCAGGTTTTGCCAATTGGCCCTACGGGATTTGGAGATTCTCCTTACCAATCATTTTCAAGCTTTGCTGGCAATCCTTACTTTATCAGCCTTGAATATTTAAGAGATCTTGACCTACTAACTAATGATGATCTTAGTTATGTAAAAAACGAGTATTCAGACGGGGACGTCAATTTCGGCAAACTATATAATGAAAGATTTGATACATTAAAAAAAGCCTATATGAAATTTGACAAGTCTTCACTTGAATTTGCATCATTTTGTAGAGAAAATAGCTTTTGGTTAAATGACTATGCTCAGTTTATGGCCTTAAAAGAAGAAAATTATGGAAAAAGCTGGCAAGAGTGGCAAGACAAGTACAAATTTAGAGATGAAAAAGCCCTAGAAGAATTTGAAAATAATAACTATAGCAAGGTTAACTTCTATAGATTTATTCAATATCATTTTTTTAAACAATGGGAGGACTTGAAAAAATATGCCCACCAAAATGGCATAAAAATAATTGGTGACCTACCAATATATGTCGCTGAAGACAGCTCAGATTGCTGGGCAAATCCAGAACTTTTTTGCCTAGATGAAAATTTAAAACCAATTTGGGTTGGGGGCTGCCCGCCTGATGGTTTTTCAGATGACGGTCAGCTTTGGGGTAACCCTTGCTACGACTGGCCGGTTCACGAAAAAACTGAATATAAGTGGTGGGTAGATAGATTTAAATGGCTATTTTCAATTTTTGATTGTATTAGAATTGATCACTTTAGAGGATTTGAATCATATTGGAGAGTTCCTTTTGGAGATGATACTGCTAGAGGTGGATCCTGGGTAGATGGACCTAAGATGAAGCTTTTCTCTAAGTTAAAAGAAGAGTTGGGAGAGCTTCCAATAATAGCGGAAGATCTTGGCTATATGACAAGGGAAGTTTATGAATTTAGGAAAGAAACTGGATTTCCTGGAATGAAAATACTTATATTTGCCTTTAGTCCAGATGCATCTTCAGACTATCTTCCGCACAATATTGAAAGAGATTATGTTGTATATGGGGCAACTCATGATTCAGATACAATTATGGGATGGATTAATGATCATGACCAAAAAGAAGTGGATTTTGCAAAAAAATATCTTAATTTAACAAAGGATGAAGGATATAACTGGGGAATGATTAGAGGCGGTATGACCTCTGTTGCTGAAACGGCAATTTTTCAGATGCAAGATATACTTGGTCTTGATAATTCTGCTAGGATGAATTTTCCAGGAACTAGGTCTGGAAATTGGAAATGGAGAATGAAAAAGGGAGATTTTAGTGAAGATTTAGTTGAAAAACTAAAACTTTATACTCAAATGACTGGTAGATTAAAAAAATAAATTAAAAAACCTTCTTTGTATTTTATAAAATGCAATGAAGGTTTTTAATTAGGAAAATTTTATTCCAAAAATAATATGTATCACACACCCAGCTTCGCAAAAAAGTCACAATGCGTTAATTTAGTAGCCAACTCGCTTCAGGCACCCTTGCGGCACACAAAACTAACTACTTAATGCTGCTTCCTCCCGGACCTGACATGGTTCATAGCGCCCTGTTGCGCAAGACCCAAAGGTCAACATCACTTGCTAAATGCAGCCACCACTTCTTTTTTTCTAAGCTGGGAATTCAACCCTGCTGTAGCGGATTGCAGGTTACAGGGCGCCGCTAACCCCCCGTCTAGTGTGAATGGCGGAGAATAAGGGATTTGAACCCTTGAAACACTATTAATGTTTACACGATTTCCAATCGTGCGCCTTAAGCCAAACTCGGCCAACTCTCCATATTCCACTGAAAAAAGATTATACTAAAAAATTTACTCTTTGTCAAATCAAAAATCTTAAAAATAATTTTAGAAAATAATTAGCTTTGCTTTTGAAATGGTGTAAATTTTTTTATATTAAGTTTTTATGGTATAATATGAAAGATGAAGGAGGAAAAATTATGGCAATTTATAGGGATTTTAGACCCAAAACTTTTGATGAAGTGCTTGGACAAGATGCGACTATTAAAGTTCTCAAAAATCAAATTAAAACAGGGAATATTTCTCACGCCTATATTTTCTCCGGAATAAGAGGATCTGGAAAAACTTCTTCAGCAAAGATTTTTTCAAGGGCAGTAAATTGTTTGAATCCAAAGGATGGGAATCCTTGCAATGAGTGTGAAGCTTGTAAAAGTATTTTAAATGGAGAAACTATTGATGTAGTAGAAATGGATGCCGCTTCTAATAGGAAGATCGATGACATTAGAGATCTTAGGGAAAAGGTAATGTATCCTCCAAGCTTTTTAAAGTATAAAGTTTATATAATAGATGAAGCTCACATGATTACCAATGAAGCTTTTAATGCTCTTTTAAAAATAATGGAGGATGCTCCAAGTCACCTTATATTTATTCTGGCTACAACTGAGCTATCGAAAATTCCAGAAACGATTCAGTCCAGGTGCCAGAGATTTAATTTTCAAAGAATAAATGATGAAATGATAGCCTATTCTTTAAAAAATATTTCTAATAAGCTGGGATATAATTTAAGCGATGAAGCAATCTCTCAGATAGTAAAGGCATCTAATGGTGCTCTTAGAGATAGCCAATCGATTTTAGATAAGGTTATTTCTTCCTCTTCTTCAAAAGAAATAGACGAGATGAGTGCTTCAAGGGCAATTGGCTTAACTGAATCTTACCTTGTAAGAGATATTTGCTCTATGATTTTAAATAGGGATTTAAGAGGATGTTTTATCTTAATTGATAAAATATATAGTGAGCTTTTAGATGCAAAAGATTTTCTAGGGTCCATACTAGAGACTTTTAGGGGACTTATCCTATACAAATATGGCATAGACCAAGATTTTTCAAAGGAAGATATAGATTTTTTTGAAAAATATAAGGATGTTGGGGATGAGAAACTTATCTTTTTCATTGACACTCTTTTAGAAGATGAGCTTAAGATTAAGACTTATGAATTAAAAAGAGTAATACTTGAAAGCTCAATGGTAAAACTTGTTAATTTTGAAGGAGCAAATGAAATAAATTCAAGGCTTTTGGCCCTAGAGGAAAAAATGAAAAGTCCTATTATAGCGCATTCTGCAGTGGATAAGATAGCTTCTACAAATTATGATTTTGAAAAAAAATTAAAAGAAAAAGAGAAAAATTATAATTCAGCTGATGATATTTTCTCCAATAACAAGAATATGAATGAAGCTAAAGAAACTAAAGAAGCTAAAGAGACTAAAGAAAACCTAACAGATTCTAAGAAAGGCTCTAGTGAATCTAAGGAAGGTTTAATAAGTGATTCAGATAAATACACTGATTTAAAAAATAGTTTTAAGGAGATTTTTAAGAATATACTAGAAAAAAATGGCGAATTAACTTCTCTTAATGAGTCTTTATTAAATAGGCTTTATGTTGATAAGATTAAAGATTCAGTCATTTACCTATCTTATGATATAGATATAATCTGGGAAATTATAATGAAGCATAGACAAGAGCTTTTAGACACTTTAGATGAAAGATTTAATGAGAAATTTTCTATTAGTAAACATGAGCCTGATGCAGAGATTAAGGAAGATCTTCTAAATTATTTCGAGGGTAAAATAAAATTTAAGTAAATAAAAAAATATATTTTAGGAAAGGATGATTTTTATGGCAAGAGGTGGATTTCAAAGAGGCGGAAACATGGGAAATATGATGAAACAAATGCAGCAAATGCAAAGAAAGTTAGAGGAAACTCAAGCTAGACTTGAAGAGCAGCTTGTAACTAAATCTTCAGGTGGAGGTGTTTGTGAAGCAACTGTAAATGGGAAAAAAGAACTTGTTTCTATTAAGCTAGACAAGGAAGTAGTTGATCCTGATGATGTTGAAATATTACAAGATTTAATTGTTGCAGCTGTAAATGAGGCCCTAAAGGAAATTGAAGAAATTTCTGAAAGAGAAATGGGTAAACTTACTGGCGGATTAAATATTCCAGGTCTATAAAATGGATTATTATCCTGAGCCTATAGAAAATTTAATATCCGAGTTTGCAAAACTACCTTCTATAGGAAAAAGATCTGCTGAAAGACTGGCTATTTCTTTAGTTTTTGAGGATGATGATAAGGTTAACTCTTTCATTGAAGCAATTAGATTAGTTAAGTCTACAGTTAAACAATGCACTATTTGCGGAAATCTTACAGATGGTGAAATTTGCTCTGTATGTAGTGACAGATCTAGAAATGGTAAACTTTTATGTGTGGTTGAATCGGTTAAAGATCTTATAGCGATTGAAAAATCAGGAGAGTTTAGGGGAAAATATTTTGTTTTAGGAAATCTATTATCTCCTATAAAAAATTTAGAATTATCTGATATTGTGATTGATAAACTAAAAAATAGGGTAAAAGATGGAGTAGAGGAAGTTATACTTGCAATAAGCCCAACTATAGAAGGTGAAATGACTGGTATATTTATTAAGGAAGTTCTAAAAGAATTTGATGTGGTTGTTACAAAAATTGCTTCAGGTATTCCTGTAGGGGGAAATCTTGAGTATTTTGACGGCGACACTTTATTCAAAGCCTTAGAAGACAGAAGAGAAATTTGATTTGAAAGGAAGGTCTAAATGAAAGTTTTAGTAAAGAATATTTCTGAAATTGCAACCCCACTTGGTTTTGAAAAAAAATGCGGAAAAAGCATGAAGGATATTAAAGTTTATAAAAATGCTTATATTCTCACTGAAGATGGGGTAATTGTAGAAGTTGCTGAAGGTAAATTTGATGAAAGTGGATTTACTGGAGATATTATCGATGCTGAAAACAAGGCTGTAATTCCAGGATTTTGCGACTCTCATACCCACTTTATCTTTGGAGGATATAGGGATGAAGAATATGATATGAGACTTAAGGGTGCAAGCTATATGGAAATTCAAGAAGCTGGAGGAGGAATTAAGTCAACTGTTGCTGCTACTAGAGAGGAGTCCTTTGACACACTTTATGAAAAAGGACTTGATAGGCTTGATTCTATGCTTTCTATGGGGGTTACTACAGTAGAAGGAAAATCCGGATACGGACTAGATATAGAAAATGAACTTAAACAACTTGATGTAATGGAAAAACTTGACAGTGTTCATGCTCTTGATATAGTAAAGACTTATATGCCAGCTCATGATGTTCCTTTTGAATATAAAGATAATAAAGAAGGATATATTGACCTTATGATAAATAAGGGAATTCCATCTGCAAAGGGAAAGGCAACTTTCTTCGACATATTTACTGAAAAGGGAATTTTTGAAATTGAAGAGTCAAGAAGACTTTTACAGGCAGCAAAAGATGCTGGTTTTAAGCTTAAACTTCACGCTGATGAAATAGTTGACATTGGCGGCGGATATCTTGCTGGAGAAATGGGAGCTGTATCTGCTGACCATCTTCTAATGGCTAATGATAAGTCCATAAACAAAATGATTGAAGCTGGAACTATTCAAACCCTACTTCCTGTAACTGCTTTTAGTCTTAATGCTGATTATGCAAGGGCAAGAGTAATGATTGATAATGGTGGAGCTGTTGCACTTGGCTCTGACTTTAATCCTGGTTCTTGTCACTCTAATTCTATAAGTTTGATGATAGCCCTAGCAACTATCTATATGAAAATGACTATAGAAGAAACCCTTACAGCACTTACTTTAAATGGAGCAGCAGCTATGGGAAGAGAAAAAGAAGTTGGATCTATTGAAGAAGGAAAACTTGCTGATTTAGTTATCTTAGATAAAGATCGCTATAAATTTTTATCATATACAATAGGCGTAAATATAGTAGAAAAGGTTATAAAAAGAGGAGAGCTTGTTTACGATAAGAAACAAGCCTATATAGACTAAAATAAAATTAAAAATTAAAGGAGATTTAAAATGTTAGTTGAAAAAAGTGTACATGATTTTATTGAAATTGTTGATTCAAATGAACCTGTTCCAGGAGGTGGATCAGTTTCAGCTCTAGCTGGATCTATTGCAGCTGCCCTTGGAAGAATGGTTGGATCTTTAACTTTTAACAAAAAAGCGTTTAAAGAATATGATGAAAGTATTCAAAATTGTCTTAGAGAAAGCTCTGAAAAACTTCTTTCATTAAAAGAAGAATTAGAAAAGGGCGTAGACAAAGACGCCAATGCTTTTGATAAAGTAATGGAAGCTTTTGCTATGCCAAAAGAAACTGAAGAAGAAAAGAAATTAAGAAGCGAGAAAGTTCAAGAAGGATATAAAATTGCTCTAGAAACTCCTAGAAGAGCTGCTAAAGCTTGCATGGAAGTTCTTGATCTATTAGAACCTTTTGTAAAATATGGAACAAAAGGAGCGGTATCTGACGTTGGAGTTGGAGTTCTTATGGCTACAAGTGGAGTTGAAGGATCTATATTTAATGTAAAGATCAATCTTCTTGCTATGAAAGATGAAAAATATATTGAAGAAGCTAACAAGGAAGCTGATGAAATAATCGAAAAGATGAATAAAAAAAGAGATGAGCTTCTAAAGATAGTTTATGAAAGACTTAAATAATTAAAATTTTGCCTGGCTAATAGCCAGGTTTTTTTGTTGCTTTTTTTTGGATAATATAAAATTTACTTTCCTATCTTTCTAATATTAATTGTTGTGGTTTAAAAGTAAAAACATTAAAAAATTTTTTATTTACAGAAAAATTGTTATAGCTTAAAATATAAGTATAGAGCTAAAAAAGGAGGCCAGTATGGAAAGACACTTAAAAGATAGCGAATATAAATTTACAAAAGAAGAACTAAGAGATTTTGCCATAGAAAAATTAAAAGAAAGAGGAGTAGAATTAGAAGATATTTGTGAAATTATCTATATTCTACAAAAAGATTATGTAAAAGATTTAAATCTTGATATCTGTATGCACCACCTAATGAGAGTGCTTTCAAAAAGAGAGGTAGTCAATGCCATCTTAACTGGAATTGAAATTGATATTCTTGCAGAGAAAGGTCTACTATCTGAGCCTATGCTTTCAGTTATTAGGTCTGATGAGGGACTTTATGGTATAGACGAGATTCTACCTCTTTCTATAGTTAATATATATGGTTCAATAGGACTTACCAACTTTGGATATTTAGACAAGAAAAAAATAGGAATAATTGAAAAAATAGATAAGGCAAAAGATGATACAGTTAACACTTTCTTAGATGATATTGTAGCTGCTCTTGCAGCAGCATCAGCTTCAAGACTTGCCCATTCAAACAAGGAAAAATATGGCGCCTAAAAAATATTATGCAGTTGCAAAAGGTAGACTTACTGGGATTTTTACAAGCTGGGATGAATGCAAGAAGCAAGTTGATGGATTTTCAGCTCCAATTTATAAAAGTTTTAAAAGTCTTGAAGAAGCAAAAGAATTTTTAGATAAAAATATGGCTTCTACTAATAGTGACAGAATAGCCTTATTTGGGTCAAATAATAGTTTTGAAAGAGAGATTAATGAGCTTTATAAAAAACTTGACGAGAAAGAGGCTCTAGCCTTTGTTGATGGATCTTTTTTAAAAAATGAAAAATCTGCTGGATATGGTTTGGTTTATGTTAAAAAAGGATCCTACAAGTTAGTTTCAGAAAATGCTGTCGGAGATTTAAGTTTAAGAAATGTTTTAGGCGAAATATTAGCTGCTATGGAGGCGGTAAAGCTTGCGATAGAAGATGGACTTGATAAAATTTCAATCTACTATGACTACACAGGCCTTGAATATTGGGCAAATGGTTCCTGGAAGAGAAATAACAGTCTTACAAAAACATACTTTGAATTTATGCAGGAAGCAAAAAAGCAAATTAAAATAGAATTTTTTAAAGTTGAAGCTCATAAAGGCATTATTTTGAATGAAAAAGCTGATAGCCTAGCTAAAGCTGGTGCATTAAAAAAATAAATTTTTTAAGAAAATTGGCTTTATTAAAAGCAATAAAAATATAAAATATTTGATTTTTATAAAAACTTACCTTTAAAATCCCTAGAAATAGGGATTTATTATTTACATATTATTTTTTAAAAAATACACTATATATTGTGTATCCTCTTGAAGATGATAACTATTTGTAGTATAATTTATTAAAAGAAGAAGGGAGATGTTTAGGGTGAAAGTTATAAAAAGAAATGGCTCAAAAGTAGATTTTGATAAAGAAAAAATTGTTGTAGCCATTGAAAAAGCCATGAACTCTTCATCTGGAATATACACACCAGGACTTGCTGATAGAATTGCGTCGGAAATTGAAGACTTTGCAAGGGTTTTAAATAGAGATATAACCATATATCAAATTGAAGATCAAGTTTATTATAAATTACTTGAACACAAAAATCCTGCTACGGCTAGGGCTTACGAAAACTACAAGGCAGTTCAAGCATTTAAAAGAAGAGAAAACACAACTGATGATGATATTATTGGACTATTAAATAAGTCAAATGAAGAGCTTATGACAGAAAATTCCAATAAAGATGCTTTTATAGTATCAACTCAAAGAGATTTAATAGCTGGGGAAGTATCGAAAGATATCGCAAGAAGAAAACTAATTCCTACAGATATTGTTCAGGCTCATGACTCTGGAGCAATCCATTTTCACGACATGGATTATATTATTCAGCCAATGTTTAATTGCTGCTTAATAAATCTTGAAGATATGCTTACAAATGGAACTGTAATCAATGGCAAAAAAATTGATTCGCCAAAGAGTTTTCAAGTTGCCTGCACAGTAACTACTCAAATAATTGCTCAAATTGCTTCCGGTCAATATGGTGGCCAGTCAATTAATGGAATAGATAGGATTCTAGCACCATTTGTGAGAAAATCATACAACAAATATTACAAACAAGCTACTGAAGAACAAAAAGAGATTTACCATATAGAAATAGACGAAGAAAAAGCCAGCGAGATTGCACTTAAGAGGACAAAAAAGGAAATAAAAGATGGTATTCAAACTATGCAATATCAGATAAATACCCTAATGACTACAAATGGTCAAGCACCTTTTGTTACCTTATTTATGTACACAAAACCAGGCTATGAGTACGAAAAAGGAAGCTGCTCTAATAACTGAAGAAATTCTTAGACAGAGAATAGAAGGAATTAAGAATGATAAAGACGTATATGTTACTCCAGCTTTTCCTAAACTTATCTATGTACTAGATGAGCACAATGACCATGAAGGTTCAAAGTACTATTATTTAACTAAGCTTGCCGCAGAGTGTACAGCAAAGAGAATGTACCCAGACTATATTTCCGCTAAAAAGATGAGAGAAATTTATGACGGTAATGTCTTTAGTCCAATGGGATGTAGGTCTTTCTTAGCTCCTTGGAAAGATGAAAATGGAAATTATAAGTTTGATGGAAGATTTAATATGGGAGTTGTTTCTATTAATCTACCTCAAATTGGCCTATTAACAAAGGGCGATGAAGAAGCTTTCTTTAATCTTTTAGATAAGAGATTGGAGCTTTGCAAGAAGGCACTTTTATTTAGATATAATCTTTTAAAAGATGTAACTAGTGATGTTTCTCCTATCCACTGGCAGTATGGTGGCATTGCAAGACTTAAACCAGGAGAAAAAGTTGAAAAATTCTTAAAGGGTGGATATGCTACTATATCCTTGGGTTATATAGGAATATATGAAGCATCTTTACTTATTACTGGAAAGACTCATACAGATCCAGAAGGTAAGAGATTTGCCTTGAAGATAATGGATGTTTTAAATGACCATGTAAAAAAATGGAAGAGTGAAACTGGAATTGGTTTTGCCCTATATGGAACTCCAGCTGAAAATCTTACAAATAGATTTGCAAAAATTGACAGAACAAGGTTTGGAGAAGTTGAAGGAATTACTGATAAGGGATATTATACAAATTCTTACCATGTATTTGTTGGAGAAGAAATTGACGTATTTTCTAAATTTAAATTTGAATCAGATTTTCAAGCAAGATCAACTGGCGGCTGTATATCTTATGCAGAAATTCCTAATATGACTAATAATGTTGAAGCAGTTCTTACTATGGTAAAATATATTTCAGACAATATAACTTATGCAGAATTTAATACAAAACTTGATTATTGCCATGAATGTGGATATGACGGAGAAATTATTGTAAATGATGACAATGAGTGGGAATGTCCACATTGTCACAATAAGGACAAGAAAAAGCTTACTGTAATTAGAAGAACATGCGGTTATCTTGGGGAAAACTTCTGGAATGAAGGCAGAACCAAAGAAATTAAAGCAAGGGTACTTCACATATAATGAAATATGCACAAATAAGAAAGTTTGATGTCGCCAACGGACCAGGCATTAGAACAAGCATATTTGTAACGGGCTGTACACATAATTGTAAGGGATGTTTCAACAAGGAATATCAATCTTTTTCCTATGGGGATGACTGGACTAATAAAGAAACAGAAAAAGTTATAGAGTATTTAAAAGATAAAAATGTATCGGGCCTTACTCTTTTAGGCGGGGAGCCTTTTCAAAATGTTGATGGTCTTTTAGAAGTTATAAAAGAAGTTAAAAAAAATATAAAAAAAGATATTTGGGCATACTCTGGTTATACATTCGAAGAAATAATAAATGACCCAAAAAGACTTAAACTTTTAGAAGAGGTTGACGTTTTAGTAGATGGAAAATTTGTAGAAGAAAAAAAGAATTTAAAGCTCAGGTTTAGAGGCTCATCTAATCAGAGAATTTTAGACTGTAAGAGAAGTCTTGAAGAGCAAAAACCCATCTGGTTAGAGGAATTTAAATAGAAAAAATCTTACTTTTTTGCAAGATTGATAGTTTTGGCAAAATCCAAAAATTTTACCTAGAAAAATTAATTTCTAAATCATATAAATATGTAAATCTAAAGCTTATTAAGGCGTGGATAGTTTGATTTATACCCCCTTTAATTTGATTTATAGTAGATTATTTTTGTTAAAGGTTTATATTTGGATTTTGTCATTTTATTAAGATTATAGTCTTGCTTTTGGCAAGATTTTTTTATTTAAAAAAACAAATTGAATATAAGTAAAATTTTACTTATAACCAATTTATAAGCCTTATTATTGGGTATATATAAATAGCTATTAAGTTAAATTTTATATAATTTTTGAATAGTGATTTAATTAAGACATAAGAAAAGGAAAAATTATATAAGTATATTCAATTAGAATATAATATTTAAAAATCACCAAAAAATCATTTTAAGGAGGATGCGATGAAATTATCTATATTAGATCTTATGCCTTTTTTTGAAAACGACACAGAAGCAGCTGTTATCGAAAGGACCAGAGAAGTTTGCGTAGCAGCGGATGAAATAGGATACAATAGATACTGGATTGCTGAACACCACAACGCCCCAAATGTTATGAGTTCAGCCTCAGCCATTATGGTTAAAGACTTACTTGAGAGGACTAAGAATATAAGAGTTGGGGCTGGAGGAGTAATGCTTATAAATCACATACCATTTTTGATTGCGGAAACTTATGGAATGCTTGATGTAATGTATCCGGGTAGAGTTGATTTAGGCCTTGGTAGAGCTCCAGGTACTGACTATAAAACAGCCCAAATTATATATAGAGGAGACATACAAGAAGAAAAATTTTTAGAAAGCGTAAACCTACTTAGGAAGTATTTTGATAAAGATGATTCTTCACTAGAATCAAGACCATATCCAGCTGCAGGTAGGAATATTCCAATAATAATTTTAGGATCTTCTTTATCTTCAGCAAAAATAGCAGCTGAAATTGGCGCTATATATTCATTTGCTGGCCATTTTTCTCCTTCTCTATTAGATAGTGCAATAAAAACATATAGAGATAACTTTAAAGCTAGTAAATATCTTGAAAAGCCTTATTTAATATTAGGATATTTGGCTTATGCATCCGATAGCAAGGAAAGATCTGAATTTTTATTTAGTTCAGCTCAGCAGGGAATCCTAGATATAGCTAGAGGGAATAAGGATCTTTTTAAACATCCAACTGAAAACTTTTTAAATAGCTTAAATTCTGCTGAAAAAATTCTTCTAAAAACTAGAATGGGAATTAAACTTTTGGGTGACAAGGAAGATGTTAAAAAGCAGCTCAAAGAATTTAAAGAAAAATATAATCCAGATGAACTTGTTGGAGTAACATACATGAAAGATGCTAAGGATATTATAAATAACTATAAAACTATTTTAGAAGCATCAAAAGAAATCTAAATTTTTCATTGATTTAAAAGACATATTTTTGATATGTCTTTTTTTTTATTTTTCATTAAATTAAAAAGAAAGTTTATCACGGAACATATATTCTTTTTTTAAAATGTATAGTATAATCATAGTATGGAAAAAAATATTATAATATTATCTAAAAAAGCGGGCTCAGGTAAGAAGCTCTTAAACAAGGAAAAAATTGAAGAAATATTTTCTAAAAACAACAAATTAGATAGTCTAACTATCATAACTACTAAAGATAAGGAAGATGTATATAATCTTTCAAAATATTATTCTGAAAAATATGGAGAAAATCTTAAGCTATTTATATCAGGCGGAGATGGAAGTATAAGCGAAGCGATAGGAGGAATTGTTGGAACTGAAACAAAACTTGGAATTTTGCCGACTGGTACAGCTAATGATTTTGCTAAATATTTATATAAAAAGAATGTTGATCCATATAAACTTATAGAATCTAGCTTTGAAGCTGAAAGCAAAAAGATGGACCTTATGGCTTTTGGTGATAGCTTTGCCGCTAATATTATTTCACTTGGCTTAGACTCTGTAGTATTAAGAGATGCACTTATTGGAGTAGAGAAAAATCCATCCCTTGGACATCTAAATTATCTTAAGTCAGTTTTTAAGAATCTAAAAAATAAAAAAGATTATAAGATTTCCTATGAATTTGTATTGGAAAATGGAGAAATTGTTAAGGACGAGGCAAATATTCTCATAATGGCTATTTGTAATGGCGCATTTTATGGATCAGGATTTAACCCAGCTCCATCTGCATCAGTTTTTGATGGAGTTTTGGATCTTGTTATAGCTTATAAAATGAAGCTTGGGAGATTTTTACTTGAAATTGTTAAATATAAATTTGGAAAAAATAAAGAAAGTCAGTATTTTAAAAGATTTAGAATTAAGGAGCTTTCTATAAAGTCATTATCCGAAAAAATTCCAGCTAATTATGATGGAGAGCTTTTCTACCTTGATGAGCTTAATATAAAAGTTTTAGAGAAAAAAATTAATTTATTAATTCTTAAACCCTAGAATTTCAAACTTTTAAAATAAGGATTTTATTATTATATAATTTTATTTTTCTTGAAAGGAGGAGAAATTTATGGAAAAAGTATATTTTGCTATTGACCTAAAATCTTTTTATGCATCATCTGAATGTGCTATAAGAAAACTAGACCCACTTACTACAAACCTTGTTGTTGCAGACACTACAAGAACTGATGGTTCAATCTGCCTTGCGGTTTCTCCTTCTTTAAAAGAATTTGGCGTTCCTGGTAGGCCAAGATTATTTGAAGTTAAAGAAATTATAAGTAAAATAAATTATTTTAGGAGAAAAAAGCATCCTGAAATAAAGGAATTTAAAAAATCTCCATTTAAAAAAGATCTAAATGATGATAGGGTCCTAGTAGATTTTATAATTGCTAGACCAAGGATGAGCCTTTACCTAGATTATTCGGCAAAAATAGTAAATATATATAAAAGGTTTGTTCATCCTGAAGATATACACATCTACTCAATAGATGAGGTTTTTATAGATGCTACAAGCTATATTAAAAAATATAAGTCTAGCCATGACATGCTTCTTGAAATAATAAAAGCAGCCCTATACGAAACCGGAATTACAGCAACAGCAGGCATTGGACCCAATCTATATTTGGCAAAGATTGCTATGGATATTATGGCTAAAAAAATGAAAGCAGATAAAGACGGGATTAGAACTTACTTTTTAGATGAGAGAAAATATAGGGAAGAACTTTGGGACCATCTTCCACTTACAGATTTTTGGAGACTTGGCAAGGGAACAGAAAAAACCTTAAATAAGAATGGAATTTACACCATGGGAGATATTTGCCTTGCCTCCTTAAATAAATTTGGCGACTCTAGATGTGAGGACCTTCTCTATAAACTTTTTGGAGTTGGGGCTGAGCTTCTAATTGATCATGCATGGGGGAAGGAGACATGCACAATAAAAGATATTAAAAATTATAAGCCAAAGAGAAATTCTATCTCCTCTGGCCAGGTTCTTTTTAGACCCTATTCTTTTGAAGAAGGTAAAACTATACTTTCAGAAATGGTGGAGAATTTTACCTATAAGCTTATAGAATCCTCTCAGCTCACTGGCCACATATCCCTTACCATATCCTTTGATGAAAAAAGTTTGGAAAATATAAAAGATGACTACAAGGGAGAAATTAGAATAAATTCCTATGGACGAAAAGTGCCAAGATATGCACATTTATCCAAAAAACTTGATAGCCTAACTATGTCTGTAAATACTTTAAAAAGTGAATTTTTTGAAATATATGAAAAAATTGTAAATAAAGATTTCTACCTTAGAAAAATTTCAATTTCCTTTGGAGAACTTGTTGATTTAAAAAAGGCTAGGGAGGAAGACCTAATATATAAGCAGCAGTCTTTATTTGACCTTGAGAAAAACTATTCCAGCAAAACTGAGCTGGACCAGGAAAAAGAGTTGAGACTGCAAAAAACCCTTCTAAATATTAGACAAAAATTTGGGGCAAATTCAATTATGAAGGCGGACAGTCTAAAAGAAGAAGCTACTGGAATAGATAGAAATAATCAGATAGGAGGTCATAGAGCCTAATGGATAAAAAATATATGGATATTATTAACCTAGACTATAAGCCGTCTTTAAAGCACCCAAGGATGCCAAGGCAAAATAGAGCCTGTCAGTTTCAAGCCTTTAAAGCTCTTAGGGGATATGAGGAGCGAATTTACGAATCATCTAAGGAGAAAATAAAAAAAAAACATCTAGCAAGCGACCAAAAAGATTTAATAAATTACCGCCTATCGGAGATAATATCTGGAAAAATTAAAAAAAATTATAAATTTGTTTTCTTTAAAAGGGACGACTCTTTCATATATGGAAAGTACGAAAACGTTTGTGGAAAAGTACAAAAAATAGATTCCTATGAAAAAATTATCTATTTAGAAAAAGGAGAGAGGATAAACATAGAAGATTTAATAGCAATAGAGGAATTATAAAAAACTTTTTTTAATCTTTAATTAGAGATTTTATAAAAAACATAGTAAAAATATAAATTTTTTGCAAAAATATAAAATAAGCTTCTTTAAGAGGAAAAAGATTGTAAATTAGTTAAAATATTTTCTTAAAGGTAAAATTTTGCAAAATTTTACAAATCTATAAATCTTAAATTCAAATATTAAACTAATCTTTTAAATATTATAGGTTGGATTTTATAAATACTATGCTTTTTAAAATTAATTACAAGGGTCATATAACTATGACCTTTTTTTAATTCCAATAAATAAAACAAAAATTTAACCGAAAAATAGGATAGTGAAAACATTTGTATTGTATATTTTACACAAATGGGATATAATAAAGTCGTATAAATACAAAGAAAGGATGTGCATAAATTGCAAAAATTTCAAAAAAGAATATTAGCATTCTTTTTAGCACTAGTAATGATATTACCATCATTTGCAGGAACATATGCTGCTGGAAATGCTAATAAGCCTGTACAAAAAAGTACAAGCCAAAAAGTTGAAAATAAGAAATTTAACAGAACTATAGATCCGACACTTAGAAAGATGATAAGTGGCAATCAATCTGTTAAAAAGGTTAAAGTTATTATTGAGTTAAAGGAAGACTCAGTTTTAGAAACTGCAGCTAAAGAAGGTAAGGCTCTACAAGACTTATCAGCTACAGAAGTTAAAAACATAACTGAAAAAAATACTGAAGCTCAAGAAAAACTTGTAAAAGATCTTGATATTAAGGCTGAAGATAAGTTCTCAAACGCTATCAACGCTATAAGTACAGAAGTAAGCTTATCTGAAATAGAAGATATAGCTAAACACAAAGACGTTAGAGAAATTCGCCTTTCAAGAAGATATTTAAGACCTGCTGAACCAACAATGTCTGAAGCAGTTAAAATAACTGAAGCAGATAAAGTTTGGGCTGATTATGGTTATAAGGGAGAAGGAAGCGTTGTAGCTATTATTGATACAGGCTTTGATGTAAATCACCCTGACTTCAAATTAACTGATACAGACAAAGTTAGATACAAAGAAGCTGATATTGAAGCTTTAAAAAATAGCGACAATACTCTTCTAGGAGTATACCACAATGAAAAATTCCCTTATGTGTATGATTATCAAGACTCTTCAACAAATGTAAGAGAATACAAAGATGAATCTCACGGCCAACACGTTGCTGGTATTGCAGCAGCTAATGGTAAGGTAGTAGGGGTTGCTCCAGAAGCTCAAATTCTTGCAATGAAGGTTTTCTCAAATGAAATGACAAATGATTCTGTTTGGGAAGAACAATATATTAGAGCTATAGAAGATGCAACAAAGCTTCAAGCTGACGCTTTAAATATGTCACTTGGTGGAATCGCTGGAAACTCATATTATGACGATGAAAATACAACTTTAAATAAGGTTTTAAACGATGCAAATAAAGCTGGAGTTGTATGTAATATAGCTGCTGGTAATGATAGAAACCAAAATGACGGAAGAGATGTTCCTCACAACTTCTTAACTGACCCAGACGTAGGAGTAGTTGGAGATCCTGCAACTTATGAAGGCTCTTTTGCAGTTGCTTCATATAACAACGACAAGAGTATGTTCAACTATGTATCTTTTACAGGTAAAGATGGAAAGACTCTTGAAATTCCTGCAATTCTTCACGAAGGTTCACCTCATGATAATCTAGGAAAAGAATATGGTATAGTTTCAGTTGGATATGGTGCTAGTGATGATGATTATGCTGGAGTAGACGCAAGTGGTAAGATTGTTCTAGTACAAAGAGGAAATGCATCATTTACTGAAAAAACAAGACTTGCTGAAAAACATGGAGCTACAGGAATAATTATCTACAACCACGAAGCAGGTGGAAACGACTTAATGGGCATGATAATTGATGCACCATATCAAATTCCTATGGCCTTTATTGGACACGCAGATGGACTTAAATTAATAGATGCTACAAAAGCTACTATAGGAAATGATAAAAAACTTATAGATAGCCCTACAGCAAAACAAATGGCTAAATCTTCTTCTTGGGGACCTGCACCAGATTTAAGAATGAAGCCAGAAATTACAGCACCAGGTAACAACATTTACTCTCTTCAAAATGACGGAGAATATATGGTTATGAGTGGTACTTCTATGGCTACTCCTCATGTTACTGGAGCAACTGCTCTTATTGCTCAAGCTCTAAGAGATAGATTTAATATTACTAGAGACAAGCAAGCATTCCTTGCAAAGACAATAATGATGAATACAGCTCACCCTATAGCTGACCCAACTACAGATGGATCTTACTATTCAGTTATGGAAGCTGGAGCTGGTTTACTAAATGTATTAGATGCTGTTAAAACAAATGTATATGCAACAGCAGTTGGTGGAGCGGACACAAAAGCCGATGGAAAACTTGAACTTAAATCAATTGGTACAAAGAATTTCAAAACAACTATAACTTTTAACAACCTTTCAGAAAAGGCAGTTAAATTTAATGCTCCATCAGTAATCGCTTTAACTCCAGAGATTAATCCTGATGGATGGTATACAGACAAGTCTCAAAGACTAAACGCTACTGTAAGCGCTGACAAGGAAGTTACCGTTCCAGCAAATGGAAGCATAGATGTAGAAGTTGAAGTTTCTGTTACAGACGAAGTTCAAAAGAATCAATTCCTAAATGGATATATTACATTTGATTCTGATAGTAACTCAAGTATAACTATTCCATTCTTAGCTTTCTATGGAAATTGGGCAGAACCAGCACCATTTGGTGGATTCTGGCAATACAATGAACCAAACTACTATAAATGGCAAGCATTCTCATCTAGACCAAAAGATAATGGCTGGACACACCTACCAAATATAAAAGTTGGAGATGGGGAAGAAGTTAAAGACTATGCTGTTTACTTCTCTTATGAAACTGCAGTTAACCCTGTATTAACTATTATGAGAAACTTAAATAGTATAGACGCAATCTATACAGATAAAGATGGAAAAACTTTAAAAGAAGGAAATATAACATTAGAGTCTTGGGGACTTAAGAAATACAATGGAAGAATATTCCCTGAAACTCAATTCTTTAACGAACTTGGATGGGAACCAAGCGGATTAGTTGATGGAGAAGAATACTACGCTCAGCTTAAGGCAGACCTTAATGGTACACCTGAAAAAGACGATTATACTTCTCCAAAATATAAATTAATCGCTGATATCGTTAAGCCAACAATTAAGAATTATGAGCTTGATCCAGTTAATAGAACTATAACTATTGAATTTGAAGACAATCTATCAGGTGTATCTTACGTTGAAATTTGGAACAAGACTTTAGATAGCGTTGTAAACCTATATCCTAATATGGCTAAAAGCGATCAAGAGCGTAAAGATATTATAGAGCAATTCAATTCAGGAAAAATCACTCTTAATTTACCTGAAAATTGGTCTAAGGGTCAAGATTTAAGTATCTATATAGAAGATAAAGTATTTAATGGAACAGGACTTAATATAGAAAACACTTTAACTAACACTAATGTTCCAAACCCAGATTCTTCTGTAAGAATATCTGTTCAAAATCCAAAAGATAACTTCTCATATCCAAAAGATGTAAATGATGTAAATGGATTTGTTTGGGGAATAGATGGAGTAGATGATATTAAGATTGAGCTTGTTAACCCTAAAACTGGTGAAGTAATAGAAAGCGGATATGATATAGAAGTTAAACCAGTTGAAAATGTTAAATTTGGTGAAGGCGAAGATGCTAAGGAATTTGGACCTGGCTTTAGCTTTAGTGGTAAAATCAAAGGAAACTTCGATATTCCACTATATGATGTAAGAGTTAGCGTAAAACCAATTAATAGCGACAAATACGTAACAGTTGCTAAGCATTTCTTCGTAAATCAAATGGCTCCTGAAATTGAAATATTAGACATCGTAAGATGTACAACTGATGACAAGGGATATGCTAAGATCAAAATCACAGATGACTATAACTATGTTCAAGTAGTTGAAGGAATAGTTAATGAAGATGGATCTGTAGAAGATGGTAAACTTCTTGCTTCATTAGATAAGTGGAGTTATACAGCTGGACGTTATACAAGAGAATTTGAATATAGACCTGACCTAGTTGATGGAGAAAACAATTTAGCACTTATTGTTTATGACGATGCTGGCGATAGATCTGTTATTAAATTTGTAATCAAAAAGGCTGAAGCTTGTGACCCTAATGAAGAAAATGAAGAAATAACTAAGGATATCTCAGGAGTTGTAAACTTCTATGGTGAAGTTGGAGATGTAAGACCTGAAAGTGTTAAAGTTACTCTACTTGATAATGGAGTTGCAGTTGATACATTCGAAGTAAGTTCTAAAACAAATTGGATGTACACATTTAAAGATAAGGTTGCTTTAGATAAAAATGGTCAAAAACATGACTTTACTATTCAAGCTGAAGATTTAGATTCTTATACTAAAAAGATTAATGGACTAAATGTAGATTACACTTATGTTCATACAGCTGAAAAAACTACTGAAATAAAAGGTAAAGTAACTTTTGAAGATACTCAAAAAGATTTACCTGAATATGTAAATGTTTCAATATATAAAAATGGAAGCCTTTACGCAGTTGTTAAAGCTGAAAAAGATAAAGGATATGTATTTAAAACAACTGGTCCTGAAAGTGAAAATGGAAAATTAAATGTTTATACTGTAGATGCTAATCTTCCAGGATTTACTTCAGAAGTAACTGGATATGATATTAAGCTAAAAGCTAAAAAAGATTATCCAACACCAGGCACAGATCCAATCCCAGGACCTAACCCAGGAACAAAACCAGATCCAAAGCCTGAAGTAAAACCAGAACCAAAACCAGAAAAGAACATCTTTGATGGAATTGAACTAGAAAGACAAGCTGGAGACAACAGATACCAAACAGCAGTAGAAATCTCAAAGAAAAACTTTGAAAGTGCAGAGACCGTAATCCTAGTAAATGGAGAAAAAGAAGCAGACGCACTAGCAGCAAGCGTACTAGCAAAAGAAAAGAATGCACCAATCCTACTAATCAAGAAAGACATGACTCCAGACGAAGTAGCAAAAGAAATAGAAAGACTAGGAGCAAAAAACATAATCCTAATAGGTGGCTTAAACTCAATAACACAAAAAGCAGTAGAAAATCTAAAACAAAACATTACAAGAATAGCAGGAAAAGATAGATTTGAAACAGCAGTTAAAATAGCAAAAGCCGCAGGAAAAACAGAAAAACTAATCCTAGCAAACGGAATTACCCTAGTAGATGCCCTAACAGCATCAAGCCTAGCACAAGTAGAAGACAGAGGAATAATACTAGTAAACAAAGATAGCGTACCAGAATGTGCAAAAGAACTAGTAGAAAAAGCCAAAGACATCCTAATAGTAGGCGGAGAAAACTCAGTAAAACTAGGAGTAAAAGCGGACAGAATCTCAGGAAAAGATAGATTCGAAACAGCAGTAAAAATAGCAGAAAGAGCATTTGTAAATCCAAAACAAATCGCCCTAGCAAATAGCACAGCTTATGCAGACGCACTAGTATTTGGAGCAATAACAGGAAAAGTAGAAGCCCCAATACTATTAACAAACAAAGATAAATTACCACAAGTAGTAAAGGAATATCTAGAAAGAAACAAAATAGAAAAAATCTTTGTACTTGGAGGAGAAAATAGCGTAAGCAAAAATCTTTTCAAATAGAGATAAACTCAAGAGAGTGGATAAGTCCACTCTCTTTTTACATATAAAAGCAAAGAAAGATAAGTAAAGTTTTTTAAATTCTAAAACACAAAACTCATCTATTCAAGTATTTAAATTAAAAAAACAATATCAAATAAAATAATTATAAGATAAAAAATATAGGCTCCCGATTAAACTAGAATTTATTAGCTTTTAGGAATTAAAACTAATTAAACTCCTCAATGGGCTAAAGGACAATTGATTTTTATATCTCCATAAAAATATTAAAATGTATGCTTACTGTTCTTAGAAAAAAACTTCAAAATTGAAATACTAAAAATATAAAGAATTTAATTTGACAAAAAAGCATTAAAGCTTTTATATTTTAATATATTTATTTTTAAATATGTTTAGTGGTATAATAAATCTGAATTTTAAATTGAAAGGTTGATTTTATGGAAGAAAATTATGGTCCTCTTCTTTCTGTAAGGAAAGAAATAGATAATGCTAGAAAAAAACTTGGCCTAAATAATGATATTTATGAGATTTTAAAAAATCCTATGAGAATTATTGAAGTTAATTTACCGGTGAAATTAGATGATGGAAGTGTTAAGGTTTTTAAGGCTTTTAGGTCTCAGCACTCAAATGCACTTGGTATATTTAAGGGTGGAGTAAGATTTTCTCCTTTAGTTACTAGAGAGGAAGTTATGACCCTATCCATGTGGATGACATTTAAAACTGCAATTGCTGGTATTGTATTTGGAGGTGGAAAGGGAGGAGTTAATTTAGACCCTAAAAAATATTCCTCTTCTGAACTTGAAAGAATTGCTAGAGCTTATATTGATGCTATTTCCGCTTACGTTGGGGAAGAAAAAGACAGCATTGGCCCAGATGTAGGTACAAATGAAGAGATAATGGGGATTATGGCTGATGAATACGAAAAATTAGAAAATAGAAAAGCCCCTGGCGTAACCACAGGTAAACCTATTGCTTTTGGAGGCAGCAAGGGTAGGAGTGAATCAACTGGTCTTGGCGTAGCAACAATATTAGAGGCTTACTTTTTAAATTGCGGCGAAAGTTTGGCAGGAAAGACTATTTCACTTGAAGGTTTTGGAAATGTCGGATCTTTCTTTGCTAAAAATGTCTTAGAAAAAAACTCTAAAATCATCGCTATAAAAGAATTAGACTACAAGTCCGAGCCAATTTATTTGTATAAAGAAGATGGATTTTCATTTGATGAGTTAGTAAGTCTAAAAGAGTCTTCATATAAAAATCTTACTTGTGGTGCTAAATTTATTAGTAGAGAAGACTTTCTATCACTAGATGTAGATGTATTTGCTCCTTGTGCTTTGGAAAATTCTATTGATGAGGATGAGGCTAAAATTTTAAATGCTAAGCTAGTTATAGAAGGAGCCAATGGGCCAACAACATCAAGGGCTGATGAAATTCTAAAGGAAAAAAATGTGAATGTTATTCCAGATATTTTGGCTAATTCTGGTGGAGTTATAGTTTCATATTTTGAGTGGGTTCAAAATAGGACTTCCTTGTATTGGACTAGGGATGAAGTTATTGAAAGATTAATAAATTGTCTAAAGAGTTCTTTTGAAAATGTCTTAGAGATCAAAAATTCTTACAATTCTACCTTAAGAGAAGCTTCTTATATGTTTGCATTAAAAAGAATTAATTCTGCTCTAAGAGCCAAAAGACTTATTTAGTAACAAAATTTTACAGGCTATTATTTTTAAAACTTCATTTATTAGTTAAAATATAAAAATTTTACTTCTAGATTCTTATATCAAATACACAATAATTTATTAGGAATATAAACTCGTTTTTTTCTATAAAAATAAATTTATTTTTTGGTAGTTTTTTAAAAACTCTTATGAATAAGATAAAATTATTATTTTGTGTGGAAAAGTTAGAATGTGGGTATAATATATATAGTTAGTTTTGAAAAAACAAAATTAACTATATATAAACTGGGCTAGATGAAAGTGTAAATAGACTAATAGTAAAAAAACAGTTACAAACCTTACAGTCTTGTAATATATATTGACTTTTCATTTAACACAGTTTATAATTGTAAATGTCTTAGTTAGACAAATACTTAAAAAGAAGGAAGGAAGAAATTTAGATGAAAAAAGTAATATTAGCTTTAATGCTAATGGCAAGTTTATCATTTGCCGCATGTAACAAAGACACTACTACACCAGATAATAGTACTACTAGTAACCAAGCAACAACAACAGATGATGCTAACAAAACAGATGATGCTAACAAAACAGATGATGCTAACAAAACAGATGATGCTGAAAAACCAGAGGATAATGCTGGAGAAAAAGCTGAAATCAAATCAATTGATGCAGCAGAACTAGAAAAAATGCAACTAGATAAAAAACTTAAAGAACAAAATCTAGTTGTAGACGTTAGATCAAAAGAAGAATATGACGCTGGTCACTTATCTCACGCAGTAAATATTGGAGTTGATGATATAGTTGCAGATCCAAGTATTCTAGAAGAATATAAGGACAAGCCAATCATTTTATATTGCAACTCTGGTAAAAAATCAGGCAAGGCTGCTGAAGCTTTAGTTAATGCTGGTTACAAAGATATTACTAATGCTCCTGGCGTTAAAGAATTTGAATATACTTTAATTGATATCCCAGCTGTTCTTGGAAAAGACCTTCAAAAGGTTGCAGATGAAGGAAGTGCTACTCTAATAGATGCTAGAGATGCAAAAGATTATGAAGAAGGACACTTAAAGGGAGCTATCAATGCTAATGCTGACAATGTAAAAGATATGTTAGCTGATATTCCAAAGGATAAACCTGTTTATACTTATTGCTATTCAGGAAATAAATCAATTGAAGTTGCTAAGATTTTAAAAGCTGAAGGATATGAAGTTTACAACTCAAATGATGGAACAAAGGAATATGAATTTACACTTGAAAAATAATTAAAATAATCTGGCTCTCCTAGGAGAGCCTTTTTTTACATATTAGAAAAAATTAAAACTATTTTAAAATTTTTTAGATTAAATTTTAACTTAGCTTAGGGTGATTAGATGAGAAATTTGATACTTATTTATGCCAAGCCTCATATAGATGGGGTTAGCAAAACAAGACTTTCAAAAGATTTAAATATAGAAGATAGCATGAGGCTTTCTAAAAGTTTACTTGAAAAAAATATCAATCTTGTAAAAAATTCTAACTTTAACTTTTTATTATCAACGAGCAAGGAAGAATATGTGGATATTTTAGAAAAAAAATATGGGGTTAAAACAATTCTTCAAAGAGGTTATGACCTTGGCTCAAAAATGTATTATTCTATTTACGATGGCCTAAAACACTACGATAGTGTTACTATAATGGGGGCGGATGTAGTTGACTTTGAAAAAAATATGCTTTTAGAGCTTGAGAGCAAAATTAAAAGTTACGATATGGTCGTTTCTAATACTTTGGATGGAGGCTACAGCCTTATTTCATTGAAGGAAGCTTACAAGACTCTTTTTATTGGTAAAACTTTCTCCCATAATAAAGTTTTTACAGAATTAATTGACTCAGCAAATAAGATTAATTTAGAAACATATATTTTAAAAAGAACTATGGATATTGATGATATAAATAGTCTTGCTAGCTACATAGGTGGAATTAGGACAAAGAAAATCTATGAAGATGAAAAGTTAATCCACTTTAGTAATGGTTCTAAGACTTTTGTTTTTTATAAAAAAGAGAGTAAGGGGTCTTATATAGATAAAATTTGTAATGTTAAATACGATATTATTTAAAAATTAGAATTATAAATTCATGAGGGATTAGATGGAAGATGGGTTAAGTGTTATAGTGCCAGTATATAATGAAGCTCAGATTTTAGAGGGTTTTTTTGAAAAACTTGCAATTTTTTCTAAAGATACGGAGATAATTTTTGTAGACGGAGGATCTACTGATTCTACCTTTGAAAAAATAAAAAAAAGTGGATATAAGGTCTATAGTGGAGATAAAGGTAGGGGAAAGCAGCTAAATTTGGGAGTAGAAAAGTCATGTGGAGATAATATTTTAATACTACATTCTGATAGTTTTTTTAAAAAAAGTCCAGAAGAAAATATAAAATCCACTCTTGAAAAATATAAAATTGGATGCTTTAGCTTGGAATTTATAGAAAAATCGCTTGGACTTAAAATGGTAGCTAGAAATTCTAGTAGAAGGGTTAAATATAGAAATATTGCCTTTGGAGACCAGGGAATGTTTTTTAGAAAGGAGTATTTTTATTCTTTAGGGCACTTTAAAAATATAGATTTTATGGAAGATTATGACTTTTCTATAAGGGTTAAAAAAAATGGAGATAGGATAAAATTACTAGACCAGAAAATCTATAGCTCAGGCAGAAGATTTATAAATAATGGACTTTGGAAGACAATTATTACCATGCAAAAGGCGCAGAGTATGTATAGGAGGGGGAAAAGCGTTGAAGAAATTAGAAGAATCTACAGACTATCTTGAAAATGTTCGCATGAAGTGTATTTCTTGTAATAAATGCAAAAAAGCCTGTCCTTTTTTAAATAAATATGACTTGGATTTAAAGGAATATACTGATAGAGTTGACCTTGCCTATAACTGCTTTATGTGTGGTAAGTGTAAATCGGTCTGTCCAATGTCTTTGGATGGAAAAAAAATTTCAATAATACTTAGAGCTGAAAAAGGAAAAGTAGGAAGTAATTTAGTTAAAGATTATTTTCCATTTAAGAATAATGTAAAAAAAAGTTCAAAAAGTATGGATATTTATTTTCCTGGATGTAATTTTGCTGCATTCTACCCTGAGACCAACGCTAAAATAGTTAAATTATTTTTGGAGAGAGGTGGAGATTTTTCATTTGACTGCTGCAAATTACCAATTAAATTAGCTGGAGATTTTAAAAGGGCAGAAAGATCTTTAAGTAAATTAGAAAAACTTCTAATAAGTTCAAAGACCAAAAGACTTGTTACTGCATGCTCAAATTGCTATTATTATCTTAAAGAAAATACAGACTTAGAAATAATTTCAATATATGAATGGCTTTTGGAAAATAATATAGGAAATAAAATAAGGGAAAAAATTCTTATTCACTTTCCTTGCCCAGACAGATATGAAAGAGAAATATTTAAATATATAGAAGAATTTTTGGAAAACTCATACTATGAAAAATACCAGGAAGTAAACTGCTGCGGGATGGGAGGAGGAGCTAGGGCATTTGAAAAAGAAATTTCAGATTCTATGATTCATTCAATAAAAGGTGAAGAGCTTTACACCTACTGCTCAACCTGCTCAAGGGTTTTTATGAAAAATAATAATACACACCACATACTTTCTGTAATTCTTGGAATTGATGAAAAAGTTAATCCAAATTATTTTGTAAATTCACTGAAATTCAAATTTAAAAATAGAAAAATATAGTTTTTTAATTAAGATATATACTGGCATAAGCCTTTATCAGACTGCCTACAAAGTGGCAAAATCCAAAAGGCACGCTGCATACGAAAGAAATTGTAAGAAATTCAAATTGAAATAATTCGCCCGTAAATCAAACTGTTTGAGCGTTAGCGAGCTATCGATTTACAGGATTATGAGATTTAGAATTTTGGGGTTTCTGCAGTCGGATAAGCATTTTTGGATTTTGTCTACACTCTGGCCTTTATATATCTTTTTTTTATTAAAAATGAGTAGCTGCAGCAATTTAAAAATAAAAAAGCAAAAAACATAAAAAATATAAATTCAAAAAATCAAGAAATCATACATATTTAAAAAAGATAAACATATAATATTTCAAGATTAAAAATTGTAAATTTAATTTAACAATAATTAATGCGACATATAAGGCTATTCATCTTGCTTGTAGAAAAAGATAAAAAATGTTAATGAAATGTAACATTTTATTAATTGTATAAATATAAATTTCTTACCTGTTTTACTTTTATTTTTATACAAAATTTAGCAGATTCTATTTACTTTTTATATGATTATAACAAATAAATATCAGAATCAAGGAAAAAATTTTTTACAAGCATGATAAATTTTAAAAAAGTAAATTATTTTTAAAATTTTATATAGTCAAAATATACAAAGATTGATTTAATCCTAGTATATTGGTCGTGCTTTGATTTTTATATTTATATGCATAAGAAAACGTTTAACTTAATTTTTTTACATTATTTTATCCATTTTAGTAGTTAAAGTGTTCATAATTCATTTACTTTTTAAGAAATTATACATATAATATTTATATCTTTAATATAAAAGGAGGAATTATACATGCATCAAAATAAAAGACTACTTTCTTTGCTACTTGCATTTGTAATGGTATTTTCTTCAATTCCATTTACTTTTGCCAGTGAAAAAGTTGAGACAAGTAGTCAATTTGACAAATTTGTTGACCCTAAGGACAAAATTGATCCTAACTTACTTAACGATGACTCTAAAGAAGAAAAAAGAGTTATTATTGAATTTTCTAAGGACCCTATTATTGATAGGGCTACTAAACTTGGAAAATCTGTAGGACAACTATCAAAAGCTACTTATGATAGTTATTCTAAAGAAATTTCTAATGAACAAAAAAGTGCTAGTAAAAAAATTGAAAGAACTGGAGCGAGGATTGATAAGTCTAAGACTACAGAAGTTATTTTAAACCAAGTAACTGCAACTGCAAGCTTAGAAGAAATTAGAAAGATTGCAGAGCTTCCAGAAGTTAAGAATATTTTTGAATCTAGATACTATCTAAGACCAGAAATTACTCCAAGCATGAACAACTCAGATAAGCTTATAAAGGCTGATGAAGTTTGGAAAAGAACTATTAGTGATGGTCTTACAAACATAGAAGGTCAAGGAACAGTAGTAGCTATTGTTGATACAGGAATTGATTTTACTCATAAAGACCTTAAACTAACAGATCCTTCTAAAGCAAAACTTACTAAGGAAAAGGTTGCTCAAATAGGTAAAGATAAAGGTTTAAGTTTATTTAATAATGGAGCTGACCAAGCTTATTACTCAGACAAAGTTCCTTACGGCTTTGACTATGCAGATGGGGATAAAGATTTTAAAGATAATAAATCAGCTGAACCACACGGAATGCACGTTGCAGGAACTGTTGGAGCAAATGGCGACCCAGAAAATGGTGGAATAAAAGGGGTTGCACCTGAAACTCAACTTCTTGGAATGAAGGTATTCTCAGACAATGCTGGCTTAAATGGAGTTTACTCTGATTCATATATAGTAGCTATAGAAGATGCTATTAAACTTGAAGCAGATGCTATAAATATGTCACTTGGAGCACCAGCAGGTCTTTATATTGGTGGATCTGAGTCGCCAGAACAAAAGGTATTTAAAAAAGCAACAGCTAATGGTATAGTTGTAGCTATTGCAGCTGGTAATGATAGAAATATATTAGATGGAACTGGCCTTCAAATGCCTAAGACAAATCCTGACTTAGGAAATGTTGGCTCTCCATCAACTTATCCAGAATCTTTATCTGTTGCTTCATTTGAAAATACTCATACATGGTCAAATACTATAAAGATTTCAGATGGACAAAATGAAATGACTTATCTTGCAAGCCTTGTTTCAGCATCTCCTTTAGACAAACTTCCAAAGGAAGCTGAAATAGTAGACGTAGGACTTGGTAAGACTGAAGATTATGAAGGAAAAGAAGTAGCTGGTAAGGTTGCTCTTATTCAAAGAGGCGGAATTACTTTTACAGAGAAGAAAGATAATGCGCAAAAAAATGGTGCTATAGCTGCAATTGTTTATAATAACAAAGAAGGTTCTTTTGGAATGGCTATTCAAGGAGAGGTTACAATCCCTCTAGTTTCTATTAGCCAAAAAGACGGTGAAGCTATAAAGGCAAATATTGATAAAATAAAAGTAACATTTAATGGTGAAAAAGAATTTTTAGAAAATCCTGAAAAGGATAAGATGAGTGTATTCTCAAGCTGGGGACCTACTTCAGATCTTAGAATGAAACCTGAAATCACAGCTCCTGGTGGAAATATTTACTCAACTTTAAATGACGACACTTATGGATTAATGAGTGGTACTTCAATGGCTACTCCTCATATAGCTGGAGCAAGTGCTTTACTTGCACAAGTTTTAATGGATAGGGGTATAGCTAGAGAGGATCATAATAATTATATTAAACAGCTTCTAATGAATACAGCTGAACCTATCGCTAATCCATCTGGATACACTTATTCAGTTATGGAGCAAGGTGCAGGTCTTGCTAATGTATTAAATGCTATAAATACAAAAGTTAGATTAAACGTAACTGGAACAAATGATAGTGAAAATGATCCAAAATTAGAAATCAAATCTATAGGTACTGAATCTTTTGAAGCAGTTATAGAACTAACTAATGATTCTAAAGAAGAAATTAAATTTACTCCAGAAGTTATAGCTTTAACAGAAGAAATTGTAGATGAAAAATATACTGAAAAAACTACAAAAGTAAAAGCAAGCTTAGATGGAGACAGTGAAATAGTACTAAATCCTAATGAAACTAAGAAAGTAACTTATAAAGTTAACTTTAGCGGAGTAGAAAGAAATCAATATATTGATGGATTTATTCTTCTAAAGAGTGAAAACAACCCAACTTTAAATGTTCCATTCCTTGGATTCTATGGAGATTATAGTGAGCCTTCAGCTACAGATGGCCTAGTTGGCTTTGAAGAATCTTTCTTCGGAAAGTCTTACCTAACAAACAAGACAGGTGAATTTCCACTACCAATAGCTGAATATAAGGGCGAAAAAGTTGCTTTCACAAATAAGTCTTTAGGTCTTAATGCAATAATCACTTTCTTAAGAAATGCAGAAGTATTTAGACTTGCAGTTGAAGGACCTGATGGAAATGAAATTAAAACAATAAATAACTTTGAAAACAATAGAAAAGTTTATAGAATATCAGCTGATAATCCACCTACTACTTTTGACAAGTGGAATTACTGGGACTTAAGTCTAAGAGATGGAAAACTTGCTACAGAAGGTGAAGTTTACAAGGTTATTTTTGAAACTAAACTAAACTATGATGGAAAAACTCAAGTTAAGAAATATCCTTTAGTACCAGACTATACTGGACCAGAAGCTCAGTATTTAGGTTATGACGAAGCTAAGGGAGAAATCGTAGTTACAAGTAAAGACGCCCTATCAGGCTCTCTAGCAATCGAAGTTTTAGACAAAGATAATAAAGACGACAAAACTAATAGTCAGTTATTTAAATTTAGAACAGAAGATGCTTACAAAGATTTTAAAGAAGGCGGAAAGATTGTATTTAAGCTAGATGATGCTTTTAAGGATAAGGAAAATCTTGTAGTATATGCTTATGATAGAGTTACAAATAAAGGTAAAGAAGTAAAGGTTGACTTTACTAAGAAGATAAAAGCTGATGAAGATACTGGCAGCACTGATGATACTATCGACGATCTTAAAAAACTAAAAGCTCCTTATTCTATAAGTTTCATTACCCCAAGTCTTGCTAGGGCAATGTATGACGACAAAGATCCTACTAAGATGATAGTTGCAGGAAATATTGGTGGAGCAATAGACAAAGACGAAATAAAATCAGTTCAAATAGACCAAATAGATACAACAACAAATAAGGTTATTGCATCTGGAGTTGGAATGCCTTCAAATACAAAAGATGGAAAGGTAATGTTTATTGGTCTAATAAAACCAGTTCCAAATCCTCTTATCAAATTAAGAGTAACAATTAAAGCTGATGGAAGAAGAGACAGTGTAGCTGCTCAAATCCACCTAATTGATAATGAAAAACCTAAGATGGATGTAGAAGCTAAGTGTCTAACAGATGGAAATATAGAATTTACATTCAAAGTAAAAGATAATTTCTGGCACGTTGAAGTTTACGAACAAGTTCCAACAAGCTACGGCTCTTGGAAAGACTTCCAACAAGTTGGAGTTCTTGACAAGTCTGATGGACCTCTAGGCGGATATGGAATGGAAGGAGAATTTACTAAGGTACTTCCTGCTCAAAAGGGTGTAAACACTTATAAATTCGTAGCTAGAGACCTATTTGGAAACGAAAGCTCAAGAGTTGTTGAAGTTAATACAGAAAATGGATGCGGTCAAGAGTATAAGAAATCTACTCAAAATATTTCAGGTATTATCACTTTTGTAAATGATAATAAAGCTGTTAGACCAACAAGTCTAAAATTAAACCTATATAAGAAGGGTGAAACAGAAGTCCTTCAATCTATTACAGTAGAGCCTTTTAAGTATTCACCAGATTCAACTATGTGGTTCTACTCATTCCCAGATGAAGTTGTAGTAGAAGATGAAGAGGGAAATTCTTTTGAGTATGATGTAAAATTAGAAGAAATTCCAGCTGGCTACGAAGTAAGCTATGGTCTGGTTAGATCAACTTCTATAACACTAACTTACACTGGTCAGGTTAACCCAGATGACCCTAACACTACTGTTATAACTGGAGAAAAGAAATGGGTTGGAGATGCTCCAGAAGAAAGACCAGAAGAAATTACAGTTGGTCTATATAAGGGAGTTACTAAACCAGAACTAATTGAAAAAGTTACAACCAATAAAGAAAAAGGCTGGAAATATTCATTTAGTAAAGTTCCAGTAAATGATGAGAGTGGAGTGCCTATACTTTATTCTGTGTATGAAGATGAAGTTGAAGGTTATACTAGTGAATGGGATAAAGACAATCCATATAATATAGTAAATACTAAGATTACTGGAGGCGGAGAAGATCCAGGCCAAGTAGGCGACAAAGAAATTAAGGGAAAAGTATTTTGGGTTGGCGATGAAGGTCATGAAGACAAGAGACCAGCTGAAGTAACTATAAAACTATATAGCGGATCTTATTTAAATAAGAAGTATGTAGCTGAAACTACAACTTCTGCTGACAAAAATTGGGAATATACTTTTAAAAACCTAAAGAAATACGATGAAAATAACAAATTTATTCTATATTATTTAAGCGGAGAAGCTGAAGGATACCATGATTCTCCTTTAGCAGATAGCAATGCAAGCTTAGATGATGTTTGCTTAGTATATGATGGAGAAGAAGAACCAGGCGATGAAAACCAAAAAAGAACTAAAGGGTAAAGTTGAATGGCCAGATGAAAATGCTACAAACCTTCCAAAAACTCTAAAGGTTAAACTTTTAAAAGGATCTGAATTTACTGAAGTTACTGAAGTTACAACAAGCGCTGACAAGAAATGGGAATATTCTTTTGGAAAACAAGATATTAACGATGAAAATGGACTTCCAATTTTCTACACTGCTGAAGGTGAGGATGTTTATGGATATATTCAAACAATTTCACCATTAGATAGAAAATTAGATGTTATATATGAAGTGTTTGACGAAGAAGAACCAGAAGAACTTAATAAAACAGAACTTCAAAAACTAGTAGATAGTGCAAAGAAAATAGATTTAACAAACAAAACAGAAGAATCTAAAAAAGCTTTAGAAGAAGCAATCAAAAAAGCAGAAGAAGCTTTAGAAAATGCAACAAGCCAAGAAGAAATAGATAAGGCAAAAGAAGCCCTAGAAAAAGCAATAGAAGGCTTAAAAGAAAAACCACAAAAGCCTGTAGATCCAACACCAGGCGAAGTACCAGGCACAGATCCAATTCCAGGAGAAAAACCAGGAACAAAACCAGATCCAAAGCCTGAAGTTAAGCCAGAACCAAAGCCAGAAGTAAAACCAGAAAAGAACATCTTTGATGGAATAGAAAAAAGAAAGACAAGCTGGAGACAACAGATACAAGACAGCAGTAGAAATCTCAAAGAAAAACTTTGAAAGTGCAGAGACCGTAATCCTAGTAAATGGAGAAAAAGAAGCAGACGCATTAGCAGCAAGCGTACTAGCAAAAGAAAAGAACGCACCAATCCTACTAATAAAGAAAGACATGACTCCAGACGAAGTAGCGAAAGAAATAGAAAGACTAGGAGCCAAAAACATAATCCTAATAGGCGGCTTAAACTCAGTAACACAAAAAGCAGTAGAAAATCTAAAACTAGACCTAAATAGAATAGCAGGAAAAGATAGATTCGAAACAGCAGTAGAAATAGCAAAAGCCGCAGGAAAAACAGAAAAACTAATCCTAGCAAACGGACAAAGCCTAGTAGATGCCCTAACAGCATCAAGCCTAGCACAAGTAGAAAATAGAGGAATAATACTAGTAAACAAAGATAGCATACCAGAATGTGCAAAAGAACTAGTAGAAAAAGCCAAAGACATCCTAATAGTAGGCGGAGAAAACTCAGTAAAACTAGGAGTAAAAGCGGACAGAATCTCAGGAAAAGATAGATTCGAAACAGCAGTAAAAATAGCAGAAAGAGCATTTGTAAATCCAAAACAAATCGCTTTAGCTAATAGCACTGCATACGCAGACGCACTAGTATTTGGAGGGGTAACAGGAAAAGTAGAAGCCCCAATACTATTAACAAACAAAGATAAATTACCACAAGTAGTAAAAGAATATCTAGAAAGAAACCAAATAGAAAAAATCTTTGTACTTGGAGGAGAAAATAGCGTAAGCGAAAATCTTTTCAAATAGAGATAAACTCAAGAGAGTGGATAAATCCACTCTCTTTTTTTCTTGTTATATTTCAAAAAATTAATATAAAAGTATGCCTATCCTTCAAGTTAAAATAATTTTAAGATAAATAAGGATTTTATTATACTTAAATTTTTAATATATTTTATGTAAATATTTTTAATATAGAAATAATTTGCTATAAGCAAAAACTTTATTAAATAAATATTATTTTCTAAAAAAATAGAAAGAGAGGAAAAATTTTTAAAAAAAAAAGAGAATCATTTCCGATTCTCTCAATTTGTTGACAAAGTAGCAAAATCCAAAAGGTAGCGTTCCATACGAAAGAAATTGTAAGAAATTTAAATTGAAATAATCCGCCCGTAAATCGCACTGCTTGAGCGTAAGCGAGTTTGCGATTTACAGGATTATGAGATTTAGAATTTCTCAATTTCTGTAGTCGGAAAAGCATTTTTGGATTTTGTCTACACTATGAGAGAATCATTTCTGATTCACTATAATAATTATAATTTTTATAAATCGTCTAAAGCATTATCGAAACATCTATCCTTTGCTATCATATATGCTAATATATGAGGAATACCGCAGCCTGTAGTTATAACTAGGTCATCTTTTTGGACTGTTTTATAGATATAATCTTTTGCTTCTTCAAATGTTTTTATATATTTTGCATTAACTCCTCTTTCCACTAAAAGTTTAACTAGGTCTTTTGAATGAATTGTTGGGTCGAAGTGTTCTCTTGCTGCATATATTTCAGTTACTATAACTTCATCAGCAGAGTCGAAACTTTTTTCAAAGTCATGAAGAAGTATCTTGGTTCTTGAATAGGTATGAGGCTCAAATATACAAACAAGTCTATTTTTCTTATGTTCAGATAGGGCATCTAGAGTTGACTTAATTTCCTTAGGATGATGGCCATAATCTGTCATTATACTTGCTCCCTTATATTCTCCTACTATTTCCATTCTCCTATGAAGGGGTTTGTAAGATTCTATTCTTTCTTTGATAAGGTCCTTATCTACTTCTGTTACAAGCATAGCTACAATACTTGCCATAGCATTGTAGATATTAAATCTGCCAATTACTGGAAGACTTATTCTGAAAATCTTTTCTCCATTTTCTATAAAATCAAAACTTGGTCTACCAGCCTCATCAAATTTAATGTTCTCTGCACTATATTTTGCGTCTTTATTTTCAATTCCAAATGTATGAATTTTCCCTTTTACATGGCTAAGCAAGGAGTGGGTATTTGGATCGTCAATATTTATTATAGCATTGGCATCCTCATTAAGATTTTCCATATATCTTTCAAATGTATGAATAAGGTCATCCAGGCCCTTGTAAAAATCTAAGTGGTCTGGGGAAATGTTTAAAACTATTACTGTAGAAGGATAATAATTTATTATATTTGCCTTGTATTCGCAAGCTTCTGTTACTAAATAGTCCCTATCTCCAACAAGCACGTTTCCCTTTATTGAGTCTAAATCTCCCCCTAAAAGTATGGATGGATTATATTTTGTATTGTAAAGAATTGATGAAATCATACTTGTTACCGTTGATTTTCCATGAGATCCTGAAATTGCAATTGAATGGGTGTAGTTTTTCATAAGTGCACCTAAAAACACACCCCTAGTCACTACTGGAACACCAAGAGTTCTTGCATATATAAGTTCTTCATTATCATCTAGGATGGCATCTGTATAAACTATTAGGTCCGGCTTTTCAATACTTTGTAAATTATTTTTTGTCTGCTCGTAATAAATTTTAATTCCAAGTTTTTCAAGTTGTTTTGAATGTGGATTTTTTTCCTCTATCTGAGCCAGTTACTTTAAATCCTCTGTCATGTAGTAAGTGGGCGATACCGGACATACTTACCCCACCTATACCTATAAAATGAACTTTTATTTTTGGATTTATATCTAAATCAAATTGGAACATGGCTACCTCCGTTTCTATAACATTTCTATTATAGTTAATTTATAATTATTTTACAAGCTTTTAATCTTTTTATAATTATGATAAAATTAATTTGAATAAAAATTTTTATATATTGAAGGAGGGATTTGTTTGATAGTTTCGGTAATTCTTGCTGCTGGTGAAGGCAAAAGAATGAAATCGTCATTTTCAAAAGTCTCTACAAAAATTTTAAATAAGCCAATGATAAGTTATATTTTTTCTGCAGCTAAAAATTCTGGATCAGATAAAATCTGTATAGTTGCTGGAGAGAATAAGGCTTACTTAGAAGATTTATTTAAGGGAGAAGATGTGGAGTTTTTGCATCAAGAGGTGGGTCCGGGTCTTCCTTATGGAACTGCTTATGCTGCAAATTTAGCAAGCCCTTTTATTGATGATTGTGATCAGGTTCTTGTTTTAAGTGGAGACATTCCACTTATAAGAGCTGAAACTTTATCTAAGTTTATTGAATTTCATAAAAATGGAGGTTTTGATACATCCCTTATAACTGCCGAAAAAGAAAATCCTTTTGGATATGGCAGGATTGTAAAAGATGAAAACAATGTTTTAAAGAAAATTGTTGAACAAAGAGATGCAAGTCCAGAAGAACTTCAAATAAGGGAATTTAATCCTGGAATATATATTTTCAGGGGAGATCTTTTTAAGAAACACCTAAAGGAAATTGGAACAGATAACGATCAAAATGAATATTATATTACTGATATGATTGAAATTCTATCAAGTAATGGTAAAAAAATTGGCGTATATAAGACTTGCGACAATATTCAGGTTGAGGGTGTAAATTCTAAAGACCAGCTTTTTCATCTTGAGATGGAGCTTAGAAAAAGAGTTAATGTAGACTTTATGAAAGAGGGAGTTCTTTTAAGAGGGGAAGATATTTTTATTGAGCCTGGTGTTAAAATTGGAAGAGATACTGAAATATTTTCTGGAGCAAGGATTCTTGGAAATACTTCTATCGGAGAAAGGTGCCTAATAACAGGGGACTCTTATATTAAGGATTCTATTATAGAAGATGATGTTGTTATTAAGTCTTCTTATATTGAACAGTCAAGGGTAGAAAAAGGAAGCGATATGGGACCTTTTGCCCATCTTAGACCAAATTCTCACTTAAAAGAAAAAGTTCATCTTGGAAATTTTGTTGAGGTAAAAAATTCTACTATTGGAAAAGGAACAAAGGCTGGACATTTAGCCTATGTTGGAGATGCAGATCTAGGAGAGAATATAAATATAGGCTGTGGTGCTATTTTCGTAAATTATGATGGGAAAAATAAACACAGGGCAATAGTTGAAGATGGATGTTTTATTGGCTCCAATGCAAATATTGTTGCTCCTTTAAAGCTAGCTAAAAATTCCTTTATAGCCGCTGGGTCTACTGTAACAACTGATGTTGAAGATGGCGATTTATTTATTAATAGGGCAGAGTCAAGACATATTAAAAAATGGGTTTATAGAAAAAATTTAAAAGAAGAAAAATAATATTATTTATAGGGAGGAAAATTAAAGAAGTTATGGAAGGAAAGTTAAAGGTTTTTACTGGTTCTAGTAATGTTAAACTTGCTGAAGATATAGTTAAGAATATTGGAATTGAACTAGGAAAGATTAAAATTGAAAAGTTTAAAGATGGAGAAATTTCTGTAGTTATCGATGAAACTGTTAGAGGTTATGATATTTATATTATTCAGCCTACTTCTACTCCTGTTAACGATAACTTAATGGAGCTTCTTATTATGATAGACGCTGCTAAAAGGGCATCAGCAGGCAGAATAAATGCAGTTATTCCATACTATGGATACGCTAGACAAGACCGTAAAACAAGGGGTAGAGAGCCTATATCAGCTAAATTAGTAGCAGACCTTTTAGAAATGGCTGGAGCAGATAGAGTTATTTCTATGGACCTTCACGCTGGACAAATCCAAGGTTATTTCAATATTCCAGTTGACCATCTTTCTGCAGTAAAAACTCTATCTAAATATTTTAAAAATTTAGTTAAAAATCAAGATGATTGGGTTATTGTTTCTCCTGATCTTGGTGGGGTTACAAGAGCTAGAAAGTTTTCTAATTTTTTAAATCTTCCTATAGCTATTATTGAAAAGAGAAGACCAAAGCCAAATGTATCTGAAGTTATGAATATAATTGGAGATATTGATGGTAAAAACTGTATTATTATAGATGATATTATAGACACTGCTGGAACTATTACAAATGCAGCAAATGCTTTAATTGACAGGGGAGCAAAGGAAGTTTATATTACAGCTTCTCATGGAGTTTTATCCGGCCCTGCTATTGAAAGGATAGATTCTTCCGTTGTTAAAAAGTGCGTTATAACTGATACTATTGATATTTCTAATAAAGAAAAATCTGATAAGATTGAGATTGTTTCAGTTGCTCCAATTATTGCAAATGTAATAAAAAATATTAACACTAACGACTCTGTATCTAAATTATTTGATTAATGAAACTTATAGTAGGTCTGGGAAATCCTGGTTCAAATTATGAATATACAAGACACAATGTTGGGTTTAAGGTAATAGATGAACTTGAAAAAAGATATAATTTTAAAGTAAAAAAGATTAAGTTTAAGGGCGTTTATGACAAGGGAAATATTTTAGGGGAAGATGTTATACTCCTAAAACCTTATACTTATATGAATGATTCTGGTATATCTATTAGAGAGGCACTTTCTTATTTTAAGCTAAGTCAAAAGGATCTTATAGTTATATATGATGATTCAGATATTGAGTTTGGAACTATTAGAATTAAAAAGAAGGGGTCTGCTGGAACTCACAATGGAATGAAATCAATACTCTACCATATTCAAAGTGATGAGTTTGATAGGGTAAAATTATCTATTGGTAAAAGAGGACCTTTTATAGATATGAAGGATTTTGTTCTTAGCGGGTTTGATAAATCTGAGATAAAAACTATTGAGGGCGAGATTGATTTGGCAGCAGATGCTGTTGAAGAAATTATAAAAAACGGATCTGATTCTGCTATGAATATTTATAATGGAAAAAGTGTAATATAATGAAACTTGAAGAGATTTTAAAAAAGTCTGAAGAATACAAGAAAATAGTTTCTGATCTAGAGGGAGAGGGCAGAATTTACCTACATGGTATGGTGGGTGAGGCCATCCCTCATTTTGCATTGTCTTTAAATGAAAGTTATGCTGGATCAATTGTTTTATTTACAGAAGATGATTTAAGAGCTAAGGAAGTTTATTCAAGCCTAAAAAAACTAGGACTTAATAATATTTATTATTATCCTACAAGTGAAATTTCATTTTATAATATTAGGGCAATTGAGGATGATAGGGAAATTGAGAGAGTTTGCGTTCAAAATAAGCTTTTAAATAATGAGAAAATAATAATAGTAACGTCTATTAATTCATCTTTTAAAAAAATATCGACTCCAAACTATTTTAAATCTCTTAGAAAAACTTTAAATTTATCTTCTACAGTTGATACTACTAGTCTAAGTCTTGAGCTTATAAAGATGGGATATGAAAGGGTTGAAAAAGTAGAAGCAAGGTCTGAGTTTTCTATAAGAGGAGGTATTATTGATATTTATCCACCTCTTTATGAGGATCCATATAGGATTGAGCTTTTTGGTGATGAGATAGATAGGATAAGCGTATTTGATGTAAATACTCAAAGGTCTTTAGAAAATAAGGACGAAGTCGAGATAATACCAGCAAGAAGTTTTTTATTAAAGGATAGGGATTTTAAGGATATAGGAAAGGGAATCGAAAAAGATTTAAAGTCTTTAGAATTTTCTAAACTTTCTGATGAAAATAATGAAAAGTTAGCTAATAAGTTTGAAATTTTACAGCAAAGTCTTGAAAATATGGATTTTATAAAAAATCTAGATCTTATTAGCCCATACATTAAATCTGATTCTTATGCTTCAATTTTAGACTATCTAAAAGCTGATGACCTTATAATTTTTGAAGATATTACTAGGCTTTATGATAAGGCATACCTCTATGAGAAAAGTTTTTTAGATAACGTCACAAGTAGAATTGAGGAAGGAGAGATTTTTTCATCTTTTGAAAAGGCGATTATATCCTTTAAGGATACTTTAAAAGCTTTCAAAAATTTCAAATATATAAATATTACTTCAATACTAAAAAGAAGTAGAATTTTAGATTTTGATAGTGAGATAAAGATAGTTTCTTCTGAAGTTTTCGCCTTCAACAGAGATTTTAACAGACTAATAGAATATTTAAGAGAAAATATTAGAAACGGTTTAAAAACAGTTCTAATGGAAGAAGGCGAAGAATCTAGAAAGGAATTAAAAAAAGTTTTAGATTCTAATGGACTCTACACAATTTCATTTGATGAGACTAATGATTTAAAGTCATCTGGCATTTATTTAGCTAATAAAAGTTTTTCTAAGGGATTTGAATATAAAAATTTAAATACTATTTTTTTAACTGGTCATGAAATTTATGGAAAAACTCTTAAAATATATAGAAAAAATAAAAAAGCAAAAAAATCTAAGGACTTACTTTCTTTTACAGATCTTAAAGTTGGAGATTATGTAGTTCATGAAATTCATGGAGTCGCTCAATATAAGGGGATTAGTAAAAGAGAGATAAATGGAACGACAAGGGATTTTCTAACTTTAGAATATAGGGGAGAAGATAAACTCTTAGTTCCAACTGACCAGATGGATGTCATTCAAAAGTTTATAGGATCAAAAGGAGAAGCACCAAGACTTACTAGGCTTGGTTCAGGAGAATGGCAGAGGATAAAGCAAAGGGCAAAAAAAGCTATTGATGAGATTGCTGAAGATTTGGTAAAACTTTATGCCAAAAGACTTAAACTTAAGGGCTATAAATTTTCAAAAGACACTCCTTGGCAAAGGGAGTTTGAAGATTCATTTATCTATGAGGAAACATCTAGCCAGTTAAGAGTAATAGATGAGATAAAAAAGGATATGCAAAGCGATAATCCTATGGATAGGCTTCTTTGTGGAGATGTTGGATATGGAAAGACAGAAGTAGCACTAAGAGCTGCATTTAAGGCTATTATGGATGGCAAGCAGGTTGCATTTTTAGTTCCTACAACTATTCTTGCAAACCAGCATTATGAAACAGCTCTTGAAAGAATGAAAGATTTCCCCGTTAAAATAGAAATGCTTTCTAGATTTAGGACAAAAGCTCAGCAAAATGCAATACTAGAAAACACGAGAAAAGGTTATGTGGATCTTTTGATTGGAACGCATAGGATATTATCAAGTGATATAAAATTTAAAGACCTAGGATTACTTATAGTAGATGAAGAGCAGCGTTTTGGAGTAAGGGCGAAAGAAAAGTTAAAAATTTTAAGAGAAAATATTGATGTTTTAATGCTCTCTGCAACTCCAATTCCTAGAACGCTTCAAATGGGACTTGTGGGCATAAGAGATATGTCTCTTTTAGATGAAAGACCGGTAAATAGATTTCCAACAGCAACCTATGTTTTAGAATATGAACCTGGAATAATTAGGGAAGCTATCATTCGAGAAATGGAAAGAGATGGGCAGATTTATTTTGTCTACAACAAGGTATTGGATATTGATAGAGTTTCTCTTGAGTTATCTAATTTAGTTCCTGAAGCAAGAATAGCAATTGGACATGGAAAGATGACACCAAGAGCATTAGAGAAGGTTATGAAAGATTTTAATGACTATAAATATGATATTTTACTTTCAACATCTATTATTGAGACTGGACTAGATATAAAAAATGCAAATACAATGATAATATATGGTGCGAACCGTATGGGCCTATCTCAAATTTACCAGCTTAAAGGTAGAATAGGAAGAAGTGATAGAACTTCTTTTTGTTATGTAACTTACGAAAAAAATATATCTCTTACTGAAATTGCAGAAAAGAGATTAAAGGCAATAAAAGATTTTCAAGATTTAGGTTCTGGCTATAAAATTGCTATGAAGGACTTAGAGCTTAGAGGGGCCGGTAATATGCTTGGAGAAAGTCAGTCGGGTCATATTGATCAAATAGGATATGATCTTTATGTTAAGTTTTTGGAAGAGGCTCTTAAAAAAGTTAAGGGAGAAAAGATTACTAGCCAAAATAGTGATATAACTATTGACCTTAAACTAGATAGCTATATTTCATCATCTTATATAAAGGATTTGGATAGCAAGATAGAAATCTATAAAAGAATATCTGAAGTTGAGACTTACGATGAGCTGCTTGATTTAAATGATGAACTTCTTGATAGATTTGGAGAGATTCCAGTTCCAACTCAAAATGTTATAAAAACAGCTCTTATTAAAAATATAGCAAAAGATTTTTCATTTAAAAGGGTATATAATGATGGTAAGTATATTAATTTCTTTTATGAAGATATGAATGCTTTCTCACTTGAAAAATTTTCTTCCCTAAGGGAAAAATATAGGGAAAATATTGAATTTTCAATGTCTAGCCCATTTTCAATAAAAATATTAATTGTAAGTGGAGCTTTTGAGGATTCACTTAATTTTCTGGAATATTTAAAAAAACTTGAAAAACACTTGAAAAATGCGTAAAATACTATATAATAATAAAGAAGATACGATTTATAGGAAAGGAAGATTATATGAAAAAGATTAAATTTTTAGCTCTATTTTTAGCTTTAGCAATGACTTTTACAGCTTGCGCAAATAAGCCAAAGGGAGCGGTAGCAAAAGTTGGCAAGGAATATGTTACAAACGAGACGTTTAGCTCTAACTATTCCATTTTAAGAAAGATGTACTATGGAACATTTCCAGAGGAAGAATTTGAAAAACCTGGACAAGATGGTATGAGTCAACAAGTGAAACTTGGAAATCAAGTTATAGATATGCTTGTTATGGATGAAATTGTAAAACAAGAACTTAAGAAAAATAATGTTGAAGTTAGTGAAGAAGATATAGATAAACAAATTGAAAATATGAAGACTGCTTCAGGATCTGAAGAAGCTTTCAAAGCTCAACTTGATAATTATGGTATTACAGAAGAAGAATTTAGATCTCTAATTGCTCAAAACGCTAGAACTGAAGCCTTAATGAATAACTTCATTTCTAAAAATGCTCCAAGCGATGCAGAAAGACAAAAATATTTTGACGAAAACAAAGATAAGCTTATAAAATATGATGTGTCTCATATATTAGTTGACACAGAAGAAGAAGCTAAAGAGATTGAAAAGAGTCTTAAAGAAGGAAAAGATTTTGAAGAGTTAGCTAAAGAAAAATCAAAAGATCCTGGATCTGCTGTAAAAGGTGGAGAATTAGGAGAAATTACTATGCAAACTCCTTTTGTTAAAGAGTTTCTAGACAAGGTAAAAGAGATGAAGGTTGAAGAAATATCTGAACCAGTTAAATCTCAATTTGGCTATCATATAATTAGATTAAATAGCATAAGCGGCTCTGTAGAAGAATTAAAAGATGTTATTGATAAAGAACTAGTAAATCCTAAGTACCAAGAATATATAAGTAATCTATATAAAGTAACTCCAGTGGAAAAATATAGTCCAACTGAATATCCAAAGGTAGAAACAAAAGCTGCAGATAATCCAGCTGAACAAACACCACAAGAAGAAGGGCCAAAAGATGATTCTTCTGGAGAAGCTAAAGATACAAATGAAGGCTCACCATCTAAGGATGAGGGTGACACTAAGCCTGTAGATAAACCTAAGGATGAATAAGATATAATAATTAAATATATTAAGCATCTTAAATATGGCAGTTATTAAAAATTTAAATAAATGGCACAAAAAAATAAGGAGGGATTCTGAATGAATAAATCTGAACTACTATCAAAGATTGCTGAAAAAAGTAATCTAACTAAAGTTGAATCAGAAAGAGCATTAAATGCTTTTCTAGAAACTGTAGAAGAAACACTTTCTAAAGGCGAAAAAGTTCAATTAGTAGGATTTGGAACTTTCGAATCTAGAGAAAGAAAAGCTAGAGAAGGAAGAAATCCAAGAAATCCAGAAGAAGTAATCAAGATTCCAGCTTCAGTTGCACCTGTATTTAAGGCTGGTAAATCTTTAAAAGAATCTGTAAACAATGCACATAGCAAAAAGAAGAAATAGTTTTTGTTTTTAGAATCTAACTATAGGTCTAAAATAAATTTATTTTAGTAAAAAAGCAGCTTTTGCTGCTTTTTTTGTATAAAAATGGAGGATATAATGAGAGTAGATATTTTTCTAAAAAATTCTAGGATTATAAAAAGAAGAACAGTTGCAAAGCTTGCTTGTGAAGGAGGAAGAGTTAAAATCAATGAAAAAACTGCCAAGCCAGGAGACGATGTCAAGATAGGAGATATAATATCTGTAGTCTTTGGTGAAAAAGAATATAAGTATAAAGTTAAAAAGATTTTAGAAACCCAGTCAAAATCAAACATGGAAGAGATGGTAGAAGTAATATAAGTTTTTAAAAAATCTCCTTGTATTTTTCGCACAAATATCTTATAATGAAAATAAGCTTAGAAAATATATATAAGGGGGAGGGGAAAATGGAATATAGAAATAAGTTAAGGTCTAGAAAAGAACTTAATAGAGAAATTAGAAAAAGAAACTTAATTACCATAGCTTGCTATATTTCGTTTTTTGCCTTTATAGTTTATTTTTCCATTAGTTTTTTAGGAACATCTTTTAAAATCAAGGACCTAAATACTGAAATTTCAGCTAAGAATGAAAAAAAAGAAAGCTTAATTAAGCAAAAGTTAAAGCTTGAAAAAGAGCTTAAAGAAGTAGATAATGATAAGTGGATTGAAAAAGTTGCTAGAGAAAAGTTAAAAATGGTCTCTAAAGATGATTTAATATATGTTGATGAATCCAAAAATAAAAAAGAAAATAATGAAAAACGACTTTACGAAGATAACTAATTTTTAAAAAAATTAAGCTATCTTCTTATTTTTTAGCTATTTTATCTTGACAATATATATTAAATTAAATATAATCAATTGAGAATATAAATTTTTAGGGAGGAAAAATTCTTTTATGTCCATTGAAGTTGGAGATGTACTTGAAGGAAAAGTAAGTGGGATAACAAAATTCGGAGCTTTTATTGATTTTGAAGGTGGGGCAAGCGCTCTTTTACATATTTCTGAGATTTCAAATGATTATGTGAAAAACGTAGAAGATTATTTAAGTGTTGGAGACTCTTTAAAAGTTAAAGTTTTAAGCACTGATAATGGGAAAATTAGTGTTTCAAAAAGAGCTCTTGAGATTGTAGAGAAAAAGCCAAAAAATTTGCCAGAGGAGTTTGTTTCTAAAAGAGAAACTGAGGAGCTAGATATGTCTTTTGAAGATATGATGTCTAGATTTCTTAAAGATTCTAATGAGAAGATAACTGATATAAACTCTAGAAATGGTAAGAGAAGAGCGGGACAAAAAAATAAAAATAGAAGTTATAATTCAAATTACTAACATACTGCCGGCAGATGCCGGCTTTTATTTTATAAGATAAGCCAAATAATATCCCACCCTATTTTATATTTATGGGTGGGTTATTGTAAAAAGATGGAGGGTTATATGGAATTCTTAGAATTTTCAAGAGCTAATAATTTATTTAGTAAGGGAGACGCGATAATTTTAGCGGTTTCTGGTGGATCAGATAGCCTTTGCATGCTTGGAAAATTTTTGGAAGTAAAAGAAGAATATAATTTAAAGCTTTGCCTAGCCCATGTTAATCACCTTTATAGAAAAGAGGCTTCAAGTGATGCCCAGTATGTAAGAGAATTAGGTGAAAAATATGGTCTTGATTTTTATCTTGAAGAAAAGAGCATGGTTGATGTAGCTAGGAAAGAAGGTCTTTCTATTGAAGAAGCTGGACGCAAAATTAGATATGATTTTTTTTATAGACTTAAAGAAGATTTAGAAAAAAATACTGATAAAAATGTTCTTGTTGCAACAGCACATAATAAGAATGACTTAGTTGAGACCTTTTTCCTTAATTTATTTAGAGGTACAGGTCTAAAGGGACTAACAGGTATTAAAGCTAAAACTGATAGCTTAATAAGGCCAATTTTATTTATGGAAAAAAAAGAAATAGAATCCTATGTAAAAGAGCGGGGCTTTAAGGTTAGAATTGATAAAACTAATTTTCAAAATGACTTTACTAGAAATTCTATAAGAAATGAACTTATTCCATTTATTAAAGAAAAATACCAAGAAAATATAATTGAAAATATTTTTAGAACAGCAGCTTTACTCGGCAGCGACTATGATTTAATAAAACTAAATATGGATGACTTTATTTATGAGTTTGGAGTCTTTAAAGAAAATAAATGTATTTTAGATAGAGATAGTTTTTTATGTAAGCCTAAAGCTTTTAAATTGAATCTTATTAGGAGGATAATTTTTAAGCTTAAGGGGACTTTAGACGGATTTACCAAGGCTCAGTTTGAAGAAATTCTTAACTTTTTAGGGAGTTTAAGCGGTAAGGAAATGAAAATTCTTGGAATTTCATTTAGGATTAGCTTCGATAAAATATTAATTGAAAAAATACTAGAAAAAGATGTGATAAGGGAAATAAACCCAATAATTATATCTACTTTAGAGGATACTAGTATAAATTTTTGCGATTATAAAATTGACATAAAAAGAATCAAGTCTAAAAAGAGGGACAAAACAAAAGCTTATTATTTTTCTAAAGATCTTAATAAGATTATTATAAGATCTAGGAAAGATGGAGATAGACTTTTGTATAGTGAGGGAAAGAGTAAAAAACTAAAGGATATATTTATTGAATCTAAGCTAGATAAAAATCTTAGGGATAAGGAGCCTATTTTTACTGATGAAAATGGGGATATTATTTTGGTTTCAAATATAAGGCGAAGCTCAAGATATTATACTAAAGATGGGGATGAAGAGATGGTTATGATAAATATTAAAAAAGTGAATAAAACTTTTTAGCCTTGACTAAAAAAATAGATTTTCTTTAATCTCAAAATAATAATTTTCTAATTAAACTATGTATTTTTTGGCAAATTGGGTAATTATAAAAAAGGTACTTTTTAATAAAATTTTAAGGATAAATTTATAGACAGGGGTAGTATAATATGAATGATTTACTTAACGACTTAGAAAAAATTCTTTTTACTGAGGATGATCTTAAAAAAAGGGTTAGAGAACTTGGAGAAAGTATTAGTGAGGATTTTAAGGAAGATTCTGCACCCATACTTTTAGTTGGAATTTTGAAAGGTGCTTCTTTTTTCTTAGCAGATCTTGCTAGAGAGATAAATCTTCCAACTGAGATTGATTTTATGTCAGTTTCATCCTATGGTAGAGGTAAAGTTAAGTCAACTGGAGTTGTAAAGATTTTAAAAGATTTAGACGAAGATATTGAGGGTAAAAATGTAATTATTGTTGAAGATTTAATAGATTCTGGTTTAACCCTATCCTATCTTAGAGACATGATGGTTAGACGTGGGGCTAAGAGAGTAAAAATTGCGACACTTCTAAATAAAAAAGCTAAGAGAAAAAAAGAGGTTAATATAGATTATGAGGGATTTGAAGTTCCAGATGATTTTATTGTTGGATATGGAATTGATTATTCAGAAAAATATAGGAATTTAAAAGTTGTTGGATATTTAAAAAAAGAGATATATAGTAAATAAATTATTGATTTATTTGTTAATAAATGCTAAAATAATTATTTAGTAGTACTTAATTTACAAATAATTTTAAGGGGGAAAGATATTGAATAAAAAATTTAGAACTACCCCTGCATATATAATTTTACTTCTTTTATTAGCTTTTTTTATTTCAAGACTAGGAAGAAGTGTTCCACAAGTTGAAGAGGTTTCTTTTTCTACACTTGTGAATTATATTCAGGATGGTAAGGTTGAAAAAAATTTCGCAAAGAGGAGCTGTTATTTCTGCCAGCTTAAAAGATAAAAAAGAAGTTAAAACATTTTTCTCAAAGGATAGTTTCTACACTGACTACATTAAGGAAAAAGTTGACAATAAAGAAATTGAATATATAGAAGAAGAAATTCCACCAAGACCTTGGTATATTGAACTACTTCCTTCTATTATACTCTTAGGTTTAATAATTGGCGCTTGGTATATTTTCATGACTCAAACTCAAGGAGGAAACTCTAAGGTAATGAGCTTTGGAAAAAGTAGGGCTAAACTTCACAAGGATGATGGAGAGCAGATTACTTTTGATGATGTTGCAGGACTTGTGGAAGAAAAAGAAGAGCTTGGTGAAATTGTAGATTTTCTTAAAAATCCAAAGAAATTTACTGAACTTGGAGCTAGAATTCCAAAGGGGGTTTTAATGGTAGGTCCTCCAGGAACTGGTAAAACTTATCTTTCTAAGGCAGTTGCTGGAGAAGCTAAGGTTCCATTTTATTCAATTTCTGGTTCGGATTTCGTTGAAATGTTTGTTGGAGTTGGGGCATCTCGTGTTAGGGATCTTTTCCAAGAAGCTAAGAAAAATTCACCATGTATTATATTTATAGATGAAATTGATGCTGTTGGTCGTAGAAGAGGTGCTGGCCTTGGAGGAGGACACGATGAAAGAGAGCAAACACTTAATCAACTTTTAGTTGAAATGGATGGTTTTAAAACTAATGAGGGAATTATTGTTATGGCTGCAACAAATAGGCCAGACATCTTAGACCCTGCTATTTTAAGACCTGGTAGATTTGATAGAACTGTTAATGTTGGACTTCCAGATGTTAAGGGTAGGGAAGCTATTTTAAAAATTCATACTAGAAATAAACGTTTAGAAGCTGATGTTGATTTGGGAGCGATTGCAAAAACTACTGCAGGATTTACTCCGGCTGATTTGGAAAATCTATGTAATGAAGCTGCTCTTTTAACAGCTAGAAAAAACTTAAAAGCAATTACTAGAGAAATTATAGAAGAGGCGTCTATAAAAGTTGTTGCAGGACCAGAAAAGAAATCAAAAGTAGTTATAGAAAAGGAAAGAGTTCTAACTGCCTACCACGAAGCTGGACACGCTATTGTTTCAAGACTACTTCCAGATACTGACCCTGTTCATATGATTACAATTATTCCAAGAGGAGGGGCTGGAGGTTTTACAGCCTATATTCCTAAAGAAGAATTAAATTATAGCACTAAAAAAGGAATGAAACATAGACTAATTACCCTACTTGGAGGTAGAGCAGCTGAATCTGTTGCACTTGATGATATATCGACAGGTGCATCAAATGATATTGAAAGAGCAACTGAACTTGCAAGAGCAATGGTAACAATTTATGGTATGAGTTCAAGACTTGGTCCTATTAAGTATGGAACAGATGAAAATGATGTTTTCTTAGGTAGAGATATAGGTAGGTCTAGAAACTATTCTGAAGAAGTTGCTTCTGAAATAGACGAGGAAATACGTAAACTTATTGGGGATGCTTATTCAACAGCAACTTCCCTTTTAAATGAAAATATTGATGTATTACATTCTTTGGCAAAAGTATTACTTGAAAAAGAAACTATAAATTCTGACGAATTTGACGCTATTTTCCAAAATAACAAAAATAATAGCGAAGTGGACGAAAGTAAAATACATGAAAAAGTTAAAGAAGTTAGAGAAATGGAAAAAGCTATAGATGAAACTATAGAAACTGCAGCGGGAGATTATGATGAAAAATCCAATGATGCAAGTAACATTTCTAGTGATGAATCTTCTGAAAAGTAGGTTTATAATAAAAAAATATAATAATTTAGAAAATTAAAGCCGAGCTTTTTGGCTTTTTTTTCTATGAAAAGGAGGGAAGATAATGAATACAGATGCTAGTGGAGGTTCACTTGTATTAGGTATATATACAGTTATGGGATTATTTACCATGTATATGCTATTTAATACAATAATGGTTAGAAAAAAACTTAAAAAAGCAATTAAAGTTTTTGATCCTAGATTTAAAATTCTTCAGTCAATACTTATAGCTATGCTTTTATATATGTCATTTTTTACTAAAAGCCTATATTTAAAAATCGTAGTAATATTTATTGCCCTTTTCTTCACTTATATGTCTTTTGAGAGAATAAGAATTACAGAAGATGGAATCTACTATAATGGTAGGCTTGATAAGTGGGAAGATATAGATAGGTGGGAATTTCACCCAAAAGGAAACCTAATGCTAACTATATTGAGGGGAAAAAGTTCAAGAGTTATACCTTTTAAAGTAGAAGACAAATCCGAAGCTGATAAGATCATTAAGGAATATAAATCAGCAAAGAAAAAAGGAAAAAAACAAGTACAAGATTCAAATAAATAAAAATTTATTATTCAAGAATAACCGGCACCCCTTGCGGGCTGGATTAAAGGAGAAAGAATGAAAAAATTAAATACTAAAGAAATTACAGTAGTTGGAATACTACTTGCACTTATGATTGTTCTAGCAGCTACGCCATTAGGTTTTATACCAATAGGACCAATAAATGCTACTACAATTCATATTCCAGTAATTATTGCAGCGGTTTTATATGGTAGAAAGATTTCACTAATTATGGGGCTTTTTTTTGGACTAATATCTTTTGCAAGAGCCTTTTTAAATCCTTCAATTGTAAGTTTTATCCTAATGGATCCACTTGTATCTATTATTCCAAGGATTCTTATGGGATATTTAACTGGTCTTTTATTTGATCTAATTAGAGATAAAAATGATAAGATTATTAAAATAATTGCGGGGATTATTAGTTTACTTCTATCAGTAAATATTATAAGAAGGATTATCACTTCAACAGATACTATAAACACAGTAAGTCTTGTAGTTTTACTATTATTCTTAGTAGCTGGATCTTACTTTATACTAATTAAGTCTGAATCAAGAGCCTATAAAGTTTATTTAACTGCTTCAGTTGGCTCTCTATTAAATACTATATTTTTTCTCACAGCAGTTTATTTTCTTCATGCAGAAGAATATATAAAAGCGATTGGTAAAAGTGGTAGTGCTATAGGAGTTATAATGAACATAGTTTATGTTAATGGTATAATGGAGGCAATTGTTTCAGCAATTATTGTTACTGGAATTTATTTAAGAATTAAAAAAGTTAGGATATTTAAATAATGTTATTAGTTATAGATATAGGAAATACAAATATAGAGGCTGGTCTTTATGATGGGGACCTACTTACAAAGAAATTTAGAATCTCATCAGATACTAGTAGAACAACTGATGAATATAGTATGACATTTGCAACTATTTTCGATATTAACTCTATAAAAAAAGAAGATATAGATGGGGTTATAATTTCATCAGTAGTTCCTAAACTTTCTCACGCAGTTCCAAAGATGTGTGAGAGGTTTTTACACATAGATCCAATAATTGTAGGGGCAGGAACTAAAACAGGCCTTAATATAAAATATTACAATCCAAAAGAAGTTGGAGCAGATAGAATTGTTAGCTCTGTAAGCTGTAAAGAAAATTATGGATATCCTGCAATTATAGTAGATATAGGAACTGCTATTACATTTGACTATTTAGACGAAGAAGGAAGCTATCACGGTGGAGCTATTGCACCTGGTATTCAAATAGCAGCCGATGCACTCTTTTTAAGAACTTCAAAACTCCCTAGAGTTGAATTAGAGGAATCTAAGACAGTTATTGGAAAATCTACTATAGAAGCTATGAAGTCGGGTTTAGTAAATGGATACGTTGGCTTAATAGATGGAATTATTGAAAAAATGTTAGAAGAGCTTGCTAAGGAAAAAAGCCAGGTGAAAATTATTTCAACTGGAGGTTTTTCTAGCCTACTTGCATCAAAAAGTAAATACATTGAACTTTCAGACACAGATCTTATTTTAAAGGGCTTAAAAAGTATCTATGAAAAAAATGTATAAGTTTATAATGGCACCACTTGCCGGAATAACAGATAGGGCATTTAGAGAAATTGTAAAAGAATATGGAGCAGATTTAACTTTCACTGAGATGGTTAATGTAAAAGGCTTATATTATAAGGATGAAAAAACTTTTAGACTTGTAGATATTGGTGAAGATGAAAAAAATGTTGGCATACAAATTTTTGGTAGAGATATAGAAATTATAAAAAAAGTTACCTACGATTATTTAAACACTCTAGCAGTTGATGTAATAGATTTTAACTTTGGATGCCCTGCTCCCAAAATATTTAAAAACAATGAAGGCTCAGCCCTCTTAAAAGAGCCTAAACTTATGGGGGATATTATTAAGGCCATAAAAGAAAATACAGACAAGATGGTTAGCTCAAAGATTAGAATTGGAATAGATAGAGACTTACTAAACTATATGGAAGTTCTAGAAAGTTTAGAAGATGCTGCTCCAGACTTTATAACTGTTCATGCTAGGACTAGAAAAGGCTACTATCATGAGGATGTAAATTATGAAGCAATTAAAAAAATGGTAGAAAAATCTACTATTCCAATTGTTGCTAATGGTGGTATTTTTGATATTGAAACATTAAAAAAACAAGAAGAAACAGGAGCAAAAAGTTTTATGGTAGCTAGGGGGGCTCTTGGAAATCCTTTAATATTTAGGTCATTAAAAGAAGGAAAAAATTTAAGACTATCTTTCGATGAAAGAATGGATTTGATTTTTAAACATTATAGAAAGATGATAGAATATAAGGGCGAAAGATTGGCACTTTTTGAAATGCGTAAACATATTGCTTGGTATTTGAAGGGACTAAAATCGAGCAATAAAATTAAAAATGAGATAAATAATGAAAAATCAATTGAAAGAGTTTTTGAACTCTTAGATAAATATAGAAATAATCAGGAGAATTAGTAGAAGTGGAAAAAGAAGTATTATTAACAAAAGAAGGTTTAAAAAAGTTAGAAGATGAACTTAATGAACTTAAAACAACTAAGAGAAGAGAAGTTGCAGAAAAAATAAAAATTGCAAGAGGCTTTGGAGATCTTTCAGAAAATGCAGAGTATGATGAAGCAAAACTTGAACAAGCGCAAAATGAAGACAGAGTTTTAAAAATAGAAGAAATGCTTAGAAATGCAACTGTAATTGAAGAAGATGATGCAAAAGGAGATATTGTAAAGATAGGTTCAAAGGTTAGACTTTTTGACAAAGAGTTTGATGAAGAAGTTTCCTATACAATTGTTGGATCAACTGAAGCAAATCCAATGAAGGGACTTATATCAAATGTTTCACCAGTAGGTAAGGGCTTAATTGGATCCAAGGTTGGAGAGGAAGTTAGTATTTTAACACCGGGCGGACAAGTAGTTTATAAGGTACTTGAAATTTTAGAATAGGAGGAAATATGACAGATTTAAAAGATTTAAATGAAATGATAAGATTTCGTCATGAAAGGCTGGACGAACTTATTGAAAGAGGAGAAGATCCGCACAAGATAACATCTTTTAAAAATAGGAACTTTATAAAAGATATTAGGGATAACTACTCAGATTATGAAGAAAAAAGCGTTAGAATTGCTGGTAGAATAATGTCTAAAAGGGGACATGGTAAAATTAATTTCATGAACCTTATCGATTCAACTGGAAATATTCAGCTTTTTAATAAATTTAATAATTTCTCTGAAGAAGAATATGGAGAAATAAAAAAGCTTGATATAGGAGATATTGTTGGAGTTGAGGGAGAGGTTTTCACTACAGAAAGCGGAGAAATTTCAGTTAGGTCAAAAAAAATTACCCTTCTTACAAAATCACTACAAATTCTTCCAGAAAAATTTCATGGACTTAAGGACCAAGATTTAAGATATCGTCAAAGATACACAGACCTTATAATGAACCCAGAGATAAAGGATGTTTTTGTAAAGAGAAGTAAAATAATATCAAAGGTTAGGGAATTTTTAGATAGTAAGGGATATTTAGAAGTAGAAACTCCTATATTAAATACAATAGCTGGTGGAGCAAATGCTAGACCATTCATAACTCACCACAATACACTAGACATAGATATGTATTTAAGAATTGCAAATGAATTATACTTAAAAAGACTTATAGTAGGTGGATTTGAAAAAGTATATGAAATGGGCAGAATGTTTAGAAATGAAGGAATGGACCACACACATAATCCAGAATACACTGCAATAGAACTTTATGCAGCATACGAAGACTTTGAAGACATGATGGAGATTACAGAAAATCTAGTTTATTATTGTGCTTTAGAAGTAAATGGAAGTCCTAAGGTTAATTATGCTGGATGCGAAATAGATTTTACTCCACCATGGAGAAGAGTATCAATGGTTGATGCAATTAAAGAATATGCAGGAATAGACTTTGAAGAAATAAAGACTGATGAAGAAGCTAGAGAGCTTGCTAAAGAAAAAAATGTTGAAATTCAGCCTTATTTTACAAGAGGACATGTAATTTCAGAATTTTTTGAAGCCTTCTGCGAGGAGCACCTTATTCAGCCAACATTTGTAACTCACCATCCAGTAGAAATCTCTCCTCTAGCAAAAAAAGATCCAAAGGATCCAAGATATACAGAAAGATTTGAAGCCTTTTGTTCAACTAAAGAAATTGCAAATGCCTTTTCTGAACTAAATGATGCTAGAGATCAAAAAGAAAGATTTTTAGAACAAGTGAAGGCAAAAGAAATGGGCGATGAAGAAGCTCAAATGATGGACTATGATTTTATAAATGCTTTGGAGATTGGCCTTCCTCCAACTGGCGGCCTAGGAATTGGGATAGATAGGCTTATTATGCTTTTAACAGGTCAAGAATCTATAAGAGACGTATTACTTTTCCCAACAATGAAGCCAATAGGCTTAGAAAAGGCAGAAAATAAGGATTCGTCAAAAGAAACTTACGAAACTTACGACAAACTTACGACAGAAGAAATCGACTTTTCAAAAGTGAAAGTAGAGCCATTATTTGAAGATATGGTTGATTTTGATACATTCTCAAAATCTGATTTTAGAGTTGTAAAAGTTAAATCTTGCGAAGAAGTTCCAAAATCAAAGAAACTATTAAAGTTTACTCTTGATGACGGGAGCGGAAAAGACAGAACAATCTTGTCAGGTATCAAAAATTTCTATAGTGCAGAAGAACTTGTAGGAAAAACACTTCTAGCAATAGTAAATTTACCACCAAGAAAAATGATGGGCGTAGAATCATGCGGCATGCTTTTATCGGGCATTTGTGAGTATGATGGAGAAGAAAAACTTCAGCTTATTATGCTTGATGATAATATTCCAGCAGGAGCAAAATTATATTAAAGGACACGCTAATTATGAAACTGGGGTTTGTAATGAATCCCAGTTTAATTTTTATAATGAAGATTGAAAATTGATAAAAAACATTAGTGACTCTAGATTGAAATAAATTAGCTGATCTAAGCAGGGCAGGTTTTTATGTTGCGGTCATAAGTGCTGACATAGTATAGCTATTGTGTATTAAAAAATTTTTAATAGATTTCAAATGTTAATGTATGAGAGGGTTAGAATGAAGAGTGTTTTGATTATAGAGGATAATAAAGAAATTGCTTTACAAATGGAAAAGTATTTAGTTAATAATGGCTATGAGGTAGAGATTGCATCATCTTTTTACGAAGCAAACTATATTATGAATGTAGACATGGATGTGGCACTATTAGACATAAATCTACCAGATAAAGACGGTCAGTATTTAATTGAAAAATTAAAAGATAAAGATATTAGAGTTATAGTTACTACTGTTAAAAATGATGAAGATTTTATAGTTAAAGCCCTTGATCAAGGTGCAGATGATTACTTAACTAAACCATTTTCCATTGCAATATTAAGGGCGAGAATTGATGCAGTTTTAAGGACAATACCTCTAACTCAAGACAAAAAAATCATTTACAAGGATATCAAAATAGATTTAAAAGAATCAAAAGTTTATTTTAAAGGTGATCAAATAGAACTCACTCCACTTGAATATGAAATCCTAGTCTTATTTATTAAAAATCCTCACCGAGTTTATACCAGAGGACAACTTTTGGAAATGTTCTGGGAAGATAGGGATAGGTTTGTAAATGACAATACTCTCACATCAACTATTAAGAGAATTAGAGAAAAGCTTGATAGGGAAATTATCACTACTGTCAGAGGAATTGGATATAGGATGGATTGAGATGCTATATGTATTTTGGATAATAAGTCTTTTACTTCTATATTATTTTTTAGAAAAAAGAAAGAAAAATAGAATAAATGAGCTTATAAATCTGATTGGAAACATGAAAAATCAAAATTACAAAATCCCAATGAAGCAAGATGATTTTTCAATTTTGGAAGATAAAATTTATAAGCTATTTATAGAAATAGTAGAAGCCAAAGAGACAAGTAATAAAAATAGTGAAAAGCAAATAGAATACCTAGAAGATATCGCCCATCAAATTAAAACTCCCATCACATCTATGCTTTTTTCCATAGAAAATTTGGGGATGGATTTTCCAGATATTGAAGATATAGAGATTTTAAAAAGGCAAACAATCAGATTAAATTCTCTATCAGATATTTTACTTAAACTATCAAGCCTTGATGCAAACAAAGATCTTATGAAAAAAGAAAAAATTCGTTTAGATGAATTAGTAGATTATGCTATGGACAGTTTAGACTTAAATAGATCTATCAATATAAAAATAGAGAAGAGTTTAAAGGAAAATAGTATTTGTGGAGATTTTTATTGGCTGGCAGAAGCTCTCATTAATATTATAAAGAATGCTGATAATAGACCGACTTGTGATAAAATTGTGGTTTCATCATACAAAAATCCCCTCTATACAAGCTTAATCATTGAAGACAATGGTGGTGGTATAGAAAAAGAAAATATTAAAAAAATCTTTAAACGCTTTTATAAAACTCCTGATTCAAATGGCTTTGGAATTGGTCTTGCTATGGCAAAGACAATTATCGAAAAAAATAATGGAGAAATTTCTGTTTCAAATACTGATATTGGAGCAAGATTTGAAATAAAATTTTACAATGTCACCTAAAAATCACTTTACTTTTATATGCTTACCTTAACATAAGAAAAAGGAGGCAAGTATGGAAATATTAAAAGTAGAAAATTTAAGAAAAGAATATGGGGAAGGCAATTCCAAGGTGGTAGCCTTAGATGGTATTAATCTAACAATTGAAAGAGGAGAATTTGTAGCTATAGTTGGACCAAGTGGATCTGGCAAATCAACCCTCCTTCATATCATAGGAGGAGTGGATAGTCCAGATGATGGTAAGGTTTATATAGATGGTAACGACATCTCAAAGTATTCTTCAAAAGAATTAGCCTACTTTAGAAGAAGAAAAGTCGGACTAATTTATCAGTTTTATAATTTGATTCCCAACTTAACGGTTCGTCACAATATAGAACTTCCACTAAAACTAGATAAAAGAAAAATAAATCAAGATGAATTTTCAGATATAGTAAAAAAACTGGGTATAGAAAGTAAACTTGACTCTTTTCCAAGTGAGCTTTCAGGGGGTCAGCAGCAAAGAGTTGCCATAGCGAGAAGTCTTATCTACAATCCATCGATCATATTAGCGGATGAACCGACTGGAAACTTAGATAGGAAAAATTCTAAGGAAATTATAGAAATCTTTAAATATTTTAATAAGACTTTAAAACAAACGATTATCCTAATCACCCATGACGAAGAAATAGCCTTACAAGCAAATCGAATTATTACAATAGTCGATGGAAAAATTGTAGGAGATGAAAGAAATGAATAAGAAGAATTTTCCTATTTTTATTTCCTTATTTATTGTAAGTTTGTTTTTTACTGTGGTTTTTTATTATGGTTATACAAATAAACAAGCCAACTATGGATATGCCATGTCAAATAATTTTTATCATTCTGAGATTAAGGATGAGTTATCAAATGAAGAAGTAGAAAAACTAAGGTCTATTGAAGATATCGAATTAATTGGAAAAATGTCACTTAATCCAGATAATGCTAAATATAATAATGATTTTCTTGTCATTAATTATCAGGATGAAGCAATAAATAAAATGAGAGAGTATTCAAGACTTCAAAAAGGAAGATTTGCTGAAAATGAAGATGAAATTGTAGTATCTGAGAGCCTTGCAAAGAAAAATAATATTAATTTAGGTGATGAAATAAAACTTGAAATAGGTAAGAGATTTATAGATGGGGAAGAAATAGGACCTACTAGTGCAAATACTGATAAGGAGATATTTAAAAAAGATTCTACTAAATCTTTTACTGTAGTAGGAGTTTACGGAGACGTTTATAACAAATATAGTAAATTAAATTTTGCTTTAGGATTACAAGAAAAGATGTCATCCTTTAAAACATATGTGAAGTATGATTCATTTCAAAAATCTTATAAAAATAAAGAAAATATTCAGGAAGATATAAATAATAAACTTGGTAGGGATGTAGAACTAAAATTTTCTGATGGATTGATATATTATTACGGTATCGAAAGAGATGCTTTACAAAACATTATGAGTAAAGCGGTTATCGTATTATCTATCTTCGGATGTATAGCCGTCTTTGTATTTTTTATAAAAAATATCTTTTGGGTTTGGGGTCTTCGAAAAATTAGAGAGCTGTCTATATATAAATCTATAGGGTCAACTAATGGTCAAATTTATTTGATGCTTTTAAAAGAAGGTTTAATTATATCAGCCATTCCAATACTTTTAGGTCACATAGCAGGTTATTCCTTTATATATTATTTGTATAGTAATATACAAAAAGGTGATGGAGTAAGTGCCTTTGAAGTAGTAAGATTTAATCCATTATTAAGTTTAGCCATACTATTTGTTTCTTTTATAATTGTTTCCTTGGCTATAAAATCTCCTTCAAAAAAGATTTCTAAAATCAACATTATAGATGGGATTAGAGGAAATATAGATTTTTCCAAGTATAAGAAAAAGAAGAAACAGAACTTATGGCAAGAACTAAGAATTAACAACTTAGCTTCAATAAAATCACAAAGATTTATTTCAGCTATTGGAATTCTAATCATTTCAGTATTTGTAATTGTAATAGGAATTGGAAATTATCTTAGAGACTATTCGTATTATGATAATGGATATAACTTTTCTGTAGATTATTATAGTGATAAGGATGAAGTGCCATCGGTACTAAAAGAGATTGATGAAAAAATTTCTAATGAAAAATCCTATATTTCTAAACAAAAATATGTAATAGTTGAAAATAATAAAGATTTTTCAAAAGAAGCTAGGAATGCAAGCCTAGATAAAGAGGCTGAAAAAAATATTGAAAAATATAATGCAAAGGGAATGGATGGATTTTTAATAGCCTTAGAAGAAGAAGACTTAAAAGAGCTTGGAGGAAATAAGGGAGAATTTCTACTTTATAATATGATCCAAGAAGATTCTTCCATACCTATATCTAAAGCAAAGAAAATTCCATATTTTGATAATCCAACAAGTCTTGATATAAGTATTGGAGATGATTACCAAACAAGTATTAAGATTTCAAAGTCAATAAATGATTTGGGGAAAATTAAGTCTAGAACCATGCCCTTCGATGTGAAAATTTACACCGACTTCGATACATTTTTCAATCTAATGGAAGAAACTGGCGATGAAAAATATAAAAACTATCCTTATACTTTGAATATGAAAGTAAATGACTCCGATGCAAAAGATGCACAAGATTATGCGGAAACCTTAATTAGGGAACAAATTTCACCTGAAGATAGATTTGATATTACTGTAGGGGAAGAGCTAGAAAAGAAAGAATTTGAGAATCTACAAGACCTAATGAAAATTGTATTAGGTATAGGATTAATAATATTAGTTTTAAATATTACAAATGGATATTCATCTATAAATCTAAGTTTGTTGAGTAGAAAAAAAGAAATAGGAAGCTTTTATTCTTGTGGAATGGATTTAGATGAACTCAAAAGGGTTTATGGAAAAGAATATTTAAATGAACAGATAAAATCATTGCTTATAGTTATATTAACTAGTATAGGTGTAATGTTTATAATTTCTATATTCTCATCAAGATTGACTTTTTTAAATCTCCTAAGATACTATGACTATAAATTATTTATAGCATTTTCTTTAGTAGTCTACGGAATAAATGTGCTAATTTATCATTTATCTTTAAAAAGAATTTTAGACAGACCAACTATTGATTTAATTCGAACAATATAATTTCAAAAAAAGTGGAATATATGAATAAAAAGATTGAGTCAAATTTCTTAAAGTGCCTATGATTTTAGGCACTTTTTCTATATCTGATTTTAGGTGATGGTAATATAATATTTTTAATAGTGAAACTATGAAAGGGATAGCAGAAATGTTATCTCTTTTTTAATACAAGAAAGGAGATCAGTATGAAAAAATTAGATCAAATAAAACAAGAGTCAAAAGAAATAAAAGAAAAAATAAACGATACAGAAGAAAGACTAAGGCAACTAAAAAATCAAGAAAATAAGATATTAAAACAAGACATAGTGAAAAGAAGAAAAGAAAGAACTCATAGGCTAATAACAAGAGGATAAGTCTTAGAAAGCCTTATAGAAAATGCAGAAGAACTAACAGATGAAGAAATAAAAATCCTACTAGAAAAAGCAAAAAAGACAAAAGAATTTAAAGAAACACTAAAAATAATGAGCGAAAATTAAAAAAATAAACAGGAAGATTTTTACAATGAGCATACGGCAGAACTTATTTTATTTGAAATTGCAAAGAAATATCTGAAAGAGCATTTAGGTGAAAGCAAGACCTTAAATATATCAAAATGGAAATCAGAAGTTGCCACTTTGAAGAAAGAGAAAAAGAGCCTTTATAGTCAAATATTAGAGATACGAGAAGAAGTTGAACAGGCTGAAAAAGTTAAGACCTGTATAGAACAGTTAAAGGAACACGAAAAGCGACTATCACAGGTAAAGAGAAACGAGTTAGAACTATAAAACTTGGCTTAAATATGGTATAATATTATAAATATTGAGTAAAACAAATTAAAATTTACAGAGCAAAGGGGATGATAAATTTTGAATCATAAAATAAAGACTGGTGCGGTTATATTAGCGTTGTTAGCAGCTGTATTTTATGCAATTAATACGCCAGTTTCAAAATTTCTATTGAATAATGTCACACCAACTTTTATGGCGGCTTTTCTTTATCTTGGAGCTGGTGTTGGCGTTGGAATCATGTATTTATTTCACATAAAAAAAGAGGAAAAAGCAGAGAGACTTACAAAGCAGGATTTACCCTATACAATCGGAATGATTGTGTTGGATATAGCTGCCCCTATATTTTTAATGATAGGTATAAAAATGGGAACAGCATCTAATGCATCACTCCTCGGTAATTTTGAAATTGTGGTGACTACGTTAATGGCGTTGCTTATTTTTAAGGAGCAGGTATCAGGCAAGCTGTGGATTGCAATTGGATTTATTACGCTATCTAGCATTGTTTTGTCATTTGAGGGAAGTGGTAGTTTCCAGTTTTCTATAGGGTCTCTTTTTGTTATACTGGCAACATGTTGTTGGGGACTTGAGAATAACTGTACAAGAAAGATATCAGATAAAAGTACGTATGAGATTGTTTTGTTAAAAGGCATTTTTTCAGGCGGAGGTTCATTTACTATTGCAATGGTACTTGGTGAAAAGATTCCGGAAATGATATACATTGCCATAGTTATGCTATTGGGATTTGTAGCGTACGGATTAAGTATTTTTCTTTACATAAGAGCACAAAGAAACTTAGGTGCAGCTAAGACAAGTGCTTATTACGCTGTAGCACCATTCATTGGTTCGTTTTTAGCTTTTGTAGTAAATGGGGAGAAACTGGCTGTAGAATATTTTATAGGTTTGGCTTTGATGTTGGTAGGAACAGTATTTGTAGTATATGACACTATGATAAATCATCATCTTCATGGTCATACGCATACGATTGTTCATACACATAACGGTGTGACACATACTCATATGATTACACATGAACATGAGCATAATCATTTTGGAAATGAAGAGAGGCATGGTCACAAACATGAAGACTATATAAATAGTCAGGAACATAAATTGGCTCATATACATGGATGATAACTCCCAGTTTATCGAAATGAAATAATTAAATAGAAACAATAATATAGCAACTTACGAAACAGTAAATCAAAAAATGGTTTACTGTATAAACAGTTAATTATGGATATTGGAAAGACAAAATATACTGTAAACCTACATTTTAAGCAAGGTACAGGCGAAACATATAAGGATAAAATACTAAAGTTAATCAAGAGAGAAACAGAGAAGATATAAATTTATCAAAGAAATTTTGTTTATGTCCTTGACAAATCTTCCCAAAAGGCACACTTGTGCTAGAGTGTGGAAAAATGCTTTATGAAAATGGGTATGACATAAAGATATTAAATACAATAAACTTTAAAAAGTCCATGAAATACAATCCCTTTGCATATTTGAGAAGTGAAAAAGATATTTTAAAACTTGTTCAAACCATAATTGCTAACACCAAGGGAGATGGAGAAAAGGCAGGAGAAGATTTTTGGGTAAAGGATGAGAAGTTATATTACACTGCTCTCATCGGTTATATTTATTATGAAGCACCAGAAGAAGAAAAGAACTTTAAGACACTTTTGGATATGATTGACGCAAGTGAGGTCAGAGAAGATGACGAAACCTATATAACACATCAGAAACAAGATCAAATCAAAAATCTTTTGGTCTAAATTACCAAAAAACTGGCAAGGAACTTATGAGCCAAGATGAAATAACTGTAATGGATGGAGGCACGTGTATATACCAGATAAGAGGAGTAAGACTTTTACTATCTGATAAATTTGATATCACAAAACATAAGAATTACAAGTTACTGGAAGATTATGATTGAATATTAAGATATAAATATTTTTGGTATAATATCTATATACAAACCATGGAGGTAGGCATATGAGGTCTTATGAAAGTAAGGAAGAATTAAAAGACGAGATAAAGAAAACTTTTGATAAATACATTTCAGAATTTGATAATATCCCAGAAGAATTGAAAGACAAAAGAGTAGAAGAAGTTGATAGGACACCAGCAGAAAATCTTGCCTATCAAGTAGGTTGGACAACTTTAGTATTGAAATGGGAAGAAGATGAGAAAAAAGGACTAGAAGTTAAAACACCATCAGATAATTTCAAATGGAATCAACTTGGAGAATTATATCAATGGTTTACAGAAGCTTACGCTCATAAATCTTTAAAGGAACTAAAAGAACAATTAACAAAAAATATTGAAGATATTTATCTTATGATAGATGAGCTAACAGATGAAGAATTATTTAAACCACATATGAGAAAATGGGCAGATGAAGCAACAAAAACGGCTATTTGGGAAGTGTATAAATTCATTCATGTGAATACGGTAGCACCTTTCGGGACATTTAGAACAAAGATTAGGAAATGGAAAAAATTAATATTGCAAAACGGATTTTAAATGTATTATGATTGATAGAAAACTATTATTAAAATTTTAATTTTTTGTTTCTTACTAGATTTTAAAAAATGGGAGTATAATAATCTTAATAAAATCATTTTGGAGGTAGCGGAAAACCATAGATATAGCAAAGTAAGATTATATAAAAAGTTAGTTGGAATGAACTCATATGTTTTGAATCTAAACATATAAACCAGAAAGAAATATGGTTAAAATGAAAAAGATTAATAAATTAATTGCGGTTATATTAGCGTTTGCTATGTTAGTAGGAGCTATACCTGTCAGGTCATTTGCAAGTGATAATTCAGATAATTATTACTTATACAGTGATAAAAACAATGAGAACCTAACGCTTGAAGAGTATAGTAAAACAGATGAAGCAAAGATTATATATGCTTCATTATCAGATAAAGCCAAAAAAATCTTTGATAATGATTTGAATGAACTTATTAGAGAAGAAAAATCATGTATCTCAGTAAGAGCATATGCAGCAACTTTATCTTCATTAAATCTTCCAGGACCTGTACTATACTCATTACAAGCAATGATGTCAGGATTTGTTGCTGCTACAGCTGATGGTCCATTACCATTTGGAGATGCTATGTTAGTTGTTGCATCTGTTGCTGCAGTAGGAACACTAGCTATATATTGGGATGAAGTTGCACCAAAATGGAACAGTATAGTAAATGTATTCAAAAATAAGTTTCAAGATTCTGTAAGTACTGTTAATAGAGTTTTTTCAAAAGTTAATGGAGAGGCTAAAAAAAAGGCAAAATCTAAACCAACGGGCAGAAAGGTAAAAGATGTTCACAAAAGACTCAGAAAAGAAGGGTTTGAAAAGACAGGACAAAAGGGAAGCCATGAACAGCGGGAGAAAGGAGATAAGAAAGTAACAGTTCCAAATCATGGAGAAAAATCAGATCTTCCACTAGGTACTTTAAGAAGTATATGGAAACAAGCTGGTTGGATATAATATAAGAGGTGATACTTTATGATTATAGGTTATTATGCAGTATTCAATTATAACTATTATAAAAAAATAAAATATGGGATATCAATAAATTTTCCAGATGTTGAGGGTGCATATACTTGTGCTGACAATATTGAGAATGGTAAAAAATTTGCAAAGGAAGTTTTAGAATTGGTAACTTGTGATCTAAAAGTTAAAGATTTGCCAAAGGTTTCAACTATTAAGGAAATACAGTTAAATTCTAATGAAGAAATTTATTGGATTGAATACGAAACAACAGAATCAGAAGTAGAAAGATTTTAAATATTTTATAAATTAAGGATAATATAATTACTCAAAAAGGCGATAGAAATTAAAAAATCTATCGTCTTTTTTTATACTCAAAATTAGGAGGTAAAAATGCTGCAGATAATTCTAATTTAGATGTAGAAAATGAAAATAAAACTGAAACTAATAAACTAAGTGAAAAATTAGATTTATCAAAAGTAAAAGTTGAACCACTATTTGAAGATTTTGTAGATTTTGAAAAATTTTCAGAGTGTGATTTTAGAGTAGTTAAAGTTAAATCTTGCGAAGAAGTTCCAAAATCAAAGAAACTATTAAAGTTTACTCTTGATGACGGGAGCGGAAAAGACAGAACAATCTTGTCAGGTATCAAAAATTTCTATAGTGCAGAAGAACTTGTAGGAAAAACACTTCTAGCAATAGTAAATTTACCACCAAGAAAAATGATGGGCGTAGAATCATGCGGCATGCTTTTATCGGGCATTTGTGAGTACGACGGAGAAGAAAAACTTCAGCTTATAATGCTTGATGATAATATTCCAGCAGAATCAAAATTATATTAAAGAACACACTAATTATGAAACTGGGGTTTGTACTGAATCCCAGTTTAATTTTTATAATCAACCTATTTATGTTATAATTATTAAAGAAGGAAAACATTTTATACTTTAAACCAAATTTAATAATTCTGATTTTGATTTCAACATTTTGTATTGATTGAGGGGTCTTTGATAAAGAGAATAAAAATAATAATTTCATTAATTTTAATATTCATAGGAATAATACTTGTTGGAGAATATGGTATTACCTACCTTGATAATTTTGCCAATAATTTACCAAATACTACAATTATTTATCAGCCTGGAATGGATTATGAAAAGATGAAAGAGGAAGTAGAGGAAGCAGCTCATAAATATAATGTAGAATTCTTTGTTATTAAACAAGATGTCATAAGTACAAACAAGAAAAATATAATTATTTATAGCTACTAAACTTTAAAATAATAAAGTAAAAATGGGACAAGAGCAAAAATATTGTTGCCCTAATTTTTGAAAATCATCGAGTAGGAAACATGAAAAAAATCACACATTTACTTTTTTTATGCTTAATTTCAATATTTGTTTTTTTCTGTATTGAATATGTTGTATATAAATTCTTTATTCTCCACAATCCATTATATATAGTTACATTTATATTGTTTTTGGTTGTGTTTAATTTGGATATTCAGTTGTTGAATAAAATGAATTTTCCAAATAAGATAATTTCCCCAGCGATTGCGTTAATAACTGTATTTTTAGGTTTGGCACTTTTGAAGTTTTCGCTACCTATTTTGAAATAAATATCGGTTAAAATTAGGCTGAGGAAATGGGGAATTTCTATGCCTTTTACAGATGATTCAAATGGATGATACTTTTTCGGCACTTCTAATATAGTGAGTTCTGTGATATACTTACTCTAAATTAGGAATAATACACCGCTTGTTCGGATGTAGTGTGACGATTGCACTTATACGTCAGAAGCCCAAAAGATTGACGTATCTCATCGTCCATTTCGCAAAGAATTGACGGTCAACGACGACATTCCGCAAGGAATCTCAGTCCCTAAAGGTGAACCTACCATGATCAGTTTGCCTGAGCTATAAAAAATGCCAGAATTATTGAGGTATACAAAATGGAACTGAAAGGGTTAGTAGTATAACAAGCAAATTTAATATACTTGCGATTGGAGAAAACTGGTGTATTGATTCTATAATTAATATTCCTGTAGTTCATTGGTTAGAAAAAAACAATGAAAATATAAAACTTAAAGTAATAGATACAGATAGTTACAGTAAGTTTATGCCTAATGAAAAAGTTATTACACCAACATTTATTATTATGAATCAAGAATATCAGGAGATAGGGAAATGGGTTCAATATCCTAAAAGAATAATAGATGTGGTTGAATCTAAGGACCAAGTTCGAATTATAGTAGAGAAAAGGAGATACCGACAGGGAGAATATATTGTAGATACATTGGAAGAGGTATTAGATATCCTGATTAACTATAGTAATAATATTTATTCAGACAGGAGGAAATAAAGTGAGTCAAGAAAATAAGATAAATCAATCTTGCTGAGGTTCAATACAAAAAACCACTGGTACAGTGGAAGAAAAAGCAAATTGCCCCAAATGTCACAAAATAGGAGAAAAGGTTAAGAATATAACTGTAAAGCATATGGTATCAGAAAACCTTATGGGAAAGGTTGTAGATGAAGAAACTTACTATTTATGTATGAATGAAGATTGTGATGTCGTGTATTATAACTTAAACAATGAAAGAGTTTTTTATAAGGAAGATGTAAAAGTTCCTATATGGTTTAAAAAGGATGCAAATCCCAAATATATATGCTATTGCAACCAAGTTACAGAGCAACAAATTATAAACGCTGTTTTAGATGATGGTGCAAAGAATATTAAAGATATAATTAGACTTACAGGGGCAATGAAAAATGGAAAGTGCGAAATTAACAATCCTTTGGGAAAATGCTGTAGTCCTTTTATTCAAGAAACCATCAATAAGGCATTAAAAAGCAAACAATAGTTTGCGACACATAATTTATAAAGTACGTCACAACAGTAATAAAATTAAAAATAATAAAAAACTATAGAATTAAAATTTTAACTGTTCAGATGTAAAAGTCTGGGTCGCTTTTTTATTTTTCTCGGAAAGGAGGTCATCTATATGGTAAATGATGGAGTTAGGTTAAATGAAAAATAAAAACAGGAAAAATTTAATAATAGTGACTTTAATGATAGGGTTGATATTTATAACTTCTTGTTCTAAAGAAAAAAATGTTAAAAGTGAAGAGTTTCATTTGTTTAAAGAAGAGATGTCATCAAATAAAAAATAGGTGTGATTCAAATAAAATTTTTAAGACCATCCTTATATATTAATTTTGTTACATCTGAAAATTTTAAAATTAATGATGTAAAAAAAGTAATAGATAAATTGAAACCATTCATAAATACCAATCACATGGATGAAATTGCAAGTAAATATTGGGAAAAAGATTCAAAAGTATCTACTGTATATATATCTTTTTATAATGGGAAAATAGATAAGAATGACACAAGAAAGAATCTCGTGTATAGTATATATACAAAGTATTATAAAACTCATGTTGTTGATGACAATCCTTTAAATATAGATGCTTATAGCACATGGTTTATAGAAGTTGATGGGAATGAATATCAACTTGAGGATTACTTAGACGGAGATTATTAAAATTGGTATATTTTTATCTAAGAGTAGTAAGACATTTCTTGTCTGATAAATTTAATATTACAAAGCATAAGAATTACAAGTTATTTGAATATTATGATGAGAGAAATGTTTTTGATATTGAAAAGTATATTACACGAAAGGGTAAAGCTAAGATAAATGGTAATACAGTGATAACAAGATTGAAATATTTACTGTAAGAGTCTACACATGCGAGGGACTATCTAATATAATAGAACTAGATAAATTAGAATTTGAGGGGGATGTTGAAATGATATTCATTCAGGAGATACCTGTTTCAAAAATCAACGAGTATTGGGACATTCAGTTTCAGTATTTGGTAAATGACGGGTTTATAACGACGGAGGAAGAAAAGAAATACTTCCAGAGCGCGGAATATCGAGATGTATTGCAAAGTCATATGTTGCGCACTCCGGACACTCAACACATGGTATATTTTGTGCGTGACGGAGTTAAAATAGGCGCTTCTCAGTACTGCACTTACAAAAGCGAGGACGGAAAATGTTTCATTCTTGATTTTTGGGTGTTCCCAGAGTATAGAGGGAACGGGACAGGACACAAATGTTTCCAAACGCTTATGGAATACACAAAAAACGACGGCGCAATGTATTACGCCATGAACTACGCAAAAGAGGATTCGCATAGATTTTGGGCATCGCTTGGTTTCTCTGACAATGGAATAGATGAATACGGCTTACCATTAATGATAAAAAGAGCTTAACAAATCTCAGTTTGTCGAGCCAAATAATTAAATAAAAACGCAAGAGATGATAGTTACTTTCGATATTGAAATTGCTTAGATCTTCAGCTAAAATTAGGTTTAAATTTTTAGTCATATTAGTGGTTATAGACATTGTTTGTACAATCCTACCTATTCTATTAGGAATGCAAATTATTAATATAGGTATTGTGTGTATGCTTGCATTGTTGATTTGCAATTTGATTTTAAGTTTGTCGGAATTAAATGATGAGATCTTAGCTACTAAAGGATAAACTATTTCGAGTTTTAAAATTGCTAACGGTATAGCAAACGTTTTAAGAGTTTGTATGTATCAGATTTTTGATTTAGATAGAACTATATTAAACAATATCTTAATATTAAAATTATTAAATTTATAAAATAAAAACTTTAATCTCAGGAGAAAATTATGATAAGAGATAAATATAAAAAGAATTTTTCTAAGATTTTACTCCTATTTTTAACAGGAATTATTGTAGGAAGTTTAAGTATTTTTCCTATGGTTTTCATTCAAAAGGTAGTTGATTATCTAACTATAGGAAATAAGAGTGAGTTTATAAAATACATAATACTATATTCAATTGTTTATATTTTGGTTAATCTTTTTAAGATTAGTCTTGTTAACTTTGGTTCAAAATTTGAACTAAATTTGAATAGAAGTATAAGGGATGAGATTGTTGAAAGCATTTTAAAGACAAAAATTGATTTATTAGAACAAGCTGGTCAAAGTAATGTTTTTAATGTATTAGTTGACGATCTAAAATCGCTTGATGACAAGTTAATTCCACTTATTTTTGACTTGGGATTTTCAATATCAAGTTTTGTAATTGGATCAATCATAATAATAAAATATGACTATATAATGTTATTTGCTATGATTATTATCTCTATTATTTCAAGTATAGTAATTCAAAAGATATTAAAGGGTTCAGAAATAGCATCTAAAAATAGTCAAATTCAAAGGCTCAATGTAATAAATAAATTTTTTGACATTATTGTAGGTGCAAGGGATATTAAATTATTTAATAAAGAGAAGGTATTTACTAGAGAATTCCAAAAGGAAAACATTGAATTAAATATCCTGGATAAAAAAATTGTAAATATAAAAAATATTTCTCAAGCACTTGTAAGCTTACTCTTTAATTTAATTATGGCTACTTTAATTCTAATTGGGGGTATGCGCGTTAGTAGGGGGAGCTTATCTGTAGGTGCATTAGTAGCAATTATTTTGTATGCGTCAATGATTACCGATCCAATCTTTAATATAATAGAAAATCAAAAAGAAATTTCCACTTTCAAAAATTCTATTAAGAGAATAGATGATACTTTAAGAAATATAGAGAAGGAAAATATAAATTTAGTTGAGGATTTTAGTACAATTGAATTTAAAGATGTTTCATTAAATTATGGGGATAATCATATTTTAAATAATTTCAATTTAGTCATAAATAAGAAAGATAAATTAAAAATAAATGGCAGAACTGGCTCAGGAAAATCGACAATTGCAAAGCTAATAACCAACATGTACAAACCTACTTCTGGTAATGTTTATGTTGATGGCAAAGAAAATCAGGCAATATCCCTATCAGCAGTTTTTCAGGAAAATAAATTATTTAATATGTCAATTATTGATAACATCACATTCAAAGCTAAGTTTGACGAGGACAAATTGAATAAAATTATTAAAATTTGTAGGTTAGGAGAAGTTTTAGAGAAATATTCAGCAAACAAGATTGGCTTTGATGCCACAACATTATCAGGAGGAGAAAAGACTAGAGTTTTATTGGCAAGAGCTTTGTACAAGGACTCCTGCCTATACATTTTTGACGAAATAAGTACAGGACTTGATGAAATTTTATTCTACGAAATATTTGATGATCTGATGAAATATTTAGAATCAAAAACAATTATAACCATTGACCATAAACATATTGACGAAAATTATTTTACAAAGAGTATTTCTATTTAAATTGTGATAAAAGATAGAAATTTTAGGAATTAATAGTATCTAAAAATTCTTTAGTTGTATTTGACTTAGGATTAGTTACATCATAATTTTAATAAGAGCAATCACTATTTAAAAGGAAACAAGAACTTACTTTAAATATCTACTGATAAATCTTAATATATAATTTGAACTACTAAAGATGGATAGGAAAATATTTCTTATCCATCTTTTATATTTTAAATCATTATCATAAGCAAAAAAACTTAGTATTTCAAAATAAAAGGCATTAGAAACGACAATAAGCTTATTAATAATAGCTTTAGTTTTTTTTACTCAAACTTATGATATAATTTTAATGATGATAAAAAAGAATTTTAAGGGGTAGATATGTGTACAGGAATTAAATTAGACTACTTAGATGGATCAGTTCTAGCAAGAACTATGGATTTTGAACATCCAATTGATTTTAATGTTGTGTTTTTTCCAAGAGGATACAAGGCATTTACTGATCTAGATGGGAATGACTATTATAGCAAATATGAAACAATGGGACTTGTATTTAACAATTATGACCCACTAAAAGATGGAATAAATGAACACGGCCTTATGGGGATAACTAACGACTACACAGTATTTAATATTCATTCAGCAAAACCAGCTTATGGAAAGTTTAATATTTCATCTTTACACTTTATGTCTTATGTACTTGCAAACTATAAAAATGTTGATGAAGTCATAGGGGATATAAAAAATATAAATTTTTCTTTGAAAAATAATCTAGGGGAGAGGATAATCTGCCCATACTTCCACTTTTACCTAGCTGACAAGGAGAAAAAAATCAATTGTAATTGAATCTAAGGGTGGAGAACTTTTTTATTATGAAAATCCTTATGGTGTTATGACAAATGCACCCCATTTTAAATCACACATTAAAAAACTTGAAAAAAACTTACAAGGATATAGATTTAAGAGATTTTAATGGGGCTAAAAATTTGCCTGGAGGATATGATTCTACTTCTAGATTTTTAAAAGCTTATTATTTTCTTAAAACTGAAGATTTTTCCGAAAACTTTGACCAGGCCATTGCTTCTAGTTATAGTATAATGAATGCTATGTCGATGCCAAAGGGCTTTATAAAGAATAAGAGTTATAAGGATTATACCTACACTAGATATATTAGCCTCTATGAATCTTCTAGAAAGATACTTCAGGTTAAATCTTATAAGACAAACCAAATATTCCAGCTAACATTTTCTGATATTGAGAATAGGACTTGTAGGCAAGAATTTTTTATACCAGAGAATAATATGCCAATAAGATTGAAAGCTAATCAAAATTAAAAAATTAATTTATTAACTTTAGTTAATAAATTAATTTTTTATAAGGTGAACTAGAAAAATAATATGATATATAACAAAACCAGGTTATTATATAATTAAATCAAATTTACATTGTTATTTATGTTAATAATTGTAAATATAGTGATTATTGCACAAGATGTCCTGGGTTCAGTTGGAGTTCTACTAGTATCAACAATGATTATAATAAAATTCAGTGTAAATATATTGATATTCTAAATTTACAAGAGTTATTATAATATGAATTGTAGGTGTTTAATGAATAATAAATCAACTTTTAAAAATATTATCTTTACATATAAATATTTGCTTAAAGATCAAAGTATTCCTTATTATTTTATAAGAAGCGTTCTTTTGTCTATATTAAATATTTTTATTTCCTTTGCTCAAATTTTTTTGCCAGCATTTGTTATAAGAATGTTTCAGAATGGTTTGCAAATTTATCAAATTATTCTTGGCACTCTTAGCTACTTATTTTTACTTTTATTAATTGACATAACTACTAAAAGACTAGAAAGAAATTTAAATAATAGTATAAATAATATCAGGATGCTTAGGGCTAAAGATTATTATTCTTTAAGTTTAAATTTAGATTTTGAATATATTGATACTGAAAATTATAGAATAAAATTTGAGAAAGGGATTAATTCTTATTATGATGGTTACCATATGGGTTTTCATCATATTATATTTGATTGTCAAACGCTATTTACTAGCATAATTGGACTTATTGTTTTTCTAATCTATTCTTCAGATATTAGTATTTATTTGGCACTTGTTACTTTTTTTACCTCATTAATGACTATGCTATTATATCATAAAAATAGTTTGTGGATTAAAGAAAATGAGGATGAACGTCAAAAGATTGATTCAAAAATGAATTATATTTTTAGACATTCAATATCACTTAAACATGCAAAAGATATTCGATTCTTCTCTCTACCTTTAATGTTAAAAAAAGAATATGAAAACTTAAATATACAAAGAAAAAACTGGTTAGCTAAAGAGTCAAAAAAAACATTTAAAATAAAATTTGTTGATAGAACACTTTCTTTTATCAAGGTAATTAGTTTATATTATATTATTTTTAAAAAAAGTTATATTGGTGTAGATCGCGCAATTGTATTAATTGGATTAATGTCAGGAATGAGTGAATGGCTAAAAAACATTTTCGATAGTATCATTTTTTTAGATAATAATTCTATTAACGTTTCAAATACTAGAGAGATGTTAAATTTGAAACCTAAGATATTTAGCAATAAGTCATTAGATTATAAGGAATTCACTACACCTACAATTGAGTTTAAGAATGTTTCATATTCTTTTATGGAAACTGGAGTTCAAATTTTTAAGGATTTTAATCTAAAAATCTTGCCAGGTGAAAAAATAGCAATTGTAGGCGATAATGGAGCAGGGAAAACAACTTTAATTAAATTATTACTGGGACTTTATAAGCCGACAAAAGGTAAGATTCTATTTGACGGACAAGATATACAAAAAATTTCTAAAGAGCAGCTTTTTAAGAAATTATGTGCGGTTTTTCAGGATTTTAATTTTTTTGCAAGTTCAATTGCAGAAAATATTTCTTGTAGTAGTAAATATAACTATGAAAAATTATCTATTATTTTAGATCAGGTAGACTTAAGTAACAGGATTAGCTCTCTTCCAAATGGAATATTCACAGAAATGACTAAAGAGATTTCAAAGGATGGTATATTATTATCTGGAGGAGAATCTCAAAAATTACTTATGGCTAGATGCCTTTATAAAGATTCTCCTATTGTTATATTAGATGAACCTACTGCAGCATTAGATGCAATAGCTGAAAATAAGCTATATGAGATATATTCTAAATTATTTGAAGGAAAGACTATCATTTTTATCTCTCATAGATTGAGTTCTACTAAATTTTGTGATCGAATCATATTACTAGAAGATGGAGTTATTTTAGAAGAAGGAACTCATGATGATTTAGTAGCTAGAAATGGTAAATACAATAAGATGTATAAGATTCAATCATCATACTACAGGCAAAAGGAATGAGAATTTTATGAGATCTAATTTTCTTTTATCACATAAGAAGGCATTGAAGAGTTTAAAAAAAGTATTAAAAATAGACAAACAAATCATTTATACATCTATTTTTGAATCATTTTTGACTGGTATATATCCTTATTTATCTTTATTTCTTGTAAATATCGTAATTGACTCATTAATATATAAAAAATTTGACAACTTACCTAAAAATGTAATTTTCTTACTCTTGTTAATATATTTAACAGGTATCTTAATTGATTTTTTGAAATCAATTAATGATTATAAAACTAAAAATATCCATAAAAAATTTATCTATATGATAAGTGAGAAATCAATGACCATAGATTATGAAGAAATGGAAAAAGGTGATTTTTTACAAAAACTTTCAGATGCACGTTATGTAATTGAGCATTTAGGGGGGTATGATATTTTTATAAATTACTATATCTCTATACTTTCTAAAATAGTAGTAATTATTTCATCCTTTTTTATGATAATTAAAATGTGTTTTACAAAAAGTATAAATCATGATATAGGTAGATTTTCAATAATTTCTAATTCCTACATTTTGCTTTCTATTATTCTTAGTTTCATGCTATTAAATATATTTTTAAGTAGATTGATATCTAAAAAATCAAAAATGCGTACAGCAGAAGGATATCAAAATAAAATGAAAGTTGAACGTAGACTTAATTATTATGTTGATAAAGTTTTTTCTAATGTTAATTTTGGAAAAGATATACGTATATTTCAAATGCAAGACTATATACTTTCCTTATATGAGGATACGCTAAATGCTTCTATTTCTTTTTATAATAAATTTTACCATGAAACTATAAAAAATAAAGAAAGTTTAAATAAAATTATTATGTTCATAGCACAGCTATCAGCATATACATTAATAATTTTTAAAGTTTATTTTAAATCAATATCTATAGGAACTATGTCTAGGTACATCGGTGTTCTATATATGTTTAATAATAGTATTAACGAGCTAATAGATATAAATCAAAAAATTTCACTTCAATCTAGTTTTATAGAAGTTTTTGATGAACTCCTAAACCTCCCAAATAAAAAAGAAAGTGGAAATAGAAAAATAAGTTCTATAAAAAATAATAGATATATAATTGAGTTTCATAATGTTTCTTATAGATACGAAAATTCAAAAGATTTTGCTTTAAAAAATATTTCATATAGCTTTAGATTTAACTCTAAATTTGGAATAGTTGGGAAAAATGGATCTGGGAAAACAACTCTCATAAAACTTCTTACAAGGCTTTACGATCCGACAGATGGATATATTACATTAAATGGAATAGATATTAGACAGTTTAAATATGAAGATTATTTGTCTTTGTTTTCAATTGTTTTTCAAGATTACCAATTATTTGCTTTTCCAATTAGTGTTAATATTTCAGCTAACCTACATCCTAATATAGAAAAAGTAAGGTTTGCAATTAGTGAGGTAGGAATGAGTGATAAAGTTGATAAGCTAGCTAATAAAGAAAATACATCTCTATTCAAAATGGAAAAAGATGGAATTAATTTTAGTGCAGGTGAATTACAAAAACTAGCTATTGCAAGAGCTATATATAAGGATTCACCAATTGCAATTTTTGATGAGCCAACTGCTGCTCTAGATCCAGAAAGTGAATATGAAATCTTTAAAAATATGTCGCAACTTATTAACAGAAGAGCTGGAGTATTTATTTCTCATAGAATGGGTAGCTGCAGATTTTGTGATAATATTTTAGTTCTGGATAAAGGAAGAATTGTTCAAATAGGTAGTCATGAAGAATTATTAAAAGATAGATCTAAATTATATTATAAACTTTATTCTACGCAAGCTAATCATTATATAGAATAATGTAGCAAAAAATTATAATAAAATAAAAATAAGCTTTAAAATGTTTTCGTATATTTTACATTTTATTTTTATTAAATAAGTTGAAAATTGAATTAAGATTTTTTGATAATATATCTTATAGAATTCAGAACACGTATTTTTGAAAAGTAACTTATTAGAGAGATGATACTTATATTAATATTTGATTAAATTAAATTAAAAAAAATTACTAGAAGTTAAGTTAAAGATTGAATTTTTAAAAAATTATAAAATAAATAATTAATGTAATCTAATAATTTATATATCAAAATTTGGATAAAAAAGAGCTGAAAATATTTTAGATAATCTCAAAATTTTTGAGTTTACAATATTTTCAGCTCTTTATTTTTATTCTAATGATCTATTTACATTTCTTAAAAAGTCTTGAGTATTTGTTACTATTGATGTTGCTGTTAAGGTTCCTCTATCTGCTAGTTTATTTACTGCAAATTCTTGAATATCAACTGTGTATAGATATACTGGTCTTATTTCACCATTAAACTTATTATATGAAGGTGTCATATTTCCAGATGCAATTGTAAATAATATTGCTGATAGCATAATAATTGTTGATGATTTTCTAGTGTGGGCTCTCATTGCATCTTGAGCCTTATATACATCTGTGTAAGCTTCAGGTAGTGGTAGTCTATCTCTTATGGAGCATGATATTACTACTGGAATATCCCTGTCGTAAAGTGCTTTTATAAAACCATCTTCAACCTTTCCGCTTCCCATAAATGCTTTCATTGAACCATAACTTCTTGCAAGATTAATTGTTTCATAGATGTTGTTATTGGTGTTTTGTTCCTTTACAAAAATATCTTGCCCCCAAGTTGAACCGTAAACTCCATTTTCTAGGTCAATAGCGGCTGTATTATTTCCGCAGAAAACTGCATCTACAAATCCTTTTTTTACTAGACCTTCAAATGCGTCTCTGGCATTTTTATCAAGTGCAACAGCTGAACCTATAACCCAAGTAATATATCCACCGTTTGCTTTTTCATGTTTTAAAAGTTCATAAAGATTATCATAGTCTATGGAAAATGCTGTTTCTCTACTTCTACCAGATCTAAATGCAAAATTATCTTCATTTGAATCCACGCTTTCAAAACCCTTTGTCCACATATAGATTCCTTCTTCGGCATTTTCAGTTCTACCTATAACTACCTTATCGCCTTTTTTAAGGTTTCTAAATTCGACTATATTTACTTTTTCTTTTCCTTCTTCATCTATTGCTACTGCTACTGTATCCATTCTAGATTCTGTAGCTAATACCCATTTACCATTTATTTTAAAATATTCAGGATATACTGATAGGGCGTGGTAATTTTCTGGAGATATACCATCCTCAGGGCATTGTTCTAGGGTGCAATTCGGAGCATTTTTTAAAAAGTCTTGATTAAAATCAGGCTCTCTAAATTTAGGAATTTCAAACTTCATTATTTATCCTCCTTTTTAATAAGTGATTTTTGCACATTTACTACAAAATCTTGTACATTTGTTATTATACTTCTAACAGCCATTAATTCTCTTGCTGCGGCAATTTTTCTTGTTACATTTTCAGTTACATCTATTGTGTACATGTAAACTGGCGTAATATCTCCATTTTCTCTAATTGTATATCCAGAAGCAAGATTTGCAGATGCAACTGAGTGTAGCATAGTTGCTAAACAAATTACTAGAGTTGCCTTGTCAAGTTGTTCTTGCATAGCAGAAAGAGCTTTTTCTGTATTTCTATAGACTTCTGGAAGCGGTCCATCATCACGAATAGAACCAGCAAGTACAATAGGAATATTATGTTCTGTAAGAGATTTTATAAATCCATTGGCAACATGACCATCATCATTAAATTTCTTGATAGATCCAGCTCTTCTTACAGCATTAAGTAGGTCTAGGTGGTTGTAGTGACCCATTGGGACATTTTCTTGTGTGTAAATATTTTGACCTAAAGCAGTGCCTAGATAACCACCCTCTAAGTCGTGAGTTGCAATTGCATTTCCACCAAGTAAGGCTTGAACATAACCATTTTCACAAAGCTCTACTAGTGCAACCCTTGTGTCGTGGTCAAAAACAACAGAAGGACCAAGTACCCAAACAATATGGCCACCATTTTCTTTTTCCCTTTTCATAAGATCTGTTAGTAATTCATATTCTTCGGAGAATGATGTCTCTACAGAAAAACCATTATCTTCATATAATTCCTTACTAAATCCTTCTTTGTACATCAAAACTCCATTTTGACCATCTCTTGATTTACCCATGACAACTTTATCACCTTTTACAAGGTTTCTAATTTCTTTTATAACAATTGTATCATTTTCTAAAACTGCTACACAGTTTAAAGAATTACTTTTTGGAATTATCCAATTGTCATTGTACTTGTAGTAGGTTGGCATGTGTGTTGTTAAATAAAATCCTTCAGGAGAAACTCCATCGGTAGTAACTTCTTTTAAAGTTACATTAGGCATTTTTTTATATTTATCCTCATTGAAATCAGGCGGACAAAAAACTTTATATTCCATCTTTACCTCCATTATGAAAACATTTTTCTATTTTTATGATAACTTAAAGATACAATATTTTCAAGGGGGGTATATATTCTATAAAGATTTATATTTTTTGAAAAGTATTTATAAAGTGACTAGGATAAATTTTACTAGAATTTAACAATGCTTATCTTTTGTTTTGATATAATTAAGAGGAAATGGAGGAGATTAAAATTAAAAAGTATAGTAAAAAGGAAATTTCATGGATTTTATATGACTGCGGAAATTCTGCCTACTCAATGGCTATAACAACGGCTTTATTACCTGTATATTTTTCTATGTTTAGTAAAGGTGGCGGTATGGATTTAGGATATTTTAATTCAATTGCTTCTTTAATTATAGCCATTTTAGCACCAATTTTAGGAACAATTGCAGATTATCATGGCTATAAAAAGAAATTTTTTACATTTTTCTTCCTTGTTGGTTTTTTATCTACTGGATTTTTGGCCTTAGTTCCTTTTGGAAATATTTTCCTTTTAGTCCTACTATTTATCTTGTCAGCTGTAGGATTTTCAGGATCAAATATTTTCTATGATGCTTTACTTGTAGATGTTACTGATGATGAGAGAATGAATAAGGTTTCCACTTCAGGATTTGCTTATGGATATATAGCTTCTGTTATTCCATTTGCAATTTCGCTTGCTGTAGTTTACGCCTTAGGTATGTCTAACCCTTTAGGATATAGGATAGGTTTTATTATAACTGCACTTTGGTGGATGGTATTATCACTTCCAATTATAAAAAACGTAGATCAAATTTATGGGGTTGAAAGAGAGAAAAATCCAATTAAAAAAAGTTTTTCAAGACTTTTTAAAACATTAAAAGAAATTAGAAAGCATAAAATTGTATTTACTTTTCTTATAGCTTATTTTTTATATATTGATGGGGTAGATACGATTATTAAAATGGTTGTTCCATATTCAGAAGCTATACTTGGAGGAGACTCATTAAATACTTTTACACTTTTAGCCATACTTTTAATTATTCAAATTATTGCCTTTCCTTGTGCTATTTTATACGGTAATTTTGCCGACAAATATGGGACTAGAAAAATGATAACAGTAGCGATTATTACTTATTTAATTAGTGTAATTTTTGCATATAATATAAGTAATATTTACCATATTTTCATATTGGGAGCCTTGGTGGGATCTTGTCAAGGAGGAATTCAAGCCCTTTCAAGATCGTATTTTGCAAAAATTATTCCAAAGGAAAATTCCAACGAGTTTTTTGGCTTCTATAATATTTTTGGAAAATTTGCTGCTATACTTGGACCTATGATAATGGCAATTATTACAGATCTTACTGGTAATGCAAGATACTCAATTCTTGGGATTGTTCCTCTTTTTCTACTCGGCTTAATAATTTTCTTATCACTTCCAAAAATTGAAAATAAAAGCTTTTAAAAGAAGCACTGAAAAATTTTTTTCAGTGCTTCTTTCCTATATGATTGATTTTTTCCAATTTCCTTTTCTATAAATAATATATGCCCATAGATTTATAAAGATATTACTTAGTAACATTGCTATCCAAATTGTAGTAGATCTTTGCCCTAATTCTACTAAAAAAGTTCTAATTAGGATAATAATAGGGATTCTTATTAACCAAAGTCTTCCAATTCCCATTATCATTGAGTATTTTGTGTGGCCAGTTCCAAGGAAAAAGCCGTTAAATATAGAAAAGCATCCCATAAGAGGCATGATTGGGATTGAGTAAAGCATATACTCATAAGCCTCTGGAAAAATTATTTTTGCTTCCTCTTTTTTTACAAATATTTCTATAATTTCTTTTGAAAATATTAGCATAATCACAGCGCCAATAAAAGAAATTACAAAACTTATTAAATGGGCTGACTTAAAGCTTTCCTTTACTCTTTTAAGTTTTCCTGCACCTAGGTTTTGACCGATTATGGTTGGAAGGGACATTCCTATACCCATTGGTGGCTGCATTAAAATTGATGTAGTCCTATTTACAAGTGAGTAGGCCGCTAGAGTTATTGTTCCATAGTAGGAAATATATTTATTTAAAATTACAAATCCAAATGCTTCTGAAGATTGACCTACCATAGAAGGTATGGCTATTTTAAATATTTTTTTTATTTTTTCAAGTGAAAGTTTTTCGCCCTTAAATCTTACTTTTATCTTTCTCTTATTTTTTTTAAGTAGGAATATTCCAGTTAGAAGCATTATATACTGTGATATAACAGTTGCAAGAGATGCGCCAATTACTCCAAGATTTAATCCGTTTATATTTAGAATTGAGATTTTTTCAAAAATAAATATTGGATCTAAAACTAAATTTACTAGTGAAGATATAACGCTTGCAAAAGTTATTGATTTAGTATCTCCTTCTGACTGCATAATAGAAGCTACTATTAGGGAAAAAACTATCGCTGGATATCCAAAGAAACTAACTTTTAAATAGTTGGAAGCATGAGTAAAAACATCATCCTTTGCTCCCATAAATTTAGTTAATCCATCTGTAAAAAATTGGGAAGTAAGAGTTACAACAAAGCTAATAAATATTCCAAAACAAATTACCTGAAAAAGATATCCGCTGCATTCTTTTTCTTTTTTCATCCCCAATAGTTGACTCATTATGGAAGTTGAAGCTGATGATACGCCTTGTGCAAAAGTTAAAAAAAGCCAAATAACAGGAAAAACTAAACTTGTAGCTGCAAATTCTACTGTACCTAGTCTTGAGAGGTAAAGGCCATCAACTAGACTATATAATGTCTGTATAAAACTATTTATCATAAGCGGAATTGATAGATTTATAATGGCTTTATTTATATTTCCATTTAAAATTAATTCTTCCTTTGTTTCCATAGTACCTCTTTCTAATGTTATCATTTGTTAATAATTTATTTTTATCAATATAAAAAATATTATAGCATAAGTTAAGTTTATATGTAATAAAATAATTTAGACTTTATGATATAATTAAGGAGAAAATTATGTAAAGGAGAAAATTTTTGAAAAATATTCTTGTAACAGGTGGACTTGGATATATTGGGTCCCATACAATTGTTGAACTTATAGAAAGAGGATATAATCCTATTTGTTTAGATAATTTATCTAACTCAAAAGAGGAAGTTAAGGATAAAATTAAAATTATTACTGGAAAGGATATTATCTTTTATAAGGATGATGTTAAGGATAGTGAAAAATTAAAACATATATTAAAAAATGAAAAAATAGATGGAGTGATCCATTTTGCAGGCAAAAAGGCTGTAGGAGAGTCAGTTGAAAAGCCTCTACTTTATTATGAAGAAAATGTATATGGAATGATTAGCCTTTTAAAAGCTATGGAGGCTGAGGAAGTAAGAAGTTTAATTTTCTCATCGTCTGCTACTGTTTACCATAAGGATAATAGTATTCCATATATTGAAGGAATGAGAACAGGTGCTGTTAACCCTTACGGCTATACAAAACTTTTCTCTGAAATTATTATGGAAGGATTTCAAAAATCTAATCCATCATTCCAAATGCTTGCTTTAAGATATTTTAATCCTATTGGAGCCCATAAGTCTGGACTTATTGGAGAAGATCCAAATGGTATTCCAAACAATCTTATGCCATATATTACTAGAGTTGCCAAGGGAACTTATGATAAATTAAAAGTTTTTGGAGACGATTATGAAACAAAGGATGGAACTGGAGTAAGGGATTATATTCACGTTGTAGATCTTGCTGTAGGCCATGTAAAAGCTCTAGAATACCTTGAAAAGAAGGAAGGCTTATTTGATTACATTAATCTTGGAACAGGAAGAGGTTATTCTGTTTTAGATATAGTAAAAGCTTTTGAAAAGGTGAACAAAGTAAAAGTAAATTATGAAATTGTAGGAAGAAGACCGGGAGATTTAGCTATTTATTATGCAAATGCCGACAAGGCAAAAAAACTTTTGAATTTTACTGCTGAAAAAGGAATTGAAGAAATGGTAAGAGATTCTTGGAATTTTGAAAGGGAAAATAGTTAAAACATGAAAAAAACAGCAATTCTTTTACTGCTACTTACACTTTTTACTAAGGTTTTTGGATTTTTAAGAGAGCTGGTACTTTCATATTTTTATGGAACTAGCTATATAGCGGATATTTTTATTATTGCTATGACTGTACCTTTGGTTATTTTTAAATTTGTAACAGCAGGAACTGGTAATGCAATCATTCCACTTTATTCTTCAATTGAGAAAGAGAAGGGGACAAGAGTAGCAGATGAATTTACTTCTAATTTAACTAACATAGTAATCTTATTGTCATTTGTATTTACTGGACTTGGAATTTTGCTTGCAGGACCTATTGTTAAAATATTTGCAGCTGGTTTTGAGGGAGAAGTATTTGAAAAGGCAGTATTTTTTGTAAGAGTTATATTTCTTTCCTTATTTGCGGTTGGATATGGATCTATATTTACTGGCTACTTGCAGGTTAAGGGAAACTTTAAAGTTCCTGGTTCTATATCTATTTTTTTAAATATAGTTATAATTTCTGCTATTATTATTTCGAGCAAGCTTGGTTTTATAGCTCTTGTTGTCGGAGTAGCCCTAGCAAATGTTTTTCAGTATATTTTGTATCCATTTGCAGTTAGGAAATATGGTTATAGGCATAAATTTTTTATAGATTTAAAAGATCCTCATATTGAAGAAACTCTTAAAATAATTGTACCTATGATTATTGGTATGGCGATTAGCGATGTAAATACAATTATCGACAAAACCCTTGCTAGTCTTGTTGTTTCTGAGGGTGGAGTTTCATCTCTAAACTATGCAGTTAAGCTTTATTCATTTGTTGCAGGTCTTGTTGTAATGTCAATAGGAACAGTTGCTTATCCTGAGATGAGTAAGGCTGCATCTGAAAATGATATGGAAAAAGTTAAAAAGACTATAAGAACTACAATTACACTATCTGCAATTCTTGTAATTCCATCAATTGTTGCCTTTTTATTTTTCTCAAACGACGTTGTAAGAATTTTATTTAAAAGGGGAATGTTTACAGAAAACGATGTTACTGTAGTTGGTGGAGCTTTATTTTTCTATGCTTTAGGACTTATTGGTTATAGCTTAATAGATACTCTTTCAAAGGCATTTTATTCATTAAAAGATACAAAAACGCCAGTTAAAAATACAGGACTTATTGTTCTTTTAAATGTTATATTTTCAGTTAGCCTATCTAAATTTATGGGCCTTAATGGTCTTGCCCTAGGAACTGCTATAGCTTCTATATCTGGAGGAATAAGCCTTTCAATTCTTTTTAGTAAAAAACATGGTAAAATTAATTTTAAATTAGAATTAGTAGAATTAGTAAAGATTACATTAGCTTCTATAGTTATGGGGATTTTAACTAAAATCTTTTTTAATTTCATACAAGGTTTTCTAAGCTATAAATTATCCTTTATTATAATGATTTTATTTGCAGGTCTAGTTTATTTTACACTTTTATTAATATTAAAAGTTACAGAAGTTGTAGATTTATTTAATAAAGTAAAAAAAGCATAAAAATACCATCCTTATAAATTTTATAAGGATGGTATTTATGATTTTTTAAAAATTACTATTATTATAATATTACTATTATACTAAGTCGCTTTATTTTATATTTTCTAAAAGTTCTACTAGGAAATTAAACATCTTATTTACAGATTCTACTTCCATTCTTTCTTTTTCACTGTGAACATCGTGTAAGTTTGGTCCAAAAGAAATCATTTCAGTATTTGGAAGATGTTTTTTAAGTAGTCCGCATTCAAGGCCAGCATGTATTGCTAAGATTTCAGGCTCTTTATTAAATACATCTTTATAAACTTTCTTTGAAATACTTAAAAGTTTTGAATCTTCTTCAAATTCCCAAGCAGGATATCCGTCTCTTGACTCGATATCTGCTTTTAAAATTTTAGCTAAAGTTTCAATTTCTTTTTCTAACTCTCTTCTAGCACTTTCTATAGAAGAACGAATAGAGAAAGTAATTTTAATATTTCCATTATCTTTTTCTACGACTGATAGATTATCTGATGTTTCAACGAGGCCCTTAATATCGGCACTCATAGCCTTTATTCCATGAGGAGCAAGGGCTAAAAAACTAACTAGTCTATCTGAAAGATCTTTTGTATAAGTTTTTTTAATCTCAGTTCTATTTAAACTAATCCTTAAACCTTTATCTTTTGTCTTATACTCATTTGTAATTTCTTTTCTGAATTTTTCAAATTCACTACTTATATCTTCGCTTGCAGTAAATGTGGCAAAGGCTTTATTTGGAATAGCATTGTGTTTAGTTCCGCCGCTTATTTCAGCTAAAACAATCTTATCTTTTATACTATTTAAAAATCTAGCTACAACTTTTATAGCATTGGCTCTCTCTTTAATAATTTCCATTCCAGAATGGCCACCAAGTAAACCATCTACAGTAATTGTATAGGCTTCATTAGAATTATTTTCATCAAATTCTTCTTTAAATCTAACAATTTGGTTAACTCCACCTGCACAAGAAACAGTAAAGCCATAGTCCTCTTCGGAGTCAATATTTAGAAGGTACTTTCCTTCAAGAAGCTTTCCATCAACTGCTATAGCTCCATCCATCCCAGTTTCTTCAGATGAAGTAATTAGCATTTCAAGATTTGGATGCTTATATTCATCTGAATCAAAGTATGCAAGTGCCATAGCTACAGCTATTCCATTATCAGCACCTAAAGTTGTCTTATCTGCATGAATTATTCCATCTTCATAAATTAGTTTTATTGGATCTTTACAGAAGTTGTGATTAGAGTCTTCACTTTTAACGCAAACCATATCCATGTGACCTTGAAGAATGACTGTAGGTGCATTTTCATAACCTGGGCTTGCTTTTTTCTTCATATATACATTTAAAGCTTCGTCTTGATATACATCAAAGCCTCTTTCTTTTCCAAAATTAACTAAATAATCTGAAATTTCTTTTTCGTTTCCTGAACATCTAGGAATTTTGGAAATTTCACTAAAATATTTAAAAACTTTTTTTTGGTTGTAAATCTAATATTTCCATTTAATCACTCCTTTGAATTTATTATAGCATTTATCTTAATATTATAAAAGAATGTATTAAATTTTCTTTAATATATAAAAGATGATATAATAAAAAAAGGAGGTAGAATGGGATGATTATATTAGCAGATATAGCAAAAAAATATTTAGATGAAAAAGATTATATCGGACTTAAAAATCTTCTATTAAAGATGCAAAGAGCAGATATAATAGAAGTTATGGAAGACGATGAAGTAACTGTTAAAGAAGCACTTATCATCTTCAGACTACTTAAAAAAGATGATGCAGCTTTTGTTTTCTCAGAGATTGACTCTGAACTAAGGGGAAGTCTTGCTAGAGAACTTACTGATGCAGACATGAAAGATTTTTTAAAGGAAATGTTTGTTGATGATTTAGTTGATGCCTTAGAGGAGATGCCGTCAAATGCAGTTAAGAAAATTCTTAGAAATACTAGCCCTGAAGATAGGGAAGCGGTCAACCAAATTCTTTCATATCCTGAAGATTCTGCAGGATCTCTAATGACAACTGAGTATGTTTCCTTAAAGAAAGATATGATAGTTAGGGATGCTCTTGATTATATAAATAAAACAGCTCCTGATAAGGTTACTATTTATACTTGTTATGTAACTGATCCATATAGGAAACTTTTAGGCTATGTTTCTTTAAGAGAACTTATATCACAAGATTATGAAAAAACAATTGAAGAAATAATGGAAGAGGATGTTATCTATGTAAGAACCTTAGATGACCAAGAAAAAGTTTCTGATGATTTTAAAAAATATGACTTTGATGCACTTCCTGTTGTAGATGAGGAGAAAAGAATAGTTGGTATAATTACAGCAGATGAGATTATCTCAGTTATTGATGAAGAAAATGAAGAAGACTTTAAAGCTATGGCTGGGGTTTCATCGAAAGATGAAGGATATCTAGATGTAAGTTTTTTAACTCTTTCTAAACATAGGATTTTTTGGCTACTTGCTCTAATGGTTTCAGCAACTATTTCTGGATCTATAATTAATTCATTTGAAATTATACTTGGATCTCAAGCTATACTAAATGTATTTATTCCAATGCTTATGGGTACTGGTGGAAACTCAGGATCTCAAGCTTCAACTGTTGTTATTAGATCTATGGCCCTTGGAGAAATTACTAACAATGATACAAAAAGAGTTTTTTTAAAGGAACTAGAAGTATCTATCATAGCTGGTCTTATTTTAGCTTTGGTAAATTTTATGAAAATTGTTTTCTTTGATAAAGCTGGGGTTTATGTTGCCCTTGTAGTTTCTATTACCTTAATATTTACTGTAGTTACAGCTATGATTATTGGAGCAATTCTTCCACTTATTGCAAAAAAATTAAATCAAGACCCTGCCATAATGGCAGCTCCTCTTATAACTACAATTGTCGATGCCACAACACTTATAATTTATTTTAACATTGCAAAAATTGTTTTATTAAAATAATATTTATATATTGACATCTAAAAAAACATAGTGTATAATAAACAATTTACTTGACAAAAAATCTGCTTTCTGCTATAATCTAAATGTACATGTTAATATAGAGGAAGGTGTGAGGATTTGAAACAGGTAGATAATTTAGCAAATATCAAAACACAGGTTCAAGAAAATATTGGCAAGAAAGTTATTCTTAGGGCTGACAAAGGTCGTAAAAGAATAGTAACTAACGAAGGTGAAATTATTAGTGCATATCCTAATATTTTTATTGTTAGGGTAAAAAATGAATTTGATTATGAAAGAAATGTATCATATTCCTATTCGGACGTATTAACATCAACAGTACAATTAAAGATTTGTTAAGAATCAAAGGCTTTGATTATTTTAAAAAGAAATTAATTTATAAAATTAATCGGCTAAGTTAAATCGGCAAATAGCAAATAGCTATTGTGCCGATTTTAATTTGCCTAAAATAATAATATTTTATGATGAATAATTATTCTTTTTATACACAAAATATTTAAAAAATTTTTTGAAAGTGCTATTTTTAGCTATTTTAAACTTGTTTTAAAAAATATTTGTGTTAGAATAGATTTGTATTATTTTCAGGAAAGGACTTTTATTTATGAAAAATGATATAAATAATAATGAAAATTCAAATTCAAATTCAAATTATCTCTATGGACTTAATTTTTTAAGAGTTCTAGCTATAATTATGATAGTCATATATCATATAGATCCTAGTTTTTTACCGGGCGGTTTTATTGGAGTTAATCTTTTTTTTATAATATCTTCTTATCTTGTTACATCAAGTTTACTAGAAAATAAAGATTTGTATACTAGAGAGGGACTTTTAAATTCAATAAAACATAGGCTAAAAAGAATTCTTCCTCCGATTATTACTCTTATTAGTCTTATTTATATCTATATGCTCCTTTTTAATAAAGATCTTTTTAAAATTTGCTATTCTGATGGCTTGTTTGGGGCAGGATTATTGGGAAATTGGTGGTTTATATTTAAAAAGGTCGATTATTTTGATTCTTTTGCTAAATCTCCCTTCAACCACCTTTGGTATCTTGGAGTTCAGGAGCAGGCTCTTTTAATTATTGGAATTATAATTTTTATCTTAAATAAAAAGTTATCTAATACTTGGAAAAGGAAACAATATTTTCAGTGGATTTTACTTGGAGCAAGTATTATTTTTATTGCTCTAAGCTATTTTGTTTTCGACGTCCACAATATTAATAGATCCTACTATGGGACAGATACAAGGATATATGAATTGTTCTTAGGAGCTTTTTTAGCTACAATTGTAAACTCTAAAACTCTATCAAAAAAAGAAGATGGGAAAAATTATATATTTATTAATTTATTTAGTATTTTATTAATTGGAATTTTTATATTCTTATCATTTAACTTATCCAAATTTTCTTTTTGGCTTTATAAAGGTGGATTTTTTTTGATAGATTTACTTTGTTCTCTTTTACTTATTAATTCATGTAAAGCTGGAGGAGTTGTAGAAAAAATTGGTAAAACAAAAGTGATTAGCTTAGGAGCTAAAATTTCCTTTGGAGTATATTTATGGCACTATCCAATTCTTATTCTTACTAGACTTCCATTTGAAGTCAAACAAATGGAGCCTAATTATTTACTAATAAGACTTGCTTTAATAATAATCATGGCTATTTCTTCATATATATTTGTAGAAAAATTTAATAAAATTAACTACAGGTTTCATCCAAGTAAATTAAAATCTTTCGCCTTTAGGATTATTGGACTTGTAGCAGTATTCATATTTTTATTTGCTGGATATGAATTTTCTGTAAAGGCAGATATTTATAACAAACAGATGGAAGAAAAACAAAGAATTTTAGAAGAAAAAAATAGAATTGAAAGAGAAAAAAAGGCTATTGAAGAGGCTAAGAGGAAAGCTGAAAGAAAAAAAAGTTGAACTTGAAAAAGATCCACAATATCCAAGTATAAAGGCTACTGGATTTAAACAAGTTATAATAATTGGAGATTCTATTATAAAACAGCTTAAAGGTAGTTTGGAAGAAAAAGTTCCAGGAATCATTGTAGATGGAGAGGTCTCTAGACAGCTATATAATTCTATAGATATTGCAAATTGGTATGCTAGAGAATATGATTCAAAGGATACAGCCGTTGTTTTTGAGCTTGGAACAAATGATATGTTTGAAGAGGAAGATCTTAAAAAATTAACTTCTGGATTCAAAGAATCCCCATTATTTTTCATTAACACAAAATCTCCTCAAGATTGGGAGCCTTATGCTAACGACCTTATAGGTAAATTTGTCAAAAAAAATAAGAGTATGAATTTGATTGACTGGTATAATACTTCCAAAGATCATCCAGAGTATTTTGTAGAGGATGGGACTCATTTAACTGAATCAGGAGCTGAAACTTACAATAGTATGATTACAAATAGTTTAAAAGAATTTTCAAGTAATTTAAATAAAGACTAGAAAATTTATAAATTTTACTAAGGGAACTTATTTCTAATACTTATTTTAGAAATGTTCCTTTTTATTTAGTTTATATATTTTTACATTACAATTTTGTAACTTTTTAATAATTGTTTTTTTTGACTAGACCTATATGATATAATGTTAGGGATAAGAAATTATGAAAGGCTTGATTTTATGTCAGAGTTAATTTTAGATTCATTTGCAAAAGTAAATCTCTCTTTAGATGTTATAAATAAAAGACAAGACAATTACCACAATATTGCTACTATCTTTCAAGAGATAGATCTTAGGGATGGGATTTATATCTCTAATGATAAGAAATATTTAGATGGGGGTCTTAACTTAACTTGTGATGATAAAAGAATTCCAACTGGTGAAAATAATCTTGTTTTTAAAGCTTGGAATTTAATGAAGGATATGACTGATAGACAAGGAGTAAGAATTCATATTGAAAAAAATATTCCACTTTCTGCTGGCCTAGCAGGAGGTTCATCAAATGCAGCTGCTACGGTTAAAGGATTAAACGAGATTTGGAATTTAAATCTTTCTAGTGATCAAATGATTAATGTTTGCAGGAAACTTGGAGCTGATGTTAGCTTTTTTATACTTGGCGGAACCTGCTTGGGCGAGGGGATTGGAGATGTTCTTACGCCGCTTAAAAGCTTAAGTGGTTTAAAAATGCTTTTAGTAAATGCTGGTTTTGGTGTGAGTTCTAAATATGTATATGAAAATTTAGTAATTAGAGATAGTGAAAAATTAACTTATAAATTAGCGGATGCTATAAATAATGGTAAGAGCGATTTTTACAAATATTTAAATAATGACTTAGAAGATGTAACTCTTAAAAATAATCCTGACATTATAAAAATAAAAGAAAATATGAGAAGATTGGGTTCGAAGGCTGAGCTTATGTGCGGATCTGGTCCAACTGTTTTTGGGATTTTCGAAGATGATTATTCTTTGGATAATGCTTTTTTCTTCTTCAAAGATAAATATGATCTAAGTTTTAAGGTAAATGCGAGGTAGTAATTAATGGATGATAGACCGATAGGTATTTTTGATTCTGGAATTGGGGGACTTACTGTCCTTAAGGAGATAAAAAAAATACTTAAATCTGAAAATTTAATATATTATGGAGATACAGCTAGAGTTCCATACGGACCTAGACCTGCTTCTGAAATTCTACAATTTTCAATTGAAGGAGCTAAGTTTTTAGTTAAGAAAAATATTAAAGCCTTGGTTTTAGCCTGCAACACTATGACTGCAATTAGTTATGAATATTTAAAAGATATGCTTGATATTCCAATTATTGGAGTTATAGATTCCGGAGTAAGAGCTGTTCTTAAGGAAGATGGTATTTCATCTTTAGGAATAATTGCAACTTCAGCTACAGTTGATTCAAAAGTTTACCAAAAAAAGATTTTAAGAGCCAACCCTTCTATTCAAATCAAATCAAAAGCCTGTCCAATGTTTGTTTCTATAGTGGAAGAGGGCTGGGTAGACACAGATATAGCCAGATTAATTATAGAAAAATATCTGGTAGAGGAAGAAGATTTTAGAAAGATGGATGGATTAGTACTTGCATGCACTCACTTTCCAGTATTAAAAAATACTATAATTAATGTTTTGGGAGAAAAAATTAAAATTATTGATCCAGCTGAGGAAACTGCAAAAGAATTAAAGGTGCTTTTAAAAGATAGGGACTTAATAAATCCAAACAAAGATGAAGCTACATACTCTTTTTATGTAAGTGATAAGGCTGAAAAATTTAGACTAGTTGCATCTAAGATTACTCAGGTGGATAAGGTTTCTGAAGTACAATTTATTTAGGTGAAAATATGGATAGAAAAAAAATTATTTCGGCAAGTATATTAATAGGAGTTTTAGGCATAGTATCCAAGCTTATGGGAGCTTTTAGAGTGATGGCTATTGGCTGGAAGTTTGGCCAAGGGATTGAAACGGATGCCTATAACGCAGCGATAAAAGTTACTATGGTAAGTATGTCAATAATTGGTGCTGCTATTTTTACTGCTCTTGTTCCTGTGCTTGCAAATGTTAAAGAAAAATATGGTACAAGGGGTAAGTTTAAATTTTTTAACAATATATCCAATATTGTACTTGTCTTAGCTTTATTTATAGGGCTTGTAACCTACATTTTTGCGCCGGTAATTATTAAAATTATGTTTACAAGTTTTCAAAAGGAGAAATTTGACCTGGCTGTTAGCTTAACTAGGCTTGCGGTTCCAATTATACCAGCTCTAGCTCTTATGAATCTTGTTACTGGATACCTTCATTCTTTTAATATTTATGGGCCATATGCTTTTATGGGAATTCCATATAATTTAGTATTTTTCATTTATTTATTTGCTTTTCCAATTAGTATTGAAGGGCTTATTATGGCAACTTTTCTAGCTAATTTAACCCAAATTATAATTCAGCTTCCGCAAACATTCAAAACTGGATTTAGACCAAGACCTTTGATTGATCTTAAGGATCCATTTGTTCCAAAAATGATAGGACTAATAATTCCAGTTGCTATTGGTCAAGCTGCTCAGCAAATAAATATTATTATTGATCAAAATTTAGCATCTGGATTAGCTGATGGTGTAATTACAGCACTAGACAATGCAAGCAAGATAAATGATTCTATAATTGCAATTTTTATTACAGGATTTACGACTGTTATGTTTCCACTTTTATCGGAAGCGTTTGAAAAGAAAGATAATGAGAAAATACTAAGTCTAGTTGACTCAGCCTTAGGTGCAGTTTTTTTAATCACAATTCCTGCAACCATTGGTATTATGGTTTTAAGTAAGGATTTGATAAGGGTAATGTTTGAAAGATATATGTTTACTAAAAACGACACACTTGTAACTGCTGGAGCTTTTTTCTATTACTCACTTGGTCTTACTGGTCAGGGGCTTAGGATGTTATTTTCTAAAGTGTATTATTCTTTGCAAGATACAAAAACACCTATGATCAATGGACTTTTTGCAGTAGGAATAAATATAGCTTTAGATTTAATACTTATTAAGTTTATGGGCCATAAGGGCTTAGCACTTGCAACATCGCTTGCTATTACTATTTCAACCCTGTATTTAATATATGGCCTTAGGAAAAAAATACCAGAAATAAATTTTACTGGATTTATTATAGAATTTGTTAAGATACTTATTTCATCTGCTATTATGGGTATTGCAGTTTATTTTGTAAATAGCACTTTAAATGGATTGGGAATAGTTGGTTTTACATCAATTCTTATTGATATAGTTATCGCATTTGTGGTTTATTTAATTATGATTGTAATAACTAGAGTAAAATCAATAGACCTTTATGTAGGAGCTATAAAGAAAAAGTTAAAGAAAGCATAGGAGGAAGTATGACAATTAAATTTTCACCGCCTGATATTACTGAACAAGAAATTGCTGAAGTGGTTGATACACTTAGATCAGGCTGGATAACTACAGGTCCAAAAACAAAAAAATTTGAAGAAAAACTAAGAGAATATGTAAATGCAGAAAGAATAGTTTGCTTAAATTCTGCCACTGCTTCAATGGAGCTTGGATTAAGACTTTTTGGAATAGGAGAGGGAGACGAAGTTATCACATCTTCTTATACTTACACTGCTTCTGCATCTGTTATAGATCATGTTGGGGCTAAAATTGTATTATGTGATATACAAAAAGATTCTCTTGAAATGGACTATGAACAATTAAAAAAATTAATAAATAAAAATACTAAGGCTATTATTCCTATTGATGTTGCAGGGATCCCTTGTGATTATGATAAAATAATGGAAATAGTAAATGAAAAAAAAGATATTTTTGAGCCGAAAAACTCATATCAAGAAGACCTTGGTAGAATTTTGGTCTTATCTGATTCAGCTCACTCATTTGCAGGAAAATATAAAGGGAAAAATGTTTGTGAAATAGCTGATATTACTTGCTATTCTTTTCATGCAGTGAAAAATCTTACTACATCTGAAGGAGGAGCAATCGCTATAAGAAGAGGTCTTATGGATCCAGATGAATTTTATGAAAAAATACAGCACTTTTCTTTACATGGTCAGTCAAAAGATGCCCTTTCAAAAACGAGAATAGGTTCTTGGGAGTATGATATCTTAGGAACTTATTATAAGTGTAATATGACTGATATTGTATCTTCAATAGGACTAGTTCAGCTTGATAGATTTAAGGGCTTAGAAAAAAGAAGAGAGGAAATAGTTAAAAGATACAATAAAAACTTTGAAGGATCAAAGGTAGCAGCTCTTAATCACTTTTTAGAAGATAGAACCAGCACCTATCACCTTTATATAGCAAATATAGAAGGGGCAGATGAAAAAGAAAGAAATAGGGTTATAGAAGAACTGGCAAAAAAAGATATAGCAGCTAATGTACACTATAAACCACTTCCGCTTTTAACAGCCTATAAAAATCTTGGATTTGATATTAAAGATTTTCCAAACGCTATGTCTAGATACAAATCAGAAATTACCTTACCCCTACACACTCTTCTTACAGATGAGGATGTAGACCTTGTTTCTAAAGAACTTATTAAAATAGTAGGTTAATTTAAATGCTGGAAGAAAAATTAAAAAAAAAAAAAGATATCTAATAGTAAAAAGATTTTTCGATATAGTGCTTTCAGCAATAGGACTATTAATTCTTTTAATACCACTTATTATAATTGCTATTATAATTAAGCTAGATTCAGAAGGTCCTGTAATATTTAAGCAGGTAAGAATAGGGAAGGGAGAAGTCCCATTTAACATATATAAGTTTAGGACCATGGTTGTATGTCAGGATAAGAATTCTAGCCTTGTAACTAGGACTAAGGATAAGAGAATAACTAAGGTTGGAGCTTTTTTAAGAAAGGCAAAATTAGATGAATTTCCGCAGTTATTTAATGTCCTTTTGGGAGATATGTCTATCGTTGGTCCAAGACCAGAGGTTTCTAAGTATGTAGCTTACTATACAAAAGAAGAAAAAAAGGTATTTCTAGTTAGACCTGGAATAACTGATCTTGCATCTATTGAGTATAGGAATGAACAAGATATACTTGAAAATTCAAATGATCCAGAAAAAACTTATATAGAAGAAATTATGAAAGAAAAACTTAAACTTAATCAAAAATATATAGAAAACATGAGCTTTTTATTTGATTTAAAATTAATATTTAAAACATTTGCAGCTATTTTAAATTAGGAGGTTTAGATGGATATAAAACTATTGGATTTAAAAAGAAACTATGAATCCATCAAGGAAGATGTAGATAAAAAAATTAGAGAAGTTTTAGATTCTACTCAATATATATTGGGAGAAAATGTAAAACAATTTGAGAAAGAATTTGCTGAATATATTGGCGTAAAACACGCAGTTTCAGTTGGAAATGGTACAGATGCCCTAATAATTGCATTAAAAGCACTTGGGATAGGTCATGGGGACGAAGTTATAACAACGCCTTTTAGTTTTTTTGCAACATCTGAAGCGATATCTTATGTTGGAGCTAAACCAGTATTTGTGGATGTTGAAAGAGAAAGCTACAATCTTGATCCAGAGAAAATTGAGCAGGCTATTACAGAGAATACTAAAGCCATTTTACCAGTTCATATTTTTGGTAGATCTTGTAAGATTGATAGGATTCTTGAAATTGCAAAAAAACATAATTTATATGTAGTTGAAGATGCAGCACAAGCAGCTGGATGTGAATATAAGGGTAAAAAGATCGGTAGCTTTGGAGATTTAGCCTGCTTTTCATTTTTCCCAACTAAAAATCTAGGCTGCTATGGTGATGGGGGAATGATTACAACTAATAATCCAAAACTTGAAAAAGTTGTAAGAGCTCTTAGGGCTCATGGATCAGGTGAAAATGGTCAGCACGCCTACAATATATTAAACAATATAGAAGAAGAAGTTGAAAAAGATGAAGGCGATAATACAGTATATAATCCTAAAAAATACTACAACTATCTAATCGGACAAAATTCAAGACTAGATGAAATTCAAGCAGCTATTTTGAGGGTAAAATTAAAACACCTTGACTCTTGGAATGAAAAGAGAATAGAAATTTCTGAAAAGTACACAGATTCAATAAAAAACCATGGAATTAGGTGTCCATTAAAAGCAAATGGAAAAGAAATGATATACCATTTATATGTTTTAGAAGCTGATGACAGGGAAAAAGCTATAAATATTCTTAGAGAAAAAGGAATTTCAACTGGGGTTTATTATCCTGTTCCTCTTAATATGCAAAAAGTTTATATAGGCTCTGAAAACTTTGAAAATCCACTTAAAGTAGCCGACTTTTTATCCAAAAGAACATTTGCAATTCCACTTTTTCCAGAATTGACAGTTGAAGAAATTAGTTATATAATAGAGACTATGCAGGAGGTATAGATGAAGTACTTTGTTCATGAATCTTCATATGTTGATGAAGGTTCTGAGATTGGAGAAGGAACTAAAATCTGGCATTTTTCACACATTATGACTGGTGCTAAGATTGGTAAAAACTGCAATCTAGGTCAAAATGTAGTTATTTCTCCAAATGTTATTATTGGAGATAATTGCAAAATTCAAAATAACGTATCAGTCTATACTGGGGTTGAAGTTGAAAAAAACTGCTTTTTAGGGCCTTCCTGCGTATTTACAAATGTGATAAATCCTAGAAGTTTTATAGAAAGAAAGGATGAGTACAAAAAGACTCTACTTAAAGAAGGATCATCTCTTGGAGCTAATTCAACAATAGTTTGCGGAACTACTATTGGGAAATATGCTCTAGTTGCAGCTGGAGCTGTAGTTACAAAAGATGTTTTTGACTATGAAATAGTTGGAGGAGTTCCTGCTAAAAGAATAGGTTTTGCTTGCGTTTGTGGCAATACTTTAAAAATTTTAGACGGTAAAAGCACATGTACTTGTGGAAGAGAATACCTCTTATGTGAGGATAAATTAACTTTAAAAGGAGAAAAATAAATGAGTCTTAAAGAAGTATTATTAAAAAAAATTGAAGACAAAAGCCTTAAAGTTGGAGTTGTTGGTCTTGGTTATGTAGGACTACCTCTAGCTGTAGAAAAAGCTATAGCTGGATATGAAACAGTAGGCTTTGATGTACAAGAAGAAAAAGTAAATATGGTTAATGAAGGAAGAAACTACATAGGTGATGTAGTAGATGAAAAGCTAAAAGATATAGTTAAAAGAGGAAAGCTTAGAGCAACTTCAAACTTTGAAGATGTAGCTTCACTTGACTTTATTGCAATTGCTGTACCTACTCCACTAGATCTTTATCAACAACCAGATATCTCATATGTAAAAAAATCTACTGAAGATGTTTCAAAACATTTAAAGAAGGGTTCAATTGTAGTTTTAGAATCAACAACTTACCCTGGAACAACTGAAGAACTTATGAAACCAATTTTAGAAGAAGGATCAGGCTTAAAATGTGGAGAAGATTTCTTCTTAGCATTCTCTCCTGAAAGAGTTGATCCAGGTAATAAAAAATATAAAACTAAAAATACTCCTAAGGTAGTTGGTGGGGTTGGAGAAGATGCAACTGACGTAGCAGCTGCACTTTATGAAGCTGTTCTTGATGCAGATGTTATGAAGGTTTCATCTCCAAAAGTTGCAGAAATGGAAAAAATACTTGAAAACACTTATAGAAATGTTAATATAGGTTTAGTTAATGAATTTGCAATCCTAGCAGATGCTATGGGAATAAATATTTGGGAAGTAGTAGATGCAGCAAAGACAAAACCTTATGGATTCCAAGCATTTTATCCAGGACCTGGAGTTGGCGGACACTGTATTCCACTTGATCCATTCTACCTAACTTGGAAGGCAAGAGAATATGATATTCACATGCCACTAATTGAAGCTTCTGGAACTATAAATGATAAAATGCCTTCTTATGTAGTAGATAGGTCCCTTAGAATTCTGTCTAAACATTTCAAGAAAGCATTAAATGGTTCAAAAGTATTAATTCTAGGTATTGCATACAAGGCAGATATTGATGATTTAAGAGATTCTCCAGCACTTGTAGTTATTGATGAATTTGAAAAAGAAGGAGCTGTTTTAGAATATTATGATGGATTTAATCCTTCATATATAGACAAAAATGGAGAAAAAGTTTATTCAATAAAAGAAATAAATCCTGAAGTTTTAAAACAATATGACCTTGTAGTTATTACAACTGCTCATACAAATGTAGACTACAAAATGGTAGTTGAAAATTCTAAATTTGTATTTGATACTAGATATGCTACAAAGGGAATAAAAGCAGATAATTTAGAACTTTTATAATATTTTATATAAAGAATTTTAACTATGAAGCGGTCAAATTTTTTGACCGCTTTTTTAATATAAATTTTTAATTTCTTAACTAGTGAGTTTTATTGTTATAAGAAATATTTAATTATTTTTTTATTTGAGATTTGATACTTTTTATGTCCTTGATAAGACTTAGATATTTGTTATATAATAGATAGGGAAAAATTTATTTAAAATAAAGTAAAATAATATTAAAATTTTATATAAGGAGAAATTATGAAAAAATTAAGACATGCTATTATTGGCTGTGGTAGAATTTCAAAAAACCATATAGAAGCCATTTACAACAATAGGGATGAATTTGATCTAGTAGCTCTATGCGATATAGTCGAAGAAAGAATGGAAGATAGAAAAAATATTTGCCTAGAAGCTGATCCAAAAAGAGATATTAAATTATATAAATCTTATGAGGAAATGATTGAAAAGGAAGATTTAGATACTGTATCTATTTCAACTGAAAGTGGTTATCATGGAAAGATTGCCATTAAATGTCTTGAAAAAGGCCTAAATGTACTTATTGAAAAGCCTATGGCTTTAGATTTAGATGAAATTGATGAAATAAATAAACTTGCAGCTGAAAAAAATTTAGTTGTTGAAATTTGTCACCAAAATAGATTTAACGCTCCTATTAAAAAATTAAAAAGAGCAGTTGATGATAAAAGATTTGGTAAGATGACAAATGTTACTGCAAGAATCCTATGGAATAGAAATCAAAACTATTATAATCTTGCACCTTGGAGAGGAACAAGAGCCTTAGATGGTGGAACCCTAATGAATCAATGTATCCACAACATAGATCTTTTACAATGGATGGTAGGTTCTCCTGTAAAATCAGTAAAAGCTGAACTTGATACTTTTTTAAGAGATATTGAGATGGAAGATTTTGGAGCAATAATTATTCGCTTTGAAAATGGAGTTATAGGAATCGTTGAAGGATCTGCTTGTGTTTATCCAAAAAATCTTGAAGAAACTCTAAGCGTTTTTGGAGAAACTGGAACTGTAGTTATAGGTGGACTAGCTGTTAACAAGATAGAAACTTGGGATTTTGCAGATAGTAAGTACTATGACAATATAGAAACTAAAGAAAATATAGAAAATGTTTATGGAAATGGACATACACCACTTTATAAAGATTTTTACTCAGCTATAGTAGAAGGAAAAGAGCCTCTTATTTCTGGAGTTGAGGGCAAAAAAGCTGTTGAAATTATTCTAAAGGCTTATGAAGAGAGCGGAATTTATGACAAATAAAATTACTAAGGCGGTTATTCCTGCGGCTGGATTAGGCACAAGATTTTTACCAGCAACAAAAGCTCAGCCCAAGGAAATGCTACCAATACTTGATAAACCCACCCTGCAATATATTGTAGAAGAAGCTTACAAGTCAGGGATCACAGATATTCTAGTTATTATAGGAAGAGGTAAGGAGCCAATTGTAAATCATTTTGATCACTCAATAGAACTTGAGGCCCAGCTTGAAAAAGCAAAGAAGTTCAAGGAACTTGCTGAAATCAGGTCCATTTCCGATAAGGTAAATATATTTTATGTAAGACAAAAAGAAGCTAAGGGTCTAGGTCATGCTATTTTATGTGCCAAGGCTTTTTGTGAAGGCGAGCCTTTTGCAGTTTTACTTGGGGATGATGTTATATATACAGAAAAAGATCAGCCTTTAACTAAAAGAATGATGGATATTTATGAAAATAAAAATTCAACAGTAATTGCTGGCTTTGAAGTTGAAAAGGAAAACATTAGCAAATATGGAATAATAAGTGGAAAAAGAGAACAGGACTTTCTCATCAAAGTTGATGGACTTGTTGAGAAACCAGACTGTGATGATGCTCCTTCAAATCTTGCTATTGCAGGAAGATATATTATTTCACCTAAGATTTTTGAAATACTTGAAAGAACTAAGCCTGGTAAAAATAATGAGATTCAAATTACAGATGCTCTTTTAGAACTTTTAGAATATGAAGATATTTACTGCTACAAATTTGATGACAAGAGATATGACATAGGTTCAAAACTTGGATTTGTTATTGCCAATTTAGAATATGGACTAAGGGATGAAAATATTAGAGAAAGGCTTAAGACTTATTTAAATAGTCTTAATTTAGATGAATTTTAGCTATGAAAAAAAATAATGCACTATATTTGGTTATAGCGGATATTTTTCTACTCACTTTATCATATTTATTAGCGTTCAATATAAGATTTGACTTTAAAGTGCCTAAATTTTATTATGATAAGTTTTTTAAATATATAATAATTATTATTTTAATTAAAATTACTACTTTCTATTTATTTAAACTTTATAAATCAATTTGGGAATTTGCCTCTATTGGTGAAATATTGAATATTATATTATCAGTAATATTTGCAAATATAATTACTATAGGATTTTTGATTTTTTCAGCTTCTAAATTACCTAGATCAACCTATCCAATTGTACTTTTAACAGACCTTGTATTTATTGGTGGAGTTAGACTTTTTCCAAAGATTCTTAGAGCTAAGAGACTTGAGGGAAAGGTGGATGTAAGTTTTAAAAATACACTTATTATTGGAGCGGGTGAAGCCGGTATTTTAGTTTTAAAAGAGCTAAAAAAGCATCCTGAACTTGGAAATGTAGCAATAGGTTTTATTGATGATGATGAAAGAAAAAGAGGAAAGTTAGTTTCGGGAGTGGAAGTTTTAGGCTCAAGAGACAATATTCCAGATATTGTGAAAAGATTTAAAGTTGATGAGATAATTCTTGCAATGCCTGCGGTTAGCCAAAAAAGATCAAAAATCTATATTAGAAATATGTTCAAAAACAGGTGCTAAGGTTAGGCTGGTTCCTGGAATATATGAGATGATTGATGGAAAAATAAACTTAAAAGATATAAGAGAAATACAAATAGACGATTTGCTTGGAAGAGAAGAGATTAAGCTTAACTTATCAGAACTTCAAAATCTTATTGAAAATAAAGTTATTCTTGTAACAGGAGGCGGTGGCTCAATAGGATCAGAACTTGCAAGACAAATTGCAAAACATAATCCTAAAACTCTTATATTATTAGATATATATGAAAATACTACTTATGACATTCAAAATGAACTAAAGAGGCAGTATAAGGATTTAGATTTAGTTGTCTTAATTGAATCAATTAGAGACAGGAAAAGACTAGATCAGGTTTTTGCTAAGTACAAACCAAATGTTATTTTTCATGCCGCAGCCCATAAACATGTTCCTTTAATGGAAGATTCGCCCCACTCAGCAGTTAAAAATAATGTATTTGGTACTTTAAACACAGTACTTGAAGCAGACCACCATGGTGTAGAAAAATTTGTCCTAATATCTACTGATAAGGCCGTAAATCCAACTAATGTTATGGGATGCACAAAAAGAATATGTGAGATGATAGTTCAATCTTTCAACAAAATTTCAAAAACTGATTATGTTGCTGTTAGATTTGGAAATGTTCTAGGATCTAATGGATCAGTTATACCATTATTTTTAAAACAAATAAATGAAGGCGGCCCAGTTACTCTTACAGATAAAAATATAATTAGATATTTTATGTCCATACCAGAAGCTGCTCAACTTGTTCTTCAAGCTGGAGCAATTGGAAAGGGAGGAGAAGTCTTTGTACTTGATATGGGTGAACCAGTTAAAATTTTGGACTTAGCTGAGAAATTAATTAGACTTCATGGTTTAAAACCTTACGAAGATATTGATATTAAAGTTATTGGTCTAAGACCAGGAGAAAAACTTTACGAAGAGCTTTTATTAGATTTAAGCAAAGTTGATAAAACTAGCCACGATAGAATTTATGTTGAAAAGCCATCAGCAATTGACTTTTTTGAGCTTGAAAAAAAGCTACTGCCACTTAAAAAAGTTTTAGAAGATGATTCAAGAGAAGAAATCGTTGAAGAACTAGAAAAGATTGTACCTACTTTCAAAAATTATATTCCAGATAAAAAAAATAAGAAATAAAATATATTTTAAATATCTTACCTCCAAACAAAAGAGTCTAATTATGTTTAGATTTTTAGTTTGGAGGTGTTTTTATAAAATAATAATTGCTTAAAATATAAAATTTAGCTTTAGTTTTTCTTGAAAGACCTGCTTAATTTTCAAAAAAATTTAATGAAAAAAACTTACTTAGGGAAATAATATATAATTACTATGTTAAAGTAGGCGGCTTTTATAAAAATTATATGTAAAAATATTAATATTTTAAGATACTTTTATTGAGATTAAAGAATAAGACTTTCTGCACACTTAGAAATCCAAGTAATTAAATAATTTCAGCTCTTTTATTTTATTCTTGTATAGAAAAAACAATAGTGTTTTTTTATATTTATTTTTAAAAAACAATGGACTTTCTTTTTTTGTAACATTTTTGTAAAGATTTATATAAAAAGCTATTTAAAAAAACTTCTCTATGTGTTAGAATATATTTAAGTTAATAAGAAAGAAGTGGGTGTAGGGATGAGAGATTCTAGGAGTAGGATTAGAAGAAGAAATAGAGCAATAAAAAAAAGAAATAGACAAAGATTAGCCCTATTTTCAATATCTTTAGTTTTGTTTTTAGGCTTGTCTTTTAAATTTATAAAATCAGTTTCTCTATTCAAAAAAAACAACAACAGTGTAGCTAAGGTAAATACAGACTTAGGAGGAGATTCTGAAAAAGTTAATGCTTTAAGTACAAAAGAAAAATTAGACCAATCGGACGTTGAAGCAATAACTAAAAGACTTAATAATGATAAAGAAGATATAAACGATGTTTTAGAAATGACTAAAGACTTATCAGTTGATGAAGAGTCTTTTTCAAATAAACTTCAGGAAATTGTTAAAGCAAAAGAGCTTGCTACAATATATAAAACTCCAAGCATTAAATCTGATGTTATAACAGAGGTTCCACTTGGTGCATACCTTGAATCCTATGGTTCAAGTGAAGGTTTTACAAAGGTTACTTATAATAATCAATCTGGATATATCTCATCAGAACTTCTAGAAAAAGCTACAAATGAAAATACATTCAAAGTAGTTGATGGTATATTAATTGTGAATAGAAAGTATGGTCTTCCAGAAGATTACAATCCTGGTGTGAATTTAGAAGCTATGCAATCTTATGAGATGATGAAGTCAGAGATGAATAGAGAAGGATTAGATATTAAAATAATTTCTGATTTTAGATCATTTGAAGATCAAAAGAAAGTTTATGATTCCCAGCTTGAAAGCGTAGGCGAGGAGGAAACTAGAAAGGTAACAGCTGATCCAGGACACTCTGAACACCAAACAGGATATGCTTTTGACTTTTGGTTAAACAATGATGATATTACTATTACAGATGCTTTTGATGATACAAAAGAAGCTGAGTGGTTAAAAAATAATGCTTACAAATATGGATTCATTTTAAGATATCCTAGAGGAAAAGAAGATGTAACCGGATATAATTTTGAAAGCTGGCATTTTAGATATGTAGGTGCAGAAACTGCTAAAAAAATATTCGATTCAGGATTAACTGTAGAAGAATTTTATGGATTATAATCGGGGTTTTTACCCCGATTTTTTTAAATATTAAAAATGGGTAGATATGGATAAAAAAGTTAAAACTTCTGTCAGAAATTTGGTTGAGTTCGTTATGCGTTCAGGCGATATTGACACTACATACATTTCAAATAAAAGAGCACTTATGGGAATAAAAGCTCACCAAAAATTACAAAGTGATGGCGGAGAAAATTATAAAAAAGAATATTTTCTAAGCTGTGAAACAGAATATCAATCTATTATCTTTGAAGTTCAAGGAAGAGCGGATGGACTTATTGAAGATGAATCTGTAGTAACTATTGATGAGATAAAGTCAACTACTAGAAGACTTGATTCTATAGATGAAAATTTTTCTAAGCTTCATTGGGCTCAAGTTATGTGCTACGGCTATTTTTATCTAAAAAAAGAAGAAAAAGAGTCTATAAGGCTTCAGCTTTCCTACTACAACTTGGAAACAGAACAAACTAGAAGATTTCAAAAGGAAATTTCTTTTAATGAGCTTGAAGACTTCTACTTCTCATTACTTAAGGGATATCTTGATTTTTCTAAATTACTTAGTGAAAATAAAAATTCTCTTACTCAAAGTATAATTAGTTTAGATTTTCCATTTCCTTCATATAGAAAAGGACAGAGGAAAATGATGGAGTCTGTTTATAGGTCTATAAGGGATAAAAAAAATATTTTAATTGAGGCTCCTACTGGAATTGGCAAGACTATTTCTTCAATATATCCAAGTCTAAAAGCTATGCCAAATAATTTAATAGATAAAATATTTTATCTTACAGCTAGATCAACTACAAAAGAAGAAGCTCAATCTGCAATATCAATTCTTATTAAAAGTGGATTAAAAATTAGGGCTGTAAATATAACCTCAAAGGAAAAATCCTGCATCAATACCTGCTTTAAGTGCAATCCTAAAGATTGTAAATTTGCAAAGGGACATTTCGACAGGGTTAACGATGCTATCTTTGATATTCTTGAAAATGAGTATTTGATTGATTATGAAATTTTAAAAAAGTATTCTTTAAAACATAGTGTTTGTCCATTTGAATTTAGTTTAGATATAGCTTCTTTTGTTCCCTTTGTTATATGTGATTATAACTACGCTTTTGATCCAAGTGCATATTTAAAAAGATTTTTTGATTTTCCAGTTGAGTCTTACGTTTTTTTAATCGATGAGGCCCACAATCTATCTTCAAGATTAAGAGATATGTATTCAGCCTCCATAAACACCTACATGCTACTTGACATGATGGAATATTTTACTGGAAAATATTTGAATATAAGAAAGAGTATAGGAAGTTTAGTTACAAGTATTGAAAAATTTAGGTTTTTGATAGATAAAAATAGCTACTATTCTACTTATGATGAGCTTGAAGAAATTGAGAAAAAAGTAAAAAAAATTACCTCTTCTATGGATACTTTTTTGGAGGAAGAAAAAAATAAAGAAAATTATGATGAAATTTTATCTAATTATTTTGAACTCAATAATTTTCTAAAAATATCAGAATTTTTTGATGAGTCTTTTGTAAATCTCTTCACAAGTTACAAAAATGACTATATAGAACATAGCTTAAAATGTCTAGATACAGTAGAAATTTTTAAGAATCTAAGTATAAGGGCAGTTTCTTGCGTCTTTTTTTCAGCAACTTTAAGTCCAATTAAATTTTATGCTGAACTTTTTGGAGGAGATAATAATTATAAAATTCATCTAAATTCGCCTTTTGAAGCTAAAAACCTTTTTTTAGCTAATATGGCATCTATATCTACGAAATATAGCCAAAGAGAGTATTCTTATGAGCCAATTGCAGAGACTATTCATGAGGTTATAAAATCTAAATCTGGAAATTATATAGCTTATTTTCCATCCTATAGATATATGGAAGAAGTAGTTAGAATATATAGTGAAAAATACAAAAATGATAATATTCTTGTACAAGATAAGTTAATGAATGAAAATGAAAGATTAAAATTTTTAGAAAAATTCACAGGCTCTTCCAGTATTCTTGGATTTGCTGTCTTAGGTGGAGTTTTTTCTGAAGGAGTAGACCTTAAAGGTTCTAGGCTTATTGGTAGTTTAATAATATCAGTTGGCCTACCTGGAATCTCGCCATATAATAATCTTTTAAGAGACTATTATAATGAAAAATCTAACTCTGGATTTGACTACGCTTATAAGTATCCAGGTATGAATAAAATCTTGCAAGCGGCTGGAAGAGTTATTAGAACAGAAGTAGATAGGGGGGCAGTAGTTCTTATAGACGAAAGATTTTCATCTACTAGCTATAGAAAACTAATGCCTAAACATTTCTCCCATATAGTTAATTACTATGATCTTGAATCACTTAAGAAAGATTTAAAAAAGTTTTGGGAGAGTGAGGATTTGTCTTAACATAAAATCACAATTTAAAATTTAATCAAAAAAAAGCCCATGGAAACTTTATTTAGATTAAGATATTTTTGAACATATTTTATATATCAAAATTACACTTAATTCTAAAAACAAAATTCTATGGGCTATTATATTATAATTATTTAACTTCTTTTCTATTTACTACAAATGATCCCAGAATAGTAAAAATAATTGTCCAAATAAATAATACTAATAGACTAATCATAATATTATTTGTCTTAAGTCCGCTTTTAACAATCAAACTACCATTTGCAAGCTCACTAGCTCTTAGATGAGTAAATGGACTAAATATTTTAAGCGGATTTTTGATAAGTCCTTGGATAAAAATTATAAGTCCACTTAAGGCTAGTGTATAAAAAACTACCTTTCCCTTTTCTTTTACAAAAGCTGAAATTAAAGCTGCAAAACTTGCTAAAAATCCGATTTGGAAGATATATGAAACTAAAAGTCTTAGGTCATAGATCCAAATAGGAATTAGTTTAAAGTAAGGCTCAGACTGAAATTGTAATTTTTCAGGATCGATATTTTTCAAATATTGCACCACTGGAAAATTTATATCCCCAAGCCCTTCACTTGTGAGTCCTAATAAGAATAAAAACATAAATATTATTATTAAAGTTAATAGCCCAACAAAAGTAGATGCCAAAACTTTATATAAATGGTATTTTTTTCTTTGGATGGGCTGAGTGTATAGTAATTCTACCTGATTTCCATACTCCTTGTCATATGAATAAGCCCCAAGAGAAATTATAGATATTAAGCTTACGATAATAAAATCTATAGGGTATGTTCTTTCAAGCCTTCTAGGAAGATATGAGCTTGAATGAGAATATATATTATCTTTATTATATTTAAAAGAAAGTGGAGATAGTTTTTCAAATGAAGACATAAAAAGTAAATCCTTTATAAGGACTGGTAGATTATTATTTTCTGTGAGATGCTTATAAAGCTCTTTTGATTCCTCATAAGAACATTCATTATAGGATCTATCTTGTAGTGAAAGAGAATAATTTTGCCTATTTTCAGCTATCTCATCCAATTTTATTTGATAATATTCTTTTCCTTTTTTATTTAAATAATAATCATTTCCCTTTAGAGCATTATTGTAGAGCTTTTCATATCTTTCTAATTCTCCTGTGTCCCAAGAATTATAGAAATCATCGTCCTGTGTAGTTTCATCGTCTTTTTCCTTACTATCTTTATTTTTATCTGAAGACCTATCATATTTATATTTATAAACCTTTCCAGTATTCAATTCATAGTTTCCAACCTCCTGAGCCAATCTAACCTTATAATAGTCAGCGAAATAACCTCTTTTATATTTATCTAACAAATCCTTATCTTCACTATAAAATGCCAAAAATAGAATAAATACAAAGAGTAGGCTTCCAATTAGATTTACCTTAAAGGTAAAATTTCCAATAATTTTTGATATCTCTAAGGAAAATAGATTATTTCTCTTTAAGCTAGACTTTTTAGCTTTATCCACAATAGTTTTATTTACGGATGAAAGTTTAAGTAAGCTTATTGATGCTAATAGATAAATATAATATCCAAAATTTCCCTTAGAATTAACATAGGTTATTTTACCTCCCAAGCTAGGACTTAAAGTAAATATATCTTCATCTATTTTGCCAAGTAAATTATCCTTAATATTTAATGCATATATAGGATTTATTTTATTTTTAAGAAAAGTAAAGTTATCTGTAAAAATATTTAGGCTAATAAGCACTAAACATAAAATTAAAATAGCTGAGTTATAATTTTTTAGCCTGCCACTTAATAAAAGAATAATACTTGAAAAAAAGCTTAGCATTATCATAAAATATATAAATATTCTAGCTAAAAGTTCGTATGCATAGTAAAAATTAGTATTGCCATTTTCTGTAAATATCCTGTAAATTTCAAGATGACCATTGTGCCAACTAAACCCACTTATTAGAGGTATTAATATAGAAAAGAAAGATGCAAAGAAAAAGTAAAACACTCCTAAAGTGAGCATGACAAGAAATTTTGAGATTAGTATTTTCCTTCTTGATACAGGGCTAGTTAAGTAGAAATAGGAGTTCCCATTTTTTCTTTCTTTTCCAAGTATTGGAATAAATAATATAATAAAAATTAAAAAAGGAACTATTCCAAAAAGTTTGCTTGAACTTTGAATCAAAAATCTCATAGGATTATTAGAATACATCCAGTAATTTGGATCAGATAGAGAAGTATTATTACTAATCATATTTTGATTCTCAAATTCTAGCCATTCTATAGCATTTTCTTGCTCTTTAGAAAATTTAATATTATATTTTTTCATTAATTCTTTTTGATTATTGTAATATTCAATTACATCATCTCTTATTTTGAGTGAATCTTCGTTAGATGTGGTTTCGCTAGTATTTGTATATGAAATTCTTCTTCCTAAATTTATTTTTTCTCTAAATTGCATAAATAAATTCATTTCTTCATGATTAAATTTTCTCATATCTTCAGGAGATAAATTTGATTTATCTAAATCAGTAAGATTTATACTATCAAAAATCATATTCCTTGAATATCTTATCGCTTCATTTTTTATATCAAAAAACTCTGCATAGTTTATTAAATTAAAAAGTAGCAATGGAAACGCGAATGATAAAATAAGTAGATAAGTAAAAATATTCTTTTTTATGGCTTTTTTTAATTCAAATTTATACATAGTATTCTCCTTATATATCGAAAAAGGCTAGCTTAGGCTAGCCTTTTTTTTAATTTGTTAAGAATAAAGCACCAGAAAATCTATATCTGCCAGAATCTATCTGGCCTCTATTGTATATATAACCTTCATACCAATGATTATATCTATACACTCTCCTATAAAGTTTTTCTTCATGAATAAGATTTGAAAATATAGGGAAATCTTCTTTATAGTCAATATACTCTAAAACAGGAGCACGATTAATCTCATCAAAGTATAAGGACCTATTTATTTCTTTAGCAAAAGCGTGTCCACTTGGTAAAATAAATGCTAAAGCTAAGAAAAGATATAATATTTTATTCTTTTTCATATTTTTCACCTCCTTCTTTATATGTAATATGTAAAAAATTAGTGAGTTTACAAAATAAGCGAATATCACTCTAATATATTTATTTACAACAATATTATTAATTTAATTATATGATAGCATTTTTTTTTGAACTTGTCAAGAAAAGCTATTAATATATTTTCTTTAATAAACAAGTATCATATCTTTAAATTAAATACTTAAGCTTATTTTCAGATAAATTTGCTTATAATAAAAAGAATACTTGAATACAATTACTTAATAATTTTTTTAGTATAATTTTTTTCTTGATCTCTTCTTATAAAATAATGAAATTTAAAAATATTAGATCTTGATTTTAGAAATAAAAAAATCCCATAGCGAGCTCGCTATGAGATTTGATATTATTATTCAGTTGCTAAATTATCGAAGTAGCCTTTTATTAAAACTATTGGAGTTCCCTTGTCACCTGAACCAGAAATTAAATCAGCAAGGGATCCAAGTAGGTCAGTAAGATTTCTAGGAGTTGTCCCTAAATTCATTTGTCCCTTATTTGAATTTTCTTTTGCAGCTATTTTATCTTTCATAGCCTTAAGTGCTTCATCTTTACTTAAATCTTTAAGATCAGTATCTGCAATATATTTTAATTTTAATTCATTTGGAGTTCCAACAAGTCCGGATGTATATCCTGGAGATACAACTGGATCAGCTAATTCCCAAATCTTACCAACTGGATCTTTAAAAGCTCCATCTCCATAAACCATAACTTCAATTTTTACTCCAAATTTATCTTTAATCATCTTTTGTAAATCTTCTACAAATTCTTGGCAATTTCTAGGAAAAAGCTTAATTGAATTTTCTGTTGCCATATTTGAGCCATATAGGCCAAAGTCTTTATTATATCCAGAGCCATTTACTGGACTTGTTAGAATATCATCTAGTCCATATATTTTTTCTGCTCCATGCTCTTTATATAATTCTTTTAGATAGTTTCTATCGTGAATATTAGCTATCAAAACAGATTTTGAATATTTTAAAACTTCTAGAGGATCGTTAGTAAGGTAGATTTTTATGTTGTCATTTATAGCAAAATTTTTATAGAATTTAATATAATCTACACCTGTAAATGGGTGTTTGTATTCACCACCTACGAGTTTAATGTAGTCTTCTTCTGTAAGAGTGGTTTTGTAAGTGTTTATTTTATTCTTTAAAAGAGTTTCTGTGTCAATAATTCTATTTCCAACCTCATCTTGAGGATAGGTTAAAAATATTGATATCTTCTTTTTAGTATTTGCTATAGCCTTTAGTACTACTGAAAATCTATTTCTAGAAGTGATAGGGAAGACTACCGCTATTTCATCATCGAACTTTTCATTTAGGTCCTTGGTAATATCGTCTACTGAAGCATAATTTCCTTGACTTCTTGCTAGAAGAGATTCTGTTATTGCGAGTACATCTTTTTCTCTTAGTTTAAAGGAGTTTTCCTTTACAGCCTCATCTAGTGATTCTACGACAATATCTTTTAGGCAATCTCCACTTTTAATTATTGGTGCCCTTAGCCCATAAGCTGATGTTCCTATTGTTCTTTGCATAAATATCCTTTCCTTACTATATTAATTTGTAATGATAAAATCGACTGGAAGATCAAATTCGTCATGATCTATTTTTTCAACAAGTTGGTTTTTATAACAAAAGCCAACCTTTATTGGTGAATTTTTTAAGCTAGAAAAAAATCTGTCATAATATCCTCCACCATAACCAACCCTATATCCTTCCTTGTCAAAGCAAAGACCAGGAACTAATACAAAGTCAATTAAATCTGGATCTACAAAATCATAATCTTCTTCTTTTGGACTTAGTATTCCATAATGACCAGGCTCAAGTCCATCAAGTGATTTAATCCTTGTTAGCTTCATCATATTATTATTTTTTTCAGTAATTGGAATAAATACGTTTTTTCCGTCACTGAAAAATCTTTCTAATAAAGCTTTAGTATCTATTTCACTGCCAAAATTAATAAATGCAAAAATATTTTTAGAATTTTTATATTCATCAAGGCTAATTAGATTATCAAAAGCTTTTTTATCCCAGATTTTTCTTTCCTCATCAGATATATTATTTCTTATTTCTTTAAAGGATTTTCTAAGACTCTTTTTATCCATTTTATCACCCGTTCTAAATTATATAGGATATTCATTATTTTGTAAATATTTTTTTGCTTAAATTGATTTCTTCAAATATTTTTTTATAGATTAATATAAAGTAGGCTTCAATGAGAAAATAAAACTTTGAATTTTATATTAATTTAAATATAATTTTTTTCATATTTATAAATGTTACAATTTTATAACAATTGTAAATGATTTGTAACTTTTTTTTTATTATATTTCTTAAAAGCTAAATATGTGTGCTATAATAAGTATGAAGTTTTATGTAAAGAGGTGATTTTTCTGATTGAATTTAAAAATGTTTCTAAAAATTATAAGGGGAAAATTCACGCTTTAAAAGATGTATCATTTAAAGTAAATGATGGAGAATTTGTATATATTATTGGTCCATCTGGTGCTGGTAAGACTACATTAATAAAACTTATATTAAAAGAAGAGAATCCAACCTCAGGAGTAGTTCTTTTAAATAATAAGGATATTTCTTATATAAGGGCTAGGAAAATACCTGAAATTAGAAGACATATTGGCGTTGTTTTTCAGAATTTTAGACTTCTTGAAGATAGAAATGTCTATCAAAATGTTGCTTTTGCACTTAATATTCTTGGCTGGCAAAAGAAAAAGGCCGATAAAAGAATAAAAGAAGTTTTAGATTTGGTAGACCTTAGCGATAAAGAAAAATCTTACCCTCTTGAACTTTCAGGAGGAGAACAGCAAAGGGTTTCAATGGCAAGAGCTATGGTAAATAGACCAAAAATTCTTATTGCTGATGAACCAACGGGCAATTTGGACCCTGATACATCATGGGATGTTATGAACGCCCTGATAAAAATTAACCAAAGTGGAACTACAGTTATTATGGTTACACACTCTAAAGAAATAGTAAACTCCATTAGAAAAAGGGTCTTACACTTTGAAAAAGGTGTTCTTATAAGAGATGATGAGGATGGTGGTTATTTATGATCTTCCTTAGAAAGCTTCTTTTTTCATTAAAATCTGGAATTGTTGGAGTTTGGAAAAACAAATCAATGGGCTTTGCTTCAATTATTTCTATAGCTGCAGTTTCAGTAATTTTGGGAATTGTACTTATATCTGCTTTAAGTATGAATGTAATCCTTAAGGATGTTCAGTCAAAGGTTGATGAAATTGAGGTTTATATTAAAGATGATCTATCTGATGAGGATTGCAAGAATATTGGCGAGGAACTTAAAGCATTAGATGGTGTTGTTGATATTAGATTTAAAAGCAAAGAAGACGCACTTCATGAAATGAAAAAAGTTTGGGGAGAAGATGCCTATATTCTAGAGGGCTTAGAACAAGATAACCCACTAGAGAGAAGTTATGTGATTTCTGTTGATACTATAGAGTCATCCCACTCAATTTTCGAAAAAGCAAAAGAATTTAATGGTGTGTCAAATGTTATTTATTACCAAGATGCTGTTGATAAATTAGTTAAAATTGCTGATTATGTTAGAGTTGGCGGTCTAGTGATTACAGTTGTTCTGATTATTATATCTATTTTGGTAATATCAAATACAGTTAAGCTTACTGTACTTGCAAGAAAAAGAGAGATAGAAGTTATGAAATATGTGGGGGCCTCAAATTCTATGATTTCCTTACCTTTTATGATTGAGGGAATTATTTTTGGACTTATGGGTGCACTTTTAGCTTATTTACTAACTTTCTACACATATAAAATTGTTTATAATAATTTTAATGAAAAAATATATTCTATTATTTCTAGTAATATGATAAGTCCAAGTTTTTTAAAGTTTGACATTTTAGTGATATACGCTATGCTAGGAATAGTAATAGGTACTGTGGGATCTGTATTCTCACTTAAAAAATACTTAAGAGTATAATTTGGGAGGTTAAAAATTGAGTATTAAAAAGAGGGCTCTAGCCCTAGGTCTTGCCTTAACTATATTATCTTCATCTGTATTAGCTTCAGATTATGTTCCTGAAGAAGACTGGAATGTAGATGTTAATTCAACTTATGAAGGTTATGACGAAAATTCCGATGGGAATGTAAATATTAATATTCCTGAAGGATCTGAAGGCGGATCTGAAATGTCTGACATTCAAGATAAACAATCAAAAATTAGGTCAGCAAATGAAGAAATTCAAAACCAAAGAAGAGTTATTGAAAATAAAAATTTAAACTTGGAAGAAGCATATAAAAAACTTGATGGATTTCAAGTTGAAATGGACAAATTACGTAAGGAAATTGACAAACTAAAAAAAGATATCAAAGCTTTGGAAAAATCAATTAGTGAAAATGAAAAGAAAAAAGATGATTTATTAAATAAATTAAATCATAAAATTGAAATTTTCAAAAAGAGAATTGATGTTATGTATAAAAATAGAAATACTGGTTATGTTCCAATGCTTCTATCTTCAAATGATGTAGATGATTTTCTTTCAAGACTTACTACTATGAAGTCTGTTGCTCAATATGATACAGACCTTATTAAAGAAATGAAAGAAACTAAAAAAGAATATGAACTTACTCTAGTGCAGTTAAAAGGTCAAAAGACTTCCTTAGATGAAGCTATGAAAAACTACAACTACAAGGAAGCTGAGCTTATGGATACTATAGCTGATCAAAAAGATTTAATTTCAGTTATACAACATGAGCTAAAGCTTAGCTTGGAGGAAAAAAACAAGCTAGAAAAAAGAGTAGTTGAGCTTGATTCTGAAATATCTTCTCTTAGCCAAAAGCTAAAAGAAAGACTTGAAAGGGAAGAAGCTGAGAGACAAAGACTTGCTGAAGAAGAAAGAAAAAGAATTGAAGCTGAAAAAAGAGCACGCGAACAGGCAGCACAAACTCAGTCAAGCTTACTAAATGAAACCAATGAACTTTCTAATGTTTCAGTAAATCTTAGAAATCTTCTACCTGATGGAGAGTTTAAACCTTTTGATGGTAATGTAGTTTATTATAGCCAAAGGGAAGAACCATGGGCATCTACAAGATATGGAAATGGAATTTATGGAACAATTGCAGCGAATGGCTGCGGGCCAACTTCTATGGCTATGGTTTTATCTTCTATGACAAATGCTGTAGTAACTCCTGCTGACATGGCAAATTATTCAACCTTAGGTGGTCATGTTATGCCTGGAGATGGTGGATCTTTCTGGTCACTTTTCCCAGCAGCTGCTAGTGAATATGGTTTATCTTGCAGGCAAACTACAAACCAAAATGAAATAGTTCAAGCTTTAGCAAGTGGTTCAATGGTTATTGCTTCACAAACAAATGCTCTAGGAAATTATTGGACAATAGGCGGTCACTTTATTGTTTTATCTGGCATTACTCCTGATGGACAAATTAAAGTAGCTGATCCTTGGTCAAGAGCAAAGTCTGCAATTACTCATAGTCAAACTCAAGTTTTTGTACCAATGAGAGCAGCTTGGATAATTTCTAAATAAAAAAATATAAGGAGCTCTAAGGAGCTCTTTTTTTATGGATACTATTCTTATTTTTGGAGGTAATTATGTTAACAGTAAATAATTTATCGGTTATTTTCCCTGATAAAAAGTTATTTGAAGATGTAAATTTAATTTTTAGTGATGGAAATGTATATGGAGTTATTGGAGCTAATGGAGCAGGTAAATCTACATTTTTAAAAATTCTAAATGGAGAGAAGGAAGCAACAACAGGATCAGTTACAATGGGTAAAGATGATAGGCTAAGTAAACTTAACCAAGATCACTTTGCCTTTGAGGACAAAAAAGTCTTAGAAACTGTAATTATGGGCAATAAGGAATTATATGATATTTCAATAGAAAAAGATGCTATTTATTCTAAGTCTGACTTTACTGAAGAGGATGGTATAAGGGCAGCAGAACTTGAAGCGAGATTTGGTGAACTTAATGGATATGAGGCTGAAGGAGAAGCTTCTACAATTCTTCAAGGGCTTGGCATAGATACAAGTAAACACGATCTATTTATGAGAGATTTACTTGAATCAGACAAGGTTAAAGTACTACTTGCTCAAGCACTTTTTGGAAAACCTGAAATTCTTTTACTTGATGAACCAACAAATGGTATTGATTTTAAGGCTATTAGATGGCTTGAAGAATTTTTATTTAACTTTGAAGGAATTGTAATAGTTGTATCTCACGATAGATATTTTTTAAATGAAGTTTGTACTCACATGGTTGATATTGACTTTGGAAAGATAAAAATGACAATAGGTAACTACGATTTTTGGTATGAATCTAGTAAACTTGCCCAAAAGATGATTAAGGATGCAAATAAGAAAAAAGAGGATAAGATTAAGGAATTGGAAGAATTTATTAGAAGGTTCTCCGCGAATAAATCTAAGTCAAAGCAAGCTACTTCTAGGAAAAAACTTTTGGATAAAATCAGTCTTGATGATATCGCTCCTTCTTCAAGAAGGTATCCTTTTGTTGGATTTGAGCTTTCAAGAGAACCAGGAAATGATATTTTAAACATAGAAAAGCTTACTCTTAAAAGAGGAGATAAAACTCTTTTAAAGGATTTTGATCTTACAGTTTTAAAAAATGAAAAAATAGGATTTATAGGAAATGAAATTGCCATTAGCGAATTTTTTGAAACAATTACAGGAAATAATAAAGATTTTATAGGGAATTTTAAGTGGGGACAAACCATATCCTATGACTATTTTCCAAAAGACAATACAAGATTTTTTGATACTAAGGGCAAGAATTTAATTGACTGGTTAAGGGATTACTCAAAAGAGCAATCAGAAATATTTATTAGGGGATTTTTAGGAAAAATGCTTTTCTCTGGAGACGAGGCACTGAAAGATTCAAGTGTACTATCTGGTGGAGAAAAAGTTAGAATGATGTTTTCAAAGATGATGATAGAGCCTAGAAATATGTTAATATTTGATCAGCCAACAAATCATTTAGATCTTGAATCTATAGAAGCTGTAAATAATGGACTAATAGCATTTAAGGGAAATATCTTATTTACATCTCTCGACCATCAATTTGTATCTTCAGTTGCAAATAAAATAGTTGAAATTTTTGATGATGGAACTTACAGAGTTGAAGAAGGCGGATACGAGGATTATATAAACAAATATTTGGTTTAAATATAGCTAAAAATGAAATTTTTTAGTTGAGTCTCCTTAATTTTTATTTAAGGAGACTTTTCAATTTTTTTTACTTACTTATAAAAGCATTATTTTAAAAGTAAACTCTATATTAACTGTAGAAACTATATAAATTATAGTTTTTACATATTAATTTTTAATTATCTAATATAATGGATGATTTTATTTTAATAATTTAAAAAATTTATAGTCCAATATAAATTTATATATTATTTTTTACTTAATTGTATATTTAAATTTACTTAAGCATTAATTAAATATACTTTTAAATTATACTAATTATTATTTTTTAAAATATGATATAATATAATTGATTTTAGTATGGAGGTTTGTATTTGGAAAAGATTATTGTTAGAAAATCAAATCCTTTAAAGGGAGAGGTTAAAATTGACGGAGCAAAAAATAGTGCTCTACCAGTTATAGCCGCTTCTTTATTAGGAACTGAAGATATTATTTTAGAAGATGTCCCAAAGTTAAAAGATGTAACTATTATACTTAAGGTTTTAGAATCATTGGGAGCAAAAATTGAATATATTGATGAAACAACTGTAAAGATAAACTCAAGTAATATAACTGAGTATAAAACTCCTTTTGATCTTATGAATAAGATGAGGGCCTCTTTTTTAGTTATGGGTCCACTTTTAGCTAGAGTTGGTAAAACTGAAACTCACACACCTGGAGGATGTGCTATCGGCTCAAGACCAGTAGACCTTCACTTAAAAGGGTTTAAGGCTCTTGGAGCTGTTATTGATGAAAGGCTAGAAATTATTGGGGCAAATGCACCTAATGGACTAATAGGGGATACCGTATATATGGATTTTCCATCTGTTGGTGCAACTCAAAATATAATTATGGCAGCATCTCTTGCAAAGGGAGAAACAGTTATTGAGAATCCTGCAAAAGAGCCAGAAATAATTGATTTAGCTAACTTTATAAATAAGATGGGTGGAGATGTAAAGGGAGCAGGCACTTCAGCTATTAGAATCAGGGGAGTTGAGAAACTTCATGGATGCGTTCATCAAATTATACCAGATAGGATTGAGGCTTCAACATTCATGGTTGCTGCTGCAATGACTGAAGGGGATGTTGTTGTCCAAAATGTAATTCCATCACATATATCACCTGTTATAGCAAAACTTAGAGAAGTTGGATGTGAAATTGATATAAATGAAGACGAAGATTCTTTAAGAATTAGGGGCCCTAAAAAGCTTTTATCAACTAGAATAAAAACTCTACCTTATCCGGGATTTCCAACAGATGTTCAAGCTCAATTCATGGCGCTTATGACAATTTGTGATGGACAGTCTAAGGTTGAAGAAACTGTTTTTGAAAATAGATTTATGCATGTTCAAGAGCTTCAAAAAATGGGAGCTTTAATAGTTACTGAGGGTAAGGAGGCTAGAATTGCTGGAGTACCAAAATTAACTGGGGCAGAGGTTAGGGCTACAGACCTAAGAGCTGGTGCTGCACTAGTTACAGCAGGACTTGTGGCTGAAGGTGAAACTAGAGTTTCTGATATTTTCCATATAGATAGAGGCTATCACGATTTTGTTGGTAAGCTTAAAAATTTAGGAGCGGATATCGAGAGAAAAGAAGTAGATGAATGATAGAAATTTATGGGAGAATAAAAAGTATTATTTTTCATAACGAAGAAAATGGATATACTGTTGCAAAATTTGAATCCGATGATGAAGAAATTACTGTTGTCGGATCTTTTTTTGCTGCAGAAAATGGATTTTACAAATTGACTGGAGACTTTACATATCACGATAAATTTGGTGAACAATTCCATTTTGTAGAAATTGAAAAAGATGTTCCTAAGGATGAGTTTGGAATTATTGCCTATCTATCTAGCGGAACTTTTCCATATATTGGCAAAAAAACTGCTGAAAAAATTGTGGAAAAATTTGGAGTAAATACTTTAGAACTATTAGAAGAAAACCCATATATTTTAAATGGAATAAAGGGCTTAGGGAAAAAAAGAGTAAGTAAAATTGCTTCTGTCATTATAGATAACAGGTCAAAAAGAAAAACTTTATATGCACTTACATCACTTGGACTTTCTATGGAACTTTCAAATCAAATTTATAAGGAATTTTTAGAAAAGTCCTACGATATAGTTAAATCAAATCCCTACTCACTTATTGGAGTAATAAAAGGAGTTGGTTTTTCTAAGGCTGATGAAATTGCTCTAAGGCTTGGGGAAGAAAAAGATAGTAGGAGAAGGATTAAAGAGGCCATTAAATATATTCTTTCTAGTTCTGCTTCAAGATCGCAAGATACATTTATTTTTGAAAATGAATTAAAAGAAAGTTTATTGTCTCTTACATCGGCTAGCGAGGATAAGCTCTCAGATACTTTACTAGATATGCAGCTTAATGGGGAAGTTATTAGCGAAGAAATTGATGGAAAGAGAGTTTATTTTGATAGGCATCTTTATAAGGCAGAAGATATTTCTGCTAGTAAGTTACTTCAAATTTATTATGATAAGAAGGCAGTTTTAAATATAGATTATGATGAAAAAGAATTAGAATTTTTAGACTCAATTCAAAAAGAAGCTGTTCTTGAAGTTTTTAAAAATAAGATTACTGTTATAACTGGTGGACCAGGAACTGGAAAAACTACTATTTTGAAACATATTTCGCAAATTGCTGTAAAAAACAATTTAATAGTTGAACTTTGTGCTCCAACTGGAAAAGCTAGCAAGAGATTAAGTGAAGCAACTGGGCTAAAAGCACAGACAATTCATAGACTTTTAAAATATGGGGTAGATGAAGATGGAAATCTATCTTTTCAAATGAATAGAGAAAATCCATTAATTGCAGACCTTGTTATTGTGGATGAAGCCTCTATGCTTGATATAATACTATTTCAAAAATTGTTGGAATCTTTTAATTATGACATAGATGAAAATGGCAGACCTATTATTAGGACAAGACTTATTCTAGTTGGGGATATTAGTCAGCTTCCAAGTGTAGGGCCTGGCAATGTTTTAAAAGATATTATAAAAACAAAAATAGCAAAAGTAATTAGGCTCAAAAATATATATAGACAGAAAAAAAATTCTAATATAGCTATAAATGCACATAAGATTAATGAAGGGCTTTATCCAAGTCTAAATGAAAAAGGAAAAGATTTCTTTTTTATTGATACCTATAGTGAAGATGAGACTTTAACAGTTATCTTAGATTTAGTTCAAAATAGGCTGAGAAATTTTTATAAAATTGATCCAATTAGGGACATTCAAATATTAACTTTTTCTAAAAGGGGAATGCTTGGTTCTAAAGCTTTAAATGAGTCCTTAAAAATAGCCTTAAATCCAAGTAAAGAATATATCGAATATAAAGATTATACTTTTTCTATTGGCGATAAGTTAATGCAAATTGTAAATGATTATAATATCAAAGATGAAGATGGGGAGCTTGGAGTTTTTAATGGGGATAGTGGAAGAGTTTGTGAAATAGATAAAGAGAATGAAACGCTTAAGGTAAAGTTCGATGACGGGAGAATAGTTAAGTATGACAAAAAGAATTTAGCTAATCTTTCTTATAGCTATGCTATTACTGTTCATAAGTCCCAAGGATCTGAGTTCGACTACTGCATTATTCCATGTGAAAATACTTCAGTTCTTTTGCTTAATAGAAACTTAATTTATACAGCTATAACAAGGGCTAAAAAATTTGTTTGCTTGGTTGGTAAAAGAGAAATTTTAAAAAGGATGATTGATAATAATCACGAGGAGAGAAGAAACTCATCACTAGCTTATAGAATTAAGAAAAAGTACAAGATGACAAAGGGGACTTTATATGATTAACAAATATTTTTTTATAGGCGATGATGAATGTCAAATATGTAAAATAAATAAAAGACTTAGGGGTAAGAAAATTTGTAACTCTTGTCTTAAATCTTTACAGATTTATAATTATTATGGAAAATATGAGGATCTTGAAGAGGTATTAGTTGCATGCTATTATAATGATTTTATCAAGGCAGTAGTTGCAAGATACAAGTTTCAAAAAGAAACTTATCTTTATAATATTTTTTCTGATTTAATGTATGATTGCCTTATTCAAAATATTGATCCCTCTTTATTTACCTATATAATTCCAATTCCTTGCTCAAAGAAAACATTAAGAGAAAGAGGATTTAATTGTGCAGGACTACTAGCTGAAGCTTTAGCTGCTAAACTTAATATTCCCTATCTAAACCCACTAATCAAGGACCATACTTTAGAGCAAAATAAAATTGAATTAAGGGAAAGAACCAAAAATTTAAAAGGTAAGATTAGGCTTAATAAAAGTTTTTCAGAGGATCTTAGGGGAAAAAGAGTACTTTTAGTTGATGATATAATAACTACTGGATCAACTTTAAAAGAGGCTGAAAAAGTATTAAATGAAAATAGTGCAAGTGCTATAAAGATACTTTTGGCATCACCTTCTTACCACACAATTACAAATTCTGAAGTATAAAAGAAGACTATAAAAAAGGCTAAGTCACCTATGATATGTACCCTCTTTACTGGACAAACCAGTAAGGAGGGTATTTTTATGCGATATAGTTATGAATTTAAAAAAGAATGCGTAGAACTATACAGACAAGGAAAGTGGATGGAAACACCAGAAGGCGTTACACAAGAAACATTCAGATATAAGATTTGGTATTGGAGTAAGCTTGTAGATTTTCATGGCGAAGAAATTCTTAACCACAAAGAACAGAATAAAAAGTGGACTGCAGAAGAAAAATTTAAGTATGTATCAAAAGTGTTAGCTGGAAATTCATGTAAGTCTGTAGCTATAGAGGCTGGCATTCCAGATGGTCAACTTCATAATTGGATATATAAATATAAAAGATTTGGGTATAATTCTCTTGAAATTAAGAAGAGAGGACGTCCATCTAAAATGAAAGAAAATAATGAAAACACTAATATAGAGCCAAAGCCACTTAACGAATCAGAAAGAGAAGAACTTATTCGTTTAAGAGAAGAAAATGAATATTTAAGAACAGTTCAAGCAGTCGAAAAAAAATTAGACGCCTTGAGAAGGGAAAAGTATGCTGCATATCTCAAGGCGAAAAAGCAGCAGTCATCAGAGAACTAAGAGATGAAGGATACAAACTAAAATATCTTTTAAAAGCTATGAACATGCCTAAATCAACATATTACTTTGAGTTAAGTAAAGTTGACCAAATTGATCTCAGAAACAAGGAAATCAAAGAACAAATAAAAGAAATATTTACTTCAAACAAAGGTAGATACGGAGTAAGAAGAGTGCATCAAGCACTTTTAAGTAAAGGATATATAGTAAACCATAAAAGAGTTCAAAGGCTTATGCACAATATGCATCTTCTAGGCAAGAGACCAAAAGAAAAGTATCATTCATATATGGGAAGCGTTGGTAAAGTAGCAAGTAACATCATAAATAGAGACTTCACAGCAACAAAGCCATTTGCTAAGTGGAATACAGATGTATCCCAGTTTAACTTCGCGTGGGGCAAATGCTATCTATCACCAATATTAGATATGTACACAAACGAAATCATCTCATACGACTTATCATTGCATCCAACACTAGAACAAGTATCAAGAATGCTTAATAGAGCATTTGAAAAGTTTCCATGTGTAAAAGGCTTAATCATGCACTCAGATCAAGGCTGGCAATATCAAAACAGCTACTACATCAAAGAATTAGAAAAGCATCAAATAACTCAGTCAATGTCAAGAAAAGGAAACTGCTACGATAACTGTATCATGGAAACATTCTTTGGAAGACTTAAAACAGAGATGTATTATGGATGTGAGAGAGAATTTAAAACATTTGATGATTTTTCAAAAGCAATTGACGAATATATATACTACTACAACAACGAAAGAATTCAGAAGAAAACAAAATGGATGCCACCTACTTTGTATAGGTTAGCATCCACCATGTAAACTAAATATTAATGTGTCCAGTTTTTGGGGTACATATCACCTAAGACCTAGCCTTTTTTATTTGATTTAATATTTTTATATATAGTCTTATTTATATCTTTTGAATCCTTGTAATTTTGAAGTGATGAAGCAAAAACAGCTCCAACTATCAAAATAGCACTAGATAAATATAGCCATGTTAATAGAACTATTACTCCTCCGATTGAACCATAGGTTTTATCATAAGAAGCAAAATTTGCTACATAAAATCCAAAGCCATTTGTTACAAGAATCCAAAGAAGAGTTGTAGCAATTGAACCTATAAGCACATATAATAATGAGACCTTGTGCCTGTCAGCCTTGTTCTGAGAAAAATAATAAAGTAGGAAAAAGGTTATTATCATAAATATAATTGGAACAATAAATATTATTATTTTATACATTAAACGTATAAATTTATTATCTCCAACAAATTTAAGTAGTAAATCTAAAATTAAATTGTTAAATACACCACTTGCTAAAACCAAGATAATAAGTGCTACAAGCCCAATAGTAAAAGCAATTCCAAGAAGCCTTTTTTTAAAGAAAGATCTTGATGGCTCATGTCCAAAAGCTTCATTTACTTTATTTATTAGCTGAACAATTCCATTTGAACCGGACCAAAGTGCAATAATAATTGAAATAGACAAAAGTGCAGATGAAGATGAATTTATCAAACTTACTAGGACGGAGGTAATTGTCTGTCCGATTTCTTCAGGAACTTTTTCAAAAAAATTAATTATATCAACCTCTTTGCCCTTAAAAAAGAAGGAAACAATATTTAAAAGGACAATAAAAAAAGGGAAAATACTAAAAATCAAGAAATAAGCAAGCATGGCAGCAGCTGTTTTTATTTCAATCATTTTTAAATTTTTTAAAAAGATTTTATTAAAAGATAAAAATTTTCCAAAGCTATTTTTTTTATCAATCAAAAATATCACCTCCCTATCCTGTATAATATAACTGATTTTTTAATGAATGTAAAATCATCTATATTTTATACTCATTTTACCATAAATATGATATAATAAGAGTTCTTAAAGCTATACTTTTTATTAATTATGCAAATATTTTATTAGAAATTTGTAATTTAATGGAGGATTTTATGAGTAAAAAATATGTAATTGCATTGGGTGGAAATGCACTTGGAAATTCCCCAAAGGAACAAGAAAAAAATTTAGTTGTTACCTCAAAAGCTATTGTTGATCTAGTAGAAGAAGGAGTTGAGGTAACCATATGCCATGGAAATGGTCCTCAGGTTGGTATGATTAAAAAAGCCATGGATGAAACATTCAATGAAAATGGAGAAATTTTTATGCCTTTTGCAGAATGTGGAGCTATGAGTCAGGGTTATATAGGTTTTCAAATGCAAAATGCAATTAAAAATGAATTACTAAAGAGAAATATAAGGAAGAATGTAGTTTCAGTAATTACTGAAGTTGAAGTAGATAGAAATGATCCTGCTTTTAAGGACCCTACAAAACCTATAGGTTCTTTTATGACAGAAGAAGAGGCTAAAAAATTAGAAGAAGCTGGTATTTTTGTTATGGAAGATGCTGGAAGGGGCTATAGACAAGTTGTCCCTTCACCAAAGCCAAAAAGAATCCTCGAAAAAGAATCTATCGAAAATTTAATTGAAAATGGTAATATAGTTATTTCTTGCGGAGGAGGAGGTATTCCAGTTATTTTAGAAAATGGGGAATACAAGGGAGTAGATGCAGTTATAGATAAGGATCTTTCCTCATCACTTTTAGCAAGAGAGATAAATGCAGATGTGCTTGTTATATTAACAGCTATTGACAATGTTAAAATTAATTTTGGTAAAGAAAATGAAGAATCTTTAGGAGAAATCTCAACTGAAGAAATCAAAAAATACTTGAAAAACGATGAATTTAAAAAAGGATCTATGCTTCCAAAAGTGGAGGCTGCTATAGAATTTGCTGACTCTAAAGAAGGAAGACTTACTATTATTACCTCCTTAGAAAAGGCAAATGAAATTGTATCGGCTAAAGCTGGTACAAGAATTAGTAAAATGTAGGTCAATATATTATTTAAAGGAGGGTTTATTGATTTGAGTTTTTTAGAAAAAACATTCAAATTAGGTGAGAACAAAAGCTCTGTTAAACAAGAGATGATGGCTGGACTTACTACATTTATGACTATGTCTTATATTCTTATAGTAAATCCTAATATTTTATCAGAAGCTGGAATGGATAAGGGAGCTGTATTTACTGCTACTATCCTAGCTTCATTTGTTGCTTGCTTAGCTATGGGCTTAATCGCAAACTATCCATTTGCACTATCTGCAGGCATGGGACTAAATGCATTTTTTACCTATACTGTAGTTTTAAAAATGGGTCACACTTGGCAATTTGCTTTAACAGCTGTTTTTTTAGAAGGTATAATATTTATACTTATGAGCTTATTTAAAATAAGAGAAAAAATATTTGATGCTATACCATACACTCTAAAAAAAGCCGTATCAGTTGGTATTGGATTATTTATATCACTGATTGGATTTTCAAGTGCTGGAATTATTGTAAATGATCAGGGAACTATTCTTTCACTGGGAAATATAAAGAGCAATCAATCTATTGTTTTCTTTTTTGGAATTATATTAATTGCTTTTCTTCTTATTAAGAAAGTTAAAGGAGCCATTTTATTTGGAATTTTAGGATCAACTGTGCTTGCACTTATCCTAGGAGTTACTAGTTTTCCAACTGGAATTGTTTCAACTCCACCAAGCATGGCAGAAACATTTTTTAAATTTGATTTTACTAATGTATTTTCGCTTGACATGCTTATTGTTTTATTTACATTTTTATTTGTTGATATTTTTGATACGCTTGGTACCCTTATAGGAGTTTCAACTAAAGCTGGGATGTTAAATGAAAAGGGAGAACTTCCAAGAAGTGGAAGAGCCTTACTTGCAGATGCGATTGGTACTACAGTTGGAGCAACCTTTGGTACATCTACTATAACTACATTTGTAGAATCAGCTTCAGGAGTTGCTGATGGTGGTAGAACTGGTCTTACAGCAATAACTACAGGATTTTTATTTTTAGTTTCATTAATTTTTTATCCTATATTTTCTATAATACCTGCTGCAGCAACTGGACCAGCCTTAGTTATCGTTGGACTATTTATGATGAGTCCTATATTAGATATTGATTTTTCAGATTATACAGAATCAATACCTGCATTTTTAACTATTGTAATGATGCCTTTTGCCTATTCTATTGCAGAAGGAATTGTGTTTGGAATGATTTCTTTTGTTATTGTTAAGCTAATTGGCAAAAAATCAAAAGAAATATCACCACTTATGTATATACTAGCAATATTATTTTTAGTAAAAATTATTTTATCTTAATTTTTACCCCAAGATTTTAAGGTGACCCCAAAAAGTTGGACTTTATACCAGAGACATTTAGAAATATTTGTCTCTGGTTTTTTTGTCCTCATATTTCCCCTAGGGGAAATCGCAGCTAAGCTGCATTCAATTTCCTATATTCAACTGGACTTAAATATCCAAGTTTTTCTTTTATTCTATCTTCATTGTAATATTTTATATATTCTTCTATTGTCTTTTTTAGTTCGTTAAATGATTTAAACGTTCTACCATAGTAAATTTCTTGTTTTAATATCCCGAAGAAATTCTCCATAGGAGAATTATCTAAGCAATTTCCTTTTCTTGACATACTCTGTAAAATTCCATTAGATTCTAATTTTTCAGTATATTGTTTTAATTGATATGCCCATCCTTGATCTGAATGGAATATTCTTTTAAACTTGCAATCTGAAGTCTTTGAAATTGCTTCTTCAAGTGATGTTATTATTGCATCTAATGTAGGTGAAGTTGTTATTGAATAGCTAATGATTTCTCCATTAAACATATCCAAGAAAGGATTTAAGTAAAGTTTTTTTACTTGCATATTCCCATACTTATCTGTTTCATAGTATTTGAATTCACTTGTATCTGTTGTGATTTTTTGATGTACTACAGATGTTTTAAATCTTCTTTTTATCCTATTTGGTGCTACTTTACCTACTGTTCCCTTGTATGAGTAATATTTTCTTGATTTACGTGCAAAGTTTGTTACCTGAAGTTTCAGCTTCTGTACCAACCTTTGAACTTTTTTCTTGTTTATTAAAATTCCAAGTCTTCTAAGCATCGCATGTATTCTTCTGTATCCATAGTTTGGATTATCTTTTCTCATTTTCTTGATTTGATTCTCAAAGGCTTCATCTTTATTTTTTCTATCAAATCTTTTTTGCCAATACATGTATGTTGATTTTGGAAAATTAAATTGTTTAAGTAAATCTTTTAGTGGATATTTTTCTCTTAATGAGTGAATTATTCTAGCCATTCTCTCATTTTCTGATCTTCCTCGTCCTCTAATTCCATCTTTTTTTTTTAGAAAATCTATTTCCATTTGTGCCCAGTAAAGCTTATCTTTAAGTTCAGCAATTTCGTCTATCCCTTCCTTAGAATATTCTTTCTTTACTTGTTCTTTTTCTTTTTCATTATTTTTATCTTTAGTCATACTTGAAGGTCTTCCTCTCTTTTTAGGTCTAAGTCCATCAAGTCCTTGATTTCTAAAATCAATTACCCATCTAGCAATGATCGCTGGATTATTAATCTTAAATTGATTAGAAAGTTCTTGATAGGACATTTCTCCTGTTAAGTACAAGTTTACTATATTCTTCTTAAATTCGAAAGAGTAACTATTATTTTTTCTAGAAATTTTTAAGCCTTCATATCCTTGTGTTTTGTATGAATTTACCCATCTTCTGACTACTGAATGATCACTGAGTCCATATTTATCAGTTAAATATTTATATCCTCCTTCTTTATTTAAGTATTCTTGTACTATTTTCATCTTAAATTCTGTACTATATTTTGTCATGAAAAAACTGACCTCCTCAAAGTTGGTTTTTTTAGGTCCAACTTTTTGGGGTCAGTTCATTTTTCTTGGGGTTTTTTTATGCATAAAATTATGGTAAGCATTGTATAAAAAAATAGTATATAAAATATAAACTTTTTTATTTTATTTTATAAGTTGTTTTTTATAAAAATCTTTTTGTCAACAACTATATATAGTGGATTATAAATTTTATATAACTAAAAAATGAATAAATGATTAATCGTCTTTTATTTGAATTTGATTTATGTATAAAAAACAATTTATTAATCCACATAGTAATAAACTTATCAACAAGCTTTTTCTACTTTTCTTTTATTAATTTCTTGTTTTCCACAAACTTATCCACTTTATCCACAATTTTAAAATTGTTTTTTCAACAATATTCTAATTTTTTTATTCATTATATTTATTCAGAATCTAAAAATAAACTTAATTTATTTTTTATATAAATTTCATATTTAATAACATATTATAAAAATATTTAGTTTAATAATTAATATTAAGCTCTTAAATCTTTTCTAAGACTAGATTATATCCACTATCAATAATAGGTGATATTTCAACTAGTATTTTACATATTTTAAATAATTTTATATAATAAAGCTTTATTAAAAGAAATTTGGGTATATATAAAATAAGAAAATAATTTTCTTATTTTCAAATAGACTGTAGGAGGAATACTATGAATATTAATTATCATGGAAAAAATATAACCGTTACTGAAGATTTAAAGAATCTAGCTGAAAAGAAATTATCAAAACTAGATAAGTATTTCACAGAAGATATTTCTGCAAAGGTAATCTTTGAAGTTAATAAAAAAAATCAAAAGATTGTGGAAGTTACTGTTTTTCTTCCAAAAGATATTATTAGATCTGAGGTAAATGAGGAGTCATTTGAAGATGCTATTGATAGGGCAATTGAAATTCTTTCAAGACAGGTTAGAAAATATAAGACAAAATTAAAAAATAGATACGTTTCAAATGATTCAATTAGGTTTGAAAACTTTGAAGAGGCTAATGAAGAGCATGAATCTAAGGAAGAAACTGGAAAGATAGTAAAAGAAAAATCATTCCAATTTAAACCAATGACTAGTGAAGAAGCTATACTTCAAATGGAGCTTTTAGGACATAATTTCTTTGTATTTTCAAACCCAGACACAGGAGATGCTGAAATAGTATATAAAAGACAAGACGGAAATTATGGTTTAATTGAAAGAGAAAGATAAATAAGATATAATAATATAGGAGGACTTAAGTTCTCCTATATTTTTTTAGGAAGGTATTTTATGAAAAAATTATTAACATTTATTATTTTAAGTATTTTTTTATTGGGAGCATGTGAAAAAGAAAAAACTGCTGATAAGTTTGAAGCTTATAGAGATGCATTTGAAAAAGTCTGTGAGGACTTCTCCTTTGATAAGAGCATATTAAAAGAACAAATTGAAGAAAAGTCAGGGATTTTAAGTTTAAATAAAGGAAAAAATTCAATACTTATTTCTGCTGATAAGGAGCTTGTTTTTTTTCAAAAAGAAGAAATATTTGAAAAACCTAAAGAGAAAGTAGCTATTTATGGTAAAAAAGAAGATTTAAATTTTGATCTTGGTGACTTAAAAGATAAGGGATATGTTGAAAAAGAAAAAGATGTTTTAGATAGGTCAAAGTTTCTTTTTATTGATGAAAATTCTGAAAAAGATCCAGATTTTTATAATTTTGTCATTGGCGAGAATTCAGAAATTATTAATGATTTTTTAACCACTACAATTATTTCAAATAAAAAGGGAGAAATTGTATTATTTTCAAGATATGATCAAGGAACTAGAGAAAACTCCAAAAATATAAAATTTGGTGATTTTTCTGATGAAAAGATTAAGGAAGCTGTTTTTAGTGCTGGAATCAGTAGGGATGAAGATTATATAATAAATAAGATAATTACTGATAGAAGACAAGTAGTTAAAACTACTAAGGATGAAAAATTAGTTGACGGACCTAACTTTATTGCAGTTATTAGGGCAGATTCTAAAAATAAAACTATATTTTTAGATGGGAAAACCCTTAGAATAATTGAAAAAAGAGCACACTAAATTACTTAAAAGCAAATTCTTTGGATTTGCTTTTTTTCTAATAATTTTCAAAAAATTTGTAAAAAAAGCGTATAAATGATAAAATAATAGTGAATAATGTTTTATTAAGGAGAGTATGGATTGGGAATATTTAGTAAAATTTTTGGAACTAAGGACCAAAAAGAAATAAAAAAGATTGAGCCAATTGTCGACAAGATAATGGCTTTGGATGAAGAATATTCGGCTTTAACCGACGAACAATTAAAAAACAAGACAGATGAATTTAAAAATAGATTAAAAAATGGTGAAAGCTTAGATGATATTTTGCCTGAAGCTTTTGCAACTGTTAGAGAAGCATCATATAGGGTTTTGGGCCTAAAGCAATATAGAGTTCAGCTTATTGGTGGAATTATTCTTCACCAAGGAAGAATTGCGGAAATGAGAACAGGTGAAGGTAAGACTTTAGTTGCAACTCTTCCAGCATATCTTAATGCACTTGAAGGTAAGGGTGTTCACGTTGTAACTGTTAATGACTATCTTGCTTCTCGTGATAGGGACTGGATGGGCAAGGTTTATAATTTTCTAGGCTTAAGCGTTGGATGTATAGTTTATGGTCTAACAAATAGCGAAAGAAGGGAAAATTATAACGCTGATATTACTTATGGAACAAATAATCAATTTGGATTTGATTATTTAAGAGACAACATGGTAGTTTACAAAAGAGATATGGTTCAAAGAGAATTAAACTTTGCAATAGTAGATGAAGTTGACTCTATTTTAATTGATGAAGCTAGAACTCCGCTTATTATATCTGGTGAAGGAGATAAGTCTACAGACCTTTATTCAAAGGCAAATTCTTTTACTAAGATGTTAACTACAAGAAAACTTGACCCAAGTGAAGATAAGGTTGATCCTTTTGAAAGAGAAATTAAAGTTGAAACAGTAGATGTAATAATTGATGAAAAGAGAAAAACAGCTTCCTTAACTGAAAATGGTACTGTAAAGGCTGAAAAGTTTTTTGATCTAGAAAACTTATCTGATCCCGAAAATATGGAAATTGCTCACCATATTAATCAAGCATTAAAAGCAAATTTTGCTATGGCGCTTGATATTGATTATGTTGTAAAAGACGGAGAAGTTTTAATTGTAGATGAATTTACTGGTCGTATTATGCAAGGAAGAAGATATTCTGATGGGCTTCACCAAGCTATAGAAGCTAAAGAAGGGGTAGATGTAAGAAGTGAGCAAAGAACTCTAGCTACTATTACTTTCCAAAATTATTTTAGAATGTACAATAAACTTTCTGGTATGACTGGTACAGCTAAAACTGAAGAAGATGAGTTTTCTGAAATTTATAAAATGGACGTTGTTGAAATACCAACAAACAAACCAATTTTAAGACAGGATCTTGATGATGTTGTCTATGTAAATGAAGAAGCTAAATTTAAGGCTATTGTAGAGGAGATTGAAAGAGTTCACAAAACTGGACAACCTATTCTAGTAGGTACAATCTCTATTGAAAAATCTGAGCTTATATCTCAAATGTTAAAAAGAAAAGGGATAAAACATGAAGTATTAAATGCCAAACAGCATCAAAGAGAAGCAGAAATTGTTGCTCAGGCTGGAAGATATGGATCTGTAACTATTGCAACCAATATGGCTGGCCGTGGTACCGATATTGTTCTTGGTGGAAATAGTGACTCAAAAGCTAAACTTGAGATGAAAAAACAGGGCTATATAGATGAAGTTTTAGAAAAAGTTGATTCATTTGAAGAAACTGACGATAAAGACATTTTAGCTGCTAGAGAAGTTTATAATAAATTAAGAGATAAATTAAAGGAAGAAACTGACGAAAATGCTGAAAAAGTTAAAAATGTAGGCGGCTTATATATACTTGGAACTGAAAGACATGAGTCTAGACGTATTGACAACCAATTAAGAGGCCGTTCTGGTAGACAGGGAGACCCAGGTGTATCTAAATTCTATATTTCTCTTGAAGACGATCTTATGAGATTGTTTGGTGGAGAAAGGGTTCAAAGAATTATGGAAACTAGATCTATTGACCCAGATGAAGCAATTGAAGCAAAGATTTTAACTGGTGCAATTGAAAGAGCTCAAAAGAAGGTTGAAGCAAATAACTTCGCTACTCGTAAACACGTTCTTGAATATGATGATGTTATGAATCTTCAAAGAAATGTTATTTACAAGGAGAGAAGAGCTGTATTAGACGGCGAAAATATGAAAGAAAATATTATTGGTATGATAAAGGAACTTATTTTTGCTGCCGTTGATTCTTTCTGTAATTCTGAAAATCCAGAAGAATGGGAAATGTCTGGTCTATTTAATTATTTAAATTCAATTTATCTTGAAAAAGGACAAATTGTTATAGATAATATTTCTTCTTTCAATAAAGAAAAATTAAAATCTTACCTACTAAGTAAGACCAATGAATTATATGACAAAAAAGAAGAAGAAATTGGCGAAGAAATGATGAGAGAGATTGAAAGAATTGTCATTTTACAGTCAGTTGATAGTGAATGGATGGATCATATTGACCAAATGGATCAACTAAGACAGGGAATTGGACTTAGAAGCTATGGCCAAGAAAATCCTGTTAGGGCTTACGAAAAAGAAGGCTTTGATATGTTTGAAGAAATGAACCATACAATTATTGAAAAAACTATCAAACTTTTATTCAGTGTACAAAAGCCTGAAAAAATGGAAAGAAAGAAACAATTTAGAGAAACTTCCGCTTCAGCAGGGGGAGCAGCTCCAGATGGAGAATCAAGAACTATAGTTAAGGGCAAAAAAATAGGAAGAAATGACCCTTGTCCATGTGGAAGTGGAAAGAAATATAAAAAATGTTGTGGTAAGGATTTATAAGAAGGCATGAGTGATATACAGGAACTTAAAAATCGAATTGCAAATTTTTCTACTAGCTTAAATGAGCTTGGAGATTCTCTTTGACAGAGTTAAGTTAAAAGAGGAACTTCAAAATCTAGAAGCAAAAACTCTAGAAAAAGATTTTTATAAGGATAAAAATAAAAGCGAAGAAATATTTGATAGGATTAAATTTATTAACCAAAAGCTAGAAAGCTATGAAAGCCTTGTATATGATTTGGGAGAGCTTGAAGCTTATGAAGATTTGATTGATTTTGATCCCTCAAATGAAAGTGTCCTTAGAGAAGCGGGAAAATATTTAAATAAGGCAGAAGCTAGAATAGATAATTTTAAGATTTCTACACTTCTTCAAGGAGAATTTGATAAGTTAAATGCCTATATGTCTATTCATTCAGGTGCTGGTGGTCTTGAAGCGCAAGATTGGGCAGACATGTTAAAGAGAATGTATTTAAGGTGGTTACAAAAGTCTGACTTTAAATGTGAGATTTTGGAAGAAAATAGAGATTCGGCTGGCGGAATCAAGTCTTGTTATCTTAAAATTATAGGAAAAAATGCCTATGGGTATTTAAAAAGCGAAAAGGGAGTTCATAGGCTTGTAAGAATTTCTCCCTTTGATACTTCAAATAGAAGACATACTTCTTTTGCATCGGTGGATGTTTTCCCTGAAATAAAGGGAAAAGAAGTTTCTATTAATAAGGATGATTTAAAGATAGACACTTATAGGTCTTCAGGTAAGGGTGGTCAAGGAGTTAATACAACTGACTCTGCTGTAAGAATTACCCACCTACCAACTGGAATTGTAGTTTCTTGCCAAAATGAAAGGTCGCAGCTTTTTAACAAGGAAACTGCTCTAAGTATGCTTTATGGGAAATTAAAACTTATAAAAGAAGAAGAAAACAAGGAAAAAATTGAAGATATTACAGGGTCCTATACGGATATAGGTTTTGGTCAGCAGATTAGATCATATATCTTTCAGCCCTACCAATTAGTTAAAGATCATAGGACTAACTTTGAGGTTGGAGATGTTGAATCTGTAATGGATGGAGATATTGAAAAATTTATTATTGAATATTTAAAACAAAATTAATGGAAGAGTTTTGCTCTTCCTTACATATTTTTTAGGGGAATTATGGAAATTATTGAAAAATTAGTTGAAGAATTTAAAATTAAAAAAAAAGCATGCAGAAAACATAGTCAAACTTTTAGATGAGGGATCCACTGTTCCTTTTATTGCTAGATATAGGAAAGAAATGACTGGAGCAATGACAGATGAGAACCTTAGACTTTTTAAAGAGCGTTTAGACTATCTTAGAGGATTTTATGCTAGAAAAGAATCTATATTGAAGCTTATTGGAAGAAAAAGGAGCTTTAACTGATGAACTTATTCAAAGTATCTTTCTTGCTGAAAGCAAGGAAGAACTTGAAGATATCTACAAACCCTTTAAGGAAAATAGAAAAACAAGAAAGAGTGCTGCAATTGATCTTGGATTTGAAAATGCTAGAAATCTTGTATATGAAAATAAATCACAAGAAGAAATTATAGAAGAATGTCTAAAAACTGCTAGTGAAAATGATCTTACTTTGGAAGAAGGCTTAAATTTTGTAACAGATATAATAAGGGGAGATATTTCAGAGGACTTTTCTATAAAAAAATATATTAGAGATAGGGCTATGTACACTGGTTTAGTTGTGTCTGAAAAAAATAAGGATACTGAAAATTTCACCTATGAATCTTATTATGATTTTAAGTCAAAAATAAGATCTATAAAAGCTCATCAAGTTTTAGCACTAAAAAGAGGGGAAAAGGAAGAAGCGTTAAAAGTCGATCTAAAGCTTGAAGATGATGCAAACCTTGATTATATTAGGGGAAAATATATAGTAGATAAAAATGATTTTAATAGAGAAATAATTGAAAAGGCTTTAATTGACTCTTATAAAACTCTAATATTACCAAGTATAAAAAATGAAATTTGGTCTATTTTAAAAGAGGAAGCAGATAAAAAATCTATCCTAATCTTTAAAGAAAATTTAAAACCTTATCTTATGCAAAGGCCTTTAAAGAAAAGAGCTGTAATAGGGCTTGACCCTGGATTTAGAACGGGATGTAAGGTGGCAGTTATTTCATGTTACGGAGATTATTTAGATTCAGCTGTTATTCACGTTACAGAGCCAAAAAAAGACACTAATAAGGCTATGGAGATAATAAATAATTTTGTAGAAAAATATGATGCTAAAGTAATTGCTCTAGGAAATGGAACTGCTTCTAGAGAAACCGAAGAATTTATTAATAACTTTATTGACTTAAGGAAAGCCATAGGACATAATGATATTTCTTATGCGATAGTAAGTGAAAGTGGAGCATCTATTTATTCTGCATCTAAAATAGGGATAGAAGAATTTCCAGATTTAGATGTGACTATTAGAGGGGCGATTTCAATTGCTAGAAGGCTTTTAGATCCACTTTCTGAACTTGTAAAGATAGAACCTAAACACATAGGCGTTGGTCAGTACCAGCATGATGTATCAGAAAAGATGTTAGATGAGGCCTTGGAGGGAGTTGTAGAAGCCTGCGTAAATGAAGTTGGAGTTGATATAAATTCTGCATCATACTCCCTACTTTCCCATGTTTCAGGAATTTCAAAAAGTATTGCTGAAAATATTGAAGAATATAGAAAAGAAGTTGGATCTATAAAGAGCAAAAATGAGCTAAAAAAAGTTAAGGGAATTGGACCAAAAACCTTCGAACAAGCAGCAGGATTTATTAGGATAAGAAATGCTGAGGATCTACTTGATAATACGGGTATACATCCTGAATCCTATGATATTGCTAGACTTGTATTAAAAGAAGATCTTGAAAAAGAAGACTGGAAAGACTTTGCAGAAAAAAATAATGCCGGCTATGATACTCTTTTAGATATTGTAAAAGAATTAAGAAAACCTGGACTTGACCCAAGAGATGAACTAGAAGAAGTAGTCTTAAAAAAGGGTATAGTTTCTATTGATGATCTTGAAAAAGGTATGGCTTTAAAGGGAACTATTAGAAATGTGCTTGATTTTGGAGCATTTATAGATATAGGAGTTGGAGTAGATGGCCTTTGTCATATTAGTGAAATGAGTGACAAATTTATAAATCATCCACTAGATTTAGTTAAGGTATCACAAGTAGTAGATGTTAAAATTTTAGATGTAGATAAAGAAAAAAATAGAATATCTTTAACCATGAGATAAAAAAGGAGGATATTATTATGGGTTTATTTTCTAAAAAGAAAAAAAAATATTTTCTCACCTGCAGAGGGAGAAATTATAGCTTTGGACCAAGTTGAAGATGAACTTTTTTCAAAGAAGATGCTTGGAGATGGATTTGCAGTTATTCCTTCAGATGGTAATTTTTATGCCCCATGCTCTGGAACAATTACACTTTTTCACAAAGCTAACCACGCTTTTGGAATAACTACAGAGGATGGCCTAGAGGTGTTAGTTCATGTAGGTTTAGACACTGTTGAACTTGGAGGGGAAGGATTTACCCCAATTTTATCAGAAGGTCAAAAAGTTCAAGCAGGAGACCTTATATTAAAAACAAATCTTAAATTACTTGAAGATAGGGGACTTAAAACAGTTACCCCTGTAACCATAGTTAATTTTCAGGATTATTCAATATCAGATATAAATTACAAGGCAGATTTTAAAACACCAGTATTACAATATGAAAAAATAGGCTAAAAAATGAATAAAAAATGGATACTTGCTTTAATTTTACTTTTTTCTATACCACTAATTGTTAGCTGCTCAAATAAGAATGCAAAGACAATAAGTCAGCTTAAGGAAGAAGAAAAATTAAAAGAGGAAGCAAAGCTAAAAGAAGAAGAAAAAAGAAGAAAGAAGAAAGAGAAAAAAGAGAAGAAGAGAGAAAGAAAGAAGAGGCCAGAAAAAAGGAAGAGGAAGAAAGAAAAAAATTAGCTGAAGAAGAAGCATATAAAAAGCTAATAAAAAATCCATTAACTGGACTACCTTTAGATAATCAAACCTATAAGGGAAGAATTATTTCTGTGATGATAGATAATCATCCAGATGCTAGATTTCAAGCTGGACTATCTGATGCTGGAATAATTTACGAAATGGAAGCAGAGGCAAACATTCCTAGAATAATTGCACTCTTTTATAATAGCAAGACTAGATTAATTGGCCCTATAAGATCTCTCAGACCATATTTTTTTGATTACATTAAAGAACATGACGGACTTTTAGTTAGGTATGGCGGCTCACCTAATGCTGACAATATAGTTTATAGTGAAGGCTATGAAGAAATAGATGGGATGACAACATCAAGTGAATATATTTGGAGAAGTAGTGAAACTGGGACAGTTGCACCACACAATGCTTTTACCAATCCAGATGCAATAGAAAAGGCAATAAAGACTTATGGCTATAAGGAAGAACTCGATAAAAATCCTGTATTTAAATTTTCTTTAAGAGAAAAGAAGAACGAAAAAGTTCAAGGTAAGACCTGTAATAAGATTACATTCAGCTACACATCTGGATTAAACACAAGTTATACTTATAGTGATTATGAAAAAGAATATAAAAAAATGTCTGATGGAAAAGATCATATAGATTTTCTAACTCAAAAGCCTCTTTCATTTAAAAATATTCTAGTTCAGAAGGTATATATGGGATTTGAATCTGATGGAGTCCATAGAACGATGGATAATGTAGGAGAAGGGGAAGGATACTATCTTACAAATGGGAAAATATATAATATAAGATGGAAAAAAGAAGATAAAAACTCCCCAACTAAATATTTTTTACAGGATGAAGAATTAGAACTTAACCCTGGAAAAACCGCCGTTCAAATTAACGATATAAGTAAAAATATAGAAATCGAATAAAAAATAGGAGTAATATATAAACATATATTACTCCTTTTTAAAATATAAAATAAAGCTTAAATTTAACTATTAAAAAAATATACTTAATATTTTTTGTGGGATAGGATAAAGTTATTTCTAATAAACTAAAAGTATTTTTTATATAGAAATTTTCATTGCAACTACAAAACACTTATGATATAATCTTTCTTAACAAAGTACTGGTTTTTTGGATAATAATGGAAGTTGAGTGCAAATCTCACGCGGTCCCGCCACTGTGAATATCAATTTTTGATTAAGCCAGATCTTTTTCCAGTATTTTAAGTTAAGTTCTACGGTAGATAGACTTTTCTTAGTTGATTTTTTGCAACTAAAAGTCTAAAGATTCTTAAGAAGGAGAGATCTATGAAAGATTTAAGTAAAAGACTTTTAGCAGTAATAATTGGGGAGCTGCTTTGCGCTTTAGCAATTACATTTTTTTTCATACCCCATAAGTTGTTAAGTGGTGGAATTGGCGGCATTGGAATAATGCTTCAATATCTACTTGATGTATCAAGTGGTATCTTTATATTTTTATTAAATATTCCACTTTTCATTGTTGGTTTTAAAAGACTATCAAAAAAGTTTATGATATTTACATTTATATCTGCTTTTCTACTTTCTTTTTATTTAACTATATTAAAAAGTTTAAACCTACCTTTTAAAATAGATGATATTATTTTATCGGCAATATTTGGAGGAGTCTTAAATGGAATAGGCATGGGGATTTTATTTAGATATGGAGCCAGCCAGGGAGGACTTGATATACTAGCCCTAATATTTAAAAGAGATTATAATTTAAATATTTCCGAAGGATTAATGCTAATGAATGGAATTATTATCTCTGTTGCTTCTTTTTTATTCGGCTTAGAAAGAGGGCTTTATACTGTTATTTCAATGTATGTAGCTTATCAAGTTGTAGATAAGGTTATAAATGGTTTTGACGAAAAGAAACAATTTATTATTATTTCAGACAAGGCTGAAGAAGTTGCAAATAAGATAATGGTTGATCCTCATAGGGGAGTTACCCTACTAGAAGCTAAGGGAGCCTATTCAAAAAAACAAAAGCAAGTTATCTACTGTGTTGCTTACAATAGACAAGTTGTAAGAATCAAGCAAGTTGTAGCAGAAATTGATCCAAATGCCTTTATTTCAATATCTAACATGGTTGAAGTTTCAGGTAAAGGCTTTATTAAAAGAGAAGTATAAATTTTTAAATAGAGAAAAATCAAACCCAGGAAGATTCCTGGGTTTTCTTTACTCTAAAACTATTACTTTTTAGTTTACAACTTAGTTTTTTTAAATAATTTTAAAACAATTAAAACACTACCGTTAAAATCATTTTAAAATCTTCTTCAGCATATAGTGAGTGAGGATGATTTGCGGGCATTATTATTGAATCATCTTTTGAAAGTAAATACTCTTTATTATCGATAGTAACTTTCGCCTTTCCTTCTAAAACACTTACTAGAGCATCGCCATTTGACTCATGGGTAGATATTTCCTCGCCTTTAGAAAATGAAAAAATAGTTATTGAAACGGCATCATTTTGAGCAAGAGTTTTACTTGCAATTTGTCCTTTTTCATTTGAGATTTCCTTTGAAAGATTAATTATTTCTGATTTTACTATGTTTTTTATTTTGTCTGACATATTATCCTCCGTTTTTATATCTTAATAATTTGTCTTTACAAATCAATTATAATATAATCAGATTAGAAAATCTATAAAATAATTAAAAAAATAAAGATAAATTTATATAAATTTAATATATTTAAAATAATGAAGAAAAGATAAATTATTTTTATAAAAAGCTTTATATATATTATTAAGAATTTTAAATTTGACTTTATTAAATTTAATTAAATATAAAAAATGGAGGAAAAATGAAGATATTAAATATTTTATCCCAGTTACCCATGAAGACTGGGTCAGGTGTATATTATTCAAACCTCTTAAGAGGACTATATGATAGGGGCTACGAGATTGGAGCAGTTTATGGAATTGAAAAGCCATTTGAAAGTCCTTTTTCTGATTTAAATATAAAAGAGTATAAAGTCCATTATGACACAGATGAAATACCTTTTTATATTCCTGGAATGAGTGACAAGATGCCATACAAATCAACAGTTTTTTCAACTATGTCAGATGAAGAGTTTCAAATATATATGAAAAACTTGGAGAAAATACTAATTAAAGCTAGGGATGAATTTAAGCCAGATATTGTAATTACCCACCATATGTTTATTATTTCAAGTCTAGCTAGAAAAGTATTTAAAGATAAAAAAATAATTTGCATATCCCATGGAACAGATCTTAGGCAAGTTAAGAAAAATCCATGGATAAAAGAGAAATATTTAAATGACTTAGATAAAATGGATTATTATCTAACCCTTTCAAAGCTAGACACAGAAATGCTTATAGAAGAGTTTAAAGTAGAAAAAAACAAAACACTAGTTACAGGTGGGGCCTATGATGAGACGATATTCTTTGAAGAAAAAACTGATGTAGGGAAATTTTCATCAAATGAAACTATTAATTTAGTTTATGCTGGCAAAATATCAAGGGCTAAAGGAGTTTACGAACTTTGTAAAGCTTATAAAAATCTATCATCATCATACAATATTTCTCTCGATTTGATTGGTAGTGCTGAAAATTCTGAAAAAGAAGAACTAATCCATCTATCTGGTGGAAAAAATTTTAAAATCTACAATACAAAAGATCAAAAGGCTATGGCTGAAATCCTTAGAAAAAAAGATATTTTTATTCTTCCATCATACTACGAGGGCTTAGGCCTAATGGCAGTTGAAGCACTGGCCTCTAATTTAAGGGTTGTAGTTACAAATGTTTTAGGCTTAATTGAGCTTTTAGGAGAAGAAATAAATTCTTCAAATATAATAGAATATGTAGATCTTCCTAGACTTTTTGATGTAGATAAACCCTACGAAGAAGATATACCTGGTTTTGTAAAAAGACTTGAAGAGAAAATTGCAATACAAATTGAAAGAAAAGCTAAAAATGTCGAAGTAGATGAAAATATAAAAAATTTAATTAAAAAATTATCTTGGCAAGGCCTAACAGATAGAATAATAAAAGAAGTTATCGAAAATTAAATTTCTGGGTAAATATATAAGGAAGTGTATCTGTCGCTTCCTTATTTAAATTTTATAAAAAAATTATAGAAAAATAGATTAAATTTTGGTCTTACTTTAGACTAGGCTCTTATTCTAATGGCTATTTCAAAAATTATAAAATTCTTATTGGGAAATTAACAAAATTAAATCATTAGTAAATTTAATAATACTAATCTAGAAAAAAATGGGAGGTTTATTATGAAAAAAAATTTTAAAAAAATAAGCTTAATACTTGCCGCTTTAGTTCTAATTTGTCAAATTAGCTTTGCAAGCACAAAGATAAATACAAATAGAATAAGTGGAGAGGATAGATACGAAACAAACTTACTTATAAATACCTTGTACTTAAAATTATTATCAAGGCCAGGAAAGACTTTTGATAGCTTTGTTATGGTTTCAGGAGAAAATTATCCAGATGCTCTTGCCGCCGCAGTTTACGCTACAAAAAAACAGTCAGCCCTACTTCTAACACCTAAAGATAAAGTTCTAGATTCAACAAGCAAATTTATTAAAGATAATGCTTTTACAGATGGAATCTTTGTAGGTGGCAGTGAAACACTTTCAAAAGATTTATATCTTAAGGTAAATTCATTTGTTCCAAATTTGAGAAGAATTTTCGGAAAAGACAGAAACGATACTTCAGCTTTACTAAGTACAGAATCTAAGCTTAAGTTTATTACAAATGGATCTTTTTTTGCAGATGCACTAGCTGTTGGACCACTCGTAATATATGAAGATGGTGACCTTTTATTAACTGGTCAAACTACTAGTTTAGATGGGATAGCTGTTGGCGGAGAAAATTCATTAAAGGGCAGTTTCAAAGATAGGATAAGTGGAGAAGATAGATATAAAACTTCAATAGAAATAGCAAAGAGAATGCCGCCTTCTAACACATTTATTTTATGTAGCGGGGAAAATTATCCAGATGCGCTAAGTAGCGGCATCCTAGCTGGAATAAAATCAATTCCAATACTACTAACTGAACCAAATAAATTAAATAAGGATGTAAAAGATTTTATATATGAAAAAGGTTATATAAACTGCATAATAGTTGGCGGAAAAAATTCTATATCTAAGGCTGTTGAAGATGAAATTAAAAATATGAATATAGAAAATCCAAGTATAATTGGCGATTTAAATCCAATTAACCCAAATCCAATTAATCCAAATCCTATAGTGACACCAGGTGAGCCTTTTCCACCAAAATCTGATAGATAAAATTACTCAAAGCTTATAATTTTACGCTTGTAAATTTTTAATCTAACTTTTAAAGCAAAGGCTATTAAAACTTGAGGAGAGACAATGAGAAGATTATATTTTAAACAGAAGATAATTAAGATGACCGATCATTTTTTGATTTACGATGAATATGAAAAACCAATTTATCAGGTAGATCAGGAATTAAAACTTATCGGACACAGCGTAAATGTTTTAAATCTTGAAAATGAAAATACTTTTAAAATTGAAAGGCAGCTACTTAAAATAATGCCAAGATATACAGTTACTTTTTCTGATGGAAAAGAGTTTATTATAAAGCAGAATTTTAAACTATTTAAAATAAATGTTAGCTTAATATCTTCTGATTTTGATCTTGAAATTAAAGGAGATTTTATGTCCCTCAATTTTAATATAAACTCTGGAAGGAATCTTGTAGGAGTGATTACGAAAAAATTCTTAAGTTTTGGAGATAGTTTTAGTATAGAAGTGCTAGATTCGAAATATCAAGATGCCTTAGTAGCCATTTCAATAGTTTTAGATAGGATAATAGACGATTTACAAAGAAGTTAATCATAAAAATAAAGCTAATATATAGTTAGTATCTACTAAATATATATTAGCTATTTTATTGTCATGAATCTAATAGTTTACCTAAAAAATATTTTAATTATTTAGTTTTTGTATAAATGATTCTAAATAAATATAAATAGTATATCTTTTAGAAATTAAACTAAGAAAATACAAATAAAAATATTTCAAAAATGTCTTATGTTTTCTTCTTTAATATTTAATCAAATAGTTGTTTAATAAAAAATGTTTTTGAAATCAAAAAATAGATTCAAATAAACGACTATAAATTATACTATAATATTTTATTTATAAAAACGTTTTCAACGAAAATTGAAATAAGAAGGCTATATAATAGTTTTATAAAAAAAGAAATAAACAATTTTAAAAAAGTAGTGAATATTTGACAATCACTTATGTATAATACTTTTAAAAATGATTTACTAAAAAGTTAATATATTAGATTTAAATTGAAAAAAAAGTTTAAAATTTTAATAGAAAAACGCTTGCATTTTATTTTTATATATGTTATATTTTACTTGAGGTGGACAACACTTTAATATATTAAAAACGGAGGCGTATTATGGATTTATTACAAATTTTCAAAAGTATTAATAAGGTCCTTTGGGGACCACCTCTAATGATTTTACTAGGAGGATTTGGGGTTGTATCTTCAATTTATTTAGGATTCCCTCAATTTTCCAAATTTGGAATAGGTTGGAAACATTCTTTTGGTAAAATATTCTCTAAGAAAAAAGAACCTGGAGAAGAAGAGGGAGATGGATCATTATCATCATTCCAATCACTTGCAACTGCAATTGCAGCCCAAGTAGGTACTGGTAACATCGCAGGGGTAGCTACAGCTATTCTATCAGGTGGACCTGGTGCTATCCTATGGATGTGGATCATGGCAATATTAGGTATGTCAACTATTTCTGTTGAAGCATCTCTTGCTCAAAAATATAGAATTAGAAGAGATGGAGAACTTGTAGGGGGACCTGCTTACTACCTAAGTGCTGGTCTTAAAGAACATGGCAAGGAAGGTCTTGGTAAATTCTTAGCAGGATTCTTCGCAATTACTATCATTATAGCTCTTGGCTTTGTTGGTAACATGGTTCAATCTAACTCAATGGCTAGCGTTATGGGATCTGCATTTGGCATTCCTCAAATAGCTATTGGTATTGTTATAGCTATAGCTGCAGCTCTTATCTTTATAGGTGGAGTTGAAAGAATCGGTAAATTTGCTGAGCTTGTTGTTCCATTTATGGCACTTCTTTATGTAATCGGTTCAATAGCAGTTTTAGTTAAATTCAACGACCAAATTTTACCAGTGTTAAAGGCAATCTTTACATCATCATTCTCAACTGAAGCAGTTCTTGGTGGAGCTGTGGGTTTTGGTTTAAAAGAAGCTATAAGATATGGTATTGCAAGAGGATTATTCTCTAATGAAGCTGGTATGGGTTCTACACCTAATGCCCATGCAGTAGCAAATGTAAATCACCCTTACGAACAAGGTACAGTAGCTATGGTTGGTGTACTAATCGATACTATCGTAGTTTGTACAGCAACAGCTATGATCATTTTAGTTTCTGGTGCTCAAAACGCTGGACTAAAGGGAGCAGAAGTTACTCAATATGCATTTGAAACTGCTTTTCCAGGAATAGGTGGTAAGTTCCTAGCAATTGCACTTCTATTCTTCGCATTTACAACAGTTGTTGGATGGTACTATTTTGGTGAAGCAAATACAAAATATCTTTTCAAATCAAAGACTGCAATTAGAGTATATCAAGTAATAGTTCTTATATTCATCGTAGTAGGTTCTACTAGAGAAGTTGATATAGTTTGGGAAATGGCTGACTTATTCAACGGTATCATGGTTATTCCTAACATAATCGGTCTATTCTTCTTATTAAAAGAAGCAAAACTTCTTCTAACAGATTTCGACGACCAATTAAAATCTGGTAAACCTTTATACTATGATTACAAGGCAAGATAATAATTTTTAAATTAACTCCTTTCTACTTTTTTAGTAGAAGGGAGTTTTTTTAGTTAAAACAATTATTATTTAACTGAAATTAATTACATATATAAATCAAAAATTGAAATTTGCGGAAAAAAATTTTATTTTTCAAAAAAATTATTTTTTCTTTATATTTTTTTATTATCTGGGTATAAATAATATTGAGATTAATAATATAATTGAAAGGATGATATATATGGCAGATGAAAAAAAGGTTGTAGTTTATTCTTCATCAACTTGTCCTTGGTGTACTACTACTAAGGATTATTTAAAGGAACACAATATAGATTTTGTAGAAAAAAACATAACAACAGATACCGATGCAAGAAATGAACTTATTGCTATGGGCCACATGGGAGTACCTGTTATTGTAATTGACGGGGAAGAAATTGTTGGATTTGACCAAGCAAGGATTGATGATTGTTTAGGTTTATAGAATGAATATTGAGTTAACTAAAAAGGCTAGGGAAATCTTTCAAAAGGAAGCGAAAGAAAAAGAAAAATTTGTCCTAATAAATATGGTGAAGTATGATTGTAATGGACCAGTACTTTCAGTTTCACTAAAGAGAGATTCAAAAGGATATGATATAATAGAACATGAGGGAATAAATTTCCTCATAGATAATGAAGAGAAAAAGATGTTTTCAGGCGTAGCTATTGACTACGAATCAGATGGTCTAAATGAAGGATTTATAGTTAGACCACTAGATAATTTAATGGGAATGTGCTTCGTCAAAGAAGACAAATAATTTATTGGAGGTATATATATGACAATTTCTAAAGATATGTTAATTGGAGATCTTATAAAAGAACATCCAGATACAGTTGATGTACTATTTCAAGCAGGAATGGGCTGTGTAGGTTGCCCTGCTTCTCAAGCAGAAAGCATAGAAGAAGCTGCAGTAGTTCATGGACTTAACTTAGACGATTTACTAGCTAAATTAAACGAAGCTGTAAAATAACTTAAAAAGTATAAGTTTAAAAATATAATTTTCAAAAAAATCGGCATAGAGGAAGTAGTTCTCTGCCGATTTTTTATTATACATATAAAAACTCTATTGGAAGGAATAGATAAAAATACGAGAAATAAAAAAGTATGAGGAGGAAGGATGGTAAGAATGAATAGAAAAGAAAAAAACACACTTAATAGATTGTTGGCGCAATCTAAAGCATGTTTTTTAAACTGGATATTGTTTAATTATTCCAAGTTAATTATATCAAATCCAGTTTTAATAATCAATAGCTTTAAACTGGAGGTAAATGTTGGGTAATTATAATATGCAAATAGTGGATTTAATCCTAAGTTAATAAAAAATGTAAGTTTGGTTGGTAAATATGATATGCCTTTAATTAAAAAGGAGGAAATAGAGGGAATTAAAAAATTTATACCTTTTGAAAAAAGGAATTTGCATAATGGGAAGAATGCAGGAATTCATTTTTATATTTATGATGGGGCATTCAAACAAATAATAAACAATCCTGAAAAATATAGAGATGAATTGAAAAAGTTTAATGCTGTTATAAGTCCTGATTTTTCAATTTGCTATGATATGCCTATTACTAGACAAATATATAGCACTTATATGAATAGAGTTATGGGTGCATACTATCAAAATAATGGTATAAAAGTAATACCAAATGTAAGATGGGGCGACTCAAGAAGCTATGAATTTTGTTTTGAGGGATTAGAAAAAGAAGGAACTTATGCAATCGGCTCATATGGTCAGATAAAAAGAAATTCAAATAGATACTATTTTGAAAAAGGAATAGAATTTTTTAAAAGACTAAATCCAAAAAAAGTATATGTTTATGGTGCAATGCCGGAATCAATATTTGGTAATTATAGGAATGAAGCTAATCTAATTCCCATTGAACCCTATACTTCAAAAATCCATAGAGGTGCAATTTAATGGGAGCAGGCAATAGTGGCTTATATAATAACACTAAAGGATCATTAAAGCCTGATCATCTTATGGAAGAATTAAGAAATAGTGGAGTTAAATTTACTGAAGAAGACGTTGTAATGATTGCCAAACAAAAAAATGGCGAGCTTTTATGGCTTGAAAGAGGAAATAAAGTAGCAGGATTAATACACATTGAAGAAGGTCATTCTGAAAATTTAAAATCTGCATTTGGAGTGAATAAAAACTCCATACCTTCATTTATAAAGAATGTTATAGAACAAGGAAGGATAATTTCTACTGTAAAAAAAGGTAAAAAAATGACCAGAATATATGATTTTGGTGGTAAACATTATGTACTATGTGCACTTGGAACAAATGGATTTATTGTTTCAGTTTATCCAAGATAGGAGGCTATATGAAAAAATTAAAACTCATGCTAGATTTTGGAGAAGGTCCAATATGGACTGAATATTTTGATGAAGAGAAAGGAAGATTATTAACAGGAATTGAAAAAGTAGACAATGATAAAGAATTATGGGATATAAATGAAACTATTCAAGAATTGTTTACATCTTACTACCACTTTGATTATAATGATCAGGCTTGCTTTTTCGATGAAGAACAAGAGAAAAAAGATAAATACAAAATGCTTGCTCTACTTGGGAAACTTATAAAAAAACTTGACGAATTAAATGACGGATCATTTGAAATTGATGACAGAGAAACTGAGAGAGTTAAAAACTTATAATGAAAGAATTAGAGGTTGTAAGATTGAAAGAGGATTACAAAGAAAAAAAGTAAAGGAACAAAGGGAACGATTGATTTACTTTATGATGATAAAAATTGTGAAGTTGAGTTTTTTGATAAAGATGGAGATACTATAGATGTAGTCATGATTCCTTTAAAAAAATTAGAAATAATAGAGTCATTCTAATATAATTTAAACTTTTATAAATAGAGCTTGTGAGACATAATCCTTACAAGCTCTATTTTTACATCCCTTTGGTATATATGAATTCAAAACTCCCATCCTCATTTACTATCATCTTATCCAGCATTAAATTCAAAAGGATAGGATCAAATTGGTCTAGTGGATTAAGATTATCTAATTTCTCAATAAAGAAGTCATACTTGAGTTTTCTGGATTCTCTATCTTGAATTTGAATACATAAGTTCTCGTAATTTTCTTTTTCAGGATTAAAATTATCTTACTTCAAAAAGAAAAGTAAATTGTATTATTCTTTATTTAAAGTTTATGTAGGCTATCAATCAATATTTTGCTCATAGTCTTTTTTATTGAAAACTATTATCTATCTTTTAAAATTTCATTTTCTTTTACATTAAGCTATTTTTATTATATAATTTAGGGTAGAGTATTTTTATTAAAATTATTGAAGGAGATAAAATGTCTAAAAAATATTATATAACTACACCGATTTATTATCCAAGCAACAACTTACATCTTGGACATACTTATACAACTATTGCGGCTGATGTTTTAAAGAGAATTAAAAAGCTTGAAGGCTATGATGTTTTCTTTACTACAGGTACTGACGAACATGGTCAAAAGATCGAAGAAGCTGCAAAAAAATATGGGTCTGAACCCTTAGCTTATGTTACAAATATTGTAAATTCTGCTAAGGACCTTTGGAAAAAGTTAGACATTGACTATGATGCTTTTAGAAGGACAACTGATAAGGAGCACACTGAAGCAGTTTCTAAAATTTTCCAAAAACTTTATGATAATGGAGATATCTATAAAAGCACTTACAAGGGAAATTATTGTGTTTCTTGTGAAGCTTATTTTACTGATGCTCAGCTTAATGATGGAAGGTGTCCAGATTGCGGAAAGGAAGTTTCTTACAAGGAAGAAGAGTCATATTTTTTCAGACTTTCTAAGTATAGGGAAAGAATTCTTAAACTTTATGAGGATAATCCAAATTTTGTTAGACCTGAGTCAAGTAGAAAGGAAATGATTAATAATTTCCTAAAGGAAAATCTTGATGATCTTTCTGTTTCTCGTACTAGTTTCGACTGGGGGATTAAGGTTCCTTTCGATGATAAGCACGTTATTTATGTATGGATTGACGCTCTTTCTTCATATTTAACTGCCCTAGGATATGGTAGTGAAAATGATGAGAATTTTAAAAAGTTTTGGCCAGCAGATGTTCATCTTGTTGGAAAGGAAATTGTAAGATTTCATACTATTATCTGGCCAGCTATTTTGATGGCTTTAGATTTACCGCTTCCTAAGCAAGTTTTTGCTCATGGCTGGATTCTTTTTGACAATGACAAGATGAGTAAGTCTAAGGGAAATGTTGTTTATCCTGAACCTCTAATCGATAGATATGGGGTTGATGCTATAAAATATTATGTTTTAAGGGAATTTGTTTTTGGCCAAGATGGAAATTTCACTAAGGAAAAGTTTATTCAAAGGTTAAATTCTGACCTTGCCAATGACCTTGGAAATCTTGTTTCAAGAACTATACAAATGGTTATTAAGTATAGGGACGGAGTTATTAAAAAGACTATTGGAGAGGGAGAATTTGAAAAAGATCTTTATAATATAGCACAGTCCACTTTGGAAAGGGTTAAGAATGCCGCTGATGACTTTAGTTTTTCTACTGCACTTGAAGAGCTTTGGAAATTAATTAGAAGAACTAACAAATATATAGATGAAACTATGCCTTGGCAGCTTGCAAAAAATGAAGAAGATAGTAAAAAGCTTGATATTGTTCTTTATTCTCTTGTTGAATCTTTAAGATTTATTTCTTCTATTCTAGAACCTTTTATGCCTGAAGTTTCCCTAAAAATTCAAGATCAGCTTGGAATTTCTTCAAGCGGCTGGGAAAAGCTTGATAAGTTTGGTTATTATGATGAGTATAATGTTAAAAAGGGAGATATTTTATTTCCTAGATTAGACATGGATGAAGAATTAGAATATTTGGATAGGGCAAATAAAGAACTTCTTGTAAAGAGAGAAAAGGAAAAATTATCTCTAGGCTCTAAGAAAAGCGGCGAAGAAGATGAGGACCAAAAGGACTTAGTTGATATTTCTGAATTTGAAAAATTAGATATAAGGGTAATGAAGGTTATAGACTGCAAAAGGCATCCTGATGCTGATAAACTTTTAGTGTTTACTTTAAGTGATGGCAAGGAAGAAAGAACTATCGTATCTGGAATAAAAAAATATTATGAACCAGAGGATTTAATTGGCAAAAAGGTTACTGCTATTTTGAATTTAAAACCAATAAAGTTAAGAGGAATTGAGTCAAGGGGTATGATTTTATCTGCTAGCTCTAATGGAGATTTATCCTTAGTTACAACTATGGAAGATATTTTAGAAGGGGCAAGGGTAAAATAATGCTTGAATTTGCCGATTCTCATGCTCATATTTATGATAAGGCTTTTGATGAGGATAGGGACGAAGTTATCAAAGATTTTGGAAAAAATGGAGTTAAGTTTGTTGTAGTTCCAGGTTCAGATCTTGAGTCATCTAGGCTTGCAGTAAATTTATCTCAAAAATATGATAGGGTTTATGCAGCCGCTGGATCTCACCCAGATGATATAGAGAATTTCAGAGAGGAAGATTTAGGAGAGTTTGAAAAAATTCTTCTTCTTCCAAAAACTGTTGCTGTTGGTGAGATTGGACTCGATTATTATTGGGACGCTAGTGGAAGTGAAATTCAAAAAAGAAATTTAAGATTACAAATGGATCTGGCTGAGAGGTTAAATATGCCAGTTATTATTCACACAAGAGAGGCAGTTCAAGACACTTTTTCTATTTTAAAAGAATACAAGGGTAGGGTTAGAGGTGTTATTCACTCCTATACAGGTTCAGTAGAAATGGCTAGAGAATTTATAAAGCTTGATTATTATATATCTATTTCTGGGCCAGTTACTTTTAAAAATGCTAGAAATGTTGTAAATATGGTTAGAGAACTTGATCTAAATAGGATAATGGTTGAAACTGATTCTCCATATATGTCTCCTCATCCTTTTAGAGGAAAAAGAAATGAGCCAAAGAGAACTCTATGCACTATCGAAAAAATTGCGGAAATAAAGGGAGTTCTTGCTGAAAAAGTCTGTGAAATAAGTTTAAAAAACACCAAGGAATTATTTAATATATGATAAAAGAGGTAATTGTAGTAGAGGGTAAGGACGATATTGCAAGGATAAAGGAGTTTGTTTCTTGTGATGTTATTGCTTGTAATGGCTCTCATATATCGCCAAAATTTTTAAAAAAAATTAAGATGCTTGAAAAGTCTAGAGGAATTATTATTCTTACCGATCCTGACTGGACTGGAAAAAAGATTAGACATATTCTTACAAATGCTATTCCAAGTGCTAAGCAGGCCTATGTTAAAAGGGATCTTGCTACAAAAAATGGAGATATCGGGGTTGAGAATGCCTCTAAGGAAGAAATAATTAGAGCTTTAAATGAAGCAAAAGCTCATAATTCAGCCCAAAATAATACTTTTACTAAGATGGATATTTATGATTATGGCTTAAGTGGTAGGTCTAACTCTAAACTTTTAAGAAAGCAGCTTTGTAATTATTTGGGAGTTGACTATATGAATTCTAAGTCCCTACTTAGCTTTTTAAATAGTCTTGAAATTAGTAAAAATGATTTAGAAAAAGTTTTAAGAGAGTGTGAAAAAAATGAATGAAAGACTTTATTCTCCAAAGAAAATAAAAGAAGTTATAAATGAAGAAAATTTCAATTTTTCAAAAGCTCTTGGACAAAATTTTCTAATAGATGGCAACTTTGTTAGAAAAATCGCCGACCTAGCTGATATAGGAAAGGACGATACTGTAATTGAAATTGGACTTGGAATAGGAACCTTAACTGAGGAGCTATTACTTAGGGCCAAAAAAGTTATTGGTATAGAGCTTGATAAAAGGCTCATTCCAATTTTAGAAAAAACTCTAGAAGGTTTTGATAATTTTGAACTAATTTCTGGTGATGCTTTAAAGATAGATTTTTCAGAGTTTTTTAAAAGTGGCGAAAATATAAAACTTGTTTCAAACCTTCCTTACAATGTTGGAACCCCAATATTAACTAGGATACTGGGAAATAGGTATCCATTTGAATCCTTAACAATTATGCTTCAAAAGGAAGTTGTAGATAGAATTACTGCTAAATTTTCAGATAAAAATTATTCTTCTTTAACTATTCTTTGTAATTACTTTGCAAGGGTTCAAGATGGATTTATTATACCTAAAACTGTTTTTATGCCCATGCCTAAAATAGACTCTAAGGTTATAAGGCTTGATCTTAAAAATGAAGAAAAAAAGCCTTATGAAGATATTTTATTTGAACTTGTTAGGGCGGGATTCAATAAGAGAAGAAAGACTATACTTAATTCTCTGCAAACTAAATCTTATAATAAGGAAATTATAGAAAAAGCTTTAGATAATCTAGATATTCCTAAAAATTTAAGGGCAGAAAATTTAAGTTTGCAGCAATATGAGAGTATTAGCAAATTCATATATGAAAATATTTAAAATCAAATACTTATATTGAAATATGGATACCTATGTGTTAAACTGTTGGTATAAAAATTGGGTTGGGTGATTAGCATGAAAGAGGTAAGTAAAATATATAGGGTGGTTTCTACAAGTAGTGAGAGATATGTCATTTCAAATATTTTAACTACTATGGAAACTACTACTTCCTCTAAGTTTGAATCGGTTTATCAAAAATACTCTGGCAGACCACTTGCTGGAGATTTTGTTATGCTTGATGAAAATAATAAAATTAGTATTATCCTTAAAAGAAAGACAGAGTTTTGTGCAGAATCAATTGATAAAAGAGGAAGAAGGATAGACCTGCTTGCATCAAATGTAGACCAAGTTTTTGTGGTTATATCTGTAAATAGAAGTTTTGAACTTAGTAAACTTAGTAGACTTGTTAAGATATGTAGGTTAAACAAATTAAATCATGCAATCTTGGTTACAAAAATTGATACAGTTTTATACCCAAATGAATATATAGATTATCTTAAATCGCATTTTACCGATGTAAATATTATTGCTACTAGCTTGGAGACTGGGGAAGGTTTAGACAAAATAGCTGGTCTTATAAAAAATAGGACAACTATATTTATAGGTCCTCAAGATGGAGGTAAAAGCTCTATTATTCAATATCTTGTAAATGGTAGCAAAAATTTTGAAAAAAAGAATAAAAAACTCCCTGCAGAATTATACTTTTTAGATTATGGTGCGGCAATTATAGACACTGAAAGTATAAGAACTTTAGGGGATGTAACAGGGGAGGTTTATGAATGAAAGAAAAAGATAAGTTAGAGAAAAATCTCAAAGATGATTCTAAATTATGTTGCGATTTAGAAAAAGAATTAAAAAGAAAAGAATCTTCTATTGAAATAGATAAAAGAGAATTTGATAATTTTATAGAAAAATCTGATAAGTAAAATTATCAAAATAGGAGGAAAAATGGAAATTATAAAATGTTTAGACTATGATGATTTATCTAAAATAGCAGCTTGTATTTTCATAGATAAAATTAAAAATATTGAAAAGCCAATTTTAGGGCTTGCAACTGGTTCAACTCCTCTAGGTCTTTATAAAAATTTAGTTAAGGCTTATAAAGATAAAGTGATTTCATTTAAAAATGCTATAACCTGCAATTTAGATGAATATTTAGGCTTAGATGAAGATGACGAGATGTCCTATCATTATTATATGAAAGAAAATTTAATAGATAAGGTTGATATTTTAAAAGATAATTTTCATATTCCTGATTCTCACTTAGAAAATCCAAAAATTTATGATGAAATTCTAGATAAAATAGGTAGAAGAAGTATTCAGCTTTTAGGTGTTGGGGAGAATGGTCATATTGCATTTAATGAACCAAATAGCTTTCTATCTTCAAGAACTAGTATAGTTAAACTTACTGAAAATACAATTGAGGTTAATTCAAGATTTTTTGAAAATGAAACTTTTGTACCTAGAAAAGCTATTACAATGGGAATAAAAGACATTTTAAATGCTGATGAAATCATTCTTCTAGCAAATGGAAAAAAAAAGGAAAATGTTATTAGGGATTTTATAAAGACAGAAAATATAGATCCTAATTTTCCGATAAGTTTTCTAAAACTTCATGATAATTTAAAAATTTTGATTTCTGATATGGATATTGAATTATAACAAGGCTCTCAGTTAATAACTGGGAGTTTTTTATTTTGCTTTCTTGAATAGTCTTTTAATATCTTATATAATAATTGTGAGGTAGGTTAGAAAGAATTCTAATTTATTATTTTATATTATGGAGGTTAATATGGATTATAAAAACGTTTGGCAAGAAGTAGACAAAAATGAATATGATGAAATTTTTGCATATTCAAAAAAATATATGAACTTTTTAGACAAGGGAAAGACAGAAAGACTTTGCACTAAAGAAATTATTAGAATTGCTAAAGAAAAAGGATTTGTTGAATTAAAATCAGCTTTAGAAAATGGACCTTTAAAGAAAGGCGATAAGGTTTATTTAAATAATAAAAACAAGTCAGCTGTTTTACTTGTTATGGGTAAAAACTTATTAGACGGTATGAAAATAGTTGGTTCTCACATTGACTCACCAAGACTTGACTTAAAAGCTAATCCTCTTTATGAAGAAGATAATTTAGCTCTATTAAAAACTCATTATTATGGTGGGGTTAAAAAATACCAATGGACAGCTATTCCACTTGCTATTCATGGTATAGTTTTCAATAAGGAAGGCAAGGAAATTAATGTTTCAATTGGCGATGATGAAGATGATCCAGTTTTATATATAACTGATCTTTTAATTCACTTATCAAAAGACCAAATGGCAAAAAAATTAGCTGAAGGTATTTCTGGAGAACAATTAAATGTCCTTATTGGTCACGATTCTTTCAAGGGAAAAGATTCTGAATCTGATAATAAAGTTAAAGATAATATTCTTAAGATGATTAAAGATAAGTATAATTTTGAAGAAGATGACTTTAAGGTTGCTGAACTTGAAGTTGTTCCAGCTGGAAAGGCTAAAGATGTCGGACTAGATAGATCTATGATAGCGGCTCATGGTCATGATGATAGAGTATGCTCATTTGCATCATTAGAAGCTATTTTAAATGCAGGAGAAAATGACACTACTCTTTGCTCTTTATTTGCAGATAAGGAAGAAATAGGATCTGTTGGAAATGCTGGTATGGATTCTTATTATTTAGAAAATATGATAGCATCTATATTTGCTGCTAGCGGCGACAACGCAATGTACAAGGCTAGAGTTTGCCTAAGTAACTCAAAAGTTCTTTCAGCTGATGTTACTGTTGCTTGTGATCCTAGTTTTCCTGAAGTTTTAGAAAAGAAAAATGCTTGTAGATTTGGCGGAGGAGTTGGCCTTGCTAAATATACTGGATCAAGAGGAAAAGGCGGATCAAATGATGCCAATGCTGAGTTTTTACACGAAGTAAGAAATATTTTCAACAAGGCAGATGTAGTATGGCAAACTGGCGAGCTTGGAAAAATTGATCAAGGAGGAGGCGGAACTATAGCATTTATCCTTGCAAGATACGGGGCTGAAGTTGTTGACTGTGGAACTGCAATGCTTTCTATGCATGCTCCAATTGAGCTTGTAAGTAAGGCTGATGCTTATATGACTTACAAAGCCTACAAGGCTTTTTTAGAAGCTTAAAAGAATTTACTATTAGCCCTGCTTTTTAGTGGGGCTAAAGGTTATTTTATGGAAAAAAAATTAAATGTATTGCAGGTCTGCTCATATTATACTGACTCAAAATTATATGAAAATCTTTTTTCTGCACTTAGTAGAGAGGGCGTAAATAGTAAAGTATTTTATTTTTCATCCAAATCTATGGATACATCAAAAATTGATGGAAATGAAAAATTTATTATTTCTAAATCTTATAACAACTTAGAAAGATTTTTGTATTTTTTAAAACATAAAAGGGTGTATGATGACCTTAAAAAAAATAATTTAGATTTTGAATTATCTCATGCACATTCTTTATTTTCTAATGGTTATATTGCTTACAAGCTAAAAAAAGATTATTCAATCCCATATATTGTAACTTCAAGAAGGAGCGATCTTTTTATATTTACAAAATATAAGCCCTATTTGATTCCACTTGCTGCTAAAATTTTAAATGAGGCTGAAAAGTGCATCTACCTATCTGAATCTGCTGTTGATAAGGCAGAAGAAGTTTTTGGAAGGAGAGTTTTAAATTTAAGGGATAAGAAAGTAGTTCTACCTAATGGTATAGAAAATGTTTTTTTAGAAAATATTTTTTATAGGGAAAAGTCAAAAGATTTAAATGAATCCACAATACTTATTATGGCTGGAAAGCTAGATGATAAGAATAAAAATTTAAAAACTCTTATAGAGGTTCTCTCAATTTTAAGAGATAAAGATAAGTCTTTTAAACTTCTTTTGGTTGGAAGACTAGAAGATCCACTTTTAAAAGAAATGGTAGATAAAAATCCAAATATTATTTACAAGGAAAATACTAGAGACTACAAAAAAATGATTTCTTATTATAGAATGGCTGATATTTATGTTATGCCTTCTTTTACAGAAACATTTGGACTTGTTTATGCGGAAGCACTAAGTCAAGGTTTGCCTGTTATTTATACTAAAAACCAGGGATTTGACAAACAGTTCCCAGATGGACATGTAGGTTTTGCAATTGATCCAAACTCAGCTTATGATATTTGTGAAAAGATTTTAAAGGTTAAAGGTTCATATTATGAAATTTCTAAAAGAGCAAGCGTGGGAGCTCAAAGATATAATTGGGATAGGATTGCAGGGGAATATGAAAAAATATATAAAGAGATTATTCTAAGAAAGTAACTTAATAAAAATATTTTATTATTCTAAATTTAACAAAAGCTGCAAGTTTTTACTTGCAGCTAGATTTTTTTATGGATATTATTTTTTATTTGGGAAGAATAATAGCTTTAGTCTTTCAAGGAAGGATAAATTTTTAATTTGTATAACTTTTTCTTCTTTTTTATCTAATGACTTTATTATAATTTGCTCCTTATCTATAGCTTTTTTTTCCCTTTTCACTTGATGAAAGATTTGCTTTTGAGAGTGTTTCTTTTTCAGCTTTTCTACTTTCTATCCTATTTTTTTCAAGAGTAGCTTCTCTAATAAATATTTCCTGACAAGAATCTTTATTTGGATTTAGGTGGGTATAGCTTGAGTCAGAATTTAATATTGCAATTCTATTATTTTTATCCATTATGGTGTCTAAAATTTTTATAACTTTCTTTTTTAATTTTTCATCTAAGACTGGAACGCAAATTTCAACTCTTCTTACTAAATTTCTAGTCATAAGATCTGAAGAACCAATATAGACTTTTGCTCTTTCATTTGGTCCGAAAATATATATTCTTGGATGTTCAAGGTACCTTCCTATAACAGATGTTACCTCTATATTATCGGTCTTGCCTTTTACTCCAGGTATTAAACAGCATATACCTCTTACGCTTAGCTTAACCTTAACTCCTGCCCTTGAGGCTCTAGCTAGTGCATCAATTACGTCTCTTTCTGTAATAGAGTTACACTTTAACCTTATAAGAGCTTCTTCACCATTGTTCTTTCTTGTAATTTCTTCATCAATTAGATTTATTAAGGTGTTTTTAATTCCATTTGGAGCGACTAAAAGTTTATCATAATCTCCGCTAAGGTTTGATATCATCATATTTGTAAAAAACTTTTGAGAATCTAAACCAAAATCTTTGTCGGCTGTCATAAGTGAAAGATCGGTGTACATTTTTGCTGTTTTTTCATTATAGTTGCCAGTACCAAATTGTGAAATATATTCAATTTTACCTTCGTGGTGCCTTGTAATAAGGGTGATTTTGGAGTGAACTTTGAAATCTTCAAATCCATATATTATAGTGCAGCCCGCCTCTTCAAGTCTTTCAGACCAATCTATATTATTAGATTCGTCAAATCTTGCCCTAAGTTCCATAAGAGCAACTACTTCTTTTCCATTTTCTGCAGCATTTGCTAGGTACTCAGCAACTTTTGAAATAGATGCAAGTCTATAGATAGTTATTTTTATTGAAATAACTTCAGGATCATTTGAAGCTTCTTTTAAAAGCTGTAAATATGGATCCATACTTTCAAATGGGAAGAATAAAAGTTTATCTTCTTCTTTTATTTGATCTATGATTGACCTATCAGGGTCTATATTTTCTGGATATATGGGGTTAAAAGGATGGTAAGATAACTCCTCTTTTTTTTTCTTGGCTAAGTTTATCTGCAAGAGAAAAGACATAGGACATTTTAAGTGGTGTAGATGTAAAATAGATGGCGGACTTTTCTAGATTTAAATGATTTACTATAAAGTCTAAAGTATCCTCAGAAAGATTTCCATTTATTTCAAGTCTAACAGGCTCCAGTCTTCCTCTTTTTTTAACGGCTTTTTTCATTAATTTTCTAAAATCATCATCAGCTTCATCAAAATCTTCTGTAAAAGTTATATCTGCATTTCGAGTTACGCAGATTACAGCCTTATCTAAAATTTTGTAGTTATAAACTTTTTCAAGATTATTTATTATTATTTCCTCAGTTAAAATATATCTGAGTGGTTCTTTAGATAGGAAAAATATGTCTTTTGTTATTGGTGATGACTGAATAAGGCCAATAAAGTCTTCTCCATTCTTTGCGCTTAGTTTACTAACTATTACAGGGATATTGTTTTGTAAATGTGGAAAAGGGTGGTGAGAATTTAAAACAATTGGGGTAATTACAGGTAGAATATTTCGCTCAAAATAAGAATCTACAATTTTTCTTTCTTCTTTTGTAAGTTCTTCATATTTTAAGTTAAAAATACCTTCCTGTCTTAAACTTTTTTCTACCTCATTAAAAGCCTTATCCTTCATTTTTATTAAAGGATGGGTAGCTTCATAAATCTTTTCTAGCTGCTCGCTTGGAGTCATATTTGTTTTGTTATCATAGGTTATTTCCTTGATACTTTCTTGGTCCTTTAATGATCCAACCCTAACCATAAAAAACTCATCTAAGTTACTTACAAAAATAGAAATAAACTTAAGTTTTTCAAGAAGGGGAGCGTCATCATCAAAGGCTTTTTTTAAGACTCTTTGATTGAAACTTAACCAAGATAATTCTCTATTTTGCGTGTAGGATAAATCTTTATTTGTCATTTTTTCCTCCTATAAATATTTTGCCAGATAACCTTCTCTAGCTCCATAATTAGAAACTAAAATTGACTTTGCTTTAACTTTTTTATTGATATAGTTTAAAATGCAGAGTCCAGGAATTATCGTGTGAATTCTTTCTGGACATTTTTTAAGTATTGCATCCCTTGATAATTTGTAGTCTTTAAGTAAAAAATTAGTTAAATCACCAAGTTCTTCCTTTGTAATTACAATATTGGATCTAGGAAAACTATTAGTGTGATTATTCAGCTTAGAAAGAGACCTTATTGATCCTCCAATTCCTATAATATCTAAGTTTTTACTATATGATAAAAGACTTTTATCTGGAAATACTTTTTTACATTCATTTGTTATTGCCTGATATTCTTTTTCGCTTGGAAGTATATCTGATACATTATTTTTAAATGCCTTTAAAGATCCAATAGGGAAAGACGTTGATTTTATTATCTTATTTTTTCTAAATTCAACAATTTCAGTTGATGATCCCCCAATATCTATAAGTAGCCCTTCTTGGAGATCTACGTCATATCTTGCACCAATATAGCCAAGCCTACCCTCTTCCTCTCCAGAGATAATTTCAATATCTATTCCAGAAAGTTTTTCAATCATTGCTTTAGCTTCATAGGAGTTATCGATATTTCTGAGAGATGCAGTTGCAAAAACAAGGGTTTGTTTAATATCAAGGTTATCTATAATTTTTTTAAAAGAATATAAAACACTTACAGCTTTTTGAATACCAGCCATAGTTAGTCTTCCATTTTCTACATAGTTAGCTAGTCCTGCATAGGACTTGTTGGTAAGTATTTTAGTAAAATTTTTTTCGAATACCTTATATATATTAAGTCTAATAGTGTTTGAACCTATATCTATAACTGCGTGCATTTTTCCCTCCATTCTCATTTTATCAAATATATTTTAAATCTATGTTAAAAATATATTAAGCCTAGGATAAATAATTTTTTACAAGTTATTAATAAGCTAGAGTAAAGCCTTATATATATATATTATAATTGATATTTGAATTTTTGTTAAAAAATTTGACTAAATATAAAATAAAATGTAATATTAGTATAGATTTTCTAATATTTTAATATAAGGAAGGGGAATAAAAGTGACTAAAGATCCTAATTATAAATATACTGCAGCTATTTTAAGAGTTTCTATGGAACCGATTTCAGATATGAGAGAGGGTGCAATCTCAACTATTATTGAAAAAGCACTAGGAGATAAATATTTAGTTGTTGCAAAAGATATTGTAAACTCTGAAACTTACATTATAAAACAGAAACTAATTGAATACTGTGACTATAAGAAAGTAAATTTTGTAATAACTACTGGGGGGATTGGGGCTAAATTAGAAGAAACAACTCCTGAAGCTACAGAAGAAATTATTGAAAGGCATTTTCCTGGAGTAACAGAGTATATAAGAGATCAAAATATCAAAAATTCTAAGATATATATTCTATCAAGAGGTGTGTGCGGAACAAGAGGTCATACCTTTATATTAAATCTTCCTTATGACGAAGAGCTTGCAAGGGACAACTTAAAACTAGTTCTTGATGTTATTGAATCTGCTTTAGATGATATAATGGAGGGAGAAGGGACTAGGTAATGTCAAGAAGAAGAAAAAGGAAGATTGGTAAGGGAAAGAGAAATAGAATTATTCTTTTAATCTTTTTAACTTTTCTTTTCACCTCACTAACAATAAAATCGGGACTGGTTCCAAAATTATTTGCAAAGCCCTTGCAAAATGAAAACAAAAATAATACTTCAGATGATAAATCTACATCAACTAATAGTGAAAAGATAGAAAAAGAAGAAAGAGAAAATAAATTTAAGGAATTAATTGAGAAATCAGCTTTAAGCATAAACAAAAAGCAGATAGAAATAGATAGAGACCTATTAAATAGCAAGGCAGTTTTTATTATGGATCCAGAAACTGGTGAGGAAATCTACTCCTTAGAAAAAGACACAGTGCATTTTCCAGCATCACTTACAAAGATTGCGAATGCTATTGTTGCAATAGAAAATGAGCCATCAAGTGAAAACTTATATGTAATGGGCGAAGAATTAGTAGATAGAATGATTATGGATGATGCTTCTATGGCTGGGTTTTTTGCTGGAGAGACGCTTTGTTTCAATGATCTATTATATGGAACCATGCTTCCAAGCGGGGGAGAAGCTGCTGTTGCCTTATCTGAAATGGCTTCTGGAAGTGAGGCAAATCATGTAAATAGAATGAACGAACTTGTAGAAAAACTAAATTTGAAGCAAACTCACTTTGCTAATACTTCTGGTTTACATGATATAGCAAATTATACTACTGCCAAAGAAATGGCTGAAATTTTTAGATATTCATTAAAAAATCCAGAATTTAGAGAGCTAATTACTGCTAGTAGTTATACAACTAGCAATACAGAAGAGCATCCTGAAGGTATTTATCTTTGTTATTCCTTATTAAATTATCAGTATGAAAATTCAATTGAAAATGCAGAATTTTTGGGTGGCAAAACTGGTTTTACAGAAGAGGCTAATTTTTGCTTGGCATCACTTGCAAAAGTTTTAGATAAGGAATATATAATAGTTACACTAGATGCAAAAGACAATGAATATACTGGACATCCACACTTTGATGACCAGCACTATATTTTAAATAAATTAAAAGAAGCAAGTCTATCTGACTAGCTTCTTCTTTTTTTGAAAAATGTCATTTCCCTTAATTCTTCTTTTTGTAATTCTAGTTGATAGCTTAACAATTCTAGCTATGCTTGGGGCATTTTTTAAAAGTTTTATTTTTCTAAAAAGACTCATTAAACCACCTCACTACATATTATACCCTTTTGAACTTTTCTATATATATCTTCAAGTTCACTTAATGAGTATTTATCATCAGAAGAAATTGAGTAGTAAAAATTTTTCTCCTTAGTAGAATATTTTATATCATAATAATATATTATTAAATTTTTAATAACATCGGTATATTTTTTTTGATCAATTAAGTCCTTATACAGAGAGACTTTTTTAGAAGATATATATCTATTTAAACTTTCAATAGCTTCTTTAAGTTCATCATCATTATCTTTAACATAGTCATCAAAAATTCTTTTAATCCTAGAGTCTAAAGAAGAAACAACTTCTATTTTCGTAGACGATAAAAGCTTATCGTAGAGAGCATTTGGAAGGTAAAGACTACCAATCTTCCTAGATTCACCTTCTGTAAAAATAATACTACCTGATTTTAAAAGAGATTCGTATAAAAGAGATTCAAACATTTTTTGAGATGGCTGAGGCTTTTCTAAAACTCCTCCTAAGAGTGATCCCTTATGATTTGCTAGATTTTCTAAATTTAAAATGCTATATCCTTTTTCTTCAAGCTTTTTTAAAAGTTCGGTTTTTCCAGTTCCAGTATAACCATATAGACTTATAAAACTTTTTGAATTAATCAAATCATTTAGATTATTATTAATAAAATTTCTATATGATTTATAGCCGCCTTTAATTTGATATATTGGAAATCCCAAGCTAGAAAAAAAGACCAACGATAGATTTTGATCTAAACCCACCTCTAGAACAAAAAATATAAATTTTTCTACCTTCATTTTTATATTTTTCAAAAAAGTTCAAAAAAACTAACTAACTTATCCTTTGCATAAGTTATACCAAGAAGTTTTGCCTTTTCCTTTGAACCTTTCATATACTCTGTTCCAATAATTTTTCTCTCATTTTCAGTAAAAATTGGAAGATTGATAGATGAGGGTATGGTCATTTCAGTATGTTCTTCTCTTGTCCTAACATCTATATAAATCCTATTTTTTTCCTTTAAACTTTCTTCATAAGTAACTATATTTCGCATCTATAACACCTTTTCTTCATATAAATTATAACCCTAAACGAAAAAATAATAAAGATGCAAATAAAAGTAAAGTCCCCTAAAAAACTTTATATTAAATAATAATTCTTTTAACAATAATTGACGAAAATAAAAAAATTATTATAATTATATAATGTAAAATATATATAATTTACTTATACTACTTACAGTAATGTTTTCTTATAAGTAATTTTTTAAGATACTAAAAGCATATAAATAAGAATGATTTATATGTTTTAAGTATAAATTTTATTCTGGGAGGAGAAAGTGAATGTGTTAAATTACAGAAAAAAATTAATGCTTATTTTTTGTAAGACACTTTACATGTTTTAAGTTTAGATAAAGACTGAAAAGATTCATAAAAAATGAAGATACTAGACTTGTTATAGATAGTATTTATAATAGCTGGTGGAAAGATAGATTATCAAATATAAGAAATGTAATAGATTAAGAAATTTGGAGGAAAATTAAAATGAAATTATCACTTAAAAATATGAGTATTGTATTAGCACTTTTAATATCTATAAATCAAGGTGTATTAGCATCTAATGTATTAGATAATGAAAAACCAAATGTAACTGAAACTTATATTAATGAAAGCAATTTGGTAGAAGAAAAAGATGCCAATTTAGATTCTAGCGATAGTAAATCAGTTGAAGAAGATAAAAATGAGAATAAAAAATATATTGTATCAAGAGTTGAAGGTAGGGACCGCTATGAAACAGCTATTAATGCTTCAAATATGCTAATGAATGCTGAAATCGCTGTAATAGCAAGTGGTGAAAATTTTGCTGATGCTCTTTTTGGTGGGCCACTAGCATCTCAGGTTAATGGTCCTATGCTTCTTACTAGCAAAGATAGTCTTCCAAATGGGCTTTTAGAAAAATTAAAAGAATTAAAAGTAAAAACAATTTATCTTTTAGGGGGAGAAAATTCTATTTCGAAAGATATTGAGGATGTTTTGACTAAAAATGGTTATGGTACTATAAGACTTAGCGGAGATGATAGATTTGATACAGCTTCTAAAATCAACTACACAGCCGGCCTTTTAAGAGGTAGCCGTGTTTTAGGAGACACTACTTGCCTTTTTGCAAATCCTTTTAAATTTGCAGATGCTCTTACAGCTGCACCATTAGGATATTTAATGGAACATAGTGGTATTGCATCTAGATTTTTTCCTTATGATGCAAATTCAAATAATGTGAGAGATATGGATATTGTAGTAGGGGGACAGGATTCTATTCCAAAAGGGGAAGAAAAAGAAAGAATTGAAGGAAAAGATAGATTTGAAACTGCTATTAAAATAGCTGAAAGATATAAAGAAATATTGGAGAATAAAAAAGAAATAAAATTATCTAGACTTATTCTAGTAAATGCTTTAAATTATCCAGATGCTCTAGCTGCTGCTCCAATAGCAACTAGCGAAAATGCAGTTATTTTACTAACTAATCCTAATAAATTAAATGAAGATGTTAAGAAATTTATTTTAAATAACGATATAGAAGTTGTCACTATTTTAGGTGGAGAAAGTTCTATATCTAAAGAAGTTGAAGAAGAAGTTAAGTCAATTAAACCTCTTAGCTTTGAAGCTACTAAATAAAATTTTATTTTTCCCTAGCTATTAAATTTATAGCTGGGGAAATTTTTATAAATAATTCTAAATAAATTTATAGGAATTCTTGCATTTAAAAAAATCTAAGAGTATAATAGAAAAGATAAAAAATTTTAAGGAGGACGGAATGAAAGAGAACACGAATGCTAATACATCTATTTCGAAAATGATTATTCTTGGACTTCAGCATTTAATTGCAATGTTTGGAGCAACTGTTTTAGTTCCTATACTTACAGGACTTCCTATTACTGTTGCCCTACTATCAGCTGGTATTGGAACTTTAATTTTTCACTTTGTAACCGATAAAAAGGTTCCAGTATTTTTAGGTTCTTCATTTGCTTTTATTCCTGTTATCTTACAGGTTAAAGAAATGTACAATGGAGATCTTGCTTATGCAACTGGTGGTATATTTTTTGCTGGATTAATTTATGTGGCATTTTCATTTATTATTAAAAAAATCGGTGTAGAAAAAATTGATAAGTTTTTACCTGCTAGGGTAATAGGGCCTATGATTATAGTCGTTGGACTAAATTTAATTCCTACAGCACTCAATATGGCTATGGGAAATATTTATATAGCCTTATTTACCCTTTTAGTTTGTCTATTTATAACTAAATTTACAAAAGGTTTTATAAGACAGCTTTCAATTCTAATAGCTGTATCAAGCGGATATATTGTTTCGCTTTTAACTAATAATGTAGATACTAGTTTAATCACAGAGGCAAAATTATTTACTTTACCACCAGTTTTCTTACCTAAGTTTGACCTTGGAGCAATTCTTACTATCTGTCCAATTGTCATAGCTGTTTTTATGGAACACCTAGGAGATATAAAAACAAATGGACAAGTTGTTGGAAAGGACTTTATAAAAGATCCAGGTTTAAATAGAACTTTACTTGGAGATGGACTTGCAACTTCTGTAGCAAGTTTACTCGGAGGACCAGCTAATACTACTTATGGTGAAAATACTGCTGTTTTAGCTATAACCAAAAATTTTGATACAAGGATTTTAAGACTTGCTGCTGTCTTTGCAATTATACTTTCTTTCTTTGGTAAGCTAGGAGGAGTTATGCAGTCTATACCCACATTTGTAATGGGCGGAATTTCTCTTATATTATTTTCAATGATAGCTCTTGTTGGAGTTAAAACAATAAAGACAAATAAGGTTAAATTTAATTTTCAAAATATTTTAATAATGGCTAGTATACTTTTTCTTGGATTTTTTGGATCCTATATTGAAAAAAAATTCGGAATTGTTTTGGGAATTACAATAAACGAAGCTGTTGCGATAAAAGGACTTTCATTTGCAGCTCTAGTTGGAATTATTTTAAATGCTATTGTAACTAAAATTGAAGAAAAAGAAAAATAAATTAGATTAAATGTTTAGAAAGAAAAAAGGAGTTAGACTATAAAAGTCTAACTCCTTTTTTTATACAGTTTCAAAACTTTCAGTTTTTTTAGATTTATAGATGAATAAGCCAATTATTCCAAGAAGTATTGCAGGAATTAGCCAGCCAAATCCAGTTGAAGCAAGGGGGAATTTCTTTAAAAATTCATTTGATACTGCTGATATTTCAACAAACATTGCTCCAAGTCTTTCTCCTAAAATCTTAGTAACTGGTTTTTTTATAGTTTCTAAGGCTTCTATAATTCCCCAAAGAAGAGTAAATGATAAACTTCCTACATAAAAGCCCTTATTTAAATATTTATCAAAAAAGCTAATTATTATTAAATTTAAGGTCATCGGATAAAAAATAGTTAGTAGTGGAACAGCTATTGCAACTATTGTTTCAACGCCTAATACTGACATGATACAGGAAAATGCAACGCAAATAATAACTAGAGTTTTATAGGAAACTTTTCCTTCAAAAGTTTCTGAGAAAAATTCTCCGAATGTAGCAGTTAGTCCAATAGATGTTGTAAGGCAGGCAAGCATAACAGCAAGTCCTAAAACTATAGATCCTAAATTTCCAAGCAAATTTTTTGCAATAAGATTTAAAAGCTCAACTCTTGAAACATCTGGGCTAGCAATTGTACCAGCAGTTGAACCTATATATACAAATCCGCCATAAACTATAGCAAGACCAACTAATGCAACTAGTCCAACGCCCTTACAAGTTTTATAAAGTTCTTTTTTATCAGTTATTCCATGGCTTTTTAAACCATTTACAACAACTACAGCCATAACAACGGACCCTAAGGCATCCATAGTTTGGTATCCGCCTACGAATCCATTTTTAATATTTTCTGTAAGACCTGTATTTATTGCAGGACCAATAGGTGAAACAATAGATTTAACTAGCATAGTAAGTAAAATAACTAAAAGTAGAGGCGTAAGAATATTTCCAATTTTATCTATTACTCCACTAGGTGATAAAACAAAATAAAGTGTTATGGAAAAAAATATAATGCTAGTTATAAAAGGGTTGATATTTCCAAAAATTGGTACAACGCTCATTTCATGGGTTGTAGCTGCAGTTCTAGGTATAGCTAAAAGTGGCCCAATTGAAAGAGTTATTAGAGCACCATATATGTTTGGAAAGTGTTTACCTAAAGGTTTACATAGGTTTTGAATAGTTCCTCCAGCTTTTGCAGAAGCTAGTGTTCCTAGAATAGGAAAACATACTCCAGTTACCATAAAACCAAGCATGGCATAAAACCATTTATCTCCATTTTGAAAACCAATTGTTGGTGGGAAAATTAGGTTTCCTGCGCCAAAAAACATTGCAAATAATGCAAAGCCAGCAGTAAAAATTAATTTTTTATTCTTCAAGTTATCTCCTCCAAATTTATGATATCCATATTATATCAAAAAAAAGATTACTTTACAATGGTAAATAAATATTTAAAAGAAAATTATTTTCAAAAAAATAAAAATTTGAGGAAATTAATACTTTATAGTATAATTAACTCATTAAAATATATATTACAAGTGAGGAAATGATTTTGAAAGATAACTATAGAAAACAAAAAAGGAAGAGAAAAGCACTAAAAGTTAATATAATAGCCAGTCTTATACTTATTATTTTCATTAGTTTAGTCGTGGCGATAGGAAATCTAGTATTTAACAAATCTGATTTTGAAGCAGATAAAGATAACAAAACAAAGATAGCTGATAATAAAAATAATAAAGAAAATAAAGATCTTAATGAAGAAGGGAAAAAAGATCCTGAGGAAAAACCTGAGCTTTCAGAAAAGGATAGGGAAAAATTAGAAGCTGAAAGAAAAGAAAAATACAAAGAATTTTATGTTCCTCTGCCAAAAGAAAATTTGAAGAGAGAGGATAAAAAGGTTAAAGGTCTTTATGTAACTCAAACCACTGCCTCTTATAATTTTAGTGAAGATAATATAAAGCTTTATGAGTCATACATAAAAGCTTTAAATGAAGGTGGAGATACTTCTTCTATAGATGTATCTCAAGTGAATAATCTTGAAAAAATTCTTGCGATTTGTAACGAAACTGAAATAAATGCACTTGTAATTGATATTAAATCGGATGATGGATATATAACTTGGAGTAGTGATGTAGAGGTAGTTAATAATTTGGAAACTGCTATTCCTGCAAGGGATGATAATTTCAAAGCACTTTTAGAATATATGAAAGCTCATGATATTTATCCTATAGCTAGGATTGTAGCTTTTAAAGACTATAAACTTCCTGAACTTTTACCAGAGCATGCTATGCAGCTTAATGAAGGAGGAGTCTATAGGGATGATCAGGGAATGGGCTGGGTAAACCAATATGATCCATATATCTGGTCCTATGTTTTAGCTGTTTCAAAGGAAGCTGCTCTTAGAGGATTTAAGGAAATTCACTTTGATTATGTAAGATTTCCAGACAATGCCGCCCACTACAATGAAATTGTAAACTTCAAGGGTAGGGATGGCAAAAGAAAAGATGATAATATAAAAGACTTTTTAGACTACGCAAAAGGCGAGCTAGAACCTTATGGAGTTAATGTTGGAGCGGCAGTTTTTGGTATTATTACTAGAAGCTGGCAAGATTATCCTGAAGACATAGGTCAAACTTGGATAAAGATTTCATCAAAAGCAGACTTAATTTCTCCAATGATTTATCCTTCTCATTATTCAACTGGTTGGTATGGTTATGACTATCCAGATGCAAACCCTTATGGCGTATTTTACCACGCTCTAAGAGAGGCTCTTTTAAAAAATTCTGCACTTAAATCTAGCGCAAAAATTAGACCTTGGATCCAAGGTTTTACTGCTCCATGGGTAGATGGATATATAGAATATACGCCTGAAGTTATAGCTGAGCAGGTTAAGGCAGGTGTTGAGCTTGGAATTGATGAGTATTTGGTATGGAATGCTGTAAATGAATATGATCCAAAAACTTTTATTGAAACTACAAAATTTAGTCAAAATAAGCTTCTCGATCCAAATAATTTGCCAGAGTATACTCAAACCAATATTGATAGTGAGAGAAATAATGAAAAACCAAGCGTTTTAGATAAAATTGGAAATAGCCCTTATCAAGTTATTTCAGATTATTTTTTCAATATCAATGGAGGCTACTTAGACAAAGTTTTCCTTTATACAGCTAAAAATAGGAGAGAGGAAACTTATGAAGAGTTTGAAAAAAACTTTTTAGCAAAAGGAATTGTTTTAAAGGACTGGAGAGTTTTAGGAGTAGAAAAAGTTGATGGTGGATATAATTTTAAAGTTTCTCTTTCTGACTCAGAGGGCGAAGGTTCAGTTTTCAAAGAATCTACTATAAAAGTTATTTTGGAAGATTCAATATTTAAAGTAGATAGTAATAGTTTAGAAATTGGTAGTAGTAGTAACTCTTCAGAAACTGATGCTACTAGCTCTGAAAATAGTGCTAGTGAAAGTACTAGCAATTAATAATTACAATGGAGGTTTAGATTTTCTAAGCCTCTTTTTTAAAAAAGGAGAATATTTATGAATATTTTGTATTTGGCAGATGCACATTCATCTCATACGAAAAAGTTTGTAGATTATTTTTTAGGTAAAGGACACGAGGTCTCAGTTTTTTCGCTCTCGTCAGGAGAAATTGATGGGGCAAGAGTTCAAAGTTTAAATATAAAAAACGAGAGCGGTTTATCATCTTTTAAAAAGTTCTTTTTATATTATTCTAAAATTGGTAAACTAAAAAAATTTATTAATGAAGTTAAACCTGATATAGTTCACGCTCATTACGCTTCTAGTTATGGGATGCTCGCAAGGCTTTCTGGCAAAAAATATATTCTTTCTGTTTGGGGTTCTGATGTGTATGATTTTCCAAATGAAAATATATTAAAAAAGCACCTTATAAAGAAAAATTTAAATAAGGCAAGTGTTATTCTCTCAACCTCAAAAGATATGAAATTAGAAGCTAAAAAGTTTACAGATAAAGAAATTATAGTAACGCCTTTTGGAGTAGATATTAATGAATATAGACCTATGGAAGTTGAGAGAATTTCAGATTTTACTGTAGGAACCATAAAAGCCTTTTATAAAAAATATGGATTTGATTACTTAATAGAGGGATATAAAGGATTTCTAGAAGAAACAGGAGCGGATTCTAAGCTAATTCTTGCTGGAAAAGGACCAGATTTCGATGAAATTGTAAAAAAAGTTTTGGATTTAGGAATAAAGGATAAAGTTATTTTCCCTGGTTTTATTAATAAGGAAGAAGTTATAAAAACATTTAACCAAATGGATGTAGCCGTTTTTCCTTCAGTATTAGATTCTGAAAGCTTTGGAGTTGCTGCTGTTGAGGCTGGAGCTTGTGGGGTATGTCAAATAGTTTCAAATGTGGGCGGATTACCTGAAGCTACAAATCCTGGAGTATCTTCAATTTTAGTTCCTAAAGAAAATTCAAATGCTATTAGAGAAGCTCTCGTGAAACTTTATAAGGATAGATCTCTTTTAGAGAAAATGTCTACTGAAGCTAGAAAATATGTAGAAGATAATTATAATATTGAAGATAATTTTGCTGTGATAGAAAAAATATATAATAATTTTAATAAATTTCAAAATAAAAAAGAGCTGGATTAAAATGAACTGACCCCAAAAAGTTGGACCTGAAAAACCAACTTTGAGGAGGTCATTTTTTTCATGGCAAAATATAGTACAGAATTTAAGATAAAAGTAGTTAATGCATATCTAAATAACGAAGGAGGATATGGAACTTTAGCTAAGAAATATGATATAAATGGTGCATCAATAGTTGAAAGATGGGTAAATTCATACAAAACACAAGGATATGAAGGCTTAAAAATTTCTAGAAAAAATAATAGTTACTCTTTCGAATTTAAGAAGAATATAGTAAACTTGTACTTAACAGGAGAAATGTCCTATCAAGAACTTTCTAATCAATTTAAGATTAATAATCCAGCGATCATTGCTAGATGGGTAATTGATTTTAGAAATCAAGGACTTGATGGACTTAGACCTAAAAAGAGAGGAAGACCTTCAAGTATGACTAAAGATAAAAATAATGAAAAAGAAAAAGAACAAGTAAAGAAAGAATATTCTAAGGAAGAGATAGACGAAATTGCTGAACTTAAAGATAAGCTTTACTGGGCACAAATGGAAATAGATTTTCTAAAAAAAAAAGATGGAATTAGAGGACGAGGAAGATCAGAAAATGAGAGAATGGCTAGAATAATTCACTCATTAAGAGAAAAATATCCACTAAAAGATTTACTTAAACAATTTAATTTTCCAAAATCAACATACATGTATTGGCAAAAAAGATTTGATAGAAAAAATAAAGATGAAGCCTTTGAGAATCAAATCAAGAAAATAAGAAAAGATAATCCAAACTATGGATACAGAAGAATACATGCGATGCTTAGAAGACTTGGAATTTTAATAAACAAGAAAAAAGTTCAAAGGTTGGTACAGAAGCTGAAACTTCAGGTAACAAACTTTGCACGTAAATCAAGAAAATATTACTCATACAAGGGAACAGTAGGTAAAGTAGCACCAAATAGGATAAAAAGAAGATTTAAAACATCTGTAGTACATCAAAAAATCACAACAGATACAAGTGAATTCAAATACTATGAAACAGATAAGTATGGGAATATGCAAGTAAAAAAACTTTACTTAAATCCTTTCTTGGATATGTTTAATGGAGAAATCATTAGCTATTCAATAACAACTTCACCATCATTAGAGGCAATAATAACGCCTCTTGAAGAAGCAATTTCAAAGACTTCAGATTGCAAGTTTAAAAGAATTTTCCATTCAGATCAAGGATGGGCATATCAATTAAAACAATATACTGAAAAATTAGAATCTAATGGAATTTTACAGAGTATGTCAAGAAAAGGAAATTGCTTAGATAATTCTCCTATGGAGAATTTCTTCGGGATATTAAAACAAGAAATTTACTATGGTAGAACGTTTAAATCATTTAACGAACTAAAAAAGACAATAGAAGAATATATAAAATATTACAATGAAGATAGAATAAAAGAAAAACTTGGATATTTAAGTCCAGTTGAATATAGGAAATTAAATGCAGCTTAGCTGCGATTTCCCCTAGGGGAAATATGAGGACAAAAAAACCAGAGACAAATATTTCTAAATGTCTCTGGTATAAAGTCCAACTTTTTGGGGTCACCTTAAAAACTCCAGCTCTTACTTTTATTTATCTTCCTTACTTTTTCTATCTTTTTCTTCCATTTCTCTAATATTTCTTTCAACTGCTTTTGTGAAAACTTCTTCTCTAAGGAGATTATTTATGTGGTCATATCCACCCTTTGAGTGAGGAATAAGACATTTTGAGCAGTCCTTAATTCCACTGTGATAAGTATAATTTCCCTTACAATCATCTAATAAGTAAAGGGGACAATAGCAGAACATACAGTTAAAATCATCTTCATTTTTAACTTCATGGCATGGAAAATACTGGCAGTCCTTGTTGCAATAAAATCTATAGCTATTTTTCATTAATATACTCCTTTATATTTTCAAAAAATAAATTATTATTATCTACATCTTTAATATTAATTCTTACATAAGTTTTGTCAAGTCCTCTAAAACCATCTGCCTGTCTTATAAGAAAATTTCTTTTAAGTAAAAAATTAAATAAATTTTCTGAATTTTCTTGAAGCTTTATTAGAAAGTAGTTTGAGGCGGTTGGAAAGACTTTAATTTCTTTTATTGTCTTTAAATTTCTTTCAAATATTTCCCTGCTTTTATAAAGTTCATCTATGCTTTTTTTTATATAATTTTTATCCTTAAAAATATAGCTTGTTGCAAGATCTGCAAAAGTATTTAATCCCCAAGGAAGCATGGAACTCTCTATTTTTTGAATTATTTCTTTTTTTGCTGCCCCATAACCTAGTCTAATTCCTGGCAAGGCGAAAAATTTAGTTGCAGCTCTTAAAACTATAAGCTCATATTCATCTATAAAATCAACTGAAGAATAATTAAACTTTCCATATTCATAAAAAGCTTCATCTAAAATTAAGCTTATACCTAATTTTTTAGTCTTTTTCGAGTATTTCTATAAATTCTTCTCTTGAAAAAGAAAAACCAGTTGGATTATTTGGATTTGCAAGTATAAGTGCTGAATTTTCTAACTTATCTAATCCATCTAATAGAGACGGTCTAAATTTTAAATCTTCTGAATAGATGTTTATTATGTTTTTTCCATGAATTTTAGCTAGTCTTTCATATTCTAAAAAAGATGGATTAAAGATAATAATAGTTTTAAAAAGATTTATTGCCATATCTTGAATTTCAACAGATCCATTTCCTAAGATTACATTTTCTTCACTTGTATTTAGGTATTTTGCTACTTCTTTTTTAGCACGTCTATATTTTATGTCTGGGTATTTTTCCACTAAACTGAAATTTTCAAAGAGATATTCCTTTAAACCTTTTGGTGGTCCAAGAAAGTTTATGTTTGAGGAATAATCTATAATTTCTTTTTCATTTTTATATTTATAAATTTCTGCTCCGTGCATTACATAATACCCTTATAAAAAATTAAATATATAGCATATATAATCAAAAATAGAATTTGTGACTTGTACATTATCTTTATAGTATCATCTATATCTTTAGCTCTTATTGGTCTTTTAGCATCTCCAATATAAGGCTTTTGAACATAAATATTATCATAATATAGGCCGCCTCCAAGTTTAATTCCCAATATACCTGCTACAGTTGCCTCTGGCCAAGCTGAATTTGGAGAGCTAGATTTGTTGTGGTCTCTTAAAGTAATAAAAAATGAGTTTTTTATTCCATATTTTGGGATTGATGATATCATCATTAAAAAGGATGTTAGTCTGGCAGGTATAAGATTTGCTAAATCATCAATTTTAGCTGGGAAAAATCCCAAATCTTTATATTTTTCATTCTTATAGGCAACCATAGAATCCATGGTATTTATCATTTTATAGGCAAAGGCAAATTCTAATCCAAAAATAAGGTAAAACATTGGAGCTATGACCCCGTCAGAGGTATTTTCTGCAACCGTTTCAACAACTGCTCGAATAATTCCCTCTTGGCTTAGTCTTTCAGTGTTTCTTCCTACGATAAATTTAAGCCTATTTCTACCTCTCTCTAAAGAAATTTTCATATTTTTCTTAACTTCTCTAGCTTCATCTGCTAAACTTTTTGCAGCTATTGTGGTATATCCAAGGTGAATAGTAACTACTAGTTTAAGGTATTTATTAAAATCTAGTAGTTTTAAGAAATATCTAATTAGGAAAAAAGTTCCTAAAATATTTATTAAAGCCATTAAAAAACCAGCAAACTTTAATCCCTTTGGACTTTTAAATATTTTTCTTATTAACTTTTCTTCTTTATTTATTATAAAGCCCATAAGTCGAACAGGATGGGGAAGACTTTCAGGGTCACCTAAAATCCAGTCGATTAGGCAGGAAAAAATTAGCATATTATTTTTCTTCCTTTATCATTTTATATATTAGATCCATATCCATATTTTCCTCAATGATTTTTGAAAAGTTTTCTATTTCTTTATCAGCTTCTTCAATCGTAAAACCTTTATTTGCCTCTTTCATTTTATCTATTAGGGAATCTTCATCTGCAATATTAATTTCAGAGTAAGGCACAACACCTACAACAGGAACTCCAGTAAGATCTTCAATCATTTTTAATCCGCTTTTAAGTAGATTTTTGTCTCCTCTAAATTTATTTATAATAAAGCCTTTAACTCTTTTTTTTTGCACTTTCACCTAAAAGCATATAGGTTCCATAAAGATGTGCAAATGATCCGCCCCTATCTATATCTGTTACTATTAAAACATTACTATTTGCAATTTCAGCCATGCCTGAATTTACAAAATCATTTTGGTTAAGATTTATTTCTGCTGGAGAACCTGCACCTTCAATAAGGATTAGGTCATGAGAATTTGAAATTTCTTTATATAAGTCTATAATCTTTTTTTTATAAAATTCTTTTTGCTTAAAATAATCTACCGCCTTATATTTTCTATCTTCCTTTCCTAGATAGTATACAAATGACGCATCATTTGCTTTTGGAACTAGAAGTATTGGATTCATATAGACGCTTGGCTTTATCCTAGCTGCGATTGCTTGTATATATTGAGCTGTAGCCATTTTATCACCATTATCTAATAAGACAAATTTAGAACTCATATTTTGAGATTTAAAAGGGAAAACATCAATACCCTTATTTGAAAATATTCTAGCAAGACCAGTACATAATAAAGACTTGCCACTTGAAGAAGTTGTTCCCTGTATCATTAAACTTTTCATAAATTAACTCCTAAATCAATGTTAATAAATACATTTTACCATAATTTAAGTGATATTTGTAGGCAAAACTGATATATTTGAAAAAAGTGAATCTCTAGTATATAATTATATAGAATTTTAAGAAAAGCTATATTTTCTTAGGGGGATATTATGAAAACTGTTTGGATAATTAATCACTATGCAGAGCCGCCTGAAGTTGGTAAGTACTTAAGGCATTTTAATTTTGCTAGAAAACTTAAAGAAAAATATAAGGTAAAGATTTTTACTGCTTCCACTGTACATAATACAGATGTAAATATTATTGAAGATGGAAAAAGTTATGTTGAAAAGACAATAGATGGCGTAGACTTTGTTTTTATAAAAACTTCTAGGTATTTTGGCAATTCTTATGCCAGGATAAAAAATATGTTTGACTATTATTTTGGGGTACAAAAAGTTACTAAAAAATTTGGAAGTTGTGATATTGTGTATTCTTCTTCTCCTCATTCACTAACATGGCTTGCAGCTAGAAAGATAGCTAAAAGATATGGGGCTAAATTTATTGTTGAAACTAGAGATCTTTGGCCGCTAACTTTTATTGAAATGGGCAGGATGACTAGGGGATCAATACCAGCAAGAATTTTATTTAAGATAGAAAAAAGCATATATAAATCTGCAGATAGATTAATATTTACAATACCTGGGGGCTACAAGTATGTTGAAGACCTTGGGCTTGATTCGAGTAAATGCTCCTATATTAATAATTTTATAGATTTAGATGAATTTGATTATAATGCAAAAAATAAAGTCTATGAGGGAAAAGAGTACAATGAAGATAAATGCTTTAAGGTTGTCTTTACAGGCGCATTAGGAAAGGCTAATAATCTAATGGAACTACTTAGGGCTGCAAAATATCTAAAGTCTATGGGAGAAAATGATATTAAGATTTATCTTTTCGGCTATGGGGCAGAAGAGGAAAATTTAAGAGCTTTTAAAGAAGAAAATTCCTTAGACAATGTTCACTTTATGGGAAAAGTAAAAAAAGAAGTTGTTCCAAATATATTAGTTAAATCTGATTTAAATATAATTACTTTAAACCATATTCCAGGATTATTTAAATATGGTCTATCTCCAAATAAAATATTTGAATACTTTGCTGCAAAGAAACCTATACTTATAAATGTAAAGTCTGGATTTGATCTTGTTGAAAAGTATCAGGCTGGAAAGAGCGTTGATGGGAAGAGTGAAAAGCAGTTAGCAGAAGCCATATTAGAATTTAAAAATATGAATCCTTCAGATTATGAAAAATATGCTAATAATGCAAGAAAAGCTGCCCATGACTTTGAACTAGATAAATTAACTGAAAAATTAATAGATGTTTTTGAAAATTAGAAAAGCTGTTTGGCTCAGTCCAAACAGCTTATTTTTATAATTATTTAAATTGTTTTTTATTGAAAAATTTTATTTTTGAACCAATTTTTATGAATAGGGTCATAGCTAAGCTCACAATTATTATAATTGTCCATATACTAGAAAATACATAATCAAAATATCCTCCATACAAGGTCATTAAAAAGTTCATTGTAAAATATGTGAACATGGCTATAGTAATTGGAGTTTTCTTTATTCTGTTAAATATTATATTAAGTAGTGCAAAAAGAATTGGTACATGAATGCTAGATATAAGTAGTCCAACTGGACCGTAATTTGCATAGGCTTCTCCAAGGAATAGACCATTATAAACACCAGATGTTCCCGCTCTAGCTCCTAAGAAATTTACTTCCTGCATTACAATTTTTCCACTTCTAATTATTTCAGAATCACCAAAAATAATTTTATGGATAGGGTTAGGAATACTTTTTCCATTAAGCAAACCAGCTCTATGAGTAAATATTTCAATGTGTAAAAAATAACCAGAAGGTGTTGTAAAAAGAATTCTATTGATTGGACCGTCTAAACTAAATATTTGATCAAAACTTAGACCTACAATAAATCTATACATTAAAATAATAGCAATTACAGCAAACACAAATAAGCCAGCGACAAGAATTACGGGGATTTTATCTCCATAATAAATTCCAAGAAGAATTAAAGATACCCAGTAGATTATTATTGGAGCTTTTTGTAAGTTGTAAAATGAAATTAAGTTAGATGCCAAAAACATTATAATAAATAGTGCAAGCCATTTTTTCTTCTTAGTTTTTCTAAAATATATATATGTGATAAAAGAGATAAATGGAGTAAGGGCTACGGCAAAAATATTTTTTATATATTGATTTCCAGGAAACTCATTTCCAGCCATTATTCTAAGCCTAGCAAGAGTCTCAGAATCTGTTCCCTTTATTAAGTTTAAAATTGGAGAATTGTTAATACCAATTTTTAAGAAGGTATATAAAACGGCAAGTAAACATATAAGACTTGCTATAACTAAGGCGATAAATTCTATATTTGAGTTTTTATGAATAAGTGTATCTTTTTTTAAATATTCCTCATGTTCAATTGGGTCATATCTAAAAATTTTAAAAATAATAAGGCTAACAATAGGAAAAGCTAAAAATAATAAAATAGTTGAAAAATATGCCACTACAACTGATGTAGGATGTCTTACAAAAGCCATGGCTTGATGACTATATCCAAGCATGAGAAAAGTAGTTCCTATTACTGAAAGAATTAATAGAAAATAAAATGCTCCAGAAATTGGACCTATCTTTAGTGGGTTAAGTGTCCTCGCTGCTTTTACATAAAAATAGGTCGATAAAAATACTATTACTATTCCTGTTATAAGATATAAGTTATTAATTAAATTAAAATTCATCTTGTTTCCCTTCCTAGATTCTACTTGATATTAACATTTATATATTATATCATATAATAGATATAAATTGATATAAAGGAGTCCTTATGAAAAAACATATAAAGCTTGTTTTTCTAATGTTTTTTATACTTATTTTTGCATCTTGTTCTAAGCTAAATAATGTAGCGGAAATTTCTGAAAAAGATAAGATTCTAAATGCCGAAGAAGCTAAAAAAAGAGAATTTGCTAGGAAGGCTTTTACCTATAGAAAAGATAAAAACTTAGATACTTTAACTTTTGGCCTTCTTGGAGAAGATGGAAATTATAATCCATTTTATTTTCAAACTGAATCTGATGAAAAGGTAGTTTCTTTTTTATTTAGAAAACTTTTTTACATTGAAATGGATGGACTTGATAGGAAAATTATTCCAGTCTTAGCTGAAAAAGTTGAAATTTCAGATGATTTAAGAACATATTCTATAAAATTAAATAAAAATGCTAAGTGGCAAGATGGTAAACCTATCAAGGCTAGAGATTTGAGCTACACGCTAGAGACTATTCTAAACTCAGATAAAGCCAACTTATGCATGGATTTTAAAAAATATGGTAAGTTTGATTTTGAAATAGTTGATGACTATAATTTTATAATAAATTTAAAAGAGCCGTCCTATTCTTTTTTATTTGATTTAGAAAAAATTTACATGGTTCCTAAACATATTTTTAAATTAGAAAAAGATAAAAAATATAATTTCGATAATATAAATGAGCTTGTTGGATCATCGCCATACAAGGTAAAAAAAGCTTATTTACATGAAAAATATCATACAAAAACTATTGAACTATCCTATATTGGACAGGAAAAAACTGATATAAAAACTATTATTTTAAGATATTCTTTGAATAAGCTTACAAATAGATTCGACTTAGAAGACTATAATATGAATTTTGGTATCGTTGACCAAAATGGAGGTAGGCATTTTATAGCAAATGAGATTTATAATGTAAAAATCTTTAGGGAAGGTTACGATGCTTATTTTCTATTCAAGTTAAAGAGTAAAAATAATCAGGATCCAGTTTTTAGAAAAGGGGTTGGAGAATATATTTATAGCGTTTTAGTTCCAAACCACTATGGTTTAACAGATTTTGTAAAAAAATCAGATAGCGTTTTTTCTCCTACGACTATGTATTATAGGCCAACAATCCAGTTTAACAAAACAATTTTTGATAAGGAGATAGAATATATTAGAAAAAAAATAGTTACTCAAAATTATAATCCCGTATCATTTGCTTTTTATGCCTTAAAGGGAAGTAGAGAAGAGGGAATAGCAATCTCACTTGAGGAAGCATTTAGGTCTAGTAATATTGAATTTAATCTTAAACCATTATTTTTAGATGAACATATAGAAGCCATAAAAAACAAAGATGCAGATGATTTTGATTTTACTATTTTTGAGAACAAGACTACTAAAAGTCCCTATGACTTTGTAAAGTTTTATAGAGAGGATTTGTTGGCTTTAAGCGGCGAGGGAAATGAAGAAGTAGTTTCAATGTTTGAAGAGGCAGATAGAGAAACAGATCCTATAAAAAGAGATAATCTATTCTCAAAACTTCAAGAAAAATTAATTGACCTTTGCTATATTTATCCTTATGTAAATGTCGGTAGTCAGATGATAGTTGATGAGAGATTGGATATAAGTGAAGCTATACCTAAATTTGATAGTTATGTTTTGCTTCCAGAAAAAATAAAAGTTATAGAAAAGGATTATAATCTTGATGACTATAATTTCACTGAAAAAGACCTTTTAAAAGATAAACACGACTCTAAAAATATTAAACGAAAGTAGAGATAATATAATGAAGATAGTTACTGTTATTGGTGCAAGACCTCAATTTATAAAGGAAGCGGTTTTTCAAAAAGAACTAAGGAAAAATAATATTGAAGAAGTATTAGTCCATACTGGTCAGCATTATGATAAGTCTATGTCTGAAGATATTTTTAAAAATCTAAATATTGAAAGTCCTAGATATTTTTTAAATATACATTCTAGTAGTGGGAATGAGTCAACAGCCAATATGATGATAGAACTTGAAAAAGTTTTTGAGAAAGAAAATCCAGATTATATTGCATGTTTTGGCGACACAAACTCCACACTTGCTGCAGCGCTTGTAGCTTCAAAGATGAAAATGAAACTTATTCATATAGAAGCTGGATTAAGGCAGCTTCCAAAAGATATGCCAGAAGAGATTAATAGGCAAATTACAGATAGACTTTCTACATTCTTATTTACTCCAAGTATGTTAGGGGTAGAAAATTTAAAAAAAGAAAATATTACATCTGGTGTCTACTTTACTGGAGATATAATGTATGACCTATTTTTAGATAGAAAGAAAGACTTTACTGATGGATATTATAAGTCTTTAGATTTAGAAAAGAATTCTTATGCTATTCTTACAATGCATAGGGATTTTAATGTCGACAATAAAGAAAAATTAGAAAACATCTTAAAATCTTTAAGCAAAATATCAGAAGAAATAGAAATCGTCTTTCCTATCCACCCCAGAACTAAGGCAAGAGTTGAGGAATTTTCCCTAGAAAAATATTTAAAAAATATTAATCTTATTGAGCCAATTAACTATCTTGATTTAATGAGTTTAACAAAAGACTGTAAATTTGCTATAACTGATAGCGGAGGCTACCAAAAAGAAACATATTTTTCTGGTAAAAGAGCTATTGTTCTAATGCCTGATACAAGCTGGAAAGAGCTTGTCAATGAAAATATAAATATATTAAGTAGCCCGACAGATCTTTATGAAAATTATAAAAAATTAGATTTATCTTGCGATTTCAAAGAAAATATATATGGAGATGGCAAGTCTTCTGAAAAGATGGTAAAGGAAATAATTAAAGATTATGAAAATAATTTTTCATCTTCCAAATAAATTAGATCCAAATAGAGTTTCAGCTTCTCATTTAAGACCAAGAAAGATGATTGAGGCTTTTAAAGAACTTGGTTACGAGACATATATAGTATATGGATATGGTAGGGAGAGAAAAAAATCTATAAATAAAATAAAAAGCCTAATAGAAGCTGGAGAAAAATTTGACTTTTGCTATAGTGAATCTTCTACTATGCCAACCCTTCTCACAGAAAAAAATCATCTACCTAGTCATCCATTTTTAGATTTTTCTTTTTTTAAATATTTGAAAAAAAATAATATTAAAATAGGTTTATTTTATAGGGACATCCATTGGATGTTTGATTTCTATGGTAAGGGACTAAATCCAATAAAAAAGAAGCTGGCTATTTTAATGTATAAATATGACCTGAAAAAATATAGCGAACTTCTTAATATCATCTATCTTCCAAGTCTTGAGATGGAAAGATTCATTCCAAAAAGTCTTCAGGATAGAATCAAAGAGCTTGGACCAGGTTCTGATAATAGAAACTTAAAAGAAAATGAGTATGGGAAAAATATAATATACGTTGGCGGCTTTGGAGAATTTTATAATATAAAAAATTCACTTTTAGCAATAAATCAAGTAAAAAATTTTAAACTAACTATTTCAACTCGAAAAGCTGAATGGGAAAATGAAAAAGAAAAATTTTCTAACCTTGACTTTGATAATATTAGGGTAAAATTTTTAGAAGGAGAGGGGCTTAAGGAAGAATATCTAAAGTCTAACTTTGGCCTACTTATGCTAAATCCTCATCCTTATTTAGATTTTGCGGTTCCATATAAGTTATACGAGTATGCTTCATATAATCTACCAATTATAGCAAGTAGGGGAACTTTATCAGGAACAATTGTTGAGGAAAATAATATTGGTTTTACTATAGAGAATAAAATAGAAGATATTAAAGAATTTTTATTGTCTTTAGATTCTAGAAAAGAGGAAATAAAAATTATTAAAGATAATTTAAAGAAATTTACTGATAATAACAGCTGGAAATCAAGAGCTTTACAAGTTGCAAAAGACTTAGGAGATTAGAATGAAAATATTTTTTCTTTCAAGAGGGTATCCAACAGATGAATATAAGTTAAATGGAATTTTCGAAATGGATCAGGCCCTTGAACTAAAAAGACAGGGCCATGATGTAGTCTTTCTTTCGCTTGATATGAGAAGTATAAGAAGGAAGAGAAAATTTGGATTTAAAATATTTGAAGTAGAGGGAATGAAAGTTTACTCCTACAATATTCCAATTGGGGCAGTTCCAAAGAGAATTTATAACTTTTTTTTTAATTCGCTATGCTAAGAGATTATTTAAGAAAGCAAGTAAAGACTATGGGATGCCCGATGCACTATTAACTATGTTTACGGAACAAGGCTATGCTGCAAGTAAAATAAGGCAGGAATTTAATGTACCCGCTATTTTAATTGAGCCAAATTCAATTATCAATAAGAAGGAAATTGACGATTATTTTTATAATTTGGCATATAAAACTTACCACAATCTTGATAGGGTCATTGCTGTTAGCCCAGCTTTTAGAGATCATTTAAATGAAAAATTTAATATAAAATCTATATATAATCCTGTCCTTCCTTCACTAGAACTTTTTTTCTACAAAGAAAGAGAAAATTCTGAAATATTTAAAATTGTATCTACTGGGAGAATTAGTAAACTTAAGGGATTTAGAGAGCTTATTTTAGCTTTTAGTGAGGCTTTTAAGGATAAAAAAGCTAGTCTAGAGATTTTTGGCGGAGGACCAGATGAAGCTTATTTAAAAGACCTAATTGCTAAAGAGAATATGGGGGATAAAATTTTTCTTAGGGGAATGCAAAATAGGGAAACTATTGCAAAAGCTTATGAGTCCAGCGACTTATTTGTTTTATTATCTCACTCTGAAACTTTTGGCCTAGTTTACTTGGAAGCTTTAGCTTCAGGCCTACCTATAATTGCTACAAGATGCAGCGGACCAGAACACTTAGTAACAGACGAAAATGGAATTTTAGTAGATTTGTTTGACCATGATAAGACTGTTGAAGCTTTAAATTATATGTATGAAAATTATAAAAAGTATGATAAGAGAAAAATATCAGAGGATACGAAAAATAATTTTTCCAAGAAAAAGATAACTGATGACCTTGTAGAGATTATGAAAGAGGCGGTGAAAGATTATGCTTAAGATTGCACATACTGCAGACAATCATATAGGGATGAAATTTAATAAGTATGGTCCATTAAAAAAGGACTTAGTTGAAGCTAGATTTAAAAGTTTAAAAAAACTTGTAGATAAGGCAAATGATAGATGCTGTGACCTACTTGTTATTAGCGGGGACCTTTTTGATTCTATAAATATAGCTAGACCTGATATTGAAAAAACAGTTGGAATCTTAAAAGAGTTTTCAGGAGAATATGTTTTAATAATTCCTGGTAACCACGACTTTTATTCTGGCAATGAGGACCTTTGGAAAATTTTTTCTAGTTTGTCTCCACTAAATTTTATTCTTTTAAATAATAATTTACCTTTTACTTATAAAAAGGATGAAATAACTTATATTTTTTATCCTTTTTATTGTGATTCAAAACATTCAAAAGAAAATAAACTTTCTACCTACAATGATAAAGATTACGATAATAATTTTTATAAAATTGGAATTGCACATGGCGCAGTTGAAGGGTTGTCACTTGATATGGAAGGAAGATATTTTTACATGTCCAATTTTGAACTGGAAAATTCAAAAATGGATCTTTGGTTAATTGGGCACACTCATACCACCTACCCAAAAGAAAATTCTCTTGGCTTCTCTAGGGTCTTAAACCCAGGAACGCACGAGCCAGATGGGATGAATTATAGGGAAGCAGGTGGGTTTTTTTATATAGAAATTGATGATAAGGTAAATTTTGAATTTATAGAAAGCTCTACTTTTAGATTTTATGACTTTAACTATAGACTAGGAGAAGTAAATACAATTATTAAGTTAAAAGATGAATTACTTTCTAAAAGCAATAAAAATAATCTTGTTAGGATCAATTTGACTGGAACGATTAGCCTAGAAGATTATGAAATAAAAGATGAAATATTTAGAGAATTAAAGGATGCTTTTTTTTACCTTGATATTAGAACTGATAGGCTAAAAGTAAAGCTTGGAGCTGATAAAATAAAAGAAAAATACATTGAAGGTTCTTTTCCATATAATTTGCTTATGAATATTGAAGATGACAAGGCTGTTCAGCTTGCTCATGAAATTTTAGAGGAGGCAAAAAAATGAAAATAAATTCTTTTACTACAAATAATTTTGCCGGCTTGAAAAATTTCAAGAGAGACTTTTCAAGAGGATTAAATCTTATTTATGCTCCAAATGAAAGTGGAAAGTCCACACTAATTGATGCCATCTTTATGACGCTTTTTAAAAATGAAAATATATCAAGAAATTTAAAAAAAGATATTAATTTTGAAAAGACTTATATAAATCTACAAATCTCTGACACTATAGATGCCAGGCTAGATTTTTCAATAGGAGAAAGTAATTTTATACTTGAAAAATCTTGGGGTGAAAAACATTCTACAAAGTTAATATTAGATGGAATGACTATAAATGACTCCAAGCAAATAGATAAGATTTTAAGAGAAAAGTTAGTTTTTGGAGAATCTTTTTACAGGTCAATTATTTTTAATTCACAAAAAGAAAAAAATGAAGCTTTTAAATTCTTTTATGAAAATCAGGAAGTAAGGGACGATGTGTTGGGATTTTTTAACCAGGCTCTTATGGAGCTTGGTGGAGTTTCCATTAATAGATTTGAAAATATTTTAAATGAAAAAATAAAGACTTATGAGGGTAATTGGGACATTAATAGAAATGGACCAAAAAATAATAGAGGAATTGAAAATCCTTATACTAGAGGCAATGGTATAGTAATAAATCTATTTTATGAAAAAGAACAAGCTATTAAAAGATTTAAAGATAGCAAGATGGTTGAGGATGAGTTAGATAGGGTAAGTAAAATTCTTACAGATTTAAAGGAAAAAGTTAGTAGATTAACTCTAAGTATAGATAGTTACAACAATATTCTTCCAGATATTTTAAAAAGACAAAATTTAGATATAGAGATTAAAAATTCAAATTTAGAACTTAAAAAATTAAAAGATATAAAAAACGAGTGGGAAAAGCTAGAAAAATCTATAACAGATATAGATGGTAATTTAGATAAAGATAATAAGGAATATAAAAAACTTTTAGAAGAGTTAGAAAAGTTAAAGCTAGTTGAGAAAAAGGAAAATATAAGTAAGTTACTTGAAGAAATATCTTTAATTGATAGTGAAATTGATAGGGAAAGTAAAAAGATAGCCTCAATAAAAGTAACGAAGGAAGACCTTGAAAGACTAAAATTTATAGAAAGTGAGATAGAAAAGTTAAGTTTAAGGATTAATTCTACAAAATTCAAGTTAAATATTTTAAAGGATTCTAAGGATCTAAAGTTAAAAGATATAGAAGATAAAGAAATAATAAAAAAGCAAAGCATTTTAACCAGTGGATATTTAAAAATAATTACGAAAGATGCTGATCTAGAGATAGTTGCAGAAAATATTGATCCAAAACAAATAAAAGAAGATCTATGCAAATTTAAAACTCTAAGAAAAGAGTGCTTAGAAAAATTTGCTGCAGAAAATCTTAGCCATTTAGAAAAAATATTATCAAATAAAAAAGAAATTTCCGATAATATTAATAATCTTAAATTCAAGAGAGAAACTTTTCTTCAAGGTAGAGACAAAAAGGAATTAGAAGAAAGTTTAATTAAGCTTAAAGATTTAAAGTCGAGCTTTAAAGAGGATGATTTACGTGCAAAAACAAATATTTTAGAAGAAAATATTAAAAGAGCTAAAATAGACTTAGGAATTAAAAAAAATAGGATAGAAAATCTAATTAGTATTTATTCTGATAAGGATAATTTATTTGACCTTATTGTAAATGAGTCAGCAAAGGTAAAAACTTTTGAAAAAGAATTAGCTAGTTTAAAAAAGCTTCCAAGCGATTTCAAATCTACTGGCGAATTTATTGAAAGATTAGATATACTAAGCAAGGAAAAAGATGCCTCTATAAAAGAGAAAAACCAATTTGAGATAGATTATAACAATCTAAGTAGAAGATTATCTGGTGAATCTAGCGAAGAAATCCAAAAGGATATCAAAGAAAAAGAAGATGATTTTAGGTCAAGTCTAGAAATTTTGGATAAGCTATATTTAATTAAAAATAAATTTTATCAAACACTAGATGAGATGAGAGAAGATCCACTTAGTAAGCATAGAGAAGTATTTAAATCATACCTTAATGAAATTGATGAAAATTTGAAAATTTCTTCTGATGGAGAGAGGATAATTACAAAAGGCTACGAATTAGATTATGATTTACTTTCTAAGGGAACAAAAGATTCTGTAAGTTTAGCCTTTAGGCTGAGCTTAATAAAGACAATGTTAGAAGATGAAGCCTTAATTTTTCTAGATGATTCAATAAATGATCTAGATGATAGTAGGAGACTTGAAGCTATAAAATTATTTAAAAAATTTGCAAACAATAGCCAGCTTATTTTTTTCACAGCATCCAGTGAGATAAAAGGACTTTTTGAGGAGGAATTTAATGATGAAATTTAGTTTTAATGAAAAAGAAGTAAACTTTGGAGAAAAGACTAAAATCTGTGGAATACTCAATGTAACTAAAGATTCTTTTTCTGACGGAGGAAAATTTTACAGATTTGAAGATGCTTTAAACCACGCAAAAGAATTAATAGATTCTGGAGTATATATGATTGATATTGGCGGAGAGTCCACAAGACCAGGATCAACTTACGTTGAGATTAAAGACGAGATAGAAAAAACTGCACCAATAATAAGAGAGATAAAAAAAAGATGGGATATACCTATTTCAATTGATACATGGAAAAGTGAAGTAGCTAAGGAAGCTATAAAAGAAGGTGCTGATGTTATCAATGATATAACTGGTCTTTTAGGGGATGAAAAAATGCCAGAGGTTTTAAAAGAGTCTAGGGCAGGATTAATCTTGATGTTTAACCCTGTTATTGCAAGACCATCACACGAGTCCGCTAAAATATTTCCAAAATTTGGTAAAAATCCATTTACAAAAGAAGAGTTAGAAAAATTTACAAAGATGGATATAATTGAGCTTGAAAAAACCTATTTTAAATATGCTTTAAATAGACTTGAAAAATTTAATATTCAAAAAGAAAGAGTGGTTTTAGATCCTGGAATTGGGTTTGGCTTAACCAAAAAAGAAAACTTGCTCCTAATAAAAAACATAGATATAATTCATAAAATGGGATATCTTTCTTATTTGGGAGTTTCTAGAAAGAGATTTGTTCAAAATATATTAGGGGAAAATAATATAGAAAATAATGTTGAGACTGAAGAAGGATATAAAAATAGAGATATAGCTACCAGCGTTTTATCCACAATAGGACAAATGAGTAGTGTTTCTTTTATAAGAGTTCATAGCGTTTTAGAATCAAAAATTGCAGTTGAAGTTTCAAATGCTGTTAGAATGGCAGAAAAAGAAGAAGATATAAACTTTGGGGCATATAGATAGAATAAAACAAGATACCAGAGATTTAAATTTCTGGTATCTTGTTTTTAAAATTATTAGAAAAAAATAAATTGAGATCAATTTTTTCTAAAGCTTCTTTCATGCAAAAAATTGTATTTTCTTTATTATATAATGATATATAGTCAATTAAGCTGAGACTATTTGGATTCAAATAAAATATTGAACCATCGTCTAAAATTATTTCGTATGCTAGATAATATTTTTCTTGAAAAATTTTTTCAATTTTGAATTTCTTTTCTTCAATATATGGATGGTTAATTTCCATAACTTTTAATTGTATATCTTTTATACTTTTATCTATATTCGGAAATTCTTTATTCAAAAATTCTTTAAAATACTTAATAGCATCCTCTTTACTTGTTTTTACATTACTTTCATCTATGTCTAATTTATCATTTTTTAAAATAAAAAGAGGATTTTTAGAAACTTTATCTATAGTTACAAATATCTTATTAAAAGGATTATAGATTGAGTCATCACTAGTTTTAGAAAATTCCAAGTCTATAAAATGATCCAGATTTTTTTCAACCTTAGTTAGCTTATATTCTTCTTTAATTAGGCCAGAATCTTTTAGCTTTTCTACTGTCTTAGTATAGCTATTAATATCAAAATCTATTTTTTGATCCTTAAGCGTAAAATCATTTGGATTGAAACTATCTAGTGCATCGAAAACTAAAACTTCACCATCTTTATCTAATATTATGGATAAATCATTTGATTTATATATTTTTGCATCATCATTTAAATCATATAATTTTTTAAGTGAGTCATCTTTTTTGACTTCCTTTAATTTTTCTATAGTATTAAAATTATTTTTTAAGCCATTTTCTATTTTATTTACTATTTGCCTATTATCTGCTTTTGCGTTTATAAATATTAGAGAAATAACAAAAAATATAGAAAAGTATTTAATTAATTTTTTCATAATACTGACCTCCTATATTATATTGGTATTTTTATAGAATGACTATCGAACTAAGCTTACTTGTCTTTACTCAATCTTTTCAAGTACTTTTTTTGTAAATTCTTTAATTTCATCTAGGGTATCTTTATCATCTTTTGGAATCTTTCTGAATTTTAACTCTATATTTTCATCCTCATTTTTAAATTCATAATTCATATATAAATCATTATATATACTAAAGTAATCACTGTCATTTATAAGTTTAATACCATCATAATTAAGTTTAATATCTTTAGTGAAAACGTAAAGGTCAAATAGGGATTCGACGTTTGCTTCCTCAAGTGGATATTTATTTTCAAGATATTCCTCTAAGCTATAAAATTCATTAACCAATTGGATGTCTTCTATTTTTTTCTTTCCCTCTTTAAAACTTAATACATCTTGTGGGATTTCTATATTCAATTCTTCATCTTCTTCTTTTACTTTAGTGCTTTTTTGAATACTTTTATTAGTAGAATCTGATGAATTTGTATCTACATGATCAGAATTATCAAATTCATTATCTATATTGTTACATGAAGTGAGCGTAATAACCATTAGTAGCGATAGTAAAAGTATTCTAATATTAATATTCATTTTAACCTCCTTTCTTAATATCAAGTAGCAATTCATCTAAATAATAGACATATATTATTTGGCTATTATTTAATTTATACCCAATTTTTCAAAGTTAAAACTGAAATCAATTTGATAAAAGACTTTGTATAAGAAATGTGTTTAAATAGAATTTATATTAGATAAGTAATTGTAAAATGAGGTATATATATTAACTCACTGTTTGTTTTTATTAATCTAATTCTAAAATAAAACTTCCCTAGCCTTATAAAATGTAAGACTAGGGAAGTAGAAATATTTTTTAAATTTTATATATCAAATCTAGGCTGGTGCCATCTCTATATTCTGAAACTGCAACGACCTTATCAGATTTTTCAAATTTTCTAGCTTTACCAGTATAGGAATCTTGGATTTCCTTTAGTTCTTCAATTGTTAGAATATTTAAGTTAGTTTTCTCTTTTAAATTTTCTATAAGTTCTTTGTGTTTTGGATTTACAGCAACTCCTCTATCCGTAACAAGAATATCTATTGTATCTCCTGGAGTTGATACAGTAAGAACCTCATCTTTTATACAACCAATTCTAGCATTTACAAGTTTAGAAACAATTATTGAAAGTTTTGCTCCAGCTGCTGTATCTGCATGTCCACCTGAACCTCCAAGGATAACTCCATCTGATCCTGTAGTTACATTGACATTGTAATTTAAATCTATTTCTGAAGCTCCAAGAATTACTATATCAAGTTTTGAAGCAATATTCTCTTTGTTATTGATATTTGCATAGGTATTTGCTGACATTTTTCTGTGGTTAGGATTTTTCTTAATAGATTCAACAGCTTTTAGATCAAAGCATTGAACGTCCCAAAGTTCTTCAAAAAGTCCTTCTTCAAGCATATCTACTATATATCCAGTTATTCCACCAGAAGCAAATGAGCCTTTTATATTTTTTTCTATCATTAATTTTTTTACTTCATCTGCAACTGCCAGTGAGATTCCGCCGGCACCTGTTTGGAAAGAAAAGCCATCCTTAAAAAGTCCACTATTTTCTATAAGAACTTTGGTATCTCTAGCGATTTTTAAGCCGACTGGATCTTTTGTAATCATTGTTGTTCCTGAAACAATTCCTTTTGAATCTCCAATTGATTCAACTTCAACAACCTCGTCAACAGTGTATCCTTCTATATCTATTTTTTCTAGTTTTTTTACTCTATTATCAGTTATGGCTATAACATTTTTTGCCATGTAGGCATCTGCAACTGCATATCCTAAAGATCCACAAGCACTTTTTCCTTCTGAACCAGAAATATTTCCCATATCATCAACTGAAGGTGCAGCTATAAAAGCATAATCAATAACTATTTCACCTTCCATAATTGCTCTAGGTCTTCCGCCGTGAGTTGATACAGTGCAAATTTCTTTGCATTTTCCTTCTGAAATAGCTTTAGCTACAGGACCTGAATAGTAGGAAGCGTAGATTTTTGTTACTATTTCTTTTTCCATTAATTCAACTAAAATATCGTGGCATGGGAAGATAGAAGTAGCAGCAATTTTTAGATTTTTAACTCCTTTTTTGGCAATTCTTTTCATTACCTCAGTTAAAATATAATCGCCATTTCTTAAATGGTGGTGAAAGCTTAAAGTCATACCATCTTTTAATTCGATTGAATCTATAATCTCATCTAGACTCTTTCCAAAATTTGGTTTTCTCGATTTATCTTTACTGCACTCATATTCCATAAATTTTTGGTTTTTAAAAGCACCTTCATAAGGTCTTTCTAAAACTTCTCTTTTTAGACTATTAAGCATTTAAAAGCCCCCATTTCTTAGCGTTATTAATTGTATTTTCCGCTCTTTTGATAACTGGTAGGTCAACCATTTTTCCCTTATATGAGAACACACCCAGACCTTCTTTTTTAGCTTCATCAGCTTTTTGCAAGATAGCACTTGCTTCTTCAATTTCTTCTTCAGTAGGGGATAGAACCTTATGAACATATTCAACTTGCCTTGGGTTTATAAGAAGTCTTCCAGAAAGTCCAATACTTTTTGCAAAAGTTGTGTCTTTGATAAGTCCATCAAAGTCTTCTACATCTGTGTAAGGAGTATCTATAGAGTCAACTTCAAAAGCTTTAGCACAAGTTGCAAGGGTAAATCTTGCAAATTCAATTTCCTTATTGGATTTAGTTCTTTCTACTCCCATATTACTTGAATAATCCTCAGCTCCCAATATTAATCCAACAAAAAGTTTTGAGGCTTTGCAAATATTAACTATATCCATAATTCCCATTGCAGTTTCAATAAGTAGCATTGTTTTGATTTCTTTTTCAATTGAAGCTTCTTTTCTTATCTCTTCAATTCTATTTTCTAAACAAGTAACAGATTCAACAGAAGCTTTTGGGATTACAATTATATCAGGCTGAGCCTTTACAATTTCATTTAGGTCGTCTTCCCAATAAGGAGAGTCCATGGGATTAACTCTAACTGCTATTTCTTGTCCCTTAAATTCAAAAGTATTTAAGGCATTTCTAACTAATATTCTAGCAGAATCTTTTTCATCTAAGCTGACAGCATCTTCTAGGTCAAAAACAGCTGTATCAGCACCTAAAACATCGCTTGAAAAAAGCATTCCTGGATTATTTCCAGGCATAAAAAGAAGTGTTCTTCTACTCATTTGATCTTTTCACCGCCGTTTCTATTCTAGCTCTTATAGTAAAATCTAAAGCACCCTTGTCTTCAATAATAACTTTTCCCTTTTGAACCTTAAGTTCTTTTAGCATACCTTCAGCAACTTCTCTTATAATATGACCAAATTCTTTCATAACAGAGCTTTGGATTTCAATTTTTAAATCATTATCTGGAAAAACTCTGACAAGACAGTCATTAGATTGAAGAGAACCGCTAGCCGCTTCTTTTTCAATATTCACAGTAAAACCTCCTTAAAATTTTTATAGTTAAATCTCAATAGTTTGTAAAATATAAATATGCTGACAAGGTCGCAACTTCCACCAGCAGATATATTATTTTTTAGACAAAAATTTTCTAAATAATCTAGCGTAATTTCTCCTAATAGATAGCTTGATATTTTTTTCTTAAAGCTTAAGTAAAACTCATATCCTCGTCTATTAATAATATTCGTATCTTCAGAGTAATTACAAAGCAAAAGAAAAGCCTTATCTAAATTATTTTCTTCCAAATCGAGATTGTATGGGAAATCGTAGGCTTTTAAAGCCTCACCTCTGGCTCCAAGAACCTTATTTTTATTATACCTCATATAGCTTTTATTACAAGGATTATAAAAGTCCTTGTCAAAAGAAAATCTAGCTAAATACTTTATTCTATCTCTTGATTCTTCCAAAGAATTTTCTTGAAGAATAGAAGCTAAAATTAAAAGAAAGTGGAATATCATACCCTTGTGAGTATTTGCTCCATTTGTTATATTTAGCATTTTATTTTCCATTTCAATACCTAATTTTTTAAGAGAATTAAAATCATTATAATTTATTTCTTTTATTCTAAGAAACTCCTTACTTAAAAAATCAAGGGAAGAAAAGAAAGTAAATATATCCATATCACTATGTGAACCGCAAGTAGTAGGGTTAACGGTTCCTAAAGATATATTTCTCATAAGTTCATTTAAAAGGCAAAATTCAATTAATCTGATTCTTTCATCTTTTGTAAAAATATATTTTTGGACTTTATTTTTAAAAGCCTTATCAAATTCTTCCTTACTATGTTTTAAAGATCTAGAGCAGTATTTTGCTGGAGAATCACATATAATACACTTTCTCATCCCAAGCCCAAGCTCAGACCTAGATATTTCTCTAAGATCTTTACTTATAATATCTAGGTCTGAAAGCCTACCAAGTGGATGATTTTCTTCTAAGTCAACTAAAGTTTTTTTTAAGGTCTAGGAGATGCGTCTTATCATCTATTTCAAATATAAAAATTAATCCCTCACTATCAAACTCTATAATTGGTCTTTTAAAATTATCTTTTAATTCATTATAGAAGATATATGATACATAATTTGAATAGAGATTTCTTTTTTCTTCTCCCATTACATTTGCCTTTATTGAAAGAATATTCTTGCCAATTTTTTTGTATAAGTTATATCTTTTTTCTCTAAGGTCTAAAATGTTCATTTCTATACTCTCGCAATATATCTATCGTAATATCCGAAAGATAATCTTTCATTTCATCAAATTTTGCATTTTTATAAAGAAGTCTAACCGTTGAAGCTGATATAAGTCCTCTATTATTTTCAAGTCTTGGAATTATTTCAACCTTAATTTTTTCCCCTAAAATACTTTTTAGAGTTTCATTATATATTTTAGTTGAAGGATCTATTGGTTCCTCTCCCAAATACCTAGCGTTAATTCCAATTGAATCAACAAAGTAATCTCTAAAAATTTTACTATCGATTATAGCATGATCCTTATTTATAAGATTTTTTTCTTTTAGAAAATAGGATGGGAAAGTAGAGCTTGAAATAATAAAATCTCCTGAATCTACAAGATATACATTTTTATATTTTTTTAAATTTGCAAGCGCAATTTTTTTCCTTAAAGCAAATGGGAAGTAAGACTCATCATTTTCTACTAAAAAAACTATAAGCCTATCTGAATTTTCAAGAGCTTTTTTAACTAAATATTCGTGTCCATTTGTAAAAGGATTTGCATTCATAACAATTGAACTATAGGGAGGATTATTAAAATCAGCCATGTTTTTAATTTGACTTTCAACTTCTACTTCAGTTCTAACAAGTAGAGTAGACTTTTCTGCACTAGCTAGTTTAATAAAATTAAAAGACTTAAACATATCCTCATAAGCTTTTTTTGTAAATACAAAAATATTTTTATAATTTAATTTTTGCATATCTTTTATAAGAATACTTAAAAGCTTATCAAAAAGGTTAAGATAAGAATAGTTACTGTCTGCTGTAAAAAGTTTTAAAGTATTTTTATAATAACCAGCACTAGCTATTATTTTTTCATCTTCATAGGCTAGGTAAAGCTTATCAAAAGAGTCTAAGTCAAGATTATAACTTTTAAAATAACTTTCAAGTTTATTTAAATTTTTATCATTTTTTATAAATTTTTCTATATACATATATCATACCTCTAATAGATATTATAACAGAACAAATAAAAAAAGATGGTAAAATACCATCTTTAAAATATCTTATTTATTTAACTAGATTTTCTTTTAAATAATCTATAATATCACTAGATTCATACATTGCCTTACCTTCAATTAATAGGCAAGGAACTTGATTTTTACCGCCCTTTTCAATAAGCTCATTCTTTATCGACTCATTTTCATCTATATTTCTCATTTCAATATCAATTCCATTTTTGCCCATGAATCTTTGAACTTTTTTGCAGTAAGGGCAAGTTGGCTTGTAATATAAGATTAAATTTTCCATTAAAAAATCACTCCTTAATTATTGAATTAATCACTCACTTATATTTGTACCCTATTTTAAAAAATTCAAACAAATATAAAATATTACAGAATTGTTAGACGATTGTAATAATATTGTAACTAATTTTATAGTGATTTTGGGTATAATAATAATAGATCAAATGAATGGAAAGCATTTGTTCATCCTCCCAAATTGTACAAGGCGCCATTCTTTAGATAAGCTACCAGTAAAAAGGTAGCTTTTTTATTTGAAATAATTATTTATTTATGAAATAAGAGGTTAGTCCCAACCGCAAATCCTATTTTTAATAGGTTCAAGAATACTTTCATCTTTTGAGCCATCTCTTTTGTATATTTCTTCTAATAAAAATCTTGCTCCGTGGTCAATTCCCTGACAACCTGCTAGGAGAATAAGGTCACCTTCACCAGCAATTTTTAAAACATCATCAAGAGCATCTCTTAAATTTTCTCTAAGATCATATTCCATACCAGCTTCTTCCATCTTTCTTTCAAAAATTTCAAGTTCAGCATCTGATACATAGTCATGTTTCTTAGTAGTATCTCTTGAAAGACTGGCAATTATTTTATCAAAATGAATTTTATCCTTCCATTTAATAATAGTATTTACATTTTCTTCATTGACAGTTACCCCTCTATTTCCTCGAATTGCATAGACCATATATAAATTTTTATATTTCATCATTTCTAATGAAGCAAGGGTCATATTAATATTTCCTATATTTGCAAAATGGTCATCAAGGACCATAAATTCTCTATTGTAGACAAGTTGAAATCTTCTCTCAATTCCCATATAAGACTCAATACCTTTTATAATAGTATCAAGATCTATATTTAAACAAAGAGCCATTGAGATAGCTGAAAGGGCATTAACTATTGAGTGGTAGCCGAAAACTGAAAGCTTAACTTGTTTTACTATATCTTTATATACTTTATCTTCAAATTTTAAATTCTTAATGTTTAAATTAAATTTTGCAAAACCGCTAGAAAGATCAATATCACTTGCATATATATCAGCAGCTGGATCATAAATGTCAGAGTAAGTTACAAGAATACCTTTTGTTTCATTAACTAGTGTTTTTACATATTTATCATTAATATTTAATATAACATAAGTATCTTTATCAGCATTTGTAATGAGCTTTTTCTTTTCAGAAAAATATTTTTCAAAAGATCCATGCTGATCAATATGTTCTCTAGTAATGTTATTCATACATACAACTTTAAATTTAGTTCCATAAGTCCTAAACATTTCCTGTGCTATTGAAGATACTTCCATGATAACGGTATTTAAACCAGCTTCTTTCATCTCTTCAAATAAAGCTTGAAGTTCAAGCGACTCAGGAGTAGTTAACTTTGATGCAATTTCTTTTCCCTTTATTTTATATTTTATAGTTCCAATTAGTCCAGTTTCTTTTTTTAAATCAAGAATAGACTTTAGCATCATAGAAGTAGAAGTTTTTCCATTTGAAGCTGTTATCCCAATTATTTCCATGTCTTTAGATGGATGTTTAAAAAAATTACCACTTATTATTGCAAGTGCTTTTCTATTATTTTCTGTTTTATAAGTTGGAAGATTTTTATTTATATCCTTAGTAACTAGTAGGGCTACTGCTCCATTATTAATTGCAGAATCAATAAAGTCATGTCCATCAAGATCTAAACCTTCTATAGCTACAAATAAGTATCCTTCTTTTACTTTTCTAGAATCATAGGCAATACCTTTTATATCAAGTTCCAAATTTTCATTTTTCCTGTCAATTATTTCAAGTCCATCAAATAAGTCTTTTATTAACATTTTTCATCTCCATAATTTTATTTTCTTTTATCTATTATATCAATATTTCAAATATATTAAAATGGTTTGCCACTATTCAAAAAATATATATTGCAAATCAATAAAAAAAGCTTTTATTTTGATTAATTTTATGGTAGAATTAATAAAGAATAGATAATTAGGAGAGAGTATGAAGGAAGTAGTAGTAATTGGAGCTGGACCAAGTGGATTAATTTTGAGTAATAGCTTGGCTGGAGAAAAATTTAAAGTTAGTATAATAGATCAAAATAGCAAGATTGGGAAAAAGTTACTTACAACTGGATCAGGAACTTGTAATTTTACTAATTTAAATATGAGTCCTGAAAGATATCATGGAGAAAATAATAGATTTATTTATTCGACTCTTGCAGAGTATAGTCCAGATGATCTTATTAATTTTTTTGGGGAAAATGGAATATTGACGATTAGAAAAGAAGATGGTAGATGCTATCCAAGAACTTTAGAGTCTAGAACTTTTACAAATTTCTTTGAAGCAGAAATCAAAAGAAAAAATATAAATCTATATTTGGAGGAAAAAGTTTTAGATATAAAATACCATGATTCATTTGAAGTAGTTACAGATAAAAGAACATTTTTACCAGATATTTTAATTATAGCAAGTGGTGGAAAAACTTATAAGAATTTAGGTAGCGATGGATCAATGTTTGCCATTATAGATAAACTTGGTCATAGGCTAACAAAATTTTCTCCAGCAATTTGTAGAATTAGTCTTTTTGGAGATTTTTTCAAAAAAGTTAAGGGAACTAGATTTTTCTCTAATTTATCTCTTTTTGAAAATGATAAAAAGCTTAAGTCTTATTATGACGAAATACTTTTTACAGATTATGGAATTTCTGGACCAGCTGTCCTTCAGCTTTCTTCTTATGCACTAGATATTTTAAATTCAAATAAAGATGCCTATTTTTCTATAGACTTTTTAAGTGAATTTAGCTTTGAGGAATGCTTAAATTTATTTTCTTATGAATTTTATAAAGAAGTAAAATTTACACTAAGGACTAATTTGGCATCTAAAATAAAAATAAGTTTAGTAGATGCTTTATTTGATGAGGATTTTCTAAAAAGATATACCAATACTTTTTCAATCGAAGAGATTAAAAGTATTATTGATAGACTTAAAAATTTTAAATTAAAAATAAAAGGATATAAGGATTTTGATAAGGCTCAGGTTACAAGAGGTGGGGTTGATACAAGAGAAATTAATCCAAAAACTTATGAGTCAAAAATTATTAAAAATTTATATTTTGTTGGTGAAGTTTTAGATATTGACGGAGACTGTGGAGGATTTAATCTACACTTTGCATTTTCTAGTGGACTAAAGGCAGCAAAAGCTATTTTAGGAGAGTGAAAATAATGTTTAGAATGAAAAGAAAGTTAGAAGAATTAAATAAAAGCGGGAAAAAGATAAGAGTAGAACTTGTAGGAATTGGGAAAATGGGCAGGGGTCTTATTAATCAAATGGCTACAATTTCTGGAATGAGACCTTCAATTTGTGTAGATGAAAAACCTCAAAAGGCTATAGATGCTCTTATAGCAGCTGGAGTAAGTAGTGAAAATATTATATTTACAAATTCAAAATCCAAGGCTTTAGAAGCTTTAGAAAAAGATAAATTTATTGTAAGTGAAGATTATTCTATTGGACTTGAACTTGAAAAAATTGACGCTTTTGTTGATGCTACAGGTAATCCTCCCTTTGGTGCAAAACTAGCATTTGATGCAATTAATAATAAAAAACATATTATTATGCTCAATGTAGAAACTGATGCTGTAGTTGGACCAATACTTTACAAAATGGCTAGAGAAAATGGAGTAATATATACTGGAACAAAGGGAGACGAGCCTGGAGCAATTTTAGAACTAGCAGACTTTGCAGTTGGTTCTGGATTTGAACTTCTTGTAGCAGGAAAGGGGAAGAATAATCCACTAAATAATTATATAACCGAGGATGAGGTATATGAAGAAGCTGTGTCAAAAGGACTTTATCCAAAAATGTTAACCTCTTTTATCGACGGAACTAACACTATGATTGAACTTACTGCGGTTTCTAACGCTTTAGGATTTACTCCTGATATAATTGGCTGTCATGGAATAAAAACAGATCCAAAAAATATTTCTAAACAGTTTAGTCTCAAAACTGAGGGCGGAGTTTTAGAAAATTATAAGATTGTTGATTTTGCATTTGGAATGGCTCCGGGAGTTTTTGTAATAGTTACTTCTGAAAAAAAAGAAGTGAAGGATTTAATGAAATATTTAAATATGGGTGAGGGACCAAATTATCTTCTTTATAGACCATATCATTTAACTAGCCTTGAAACCCCTATTACAATTTATGATGCAGTTGTTGAAAATGAGGCTACAATTGTACCAGAAAAAGGACAAATTAGCGATGTAATTACCGTTGCTAAAAAAAATCTTCTTGGAGGAGATCTTCTTGATGGAATGGGCTCCAAAGATGTTTTTGGTAAAATAATTTCTCATAAAGATCAAGAATTAAAAAATCTTCTTCCAATTTGTCTAATAAATAAAAATACAAAATTGAAAAAATCTATAAAAAAAGATTCACTTATAACATTAGATGATGTTATTTTAGATGAAAGTGAGATTATTTTTAAGCTTCGCAAGGAGCAAGAAAGACTTGGCTTATAGTTTGACATTTTATAATAATTCTTATAGAATATGAGTACAAGCAATAATGAGGAAGAGTAGGTAATTTAAATCTACACAGAGAAAAGGATTAGCTGAGAACCTTTTAGATTTACTTTACTGAAGATCACCCTTTAGCTCCATGTGAAAGCATGTGCGCAATTAAACTGCGTTATGTTTATTAAGTGGTAGGGCTTATGCCCTGCAAGAGGTGTGGTACCGCGATTTTTTTCGTCCCTTGTTATAGGGACTTTTTTTATATTTAAAATTAAAGAGGAGAAAATATGAAATTTAAAGAATTATCTAAAAAAACTGTTAGAGATAGGGAGATAGAAATCTCTAAGTATTGGAAGGACATTGATTTACTTCATCTTTCTGTTGAAGAAAGGGACAAGGCAAATAATTACGTCTTTTTTGATGGACCACCAACTGCAAATGGTAAGCCAGGAATACATCATGTTATATCTAGAACTTTAAAAGATGCTACTTGTAGATACAAGACTATGAAGGGCTTCAGGGTTAAGAGAAAAGCGGGATGGGATACTCATGGCCTACCTGTAGAAATTGAAGTTGAAAAAAAACTTGGCCTTCATAATAAAAAAGAAATTGAAGAATATGGAGTGGAAGCATTCAACAAGGAATGTAAAGACTCAGTATTTACTTATGAAAAAAAATGGAGAGAAATGTCAGATAGAATGGCTTTTCTTGCCGATATGGACAATCCTTATATAACTCTTCAAAATGATTATATAGAAAGTGTTTGGAATTTACTTGATGGAATGTTTAAAAAGGGCTTAGTGTATGAGGGAGCAAAAATCCTTCCTTACTGCCCAAGATGCGGAACTGGACTTGCATCCCATGAAGTTGCTCAAGGTTATCAGCTAGATAAAATAACTTCTGTTTATGTAAAGTTCAAGATTAAAGATAAAAATGAATATTTTCTAGCTTGGACTACAACTCCTTGGACTCTTCCAAGTAACATTGCTCTTTCAGTTGGACCAGAAATTGAATATTCTAGGGTAATTTTCAAAGATGAAATTTTAATATTAGCAAAAGAAAAAGTTTCAGAACTTTTAGGAGAAGAAGCAGAAATTTTAGAAAGTTTCAAAGGTAGTGAACTTGAATATGTGGAATATGAACAGTTAATTCCTTATATAGAAGTTAAAGATAAAGCTTTTTATGTTACATTAGCTGATTATGTTACTATTTCAGATGGTACAGGAATTGTTCACTCAGCTGCTGCATTTGGAGAAGATGACTATAAGGTTGCTAGAAAATATAATCTACCTATAATAAATCCAGTTGATGAAGAGGGTAAATTCACAGAAACTCCTTGGAAGGGTAAGTTTGTTATGGACTGCGACCCTTCTATTATTGACTATCTAAAGGAAAATAATAAATTATTTAGAAAACAAAAAATTGAACACAATTATCCACATTGCTGGAGATGTAAAACTCCATTAATTTATTATTCAAAACCTTCCTGGTATATTGAAGTAACTAAGTATAAAGATAAATTAATTGAAGAAAATAATAAGGTTAATTGGTATCCAGATTTTGTAGGTAAAAAGAGATTTGGAAATTGGCTTGAAAATCTTAATGACTGGGCGATTACACGTTCTAGGTATTGGGGAACTCCATTCCCAGTTTGGAAGTGTGAAGAGTGTAATCACACTGAATCAGTTGGTTCAATAAAAGAGCTTAGGGAAAGAGCTATAGAAGATGTAGCTGAAGATATAGAACTACATAGACCTTATGTAGATGATATACATTTTACCTGCAAAGAGTGCGGCGGCAGAATGACAAGAGAAAAAGATGTTATTGACGTTTGGTTTGACTCTGGGGCTATGCCTTTTGCTCAAAGACACTGGCCATTTGGAGATGAAAAAGAATTTGAAGAAAGCTATCCAGCAGATTTTATAAATGAAGGTATAGATCAAACTAGAGGATGGTTTTATTCTTTACTTGCTATTTCTGTTTTAACAAAGGGTATAGCTCCATATAAAAATGTACTTGTTAATGACTTAATTCTAGACAAGGAAGGGAAAAAGATGTCTAAGTCTAGAGGTAACACTCTTAATCCTATAGAGCTTTTTGATGAATATGGGGCAGATGCAGTAAGATATTACTCAGTTTATGTATCTCCTCCTTGGGTTCCAACTAAGTTTGATGTGGATGGTTTAAGAGAAGCTGAATCTAAGTTCTTTAGATCACTTAGAAATACCTACAATTTTTTCCAAATGTATGCTGAAACTGATGGCTTAGAATTAAATGATATTTTGGAAAAAGAAAATGAACTTGAAGAAATTGATTACTGGATACTTTCTAGATATAATTCAGTCTTAAAAACTTATTTTATAGATATGGATAAATTTGAATATACTAAAGTTATTAGAGACTTAACAGAGTTTTTAATAGAAGATATTTCAAATTGGTATATAAGAAGAAATAGAAGAAGATTTTGGCAAAAAGATTTAAATAAAAATAAACTTGCAGTTTACAACACAACTTATAAAGTTCTTTTAGGACTAGTAAAAATGATGGCACCATTTACTCCATTTATCAGTGAAGAGATTTTCCACAATTTAACTGGAGAAAAATCAGTTCATTTAGAGCTTTTTGATGAAGTGAATGAAAGTTTAATTAATAAGAATCTTGAAGAAAAAATGAATATAGTAAGAAGCCTAGTTGCTCTTGGAAGAAGCTCTAGAGAAAAAGTTGGCATAAAAGTTCGTCAGCCTCTACTAGAGATCATAGTTGATGGTAAGTACAAAGAAAAAATTGGAGATTTAACTGACCTTATTAAAGATGAGCTAAATGTAAAAGATGTTATCTTTGAAGAAAATATATCTGAATTTATGAATATTGAACTTAAGCCAAACTTTAAAGAAGTTGGAAAAATTCTTGGGAAAAATATAAAGAAGTTACAAGACCTAATAAATAATAGCGATTCAAAAGATCTTCTAGAAAAAACAAGAAAAGGTGAAGCTGTTTTAGATCTTGGAGAAGAAAAAATTAATCTTACTGAAGATTTCTTAGATGTTCGTGTTTCTGCTAAAGAAGGTTATGATGTAAGTATGGAAAATAATATTTTCCTAATTCTTGAAACTAAATTAACTAAGGAACTTATCGATGAAGGTTTTGCTAGAGAATTTATATCTAAAGTTCAAAACATTCGTAAGTCTAGTGGATTTGAAGTTATAGATAGGATAGAAATTGAATATTCATCTTCTGAAAAAGTGAAATCAGCTATTGATAGCTTTATTGAAACTATAAAAGATGAAGTCTTAGCAGATAAGATTGAATTTTCTGAAAATAGCTTTGACAGAGAAGAAGATTTGAATGGTGAAAAAATCACTATAGATGTTACTAGAAAATAAATATTTAAAGAGAGCTTAATTTAAGCATAAGCTCTCTTTAATATTCAGTAATTTAATAATATTAAAAGATAATGGAGGATTTATGACTAATAACAATCTTACTACATTTGTTGGAATAGTTTCAGATCTTGTAGAAAAAACAACATCAAATAGTGAGTCTTATATTAATTTTAGTTTAAATGATAAAGTGACCAAGATAGATACAAAAGCTTGGCAAACTACAATGGAAGAAATGAATGAAAAAAATATTGAAAATGGGTCATTTGTAATCATTGAGGGAAAAATAAATAGATTTAAAGACAAAGATCAAATTATTATCAATAGAAGTAATGAGGGCCTAAGAATTAGATTAATAAATGAAAATGATCCGATTAATATTGATCAATTTATTAAAACTGCTCCATTAAAAGATGATATTATGAGAAGTTATTTTAGAGAAAAAATTTCTGAAATTGAGGACGCTGAATATAAATCATTTATGGAGCAAATATATTTTGATTATGAGAATAAAATATTAAGCTATCCTGGGTCAATTACTGTTCATCACGATTACAAGATGGGATTAGCCTACCACATGTATAGGATGCTTAAAAGTGCTCATGCATTAGCTGATGTTTACAAAGATATAAATAGAGATTTACTTACTATTGGAGTTTTACTTCATGATATTGGAAAAGTAAAATGTTACGATGTAACTATAGATGGAGTAAGTAAAGGTTACACTTTAGAAAATGACTTAATTGGTCATATTGCAATTGGAATAATTATTTTAGAAAAATATGAGCTTAAAGAAGACAAGAAGGATCTAATAAGACACCTAATTTTATCTCACCATGGGAAAATAGAATATGGTGCTGTGGTTCCTCCTATGTTTAAAGAGGCTCTAATACTTCATATGGTAGATAATTTAGATGCTAGAATGACAATTATGGAAGATGAACTTGAAAAAATTGAAGAGGGACAAGTTTCTGATAGGATATTTTTCTTAGATAGGGCAAAAGTTTATAAATTTTAAAATTGATAAAGGTGATAGAGTGGATAAAAGAGTTGAAATTAGGCAAATTACCGAGAAGGATGCAGATAACCTATACAATTTAATAGAAAAAAACAAGGCTTTTTTATCTACCTGGATGGATTTTTTTGAAAAAGTTGACAAAAATTCAGTTGTATATTCAATAGAAAAATGGAAAAAAAGTATGATACTAGGGGAAAGTTTTGAATTTGGAATTTTTCTAAACAATGATATAATTGGAATGGTAAGTCTCATAATAGAGAAGGATGGTAATCTTGCAGATCTTGGTTACTGGCTTGGAGAAGAGTATACAAAAAATGGCTATGCAACTGAAGCGGTAAGCTATGTGCTTGAATTTGCCTTTACTTTTTTAAGCCTAAATAAAGTTCAAATCAAAGTGCACGAAGATAATTTTAAATCTCAAAATATTCCAAAAAGACTTGGCTTTAGATACGATGCAATCCTAAGAGAACATCAAAGGCTACATGGTAGGTATGTAAACTTATTTTTATTTTCAATGCTTAAAAGAGAGTGGAATGAACTATGGAAAAAAACAAATTAATCGATAAAAATATTTTAAAAAAACTAATTGAAGAATCTGACAATATTGTATTTTTTGGTGGAGCAGGAGTTTCAACTGCATCAAATATACCTGATTTTAGAAGCCCTACTGGCCTTTATAATGAAAAAAGTGAATTTAATTATCCACCAGAATATCTTTTATCCCATAGCTTTTTTGTAGAAAATCCAAGGGCATTTACAAAATATTACAAAACAAAATTAATCTATAAGGATGCTAAACCAAATGCTTGTCACTTTTCTCTTACAAAGCTTGAGAAAATGGGAAAATTAAAAGCTATTATCACTCAAAATATTGACTCGCTTCATCAAAAAGCGGGATCAAAAAATGTTATTGAAATTCATGGGAATCTAAGAGATTATTACTGTATATCTTGCGGTAAAACTTACTCTGAAGATGAAATTTTAAAGACTGATGATTTGAATATTTGTGAATGTGGTGGAATTATAAGACCAGATATTGTACTTTATGAAGAAGGTCTTGATATGGATAAATTTTCTAAGGCTATTAACTATATAAGTAATTGTGATCTGTTTATAGTTGGAGGTACAAGCCTTGCAGTTTATCCTGCAGCTGGGCTTTTAAGATATTATAATGGAAACAAGCTAGTAATTCTCAATATGGAAAAAACACCTATGGATGAATTGGCTGATTTTATCTATTATGGAGATATTAGTAAGATAATGGAGGATATTATTTAATGAATGGATTAAAAAACTCATTTAAAAATTTTATGAAAGGAAGATATGGTGGAGATGAGCTTGGAGAAGCACTGAAAAATTCATCAGCTGTTTTCTTAGTAATTTCAATCATACTTTCTTTTTTATTAAAGGAAAGCAAAATTCCATACATCCCATTTTTCTTTGCAATAGTGTTTTTTGTAAGCTTTTTATTTAGATATTTTTCTAAAAATAAAATAAAAAGAGGTTCAGAAAATTACTTGTTTATGGCAGGAGTAAATAAAAAAGGATTTAAATTCGATGGATTTAAGAAAAAACAAAAAAAAGATACTAAAAACTTTGTTTATTTTAAGTGTCCATATTGCAGTCATGACCTTAGAGTTCCAAAGGGAAAAGGAAAATTAAAAGTTAGATGTCCAAAGTGTAAAAATACTTTTGAAAAGAGAACTTAAAATATTTTTTCTAGATTGGAAAAGATAATAAAGTTTTATAGATAATAGGCTTGAGAAAAGAAAACTCTAGCCTATTTTTATTTATCCATTTTTATTACAAATTATACTTAATATAATTTAAAATCTTTGAATTAAATAAATAAATGACTTAACTATTATTTTCTATATTTAATAAAAAATACTACCAAAAAAGAGCTGAACAGACTTTATTTTCTGATTCAGCTCTTAAAATTTATTTTATATTTTTATCTTTCAACAAAAGCTTTCATTAGCTTAATTGTGTTTTCAATTCCTCTTTTATGAGTTCTTTCTAGAGTATGTGAGTGGCTAACGCCAGGACCAATTAGACCTGCTCTTATATCAAAACCAGCTCTAAGAGCCGCAGATGCGTCAGAGCCATAAAAAGGATATATATCAATTGCATACTCAACATCATTTTCTCTTGCTAATTTTTCAAGTTCTTTTCTAAGAACTAAGTCGTAAGGACCTGATGAGTCAAGGGCACAAATTGTAACAATTTCTTCTTTTGAAGATTGGCCAGTATCTGGAGCTGACATATCAACAGAAATTAAGTCTTTTGTTCCTTCTGGTAAAACTGTTGCTCCGTGTCCAACTTCCTCATAGTTTGAAATTAAAAAATGAACAGTTCTCTTTGGAGTTTTGTCTTTTAAATATTCTGCTAGTCCAAAAATAGAAGCAACGCCAGCTTTGTCATCAAGATGTCTAGATTTAATAAATCCAGCTTCTGTAAATACAGTTCTAGTGTTTAGAGAAATAAAATCTCCGATTTGAATTCCTAGTTTTTCTACCTCCTCTTTACTAGAAACTTCTTCATCTAATACTATGGACATAGTATCGTAAGTTCTTTCACCGCTCTCTACATTTTTAGGATGAACATGAACTGAAGAATCATTTAATCTAACAGTTCCATCATAAACTTTTTTATCAGAGTGGATTTTTACATATTCATTTTCAACAGTATTTATTGGATAACCACCAATTTTGTGAAAAATAATTCTTCCATCTTCTCTAATATTTTTAACCATTAGTCCTAGAGTATCAACATGACCTGTAAAAGTAATTACATCTTCTTTGTCCTTACCTTCTATAGTAGCTATTAGTGATCTTTTGTGTGTTCTTCTTGTTTTTATTCCAAGCTTTTTAAATTCTTCTTCACAAAAATCAAGGGCATCATCTGCCATACCAGTTGGTGAAGGTATATTTAATAATTTTTCTAATATATCTAAGCTATACATATAATCCTCCTTTAAATTTTATCAACTTAATTTTACTATTAATTTTAAGATAAATCAATTTTGTATAAAAGCTATACTTATTGTATAATAGTTATAGTTATTTTGGAGGACGATATGAAAGAGACTAGTAGTGGAGGAGTAGTAGTAAGAAACGGAAAAGTTTTGATATTAAAAAAGTTCCGCGGTGACTGGGTTCTTCCTAAAGGTAGATTAGAGGAAGGGGAGAATATTCGGCAAGCTGCTTTAAGAGAAGTGCTTGAAGAAACTGGAGTTAGTGGAACTATTAAAGAATATATTGGATATTTAAAATATAATTATAAACATTCAAATGGTGAGATAGTTAATAAAACAGTCCACTATTTTTTAATGTATGATTTAGATAACACTATTCCTGTTCCGCAAAGAGAAGAGGGATTTTTCCTTTGTTATTATATGGACTTTAGGTCGGCAATAAAAAAACTTAGGTATGGAGCAGAAAAAAACATGGTAAAAAAAGCCTATCAGCTTATTCAGAGGAATAATAAAAAATGACTTATTCAAAAAATGTTAAAGATGAAATTTCAAAGTTAAATATAGATGATAAGCTTTCAATAGCTGAACTGCAAGCTTTTACTAGAACTAATCTTGTAGTATCTGTTTCACTAAATGGCAAGATTTCACTTACATTTACAACTGAAAATAGCTCAACTGCAAGAAGGATATTTTCAATAATTAAAAAAGTTTATCTTTATGAAGCAAAGATACTTGTTAGTAGATCAGAATTAAAAAAGAATAGAACTTATAAGATACTTGTAAAAGATGAAGAAATTTCTATATATATTTTAGAAGACTCTAATATTGACCATTCGGTATTTAGGGATTTAAGTTTTAAAGATCCTGATAAGGGAATACATTATAGTGATTTAGAAAACATGAAAGCTTTTTTAAGGGGAGCTTTTTTAGGAGCTGGAACTATTGTTGATCCTAAAAAATCATACCATGCAGAAATTATTTTTGCATCAAAAAAAGCTGCTGAAATTTCCATAGGTTTTTTAAAAAAACTTGGAGTAAATTCGAGCCTAACAATAAGAAAGGAAAATTTTATAGTCTATATTAAAGAAGCAGATGATGTTTCGGATTTTCTATCTATTATAGGAGCAAACAAGGCTGTAGTTGAGTTTGAGAATGTTAGAGTCTTAAAAGAAGTAAGAAATAATGTAAATAGGATTGTAAATTGTGAAACTGCAAATATATCAAAAATTATAAATGCTTCCAGCAAACAACTGGAAGCGATTGAAAAAATAGAGTCGAAACTAAGTAGGGAGGAAATCCCTGAAGGCCTTTATGAACTTATGCAGCTTAGGAAAAAATATAGGGATGATTCTTTAAAATCTCTTGGAGAAAAACTTGAAAAGCCAGTTGCTAAAAGTACAGTTAACCACAGAATGAAAAAAATAATTGAACTTGCTGATAGCTTGTAAGAAATAAGAAAAGGAGCTAATATAGTATGCTTATATTTTTGCTAAGGAGCTTTTTACTTGAAGATTTTAAACTTTTATCCCCACTTTTAGAAAGAGAGGATAGAAAAGATTTAACTAGAAAACTCACTTTAGAAAATCTAAACTTAATTAATAGCTTTGAGCATATAAATATTTCTTTTGATAACGATAAGAATTTTGAATTTTTTCCAGAAGAAAAAATTGAGCTATCTAGAGATAAGCTTATGGAATTTTCTCATGGTAAGGACTTTAAATCATATACTTGTTTTTTTTTCTGACATAGGAGATTTAAGTGAAGAAGCTATTAGAAACTCACAGGACCTAGCTAGTTGCTTTGACATAGTTATTACTAAAACTGAAAATAATTTTATTGGAATTTTATCTTCTAAAGACCTAAGATTAATAAATGAAGTTTTAAGCTTAGAAAAAAAGTATGATACTGATAAAATAATTTCTATGTTAAAAGAAAAAAATCTTAGAGTAAAAGTCTTAGAAAAGGGCTTTGGAGTAAGGGATTTTAAATCTCTAGTTGAACTTGAATATAGGAAAAAATTAAATGATCTTGGATTTGGAGAATATAATATTAACTTTTTAAGAGATAATATTGTTTATAGAGTTAATATATCTTCTCAGATGGGCTTGGGGAAAAATCAAATTAAATATGAATATGATGCTTTAAAAGAACTTGAAGACTCAGGTGCTACTCCAAAAGTATTTTCCTTTAAGAAAGAGGGTAAGTTTTTAAAATATGGGTCTTTAACAATGGAGTATGTAGAAGGTAGGCCGCTAGACTATGATAGGGATATGAAAGTTGCAGCTAGGCTTTTATCTTCTATTCACAATGTAAAAATTGAAAATAGCAAACTTATTTATGCTGAAAAACCTTTTTTAGATATGTATAAAGAATTTATAAATATGTTTGATTATTATAGAAAATGGGAAAACAAAGATAAAAACACTGAACAGACTATTCTAGAAATGTTAGATATTGCAAAAAAATCAGGATTAGATGAAAAAATAGAAAATCCCTGCATAATAAATACAGAGCTTAATAATAGAAATTTTATTATTGGAGATAGGCCAACAGTTATTGACTGGGAGAAACCAATAATTGGTGAATGTGAGCAGGACCTTGCTCACTTTACTGTTCCAACTACAACAAATTGGAAGACTGATAAAATATTATCTGAAAAAGAAATAGAAGATTTTTTGTATGAATATGAAAAATTCAGACATGTAGATAGAAAAAAATATAGAAAATATCTAATGTTTAACTCATTAAGAGGTATCACTTGGTGTGCTATGGCAAATGTAGAGTACTCAAAAGTTAGAAGCTTGTCAAATAATGATACCTATGATAAAATAAAGTTGTTTTTAAGTAACGATTACTTAAAAATGTTAAAAGAAAAATTTTATAAAATTATGGGGTGAGAAAGTGACAAAGGAAAACAAAAAAAGATTAATTCTATTGGGAATTGTTGTAGTTTTTATTGCTATTTACTTATTAGTTCCACAAGTCAACTCTTCTATTAATTCGGCAATGGCCGCTTTTGGAAAGGGATTTGATGGAGTATTTGCTTATATTAAGAATTTTGCGGATGAAAATATGGCTCTAGCTATTACAATTTCATTTTTATTAATGATAATGGCATCCATTTTATCGCCAATTCCACAATTTTTTGTTACTCTATCAAATGCTGCAATTTATGGATTTGCAGTAGGTGTAATTGTTTCTTGGACTTCTGCAATGTTAGGAGCTGCAATTTGTTTTTATATTGGAAGAATATTAGGTAGAGATATTGTTGAAAAGCTTGCTACAAAAGAAGGAGTAAAAAATATAGAGGAATTCTTTATGAAGCACGGTTCAAAGGCAATATTTGTAGGAAGACTACTTCCTTTTATACCTTTTGATGCAGTTTCATATGTTGCTGGATTAACTCCTATTACTTTTGGAAAATTTTTTCTAGCTACAGGAATAGGACAAACACCGGCTACTATTGCTTATAGTTATTTTGCAAAAGACTTATCTAATGCAAGAACTTTAATGTGGGGCTTAATTGGTCTATTTGGTCTAGCGTTTTTAAGTTATTTACTAAGGGTATGGTATGGAAAAAGACAAAAGAAAAAAAATATTTAAGATAATTTTAATTGTTATAATTTCAATAATATCCATATTTTTAATTAGAACAATAAATGTTAATAATTTAAGAAATTTTGTTGAGAGTAGCGGAGAAGCGGCAGATCTTGTCTATGTTCTTTCATGGGTAATTCTTCCTATATTTTTATTTCCAGTTCCTATTATAGCCTTTGTTGGAGGAGCTTTATTTGGACTTTTTAAAGGAACAATTTTAACCCTAATTGGTGCTAGTATCAATGCTTCGATAATGTTATATATTTCAAGATATTTAGCAAAAGACCTTATAAATGAATATATATTTAGCAAAATTAAGAATGAAAAACTTAAAAAAAATTTAAAAACTGACAATCAAAAGGCACTTTTTACAATATTTATTATTTTAAGATTTACTCCGCTTGTAAGTTTCAACGCAGAAAATTACCTAGCTGGACTAACTAATATAAAACTTTCAACTCATATTATTGAAACCTTGATTGGAGTACTTCCTGGTACAATTATCTTTTTAAATGTTGGGGACAAGATAATTGGAAACTCAATACCTGCAATAGTTATAGCAATTGTTCTTTTAATTATTTTAGCAATTGTTCCAACTTTTGTTGGAAAAAAATATTTTAAGGAAGAAATTGATAAGGATAAATAAGAAAAGTTTGATTTATAGTTGATGAACGTTGAAATATAGAGCTTGCTTTTTAAGAGTGCTAATAATCAAGTAAAAGAATATTTTTCAAAGAGAATTTTTCAAATAGGGAGATTAAATTAAAAATCTCTCTATTTTTTTAAAATATTTTATTGCCTTATTAAATTTAGCTATTTTTTAGAATATATTATTTCATAGTAACTTTTAAAAAAAGAGGAGGATATATGGAAATAGAAAAAGTAAATAAACTTATGGAAGAAGGATTATCTTGTGGCCAAGTGGTTTTAAGATATTTTGAAGATAAAATTAATTTAGATAGAAAAGTTTTAGAAAAATTATCAGCTGGATTTGAAGCTGGAGGATTTAATGGAGGAAAGTGTGGAGCTTTACTTGGAGCCTACACAGTTTTAGGATTATTAAAATATAATTTTGATGATGAATCTAAGGTAGAAATGATTAAGTGTATTTATTCTCTAAATGAAAATTTCAAAAAAGAATTCAAAACTGATATTTGTGAACAAATGCTAGGGAAAAATCCATCAACTGAAATAGGTTTAAAAGAAGCTATGAGTGAGGGAAAAATTCAAAGCACTTGTCCTAGAGCCATTACTCTTGCTATTGAGGAGGTTGAAAAATGCCTTTAATAGTTGATTTTGATAATACAATTAGCATTAGAGGCTGTGACGTAGATGATGCTTTTGCACTTTTTTATTTAATAGGATCGAAAAGCAAAATAGATCTAGTTACAACAACTCATGGCAATTCAAATGAAGATGATGTTTACAAGGCTAGCTTAAAAATGTTTAAGGATCTAGATATAAAAATTCCTCTTTATAAGGGTGGCTTACACGAAGACAAAGGAGCTTTGGCAATTAAAGATTTTGTAAATAATAATAAAGGAACAACTATAATATCTTTAGGGGCAACTACAAATACAGCGAAAGCTTTAGATTTTGGAATGAAGGCTGAAAACATTGAAAAGATAATTTTTATGGGTGGAATTTTTGAACAGCTTCAATTTAAAAATAGGATAATGGATGAGTTAAATTTATCGGTTGACTATAGGTCCACTATAAAAGTTCTAAAGGCGGTAAAAAATAATTATATAATTACTGGAAATGCTTGCCTTCCTCACAAGTACACAATAAATAAGGATACAATATTTAAATCTACCTACCTTAACTATATTAAATCCCATCTTTTAAGCTGGCTTGATGATTTTGAAGAGGCTTATGATGAAAGAGAGACAGTGGTTTGGGATGCTATCACAACTGTTTTCTTGCTTCATGAAGAATTTTTTAACGTAGAAAAAAAATCTATTGCTCTTGGAGAAAATTTAAAAAATGGGTATCTTAAAAATGGTAAGGATAAAGAAATTTTCTTTCCTTGGGTTAAGGATGGAATAAAAATAATGGATCATATTATTGATGTTATTGAAGGAAGTAATTAGACTTCATTTTTGTAAATTTATAATATCCTTACTATATTTTAGGAAGGTTTGATAGATATGGATATAGCTCAATTTATTATTTTGGGAATTTTTGTAGTTTTAGCCCTTGTTTATGCATATTACTATTTAAATTTTGGCAGGTTTAAAAAAACTAGAATATCTGGAAATGAACTTGAAAAGTTAAGTTTTAAAGATGCTTTAGTTGTTGATGTAAGGACAAAAAAAGAATACGCTGCTGGACATGCTAAAAATGCGGTAAATATTCCATATTCAGCAATGGATAGTGGAATTCGTGCACTTGATCCATATAAGGATAAAAAGATTATTTTTTATTGCACACTTGATGTAATGAGTAGGAAAGCTTTTAATCACTACAAAAGCCTAGGCTTTAAAAATATTTGGGTTGCCGATGGATTTAGACAATATAGCTATGATAAAGTTACTTTCCCAATAGTTCTAATGAATGATTTTAAGGGTAGACTTTTGGAAAATGGAACCGAACCTTTAAATATGGATGAGGACAAGGAAATGAAAACTGAATATAATATTTCAGATAGAAGTTTTATTGATTTTATGGATATGAATACCAAGTATGGACTTTTTGGAAAGGATTCAAAAGAAGCCATAAATCTTGCCCAAAACTTAGATAAGGCTGGCTACAATATTTTCCTATTAATTGAAGATTTTAAAAGAGAAAATTTTGTAAAAGCTTTTGATAAGGAAGATTTTGAAAATTTAAATTCAAGTAAACTTGAAGAAGATTTTTGCCCAGACTGAATGTAGAAAATTGGCATGGTATGCTAAATATGAAAGCCCCCTTTAGATTAAATCTAAAGAGGGCAATTTTTATAGTAACTTTTCTTTTGCATCGGATACTAAAGATAGGTCTATATCTTTAAAATCTTTATGAATTCTACCAATCCACTGAGGTGTAAGTCTAGAATTTTGAAATTTATCATAAACCATAATTGCATCTTCCATAATTAAAAGAGAACTTGTATCAAGTTTATTTTCTCCATCTTTTACTTTTTCTAAAATTACAGACTTGTAAGGAGTTTCATTTGGTTTTATGCTTCCTGAAAGTGGGTGAGTTGTAAGTTTGTAGCCTTCATGAATCAAACTTCTACATTTTAATAGAACATCCTTGTAGCTATACTCTTCCTTATAGTCGATTTCAAATTTATCTCCAAGCTTTTCTACAACTTTGTCATTATTTGTAATTATTAAAAATTCTTTTATCATATAATCCCTCCTAAGCTTAAACTAAGTTTACCATTAAAATTTATTTAAGTAAATACAGGGCCAATTTTACTTTTATTATGATAAAATATAAGTGGAGGGATTTTTATGAATTTTGTACATCTTCATGTTCATACTGAATATAGTTTGCTAGATGGATTTTCAAGAATAGAAAAAATAGCAGATGTTTTAAAGAAAAATAATATGAATGCTATTGCTATAACTGATCATGGGTCTATGTTTGGTACTATTAAATTTTATAAAGAGGCAAAAAAGCAAGGCTTCAAGCCTATTATTGGATGCGAGATATATGTTAATGGAGAAGATAATAAATATTATCACCTTGTTCTTCTTGCAGAAAATAATGAAGGATATAAAAATTTAATGAAAATTTCTTCAGAAGGTTACATAAATGGTTTTTATTATAAACCTAGAGTTGAAAAAGAGTTTTTAAAAAGCCACTCCCATGGAATAATTGCTCTTTCAGCTTGTATGCAGGGAGAAGTTCAAAAGGCTATAATAAATAAATCTTATGAAGAGGCTAGAGATACAGCAATTTCTTATGAAAAAATATTTGGTAAAGGCAATTTCTTTTTAGAGCTTCAAGATCATGGAATAAGAGAGCAAAAAATAATTAATATGGTTAGTAGAAGAATTTCAGAGGAAACGGGAATTCCTATGGTTGCAACCAATGATTGCCATTATTTAGAAAAAGAAGATGCTGATTATCATGATGTTCTCCTTTGTATTCAAACGGGTAAAACTTACATGGAAAAAGATAGAATGAAATTTCCATCAGAAGAATTTTACATTAAATCTTATGATGAAATGAAGGAGCTTTTTAAAAATTATGAGGGAGCTTTAGAAAATACTGTTAAGATTGCTGATAGATGCAATGTAGAAATTGACTTTTCTTCTAATCATTATCCTTTTTTTGAAATACCTAAAGCTTATACTAAAGATGAATATCTTAAAGAATTAGCTTTTAATGGTTTAGATAAACTTGGAATAAATAAAAGTGATTATATAGATAGGTTAAATAAAGAACTTGATGTTGTAATTTCAATGGGCTATCAAGACTATTTTCTAATTGTTTGGGATTTTATTAAATTCTCTAAAGAAAATAAAATTCCTGTTGGACCAGGAAGAGGTTCTGCTGCTGGTTCACTTTTAGCATACGTTTTAGGTATTACTGGAATTGATCCATTAAAATATAATCTTCTTTTTGAAAGATTTTTAAATCCTGAGAGAGTTTCAATGCCAGATATTGATATTGACTTTTGCTATGAAAGAAGAGAGGAAGTTATAGATTATGTAAATAGAAAATACCATAAGGATCACGTGGCTCAAATTGCAACTTTTGGTACTATGGCATCAAGACTAGCTATAAGAGATGTTGGAAGGGTTTTTGATATGCCCTACAATTTTGTTGACAAGATAGCCAAAATGATCCCTATGCAAATTAATATTTCTATTAAAGAAGCTTTAGAAATAAATAAAGATCTTGAAAAACTTTATAGGGAAAATCCTGATGTAGAAAAATTAATTAATTATTCTATGGCACTTGAGAAGATGCCAAGACATGTTTCAACTCATGCAGCTGGCGTTGTTATATCTGAAGGTGTTACTACAGACTATGTTCCTTTGTCAAGGAGCAAGGACGTTCTTACCACCCAATATACTATGACTGAACTTGAAGAGCTTGGCCTACTAAAAATGGATTTTTTGGGACTTAGAACTCTTACTGTTATTGATGACACTATAAAACTTGTAAAAAAACTTAAAAATATAGATATTGATATTGAAAATATAGATTTAAAAGATAAAAAAGTTCTTGAGATGTTTACCTATGCAAAAACTTTAGGCATTTTCCAGTTTGAATCTACTGGGATGAGAGCTTTTTTAACAGAACTAATGCCTGATAGATTTGAAGATTTAATTGCTGCAAACTCACTTTTTAGACCTGGGCCAATGCAGCAAATTCCTACTTATATTAAAAATAGGCACAATCCAACTTTGGTACAATATATTCATCCGATGCTAGAAGATGTTCTTAAGGAAACTTATGGATGTATAGTATATCAAGAACAGGTTATGCAAATTGTACAGAAATTAGCTGGTTATACTCTTGGTGGAGCTGATCTTTTAAGAAGAGCTATGAGTAAGAAAAAAATGGCAGTAATGGAAGAAGAAAGAAAAATTTTCATTCATGGCAAAACTGATAAAGATGGTAATATTTTAATTGATGGAGCTGTTAGAAGAGGTGTAGACGAAGCTTCAGCAAATAAAATATATGATCTTATGATTGACTTTGCTAACTATGCTTTTAATAAGAGCCACTCAACAGCCTACGCTCTTTTAGCTATGCAAACTGCCTATTTAAAAACTTATTATAAAGAAGAATTTATGGCAAGCCTAATGAGTTCAGTTATAGGTAATAAAACTCAAATAGCTTTATATATAGGGGAGTGTAAAAGACTAGGAATAAATATCTTGCCAGTAGATGTAAATTATAGTTATAAAAATTTTTCTATAGATGATAAAAGTATAAGATTTGGAATGCTTGCTGTAAAAAATGTTGGTAGAAACTTAGCTGAATCTATCATCAAAGAAAGAAAAAAATCAGGAAGGTTTACTAGCTTTGAAGATTTCATTAAAAGAATAATAAATGAGGATAAATCTTCTTTAAATAAAAGGGCAATTGAAGCACTAATTAAAGTTGGAGCCTTTGAATCTATGGGTATCAATAGAAAAAGTTTAGTTCATTCATTTGAAAATATAATAGATAATATTTCAAAAGAAATGAGTAGGAATATAGATGGACAACTAAATTTATTTGGAGATGAAAATGTTTTTGAGGAAAAAAGTTCCTATAGTTTTGAAACTATATTAGAAGAATATTCAAAAAAAGAAATATACAAGATGGAAAAAGAACTAACAGGCTTATATATTTCTGGATCTCCTTTAGAAGATTATACTGACTATATTAATGAGTATAGAACTATTTCTAGTGAAGACTTTACTAGCGATTCTGGAGAGGATTTGGATAGCTTAGACAATACTTATGGGGTAGTTGTTGGTATAATAGATAAGAGGCAGGATAAAAGAACTAAAAATGGTGAACTTATGACTTTTATAAATTTAGATGATGGACTTGGAGAAATTGAATTAATAGTCTTTCCTAAAGATTTTATAAAGTATAGAAATATACTTCTAGAAGATGAGGTTATAATGGTTAAGGGGAATATAAATGTTAAGGAAAATGAAAATCCTAAAATCATAGCTCAGTATATAGAAAAAGCTAAGGAAAATGAAAAGACTCTTTATATTCAATTAGAAGATAGTGGAGATATTTTTGATAGAGTTAAGGAAATATTTAAAAGACATCCAGGTAAATCTAAATCTGTCATTTATTTTAAAGATATTAAAAAATATATTCAAAGCAAGAAAAATTTGTACGTAAGTATAGATGATGATTTTCAAAAAGAATTAAGTAACTTAATTGGAGAAAAAAACATATATATTAAATAAGAAAGGGAAAGTATGAAAACAATAGGGGTTTTGACTAGCGGCGGCGATGCACCTGGCATGAATGCATGCATAAGGTCAATTGTAAGAAGTTCAATCTATTCAGGTTTAAAGGTTAAGGGAATAAAATTTGGATACGATGGTTTAATTAATAGAAAAATTATAGATATGGATGTTTCTTCAGTTGCCGATATTATTCACAGGGGAGGAACTATTTTAGGATCTGCTAGAAGTAAGGAATTTGAAACAGAAGAAGGACAGTATAAGGCCATAAAAATTTTAGAAGAAGAAGGAATCGAAGGCCTAGTTTTACTTGGAGGAGATGGGACTTTTAGGGGAGCTCATGAAATTTCCAAAAAGGGAATAAAAGTTATTGGAATTCCTTGCACAATTGATAATGATATGGGATATACAGATCTAACAATTGGATTTTCAACTGCTGTTGGGACTGTTGTAGAAGCAATAGGTAGACTAAGGGATACCTCTTCTTCACATGGAAGGGGAAATGTTTTAGAAGTTATGGGTAGAAACTGTGGAGATCTTGCTCTTTATTCTGGAATTGCTGGTGGAGCAGAAAGCATTGTCGTTCCAGAGATTGATATGAACTTAGAAGAAATTATTGAAAAAGTAAACCAAGGAAAGAAAAGAGGCAAACTACACCATATAGTTATAGTTGCAGAAGGCGTTGGTGATAGTTTTAAAATTGCAAAAAAAATAGAAAACTCTACTGGAGTAGAAACAAAGGTTACTGTTCTAGGACATATTCAAAGAGGCGGAACTCCTAGTCCTGAAGATAGAATACTAGCTTCAGAGTTTGGATCTTCTGCAGTTGATTTATTAATTGAAAATAAAACCGATATAGCGATAGGGAAAAAGAATGGTAAAGTTATTTTTAGAACTATAGAAGAAGCGGTTGAAACAAAAAAAGAATTTAACACATATCTCTATGAGATGAGTAAAAAACTTTCAATTTAGGAGATGACAAGGTATGCAAAATTATGAAAAGAAAACTAAGATAGTTTGTACAATTGGTCCAAGCTCAGATTCAACTGAAATGCTTGAGAAACTTATGAAAGCAGGAATGAATGTATGTAGATTAAATTTCTCTCATGGTTCGCATGAAGAACATAAAGTTAGAATAGATAGAATTAAGGAAGTTAGAGAAAGATTAAATTTACCTGTAGCTATTATGCTAGATACAAAAGGACCAGAAATTAGATTAAGAGATTTTGAAAATGGCGAAATTGACCTTAAATATGGTGATAGATTTACTTTAACTACCAGGGAAATTATTGGAAATAAAAATGAAGTTTCAGTTTCATACAAAGACCTTGCTAAAGATGTAAAAGCTGGCGACAGGATTTTAGTTGATGATGGTCTTTGTGAACTTAGGGTAATTGAAGTCATAAATGGAGAAGATATTGTTTGTGAGGCTAGAAATTATGCTACCTTAAAAAATAAAAAAGGTGTAAATGTTCCGGATGCAAATATTAATCTTCCAGCACTTACTGAAAGAGATATAGAAGATATTAAATTTGGTATAGATAATGAGATTGACTTTATAGCTGCATCATTTATTAGAAAACCTGAAGATGTTTTTGAAATTCGTAAAATATTAGAAGCAAGCACTTGTCCAAATATTGGGATTATTTCCAAGATAGAATCTCAAGAAGGTGTAGACAATATCAAAGAAATTGTAAGAGCATCTGATGGGATAATGGTTGCCAGAGGAGATCTAGGCGTTGAAATTGAAACTGAAATTATGCCACTTGTACAAAAAGAAATAATTAGGCTTGTAAATTCTCTTCAAAAACCAGTTATTACAGCAACTCAGATGTTAGATTCAATGATAAGAAACCCAAGACCAACCAGAGCAGAGGTAACAGATGTTGCAAATGCAATACTTGATGGATCAGATGCAATTATGTTATCAGGAGAAACAGCGGCTGGAAAATATCCGCTTGAAGCAGTTGAAACTATGACTAGGATAGCAATAAAGACAGAAAATTCTGAAGAATTTTTAGAAGCAATGGCAAAGAAAATTCAAACAAAAAATGCTAGTACAAGTGATTCAATTGCTAAGGCTTCAGTAAATATTTCCAACTCTGTAAATGCTTCTTCAATACTAACTGCAACTTCAACTGGCGAAACATCTAGACTAATTTCAAAATACAGACCCAATAGACCAATTATAGCTGCAACATATTCAAAAGAGGTAACAAGGGCACTTTCATTAGTTTGGGGAGTTTATCCAGTCTTAACAGATGTTTCAGAACATACTGATGAAGTTATAGAAAATTCAATAATAGCCTCTCTTGATGAAAAATTAATTAAAGAAGGAGATCTTATCGTTATTACAGCTGGAATTCCAGTAGGAGTTAAGGGAACTACAAACCTAATTAAAGTTCATACTGTTGGAGACATAATAGGTGGTGGAACAGGAATTGGCTTTGGCTCAGTAACCGGCAGGGTTTTAAAAATTGAAAAAATAGAAGATTTAAATAGATTTGAAAAAGGAATGATAATAGCATCAAGATATACTGACAAAGATTTTGTAGAAAAAATAAAAGAAGCAAAGGCAGTTTTAACTATAGAAGGAGGACTAACATCCCATGCAGCTATTGTTTCACTAAACTACAAAGTTCCATGTATAGTTGGTATAGAAAATTTACTTGAAGATGTTGTAGATGGCGAAATAGTAACAGTTGATGCTGAAAAAGGAATCCTATATAGAGGGGAAGCAAGAGTATTATAAATATAAAAAAAGCTTGTTATTTTTGGAATTCTATATTATCATAATATAAGACAAGCAAAAAGGAGGAAGTCATGGATAAGATAAATGTTTTTTCAGAGATTGGAAAATTAAATTCCATTATCTTACACAGACCTGGCGAGGAGCTTACAAATATAGTACCATCCTTAATGGATGAATTATTATTTGATGAAGTTCCTTATCTAAAAAATGCACAAATTGAGCATGATAGATTTGCCGATATTTTAAGAGATAATGGCGTTGAAGTTCATTATATTGAAAAACTTGCAAAAGAGTCTATAGTTTCAGACGAAATTAGACAAGAACTCATTGAAACATTTATAGATGAAGCTTCAATAAGAGGACTTGAAGAAATTAAATTAGTTAGAGAATATCTAGAGAGCATTAAAGACAACCAAAAACTAATTGATAAGATGATTGCAGGTATTAGAAAAGAAGAAATTGGTCTTAAATCAAATAGTATTCTTTCAAGAAAAGATAGTGTTAGAGAATTTTACTCAACTCTACCTATGCCAAACCTTTACTTCACAAGAGATACATTTGCCCTAGTTGGTAGTGGGGTTTGTATGAATACAATGTGGTCAAATGTTAGGCAAAGAGAATCAATTTTTGGTGATATGATCTTTAAAAACCATCCAGCCTTTAAAGACAATAAACCTAAGTATTACTACAACAAAAATAGCAACTACACTTTAGAAGGTGGGGATGTAATTGTACTTTCAAATAAAATAGTTGCAGTTGGTATATCTCAAAGAACTGAAGGAAAAGCAATAGTAGAATTTGCAAAAAATCTACTTTCTTCTGATGATGGATTTGAAAAAGTTTTATGCTTAGCACTTCCAATTTCAAGATCAACTATGCACTTAGACACAGTTTTTACCATGATAGACAAAGATTTATTTACAGTGTACCCAGGAATTAGAGGTTCATTAGAAATACTTGAACTTACACTTCAAGATGGAGAAATAAAAATAAAAGAGCTTGGAAAAGATATAGAAAGAGTACTTTCAGAAAATCTTGGAACAGATGGTGTAACATTTATAGAAAATGGACCAAGAGGTATGATAGATGCTGAAATTGAACAATGGTCTGACGGTTACAACACACTAGCAATAGGTCCAAGAGAAGTAGTTGTATATGAAAGAAATGATGCAATAAATGAACTTTTATATAAAAACAATGTCAAACTTCATAAACTAGTTGAGGGCGAACTTTCAAGAGGAAGAGGAGGCCCAAGATGTATGTCAATGCCTCTTAATAGAGATAATTATTTTTAATAAACATAGCCCTTTTTGCAAAAGCAGAAAGGGCGTTTTACATAGGAGATTAAAATGAAAATTACGGGAAAAATAGTAGACATAACAGACGAGGGAAAAGCAGTTGTAAAAAATGATGGAAAAGTAATTTTTACAGATGAAGGCTTAATAGATGACATTGTAGAGCTAGAAATAAAAAAAGAAAAGAAATCTTATTTAATAGGTGAAACCATATCCATACTTCAAAAATCAAAGGATAGAATAGAACCTTTATGCCCATATTATAAAGAATGCTCTGGATGCAGATACCAAGAATTATCTTATGAAAAAGAATTAGAAATCAAAAAAAGATCAGTAGAAGAGAAAATAAAAAGATTAGCAGAAATTGATTTAGATATAGAAATTAATGGGGGAAAAGAAGAAGGATATAGGAATAAAATTAGCCTCAAATCAGATAATAACTATAATTTAGGTTACTATAAAAGAAAAACTAACGATTTAGTTAAAATCGAATCCTGCAAAATAGCAAATGAACTTATCAATAAAACACTAAAACACATTTTAGAAAATAAAAACAGCATAGAAAAGGACGCATTATTAAAAGAATTAGTAATCCGTAAAGGATTAGATGACGAAATAATGATAATAATTGAAACAAATTATGCCGGAAGAAATTCTTTCTATAAATTATCTGAAAAACTTCAAAAATATAATTATATAAAATCAATTTATATAAAATATAAAAATAAAAAGACAATGCCACGAGATTATACATTTAAGAAAATATTTGGAGAAGATAAAATAAAATATAAATATGGGGAATATGAGTTCTATTTTTCTCCTGATTCATTTCTTCAAGTTAATGATTTAGTTGCGCCTAGTCTTTACAAAAAGGCAAAAGAACTTATAGATGGGAAAAAGCCAAAAGTGTTAATAGATCTATTTTCTGGAATAGGAACAACAACAATAAATTTTTCAAAAGGACTAGTTAAAGCAGTAGGAATAGAGATAAATGAATATGCAGTAGAAGATGCCATCAAAAACTCTAAAATAAATAATTTAGATAACGTATTTTTCTATAAATTAGATGCAAATAAAGAATTTGACCAAATAAAAAGACTTAAACCAGATTTAATAACAGTAGATCCACCAAGATTTGGACTTTCAAAAGATTTAATAGAGCAAATAGTAGTATCTAAAATTCCTAGTATTCTATACATCTCTTGTAACCCATCAAGCCTTGCTAGAGACTTAAAAATATTTAAAGATAGCGGATATAAAATAGAAAACATAGAATTATACGATATGTTTCCAAGGACAGTGCACGTGGAGACGGTAGCACTTTTGTCCAAACTTGATGTCGATAAGTATATAAATATTGAAATTGAGATGGATGAGCTTGATTTGACAAGTGCTGAAAGTAAGGCAACATATGCCCAAATCAAAGAATATGTTTGGAATAAATTTGAATTAAAAGTTTCGACATTATATATTGCACAGATAAAAAGGAAATGTGGAATAGAATTACGAGAACATTACAACAAGTCTAAAAAGGAGAAACAAATTATTCCACAGTGTACACCTGAAAAAGAAGAAGCCATTATGGATGCTTTGAGACACTTCAAAATGATTTAATAGAAAAGAATGACTGTATATGACTTTCTGCTTTTATTACATTCCTACTTGGTATAGGAAGAGCTATTATTCCTTTCTTGCAAGGTATCAATTAGAAAATAGGCACAATATAAAGATTGATAGGATCATTTTTATATTTAAAGAAGCGTTGAAATGATTGATAAAATCAATAAAAAATTTTGGGATAAATTTGCTAAGCTATATGCTCCTTGCATGAAAAAAACAAAGGAGTATATGATAGAGTTTGCGAATACATTCGTCCTCATTTGAATAAAGATATGGAGGTGCTTGAACTTGTTTGTGGAGTAAGATCTTTCTTATCTTATAAATTCGATATTACAAAGCATAAGAATTACAAGTTGCTGGAAGATTATGATGAGAGAAATGGTTTTGATATTGAAAAGTATATTACACGAAAGGGTAAAACTAAGATAAATGGTAATACAGTGATAACAAGATTGTAATATTTACTGTAAGAGTCTACACGGGCGAGGGATTATTTAATAATAGTAGACTATTTGATATAATAGAATTAGATAAATTAGAATTTATCGGGATAAAAGAGAGGACTGCAAGGCCATATGAAGCATGAAGAAATAAGAGGAAAAAAAATTATACTGCGCAGGCAAAGAGAAGAAGACGCTCCGTTTTTCGCCTATTGGTTTAATCAGCCGCAGGTTATGTTTCAATGCGGATTTGAGAAGACAACCGATGAAGAAGAGGAGAAAAGAACTATTAACGTCAGCCACAAATCGGAAGACTCGGTTTGGTTTACGATTACTGATCTTGACGGTAATATTATTGGCGAGACCGGTTTGCTCCGTATGTTTCCCGCGTGGCACCAAACCGATCTGACGATTATTATTCCAGACCCTGCAATGCAGCATAAAGGATATGGTTCGGAAGCAATCCGCATCATGCTGGACATGGCATTTCATGAGTATGAGATGCATCGTGTCTCGATCGGCGTGGTAGGGTTGAATACAGATGCACTGGAATTCTACAAGAAAATCGGTTTCAAGCAGGAAGGTATTTTAGAAGAGGCATATTATTATAACGATGAGTACAGCGATTTTATAATGATGCGAATCCTTAGCCAAGAATGGAAATAAGCGACAAATTCCAGTTTGTCGAGCTAAATAAAACTAAATACTAAAGATACAAGACGATAGAAATTAAAAACTCTATCGCCTTTTTTTATACTCAAAATTAGGAGGTTAAAATGGCTAGGATAAACCAATTATATTTAAAAATTTAGGAAGAATATGTAAGGCTCTATCTTGCACTCCTAATGATATTATTAGTTTTGAAGATAATTTTAGTGACAGGAATAGAAAATGAGTTTAAGGACAGAAGATCAAGTAGAAAAATTATCTAATGATGAAATAACATAATTGTCGCTTGGTTACTTGGGTACAATCATGGCTCTCAATAGGGTATATATTATATAATTGTATTAGGAGTAATAGAATTAATGAAAACACTTAATCACTATTTTAGTGAAATATGTACTTCTTAATTCTTTTTTATTTGAGAAATTAAGATAATGAGGCAAAAATGAGGAATTATGAGATGATAACAGCACTTTATGAGAAATAGTAAAATAAAGTAAAAATTTTTCAAGATATAAAAAACTATCTTTTTTTGTATTACAATCGTTATATATTATATAAGGCTATTTTAGAGGTAGGAGAATTGTTAGATATGAGCGTAGATTTTTTTCTTATCTGTCGCATTAGAAATGGTGATGATAAGGCTGCAGAAATAATAATTCGAAAATATTATATGAAAATCTTTGACTACTGCAAGTATCATTCCGAGAATATACATACAGCCGAAGATTTAACACAAGAGGTATTTTTGATTTTTTTAAAGAAAATTGATCAATATAAACATAGGGGTAAACTTTTAAATTATTTATATACGATTGCTCGCAATAAATGTATTGATGAGAGAAAAAAAGAAAGTAATAAAGATATTTCAATTGAATGTATTGCCTATGAGGTATCATCAAGTTCTATTGAATCGGAAAGAACAATAGAATCTTTATATGTTAGGCAAACGGTTGAAAAATTACCATCAGATATTAGAGAGGTTATAATCATGTATTATTTTCTTGATATGAAACAGCGAGAAATTGCTGATATATGCGGTATTTCATTAGAACTTGTAAAATACAGATTGAAGAAAGGTAAAGAAATGATAAAAAAGTATATAGGAGGTGAAATATGAAACAGATGAATTTTTCTGAAGATAGACTAGAAAAATTTCTCAAAAATGTGAATAAACAAAATAAGCAGAAACCGTCTAAGGAAGCAATAGATAGTTTAGTTCTCAAAGCTAGAGAATTGATCAATAGCAAAGATAACGAAAGTAGAATTGGATTTATTGAATTTATTATTATACAAGTCCGAATCATGAAAAAAGAGTGGTGGCTTGCACAAACATTTTTGCTTTTTATTGCAGCAAAATGGTTATCTATTTCGGATGGTGAAGCTTATGTACAAAGAGGGTTAAGCATAATAGCCTCATTGTTTGTTATACTCGTAATTCCTGAGTTATGGAGGAATATTGAGAATAAATCTATAGAGATTGAGGAAACTTCAATTTTCAATTTACAAAAAATATATGCAGCTAAACTTATAGCTTTTGGTTTTATTGACACTACTATTTTGACACTGTTTTGTATTTATGCTGTGCAGATGCAAGAAATCATGTTTGAAGATATTTTAAAGCAATTTATATTTCCAATTATGATTGCTTCAATGATTTGTATGAAGGCATTTTCTGGAAGAAAATATTTTAACCAACTTATAACAATGATTATATGTATTGCTGTAAATATGGTTTGGATGATGATTGTATTAAACGAGTATATCTATTTAAAAATAACTCCTTTTGTTTGGGTGGTGATGTTTAGTACAAGTATTTTATTAACAATTTATTATATTAAGAAAGCCTTACACAACAACATTAGTCACTTGGAGGTGAAAATCAATGAATTTGGTTTTGAATAAAGTAAAAAAAAGTTTTGGAAATATGAAGGCTGTTGACAATGTTTCGATTGAAATGGAAGAAGGTCTATATGGATTACTTGGTTCAAATGGTGCAGGCAAGACTACACTTATGAGAATACTATGTACCGTTTTGAAGCCTACAGAAGGTTCTATATGTTATGATGGTATGGATATATTTAAGATGGATGCTCAATATAGGGATATTATAGGATATCTTCCACAAGAATTTGGATTTTATCCTAATCTTAGCGTAAAAAAGTATCTTTCCTATATTGCTTCGTTAAAAGGATTAAAAAATAAAGCGGCAGAAAGACGTATTGATATTTTACTAGAAACAACGGGAATGAAGGAACATTCGCTTAAAAAAATGAAAGAACTATCCGGAGGAATGAAGAGGCGTGTAGGTATTGCTCAAGCATTATTAAATGATCCTAAAATACTTATACTTGATGAACCTACGGCTGGACTTGATCCAATTGAGAGAATAAAATGTAGAAATTTATTAGGTGAACTTGCAAAAGGTAAGATCGTACTTTTATCTACACATATTGTTTCCGATATAGAAGCTATTGCCAAAAAAGTATTTGTCATGAAGGAAGGGAAAATTATAAAAGAAGGTACAGTTGAAGAATTGTGTTCAAACATTCCTTGTAAGGTTTGGCTGTATTGTTTAAATACTGATGAAGCAGAAGAATTTATCAGTAGATTTAAAAGTTCTATCAGTGCAATAAATAATAATGGGAAATATACTGAACTAAGAATTTTATCAGAAAATAAGCCTAATGAAAATGCTAGGCGTGTTGATGCCACACTTGAAGATTTGTTTTTCTATTACTTTGGGATAGAAGGTGGAAATAAATATGATTAGACATGAAATTAATATAGTATTTAGTAATCGTATAAATAGGCTTGTATTACTATTTTTATTGGTCATAGCAGTCGTTTTAAGCATATTTGCTGTTTGGAGTGTAAGCTATGTTGACAAGGATGGAAATACACATAATGGATTATTTGCTGCAAGGCAATTAACTGAAGCTAAAGCTGAATATGCAGGGAAGTTAAACTCTGATATTTTTGAAGATATAGTAAATACAGATAAGCAAATTAAATGTGAATATGGAAACAAAATCCCAGAAAACATATATGCTAATAATATGCAAAAATATATGGATATAAAAGATTTTATGGTTAGCACTATATCTTATGGAGGCGATATAGACTATACAAGATTTGATACATTAGATTCAGATATGGCAAGAAATATGTATGCTATAAGAGATGATAACATTGTTCACTTAATCGACGAATATGGAACTACAGAGGAGAAAATAGAGTTTTTGAAGAAACAATATTCAAAGCTTGTTACTCCATTTGATTACGCACCTGCAGATTCATGGATTACTATGGGGCTATATGCAACAACATATGCAATAATATTGATTATATCTATATCATTTATTACATCTGGAATATTTTCTGAAGATTTCAAACTGAAAGCAGAGTCTGTATTCTTTAGTACAAAATTAGGTAGAAGCAGGGGGACTAAGACTAAGATAGTAACAGGATTGTTTATGGCTACAATTATTTATTGGGGAGCAATGCTTATTCTTTCAATTATATCCTTTGCATTTATGGGTGTAAGTGGAGCTAATTCACCAATTCAAATTGAATATAGTTATTGCATGTACAACTATACATTTTTAGAAAGATATTTTGTTATTATGCTTGCGGGTTATGTAGGGAGTTTGCTTTCAAGCGTGTTGACAATGCTTGTATCAGCTAAAACACATTCACCACTTATAAGCTTATGCGTTCCTATGATATTATTTGTGGTCTCTCCATTTATTGGTAGAGTATTACCGTTTGATGGCTTTTTCAACATAACACCGGATCAGTTAATAAATGTATATAACTGTATTAAGATACCTTTATTGTATCAATTTTTAGGGAATGTAGTTATGCAGATACCTATGATAATAGTGATGTATTCGATTATTGTAATAATAACGATTCCATTTATTTATTCAACATTTAGCAAATGTTGTCAAAACTAAGTTTCTAAATAATCAGCTAAAAAGTGGTATGTAGCTTGTTGCAGTGCCAATTAGGGATCCTATATGCATATATTGAGCATAGTAGCAAGCGAATATTGTAAATATAACTGATTATTGGGAATATAAATTAACTCAACAAAGGAGGAAAAAAACAATGAAGATTATTAATGATTCAACAGGAACACCTGTACTTAGAAGAGCAGGATGTGTATGCGACAGTGGTTGGAAAAGTACAATAGGATTGAAAAGACACTCAGTTGGGTTAATTGGATATGAAGATTGGGTTGGTTCACCTGATGGAAACAATGGTAGAATACTGATATTATTAGAGCCTAATGGCGGTGTTCATAAGAGTGTAAGGTTAAATTCTTATGGTAATTTCACTTATAAATTAGGTGGAGGAGACAATGCATGGCAATATACAAGAAGGTTTTAGCTATATTGCTTTGTGCTTTTATGATTCCGGTTATGTTTTTACTAGCAAGCTGTGGTAAAGAGTCAGTATCAGAAAAGAAAGGAGATATAGAATTTCCTGTCGATGATAAGGGATATCCACAAAACAATGTGGTAATGATAAACAACAAAGCTTATCCTATAGATCTTGTAGGAGAATCACATATGGGTTCTGAAATAGAAGTTAAAATGGATCAAGATAGCGATATTGTTGAGATTGTTCTTCCTCAACGTCTTCCTATTAATTATTGGAGCCTTGATGAAAAAGAAAATTTGAATTTAGTTTCTTACAGTATGATTGATTTTCCTATTAAAAACGAAAATATGCTTGAAGGCCCATCTCCAGCTGTACAAAAATTTGTGCTTAATGTTGCAAGAGAAGAAACTTCAGAAATTTTACTAAAGTGGGCAAATGTAGATGAAGTGGATAAGTTATTTAAGGATAAAAAAGAGGACTATCTATTGAAAATTGTAGTATCTTATTAGGAGAATTTTTGTCACAAAGGCGACTAGAAAATAACAATTCTGGTTGCCTTTTTGCTACTTATTTTAGGAAACTATAAAGAAATAGAAATACCCAAAATAAATTGAACACAATATTCTAGGGATACTTTTTCAAAGTTATGAAAAAGTAATTTCAAAATAATTGTGTTATTAGAACTATAGTAGTTGTAGAAATAAATGAAAATTACAATCTAGAGATAGCGTAAAAATTAATTAAGTGATAGCTTAATAACTTAAGTAAATTAGAAGTTTATATGTAGAATCTTATAAATAAAGATTAATTAAAATAAAACGATATAATACTAGTAAAATTCTGAAAGAAAGTACAAGGTTAAGAAATGATAGTTTGAATACTTTAGAAAAAGTAGCTGAAGCCGTTGAACTAAGTATAGAACAAGGCGAATATAAAGCTACTAGCTTTTTAAACTAATTATTAGAGATAGCAGAAAATGTTATCTCTTTTTTATTACAAGAAAGGATAAAAGTGAATCTGCCTATGATGATAAATGACTTCTAGTTATATGAACTTAATATCATTATTTGATGTCAAAAGTATTTGACATAAGGAGGTCAATATGAATCTTATAAAATTTATTGAATCACATCAAATGTTTGGCATAGGTTTACTATGGTTGTTTCTGGTTACTTAACTAGTATGTACCTTAATTATGATAGTGACATTAATTAAAAAAGGAGATGAAAGAAAGGGATATGTTGTAAGAAAATCTGGATTAACTGCATTAGTGGTAGGGATAATATTCCTAATTTTAAACATAATTTGGAACATTTCTTTGAGCAAAATTCTAGTATAGGATTTGAAGATAATCCGATAATTTATGTCGGTATAATATCAATAGCCTTTAATATTTCCTACCTAATTAACATGAGAAAATATAGGTAAGACAAATGAAAAATCACATTAAAGAATTTAGAACCGATAAAGGATTGTTGCAACAAGAATTAGCAGATATATGCGGAGTCACTAGACAAACTGTTAATGCTATTGAAAATAATAAGTATGATTCAACTCTTGAACTTGCTTTTAAATTAGCAACAGCTCTTGAGATCACTGTAGATAAATTATTCATTTATGAATAAAAATATTGAGTAAAATTTTCTTAAAGTGCCTATGATTTTAGGCACTTTTTGTATATCTGATTTTAGGAGATGGTAATATAATATTTTTAATAATGAAACTTTGAAAGGGATAGCAGAAATGTTATCTCTTTTTTAATACAAGAAAGGGATAAGTATGAAAAATTTAGAGCAAATAAGACAAGAATCAAAGGAAATAAAAGATAAAATAGACGATACAGAAGAAAGATTAAGGCAACTAAAAAATCAAGAACAAAAGATATTAAAACAAGACATAGTAAAAAAAAGAAAAGAAAGAACTCATAGGCTGATAACAAGAGGAGCAATCTTAGAAAGCCTTATAGAAAATGCAGAAGAACTAACAGATGAAGAAATAAAAATCCTACTAGAAGAAGTAACAAATACAAAAGAATTTAAAGAAACACTAAAAATAATGAGAGAAAATTAATGAAATAAAATAATCAAATCTCCCTTAGATTTTCTAAGGGCGCAATTATACACCCTAAAGGGTGCTTGCGTGTCTTTAGAGCCAAACCCTTGCAAGGGAGCAACAACCATTCGCTTTTTAAAAGTCAAGGGTAAATAAACTCGCTAAGGCTCGCCCTTGACTTTTAAAATTTGAAATGAAAGTAACAATTAAGCCGACATACTGAAACAACAAAAATTAATTCAGTAGTCGGCTTTTTTAATTCTATCATTTCAAAACGCTCATTCACAAAGGGGATATAAAAATCTATTAAGCCTCCACCTAAAACAACAAAAAAAGAAAGGAAGTGATAAAAATGGCAGACAGTTTTCATTTTTCAGTAAACATAATATCAAGAGGAAAAGGAAAAAGTGCAGTAGCAAGTGCAGCATATATAAGTGGGGAAAAAATAAAAAATGAATGGGACGGAGTAACCCATGACTATACCAAGAAACAAGGAGTAATTAGCAAAGAAATATATTTACCAGATCACGCACCAAAAGAATATAAAGACAGAAAAACCTTGTGGAACTCGGTAGAACTATTTGAGAAAAACTCTAATGCCCAACTTGCAAGAAACTTTATCATATCATTACCCAAAGAATTAAGCATAGAAGAAAATAAAAAGATGATAGAAGAATATGTTCAAAACAATTTTGTAAAAGAGGGAATGATAGTAGACCTAGCAATTCATGATGAAAGTAGAGAGGGAAATCAAAACATTCATGCTCATATAATGACCATAGTAAGACCAATAAATGAAGATGGAACATGGGGGCAAAAAAGTAAAAAAGAATATATCCTAGATGAAAAAGGAGAAAAGATTTTAAACAAAAATGGAAAACCTAAGACAAGAAAAGTAGAACTAACAACCTGGAACGATAAAGGCAATGTAGAAAAATGGAGAGAAAATTTTTCAGACCTTTGCAACGAATATCTAGCAAAAAATAAAATAGAAAAAAGAGTAGACCATAGGAGTTTTAAAAGACAAGGCATAAAGCAAATACCTACAATACATCTAGGAGCAAGTGCCAGTGCAATGGAAAGAAAAGGAATAAGAACAGAAAAAGGTGATATAAATCGAGAAATAAAAAAACAGAATGAACTATTAAAAAACATAGGCAATGAAATAAAGAAAATAACATCTTGGTTAGCAGGCTTCAAAGATAAGCTAAAAGAATCATATAGGGAATATAAAGACCAAAGTAAAAAGCAAATCGAAAATGAATCAGGACTCTTTAACCTCTATGAATATTTAAGCTTCTATCAAGAGATGCAAGAAAATAATAGAGCTGAATTATCATTTTATGGGAAAAGAAACAAGGCAATCTATGATCTAAAAAGATATGCAAGTGGAATAAATTATCTAAGAGAAAACAAAATAAAAACCATATCAGACCTACAAGGACATATAAATACCCTAAGAAGTAAAAACTCTGAAATATATAAGACCATAAAAGAAAACAGTCAAAAGATAGAAGACCTTAACAAGTGCTTAGCCTATGCAAAGACTGTAAGAAAAACAAAAGCAACCTACCAAGACTATGAAAGCAAGAAAATATTCAAAGAAAGCTTCTACAAGAATAATCAAAAGGAAATAGACCAACATATAAGGGCAAGAAACTTAATTGAAAAAATCAGTGGAAAGAAAAATTTAAGAGAAAAAGAATGGTTGGGAGAAATTAAAAACTTAGAAGATGAAATCAGTAAATTAAATACAGAGTCAGAAAAGATAAGGGAAAGATACAAGGAAATAAATCATATTAAATATGCAGTAGAAGTAGTCAATAAAGAATATGATATTGACCTATCAATAGAAATTGACAAGGCGATTAAGAGAGGAGAAAAAGAAAGTATCATAGAAAAGATAAAAGAGTACAAGCAAGATAGTGATAGTTTTAATAAAAAAAGACAAATGACTAAAGACTATTACAAAAATCAAGAAAGATAAGACCTGGTAAAAATATCTTATCCAAGCTATAATATGACCAAGAAAATAAAGACCGTTCTAGGAGGTAATAAGATGAATAAAAGGCAAGAGCTAATAGATGAACTCATAAAAGCAGATCAAGATGGAACATACAAAACATATAAAAGCACAGAAGAAATAAAATCAATGAACAATGAAGAAATACAGATTATATATTCCAACATGAAAAACTATCTATCAGATAAAAGAACACACATAAACTACTAAAGGTGGAAAAGCAAAATAAGAGCAGAAAAACAATAAAAGGTACAAAGACCTAAGTAAGCTATATAAACATCAAAATAAAGCATTCCACCACCAAGAACAATAAAATAAAAACAAGCAAAGGGAAGTATAGAAAAATTAAAGCCTATACTTCCCTTTTTTTAATTCAAACAAAGGAGATAAACATTGATAAACGAAGAAATAAGCAAAGAAGCAGGTCAAGCAGCACAAACCATAATAACATACACAATAAAGGCAGCAAAAGAATCAATCAATCTTGAAAAAGAAATAAGAAAAAAGATTAATGATACAATATAGTAGACTATATAAAATAGAAGATGAGTTTAGAAAATACGTGGATGTATTATTGTGATTAATATCGAGAGCATAAAGAGCAAGATAAGAGGTCTGGCAGAGAAGAAAAATAGTATAAACATGTGATGCTATAATATTTGTATTAGCATTATCGGGTATAATTTAATAAATCCTTGTACAATTTAAATGAAAGGTGGTGGAAATATGGATATAATGAAATCTTTTAACTTAGCAATAGACTATATTGAAGATAACTTAACTGATGAACTTGATGAAAAAGAAATAACACGGATAACAGGATATTCATTTCCAATGTTTTCAAGAATATTTTCAATCATATCAGGATATTCATTATCTGAATATATAAGGTTAAGAAAGATGACAAATGCTGCAAATGATTTAAAAAACTCAGATAAAAGAATTATAGACATCGCAATAAAATATGGTTATAATTCTCAAGATTCTTTTGCCTTAGCTTTTAAAAATTTTCATAAGCTAACTCCAGGACAAGTAAAAAGAGGACAAAAGTATCAATATTTCCCAAGAATCTACTTTTCAATTTCAGTTCAAGGAGGAAATCAAATGGATATTAAGATTGAGAAAAAGAAAGCGTTTAAAGTAGCTGGTATTAAATCAGATGTAACTAAAAGTTCAAATTTCCCAAAAGTTTGGGATAGACTGCTTGAAAAATTACCAAGAGAAAAATTTGAAGAGTTAGGTAATGGTCAAATCTTTGGCGTAGGATATGACTATATAATGGATGAAGAAGATTCATTTATATACTTAGCTGGTTTTGATTTGACGGATGAGGTAAAAGCTGAGGAATTAGGTTTAGATATACTCAGCATTCCTGAAAAAGAGTATGCTATTGTAAGCTTAGAAGGTCCTATACCAAAGTGTATTCACGAAGGATGGAAGTATATTATTTCATATTTCTTCCCAAAAGAAGGATATAGACATGATGAAAGCCCCGATTTTGAAGTATATGGAGATGGAGATCCTAATTCAGAAGATTATAAAATGGAATTATGGGTTCCTATAGTAAAAGAATAATTTAAATTTGTTTAACGGCATCTATCAAAATGGTAGGTGCTTTTTTGATTGCTATTAGTAAAAATAGGAATAAGTAAAAGTCCTATGAAACTTGAACTAATAACAGGAGATTCAATAACACCAAGGGAAATAGAATACACTTATCCATGTATCTTTAGCAAAGAAGATATAAAAATATCAAAATAAAGCATTCCACCATCAACAACAATAAAATAAAAATAAGCAAAGGGAAGTATAGAAAAATTAAATCCTATACTTCCCTTTTTTTAATTCAAACAAAGGAGATAAAACATGATAAACGAAGAAATAAGCAAAGAAGCAGGTCAAGCAGCACAAACCATCATAACATACACAATAAAGGCAGCAAAAGAATCAATCAACTTAGACAAAGAAATAAGAAAAAAGATGACTGATACCTTAGAAAAAGCAAATGGCAACCTCAAGAGTCTTATGGGAGATGAAATAAAAATAAAAGACCTCTACAAAAAAGGACAACTAGAAAATATAAGCATAGATCAAAGCGACCTCAAAGACTTAAAAAAAGAACTAAACAAACTTGGAGTAAGTTTCTCAGTAATGAAAAACAAAGAAAGCAAAAACTATGAAATATTCTTCCAAGCCAAAGACATAAAAGTAATGGAATATGCCTTTAAACAAGTCATAGCCAAAGAAAATAAAAAAGAAAAAGAAAGTATCCTAAAGCAAATAAAGAAATACAAAGACCTATCCAAGAACAAGGATAAGACAAAAGAAAAAGTCAAAAGAAAAGTAAAACCAAGCAAAAAAGATATGACCAGAGAAATCTAAGGGAGTAACGAAAAAGTTACACCCTTAAATAACCACAATAACAAGACTTCCGAAAATCGGAAATCAAGAATTTCGATTATCGAAAATCAAGAAAGGAGCAGATATGGCAACAAACAAAAGATATTATTGGATAAAACTAAAAGAAGAATTTTTCACAGACAAAAGGATAAAAAGATTAAGGAAAATATCGGGAGGAGATACCTACACGATAATCTACCTTAAACTTTTATTACTAAGTCTAAAAGATGAGGGCAAACTATATTATGACGGAGTAGAAAGTGATTTTATAAAAGAGTTAGCACTAACCATAGATGAAACAGACGATGATGTAATGGTCACAGTTAATTATTTAATCAATCAAGGCTTATTAGAAGTTGTAACAGAAAATGATGAATACTACCTAACTGAAATACCAAACTTAATCGGATCAGAAACAGCATGGGCAGAGAAAAAAAAGAAGATACAGACAAAATAAACAGAGGACATTGTCCTTAATGAGTCCAACCCATGTCCGACAAGAGATAGAGATAGAGAAAGATATAGAGATAGATAAAGAGAGAGAGGGAGAGATAGATAAAAAGTCCACCCCCATCTTTTATGGAGAATACAAAAATGTAAGGTTAAGCAAAGAAGAATATAAAAAACTTAAAGAAAAATTAAACTCACACACAGAAATAATGATAAATAAACTATCCAGATACATGGAAAGCAGTGGTAAGACCTATCAAAACCACTATGTGACAATCTTAAAGTGGTATGAAGAAGATAAAGAAAAACTAACACAGAAAAGTTTAAATAAAAAAATGAACTATGATGTAGGAGAATCTTTATAGATAAAAAGAGGTGGAAAGGCATTATTAAAGACTTTAAGTCTAAAAAGGTATAAAAGTATGCCAGAGATAATAAAAATGTAAATATGACACTTAAAAGGTGATTAGAAAATTAAAGAAATTCTAGAAGACTTTTAGATGACAGTTACTAAGAGGGTCTAATTTTCACTGCTACTTATGCAGTGGGAATTGGACCTTTTTACATAAGCAAATTCTATTCAAAATTGGTTACCAAGAAAGGCTTCTTTTCACTGTTAAGTATAAGAGAGTAATTTATAGAATTTTGTTTCATCAAGATAAGTATTTTCTGATGGTTAAATTTTAAAAAATATTAATAACTCTCGATAAATTTTGAACCTTAACAATTGAATAGACCAAGACAAGACGTTAATTATTTTTGGAGCGTAATAACCTAGCCGCCAAGATCTTTCTGCTGAATAATTCGGCAAAACAAGTACTGCTAAGCTAAAAGCAAGGGAATAAGAAAGTGAGCGATAAGTAAGAGTTTGAATATAGGGAGGGATACCCTATCCGCTATGAAGAAAATGAGGATAATGATACTTCTAAGGTTGAAGCCGGCTCATCCGGAATAGAGGCGGAGGTGAGATTCCTATGTTGCTAATCCAAAGCACTTGTCAATGTCGTAAAACTTAATTAAACAAATAATTATTAGATATAAAACTTTAGAGAGAGGAGGTATATATTGGACAATGACTGGAATGGATTGGCTGATTTAATAGCAAATCTGATTGCAAAATATGCTGGTGTTTTAGATTTAGATAATCTGCCCGATCCAACGCCAGCAAAAAATCAAGAGATGAAAAATAGTTTTGACATGGCAAAAACACAAATTGAGACGGACTAATAAAAGTGTTATAATATACTTGAAATGATAGTCCAAACTTAAATTCAAAAAATTATATATGATATAGAAAAATTATATTGAGGTTAATGCTATGTTAAAAGAAAAAATAAAAGTATACCTCTATACACGAGTATCTACGTCAATACAGATAGAGGGGTATTCGTTAGAGGCACAAAAATCACGAATGAAAGCTTTTGCTATTTACAACGATTACGAAATTGTCGGAGAGTATGAAGATGCCGGAAAGTCTGGCAAGTCTATTGAAGGTAGAAAACAGTTCAATCGAATGATGGAAGATATAAAATCTGGAAAAGATGGAGTGTCTTTTGTTCTTGTGTTTAAGTTATCAAGATTTGCAAGAAATGCCGCTGATGTTCTTTCTACACTTCAGATAATGCAGGATTATGGAGTTAATCTTATCTGTGTTGAAGATGGCATTGATTCATCTAAAGATGCAGGGAAACTAATGATTTCTGTTTTATCAGCTGTGGCTGAAATAGAAAGAGAAAACATCCGTATTCAAACAATGGAAGGTCGCATTCAAAAAGCAAGGGAAGGAAAATGGAATGGTGGCTTTGCTCCGTATGGATATAAACTTGAAGATGGCAAGCTGTTTATAAATGAGGAAGAGGCAGTTGCCATAAGAACGATTTTCGACCAGTATGTAAATACTACGATAGGAGCCAATGGGATATCTAAATACTTAGAGAATCATGGAATTAGAAAAATCCCAAGACAGAATGGTAAGAATCCTTTGTTTGATGCAGGTCTTATAAGAAAGATATTAAAGAATCCCGTATATAATGGGAAAATAGCATTTGGAAGAAGAACTTTAGAAAAAGTTCATGGTACAAGAAATGAATATAAGCAGGTTGAACAAGATGAGTATCTAATATCTGAAGGGATACATGAAGCTATAGTTTCCGATGAAGTTTGGCAAGCTGCTCAGGTTAAGCTAAAATCTCAAGCAAAGAAATATGAACATGTGAATAAAGGAAAGGATACACGCACGCACTTGCTTTCTGGAATTGTAAAATGCCCTATATGTGGAGCGGGAATGTTTGGAAACAAGTGTACCAAGAAAAAGAAAGATGGCACAAAGTATAAAGATTTTTATTACTATGGTTGTAAACATAGGCAGATGATAAGAGGTCATAAGTGTACATTCCGTAAGCAAATTAGAGAAGAATTGTTAGATGATGCTGTTGCAGAGGTGATTGTGAAGATTGTAAGTAATCCGAAATTTGCTTCTATGATGCAAGAAAAAATCAACATGAAGGTGGATACCTCTGAAATAGAAAAAGAAATAGATAATTACCAAAAGGAATTGAGGAAGAGTCATTCTACAAAGTTTAAGCTAATTGAGGAAATAGATAATTTAGATGTTGAAGATAAGCATTATAAGAGAAGGAAACAGGATTTAGATGATAGACTATATCGTATGTATGACAAAATAGATGAATTAGAATCATCACTAATTGATGCGAAAGCAAAGAAACAGACTATTGAAGCTGAAAAACTCACAGGAGATAACATATATAAGGTTCTGATCTATTTTGATAAACTCTATAAAGTCATGAATGATGTAGAGCGTAGGCAGTTAATTACAGCTTTGATTTCTGAAATTCAAGTTTATGAAGAAAAACAACCTAACGGACAATGGCTAAAATCAATTACTTTCAAGCTCCCAATTATAGACGATGACTTGAATATAAGTTTGGACAATGATGAACAAGTTGAAGCTATAGCGTTGATACAAAAGATGTAAATTTAGAAATCTTGCATTTTAAGCAGTTTTATAAGCATTTTGTCTTCGATAAAGATGAAGAAGGATACGTCAAAAAAGACTCAAAAAAACTACATGGACGTGAGAGTAGTTTTGAGACTAGTATGAGGAAACACAAAAAATATAATTAACTCATTTTGTACTTTCTACAAGAGTAGCTTAAAAGGCTGCTCTTTTTTTATTGAAGGGAGTAAGGATTCGTTACATCCTTTTCAATATAATAAAATATCCATAAGTCAACTTTACATATTCGCTTTTATAACATATAATAAAAGCGTAAACGAGAGGAGGCGGATTATGAATACACTTAAAGAATATATACAAGAAAATTTAGTAATAACTAACAAAGAAGCAGAAGAACTTGGATATACTAGGCATAATTTATCAGAATTAACCAAAATCGGACAATTAGAAAGATTAAGACCAGGACTATATCAATTAAAAGGAAAAGTAATAGATGATTTTGTTCTAATATCATCCAATAGTAACCGAATTATATTTTCCCACCAAACAGCCCTATACCTCCACGACCTATCCGATAGGACTCCAAATGTATTTCATATATCTGTACCCCAAGGCTACAATGCAAGTCATATCAAGAAAAGATATGAAGATCTGCAAGTTCACTATGTAAAAAAAGACTTATACGAAATAGGAAAGGCAGAAATAAAATCACCACAAGGCAACCTAATTCCAGTTTACGATATAGATCGAACAATTTGCGATATCATAATCGACAGAGAAAAAATAGATAAGCAAATTTTTACAGAAGCCATAAAAAGATACTTTAAATCAGAAAATAAAAATCTAAGACGACTCATAAAATACAGTAAATTATTTAAAATAGAAAATGAAATTAGAAAATACATGGAGGTATTATCGTGATTAATATCGAGAGTATAAAGGGCAAGATAAGAAGTCTGGCAGAGAAGAAAAATACGTTCTTAAAAGCCTTTCTGTATAACATATTTGGGCTTTTTATTTTTGGTGTTTCTTATTTTTTGAAATATGATATAAATAAGACTCATACAAAAGAAATATTATTAATATTATTTCTATGTGAGGTTTGTTATTGGTTAACGGTTGTAATTGGATTATTGGTTATTAAGAAGTTAAAAGTTAAAAAATAAATTTTGGCACCTATTTTACAAAATGATAGGTGCTTTTTTGATTTCAGGAAATCAATGATGGGATATTGGCTAATATAATATGAAGTTGTAGAAGAAATATAGCAACGACACGAATGAGAGACTTTTACGCCCTATACACCCTCTACAAACTAAAAAAAGATGAGATAAACTATGAAACTTTAAAAAAAGCAATAGAAAGAGCCTAAAAGAAAAGAGGAAGTCAGGAGATAATGAAAGACTATGAGGAAATAATCGAGGACATAAAAGAAGATTCATACCTAAGATCCTTGTGGGAAGTATATCTTAGTGAAAATAAGTACATTGGAGATCTGAAGTTTGATAAAGTTGTTGATGTAGTTATAATTTTATCAAATAGAATTAACGAGATGTAATTTAACAGACACTGTCTGGCAAATTATAGATAGGAGAAAAGATTTAGAATATTTAAAACAAGGAGATACTGTGAAATTTTGGGAAAAGTAAAACAATAATTGAGAACCTTATAAATACATAGGAATGTTCATATTTTGTCTTCTAAGCTCTTAAAAGCAAAAGAACAAGTAAAAAAAGTCAAGAAAAGATAAAAAGTCCATATTAGGGCAAATAAAAAGCTTTAAGACGGATGATAAAGCTAAGTCAAGTAAGATAGACCATAGCAAAGGTGAAGAGTGGTAAATATCGGCAGCCTTCGGACTGTCTTTATTTTTTATTTGATTTAACGCAGTGAACCGTACAATTGAAAGGAATCTGTGTTATATGCTATAATTAGGTAGTTAATCTATACATATAGAAAGGTAAAATATAGAATTGGAGAATGATATGGGATTTTCATATAATAAATTATGGAAGTTATTAATAGATAAAAATATGAAAAAAACAGACTTACAATGTGCAATAGCAACAACTCCTAAGACAATAGCCAAGATGGGAAGAGATGAAAATGTAAGTTTGGAAACATTAGGAAAGATTTGTGAGTATTTTCAATGTGATATTGGAGATATTATTGAATATAAAAATGGAGTTAAGATAAATGATAAATAATACTCTTACCTATATTTCTTTATTTTCATCAGCAGGAGTTGGTTGCTATGGATATAAACAAGAGGTGTTTCAAGGGGAGGTGATAATTTGATAGTAAGTCAAAATTCAAAAGATGTAATTAAGATATTTCAAAATATAAAAGATATACCTATAAGTACAAATTTAGATGACGGGAATTTAAATATTTTTATGTGTCCAATAAATGCTAGGAAATTTGATTATAATCAAATTTCCTTAGTATTAGTAGATTCTGTAATTGATTATGCTATATCCAAGAAAAATATAACAAAATATCAAAATAAGCCTGGAAGATTATCACAAATTGCACGTAAAAAGTTTAAAGAATACTTGAATAATACAGGTGAATTAGGTGAATTGCTTTTATATTGTTTTTTAGAGGGTCATTTAAATGCCCCTAAAATTTTAACAAAAATGGAGATGAAAACATCTAACAAAATGTATGTCAATGGATCAGATGGAGTGCATCTTTTGAGTAATTGTGACGGAACATATAAACTTATATTTGGGGAATCTAAGTTATATAAAAATATATCAGATGCTTTATATGAAGCATTTAAATCTATAAATGATTTTATTAATGAGATAAATACTAGTGGAGAAAATAAAAGTGGTATAAATTATGAAAAAGATTTAATATCATCAAATATTGATAATTTTGAGTTGAGTGATGAGGATAAGGCTATATTAGAATTTATAATATATCCATCTAAAAATGAGAAAAAATTGCACATAGACGATGCTTTTTCTATTTTTATTGGTTATGAAATAGATATATCAGAAGAGACGAAGAAATGTACTAGCAGTGATTTTATTGATGAAGTTAAGAAAAAAATTCTCTTGGAATTAGATTCTTTTGAAAATAAGGTATATAAAAAAATTAATGACAACAATTTATTAGGGCATACTTTTTTTGTCTACATTGTTCCATTCACTGATATAGATAATACAAGAAGAAAAATTTTAGAGGATATTTTAACATGAATAATCTTATTGCTGAACTTTCAGAAAAAGCATTTAAAGACGAATATTTGATCAATTTAATATACAATTTAGAAAAAAATTATTGTAATAAATTATTAGATGAAGAGTTTATAATTAAGTTATCAGACAAAGAATTGTTTGATTTAATGAGATTTGCCGATATACTATGTAGATCGTCTGAAGCTGAACATAAAAATTTATCATTAAAAATAGTAAGCCTTGTATATGAGTTTAAAGAACTTTTACAAAATCAGTTTATAAAATTAAGCATTATGAATGTGCTAACCAAATTAGGAAATTTTCCTTCTATTAATCTAATTTGGAATAAATTTGAGAATACTGGAATTGATGAAATTGATTTGGATTTAATAATTAAAAGATTATATAACAAATCACCAATTCAAGAAATTTTTACAGATGAGCAACTTAAAATATTTAATGAATTAAAAGATAATAATCACTTTAGTTTTTCTGGAAGTACGTCATTTGGAAAATCATTTATTTTTGAAGCTTTTACTAAATACTTAATAGAAGAACATAATCAGTCAGATAATATAGCTTTTATTGTTCCGACTAAAGCACTCATAAACCAAGTTTCTTATAAGATTAGAAATCTAGTTAAATCATACAGTTATAAGGTCATCAATTCTCCAGAAATACCTAAAATTTTAAAGAAAAAAAGATGGAAAATATATTTTTGTTTTTACACCAGAAAGGTTAATTTCTTACTTTTTAGATGGGACTAATCCTAAAATAGATTATTTATTTGTAGATGAAGCTCACAAGTTATTGAGTATAAAAGATACTAGAACACCATTAATGTACCACGCATTAGTTATGGCAAAAAGAAAAAGTATAAACATATTTTTTGCATCTCCAAATATTCCTAATCCATCAGTATTTTTAGAATTGGTAAATAATACTCCCGACGAAAGTTATGCAGTTAAAGTTGAATCAGTATCACAAAATAGATTTTTTATTAATTGTCATACAGACTCTAGTTATTTAATTAGTGATTATGGAGATAATATATTATTTCCTAAATTAAATTTTTCTGGTAATGTTATTACAGATTTGGGCACTATATTAAAGACTTTTTCTAGTGGTAGACAAAGTATAGTTTATTGTAATACTATAGAAAAGACAATATCAACAGCATTCGAATATGCAAAAACTTTAGAAGAAGTAAAAAATGATTATATAGATAAACTAGTTGATATAATAAACGAAAAAGTTCATGAGCAGTATTATCTTAAATATTGCTTGAAAAAAGGCATTGCATATCATTTTGGTGGAATTCCTGAAGAAATAAAAATAAAAGTTGAAGAGCTATATAAATTAGGATTTATAAAAATTATTTTTTGTACTTCAACACTCTTAGAAGGAGTAAATCTACCCGCAAAAAATATCTTTATTTTAAGTGAAAAAATTGGATTATCAAATATGACCAATGTTGATTTTTGGAATTTAGCGGGTAGGGCAGGGAGACTAAGTAAAGATTTATCGGGTAATATATTTTGTGTTAATCTTTATAATCAAGAAGGTTATTGGAAAGATGAAAAAAAAGTTCAAATTCTTAGGAATAAAAATATTAAAGAAGTTGAGCCAATTATATTAATGAAAAATAACAAGAATTTATATAAGAATATAGCCAACTACTATACAAAGAATGAGTATACTAACAAAAGTTTATCTGAAGATGACAAAAAAATCATAGAAATGTATGGTAATATTTTATTATATCATGATACAGTTAATAGCGATTCTATTTTAAAAGATAGATTTATAGATTCAGGAAATAACTCGTTAGATATTTTGAAAAAAATTAGGAATGAAAACTCTATACCTGGAAATATTTTAGCAGAAGGTATAGATATAAATATTGAGATTCAAAATAAGGTTTTTAATGGAGATAAAGAATTATTACCTATAGAAACTACTTATGAAGGTTGCTATGAAGTATTAAAAATATTATGTAAAGAATACGATTGGCTAAGAACTGAAAACAAGGGAAATAATCCACTGATAAGAAGCAAAGAACAACTAACTTATTATGCTACATTAATGGAAGGTTGGATAAATTCTAAACCTTTAAAATATTTAATTCAAAAAACGATTAGCTATTATTACAATTCTGGAGAAAATAAATATATAAGTTTACGTAAAGATGGAAATATGTATAACGTAAAGTTTGATAAAAATAACTCTCTTCATATTAATACGCTTATTAATAACTTGATTAAAAATTTAGAGAATAATATTAAATATAAGATTAAAACCTATGTAGGTAATTATCAATCAATATTACGTTCATGCGATTTAGATCTTGAGTGTGATTGGGAAGAGTATATTGATTATGGAACTACTAATCCAAAAATAATCGATATACAAAATTTAGGATTTTCAAGAACCATGGCAATATTTTTATTAGATAAATATCCTGATCTATTTATTAAAAGTGAAATAGGTGAAATTATAGGAATTGATGATGAAAAATTAAGAGCCTCTATAAATCAAGATAAATACGAAGAAGAATATAAGGAACTTAACACTCTATTTGAATGGGAATGATAGTAATTAAAGTGGAGTATTTTACCTCTCCACCTCTTTCCCATAATAATTTTCATAGTTTTTTCTATACAGAACAAGGTCAGAAAATTGTTCTTTATTCAAAGAATACTCTTGCATAAGGGTGTTCTTTTTTTCTTGCAATTTATCAAGTTTGGATAGTATTTCTTTTGTATTTGGTAGTTTTTTATAGTTTTCTAATATTTCTTTAGCAGCTATTTTATAAACTGAAAGTTCGCTATAATACTCATCTGCAAATTGATTATCTTCAGGATTTTTCTTGTGGTATTTATATATTTCACGATACTTATTTATAGTATTTATATTTTCCATATCTTGGGATAAACTCTTCATCTTAGTTTCAATTTTCTTTATTTTATCTAACAAGTCTTGTCTATCATTGGCAGATTTTTTTATTAGATCATCGAGTTGAGTAATTGAATTAATTCCTTGCTCTCTAAGCTTAATTATAGAGTCAGCCATTGTTTTTATATTATGTTTTCTTGCCCAAACTTCATAACCTTTAGAGGACTGAGCTTTTTTATTAGTAGATATATCAATAACATTTCCTACACGTTTTTTAATAGGATTAGCTTTGTTTTTAATAGCTAAATCTATTCTTTCTTTGATTTTTTCTTCGGCATAATCTTCTCCGATAGTCTTCGCTCTTGTAAACCTTTGCTTATCTTTATGGCGAAAAGCAATGTGTTTACCAAACTTAATTTCATAATCAATAGACTTCATATTTTCTAAAAACTCTTCCCAAGATTTAGACTTATTAATCATTCTATCTATATCAAATTGCAGTTTAGACTTCCAAGAATTTCCTTTCTTGTTTTGGTCATATTCGTACCAAGATTTACCAGCAGTTTTATATTTTCTTTTGTAAGCTTCATAATATTTATCAATGACTGAAAGCTTATTTTCTTTACACAATTCATCACTTTGATACCTGATTTTATGGTAAGTTTTTTTGTTAGATTGGTAGCATTTACCAGTCTTGTAATTAACATTATTAAAAATAATATGGTTATGGATATGCCCTCTATCAATATGAGTTGCAAGAACAAATTCATAATCTTCTTTTAAAATTTTCTTGCATAACTCCATTCCAATTTCGTGAGCTTTTATAGGATCAACCTCTCCTGGTAGAAAAGATTGGATTAAATGTCTAGCCAAAACTTTACCTTTAGTATCATTATCTTCTCGTGTTTTCATAAATTGTATGTGGGCAGTAGATGGATGACATTTAAATGAAGATATCAAGATTTTTTCATCAGTTTTTTCACTCTTAGTTATATAGTCTATTGCCAAATTTAGGGTTGATTTTATAGGATGTATTTTTGTAATTGCCATACTAATCACCAGAACTTTCTTTTGATTTATTTAGAAGTAGGGAATGGATTTGCCATATTTCTCTTGATAATTTTTCTATTTCTTTATTCATTGCTTCAATTTCATTTTTGTATATAATACCAGTTGTATTAGTAGCTTTTGCAATCTGGTTTATATTATTTGTTGCATTTGAAAGTAGCCATTGTAGGTTTCTAAATGGTTCTAAATCTACTACATAAATTTCTTTTTCTAATACACATTTCCTAAGAAAGTGGGACATTGTTTTGCAATTTGCAAGTTTCATTTTCTTTTCAAAAATTTCTTTTTCTTCATCTGTTAAATATATTTTTAGTTGATTATTTCTTTTTCTATTATCCATAGTAGTTCTCCTTATCATAAAATATTGGGGTCTTAGGGTTCTCCCTAACAAGGTAAAAATTAAAAAAATGGAGCATTCCGTAAAGGTCTGCTCCATTAATTTTTCGTAAGTGGGTACACACTTACTGTGCTTGCTATTAAAGTTATTAGCGTTAAGCGTGTTATTTAATTACTATCATTATACCATAAAATTGAAATGTTTGTATCTAATAGAAAAGCTTAAAATATAGATGTACGATTAATATGCTATAGTGTATTTTTAGTATAAAATCTAATTTTTGGGTATAATTTAATTAATTATTATGATGCATTAGGAGGTAGAGTTTTGGAATTAAATCATGAAGATATTATAGAAAATGTACTTGAAGGATATATTTTTTCTGAAAAAAAGGTTACTGATGAATGTAAAATTTATACAATTGAAAATTCTACTGGCTGTGGCGAAATGCGTTGCTACAATTTATTTGAAGGTGTTCAATTATCTTATAATAACCTAAATATGGAGACAGCATATCAAAAAATAAATCCTAAAAGCGGGGTTTTAGAAATAGATCATTGTTTAGAGGGATGTTATGAGTTTAAACTTGAAAATAATGAACGCGCTCTGATAGGTAAAGGCGATCTAAGTGTAATCGAAATAGGCAAAGTTCCTTTTGAAGATTCGTGCATACCAACAAAAAAATATGTGGGACTTTCAATATTTATTGATATTGAAAAGGCACAAAAATCTATTGACAAATACTTTCCGTATGCAAAAATTGATTTGTTAGAAATAAAAGATCGTCTGTGTAAAAATGGTGCAGCTTTAATTATTCATTCACGTCATGAGATAGACCATGTTATTAGTGAACTTTATAGAGTAGATTCTAGAATAAGACTTTCTTATTCAATTATAAAAACAATAGAGTTGTTATTATTTTTAAATTTAGTTGAAAGTTCAGATACTTTTAAGTTAACATCTTTTTCAGAACCAGTATATAAAGCAACTGTAGAATCATATAAGACGATTCTAAATAATCCTTTTGAAAGATATTCTATTTCTGATTTATCAAAAAAATATGCTATTTCAGAATCCAGTTTGAAGAGATGTTTCATATACATAACTGGAAGCTCAATAGGTAATTTTATTAGGGAAAATTGTTTAGAAGCCGCTGCTAAATTATTAATTCATAAACCCTTAATGTCAATAGGAGAGATTTCTGATTTGTCAGGATATTTGAATCCTAGTAAATTTTCTGAGTCATTCAAAAAACATTTTGGGCAAACTCCTCAAGAATATAGAAAAAAATCCATCTGACCTTTTTAGAGCAAATAAAGAGCTGTCAGGTTATAAAGGAAATATCCATCTTACTTTATAATAAAGTTGAGATGGATATTTTTTTGTAAATATTCTCTATACACATTCTATGTACATTTTATTAATTAACGGAGGTGTTTTATGAACAATAAAAAAATGACTACAAAAGATGTAGTAACAGTAGCTATTATGATTGCTTTATTTTATGCAATATCTATTGTTATTGGAATGAGTATGGTTGCTGTTCCGGTTGTATATATTTATGGTACTGCTGGAATTGAAATGTTTATAGGAGCTATTTTCTACTTAGTAGCAGCTAACAGACTTAATAAACACGGGCTATTATTTATATGGATATTAATTTATGGTCTTATCACAGCAGCTATGGGTTATGTGTTTATGCTTCCATATTTTATTGGATTTGCTATTTTGTGCGAAATAGTAATGATAGGCAAAGACACTTATATAAATCCAATAAGAAATATGATTGGCTGGAGTGTTTATGGTGCTGGTATGTTCATGGGAATAGGAGTTCCATGTTGGATAGCTTGGGAATCTTATCAAAAGCAAGCTTTAGAGAGTGGGTTTGCAGATAAGACATTAACATTGCAATATAATTTGGTATCTTCACCAAAACTACTATTATTAGGTGTAACAATAACCGTTATATTATCTGCTTTAGGTGTTTTGTTTGCACAAAAAATTCTTAAAAAGCACTTTAAAAAGGCGGGTATTTTAGAGTAAATGGAGATATATGGGAAATGAAAATAGAAAAAATAAGTGGAATAACTTGTCTTTTTTTAACTATTATTTCCTGTATGGTGTCAATATTTACAAAAAGTTACTATATGCATGCTCTGTTTGTAGGATGGCTTTGTATGCTTTTAGCATATTTTGGTTTTATCAAACAGAGCATAATTTATTTTATGATATATAGTTTTACTACATTTTGGTTATTAAAAATGATACCAAGTGGTGTAGTTATAATTTCACCAATGCTTTTGGGAATGTTGTATAAATTCATAGTTCCAATCATGGCAGGATTTTTAACTTTTAAGATACCATCAGGAAAATTAATTTCAATATTTCACAAATTAATGTTGCCACGAAATTTTGTACTTATATTAACGGTAATTATTCGATTTGTACCAACAATTGCTGGGGAATTTAGAACAATAAAAGAAGCTATGAAAGTAAGGGGATTTACAGGTAACTTTTTTCATATTTTATCAAATCCTTTGAGGACTCTTGAATATGCTATAGTTCCTTTAATTTTTCGTTCTATAAAAGTAGGAGATGAATTATCAGCAGCAGCGATTGTTAGAGGAATTGAAAACCCAATAAAAAGGGATTCATATTATAGTAACAAGTTGTGTAAATTAGACATAATTATAATAACTGCAAGCTTTGTTTTATTTATATTATGTCTTATATGAGAGGTGCACCATTGGATAATAAACTGGAAATTAGAAAATTATCTTTTTCGTATAATAGCAATAAAGATGAACAGTTGAAAGATATAAATTTAGACATTAAAGATGGTGAATGTTGTGTAATTATAGGGGAGTCGGGATGTGGCAAGTCTACTTTGACAAGGGCTATAAATGGATTAATTCCAAATTTTTACGAAGGAAATTTAGATGGAGAAGTATTTATTGATGGCAAATCTATCAGAAATTTAAAATCCTGGGAAATAGCAAAGTTAGTCGGTAATGTATTTCAAGATCCTAGAAGCCAATTTTTTTCCAATGAAGTTAATGGAGAAATTGCATTTGGACCGGAAAATTTGGGATATAAGCGTGATGAAATAATAAGAAGAGTAAATGAATCAACTGAGAAAATGAATATTGATAAATTGCTAAATAATAGGATATACAATTTATCCTATGGAATTAGGCAAAAAGTAGCAATTTGTTCAGCGAGAGCTATCGAACCATCTATTTATGTATTTGATGAACCATCTGCAAATCTTGATTTACAATCAATATATAAATTTTCAAAACTTGTAATGGACTTAAAAAATGAAGGAAAAACTATAGTAATTGTTGAGCATAGGTTATTTTATTTAAAAGGAATAGCTGATAGGTATTTATTGATACAAAATGGATCTTTAATAAATAGTTATAAAGCAGAAGAATTTGAAAAAATCAGTTCAAAAGACTTAAATGCATTGGGCTTACGCTCAATAAATCTTAATGATATTGTTATAGATGACCACAAAGTTAAAGAAAAAGAAATTAGTAGTGACAATTCTTTTGATTTTGAAGTGAAAAATATTAGTAAAAAATATAAAAATAATTTCGTACTAAAAGATGTGTCACTTAAATTTGATAGCAATGAGACTATTGCTTTAGTAGGAATAAATGGAACAGGTAAAAGTACACTCGGTAAAATTTATTCTGGGATTCAAAATCAGACTGATGGAGAAATAAAGATAAATGGACTCAAAGCTAATAAAAAGATGAGGTTAAGCAAAGTGTGGTATATTCCTCAAGATTTAGACTCTCAATTATTTGGGGAAGATTTGATGGATGAATTATTAACTGGGTTAAAAAATAGAGAAGATTATATCACGAAAGCAGAGGAACTTTTAAAAAAAGTTGGATTATTTGATATAAGAGATAAGCATCCAGCAACTTTATCAGGTGGTCAAAAACAGAGATTGGTTCTATGCGTAGCTATGTTGAGAGAAACACCTTTTATTATATTGGATGAGCCGACATCAGGGCTTGATTTCAGGAGTATGGATAAGGTGGGGAGATTAATCAAAGAGGAACAAAAAAAAGGAACAAAATTTTTGATAATTTCTCATGATATTGAATTTATAGCAAAGACGTGTGATAGACTTGTAAAACTAGAGAATGGGATAATAACAGAAGATTTTTATATTGATAATATAGGACAGCTGTTAATAGCTATGGAGGCTAAATAATTTAGGAGGTGCGTAATGGAAGTTTTAAAAAAGCATATAGGACAAATTTTATCATCAGTTATTATTGCAGTAATTGGTGTTTTTTGTAGTGTTGTACCATATTTTGCTTTAGCTAAGATTACTCAAAATATAGCAATTAGTAATACAGATTTAGAATTCTATAAAAGACCAATTTTGCTTATTTTAGGTGGGTTAATAGGAAGTGTTATTTTTCATGAGATTTCAACTTTAATTTCTCACAATTTAGCATTTCGCATAATAGAGGATGAGAGGAAGAAACTTGTAAGAAAAATTAATAGATTATCAATGGGAGAGATTGAAAAACGATCTAGTGGAGAATGGACTCAGTTTATGGTAGAAACTTTGAATAAAATTGAGCAACCGATAGCTCATGTTATTCCTGAAGTAATAGCTAATCTTATCATTCCAATCGCTTTAGTAGTTATTATTTTTATAATGGATTGGAGGATTGGAATTGCAAATCTTATTACATTACCACTAGGGGTGTTATTTTCAATTCTAATGATGGGTGGATATGAAGAAAAATCACGAAATTATCAAGAAGCCGCAAAAAACATGAATACAACAGCTGTTGAATATATTAGAGGTATTCAAGTTATAAAGGCATTCAATAAATCTGCATCATCATATGGAAAATTTGTAGATGCTGTAAATAGTAATAGAGACAGTATGCTAAATTGGTATTTAAGTGTTTGTTTCTATATGACAGCAGCAATGGAAGTTTTACCATCAACTTTATTATTTGTTTTACCAACTTCTTTATACTTGTATATGAATGGAAGTATTGAAGTAGGCAATCTAATAATGTGTGTTTTATTATCTTATGCCTGCTACAAACCTTTGATTAAAGCTATGAGTCATATGGATACTATGGCGAATGTAAGAGTTGTAATAGATGAAATAAAAAATGTTATGGAGTTACCAGAGTTAGAACGATGTAATGGAGAGGAAAAAATAAGATCATACGATATTAATTTTGAAAATGTATGTTTTGCCTATAATGATAAGAAAAAAGTTTTTGATAACTTATCCTTTAGTGCAAAAGAAAATAAACTTACAGCTATTGTTGGCTATTCTGGCGGTGGAAAATCCACTATTGCTAAGCTAATTGCGGGATATTGGAACATTAATAAAGGGAAAATATCTGTAGGAAATGTAAATCTTAAAGATGTTTCTCTTGAAAAGAACATGGAACTTGTAACCTATGTATCACAAGAAAACTATCTATTTAGGAAAAGTATCATAGATAATATGAGAATGGCAAATCAAAATGCTAGTATTGAAGAGATAAAAGACGCTTGTAAAAAAGCTTCTTGTCATGACTTTATTATGAGTCTTCCTAATGGATATGAAACCATAATTGGAGAATCTGGGAGCAACTTGTCTGGAGGAGAGAGACAAAGACTTACAATAGCAAGAGCTTTGCTTAAAGATAGCCCAATAGTTTTATTAGACGAAGCAACAGCATATTCTGATCCAGATAATGAAGCTGAAATTCAAAAATCGATAGATGCATTAGTAGAAAATAAAACTGTTATCATGATTGCTCATAGGCTTTCTACAATAATAGGAGCCGATAAGATCATAGTATTAAACAATGGGGAAATTGAAGCAGAAGGAACTCATAAAGAACTTCTTGGAAAAAGTGAAACATATGCAAAAATGTGGAAATCACACATAAGTTTATCAAACGATAGGGGTGAGTAAATGAAAGAATTAATTCACAAGTTATATTGGGTCGCTGGAAAAGAATCTTCCAAAATTAGCAAGATGTTTTTCTTTGAAGTATTAAAAAGTATATTTGAAGGAATATCCCTTGGAGCTACAATGTTGCTTTTACTTAAAATATTTCAAAATATATTTGAAGGAAGAAATATTACACAAGAAGACATCTATTTCGTATTTGCAATAGCTCTACTAAGTGTAGTAGGGAAAATATTATCTAGTTATATGGCTGATAGAAATAAATACATCGCAACTTACAATATGGGAGCAGAAAATAGGCTATATATAGGTGATCAGCTAAAAAAAGTGAATATGGGATATTTTAGCAGTAATCGCCTTGGAAACATTTCAGGCGGATTAACCACAGTTATAGGTGAACTTGAAACCGTAGGAGTTAATATAATAGAAACTTTATTTGTGGGAGTAATTCAAACTATAATAATGGCGATATTTATGATTCCGTTTGATATAGTTACAGGTTCTATAATTTTAGGAACTTTATTCTTAGGAATGTTATGCAATGTTATCTTTCAAAAGAAATCAGATGAGTTGACTAAAAAATTACAAGCGTTAAAAATAAATCTAAACGCATCTACTTTAGAGTATGTTAAAGGTATTAGTGTTATTAAATCATTTGGGAAAAGTGGTGAAATGACTAAAGAATTGGACAGAGAGATTTATAAAAATAGAAGAGGCTTTATAAATGTTGAAAAAACTGTAGCACCTGCTGCTTTGATATTTCTAATTATATTTAAATTAGGGATTTGTCTTATTATATTTTCAGCTATTTATAGATTTTGTATAGGAGAAATTGATCACTATAAAGCTGTAATGCTTGTAGTGTCTAGTTTTATTGTTTTTTCTGGTTTTGAAATGGCTGGAAGTATGCAAAACGTTAGAGGAATAGCTATACAAAACTTGGATTCAATTGCTAAACTTAGGAATTTACCAACAATTTCAGAAGGCACAAGAACAAGCTTCGAAAAAGGAGATATAAATCTAAAGGACGTTGACTTCTCATATGACGAACAGAACTTATTTAACCGTTTAAATTTAGATATTCCAAAAGGTAAGACTACAGCAATTGTAGGTGGTTCTGGAAGTGGAAAAACAACACTTTGTAATTTGATAGCTAGATTTTGGGATGTAGATTCTGGAGAAATATTGATTGATGATAATAACATAAAAGATTTTAGGTATGACAATCTGTTATCTAATTTCACTTTTGTTTTTCAAGACGTCTATTTATTTGATGACACTATAAAAAACAACATTAAGTTCGGAAATCCAGAAGCTAGTGATGAGGAAGTTATTAATGTTGCTAAGCAAGCACAGTGTCATGAATTTATTATGAAGTTGTCAGATGGTTATGACACAGTTTTACAAGAGGGTGGTTCAAATTTATCTGGAGGAGAGCGTCAGAGAATATCTATAGCAAGAGCTATGTTAAAACCAAGCAGAATTGTTATTCTTGACGAAGCTACTTCAAGTGTAGATCCAGAAAATGAACAACAACTTATAACTGCTTTAAACAATTTGTTAAAAGATAAAACTGTAATTGTGATTGCACATAAACTTGAAACTATTAAAAATGCTGATCAAATTGTTGTTATGGATAAAGGAAATATTGAAAGTATTGGTAAACATAAAGAGCTTATGGAAAAATCACACATATACAAGAGTTTTATTGAGAAAAGAGAAAAAGCTACTGGTTGGAAAATTGAATAAAATTTAATAGAGGATGATTTTATGAAACAAGATATGAAAGAACAATTATTAACAAAAAGACCCATAGATTTACTTTTTCAATTATCTGTCCCTGCTGTAATAGGAATGATAGTAATAGGTCTTTATCCACTAATGGATGGAATTTTTGCAGGAAATATTATAGGACAAACTGCAATGACAGCTTGTGGTGTAGCTATGCCACTTACCTTTTTTAATAGTGGAGTATCTACACTCATAGGTGTAGGTTCAGCATCAGTTTTATCAAGAGCTATAGGAAAGGGTGACCAAAAAACAGTTGATAAAATTATGGGGAATTTAATCTTTTGGGTTATCCTATTCTCATCAATTATTACAATAGGTGGAATTTTACTTGCACCACATTTTTTAGATATGGTTGGAGCAAGTGGAGAAATTAAAGAATATGGTATCAGATATTTACGAGTAATTTTCATTGGTTCTTTATTTGTAAACTTTACTCAATCAGCAAACATGGTTATGCGTGGAGAAGGATTAATGAAAAAAGCAATGCTCATTATGGGGCTAGGGGCTTTTTTAAACATAATTCTTGATCCAATTCTAATGAAATTAATGGGAAAATACGCAATAGAAGGGGCTGCACTTGCAACTATTACAGCACAATTTGTTCAAGCGATAATAACACTCCATTACTTCAAATATAAAAGTAAAGCAGTAAAAATAAATAAAATCAAACCTGATCAGGAAATAAAAAAAGAAATGTTTGGCGTAGGGTCATCTGCTATGATGATGCAAATTTTATTTATGATTCAACAAACAATGCTATATAAAATGTCATTTAAATATGGCGGAGATACAAATGCTATCTTGATGGCAGCAACACTTAGAATATATGCCTTTTCATTCATTCCACTTTGGGGAATGAGTCAAGGTTTACAACCTGTAGTTGGTACAAATTTTGGAGCGAAAAAATACGACAGAGTAAAAGAAGCTATGAAAGTATTTTCTATCGGAGGATTAGTTCTTGCATCAATATTTTGGATACCAGCATTAGCATTTTCAAAGAATATTCTGTCTTTATTTGGAGTAGAAGAAAGTATTATAACTCAGGGAATAGGAAACTTTAGACTATTTTATTCTATCTTTATCCTATATGGAGTAATGGTAATGACTATAACATTCTTCCAATCAATAGGAAACGCTAAAAAAGCCGGCATAATAGTAATGCTAAGACAGTTATTTTTATTCGTACCTGCCATGATTATTTTACCAATGATATTTGGAGTTAAAGCAGTATGGTTTGCAGAACCCTTTGTAGATTTAATTATGATAATAGCTGGTGTAGTAATGATGTTTGGGGAATTAAATAGGATGGATAAAATTGGTTTGAAAAACTAAATACAAATAACAATCGAAAGAGTTTCTTTCATTTTAGAGGATTTATGCCCAATAGCATAAGTCCTCTTTTTATGTTCAAATTAATCATTAAAATTCAAAAATACTATAAAAAAATAAAAATTCTGGTTACCAAAGAGGACAAATTTCACTTTATAAAGTGAGGGGTGTTTTATCATCTTTTTATAAAAATCCAAATACTTTGAAGTGTGAAGATTCTTGAAGTTGCTTAGGTGAGATTAGAATTTTTCAAATTTAATTCACTTATCAAGGTAAAAAAATAACTTACATAGGAGGTTAAAATGCAAGCAATAAAGATTTATAGCATGAGAGTTGCTATGTTATGTAGACTTTATGATCTTAAATTAATTAATGATAAGGAATATACAAAAATAAAAAATAGAATAGAAAATGATTATAAGAAGAGAGATAGAAAGTAGTTAATCTTGTGATATAATAACACTGTAGAAAGATACAAAATGGGAAGGAGGTAAAATGAATACTAAAGTAAAATTAATAAAAGCTTCAAATTCAGGAGCAAGAAATAGAAATGCACTACATTTAGATTTAAAACGTGTTGCAGCATATTGTCGAGTAAGTACAGATAGTAAAGACCAACTTGAATCATATAAATCGCAAGTTGAGTATTACACAAATCTAATAAAAAATAATAAGAACTGGACTTTGGCTGGTATATACGCAGATGAAGCAACAACAGGAACAACTGCTAGTAAAAGAGCTGATTTCATGAGACTAATTAGTGATTGTCAAAATGGAGATATAGACATGATAATTACTAAATCTATATCAAGATTTGCTAGAAATACATTAGATACTTTGAAATATGTAAGGCTTCTAAAGGAAAATAACGTTGGTGTAGTATTTGAAGAAGAAAATATAGATACTTTGACAATGGATGGAGAGCTACTATTAACAATATTAAGTTCAGTAGCTCAACAAGAAGTAGAAAATACCTCAGCCCATGTGAAAAAAGGACTGAAAATGAAAATGGAAAAAGGGGAACTTATTGGTTTTCAAGGTTGCCTTGGATACGACTATGATCCTACAACAAAAAGTATCTCTATAAATGAAGAAGAAGCTAAAATTGTCAGATACATCTTTAAAAGATATTTAGAGGGCAATGGTGGCTCAGTCATTGGTAGAGAACTAGAAGAGCAAGGATATCTTACTCCTAGAGGTAAAACAAAATGGTCTGATACTACAGTGTTAGGAATAATTAAAAATGAAAAGTATATTGGAGATATACTAATGGGAAAAACTTTTACAGTTGATCCCATAACAAAAAGAAGACTAGCAAACTTTGGTGAATCTGATAAATACCACATTGAAAATCATCACGAGCCAATTATATCAAAAGAAGATTTTGAAAAGGCACAGGAGATTAGACTCAGGAGAGCACAAAACAGAAACACTATTGCTAACAAGGATAGAAAAAGAGAGAAACTATCAAGGCAATACGCTTTTTCAAGTATGCTGGAATGTGGATTTTGTGGAGAAATACTGTCAAGAAGAACTTGGCACACAAGTTCAATTTATAAAAAAATTAACTGGCAATGTGTAAAGTCAACAAAAAAAGGTAAAAAATATTGCCCTCATTCAAAGGGAATACAAGAAGCAGCAATAGAAAAAGCATTTGTTGAAAGCTATAGGCAATTATGCCATGCAGATTCAACAGTAATAGATGACTTTTTAAAGATTGTTGAAGAAGAAATAAATGATAATACATTAGTCAAGGATCTGAAAAAGATAGAAAATCATTTAAATAGAATCATTAGTCAAGAAAGAAAGTTAGTTGATCTTCATTTAGAAGATAGCATAGATGAAGAAGTTTATTCTAAAAAGTATAAAAAACTGACAAAGCAAAAAGAAGAATTACTTGATGAAAAGAAAACACTAGAGCTAACTATCAAAGATGAAAACTCCATTAAAGAAAGACTAAAGCAATTTAAAAAGGTCTTAGAAAACAAAGAAATTATAGAGGAATTTAATAGAACAGTATTTGAAAGCATAGTTGATAAAGTCGTGGTTGGCAGAATCGACAAAGACGGAACCGTTCATCCTTATGACTTAACATTCTATTTCAAAACAGGGGCTAAAGATAGTCAAAATTCTAATAACTTTAAAGATAAAAGAAAAAATGCCAAAGGCAATGACATTAATAAACTGTGCTCCCGCAAGAATGCCGAGGATAAAAAATTATGTTCCCAAGCAAAAGACAACGCACGTGGAGACTGTCTGTTTGATGTATAGAATTAAGTAATTAAGTGTAAAAGGATATTTATTATCAATCTTTAGATTTTTATATTGGCCATCTCTAAAAACCTGTTCCAACAAGCGCTTCTTTGATGTACAGGGCATATGAAGACGATTAATTTTTTAGCTGAGAGCAATCACATAAAGAAGCTTGAACAGCTTAAAGACAGCCTGGTACGTCTGAATGAATCGGTGGAGTGGGAAGGGATGTTGAAAACAGAATCATGAAACTGGCAGTGAGGAATAGACCGCTAAGCGCAGAGCAGCAGGAAAGCAATCGACAGCGAAGCAAAATCCGCTGTCGGGTAGAGCATGTGTTTGGCGTGCGGTGCATGCCTTGTATAAGTCTACTCAAAATGAAGAAGAATGTGGTAAACAGCGATAAAAACAGCATAAACAGAGAATTGGAAAGCTCTTTTTTATGCAACTAAGTAGTTTTTGCCGAAGTATTTCCTCATTGAGAGAGAAAAAAAGGTTTTATAGAGGTTGCCAATAGAAAGTGACAAAAAACTTGACAAAACAGCTTTACAAGTCCCACTTGCCAAATCTATTGTAAAGTTATATACTTAAATAAAAGAGGAATGGAATGAAAAATAAAATAAAAGAACTTAGGAAATAAAAAGGAATTACGCAAGCAAAGCTTGTCGAAAATATGGATATTTCAAGGCAATATATAAGTTTGCTTGAAAAAAATGAAATAGAACCATCAATGAAAGTTGCAAATGAAATAGCAAGAGAACTTGGGACTTGTATTTATTTGGTTTTCGACTTGGATGGAATAGGAACGTATAAGTGTCGTTAGAATAATGCAACAGTATGTAGGTTCTGGTGGTAGGACTTATAGTGATTTATAAAATGGCTTAGACAATTATTTTAATGCGAGAAATGTTAACAATAGTGCAAACGCCATAACTAGTTTAAGCTTTTCGAGAGTAAAGACTCAAATAAATAAGAGTAGACCGATTATGATTGGAACGACTAATCATCCTAAATTTGGTGAACATTGGATTATTAGGTGTGGATATTTTACTAGCACTGTTGATGGTAATTATGTAATTGTAAATAATGGATGGGGAAATAATAATGTTTGGATTGAACCAAGCACTACCTATTTAGACGGAACAATCCATTTACTAATTAAATTGGGAGCGGTGGTTATGAAAAAGATATTTTATTTAATTGCTTTAATTGTACCCTTTGTACTTTTAGTGGGCTCTGCCTCAAATAATGCCGCACAGCGAGCAGCAAAAATAGATGACAGTATTCCTTATCTTTCTAATCTCGTCTTTTCTATCGGTGGATACTTTGATGGGCATGTAACGACAACCATCACATTTTATGATGAGTGCATGAAAGTTAAAAAAGAACATCCATACGATAAGGAATCCGTCGAGGAACAGACGGTTGATTATCCAGATAGCAAAGAAAGCTTTATGCAGGCACTGCAAGATTTGCACTTCGGGAAATGGAAATCACGGTATGACAACCCCGAGGTTCAAGATGGTACACAGTGGAGTCTGGAACTTCATTTTTCGAATGGACAAAGGACGGTTAGCTTTAGTGGTTCCAATGCCTATCCTGATAATTTTGACGACTTTTGTAGCCTGATTGGCGAAAGAAGCGATGGAGAAACAGCGGATAAATAATTCCCTATCTGAAATACATCAAACGCTGTTTTTACATTACGGCGACCTCCAATGGTGGCTGGCAAAGACACCTTATGAAGTGATGAACGGAGCTATTCTCACGCAAAATACGGCAGGGACGAATGCAGAAAAGGCCATCGGACAATTCGAGGACGACATGACGCCGGAACGCATTCATCATCTGCCATTGGAGAAGCTTCAAGACCTCATCCGCCAGTCAGGCATCTATAAACAAAAATTGCAGTATCTTAAAGTCTTAACCGAGTGGTTTATGAGCTACGACTGCGATGTGAAACGGATTCAAAATCTTCCTTTAAGCGATGTCCGTAAGGATCTGTTAGGTGTTCATGGCGTGGGCAACGAGACGGCAGATTCCGTTCTGCTCTATGCCTTCCATTTTCCAACCTTTGTCGTCGATGCTTATACCATGCGGCTTTTCAAACGTTATCCACTTGATGCGGGGAAAATCTTAATCGATGGCAAAGATATAAAAGAAATATCAACAGAATCCCTTTTTGACAAGGTGTCCATTGTTTTCCAAAATGTAGTTTTCTTTAATCAAAGTGTTATGGAAAATATTAGACTTGGAAAGCAAGATGCAAGTGACGAAAAAGTAAAAAGAGCTGCAGAGCTTGCCAATTGTATGGACTTCATCGAGAATATGCCGAATGGTTACGATACAGTTATTGGTGAGAACGGAGCTGAGTTATCAGGCGGAGAAAGACAAAGATTATCAATAGCCAGAGCCTTCTTAAAAAATGCACCGATATTGATCTTAGATGAGATAGCAGCAAGCCTTGATGTTGAAAACGAGAAAAAAATTCAGGAGTCTTTAAATAATTTAATGAAAGATAAAACTGTTGTCATCATTTCACACAGAATGAAATCTATAGAAAATGCAGATAAGATAATAGTTCTTGAAAATGGAAAAGTAGAAAGTGAGGGCAAACATAGAGAGCTTTTACAAAAATCAAAAGTTTACAAGAACTTAATAGAAAAAACAAAAATAGCAGAAGAGTTTATTTATTAGGAGGACAGAAGCAAAGCCTTGCAATAGTATCTCTTATGTGCAAGGATTCTCCGTTTGTCTATTTCGAAGAACCTGCAAGTGGTATGGATTATTTCAATATGATAAAAATTGGCAGTCTTGTACTGCCTTTATTTTTTTATTTAGTTTAACTCAGCAAATCATATAATTGAAAGGAATCTGTGTTATATGCTATAATAATATTGATAATAAATATCATTTAATATAAAAAGGAGTTAGACTTATGATCTTAAACAAATGTATCTTAATAGGTCTCTTGGGTTCATTCATGATGTTTTTGGGAGACATGATTTTATATTATGATCCAAATGATTACGATGGCAGAGATACTATAAATAATATTATTGGCATAATGAAAAATGTCAGCATAAAAAGATTATACCTTGGTGGTCTTTTAGGGCCAATATGTGCTTTTATTTATTGTATTGGGTTTTTTCATATTGTTTTGGCAACACAAGAAAAGTATTTAAATGTCGCTTGGTTTGTATTTTTAATAAATATTTTTGGCATGATACTAGGAGGCGCTTATCACATTCAATGTGCCTATCTAGGTCTTTTATCAAGGCACGAAAATAAGGGAGCCCTTGATGAATTTTTAAAATTTTTAAAATTTCAAGCAAAAATAGTTTTTGGAATAATGGCACTAGCAAATATAGGAATAGCATTGATAATTGTATTTGGATTTACAGTATTTCCAAGATGGCAAACCCTATTTACACCTATATTTCTTTTGATTTTCACTCCTCTTGCTGATAGGTTGCCAAAGGGAATTCATATGATTATTCGCGGAGGCTGGTTCAACTTACTATATTTTGTTTACTACCTAACCTTATTGATAACCTATACTAATATGAATTTATAAGATTATATGGTTAGAGATTAAAATTATTATTTTAGTAGACAAGACAAATTTTAGAAAATTTATTATTTACAGGAGGAAATTTTATGAAACAAGTAAATTTTATGGATGACGATAAAACAAAGGCTGACTACAAAAATTGGGTCCCTGCAAGCTTGTTAAAGAATTTAATATTTGCAAGCCTTGCAGCTTTCATCCTATTTATAGCCTTTGGTGTCAGTGATTTTGTATTTAGTGGAAGAACTCGTCTAATATGTGCCCTTATTCTTGGGCTTGCAACGTTGATACTTATTTTCTTTGCAAGCTGGATGAGATTTTTATATAGGGCTTTTGATTACAACGGAAAAAGAAAGCTTGCCAAAGTCATAATAGAGGGGACTGCCGACTATGTAAAGATCCCAGATGGTGGCGTGGGTTTAGATGTAGGATGTGGTAGCGGCCCACTTACAATTGCTTGCGCAAAGAAAAATCCAAAGGCGACCATGGTGGGTTGTGACATATGGAGAGGCTCATATAAAAGTGAATTTTCTAAAGAGCTCTGTGAAAATAATGCAAAATTAGATGGAATAGAAAATGCGAGATTTGAAGAAGGAAATGCAGTGAATCTTCCTTTTGAAGATGAAAGTTTTGATGCAGTAACAAGCAACTATGTTTATCACAATATAACGGGAAAAAATAAACAAAAACTTTTACTGGAAACATTTCGTGTACTTAAAAAGGGTGGAGTTTTTGTTATTCATGATTTGATGAGCAAGTCAAGATACGGTGATATGAATAAATTTATCGAACAGCTTAAAAAAGATGGCTACGAAGATGTGCAATTAATTGATACAACAAAGGATATTTTTATGAACCACAAAGAAGCTTTATTATTAGGACTTTACGGCTCAACTCTTCTTATTGGAAGAAAATAAAATTGTATATAAATTACTATAAAAAATTAGAAAGTTGATGGGGTGTGCAAGATGAAATACAAAGGTTTTTATTTCTTATTATTTAAAGGTCCAATGAAGAAAGTTCTTATAGAAAAATATGATAAAGAATATGCTTCAGAAATTATTAAAAATAGCAAAAAAATTTATCGAGAACTTGTAAAAAATATGGACGATATCGGCGAGGACAATCCCATGGCATACAATGAGATGTTCGCCCTGGTCTTTGTTGCTCCATATATAGCAAGTGAGAAAAAAATTCCACCGGAGACCATCCAGGAAATGATGCGCCAATCTCTTTATTTTGTCAAATGGTATTTTTCCTTGACTAATCTCAATACTGAGAAGGGCAAAAAAGCTAATAAGAAAAATATTCTTAAGTATTACAAGTGGTACACAGAGGAAAAAGAAAAGCTCTATCCAACGTCCTTTAAAGTTGATTTTGAGGGAGAACCCTATGAGGGTGCTTGCTATTACAGAATTACTCGTTGTCCCATTTGTGCTTATACAAAGAAGTTGGGGGTAGATGAATTAATGCCCCTATTCTGTGAACTTGATGAGCTTATGATAAGTCTTGAGCATGGAGTACTTCACAGAAAAGGGACCATAGCAAATGGAGCAGATTATTGTGATTATTTTATTACAGGCGATAGAGAATGAAAAAGTTACAAGAATAAGTATTAGTAAAATTTGAAAAATTGTGATTAATTGAGTATTGATGGGAACTGTGAAATGAGTTTAACTTATAAAATTGCATCGACAACAGTAAGACTTGCCGGTGTTAAAAAAATGTTTTTAAAGAACAAGGAAGAGATGCTAGAGTATGCAAAGAAAGAAAATGCAAAGGCGGTATTTGATTTATATAAGGCAAAGAAGAGAGCCAAGAGAAAAAAATACTATCTCATTGCAAGAAAGGTAATGGGTTACAGGCTCCTTTCATATCAAAAGAATGAGGATCCTGCAGAGGGAGCAGTCCTATATTTCTTCGGCGGAGGAATGATTACACCACCGGACAAATTGGATTTTGCTTTGGCAGAAAGAATAATGGAACAAACCGGCAAAGACCTTTGGTTTTTATTTTATCCTCTTTGCTCGGAAGATTTAAAGGTGGATAAAACCTATGAAGTTTGTTTTGAAACCTATAGGCTAATGACCGAAACTTATAAGGCAGAGAACATAAGTGTCCTTGGATTTTCATCAGGTGCTGGTTTAGCCCTTGGAATTTTTTTGCATAATAATGCATTAGGCAGACCTTTGCCAATGGCTGGGAAAATAATTTCAGTATCTCCTGGTGGACTTCCTGATGTAAGTCTTGAGGAAAATAAAGAAGTATGGGAAAAATTAAATGCCCTTAACCATAAAGACATAATGATTGAACCTACCTATTTTAAAACTGCAAGAGAAATCGTAAAAGGGGATGAAGACTTACCTGAATATATGTTAGACGGAACGAAGGGAGATTTTTCAGACTTTCCAAAAACTTACTTTTATTACGGAGGAAATGAATGCCTTTATGCTTTTGCAGAATACTTTAAAAAGGCAATGGAGAAATATAAGGCTCCATATAAAATCATCGTGGGTGAAGGAATGTGTCATTGTTATCCACTTTTAAGATTTTTTAGAGAGGGTAGACAGGCGCAGGATGAAATTATTGAAATATTAAAGTCTTAATATTACAAAGATATAAGAAAAGTTTAAAAGAGGGGAAAATGAACTTTATAACGTTTGGAAATAGAAATAAGAAGTCAATATTATTTATTCATGGACTTGCCTCTACAGCGGATCTATGTTTCAAACCTTTGCTTCCTTATTTACAAGACTACTATGTAATTTTCTGCGAATTGGATGGACATTATGGGACTAACCCAAAAGATTTAACTTCAATGGAGGAAACCATAGATTCAATAGAAAATTACATATTAAATGAAATGGGCGGGAGTGTCTATGGAATATGCGGATTTTCTATGGGAGCAACTATAGCTGTTGAATTAATTGGAAGAGGAAACATTTCTGCTTCTAAAGTCCTCTTAGATGGGGCGATTACTGCCGAGTTGGGCCTGATGGCAAGACCATTTACCTGAGCTTTTATCATTGGTACAAGTAGGATCAAGAATAAAAAGCCAATCCCTAAATTTTTATTAGATAAGATTATGGGCAAGGATAATCTAAGCGTAATAGAAATGGCCTATCCGCAAATTTCAAAAACCACTATTAAAAATGCCTGCGAGTTTATCTATCATTATAAGCCTCCAAAAAATTTAAGTAAGTTTTCAAATCCAGTAATGTTTTGGAGGGGGAGCGAAGAGCCAATCCCTGAAAAAAGTGAAAAGATATTAAGAGAGTATCTTCCACAAATGGAAACAGAAGTATTTGAAGGAATGGGTCATGGACAATTTCTCCATGAACATCCCAAAGAATACGCAGAGAAATTAAAAATCTTTTTGGAAAATAAATAAGGAGAATATTATGGATATAACAAGAGCAATATTAGATGGAATTGCAATGGCTGCTATCTTTAACGGTCAAGTGGCAGCTTTTGTACTGATTAACCCAAGATTTTTCTTCGATTCCTATCCAAAGGGAATACAAAATTCTGCTCCAGAAAAGATGACAAAAAAAGAAAAAAGAATAAATTTAATACTTACGATTATAATTTCAGGAATCGTATTTATATATGGAGTGACCTCTCTTTTATATACGGGAATAAGAGGACTTAGAGATCTTTTCTGGATGAGCTATATTCAGTGGATAATATTAAACTTTGGAGATTTCTTTTTATTGGATATACTTTTGTTCCAAGGAAAGTACAAGAATAAGATAGTAATACCTGGTACTGAAGGGAATGAGGACTACAAATTTGGAAATTGGATGAAACATTTGGCCATTAAAGAACATTTTATCTTGATGCCATTTTTACTAATTCCAATCATATCCATAATCCAAGCTTGGCTAGTGTTTCTACTCGGATTATAAAATAAAATTTGAAAGAAAGGAATAAAAGAAGCGGCAATAGAAAAAGTATTTGTTGAAAGCTATAGGCAATTATGCCATGTAGATTCAACAGTAATAGATGACTTTTTAAAAATTGTAGAAGAAGAAATAAATGATAATACTTTAGTCAAGGATCTGAAAAAGTTAGAAAACCAATTAAATAGAATCATTAGTCAAGAAAGAAAGTTAGTTGATCTTCATTTAGAAGAGACTATAGATGAAGAAATTTATGCTAAAAAGTATAAAAAACTTACAAAACAAAAAGAAGAATTACTTGATGAAAAGAAAACACTAGAGCTAACTATCAAAGATGAAAACTCTATTAAAGAAAGACTAAAGCAATTTAAAAAGATCTTAGAAAATAAAGAAATTATAGAGGAATTTAATAGAACAGTATTTGAAAGCATAGTTGATAAAGTCGTGGTGGGCAGAATTGACAAAGACGGAACAGTTCATTCATATGACATAACATTTTATTTCAAAACATGAATTAAAGATAGTCAAGATTCAAATAACTTTAAAGATAAAAGAAAAAATGCTAAAGATAATGGTATTAATAAATTGTGCTTCTACAAGAATGACGAGGAAAAAAATTTATGTTCCCAAGCAAAAGACAATGCACGTGGAGACTGTAGTATTTATGTCAAGAAAATAGAATAACAAGCTATAAAAGTGCTGAAATCAATGGTTTTTAGGATTTTAAAAGAAATCTTAAAAGCCATTTTTCTATTTAAAAAAATACCTTGTGGGAACATTTCAAGTGTAGATTATTGCAGGGTGTGTAGACATATGGATATTTTAGGTGGAGTGAACAGGATGGATATTAGGACTTGAAACATCGATTAATAAGTTGTAAAACATAAACAAGTTTGCAGATTAGCTAAATGTAATATACTAACTATATGAGGTCAATAGTAAAATAACAAATAACAATTAACAATTAAATAAAAATAAGCATGGCAAACAAGCCTAAGTAAATTATGCAAATTTTAATAATAAGTATTTAATTTTTGAGCATTAAATTTAAAATTAGTTTTTAGAAGCTTAAAAATAACTCTAATTAGTTTTTTAACAACATTGACAATCATCGATATGGGGTGTATAATAAATATGAAATCGAAATATATCGATATCATTGAAGAGTATCGATATATCAAATAAAGAAAGGGGGGAATTATGAAAAGATCATACGCAGAGTTCACGCCTATATTCAAGGTTTTGTCTGATGAAACCAGGCTGAAAATAATTGATATGCTCTCATGTGGTGAGATTTGTGCCTGTGATATTTTGGATGGTTTGAGTATTTCTCAATCAACTCTAAGCTATCACATGAAAAATTTAACGGATTCAGGCCTTGTTAACGGAAGAAGGGATGGGGCTTGGATGAGATATACTCTAAACCTTGAAAGAATAGGAGAGGTTAAAGACTTCCTAGATTATATTACTGAAGATAAAGAAGATTGTATTTGTAAAAAATGTAAGGAAAAATAAATGCTAAAGGAGTGTTAGTATGAAAAAAATGGTAATTTATGACCCAGCAATGTGTTGTTCAACAGGTGTATGTGGACCATCAGTAGACAAGAACTTATTAAGGGTATCCACAGCGATTAATAGGTTAAGCAAAAACAATGTAGAAGTAATAAGACATAACCTAAAAGAAGAACCACAGCTTTACGCTGAAAATGATAAAGTAAGCAAGCTGTTAAATGAAGAAGGAGTCGATGTACTTCCTATTACAATGGTTGATGATGAAGTAGTCAAAACAAGAGAATACCCTACAAATGATGAATTTGTTGAATTTTTGGATATACCAAAAGAATATATAATGTCTGGTTTAGCAGTTCAAAAAATGAAAAAGAATAAAGAAAACAAATAGACAGGATAGGAGGTCAATGTGTATACAAGATTCAACCCAGAAAATATTAAGCTAAATAAGTATCTTTTCTTTACAGGAAAGGGAGGTGTAGGTAAAACTTCTATAGCTTCAAGTCTTGCTATAAACCTAGCAGATCAAGGTAAAAAAGTTATCCTTGTAAGTACAGACCCAGCCTCAAACTTACAGGATATTTTTGATATAGACTTAGACAATAAAATAAGAGATATAGATAAGGTAAAGAATTTAAAGCTAGCTAACTTTGAACCAGAGAAAGCCCTAGAAGACTATAAAGAAAGCGTAGTTGGGCCCCAAAGAGGCAAGCTGCCAGATGAGGTTATAAAAGCCATGGAAGAGCAGCTTTCAGGAACATGTACAACTGAAGTGGCAGCTTTTAAGGAGTTCACAAGCTTTATAGCTGATGAAGAGCTTGCAGAAGAATATGACCATATAATATTTGATACTGCTCCAACAGGTCATACACTAAGAATGCTAGAACTACCTTCAGCGTGGACAAACTTTTTAGATAACAACAAGTATGGAGCATCTTGCCTAGGCCAGCTATCAGGGCTAGATGAAGAAAGAGGTATTTATAAAAAGGCTGTTGAAAACCTAGCTAACAGTGACTTAACTAGCCTTATACTAGTTTCTAGACCTATAGAAACAGCCCTAAAGGAAGCGGCAAGGACTTCAAATGAACTCCACGAAATTGGTATAGACAACCAAGTTCACATAATAAATGGTATGCTAGATTCCTATGATGATGATCTTTCAACAGCTATACACAATATGCAAAAAAAAGACGTGGAAGCAATGCCAGAAGGGCTAAAAGAGCTTGAAACTTATTATATTCCACTTAAACCATACAACACATCTAGTATTGAAAATCTTAGAAAGTTTTTCTCAGATGATATAGAAGAAAAAATGGAGTCTTCAGTTACCATAGATACTAGCAAGATATCTAGGCTACAAGATGTTGTTGACGACCTATATAAGAACGATAAAAAAGTTATCCTTACCATGGGTAAGGGAGGGGTAGGAAAAACAACTATAGCAGCTGCTATTGCCCTAGGCCTTAATAATAAAGGGAAAAAGGTTCATCTTGCAACAACAGACCCAGCCGACCATCTAAAATATATAATAAGCGAAAGAGAAAATTTGACTATTTCCTATATAGATGAAGATAAGGAGCTTGAATCTTATAGAGAGGAAGTCCTAGGAAAAGCAAAAGAAGAAGGGGCAAGCGAGGAAGACGTTGACTATATCGAAGAAGACTTAAGAAGTCCATGTACCCAAGAAATTGCAGTCTTTCGTGCCTTTGCTGAAATAGTAGACAAGTCAGAAGATGAAATAGTAGTAATAGACACAGCCCCAACTGGTCATACTATCCTTCTTTTAGAATCAACTGAAAGCTATAATAGGGAAATTTCAAGAAACCAAGGAGATGTACCTGAATCAGCAAAGAAGCTACTACCAAGGCTTAAGGACAAGGATTATACAGAGGTTGTAATCATAGCCCTAGCAGAAGCAACTCCTTATTATGAAGCAAAAAGACTTAAGGAAGATCTAGATAGGGCAGGAATCTTTAATAAATGGTGGATTATCAACTCAAGTTACTTTGCAAGCGGCAGTCAAAACGAGATTTTAAAAGCTAGAGCCGAGCAAGAAAAAGAGTGGATTAAGACAATAGATGAAACATCTCAATCTAACACAGCCCTTGTTGAGTGGATTCCAGAAGATTTAAAAGAAGACAATTTAAAAGACCTATTATAAGAATAGTCAGATTAATAAAGAGGTGAAATTGTTGAAAGAAACAAAGGATAAAATTAGTTTTTTTGAAAGATATTTAAGTATATGGGTTTTACTCTGTATGGCTGCAGGTATTTTGATTGCTAAATTTATGCCATCTGTCCAATCTTTCCTACAGTCGTTGGAATTTAAGGGTCAAAATATAATTTTAACAGTTTTAATGTGGCTTATGATATACCCTATGATGGTTAGAATAGACTTTAAATCACTAAAAAATGTAGGAAAACATCCCCAAGGTATAATTATTTCTACAATAGCAAGCTGGGCAATCAAACCATTTTTAATGTTTGGTCTATCTACACTTTTCTTCCATTATGTATTTAGCCAGTTAATACCCGCTAATCTTGCCAATGATTTTGTTATAGGTGCAGTACTCTTAGGGACAGCCCCATGTACAGCCATGGTCTTTGTGTGGAGCAGTCTTACTAATGGAGACCCAGCGCAAACCCTTGTACAGATATCGATAAATGACATCTTGATACTCTTCCTATTTGTACCACTTGTACAGCTCCTTTTAGGTTTAAAGGGAATAAGTCTACCAATGGATGTTCTATTAATGTCATTAGTACTTTTTGTTCTTATTCCTTTAGTGGGCGGGTTTTTATCAAGGTACTTTATAATAAAAAATAAGGGAAAAGATTACCTGGAAAATAACTTTATAAAAAAGTTTGACGGAGTAACTACAATAGGACTTCTTCTTACCCTCATTATTATATTTACTTTCCAAGGAGATATGATAGTAGAGCATCCACTTTATGTAGTTTTAATAGCAGTTCCACTAATACTTCAAAATGTGATTTCATTCTCTCTAACATATTTTGTAAGTAAAGTAAGCAAACTACCTCATGAGATAGCAGCACCAGCTTCTTTAATAGCAGCATCTGACTTTTTTGAACTTTCAGTGGCTGTAGGCATAGCCCTATTTGGTGTAGATTCTCCTGTTGTTCTTGCATCAACTGTAGGGGTTCTTACAGAAGTTCCTGTAATGCTACTTTTAGTAAGGATAGTTAATAATACGAAAAGCTCCTTCCCTAGCCTTGAGAGAGCTTAATAAAGTTAAGACAGTAGAAAAAAGTGCGACTACAAAATTAGTCGCACTTTTTGTTGTATGACGGGCATGTTCTAATGCTAGGGTGGAGATCCATACAGAGCGTAGTTACCGACGAATCTAATAGCGACTTGCAAGTTTTAGATGGCGACATCTAGGAGAGAAGAACGGGTAGCAAAATCGTGGCTTGACGAACAGGAACAGAATACAAGGCGTAAAAGGTGGCCAAGCTAGCAACAGATAGCAAAGACCCAAAAGGTAACCGTAAACCTAAGGCGTAAATTCTGCAAGTAAACGATGAAAGTATTAGGGCTTATCCCGTGAGGTCTCACTAGTGAAACAGCAGTAACAATGAATAGTGAGAAGTTAGCAGAAGTCATATTAGTTGGAAACACCGAAGGACTAAACAATTTGACAGCACGAGTAAAATGTATGTTGCATAACAAATCTGACAGAGAAAGTAGAAGAAACGTAAATGAAAGCGAAATCTCACACCTAAGAAATAAGTTATGCAAGCGGAAAGGAGCAAGTGCACACATGGAAGATAAAAGAATAAATCAAATCCTAAACCCGGAAAACATGCACCAAGCCAAACTAAAAGTCATCTCCAACAAAGGAGCATCAGGAATAAATGGCATAAGTGTAGAAGAAATAGATGAATACATCAAAGACAACTGGGCAGGGATAAGACAAGAAATTATCGGAAGACGCTATAAACCACAGCCTGTAATTCGAGTAGAAATTTCAAAACCAAACGGAGGAAAAAGAAAACTCGGAATACCGACAGTAATGGACAGAACAATCCAACAAGCAATCGTACAAGTCTTAACACCAATAATAGACCAAAAATTTTCAGAAACAAGTTATGGCTTTAGACCAGGAAGAAACTGCCAAATGGCAATAACAAAAATTTTGGAATACCTAAACGATGGATTTGAATGGGTGGTGGACATAGACCTAGAAAAATTCTTTGACAAAGTCCCACAAGATAAATTAATGAGCATAGTTCATGAACACATCCAAGCACCTGACACAGAATCACTAATCAGAAAATATTTAAAAGCGGGAATAATGAACAAAGGTGTATACGAAAAAAGTGAAATAGGAACTCCCCAAGGCGGGAACCTATCACCACTACTAAGCAACATCATGCTGGATAAATTAGACAAAGAAGTAGAATCAAGAAGACTTAGATTTACTAGATACGCAGACGACTGCTTAATATTTGTAGGGAGCAAAGCAGCCGCAACAAGAGTAATGCACTCAGTAACAAGATTCATAGAAGAAAAACTCGGCTTAAAAGTAAACGCAGAAAAAAGCAAGATAACAAAACCAAGTGGAATAAAATATCTAGGATTTGGCTACTGGAAAGACAATAAAACAAATGCATGGAAAATACGAGTCCACGAAACATCATTTAAAAGATTCAAAGATAAAATAAGAACTCTAACCACAAGAAAATGGTCAGTTTCTTTTGACTACAGAATCAAGAAATTAAATGAAGTAACAAGAGGCTGGATAAATTACTTTAGGTTTGCGGATATGAAAAGCAAACTAAAAAGATTTAGCGAACAACTTAGGACTAGACTCAGAATAATCTGTTGGAAAATGTGGAAAGTGCCAAAGAAAAGACAATGGGAGTTACAGAAGATGGGAGTAGGAAAAGACCTGGCAAGACTGACAGCCTATTGTGGAGATAGGTATTACTTTGTAGCAACAAAAACCTGCTTAGTAAGAGCAATTACAAAGGAGAGACTAACCAAAACAGGATTAGTCGACCCATACGATTACTATAAAAGCAGGTCATGTGTAAATTAAATTGAACCGCCGTATGCCGAAAGGCACGTACGGTGGTGTGAGAGGAGCTAGATTTTAGCCCCTATTCGATTGCAATTGATATATATATGGTATAATAAAGTAAAACAAGAGGAGAAAATCTGAAATACAAGAAATTTTTTATCACCATGCTTTTGATTGCAATTATTGGTGCGGTAATTACTTTGGTGCCGCCGGCCCTTATCCAATACTGGAAGGCCAACAACATCAACATTGACAACGCTATGATCTACACTCTGGCAGGAATTATTGTGGCCTCGTATTTGATCAGGGTGCTTTTGATTTATGTTAGGGAAAAATTTGCCCTGGAGTTTAACAAGAATAATTTCTTCAAGTCTCTGGGCCAAACCCACAAGATGCAATATGACGAGCCTACCAATCGCGGACCCTTAAACGTCCTTGAAAGAATTATAATGAGTGTCAAATCGACTTATTCAATTATGACTGGGGACTACATAAATATTTGGTCAAATATAATTATAGTTGTAGGTGCCCTTGTGATTTTGTTTAAGGTAAATTGGATCATCGCCTGTGCAATGGCCATGGTCCTCCCCATAAATATCTTGGGTTACAAGGCTTTAAACAAAAAGCTCTTTGAAAAATCCAAGGTCATGCAAGAACAAACGAGCGCTGGTTGGCAAAAAGTTTTGTCATTTATAGACAATGTGGATGATTTCAAACAGCTATCCAAGTTTTCCTATATAGAAAACTTAATCGATGACGACGTCCACAAGATTTTTAAATCTATGGCAGATGTAAATGTTTACGCCCAAAGCGTCAGCTATATAATCCACGGCTTTAACGAAGTTGTCAGGTCTATAATCATGCTCTACATGCTCTTTATGGCGACCAAGGACGACTACCAAGCAGGGGTTATTATGATAGTAATATTCCTTATCCCAGTTTATTTTTCAGCAGTTTCCTCAATTGTCTCTTCAAATTTAAACAAGAGAGACTACAAGGTTGCCACTGGATTTATTGACGAAGTCAAAAGCCTGGCATAGCCCAATGGCAAAAAGAGTCTGGACCCAGTTCAAAATATGGAAATCGACCTAGACTACATTGGCGCCGGAGAATTTTTAAGGACGGTAAAGATTAACGAGACCTTCAACAAAGGCGACATAGTTTGGGTCAAGGGCGACAGTGGAACTGGAAAGTCGACTCTGGTAAAATACCTGACCAAGTTTAGGCCAATTGAAAGCATCAAATACAACGGCGAGGACATGATGGACCTGGCCAACGAGGACTTAAGAGAAAGGGTAATCTACCTCAGCCAGCAATCTTCGATTTATAATGCATCCATCCTTGACAATATAATCATTGATAAAAATAAGCAAGGGCAAATGAAGAATAAAGTTCAAAATGAAAAACTCCTGGCCCCAATCTTTGCAAACAAAAGTGTGGATACAATTATAAATCCAGCAGTCGCCAATTTTTCTGGCGGGGAAAAACAAAGAATAGCCTTCGCCAGGGCCATATATAGAGATCCAGATGTCTTGATTTTGGACGAAATCACATCCAACATAGACGACAAGTCAGCTCGTGAAATCTACGCACGCGTTAACGAAGAGAGAAATAAGAGAATAACCTTTATAATCTCCCATGATGACTTACCAGGAGAAATATCCAATAAAGAAATCACTTTGTAAAAATATAAAAATAAAGTTGTGGAGAAATTGTACTGCCCCCTTAAATCCGGACACGGAAATAAGTGGGTATTGTAATGAAAAAATAAAAATTGCAGTATTTACTCATGTAATCTTTTTTAACTCATGTTAGAATAAAAAATGTTAAAGGAGGTTTACTATGAATAAAATAATTAAGAACCATTGGTTGACATATATTTTGGCGGTGATTTTAAGTATAGGGTCAGCGGTTTTATTTGCTATGTTTTCTGTTAGGCTGGGAACAGTTGTTGACGTTGTGATCAACCAAGATGTAGACTTTGCTTCAAAAATATTAGCATGCCTTAAGGTTGTCATTGGATGGTTTATTGTTTCTCTTTTATTTACATATATAAAGAGTAAAAATGTATCAGATATAATTAGAGATGTCAAAAAAGACCTTTATGTGTCTGTAAATAAAAAGGAAATGAAAGATTATGTATCAAAGTCAAATGAATACTATTTGAATAACTTTACAAAAAATATTGACTTATTGCAAACAAACTATTTGTCACCTAGATGTGAGATTGTTGCGAACTTTATATCGGCCTTGGTTAGTATTGGAACAATATTTTTTATTAATTGGAAATTGGGCTTATCATTCGTAGGAGTTTCACTTGTTACAATAGCTTTATCCCAGTTACCAGGGGTAATAATGGCTAAAAAAACCAATGAATTTTCAGAGGAAAGCGCGAACTATTTAAAGGTAATAAATAATCATCTAAAAGGCTTTGAACAAATAAAGCTACTTGGTGTGTCTGATATTTTTTTAAGAAAATACCTAGATAGGGATAATCAATATGAGAAAAGCAGGTTTTCATATATATTTGTATCTAGACTTGCCAATGACCTTGGACTTTTTTTCAGTTTTTTTGCTCAGTTGGCCTGCATGTCAATTGGGGTATGGTTTGCTCTTAGAGGAGATATTACAGTTGGCTTATTAATTTCTGCAATAAACCTGTTAAATGGTGTGTTTAATCCCCTGCAACAATTAGCCTATAATAAAAACTTGATGGGAACAGTTAGCGATATCATGAAAAGTTTTGATGAAATTTTATCAAGAGAGAAAAATGAAGGTCAGCTAATTCAAAATAGTATTTCAACCATAAGCATCAAAGATTTGGATTTTAAGTTTGGAGAAGATAAGATAATCTTTGAAGGTTTTAATGCAAGATTTGAAAAAGGAAAAACCTATGCTATAGTAGGGGAATCCGGACGAGGAAAGTCTACCCTTGCTAAGTTAATAATGAAATATTATGGTTCAGACCAGTATAGAGGCGAGATCCAGGTGAACAACCAAGATATAAATACAATTTTGAGCGATGACCTATATAAGAAAGTTGCTTATATACAAAGAAACGACTTTTATATTGACGGATCTATAAAAAACAATATAGAACTCTATAGAAGATTAGAAGCTAATAATAGTCTTTATGGGAAATTGAAATTTAAGGACAGCTTTTTAGATAAGCCTATTGAGGAAGGAAGCAGGAACCAAGTGTCCACAGGTGAAAAACAAAGGATAGACATTGCAAGATTCTTAGTAAAAGATTATGATGTTATGATTTTTGATGAACCTACAAGTAACTTGGACAAGGAAACAAGTGAAATTATTTTTGATTTGATTTTTGAAATCAAAGATAAAATTGTTATTGTTATTACCCATGTAAATGATGAAAGTACACTAAATAGATTTGATCAAGTTATAAGATTATAAATTTGTCTTATTTTTTTAAAAGGCTGTGATAACTACTTTCTATATGGTAAAATAAAACTATAGAGAGGTTGTGGTGGAAATATGTACAAGAAAATGCTAAAAAATATTAGCATCCATGCTTTTATACTGATGTATTTTGCTATTCTTCAAGCAACTGGGCTTTTGGTAAAAGACTATGCAGTTCTAGAAAAAATATTAAATTTATCCAGGCGTGTAATTATTATTTTTGTTGCAGTAGAGCTATCTAATAATAAAATTTCTTTTAGAACTTCTTTAATATATAGCATTTTATTTATGGTGCCCATTGCTATTGGTGCCTTGGACCTTGTTAGTTTTAATATTAAAATTATTTATCTATTCTATGCTTTTATTGGCATTTATATTTTGAAATTTTTAAAGATAAAGAATTTTAAAAATATTAATATATTACCATTGACATTGAGGTCTTTGCTAATTTTGGGTCTGGGCTTTGGAGTATTTGCTGGTGTTACGGTTTATATATTTGGCATTGATCCAAAATCAATAGACCTGATGTATCATTTTACCTATTTGTTTTTTGAATTGGTTTTGACCTTATATTTTAAAGAACAAGAAAATATTTACGACAAGATTTACAAGCTCTATTATCTATCTGACCACATTGGTCAAGAGAGGGAAGAGTTTGCCCGCGTTATCCACGATGATATTGTCCAGGATATTTTTGCTTCCAAGAATTACCTGTCGACCAAGGACCCTGACTTAGGCTTCGTAAAAGAGATTTTGACCGACCTGGAGGACAAGGCCAGGGGGATTATGAAGTACTACCAGTCCAATGTCTACGATGACCTTGATGTGGGCGCTTCCTTGGAGGATGTTTTTCACAATATTGCCAGCCTTTACAAGGGCAAGGACTTGGACTTAAAGATGGATATAGATCCAGAGGCTGCAAATCTTAAGGATAAAAAATTAAAACGCCTCTTGCTTTTGGTCTCCAAAGAGCTGGTCAACAATATTTACAAGCACTCGGAGGGAAGATATTTAAATTATAGTCTTAGCATGGAGGATAATAAAGTCCTTATAAATTTGGAGAGCGACGGGGCGACCAAGGAGGATTTTAAAAATATTCAGGAATCCAAGAGGGGGATTTTGATCCTGACCCTTTTGGTTGAGTTCAATTCTGGAAAGATAAATTATGATTTGAAGGGGGACAAGTTGTTTACCCAAGTACTCATGGAGGTGTGGGAAAATTAAAATTTTACTCTTAGACGATCACAAGATTCTGGGCCAATCTATAAAGGTCCTCTTGGAAGAGCAGGAGGGGGTCGAAATGTGCACCTATATATCTGATCCTAAAGACTTGGACGCAAATTTAAAAAATGCCTATGATATTTTGCTCCTGGATATAAATCTACGGGGAGAAAAAACTGGATTAGAGATGATAGGTGGAATCTTGGAAAAATTCCCCGACCAAAAGATAGTCATCTTGACCTCTTATGATTTGGAAAATTATAGGCAGCGGGCTTTTGAATACGGGGCCAAAGATTTTATCAACAAGTCCATAGAAATCGGAGACATGATGGGAAGGCTAAGGAAGGTGCGCGAGGGCAAGACCCAGGCCATGGCTGTCGAAATGGTAAACGAACTCAGCCCCAGGGAAGTGGAAGTCCTCACGGAACTCGTCAAAGGCGATAGCAAAAAGGAAATTGCCGAAAAACTCCACATCAGCGAACGCACCCTCTACAACCATATAGCCTCAATCTATGAAAAGTTCGGCGTGAAAAATATAGTTGAAGCCTACAATTCCGGCATGGAAAAAGGCTACATCAACCCATATGCAAATAAAAAGGAGCATTAAGCCTCCTTTTTTTTGGTATGACGGGCATGTTCTAATGCTGGGGTGGAGATCCATACAGAGCGTAGTTACCGACGAATCTAATAGCAATCCCGAAGTTTTAGATGGTGACATCTAGGAGAGAAGAACGGGTAGCAAAATCGTGGCTTGACGAACAGGAACAGAATACAAGGAGAAACAGGTGGGCAAGCTAGCCATAGATAGCAAAGACCCAAAAGATAACCGTAAACCCAAGGCGTAAATTCTGCAAGTAAACGATGAAAGTATTAGGGCTTATCCCGTGAGGTCTCACTAGTGAAACAGCAGTAACAATGAATAGTGAGAAGTTAGCAGAAGTCATATTAGTTGGAAACACCGAAGGACTAAACAATTTAACAGCACGAGTAAAATGTATGTTGCATAACAAATCTGACAGAGAAAGTAGAAGAAGCGTAAATGAAAGCGAAATCTCACACCTAAGAAATAAGTTATGCAAGCGGAAAGGAGCAAGTGCACACATGGAAGATAAAAGAATAAATCAAATCCTAAACCCGGAAAACATGCACCAAGCCAAACTAAAAGTCATCTCCAACAAAGGAGCATCAGGAATAAATGGCATAAGTGTAGAAGAAATAGATGAATACATCAAAGACAACTGGGCAGGGATAAGACAAGAAATTATCGGAAGACGCTATAAACCACAGCCTGTAATTCGAGTAGAAATTTCAAAACCAAACGGAGGAAAAAGAAAACTCGGAATACCGACAGTAATGGACAGAACAATCCAACAAGCAATCGTACAAGTCTTAACACCAATAATAGACCAAAAATTTTCAGAAACAAGTTATGGCTTTAGACCAGGAAGAAACTGCCAAATGGCAATAACAAAAATTTTGGAATACCTAAACGATGGATTTGAATGGGTGGTGGACATAGACCTAGAAAAATTCTTTGACAAAGTCCCACAAGATAAATTAATGAGCAGGACTCCGCAAAGCAAGGCGAGGCTGTATCTGAGCGGTATAGTCTGGACCACTGAGGCTATAGTATTGATGATACGCACCTAACCAGGCGAGTGTAGAGTTTCATAGGTAGGTGCTATTCCAGGAATTCCTAAGAAGTTTACTGAAGGAAGGCTGATTAGTGAATTCTACATCCAAGGGAAAATGAGTAATTAGGATTTGAAAGCCTTGAAATCAATAGGTTTATGAATTTTGAATTTAATATTTAGGTACTAAAATTTTAGAAATAGTAGGTGAAAAATATCTTTCAAATAATTGCTTTTATCAACACTATAAATTTTATAAAAAGATCGTAGCATCAAGTAGGTAAGCATTTTTAATAATTTTTGATTCACCTTGATAGTGAAAAATAAGAAAATGGCTTAACATTATGTATGAACCATGTGGCTTGAAATAGAAAAATAAATTTTAAGATTGAAAAGCAACTTAAAGCATGAGCTAAAATATTATATTTAATGAACTTAGTTTATCATTTAAGTTCATAAGTTCTCCTAAAAATTACTATCTCACAAAAACTAAGAAATAATGAGCTCGCATAAAATTTTTTAATAATAAGCTAATTTAAATGCTAAAATAAAAAAGGTGGTGTGCTGCTTAGAGTATCCAATTTAATAATGTGAATGTGAAATAAAAAGAGATAAGGAAAATGAGGAATACAAGGATGAGTATCAATAAAAATGCAGTTTTTAGGAAGGGAGTATGGGCAAGGATTTATGTCAAAAATAGAATCTAAAATACAAGAAAAAGTCATGTCTTTTCTGTTTCGGGGAAAAGAATTATTTAAGCCCTTAAATACAGGACATATTGATGAGAGAGTAAGCTGTGTTAGAGAATATGTTGCCAATATTTATTTTTACAAAAAAGACGAACATAGGATTATGATAGACGCAGGGTATAATTATGATAGGTTAGCAGAAAAAATGAAGTGGCTTGATATCGATCCGAAAGATATTCGGGAAATTTTAATTACCCACCAAGACACAGACCATGTGGGAGCTATTGAAAAAGGCAGCGATGAATTGTTTAGGGAATCCACTATATATATTGGAAAAATCGAAAATGAATATTTAGAAGGTCGTAAAAAGCGTAGAGTATTTGATGGATTAGTTAAACTACCACAAGTTCACATAGAAAATAAAAAAGTATTAGTTGATGATGGAGAGGTTTTCTATATTGGCAATATTAAGATAGAAGCATTTCTTGTACCAGGGCATACTTGGGGACATCTCGTCTATCTAATCGATGATGCATACTTATTTACAGGTGACACGATTTCGTTTGGACCAGATGGGGGCTACGCATTTTTGAACATTCTTGCAGAAGATAAAAAATTACAAGTTAAATCCCTTAAAAAGTTAGAAGAAACACTTAGAAGGAGAAATTTAAAGTTAAAAATTATAACAGGTCATACAGGTTGGACTGATGATATAGATTTTGCTTTTTCTCACACAGATGAGGTCTGCAATGGGTTAAAAAGAAAACCTAAAGTCCATGACCCCAAGGCACCCTATGATGGCTATGATGAAGAAGACGATACAGAAGACAAGGCCAGAAATCTTCTACTATAAAAGTGCTAAACAGATATGCTTATGGATAAAAATAGCAAAGCAAGAAATTTCCTAAACTTAACTATCCGATAAAAAATGGTCTTCCAGTCTATAAACACCCATTCTTTAATACCAGCTTTTTCCTTCTTATAAATCTAAAGAAATTTACATATGTGTTAAAATTATCAAGAGCTTGACAAGATGAGAGAATTAAACCTTATATTTTTAAATAAATTAACAATTTTAAAGGCAGGGAAGAAAATGAAGAAAATATTTTTTAGAATTTTTTCAATAGTTATTATTTTAGTAGTTTTAGTTTTTATTCTTAGAATATATAATGACCATAAGTATAAAGATATCAACGCTTTGAAATTTCCTGAATATTATAAGGATGTTGCTAATATAAGTTTATATCCTACAGACATTGAAGGAGTTGATGTAACTTATGTAGATGAGGGTAGGATGCAAGGCTTTAGATTTGTACCTAAGGAAAAATTACACAGGGGCCTTGTAATTTGTTTTGGAGGTTCTGACGGAGGTCCAAATTTTGAAACTGCTAAAAGATTGGCTGAAGAGGGATATGAGACCTTTGCACTATTTATGTTTGGTATGAAAAACCAGGAACAAACTCTAACAAAAATTCCCTTAGAACAATTTGAAGACGTTATCAATTATATAAATAAAAATATAAAAGACAATAAACCGATAAGTGTTTTAGGAGCGTCAAAAGGTGCAGAATACGCACTTAATTTAGCTAACAAATATCCTGAAATAGATAGTCTGATTTTAATGGCGCCTACATCTTATAATTTTGCCGGTTTAGATTTTAAAGACTATGGTTCATCTTGGACCTACAAGGGCAGGGAGCTTCCGTATATAGATATTAAAAAATCATCATTTAAGTCATTTTTAAATCATATTATCCTTCCGACTCTTATTAAAAGCCCTATTAGCTTTAAAGAAACCTATGAGAGTGCAATAGAAAAAGACCCAGCAAGTCAAGAAAAACTAATATCAGTCAAAGACCTTAAGGCAAAGATATTATTGCTTGTAGGGGAGGAGGATTTGATGTGGGATAGCCTGGCCATGGCAAATAAAATAAAAGATCAAAACCCTAAAGCAAGGATCTATTCTTATAAGGAAGCGGGGCATATATTTGCTGGCAATGGTATTTTAGATTTAGGAAAAGCTAGAATTGCAACGGGTGGATCAACTGAAGGCAATAAAGAAGCAAAAAATGAATCTAAAAAAACTATTGATGACTTCTTAAAAGAAAACCATAAATAAAAGATTTCTTGGATATTTAAAGATGGTAGAAATAATAATCTATCGTCTTTTTTAGTGTCAAAAAGTAAGGAGAAGAAAATGCAAGTAAATGACATTAAGAATATACAAGAAACAATAAGGAGAATAATTTAGAAATTTGAAAAATTTTAAAATCCATATCATAGATAGAAAATACCATAAAGAAGGTAGACCAAGGTCAAACGTCTACTTTTTTTCTGCCAAATCAAGAAATTCTCTAAACTTCCATGTATTTGCTATAATTAGGAAGAAAAAGAAAATTCCGGAGGGAAACAATGACCAGGACACAAGAGCTTTACCAAAAACTTTGGGACTCTGCTGACATATTAAGATCGAAAATGGACGTCAATGAATATAAATCATATTTGTTAGGCCTTATTTTTTATAAATTTTTATCAGACAACATGGTCCTCAAGGTAGTAGATCTTATCGGCCAGGAGACAGAGGACATAGACCAGGCCAAAAGATTTTTGAAGGCTATATGACAGAGGTGAGCCTATAAGATAGGGAAGAACTCCTATAAGAATTAAAATACGAAGACTCCTTTAACCTCAAGGCAGAACTAACATTTGGCGCCATTATAAAGGGAATCAAAAACAAAAGCTTCCAAACTATAAGACCTGCAACAAGGCTTTCGCGACCCGGAACAATCAGACCCAGCCTACGAAAACTTATTCGAGGACATAAATCTTTACTCAAAAAAGCTAGGCCAAACACCATAAAGGCAAAAAGAAACCATTTCGAAAATAATGCTAACCCTATCTCCCCTTAACTTTGCAAAAACAAAAGGCGACATCCTTGGAGATGCCTACGAATATTTAATAGGACAATTTGCATCAGAGTCGGGAAAAAGGCAGGAGAATTCTACATCCCCAATCAGTTTCCCATTTGATGACAAGAATTGCCATTGAAGGCAAGGAAAATAAAAAGGGACTGTTAGCCTACGACCCGACCATGGGAAAATCAAGCATTATGTCAATAAGCCAAAAAAGGTTGCAAGATCAAGATGATAAGGCTTTGATTGTTAATTTCAACGCATGGTTGTTTGAGGGTTACGATGATATTAAAACAACAATTATTAACTATCTTTTAGACTCAATAGAAGAAAAGAAAAAGTTGGGGGATAAAGCAAAAGAAATCTTGCAAGGATTGAGGAAAAGTTTGTTAAATATAAACTTAATACCAGTCATATCAAAAGGTTTTTTTGCTGCACTATCTACATTTAGTACAAATCCATCTGCAAGTAAATCAGAATTAATCCTTGGACAGTCTGAGAATATAAAAGAGTTTATTATCACGGTTAAAGATAATTATATTGAGGCAACATCTGATGAGAAAATTAGAAATGAAATCTCAATGTTCAGAGAAAAGTTTGGAGAATTAATTGATACAACAGACATTACACGTGTAGCAATTTATATAGATGAAATTGATAGATGTTCCACTGATACGATTTTAAAACTTTTTGAGGCGATGAGACTATTTATGTTTTCTGGTAAAGTAGCTTTTATCTATGGAGCAGATGAAAGACAAATTGCTTATGCAATAAAGCAAAAATACTCGGAAGATATATCAGATAATGGTTCAAAAATAGATATTGGTAAAGAATATTTAGAAAAAATCATTCAATATCCTGTGCGTATTCCAAGAATGAATGTTGCTGAAACAGAGATTTATATAACACTATTATTAAGCGAGAATATAGTAGATGGAGATGAATTTTCATCATTAAAAATGGATTTGATCAAACAATATAGAGAAAAATTATCAAGGGTATCTTTACCAGAAGAAAGCAAAGACAATGAACTTATAGTTAAAAATTTTACATTAGCAAAAAGGATAGCAGAACTTTTAAATTCGGGATTAAATGGTAATCCTAGACAGTTTAAAAGATTTTTAAATGAATTTGAATTAAGAAAAAGAACTGCTGAATTAAAAAACATTGAGATTGATGATCAGGTTTTAGTTAAGGTAATGGTCTTACAATATGTCAAACCATCAATATTTACAGATTTTGTTCAGCTACAACAAGAGAACAAATTAGATGAGATTTTGAGCTATTACCAAGAGATTGATAATGAAAAAGAATCTGATGAAGATCAAAATATTAAATCTAAAGCAAACAATCTAAGAAAAGAGAAAAAGATAGATAAAAAATGGAAAGATGAATGGTTTGAGCAATGGGTTAGAATAGAGCCCAATCTTATAGATCATGATCTCAAACCTTATTTCTACTTATCACGTAATAAAGGGTTAGACTCAATTACATTCGGAAAAGAATTATCTAACGATGCTGTTCAAGTTATTAGAGCTTATTTATCAGGGAATGACATTGCTAAATTAAACGCTGAGGAAAATATTAATAATCTTTCTTCTGTCGAACTTAACTTAATGGTTGAGCAACTTTCTGAGGAGTTTATTAAACAGCCTGAAGATAAGAGGTTAGGCGTATTTAAAGGTTTAATCGATATAAGTACGATAAGAAATGAATGTGCAGACTTTGTAGTAAGAAAAATATATGGTTTACCTTCAAATTATATGAGCAAACCAATGAAGATATACGCTAATAATCTAATAAATTTAAAAATACCAGCAAGTAGCAATATGAGCACAGTTATTAATAGCTGGGATGATAAATAAAAGTGGAGGTAAGTATTGGGTACATTGGAAGTTCGAAGAAAGTTGTCAGTAATTATATTGGGGCAAATGGTGGAGCTAAAGCTTTCTCATCAAGGCAAGGGATAAGTTCCGCAGGGAGTAATTTTTCTAATTTATTGAGTAGTATAACAAAAAATGGATTCACTACTACGATTGCTTCATTAGGGAATCAATTTAAAAATAAATCCACCGTAGAGTCTATATCACTTTTGGTAAATTATGTTTTAGAAAATTCTATATCAAAAGATGATATAGCTATAAGGAGTGCTACAGTAAACACTTTGGAAGAAATGAGTTTATTGTTAGGTGACAATAATTCTTTAACTGAAATTGAATCAAAATACTTACTTCAGTATTTTACTAGGGAATTAATTTGGCAATTAATGTTAGTTGATTACGTATACTCATTTGAAAAAAAGGGTAGCAATATTTAAGAAGCTATTAGGATTGAAAGAAATATTAAGGAATATATTCAAGCTTGCGTTGAGGTGGGATTTAATTCATATAAAGATGACTACTTCACAGAAGATTCATTTAATAAGATTTTAACTTCTTGCTTAGAGATTATGGAGGAATAAAATGAGAATATATTGTACAAATGAATCAATTGATAATATTCCTGAAGGATTTGATGAAAAACTAGATATAACAAATAAAAAAGATATTGGTTTTAATTTTTGGGATAATTACATTAAGTTAGAGAAAGAATTTTCAAAATCAGCCATTGATTTATTATATTTATCTATTTTTGTTTTTGTAGCTGATCGAATAGTAAAAAGAGATACTCAAAATGATGGTTGGACTAGGACTATCAAACTAAATGTTCCTGTATCTGACATTGATTTTTGGAACTCTCAAAAAATATTAGTAACTGATATGTTGAATTTTTTAAGTGGTTACAATTGGACTTTTGAATTTAGACCTAAAACTGTGTATCAAGAGCAAATATACTATTCATCTAAAAAGTATCAAGAGTTGGATAAGAGGAGCTATGACAAAATTTGTATGTTTTCAGGTGGTTTAGACTCTTTTATAGGAGAATAGACTTACTCGAAGATTCAACCTCTTCAATATTACTAGTTAGTCATTACGGTGGAGGAAAAGGAACTAAAAGCTATCAAGATGATATTTTTAAAGCTGTAAAGAATAAATATGAGTTAGATGATAGAGATCAGGTTCAATCATATGTTGTTGCTAGGAATGGTAAAGAAGATACAACTAGAACAAGATCTTTTATGTTTTTTTCGCATGCAATTGTTTATGGCTCAGCTTTTGGTAGAAAAACTCAGCTATATATCCCTGAAAATGGTTACATCTCATTAAATGTTCCCTTATCTGGATCAAGGTTTGGGAGTAGCAGTACAAGAACTACACACCCATACTACATGAAAAAACTACAAACTTTAATAAATAATATGAATTTAGATATTAAAATCATTAATCCATATCAATTCAAGACTAAAGGTGAGATGCTGAAAGAGTGTAAAAATAGTAGCTTCCTAAAAGAGCAGTATGTTAAGACTATGTCTTGCTCACACCCAGATAATGGTAGATTTAAAAAAGAAAAGACATCAAAACACTGTGGAGATTGCATACCTTGCATAGTTAGAAAAGCAGCTATAATATCAGCTTATGGGAAAGATGAAACGGAGTATAGACATAAAACCTTAGAAAAATCTGAAGCTGGAATCTTAAACAAAAATGCTTTTTTACAAATGCTTGAAAAGCATAATCCTAAAAGAGCGGTATTTGAGATACAGAAATCTGGTCCGTTAACAGATAACTTATTAGAGTTTGCAGACGTTTATAATAGGAGTATAGAAGAATTAAATAAAGTATTTAATGAGGTAGATTTGAATGAAGTTGATTGATTTTCATTGCCATCCAGATTTATATAATGACAATTTTAAAATGTTAAACAATGCTAATAAAATAGTTTTTGTGACAAATTTACCAGTTTTGTTTGAAAGATACTATCCAAAATATAAAGATTCTAAAAATAATTTTTTAGCTTTAGGCTATCATCCAGAATTGATTGAAGAGTACCCTAATTATTTTGAAAAATTTAAACGAAATTTGTATAAGACAAGGTTCGTAGGGGAAATAGGTCTAGATAATTCTGAAAGAAATAAAGAATCTTTTGGAAAACAACTAAGAATATTTCGAGAAATAATGGATGAGTGTAATAAAAGTGATGGTAAGATTATATCAATTCACTCAAGAAAAGCTGAAAGTTCTATATTTGAAGAACTAATTAACAACAATAATATATATATTCTACATTGGTACACAGGAACTCTTAAAAGACTACTAGATGGTATGATGAAAAATCAAAACATATATATATCTGTCAATTTAGATATGACAACAACAAAAAAAGGTCATGATTTAATTCACAGTGTACCTATAGATAGAATTGTTTTAGAAACAGATGCTCCTTTTACAAAAGAAAGTAAAAAAAGATATGATTATAAAATCTTAGAAGATACTATTACTCAAATAGCAAAAATAAAAAAAAGTAACTTAGAGGATATTACCATTCAAATTCAAGCTAATTCAAAGAAGATATTAGGATAAGAAGTAGTTACCTCTCTACATCCTTTCCATAATAATTTTCATAGTTTTTCCTATATTGAACAAGGTCAGAAAATTGCTCTTTATTCAGAGAATACTCTTGCATAAGGGTGTTCTTTTTTTTTGCAATTTATCGAGGTTTGATAGTATTTCTTTTGTTTTTGGTAGCTTTTTATAGTTTTCTAAAATTTTTTTAGCAGCTAATTTATAGACTGAAAGCTCACTATAATATTCTTCTGCAAATTGTTTGTCCTCAGGATTTTTCTTGTAGTATTTATATATTTCACGATACTTATTTATAGTATTTATATTTTCCATATCCTGGGATAAACTATTCATTTCAGTTTCAATCTTCTTTATTTTATCTAACAAATCTTGTCTAACATCAGCAGATTTTTTGATTAGATCATCGAGCTGAGTGATTGAATTAATTCCTTGTTCTCTTAATTTAATTATTGAATCAGCCATTGTTTTGATATTATGTTTTCTTGCCCAGACTTCATAACCCTTAGATGAGTGTGCTTTTCTATCAGTGATAGTTTTCAAATTAGAAAAGAATAGATATTATTGGGATAAATAGCAAATTGCAGATAAAAATCAGGATTATAACTAATATTCGCGAAAAAGAGATTAATTAATAAAACTTCTTAAATGATAATAATTATTGATATCAGGAACGAAATATGTTATAATCTATAAATGAATGATAATATCATTCATTTAACCAAATATAAATGTGGCAGTTAAGACTAAAAAACAAATGTAGATACTATTATTTAAGATAATACTTGTAATTTAATAAAAGGAGGTGCGTGGAAATGACAATAAAAGTGAACAGCGAAAAAAAATGTTAACTATAATCAATCAAGTGTTGATTCTTGTTCTCACACACTGAGATCTAATTAATAAAAATTAAATCTTAAATCTTAAATGCCACAAATTAACTATTATATTAGGAGGTTAGGTGTGAATCTTAAAGTAAATGATACAATTTTGTTATCTAAAATTAACAATAATTAAATCACTATTTATCAAGATAATTGTTTCAAAACTCTTGAATGCGATTACGAGATACTGAATGAGGTATTCAATTTAGTAAAAGAATTTGGCAATAGAGAAAAAATACACAAGAAATTTAGTAAACATTATTCGATAGAGGAAATAGATCAATTTATTAATGTGCTAATTAGTGAAGGTATTCTCTTGAGTTCCAAAGAACTTAGCTCGACATACAATCATGAGAAATCTCATATTTTACTTATCTCTGATATGGAGATAGATAAAGAAATTAAAAATATTCTCAATCTTAAAAATATTCCATTCTTTAAAAAAAACTGGGAAATTGATTTGAATTTTCAATTTTCTATCTTATAATGATTAAGAAGATAATAATCAAATTCAAATAGTAATTTATTTTAATAAAATTAAAACTATAAACGAGTGGTTAAATGCCTAGCTTAGTAATGGCGCCCTTAAATGTTAATTATAAGATTTTAAGGGTTAAGTCTTTAGGAGATAGTAATGTAACTGAGTCCCACCTGGCAAGTCTTGGTTTTGTCAAAGATGCAGTTATAAAGGTTGTTAATGAGAATGATGGTAATTTAATTGTTTCAATTAAGGATTCCAGAGTTGCAATCGGAAAAGATATAGCAAAAAAATATTGGTAGAGGAGATGTAAGACTTGCAAACTTTAAGAGATGCAGTTGCAGGAAAATACTACATCGTAAAAAAATCAATGGTTCTGGTCCTTTGAAAAGAAGGATAATGGACATGGGAATTACAAAAAATTCAGAAATTTACACAAGGAAGGTGGCGCCACTTGGCGACCCCGTGTAAATTAATATTAGACATTATGAACTTAGCATTAGATAAGCAGATGCTGAATTAATTGCAATTGAAGAAATAGAAAAGAAAGAGGACTAAGATGGCTATTACTATTGCAATTGCCGGCAACCCCAACAGTGGTAAGTCAACACTTTTTAACGGCCTCACTGATTCCAACCAATATGTTGGTAACTGGCCAGGGGTAACTGTTGAAAAAAAGACTGGTAAGTATAAAAAAATAAACACGTTTTTATATTACAATGTTATTAATAAAGATAAGTAGAAAGGATAATTAAAATGAGTAGAAAAAAGATTTTAGGATATATTTCTGCTATTGTAGGTCTCTTGTTAGTGCTTGCACCAAAATTTATAACACCAGTTTGTCCTCCTATGGAAAATGGGATGTTCATGAAATGCCATTGGATGGGAAATATGACTATGGGTATTGGCGCAGTCATTTTAGTATTAGCAATCATTCTTATTGTAGTTAAAGATTCAAAAATATCTTTAGGATTATCTATTTCAAATATAGCAATTGGTATTTTAGAGATACTAAACGCTCATGTGCTTATTGGTGGATGTATGAAAGCCGATATGGCTTGCAGAGCAAAAACCATTCCATTTTGCACATTGTTGTCAGGCATATTGGTTTTAGTTAATATTTATTATTGCATGAAAGAAAGAAATTCATAATGGAATCAATAATTAAAACTGAAAATTTAAGTAAGAGTTTTAAGAGAGGTTCTAATACACTTTTTGCAGTTAAAAATGTAAACTTTACCTTGGAGGAGGGAGATTTTGTCAATATAATTGGCAGAAGCGGTTCAGGGAAGTCAACTTTTTTAAATCTTTTGTCTGGTTTATTAAAACCGACTGAAGGTAAAATTTTTGCTAAGGGCAAAGATATGAGTGATTTTTCTGATAGAGAAATTAGCAAATATAGGAATGAAATCATAGGTTTTGTGCCACAAAGTCTAGGAACACTTCCAAATTTAAATGTTTTAGAGAATGTGTCTCTTCCTTATTATCTATTTAAAAGAGATGACTCTGCTTATGAAAAAGCAGCTATACTTCTTGATGAGATGGGAATTTTGCATTTGAAAGATGATTTTCCTAAAAATTTATCTGGAGGAGAGCTAAAAAGAGTGCTGATAGCCAGATCTATGATTAATTCGCCGGAACTTTTGATTTTAGATGAGCCTACAAGTGATTTGGATAAAAATACTACTATGGAGATAATGGATTTATTAAAAAAAATAAATTCTAAAGGTACTGCACTTATTATAGTTACTCATGAGCTTGATATTTTAAAATATGGCAATACACTTTGCCAAATGGAAGATGGAAGTTTAATAAAAAAAGAGGGATAGAGATGAATTTATTAATGAAAAGGACTAGCATTTTCGCAATGATAGTAATCATGATTAGCCTCACTTTCATGTCTGCTTTTGCAGCAGAAACAAAGGAAGAAGAAACAAATTATGGTAACTGGGTTGAAGTTGCTGATGCTATGTCAGAACATTTACAAAAAGCTGTGGAAGTTTACAAGCCTGGAGATAAGGATGCTAAAAAAGCAGCCACAGATGCAATTAATGTTGCTTACTTTAAATTCTATGAAAAAATTGGATTTGAAAAAACAACTATGTCTGCAATTTCAGGCCAAAGGGGTTCAATGGTTGAACATCAATTTTACAGAGCAAAAAAATCTATCAAAGAAGATGCAGACCCAAAAGAAGTTAAAGATGAAATTGATGCACTTATAACTTATCTTCATGAAGATGCTCATACTCTTGATGGAACCTCTGGAGATTCTAAGTCCAGTGGTCAAAGTCAAGAAGATGCAAACAGCCTTTCAACAGGTCAATTGTTGGGAGAGCTGCTAAAAAGATTTGGCACATTTTTTGCAGTTCTTGGACTTACACTTCGTGAAGGACTTGAAGCCATTTTAGTTGTAGCTGCCATTGCTGCATATTTATCAAAGACTAATAATAGAATTTATTTAAAAGGTGTATATATTGGAGCCTTGCTAGGCATTGCCTTTTCAGTAGTCCTAGCTGGAGTATTTAATATCATCGCCAATACAGTGGGAGAAGTTGAGTCTGGAATGGGACAAGAAATATTCGAAGGAATTGCGATGTTTCTTGCTGTTATCGTACTATTTTATGTATCCAATTGGATGCTTTCTAAATCTGAAGTTGAAGTTTGGAATAGATACATTAAAAACAAAGTTGAACAATCTGTTTCCAAGGGTAATTATTTTGCCTTATCTTTCACTTCATTCTTAGCAGTAGCAAGAGAGGGTGCAGAACTTATTTTGTTTTTCCAAGGTATGAGAACAGGCATTTCTGATAATCCAATGCATATGTGGATTGGACTTTTAGTTGCCGCCATAATACTTGCAATTGTATATTATTTAATTGCTAAAGTTTCTGTAAGGCTACCATTAAAACCATTCTTTACATTTACTTCTTGGCTAATGTTTATACTTTGCTTGTCTTTCTTAGGAAAGGGCATAGGAGAATTACAAGAAGCAGATGTAATTGGTAGAACGATAGTTCCCTGGATGAATGGATGGTCTGCTGAAGTTATAGGTATATATGATAGGTATGAAAATCTTATTCCACAAATTATTCTATTAGTAGTAACCATTGTTTCTGTTATCTATCAAAATAATAGAAACAAAAAAATTAGAGCTGAGCTTGAAGCCAGCCAAGAAAAAAAAATAGGAGGGTTTTATGTTAAAAAATAAAAGTTTAATTCTTGTTGTTATGACGCTTGTGTGTGCATTAATGTTTACAGCTTGTGGTAAAAAAGAAGATACCAATGCTAATAATGCAGCTAATAATTCTACTGAAGAAAAAGCACCAGATGAAGAAAACAAAAAAGAAGCAGGAGATGCAAAAACTGCAGCTCCAGGAGAAGATGCAGGATTTGAAGAATTTCCAATTGGTGATGATCATACTGAAGGACCTCTAGTAATCTCAGGTGTATATTTCCAACCAGTTGATATGGAACCAGCAGGAAACTCAATTCCTAAAGAAGAAGCTGACTGCCATATTGAAGCTGACATTACAGCATCACAAGAAGGTTCAACATTAGGTTATGGTGTTGGTGATTTTGTTCCATGGTTAAAAGTAAAAGCTTATTTACAAAAGAAAGGTTCAGACCATGTTCAAGAAGTAGCTTTCATGCCAATGAACGCATCTGATGGTCCGCACTATGGTGCAAATGTTAAATTTGAAGAAGGTGTTGGTGTTTATGATGTAAAATTCGAAGTAACTGCACCAGGCAATGACTACTTACTACACGTAGATAAAGAAACTGGTGTAACAGGTAGATTCTGGACAGAACCACTTGTTGCAGAATGGACTGACTTCGAATGGAACGGACCACAATGGTAAAATTTTGAAAATTTTTAATACTTTTAAGGGGAATTCATGTTCCCCTTATATGCATTTATGGGGGGTGAAATTATTTTAAAAATTTTTATTAAAGTTATGGAGGCAGGAATAGCCTTTTCTCTAATGATTTCTTTAATACTTGCCTATTATACAACTAAAGAGAGCAAATATAAAAAGTATGTTATTATAATTTCTTTAGTTTTAGGGGTAATTGCAGCAATTGTTTCAATAATTATAAGAAATATACCTAATTTTATTAATAGAACAGAATTGAATTTCTGGTCTATGATACCCATAGTTATCTCAGTATTTTTAATATTAATTTTTATGATATTTGAAGATAAGATAAATGCTAAAATTTATGATAATTTAATTTCAGCATCGGTTGTTGTTTATCTTGTAGGAATTTGTTTTTATTATTTACCATATGTATTTAACCAATCAAACAAATTTGTATATTATGGCGAAAGTGCTGTTTCAACTATTGTACTTTTTAGGATTTTAGGCTTTGTTTTTGGGATAATCATGATGATTTTATCAGGACTTGCCGTATATAAGTCTTCAGTTAAACTTGAAGGTAAAAACTTAAAGATTATTGTTTTTTTGAGCTTGATATGTTCGGGTATCAGCCAATTTAATATCATAATTCAAAGGTTTTATTCTAAAGGGATTATTCCTAGAAATGTTAACTTTTTTAGAGTTATTGCATTTATAGCTAATCACGAAAATGTGTTTTTATTTGCAACAATGTTAATTATGATAGCTATTCCAGTAATTTTATATAAGCAAAATATTAAAGTTAATGAAGATTATAGCAATAGGGCTCAGTTAAGAAAAATAAAGTATAGAATGAAGAATAAAAGACATTGGGCAATTTTTTTCCTTGTCGTTCTATTTATTAATACTTTTTCATTAACGGTTGGAAAGGCATATGCTAATAAGGAACAGGCCCTTTCACCACCTGAAGATTATCAAACTGAAAATGGAATGATTGTTATTCCTTTAAGTAGCTTAGAAGATATGCATTTGCACAGATATTTGTATAAGGCAAAGGATGGTGCACAAATGAGATTTTTCTGCATTAAAAAATCAGAAGGTTCCTATGGAGTTGTACTTGATGCCTGCGAGATATGTGGTCCATCTGGATATTTTGAAAGAGGCGAAAATGTTATTTGTAAGTTGTGCGACGTTGTAATGAATAGGGGTACAATAGGTTTTAAGGGTGGATGTAACCCGATACCTTTCCCATACATTGTCCATGATAAAAAGATAAAGATTGCGCCAAAAGATCTTGACGCATTGTCTTATGTATTTAAGTAGGAGGGCTTATGTTTTGGAGAATAGTTAAAGGAGCGCTTTTTAGACAAAAGGGAAAGATGGTTCTTATTGCATTTACAGTTGCCCTTGGAGCTTCTCTTGCCACTTCAATGTTAAATACCATGCTCGGTGTTGGAGATAAAGTTAATCAAGAATTAAAGACCTATGGAGCAAATATTAATGTATTGCCTAAGGAAGCTTCCCTTCTTGATGATTTGTATGGCATGCAAGAAAAAGAGGGGCAGGTTCAAAAATATTTAAAGGAATCAGAACTTCCTAACATTAAAACTATTTTTTGGGCTTACAATATTGTAGACTATACGCCATATCTTAACACTTGGGTTTCTTGTAATAATGATTCTAAACATACTAAGATGGTAGGAACATGGTTTAATAATCATATGGATTTGCCTACTGGAGAATCAGTTGATACTGGTATGATTAGACTTAAAAACTGGTGGGAAGTTCAAGGCGAGTGGTTATCAGAAAATGATAGCGATTCAGTTATGCTTGGAAAGATTTTTGCAGACAGAAATGGATTTAAAGTTGGTGATGAAATCCAACTAAAAAGCACTAATTTAGACAAAAAATTAAAAGTTAAGGGTATTTTCTCATCAGGTTCTGATGAAGATGCATTTATATATGCTACTTTAAAAACAGCACAAGAATTTGCTGGAGTTACTGGAGTTGTAAATAAAGTTGAAGTATCAGCTCTTACTACACCAGACAATGACTTAGCAAGAAAGGCTGCCAAAAACCCACTATCTTTAACTATTAAGGAATGGGAAGTATGGTATTGTACAGCTTATGTTTCTGCTATTTGTTATCAAATAACAGAAGTAATGACTGATTCTGTAGCTAAGCCAATTCGTCAAGTTGCAGAAAGTGAAGGAGATATTTTAAACAAGACTACTCTTCTTATGGTTTTAATTACAGTATTAACTTTGATTGGTTCAGGCTTTGGTATTTCAAATCTTATTACAGCATCTGTAATGGAAAGATCTAATGAAATTGGACTTCAAAAAGCTATAGGGGCGTCAAATGGAAGGATAATTTCCATAATTCTTGTGGAAATAATTTTGACAGCGATATTTGGAACAGTTATAGGTTACGGTGTTGGTCTGCTACTTACTCAGATTATTGGTCTAACAGTTTTTGGATCAGCAATAGCTCCAACAGCTATGGTAGTTCCTATTGTAGCAATACTTATTATTCTTGTTACAATATTGGGTTCAATACCAGCTATAAGATACCTTTTGAATTTAAATCCAACGGAGGTACTACATGGCAGATAAACAAAGTAAAAATAAATTTTACTTAAAAATGATAATGACTTCCTTGGCAAGGAGACGTGCAAGAATGTTAACAGCACTACTTGCTATAGCTATGGGAGCAACAATTATTTCAGGACTTGTTACTATTTACTATGATATTCCTAGACAAATGGGTAAGGAGTTTAGGTCTTATGGTGCAAATATGTTGGTAATTCCAACTAACCCTGATAAAAAAATTACCAATGAACAGTTAGATGAAATTAAATCGTTAATTCCATCAGGAAAGCTTGTCGGTCAGGCACCCTATATTTATACAAATGCAAAAATTAATGAACAACCTTATATGCTTGCAGGTACAGATTTAAAGGGAGCGAAAGAAAATTCTCCATACTGGCTTATTGATGGTTCATGGCCTGAAAAACCTAGAGAAGTTTTAATAGGTAATGAAGTTTCAAAGGCTTTGGAATTAAAAGAGGGAGATAAAATTATTATAAATACTCCCAAAGTTAATGGAGAAGGTTCTATAGATACTAATTTTGTTGTTTCAGGAGTTGTAACAACAGGTGGTAAAGAAGAAGAACTTATTTTTATGGGTATTGATGATATTTCACAGCTTGTTAAAGACAAAAATTATGATGTCGTAGAATATTCAGTAGAAGCCGAACAAAATGAACTTTCAAAAATAGTATCAAATATTTCACAAAAGGATGGATCTCTAACTCCACAAATGGTAAAAAGAGTTACCGCCTCACAAGATATAGTTTTGAATAAATTACAAGCTCTTGTCTTCATTGTAACGATAATAGTATTATTCATAATGATGATATGTGTATCCACAACAATGATGGCAGTTGTAACTGAAAGGCGTAAAGAAATAGGTCTTAAGAAAGCTTTGGGCGCCACAAATTCGTCAGTAATTGTTGACTTTTTAGGTGAAGGAGCATTTTTGGGGGTTTTTGGTGGACTTTTAGGGGTTGCATTAGGATATATATTTGCCAATAGAGTAAGTATTTCGGTATTTGCTAGAAAGGTAAGTTTCTTGCCTCTTTTAGTACCTATGACAATTATTGTCTGTATAGTAATAACTATAGTTGCATCTTTAATACCAGTATCTAAAACTGTTGATATTGATCCAGCTTTAGTGCTTCGTGGAGAATAGAAAGGAATTTTATGGATATATTAAAACTCGTAGATGTTTCAAAAATTTATGGTGAACTTAAAGCCCTTGACAAAATCAATTTAAGTGTAGAAAAGGGCGAATGGATTTCTATAATGGGTCCATCAGGTTCTGGTAAAACAACAATGATGAATATTATTGGTGCCATGGATAAACCTTCACTTGGTGAAGTTATTTTGGATGGTGAAGATATAGCAAAAAAATCACCTAAGGAACTAACAGTTATTAGAAGGGATAAGATAGGACTTATTTTCCAACAATTTCATTTAGTTAATTATTTAAGTGCTTTGGAAAATGTAATGATGTCACAATATTATCATTCTATGCCAGATGCACAAGAAGCAATGGAAGCTTTGGCTGCAGTAGGTCTAGCTGATAGAGCCAAGCACTTACCCAACCAATTATCAGGTGGGGAACAACAAAGAGTGTGCATTGCTAGAGCTCTTATTAATCATCCTACAATACTTTTAGCCGATGAACCTACAGGAAATTTGGATGAAAAGAATGAATATATAGTTCTTGACATATTTGAAAAACTTCACAATGCAGGATCAACAATTATTGTTGTAACTCACGACCCTGAAGTCGGTGAAGAATCTGAAAGAATGATAACTCTTGAACATGGTAAAATTTCAAAAGAAGAAAAAATGAAAAGAAAAAGACCAGTTCTTGATTCTGTAAAAAAAGATGAAAAACTTAAGGAGTTTATATGAGAAAAATTTTAAATGTATTAATAATTTTTTCTTTGGGGCTTGTCCTAGTTGCTTGTGGAGGAGATAAAAAAGAAGAAGCTCCAAGCGTAAGCTATAAGGATGGCACATATCAAGGAGAATCTGCCAAGGATGAAAGAGGCGGACTTGTAAAGGTGGATATAAGTGTTAAAGACAATAAGATTGAATCTTGCACAATGCAAAACATTGATGGAGATGGAAAAGAAAAGGATGAATCTTATGGTCAAAGCCAAAATGAAGGACTATATAAGATAGCCCAACAAGCTATAAATCTTGCAAAGTCATACCCAGATAGATTAGTGGAAAAAGGAAATCCTGAAGGAGTGGACGTTATTTCGGGAGCAACAGAAACCTACAAGCAATTTATAGAAGCTTGCAACAATGCTCTTGCTGATGCAAAATAATGAAAGATTTATACACAGTTAATTTAGCAAAAAAGAATATAGAAAATAAAAAGGCAAGGTCAATTACCTTGATTTTACTTGTAGGAATTTTAACTTTTATTTTATTCATGTCTTCATTTATAATTTTTTTCTCTTAAAAACGGCATGAAATCTCTATCAGATAGGATGGGAGCAGACATTATAGTAGTCCCAGAAGGTTATGATTCCAAAATTACAGGTGCAATATTAAGGGGAGAACCTAATACATTCTTTTTTGACAAGGATATATTAAATAGAGTAAAAAAAATACCAGGAGTTGAAAAAGCCTGTGGTCAAGTTTATCTAGCTACACTTTCTGCTGGATGCTGTTCTTTTCCCATTCAAGTTATAGGAATTGACTTTTCTGATGACTTTAGCGTTAAACCTTGGCTTGAAAAACAGATTAAAACTCCAATTAAAGCTGGGCAAGTTGTTGTAGGTGCTAACATTGTGGGGAATATTAATCATAAGGTTAAATTTTTTAATCAAGAATTTGATATAAGAGGTAGGCTTGCAAAAACTGGCATGGGTTTTGATAATTCAGTTTTTATGACAATAGAAGAAACTCATAGATTAGCCAAGGAATATGAAAAGATAATTAATCATCCGGTGGCAAAAAAAGATGATATATCTTCTATTTTAGTAAAAGTTGAAAAAAACAAAGATCCAAAAACAATTCAAAAACTTATTAAAGAAGAATTTAAAAAAAGAAAAAGTGTATCCTTTATTGCCAAGAAAAATAATGACACAAGTTTCAGATTCAGCAAAAAACATGCTTGTATATGTGTATATATTGATAGCTTTGATTTGGATACTAGCTTTCTTTATTTTAAGTCTTGTAAATACCTTATCAGTTAAGGAAAGGAAAAGAGAATTTGCAACCATAAGGATATTAGGAGCAACAAAGAAAAAACTCAGTGAAGTAGTTCTTGTTGAATCTATGCTAATTAATGGTACAGGTGCAGTCATAGGTTCTGTGCTTTCCTTTGTTTTAAGTATAACTTTCAATAATATATTTTCATCACTTTTGAATATGCCTTTTTTAAGACCGAATATATTCCTTATGATTTTAATGTTAATAATAGTAATAATTTTGGGAACCTTGTTAGGACCAATATCTTCAATTATTGCTATTAATAAAATAAATAAAGTAGAATTATTATTGATGCAAAGGGATAATGATTAAAATAGGCTCTTTGTCAAATTTTGGGGAGACTTGTTAACTCGAGTCTCTCTTTTCATTTAAAAATAAATACTTAGACGCTAATAGAATATCAAAACTAAAATAAGTAAAAACTATTAAAAATAAACATAGCAAACAAAACCCCTAGGGGTTTTGCGGATTTTCCCATTTTCTTATCCCTACTTACAAGCAATATGGTTTTAGTGCTAAAAATACACCTGAAAAAGAAATAGCTAAATTAACCAATACCGAAAAAGATCACCCCTAATTTTTTTGAAATTATAAAGCTAAAAGGGATTTGCCACATGGTTGTAACAAACACGACTATAATCCCTAAAAATATTGAAGCAATACTTAATTGCTTAATTTGATTGTACTGTAGCTTTACAACTTATTTGAGCCCAATTAAATAAAAATACAGATTGAATTAACTAAAAAACAAAAGATATTTACCACACACATTTCAAACAAGATATTACTCAGTAAAAGATACAGAAATGGTCATTCTGTATCTTTTGTTACTAGAAGATAAAAAATATCCAGAAGCTTCTTTAACTAGAAGAAATAATGGAATTGATGAATCTTAGGAAGGAAGGTTGGTACTGGGATTTTAAGAAAAATGGTATAAATCTGATAAAAAAGTAAAGCAAGATTTGATTCACCATATTATTTGACAGATAACTTTCAGAAAATTAGGGAGAATTATATTTACACGAGAATTAAAGATGCTAACACACCTATAGATTTGATTATTAGAAGAGTTAGTAATAAAGCTTAATGTGATATTAATTTGTCAAATCAAGTGAGTTAATCTTACAATATTAGAATGTTAATTATATGTAAATTATGATATTTTATTGAGTTACAGGGTATTACAACCAATAAAATATGTTATAATAACGAAAAAGACGAAACACGCTTTTTTTATGGATAAATTTTCAATAATATTAAAAGCTGAAATGTGGTAGGAGGGGCAATGGATAAAAGATTAGAAATACGTAGTAGTATATTAAAAAATATAATTTTGAGTTTATCGGGTATCCTTATGACACTTATGTCAGGCTTTATGCTATTAGCTGGACTTTTTGGAGGCAGTAGACTTTATGGAGGCAGAATTTTATATAGTATATTCATAATTTTATATAGTATATTCATAATTTTAATTGGACTGTTTGGAAAATTGTTTTTTGGAGCGGCAACCTTATTATTCATTAAAAATATTTTCGTGAGTAAACCAACTTTAATTATAAATAACGATGGATTTTATGAGAATACAAGCATATCGTCTATGAAAAATTCTTTAATAAGTTGGGAATCAGTTCGAAAGATAAAAAATATGCCTATGATGGGTCAAGGAATGGTATCAATATTTATGAAAGATCGGGATGCATATTTGGATAAGTTACCATTATTTAAAAGGTTAATAACTAAAATGAACATTGCATTGAGATATGGAGAGATAACAATTAATATGAATCAAATCAAGGATATGGATGGGGAAGAGCTGACTAAAACTATGGAAGAATATCGAAAGAATCGTCGTAAACACAAATCTTAATTTTAAGGATATTGATATGTTAAGGATTTAGAAGATGTTTTGCAACACAATTTTTCTATTAGATTGGATATTTTTCTTACTTGTACTCCTTGTATATACATTTTAACATGGTTGTGAGTAGAGCTTTTTCAATTCTTTGATATCTTTTAAAGACATCTGTTAAAAATTTACCATATCATATTCTAGATACTCTAAGGGCAAGAGTTCCTATTTTTATTGTATAGTGACTTTTATATTAGCTATTACGGTAAGTACTTCTATTAGGTTCCTTTGATAAAAATTATTTTCTAAGTATTCATCTCTTTATTTTTCCATAAGCTCATTAAAAACCTTGATTAGATTAGTTTTTGGCAAATTGTTTTTTGACTTCTGCATTGATTAAATTTGCATATCTTCTATAATAATTGCAAACTGTCGTTGGTTCATTTGTCAGTCCTAGTTGGTATTTGTCGTTAAAACAATGTACTAGTTTTGGTTCAAATGACCTTTTCTTTTTACGCAATTATACGAACTCTATAGCAGCTTAAAAATCATTAAATTTATCCATACTGGCCAATCAATCCATGTGGAGACGGTAGCTCTATTGTCCAAACTAAACAATGAACACCATTTAGATATAGAAATCGGAAAAAATGAATTGTCAGAAATTGACTTTTCAAAAGATGCAATTTATGGAGAAATTAAAAAGTTTGTAATAGATAAATATGGACTAAAAGTTTCAAGCCTATATATTGCACAAGTAAAAAGGAAATACGGTCTAATAGAAAGAGAAAATTACAGTATTAACAAGAAAGAAAATCAAAGAGTACCAAATTGTCCAGAAGAAAAAGAAAAGGCAATAGAAAATGCTTTAGAGTATTTTGGAATGATTTAAACAATATCTAAGATTGAGGATTTTAAAATTAAGAGATTAAAAATTAATGAAGCCTTGTAAGAAAATATAGATTAGGATAGTGAACTACACAAAAATGTGATAATTGACAAATAGCCTACAAAATTATAGAACAAAAAGCGAGAAATCAATTAACAAAGGAGCATAACATGAACCAAAAAGAAAGAATACTAGAATCATGGATTATGGTGGAGCATTTATCGGAGGGAGATATCAATTTAAATGACAGTAAAATTCTAACTTTTCAAAATCTTAAAGATTATGATTTCTATGATTTATTTAAGAAAAAGATTAAATATCTTAATTTAAATTCACATCAAAAAGGCGGGATAGTTGTATATTTTGATATTTACAAATTTACAGAAGTAATAGATTTTTTGAGAGATAAATTCAACCTTCCAGTGTCCAATCAAGAAATCACTTTAGGAAACAAATTTTCATTTGCATTGTATTTCGATAAGGATTTGAAGATAAATAATGATATGACTTTTTTAACAGAAAGCTTTTATATTAGAAACTTTCATAAAATTCCTTCAGAAAAAGAGTTTAAGGAATATGAGGAAGATTTCAACAAGAAAATTCAAGAAATATTTGACTGTCCAGAAAATAAAGCTTATAAAGATTGGTTCAATAAGGCTATACTGAATATTTTAAAAATGAATAAAATAGACATTAATAATTGCAGGATGAAACCTTTGAAAAATTTGGAGACCGATGCAATTAATCTACATTCATTTTTCATTAATGATTTGCAAAAGGCGAAATCTGTTCATTCGAAAAACTTGAATGATTATTTGCCTGGAGATTGTTCAAATAGAAAAGATTTAGATAGTAGAAGTACTTCTCCTAAGTTTAATAAATATATTTTTACAGAGATTTTACAGCCAAACAACTATCCTTTGTCTAGATTTCCGAGTAATATACAATATGCACCATCTTTTATGCAACAAATCGCAATCAATTTGTCTTTAGGATATGATTCTAATAATATGAGAAGTGTAAATGGGCCTCCAGGAACAGGGAAAACAACACTTTTGAGGGACATTTTTGCACAATTATTAGTAGATCAATCCTACGAAATCACAAAACTAAACAACAAAAAGATTACGGGAAATGACGAGACTGTTTACTGGGAAAGTGGATCATACAAAGCTTCAATTGGCATACTTCCAGCACAAATAGCAGAAAATGGGATTATTGTTGCAAGTTCCAACAATGGAGCTGTGAAAAACATTGTAGATAAACTTCCACTAATATCAGAAATCGATAATTCATTGGTAGATGAAATAAAAAGAATAGATTATTTTAAAGATATTTCTAATTCTAAACTTTCAACAGAATGGATAGAAGAAAATGGAAAATATATAGAGAAATTAGAAGCCGAGAAACAATTAGAAAAATTCTGGGGATTGTTTTCTCTTGAAGGTGGAAGAAAAGAAAACATGGAGTACATAATCACTGTATTAAAGCATGTGGTTAATGATTTAAAAAACAATTATATTTCTGATAATAATGTCTATAGTGAATTTGAGAAAAAATACAATGAAGCATTATCTTATAGAAATAAGAGACAAGAGATATCGGATAAATACTTCTCTATAGAAAAATTTGAATACGAATTATTAAACAAAAAATCAAAATTCAGTAAAAATGTAAAACTCAGAGAATGCGAGTTCAGTAATTTAAAAAATAAAGTTAATTTAAAATTAGAAGAATTATATTTGAACAAAAGTCATTTGAATCAAAAAGTAAATGAATTGAAGAATGATTCGTCAAATATAAGTGAAAATAAAAAAATGATTGAAAATAGCATAGATGTCCTCAAATTACAAAAGCCAGGATTTTTCCAATTCAGTAGGAAAAAAACATATAATGAGCAGATGAGGAAATACTCTGACGATTTAATAAAAATATTAGAGCAAGAAAGATCGACAAAATTAAAGATAGATGCTTTTATAAAAGATTTAAAACATATCGAAGATCAAATTTTGTATGAAAATAAGCTTATCGAAGATAAAAACTCAGAGATTGTTCGAGCGATTCAAAATGAGGATAAAGAAATAAAAAAACTTCAAGAAAAAATAAGAGACATGAAAAATGTATTAGTAAATACAGATGCTAATGTGTTGGATTTTGCATTGCCATATGATGATTTGCAAATGAGTAATCCTTGGTTTGATGAAGAGTATCGTAGAATTCAGTCTGAACTATTCATAATTGCACTGAAAGTTCGCAAACAATTCTTATATGAAAATATAAAAAATATTGAAGCTGCAACTAGGATATGGAACAAACAACAAAATTACTTGGATAAAAATATCGTTATACAAGAAGCGTGGAATTGGATTAACATGACAGTTCCAGTTATTAGTTCCACATTTGCAAGTATGGGAAGGATGTTTTCGAATATTCAAGCAAATTCTTTGGGACATTTATTCATTGACGAAGCAGGACAAGCCTTGCCCCAAGCAAGCGTTGGCGCGATTTTTAGATGTAAGCACGTTATGGCAGTTGGAGATCCAGCCCAAATCAAACCAGTTTTAACATTAGACTCATATATACTTAGTTTGTTGGGACAAAATTATGGAGTTGGACAAGCTTATCTATCAGAAGATGCATCAACACAGACACTTATTGACAGTGTTAGTCAATATGGATTTTACAAAGATTTGAATAATCCTGAAGATTGGATAGGAATTCCTTTATGGGTACACAGACGTTGCAAGTATCCAATGTTCAACATATCAAATGAAATCTCTTATGGTGGTAACATGGTTCAAGGAAATAAATTAGACGGAAAAGCAGAATGGTATGATGTTGGAGGATCTGCGGATAATAAATATGTGAAAGAGCAAGGAGATTTTTTAGTTAAAAAAATAAGAGAACTATCAGAACATAACGAAGATATTTTAGACGAATCTAAGAAAGACCAAGTCTATGTAATATCTCCATTTAAAAATGTAGCTTATAATTTATCCAGAAAACTCGCAGCAGATCTTAAATTCACGAGATATGATAGTAAAGATAGTCCGACAAATGTAGGAACAGTACACACATTCCAAGGGAAAGAAGCACCAATAGTATTCTTGGTTTTAGGAGCGGATGAAAAAAGCAAGGGAGCTGCAAACTGGGCAATGGGATCTGAAAATCCAAACATAATGAACGTATCAGCAACTAGAGCTAAAAAAGAGTTTTATATAATTGGAGATAAAAAGCTGTACTCAAACTTGGGTAGTGATGTTATAGATAAAACGATGAACGAAATTAGAAAATTTAATTCAAAACCAAAAGAATGCTAACACGACACAAAAATCTCCCGAAACATAAGGTGATCCCATAAAGTTGGACTTAATACCAGGACTGGTAGTTTACTAGTTCTGGTATTAGTTTATTGCTTTCCACCCATATGTGTGGAAATTTTTATGATGCATTTTGTTCTCTATATTCCACCAGATTTAAATATCCTAGTTTTTATTTTATTCTATCTTTTTGTAATATTAGATATATTCTTCTAATGTTTCTTTTAATTCTTCATATGATACATTGTAAAATTAAGTGCGACACCTCAAATAAAAAAAACTCATACTAACTTCGTGTAAAATGTTAATAACCACAAAAACACATACGGAGGTTAGTATGAGCTACAAACATCTTACACTAAACGATAGAAATAAAATAGAAGTTTCGAACAAGGAAGGTTATTCTTCTAGAAGAATATCTAAAGTTTTAGGCTTTCACCATTCTACTATTGCAAGGGAACTTAAAAGATGCAAAAGTGAATATAAAGCTAAGTCAACTAAAGAATACAAAAGATCTAAATCTTGTTTAAATGGCAGCAAATTAAGTCGGCTAAAGAAATAATAAAAATTATTAGAAAAAACTAAATCTAAGGTGGTCAGCTAAACTAATTTCAAATACACTATTTAATGAAAAATTATATTTAAAAAAATTTACAACTGGATTTACTCTGGAGCAATAGATTTTGATATCAGAAAGTTAAGAAGAAAAGGAAAATCCAGACAAAGAAAAGAAACAAGGGGTAAATATAATGTTGAAAATTCCATTAGAAGAAGGTCTAAAACTATAAAAACAGACAAGAGTTTGGCCATTGGGAATTAGATACTGTTGTATCTTCAAGAGGAAAAAGCAAAGGATACTTAGCTACTTTTGTCCTAAGAAAGACAAGATTTTACGTAGAACTATCTATGAAAGACAGATCAAAAGAATCTATGCTTAAAGCTATGAAAAAACTAATAAATACACTTCCAAAATTAGCTTTAAAAAGCTTTACATCTTAATGGGTAAAGAATTTGCTTGTTACAACAAAATTGAAGATATGGGTGTAGAGTTTTATTTTGCTAATCCGTATTCGGCCTGGCAAAGAGGTAGCAATGAAAATTTAAATGGCTTGCTCAGAGAATATTACCCATAGAAGACAGATTTGGCGAAAATATCTGTGGAAAATCTAATTAAAAATTTAATGTAGCTCAATAACAGACCAAGAAAGTGTCTAAATTATCAAACTCCATTTGAAATGTTTCTGCACGAACTTAGTTTAATCTAAGTGTCGCAGTATTATTTGTAATTCATCATTTAAATAAATGGCCTAAAATAGGCATATTAAATTGAATAATCATAATCAAATGAAAAAAATAAGTAGTTAAGTTAATAACTACTTATTAGGAAATCCTGAAATTGAAAAAATATCATCAATTGAGATACTAGTAAATTTATCCTCATATTTATTTTTGATGGAGCTAATTGATGTGATTAAAGATTGGTATTCTTTTTTGGGAATAACTAGTTTAAGGACCAATATTAAATCATGTAAATTTTTTCCAGTATAATTCTCATCAAAAAACTTTTCAAATATAGCGGTTTGACCAGCTTTATTCAATGAGAAAGAATACATGACTTCATCATGGGCACAAACATTTCTGAAAAAATTACAGATTTTAATTATGTCTATAAGTTCAGTTTTACTAATTTTTTCTCTAGACTGGTAACTATCTTTATATTTTTCACCAAAATCTCTAGCAATTTTATTTTGAAGAGATTCATCTAGGGAATTATAAAAATAAGACATATTTCCTAAAGTAAGGAAATTTACAAGAACCCAAAGAGGAATATGGTCATGCTTTTTTATATAATGCTTAATAGGTTTCTTGCCATTTGAATTTTTATTTTCTCTACTTATGGCATTGGATAATGTCCCTATATTTTTCAAAACATAATTTAGCTGATGCTTTGATGCAGAATAATTTTCAATTTGTAAGTAAGGATATAGTCCATCTCTGTATAAGTCTGAAAAATGATAAGCACAGGATGTTTTTAGAAGTTTCTCAAAACGGAGCAGAGAAGAAAAAATCACTTCTTTTAATTTACGATCCATTTCATGAAGAGCATAAATTTCTTCAAAACTACTACCAGCTTTATATACATCTTCTACCTCATTAGAAGATGTATTGTCTAAAAATGGAGTTTTATAGCCATTGATAAGGTTATAATAATTAACTTGTGATAAAATAATCTTAGCATATTCTGGATTATTAATGCCTAAACCTCTATTTGAGAGTATTTCGATTTGTTCATCATAAGTTTTAAACGGTTTACTCATATACACACCTCATAAAAAAACGCCCCGCCACGTATGGCAAGGGCTTGTTCCTTAACTAAATTATAGCAGAATTATACTTAAAGTCAAGGATTGTAAGAAATAATTTTTTATGATGTATAATAAGAGATAGATATGTTCCCACATACTAGGATTTTGAAAAATCATTAAATTTATCCATGCTGACAACTCAAGCCACGTCGAGACGGTTGAACTTTTGTCCCAATTGAAACAAAAGCCGGATGACTAAATTAATGTCACGATTGAACTTGATGATGTGGATATAACATCGCAGAGACTAAGGCAACATATGATAAGATAAAAAAGTATGTGTCTGAACATAATGCTGGCATGAAGGTTTTCAATCTGTATATTTCACAGATAAAGAGAAAATGTGGAATTGATGTTGGAAAGAATTATTATTTACCTAAAAATGAAGATAGTAGGAAGCCACAGTGTCTAGAAGATAAAGAGAGTGCAATTGTGGAGGCATTGAAGCATTTTAAGATGATTCAGCAGAAATAAAATGAGTTTGATAAACTTGAATTTGTGGAGAATACCGACTTATGAAAATACATATTATTGGTTGCAGTGGTTCTGGAAAAACCTATTTAGCAAATAAACTTTCAAAAAAGTATAATATTTCCCATTTCGACTTAGATGATATTCAATGGGATAATAACGCCAAAGAATATGGCAAAAAGAGAACGCTTGATGAGCGAAAAGCGTTATTACAAGAAATATTATATAATAATAATGAGTGGATAATTGAGGGGGTATATTATTCCTGGGTACAGCAAAGTTTTGATGAAGCTGATAAAATATATGTTTTAGATATGCCTGGTTATTTATATAAAAGTAGAATTATTATGCGCTCTATAAAAAGAAAATTAGGAATACAAAAAGGAAAAAGAGAAACCTTGAAATCGGTCTATAATCTTTTGAAATGGACTGAAACTTTTCAGAATAAAAATCTTAAAGAAATAAGAAGTATTATAGATAGATATGATGATAAAGTTATTTGGCTATCAAGAAAAAAAGATGTAGATAAAATAATAAAGGCGGTATGATAACTTCCAGTTTGTATGTATGGTAAATCTAAACTGTATTTTAGCAATACTATTAATACTTTGAAAGGATTGTAACAACAATTTGGACAATATAGAAGTTAGTGTTAGATCAATGCACGAGATATGATAAGTTAGAAATTAAAGGAGATAGAGATGGAATATGATTGTGGTTTTAAAAAAGGAAATAAATGGTTTAGATATAGAGCAGCAGCAATTATAGTAGAAGATGATTGCGTCTTGTTTGCAGGAAATGAAGTTGATGACTATTACTACTCCATAGGGGGTGGAGTCCATTTAGGTGAAACATCTGAAGAAGCTGTAAAAAGGGAAGTGTTTGAAGAAACAGGGGTCAGTTATGAGATAGATCATCTTGCTGTGATACACGAGAATTTCTTTATTGGAAGTTCAGATTTAGAGGGAGTAGACTGCCATGAGATTGCCTTTTATTACATGATGAAACCAAAGGGCAATAAGAATCTTAAAAGCCAGAGCCTTACTATGGGCGGAGTAAAAGAATCTATGCGCTGGATAGCAATTAATGACCTTGATAAATACAATGCTTATCCATCATTTATGAAAGAATATCTTAGGTCGAAGCATAGCGGCGTAGAGCATATCATTACAGATGAAAGGGATTAAAAATAATTATATTATTTAAATGATATTAAAGAGGTGAAATTATGAAATATACTTTTGAAAAACTAAACAAAGAAAATTTTAGTAAGTATTATGATTATTTATCATTGGCAACGGCATTGGAACCGGAAATTATGTGCTCAACAGATATAAATAAAGAAGAACTTTATGAAAGATTAGATGATGAATTAACTAAAAGAAGCACTTCAATACTTGCTATGTATGAAGATAAGGTGGTCGGGAGAGTCGAATATCATTTTTATTCCTGTTTTCAAGACGGATATAGAATATGCTATGTTGACTGGGTGTATGTATTGCCGGAGAATAGAAATAAAGGAATAGCAAAAAATCTATTTAATGAAATGACTATTGATTGCGTTAAACATAATATTGATGAAATAAGATTAATAAGATCTACAAATAAAAATGCAAATGACTTTTACGAAAGTTTTAAATCTGCTAAAATTTGCGAGCTGCCATTTTTTATACAACATTTATATTAAAAGATTTAGGTGCATCTACTAAGAGATAAAACTTTTTAGGGACAGTTCAGATTAAATTTTGGGGCTATATTTTTAAAAAAATATTCAAAAAATATATTTTAATCTGTTATATTGTATATAGTTATTAAATGTTCGGGGTGAAGCAATGAAAAACAGTAAAAATTTTAATCTTTTTTTAATGGATGGAGAAGTTACAGGTAGAATTAAATGTACTTTGTCAAATTGGACTGGAGTGGCTTATAAAATTCCTAGAGTACATTTAGATAAATGCAAGGATAGACAGGATTTAAAGCAAAGTGGAGTATATTTTTTGTTTGGCAAGAACGACAACGAAGAAGATGAAGTATATATTGGTCAAGCTGGAATAAGGAAAAATGGTGATGGAGTTTTAGTTAGAGTTAATGAACATTTGAAAGATGACTTTTATTTTTCTGATTGTGTAATGCTGACCACACAAAACAATTCATTTGTTCCTACTGAAATTTCTTATTTAGAAAATAAATTTACTAATATGGTTATAGAGACGGATAGATTTAAAGTTAGAAATTGGAACGATCCTAATCCTGGACATGTTACTGAAGAAAAAGAATCAGAGTTAGAAGATTTTATAGAGTATTCTAAAATGGTTCTTGGTGTTTTAGGTTATAAAATATTTGTTCCTTTAATAGAGGATAAGACACAGTTAGATAAGACAAATCAAGATGATGAACTGATACTATTTTTGTCAAGAACAATTAGAAAAACTAATAGATTAATTAAAGCTAAATGTAAAAGAACTAATGAGGGTTTTGTTGTATTAAAAGATAGTATGATAGAGGAAATGGATTCACAGGCAATACCAAAATCGATTAAAGATTTAAGAGAAAAAATTAAAAATAACAATGGTATAGTTAATGGTAAGATTACAAAAGATTATTTATTTAACAGTCCTTCATATGCAGCTTCTTTTGTTCTCGGAATGGAAACAAATGGTAGAACTAATTGGAAAACTGAAAACGGGGTGACACTTAAAGATTTTGAAGAAGATGGGTTTAAATAGTAAAAAGTTATTTTAAGAAAAGTCTACAGATAATAAATACCTTTTTTTATAATTTACTGCTTTAAGATTTTGTATTGTTTTAATGATAAAAAATAGAATTTAAGATTACAAAAACGCTAAAATTTAGTTGTTATCATAGGTTTATTTAATAAATATTGGAATAATCATATAAATAATTAGTTCGTGGCAGGTCAAAACTATTTAGGATTAATTTAATTGATGAATTGCAAATAATATTGCGACACTTACTCTAAACTAAGTTCGTGCATAAATATTTCAAACGGAGTTTGATAATTTAGACACTTTCTAGGTCTATTATTAAGCTCCATTATATTTTTAATTAAATCTTCAACTTCAATTTTAGCCAAATCTGTTTTCTTTGGATAATATTCTCTTAATAAACCATTTGAATTTTCGTTACTTCCTCTTTGCCATGCTGAATATGGGTCGGCAAAATAGAAGTCTATTCCCATATTTTCAATTTCTTTATAACAAGCAAATTCCTTACCTCTATCTGAAGTGAAACTTTTTAAAGCAAATTCTGGTAGAGATTTTATTAGCTTTTTCATAGCTTCAAGCATTGAATCTTTACTTCTATCTTTCATAGGTAAAGCTATATAGAACCTTGATTTCATTTCAACGAAGGTTGCGAGGCATCCTTTGTTTTTTCCTCTTGATGACTCAACAGTATCTAATTCCCAATGCCCGAATTCTACTCTCTTTTTAACTCTATTAGGTCTTTTTCTTATAGAGGTTCCAATATTAAACCTCCCTCTAGTTTCTTTAGACTTTCTTGATTTTCCTTTTCTTCTAAGTTTGCTTAGGTCGAATTCAATAAATCCTGAATAAAGCCAATTATATATGGTTTTAAAGGAAACGATTCTAGATAGCACGGTAGATGCTATCTGTTCTTGTGACAATTTAGAGTTTAGTTTATTTAGGATTATATTTTTTATGGTATCAGTATATTTAGTTTTTCTTCCTTTATGTGATGCCTTATATCTCTTGTCTTTATCTGCATCTACTGCTTTGTAAGTCCCCTTGCATCTTTTTAGTTCTCTAGATATTGTTGAATGGTGAAACCCTAAAATTTCCGATATCCTTCTAGAAGAATATCCTTCTTTGTGTAAAACCTCTATCTTATTTCTTTCGTTTAGTGTAAGATATTTATGACTCATATTAACCTCCGTGTGTGTTTTTGTCGTTACTAACATTTTACACGAAGTTAGTTAATATGAGTTTTTATTTTTTATTTAGTGTCGCATTTAATTTTACAACTTATCAATTAAAAAAACTAAGGGCTCATTTTAAACCCTTAGTATATATAGATCATATTTTTTAATCATCTTCTATTACAAATCCGGTTATTCGAGCTTGGATTGCAAGCTGAGTACGGCTTGAAAATCCAGTTTTATCTAGAAGATGTTTTATATGGGTTTTTACAGTGTTTAGTGAAATTCCAAGGCTTTCTGAGATTTTATCGTTGCCTACTCCTGTAGTTAGGAGTCTAAGGACTTGGATTTCTCTAGGCGTTAGTTCAGTTGATTTCGCCATTCCAAGTTTGACCTCTGGGGTTTCCATCGGATATATAGATTCTCCTTTGAGCGTCCTTTCAATAATTTCTAATATTGTTTCTTCAGATGCTTCTTTGTACCAAAAACTTTCAATTCCAATTTTTCTTGCCCTATCCATCCAAGATACTTCAGGCATACTGGTAACTGCGATAATCTTTAATTCTGGTTTCAACTTTTTTATTTTTTCAGCTGCATCAAGGCCGTTTGATCCGTCCTGCATAAGTATATCCATAATTACGAGATCTAACTTACTATTTAGTACATAGGTATCTGCAAACATAGCAGTATCAACACAGTAAGTAACTTCATAGTCTGGGCACTGGTTTATATATAATTTAAACATTTCACGGGAGACGAATTGATCATCTACTATCATTATTTTATAGGTCATAGTTTACTCCTTTCGGCCAGGATAGATCTAGAATAAAATTCGAATCTAACTGTATGGCCATTTTGCCGCCACAATTTTCTATTCTTTGACGGATATTTTTTAATCCGCCTTTTTCTACTATGGGATTTTTGGATAAAATTCCATCATTTTTTATTTTGCAGTGGATATTTGAACTATTCTCACTAAGTTTAATCCATATATTTTTAGCATGTCCGTGACGAATGGCATTGTTAAGTGCTTCGTGAATTATCTCAACCAAGAGATTTAGGTCTCCTTCAGCTTTAGGAGGATTTCCATCTACGTGTACTACAACTCCGATATCTTTGGCGGTCGATATAAGCTTTTTAAATTTAGCAAAACTTTTTGATAAATCTCGATCTTCACTTGTGAAATCATTATTTTCATCAAGCATTACTAGACTCTCCATCCATAAATTTATAAGTTTTTCCCGATCTTCCTTAGACTTTTTCTCCATATCTAAATATCGTTTAAAATAGATTAAAGATTGACCAATCTTGTCATGGATTTTGATCTTTGCTTGCAAGATTTCCTTCTGTCTAGTGTACTCTCCAACATTTTTTTGATATTCTTTTAAACTTGCGTTGATTTTTTCAATCTGTTTATTTTTTTTCTCAATCTCTTGGTATAGTTCCCATTCAAGGGTTATATTATAAGCTAGAGTTTCCCTCACATTTTCGTGAAGAATAACCTTAATCTGCCAAATTTTTCCTAGGGCTTCTACTACAAGGGGATTTCTCTGCAAGATATGAACTTCTTTTTTTATTTTGTTTTTTCTTAAATCTTCTGAGCATGCTACATCATTTACAAGCATTCTGCCAAATACTTCATAGCTAATATTTTGCATTACCCTATTAACCAAGAGGGGAGTACCATCCAATTTTGAAAAACAAATGCCATCTGTAAGATTGTCCATGCTCTCTTTGATAGAATTCTTGCCTATAATTTTTTTATTAGTCTTAATAAAGTTTACTAAAAATATAGTTTCTGAGATTATGAGAAATATATCATAGATTATAAATAAATAAAGTGGAAGATCTACGAGAACTTTTGCCATGTAGAGCTTTCCTGTTCCAATCTCTGCCAAAACCTGCATCGGTAAAAAACTTAGAAGGAAGATGAGTACTCCTTTTACAAAATACTTGGAATGAATGTTGGTATTGGCTACTTCAATAATTATTTTTATGCTTGCGACTAATATGACAGTATTTAATAAAAATAAAATAGCAAGCTGATATGTTTTTAGATTAATAAGAGTCATAGATTCCTCCTTGCAAGAGAAATACATAGATTTATTTCACCATCTAGCATATCTTCTTCTATTAAGAATCCACATTTTTCATAAGTAGATCCATACTTACTTAGAAAGGACCCAGGTCTTGCACCCTTTAAATTAATACTTAGCTCAGGATTATTCTTTTTCCTATATAGGCTTACATGGAGGGAATCAATTCCAGGCATATAAAATTCTAATGCATATTGAAAAATCTCATAAAGATCAAGTGAGAACCCTGCATCAAATCTTCCATTTAACTTCCAATCCATACTTGTTTTAACACCGCTAAGTTTCAAATAATCTAAGGATTCAGAAAATGCGAGTTTTAGTTCAGAAAGTTCAAGTGACTTTTTATTCTTTGTAATTAAAAACAAATTTGAATATCTTTTGATATATACATCGAGAAAACAAGCATGCGTTAGTTTTATCTCAAATAAGTTTTCATCTTCTGGCAGGTTCATCAGAATATATTTGAGCTGATCGAACTGAGGCTTAAGCTTCATGTGAATATGTTCTCTGATTTCTCTTTGTTCCTCAACCTTAACCATATTCTTTTTTAAGGCATTTTTTGCCTTTAGAAGTTCATTTTCATTTAGCATATCCTCACTCATATTAAGTAGCTTTCTCTTTAGTTTGTTGAAATCGCTAAGATCTATAAACCAAAAAGATTTGCCGCCATTTATATTTGCACTTTCAAGTAGGGTATCCTCATCAATAAGAACAGGAGTATGAAGTGATTTTTCAATAAGATAGGGATCGATATTTCTATACTTATTCGGGCTGAAGATTATCTCACCATTTGAATCCATAATCCCAATATTTAAAGATGATAACTGCAAAAATGATTCGTAGCCTCTGTTTGAAGGTAGAAGTCTCATAAATACCAAGGATTCTATAAAAAGCACTACCATCAAGATATTAAACTCTGCACTCTTAAAAATAATCTTAAAATATTCAAAGGGCTCCCAAGCAATCATGTATAAAAAAGTATAAATTCCCCAAATAAAAATGATAAAAATGGGAAGTTTTACAGAAGTTAAATGTTTGTTTTTAAACGAATATAGCATAGTGATGGCGAGGGTAAAAAGAGCCAAGAGGCCTATGTATATAATTACTAGATAAAATATTGGTCCATACTGATTTAGACCAGTATTACTTGGATCAAGAGAAAATACAAGACCATGGTAATCGTTTGTTATCGTAAAAATCACAGCAATACTGGTAGGAATCCATAGAAGTTTCCAAAATTTACTAATATTTTCTCTCTCAGATTTTCCAACATAGAGTGATGTTAAAAAAACTAGTTGAGTAAGCACCGGTGGAAAGGTAAAATAAAGATACCTTATATATCTTATTGCAGCTTCATTTCCAATAAAGATTTCATACTTTATTGTTCTAACAGTTAGGTAAGATATTAGAAGAATACCAATAAGCATAAACCTTAAAACTACAGAATTTCTTAGAACTCTATTTCTCATATTTCTCATCCAGAGAAAAATTACAAAGGTATATAGAATAAATACAATAGTATGTACAGGAAAAACTATATAATTATAATAATCCAAAGCATGTAAAAGACAGGCGAGAAAAACCAAACAAATTGAAACAATATAACTTATGATTTCTTTGCGATACATATAAGCCCCCTTAAAAATGCCTACAAAATAAATTATTTAAAATATTAAATTAATAGAATAAAGAAATTCTTTTTTTTTATTATATCAAAAAGAATACTTTTATTCTACTTTTAATTCTATTTACAAGAATTTATTATAAATTTTACAAAATATCATCCTTTCGGGTGATGCAAAAAATTAAAAATTTTGTATAATAAAGATAGAAAGTGGAAAATATTTTTCTATAAAAAAAGGAGAATAAAAAAGAATAAAATTAGAATATAAAAAAATTTTTCTAGAATTTTAGTGATTATAGTTACTATTTATAATCTATTTACTTAGTCTCTTTATTCAGAATTTATAATTAGCTAGAAAAGTTTTGAGTCTTATAAACTTTAGTTGAGTTATATTTTAAGCTGTGCTGGAGTTTTTTGATATAAATGCTATCTAGGCTATACAAAGAACTTTCTATCTTAAAGCAAAGTTCTAATATGTGATTAAGACCACTCAAAAAATTCTATTTATTAGCTTATATAATGACTATAAAATGTTAAAATATAGGTGTGGGATTTAAAGATTAAGTTTAATAGCTATGAGCTTGAAAGTATTATGGTCAAAAAATTTTTTGCTTTGTTATTTGAAAGCATAGTTCTAATTTTAAGATTTTTTTAGAGTTTGTAGGTAAATATTTTTCCTAAAAAGATATATGTTTCATATTGGAGATGGCAAAGTTAATAGTAGATTTTAAATTATTTTTAAGTAAATTAAATTTTAAAGATTAAATAAGGAGGATATTATTATGGGATTTATTAAAGCATTTACAGGAGCCTTAAGTGGAAGTTTTGCAGACCAATGGCTAGATTTTTATGGACCAGGATCTCTTGAGTCAGGCACTTTAGGTATATTTCCAGCTAAGCCACAAGGACAAAATAAGGGTCGTGGAGAAAATACTAAGGGTAATAACAATATTATATCAAATGGAAGTAAGATTTTAGTACCTGAAGCTACTGCTCTAATTACTATGCAAGATGGTATGATTACTGGCATAGTTAATGAGCCAGGAGGATTTATCTACTCATCAGACGATGTGAATTCACAAAGTATATTCGCAGGTGATGGTCTTACTGGTTCACTTATAAAATCTACTTGGGAGAAAATTAAATTTGGCGGTCAACCAGGTTCAGAGCAATTAGCTTTCTATGTAAATCTTAAGGAGATACCAAAAAATAGATTTGGTACTCAAAGTGAAATATATTGGGATGATGCCTTCTTTGGCACACAAGTTGGAGCTGTGACAAGAGGAACATATACTTTAAAGATAGTAGATCCACTACTATTTGTTAGGAACTTTGTTCCTCAAAAGTATCTAGTTCCAAACGCTCCCGCATTTGATTTTCAAGATATGGATAATGAAGCTGCAGAAGAATTATTCAATGAAGTAGTTTCATCACTTTCAGCAGCATTTTCTAATTATACTAACGACCCAAGTAAAGGTAATCGTATGAGTAAAATTCAAGGCGATCAAATAGGGTTTGCTAAGTCATTATCTACTGCAGTTGAAGATGGCTATGAGTGGAAATCTACAAGAGGTCTTGAAATAGCAAAGACTGCTATACTTGCTATAGAGTATGACGAAGACACTAAAGCACTTATGTCAGATGTTAAGAAGGCAGATGCACTATCAAGTACTCGTGGTAACTCATTCTTCCAACAAGCAGCTGCAAGAGGTATAGAAGCAGCTGGTGAAAATGGCGGCGGAGCTAATATGGCATTTATGGGAATGGGAATGAATGCAGCTGGGAATATGATGGGAGCTGTGCAGCAAGAAAATACAGGTAATTCATATAATCCAAACTTTGCTGCTGGCAATCCAAATCCAGCCCCAAATACCAGTCAAGAAGATCCAACAGAAAAATTAATTAATATGAAGAAACTTTTAGATGCAGGAGTTATTACACAAGAAGAGTTTGATAAGGTGAAAAAAGATTTACTTGGCTTATAGAGGTGATCTTATGGCTTTAGATGGAGATACTAAAATTAGAGATATGAGTAGCAATCTCAAAGATGGTCAGGTAAAGTGTCCAAAGTGCGGTGCTACTGACATATCAACCAACACCAAGACAGGTAGGCTTAGATGTAATTTCTGTAGACACGAGTTTGAGCTGGACCTTGCTCCAAAAGATCAAGACATTAGTACTCTAGAGGGCACTACTATGGGAACTGGTGCGGCAGATATTGATAAGGCAGCAGAGGATATAGTAACAGTTAAGTGTGAAAGCTGTGGTGCAGAAGTAATTATAGATACAAAAACTAGCACTCAGGCTAGGTGTCACTGGTGCCGTAATACTCTATCTATTAACAATATAATACCTAATGGAGCAGTACCAGATGTTATATTACCATTTAAGGTTACAAAGAGTGATGCCCAAAAAGAGATTGAGAAATTTGTTAAGCAGAGAAAATTTTTCGCACATCCTAAATTCACGAGAGAGTTTAGCACTGAAAATATTTGTGGGGTCTACTTACCATATATGCTTGTTGATCTTAATGCCCACATGAGATTATGGGGAGAAGGTCAAATAGAGACAGCAAGATATGAGGTCAAGGATGGAGATGAAAAACATACAGAGTATGATGCCGATAGTTATGAAGTAGTAAGAGACTTCGACATTCTAATAGATGACCTATCTATTGAATCTAGTACAGACAAGCTTAATTACTCGGCAAAGGATAAGACAACAAACATCATTAACGCCATAATGCCATTTGATACTGAAAACTGTGTAAAATTTAATTCAGGCTATATGAAGGGTTATACTTCAGAGAAAAGAGATAGTAATATTGAAGCCTTGAGAGAAACTATTGAAGCACAAAGTTCTGATGTAGCAAGATTCGCAGCTAAGGAAACGATTGAAGACTACGATAGAGGAGTAAGATGGGAAGAGGAAGAATATAAAATAAAAGGCGACTCTTGGAAGGCAGCCTATTTACCAATTTGGCTATATAGCTATATGCAAAAGAAAAATGGAAAGAATCTTCTTCACTACGTAGCAGTAAATGCAAGAACTAAAGAGACTATGGGAAGTGTGCCTATAAACTTTACAAAGCTTTTTATTTGTTCAGTCCTTGTTGAAATATTTAGCGGAATTCTAGCATATATACTTAATATAATTGCAGCTATGAGCTACTTTGATGATACTAAGTTTCAAGACTCTAAAGACTTCTTCTGGATATTATTAATATCAGGTTTTCTTTTCTACATTACAATTTATATGCAGTATAGAAACTCAGAAGAAAGACACCACTACGAAAACGAGACCAAACATGAGATAAAGAATTTGCGATGTGAGGACAGGTTCCTTAAGAAACTCACTGGACTTATCAGCTCAGAGATAGAAGGTGAAAACTCTTCAGAACTTAAGGGTAATAGACTTGATTTAAATAAGGACAAAAAACTTAAGAAGGCAAAGGACAAGGGCGTTCTTGATGAAGCAAAGGAGAATAAGAAGAGACTGAATAAGACTCTTGACAAGTCAAAGGATAAGTTAAATTAAATCTAGGAAGAGTGAAACTATGAATAAAGATTTAGAGATGCCTACAAAAAAATAAATTATGAAAAGAAGTTTTATTCCTAGTATTATATCTTTCAAAAAAAGTGTCAAGAAACTAGGCAAAAACTTATATTAGCTGGCACTTATAAGATAAGAAACATTAAATAAAAATATTGTTCAGAGCGTAGACAAAATCCAAAAACGCTTAGTGGGCTACAGAAATTTAGAAATTCTAGTTTCTCTAATGCTGCAGGCCGCAAACTCGCTAAGCTCGACAGTGCGATTTACGGGCGCATTATTTCGTTAAAATTTCTTCCGAATGGAACGCTTCCTTTTGGATTTTGCCTTTTTGTCAACAGTCTGACACTAGATAAAAATAGTGTTTATATTTATTTGCCAGACCTAAAATTTAGCTGTTAAGTTACAAATTTATAAACTCACATAAAGCTAGAAAGTGGAGGCACTCCTTGAAAATTGGAGTGCTTCTGCCATATTTTATAAATCTAATCATTTTAGATAACCTAAAATATTTTTTACCTATTAGGATAAATAGATTTAATAAAAGATATTAAAAGGATAGGAAGAAAATAAAAAAGGAGGATATTATGAAAATAAATTCTAAGATTTTAATTTTTTTTATCATGTCTCTTGTTTTCGTATCTGGATGTCAAAAGGAAAATAAACCAACTGATCCAGTAAAAAAACTCACAGATAATACAAGCGATTCAAGCCATGATAAAAACGATGAAAATATAGGTGAAAATGGTAAAAATATTGCAAATAATGATGAAAATGATAAAAATAATTCAAGTAATTCCAATAATGATGGCAAGGAAAATTCTGACTTAGATAATACCAATAAAACTACTTCTAAATCTAATGAGAAATTAAGTGCTGTTGATGGTGCTAAAATTGGTTCTATTTCCTCATTTGTTGAGGATAGGGAGATTTGGAAGGATTTCGTTGATGAAAAACATATTGATGCTGCAAAAAGAGCTTGGCTTGGAATCCATGTACCTAGGATTCTTTTGAATTCTGAGGATGCAAAAATAGCCAATAAAGAGATTGATGACTTGGTTAAAAGCATAAAGGATAAATACAATACTTATAAGGATGATATAAGTTTTTATGATATTGGAATTTATTCCTCATTTTCTGTCTATCAAGATGAAAATGTGCTAAGTATTATGATTGAAAGTTATGATATTTGGGAAGGTGAATTTAGTAAGTACTTTGTGTATAATTTTTCTCTTCCAGATGGAAAGTTTATTGATGATTATGAACTTATGAAAAATATAGGTGTAGAAAAAGATGAAATCTTGGGGATTATTGAAAATAGTTTGAAAGAAGATCAAGATAGGCTTAACACAATAAGCTCTAGAGATATTAAAGATTATTCCTATATCTATAATCCGAATAACTACACCGGACTAGTTCTTAATGACCTGTGGGACAATTTCAAGTCAAAGACTCGTCAAATCTTTTTAGACGAGGTTGGAACTCCAAACTTTGTCTTTGCTAAGTATGATAGTGTAGATGCAAGGCATTGTCAACCAATTCTAAAACTTAAATCAGATAAGCTTGATAAAAGTTCAATTTCTAATGAATATCTAAAGATGGCTAGAAAACTTGGTATCAATCCAAATGATGAAAAATACAAAGCTATTATTATAAAACTTGGATCTTGTTTTGATGAAGAAAGCTTAAATAATACACTTGCAAAACTATACGTTTGGTCAAGTATTTTTGCAGATTATGAGGATCCGAATATGCTTGTTGCAATGAAAGAAACTGAAGGTGGGAGTATGCCATACCTAATAGGAGAAGAGTGTTACCTAATTATTCCTAAATATAAAAATGCTTCTGTTTCTCTAAAAGAATTGGAAATTTCTGAGGATGGTAATTTAAAAGAGATAGACAATTTCTACTTAGATTCTAATTCATGTAGCGGGGCAACATTTATTTGCCAAAATATAAGTGATATTGCACCAAATGGAAAGATAACTATAAGATATAGAGATGATATATTAGAATTTTCACCTTCAATTAGCTTGAAAGACGGAAGGCTTACTTTACCAGAAGAAGTACTTGACGGGGAAGATATCCTAGATTGGAAAAATTTAATGGATATGAATACATATTCATACACTATGTTCCAAATAATGAGTTCCATTATGCATAAGGGTTAGAAGATTTTAATAACTAGCCTAACTTTAAAAATGAATTGATAAATTTAATTAAAAATCACTATAAAAAAAATAGTCATATGGTATATAAGACTTAAAAAAAGTTAAAAAACCTTATGCTGCAAGACTTATTGGTTAAAATCTCTAAAAATTTAATCTATATGTAAATAGAATAAAAATCCTAAGTAAAAAATATAGACTATAGGAAAAAAGAATAATATATGGACTGAGGTCATATTATAAAGTTATTTATTGCGGAATAAAGAAAGGATGATTTATGAAAAAAAGCAAGATAAAGAAAATAATTATCTTAATTATAATATTAATAATTTTGTGCTTTCCAATTGTAGATACTTCTAAAGAGGATGTAATGGTCTCTTATAAAGCAATTTTATATTCTTTTGAGAGATATCGTGTACTAGATAGAGAAAATGGTTCATATTATACGAGAGATAAATTTTTGATTTTTCCATTTAATTTTTTAAATTAGAAAGACATATCTTTTATGTAGACTTATTAGTAAGAAAATATTTAGTACAGTAATCATACTAGGATAGCTCCATCAAGCTATATAAATTATTAAGGTATATGTAGATATGAAAATATAAATCCCAAGAGCTTTAAGAACAGTGATAATTTATATATACTATAATAAAAGTCTAAGATTAGCAGTTAGAGAATAACTCTGGCTGCTTTTTTTATACCAAAAATAAAAGAAAGCAGCATTTAAAAATGAATTATATAAGACAGACCAAACCTCTTTACCGCATAATTTCTATTGAAATCATAAGAAAAAAACAGAATAGAAAAAATTATTTGCTTAAGAATACCAATTTCAAAGTGCACAAGGTATTAGATAGGTGCAAAAAGAAATTTTACTAATAACAATTGTAAAGATTTATAAGCTGAATTGGATGAATATTTAGACTATAAATATTGAGAAAAATTATTTTCACTAAATACAAGAAAAGCTTTAAGAAAAAACACTTAATAAATCAAATGAAAATATAGATTTAGGTATTTAGATAGATTGGGAAGGATCAATTGAGCCAATAGTATCAGAAAAATATGAAAAAGATAAATTAAATATAAAAAAATATACCAAGTACTTACCACCATCTGATAATTTCTATTAGTTGTAAAGTCATTCTACATCCTTGCTTGGACTGTAAAAATGCTAGGGAATTTTATTTGCCTTAGATAATATTATATTTTTTATTGTAATAAATTTTGTGATATTATAAATATGAGGACTAAAAGACTATTCTAAGACTTTAAACATAATAATAACTTTAATATATGAATTTAAAAACTAGGCTTATACCCTTATATTAAGCAGGAAAAATTCAAATAAAACTGATAGTCCTTACTTTAAATGGTAAGATGTGTAGAGTTTAGGAAGGAACTAAAAGACTTCGGTGATTATATAATAAAACTAGTTTTAAGCAAGTTAGTAAAACTAAACTCTCCAAAATAATAAATGAAAGCAATATATCAATAGCAGAAATTTACTTTTTAACATGAAGTATTGCTATTTTTTTCATTATATTATGTGCTTATAGAGGCTATGAAAGAGCTTTTGTAGAATATGCATATGGGGCTTTCTGCTCTGAAAAATATTTAGTTGGTTAAAATTAATTAAAAAACGCTTGAAATAAAATGCTAATAAAATTCTGAGAATATATATTAAATAATTCTATAAAGGAGGAATAAATTGGAAATTATAAGAATTATACTACCAATCATAATAGTATGTGTAGTTGTGGTTTACATTATTTACATTACAAAGAAAAAAAGAGGGGGAAGAAAAGGACAAAAAAACTGATGAAACTTACATGTCAGAAGGAATGGCAATAGGTATATGTTTAGGAACAGCTATCTCAATCGCACTAGATCAGGACAATATTGCAGTTGGCATGTCTATCGGTATGATGTTTGGCATGGCTATTGGGATGAGTATAGAAAAATAAAGTTAGTGATAAAAAGATTTAGTTTTATATATTTAAGCATCTTTATAGTAGGTGCTTTTTTATTTAATTATAAACAATCCATCCTAACACATTTAACTTAGTCTTAATATTACACATATATTTATTTGATACAATTAAATTAAATAATTTGAGGGGGTGTATCATGAAGAGTACTAGAAAATTTTCAGCATGGATTTTGCTTTTTTCTATTTTTTTAAATCAAATAATGACAGGGGTTAATGCTTCAAATTTAGACAAAAAAATTTTACCTTCAGGACTTAAATACAGTGATTTACCTAGAACTATAGAAAATTATGTAAATAATCATAAAAGAACTACTTGTGGGATGAATGTTATAGTCTATGATAGGGATGGAATAATTTATGAGAATTCTTTCGGATATATTGACAAGGAATCTATGGTAAAATCTGATCTCGATTCTGTTTACGAGTGGGGATCCATATCTAAACTTATGATATGGGTGAGTGTTATGCAGCTTTATGAAAAAGGAAAACTTGATTTAAATGTAGATATTAAAAATTATCTACCAGAAAATTTCCTTAAGAATTTAAGCTATGATAAGCCCATAACTATGATAGATCTTATGAATCATAAGGCTGGTTTTCAGGATACATATTTCATACAAACTACTGATGCTTCTGAAATAACTACACTTGAAGATGCACTTAGCATTAGATCGCCCAAGCAGGTTTATGAACCAGGCGAGCATACAGCATACTCAAATTGGTCAGCTGCACTTGCAGCTTTAATTGTACAGAGAGTTTCGGGAATGGATTATGTTGAATATGTTCATAAAAATATTTTAAAACCACTTAGTATGGATCATACATCTATTGGTCCAAAATATGATGATAATACTTGGGTTAAAAGTGAAAGACAAAAGCAAAAGTGCTATGACATAGAGGGAGAAGAAATTGGCGGGAAAGCTATGTATTATATTCACTTATTCCCTGCTGGTAGTGCAGCTGGAACAATATCTGATCTTCAAAAATTTGCCCGTGCTCTTACTCCAGATGATAAAAATCCATCTCCTCTATTTGAAAAAAAAGATACTTTAAAAGAAATTTATAGTCCAACAAGTTTCTATGGCTCTTCAAAAGTCGCAAAAAATTATCATGGATTTTTTGCTAGTGAATATAAGGTAGAGACTATTGGACATGGGGGAAATACTTTTGGATTTTCATCCATGCTACAATTTGATCCTATAAGCGGAGTTGGAATGGTTCTTATGACAAATCAGGCCCATGAAACAATTTATAATTATGATATGTATGAGATAATTTATGGTAAATTCACAGACTCAAAATTATCTAAAATAAAAAGAGATCTTCCAAAAGGTCTTATATTAAATACTCGTGGAATAATTACAGGTCCACTTTCCTTTTTAGGGGCTATGGGAGTAAGTTCCTTCAGTGAGGAAGATTTAAGTAATTGGTGGTATGAGGAAAATGAAATAGTTGAGACTCAGTTTTCTGATTTTTTAGTATCTTCTCCAAAAGCTGTTACAAATATTTTGTGCATCTTGGTTTTTATAATTGCAGGAATTTACGGAATAATAAATACACTTATTTGCGGACTTATTCTAGATCCTATAAAAAAGAAAAAAGGACAAGCTATAAATAGTCCAATAAAAAAATATTCTTATATAATCTCAAGTCTTATGGGACTAGCCTTAATAAATTTATTTATTTGTTTCATGAGATTAAATAGCGGATATAGAACTGGCGATATAGGAAGTGCATTTTCATACATTATACAAAGTATAATATTTGCAATATTATTAATACTAATGATAATTGCTTTAATTAAGGCTTTTAAAGGTCGTTTTGATTTAGCTACAAAGAAAGAAAAATTTAAACTTTTTATAATAGAACTTTTAGCAGTGGGGCAGTGTATGGTTATCATGATTTTTGATATGTATAAATTTTGGGCACTTTAAAATACTACAAAAAAATATTATTTAAAAAAAGGCTTTTAGGATTAGATAACTCCTAAAGGCCTTTTTAAGTAGAATTTATAAATGTCTAAAGATGATGGTATTATTTTCTATAGAATCTACTACTGCGAGTGAGAGTAGATCAAATCCTTTTTTTCTCAAATTATCTCCACCATTTTGGAATCCCTTTTCTATGGCAACAGAAAGACCAATTATATCAGCTTTTGCTTGTTTAGAAATATCTATTAGCCCCTCCATAGCAAATCCAGTTGCTAAAAAATCATCTATAATTAATAATTTATCGGAAGAATTCAGATATTCTTTAGAAACCGTTACATTGTAGAACTTTCCATAAGTGTAAGATTCAACTTTAGAAGAAAAAACTTTAGCGCTTATATTTTTAGACCTAGCCTTTTTTGCAAAGACTACAGGAATATTATCCATATGGACAGCAGTTAAAATTGCAAGAGCAATTCCAGAAGCTTCAATAGTTAAAATTTTATTTATACCTTTTCCTGAAAAATAATTTGCAATTTCCATAGCAAGCTTATCTAAAAAATCTGTCTCTAGTCTATGATTCAAAAAAGAATCTACTTTTATTATATTTCCGTCTAAGATTTTCGCATCTTTTAATATTTTTTCTTCCAATAGTTTCATAATCCACCTCAAGTTAATTATAGCAGAGAGGAAAAATATTATCTACTATGAATAAATTTACTAATATTAAAATTGGTATTTGTAAAGAGGGGGAGGTAGAAGATATAATGAGAAAAAATGGTAAAATGCTATCTAAATTTTTATTTTAAATTCTTTATAAAAAGTTACAATTAACTATTTTATGTTTTCTAAAAGTATAACTAAATAAAATGTATTAAGTATGTCTAAAATTTTATTATATTTAAATTATTATTATGGATAATTTCATCTAGACTTATTTATCTAAGTAATCTATTATATAATGGCAGGAAAGAAAATTTAAGGAAAAAAGAATTGATGTAAATTTTTAGGGACAAAATATTTATTTTAATTAAACTTTATTTAAGGAGAAAGTATGAAAAAAAGAAAAGTAAGCGAGGAAATTAGTCTAGTTCCATATTTTGATAATTTTGAATATACATTAAATTGGTACAAAGATTTTGATGTTTGTAAGCAGGTAGATAATATAGATTTTGTATATGACATTGAAAGGTTAAAAAAAATGTATAATTATCTTAATGAAAATGGAGATTTGTATTATATAGAGTATAAAAATAAATTGGTTGGGGATATTTGCTTAACTAACGATTCAGAAATAACCATTGTTATATGTAAAGAATATCAGAATAGACACATTGGGAGAAAATGTGTTTATGAAATATTGAAAATAGCAAAAGAAAAATCATTTAAATCTGTAAAAGCAAACATTTATACCTTCAACGAACAGAGTCAAAAAATGTTTGAGTCTGTAGGATTTAAAAAAATAAGCGATGAATTATATGAAATAGAATTATAAAATAGCTAGATACTATATTAAACTTGTTAATTATAGATATTAAAAATATTTAAATAAAAGTTTCATCAAGTACTTTTTATAGTAGATTTACAACTAATTTTTTTATCTTATAGTTATTTTAGAATAAAAGTTTTATTTGATATGCAGTGGAATATTATAAAAATAATAAAGTCTACTATGATAGCTTTACAAATGAAAATATCAGAAAAAAGCTAAATATTAATACAAAAAACAATTAATAATCTTTATTTGTATTTAATAATGTTTCAAAAATATTAATAAAAATCATTAAAATTATAGTTATTAATTAAAATTTATTTTATCACAATATGATTTTTATATTATAATTAAATATGAGAAGTATTATTTAAAACATATATAAATTAAATAAAAAGTTCATCATTAGCATTTGACTATATTTAGAACTATTAATATATTTTTTAATATACTGAAAAGTTAGAGAAATTAAGGAGAACAAAATGCAAGATAAATTAAGGTATCTTTGGGCTAAAAAAAATAGGGATAATGATAATAATTTTATTTGGTTACCTCTTCTAATTCACTTAAACGATACAAAAGAGACTATGGCTTTCTTATGGGAGCACTTTCTAAGCCAAGGAGTTAGAGATTATTTAATTAACTCTATGGATACAGATGTATCTGAAAAAGAAATTCTTGCTAAAAAATTAGCTATGTTTTTGGGCACAGTTCATGATATAGGTAAAGCAAGTCCATATTTTCAGTTGAAACACTCTTTTAAGAACGATAAAGAATTAGATGAGATTATTTTAGAAAATCTAAGAAGTTCTGGTTTTAAAGATTTAGATAAATTTTTTGTTACAGATTCTAAAAATATTAGCCACCAGTCAATAGGACAGTTTATGTTATTTAAGCGTGGCGTTAATATTACTGTTGCAGATATAGTTGGCGCACATCATGGAAGAGGTGTTGAAACTGACGAACTTTATGATGAGTCATTTGAAAATCATTTTTATCAAAATAATGATAAAACAGGCGACATTTATAAAACTTGGCTTAGCTTACAAGATTACATATTTTCATGGGCACTTAAAACATGCGGTTTTTCATCTACAAAAGAAATACCTATTTTATCACAACCAGGGCAAGTTATATTTTCAGCACTTCTAATAATGGCAGACTGGATTACAAGTAATGAAAGCTATTTTCCACTAATTAGTTTAGAAAAAAGTTGTGCTGATAATGATCGTATAGAAAAAGGGTTAATAAAATGGAAAAGTGATAGAACAGAACTATGGGATCCTCTTGAAGTAAATATAGATAAGGTGTATGAGGAAAGGTTTAAGTTAAAAAGTGGAGAGAAATTTATCCCAAGAGATGCACAAAAAAGAATTACAGAGATAATAGATAGAGCGGAAAATCCTGGAATAATTATCTTTGAAGCACCAATGGGCATTGGTAAAACTGAAGCAGCCCTAGTTGCTGTAGAGCAGCTTGCAAAAAAAACTGATAGAAGCGGTATGTTTTTTGGATTACCAACACAGGCTACTTCCAATGGTATATTTTCTCGTGTAAATGATTGGCTTGAAAATTTAAAAGATGATGTCTCTAATAGAAGATCACTTAGACTACTTCATGGAAAAGCAGTCCTTAATGAAGAGTTTCTTAATTTACCAAAAAGTAGAAATATACATGATAGCGAAAATTCAAACGAAAAAGAATATAGTAACTGTTAATGACTGGTTTAGTGGTAGAAAACTTTCTATACTAGATGATTTTACAGTTGGAACAGTTGATCAATTTTTATTATTGGCACTGAAGCAAAAGCATTTGATGCTTAGACATTTAGGCTTTGCAAATAAGGTTGTTGTTATAGATGAAGTTCATGCCTATGATGCCTATATGAGTGTTTATCTTTATCAGGCAATTAAGTGGATGGGAGCTTATGGAGTACCTGTAGTAATACTTTCAGCAACACTGCCTATTGAGAGGAGAAATAGACTAATTGAAAGTTATATGGTAGGTTCAGGATATAAATTTAGAAGACTTTCTAAGCCAAATAATTTTGAAAACAATGAAGCATATCCATTATTAACAATGAATGATGGAGATAAGATACTTCAATACGACGATTTTGATATACTAAAAGGGACTGATTATGAGATAAAAAGATTATCAAAAGAAGATAGTACAGATATAACAAATCTTATAGAAGATATCACTAAACAAGGAATAGTTGGTGTAATTGTAAATACTGTGAAAAAATCACAAGAATTTGCCAAACTATGCTCAAATGTTTTTGGAAAGGAGCATGTTTTTCTTTTACACTCCCTATTTATAGCTACTGATAGGTACAAGAAAGAAAAGGAACTTTTAGACTTAATAGGTAAAAATGGCAAAAGACCAAAGTTTATGATAGTTATAGGAACACAGGTTATTGAGCAGTCACTAGACATAGATTTTGATGTTCTAATTACGGATCTTGCGCCAATAGATCTTATATTACAAAGAATGGGTAGACAGCACAGACATAAAAGAGATAATAGACCAGAAAATCTAAAAACACCTAAAGTATATGTGCTTAACTCAAAAGATTATGATTTTGATAAAGCAAGTACCTATGTTTATGATCCATACTTGCTTTTTAGAACAGAGTTCTACCTTCCAGAAAAGATAAATCTACCTAATGACATATCACATCTTGTACAATTAGTTTACTCAGATAAAAAATTAGAACTTGAATACAATCTTGAGGATGTTTATACTAATTATAGTGTGAAATTTAAAAATGATCTTACGAATAAAGAAACAAAGGCAAAAACTTTTAGATTAAAATCACCAGAAGTGAATAAAAAATCAATTGAAAAAAATATAATTGAATGGATTAAATATTCAGATACCGAAGCGGAAGCATCTGAAATAAAGGCATACGCTCAGGTTAGGGATAGTGAAGACAGTATAGAGGTAATAGCACTTAAAAAGTGCGAGAATGGATATGAATTTTTTGATGAAAAAGGAATTCTAGATCCATCAGATAATAAAATAGCGATGAAGATTGCGCAGCATACAATAAGACTACCTAAATCAGTTTATTTTGAGAATGGTATCGATAATGTTATAAAATTCTTAGAAGGTTATTATAGAGAAAATTTAAATTGTTGGGATAATCAAACTTGGTTAAAAAATAATTTGGGAATAATATTTGACGAAAATAATGAATTTAGAATTTTTGATAAAATATTATATTACGATACGAAGTATGGACTTGTTGTAAAAAAGGAGGATGAGAATGAGCGAGTTTAATTTACTAGACGAGGGCTGGATATCTGTTGTTACTGATTACAAAGGTACTACTAAACTTGTAGGAATGAAAGAATTTTTCAGAGATGCACATAATTACAAAGCTTTTGCAGGTGATACAAAAACGCAAGATTTTGCAGTTATGAGGTTCCTATTAGCAGTTTTGCATACTGTATTTTCAAGATATGATGCGAACGGAAATCCTTATGAAATGCTTGAGTTAAATAAGCGAATGCAGCAAGTAGAAGAAGTTTATGAGGAAGATGAATCTGACTATAAAGATGATTTGATGAAGACATGGAAAGACTTGTGGAATTGCGGGAAATTTCCAGAAATAGTTGATGTATATTTAGAAGCATGGAGAGATAGGTTTTATTTATTTGATGACAAGTATCCATTTTATCAGGTTACGAAAGATTTTTTTAATGATTGTGAACTTTATAGCAATAAAGGTGCTGCAAAAGATGCTGGAAGCATTTCATTTAAAACAATAAATAGAAAAATTTCAGAGACTGGGGATAATACAGCTATTTTTTCAATGGTGGGTGGCAATGATTCTGAATTAAAAGATAAATTAGATAATAATCAGCTTACTAGATGGCTTATTAACTATATGGCATACTCTGCAACTCCTGATAAAACTAAAATTAAAAGATATTTAGATATTAATGATATAGAAAAATATGATGGACATAAAGGATGGCAAAATTCTATTGGAGCTATACATTATAAAACCGATAGTTTATTTATGACATTTTTATTAAACCTTATCCTTGTACATCCTGATGATAAATTTATTGGTAAAGTTCAAACACCAGCTTGGGAACTTACTCCAGAGGAAAATATAAGGTTTTATTTGGATAATAATAGTATAAATAATTTAGCTAGACTTTATACAGACTATAGTAGAGCGGTTTATATTTCGAACGAAAGAAATCAATTCGGTAGATTTTTTAATATTGCTCAATTGCCTATATTAGATAAGAAAAACAATTTATTAGAGTGTATGACAATATGGGAAAAAACTAAAAAAAAAGATGATAATGAAGAAAAATGGTATCCAATGGAAAATAATCCTTATGAATCACTGTGGAGAAATTTTGGTATTATTTACCTAAATAATACAGTCGAGAGTAAGGATTTTCGATCTCCTTATATAATAGATTGGTTTAGAAAAATATCAAAAGAAATATCTGATGAAAGATATATAAAATTATCATCTGTTGGAATTAACAGTGCTACAGCATCGAATTTAATGAAAAATGATATTGATGATGAAATATATGTAAATCTTGAGATAAGTTATGACTTAGCTAAAAATGGATGGCTTAGGAGGATTAATAATCTTGTGGAAGATACTAAGAAATTTTTAAACGAAGAATATATGAAATACACTACTGACGTTGTAGCACTTGATACTGGATTACTTAGGTCAAATGCTACAAAAAATCAAAAAAAACTTATAGACGCAAAGATTAACTCCCTGATTGGAGAGGTTTATTTTAAAATTGACAAGCCATTCAAAGATTGGTTATCTTCTATTGATTATAAAGAAGACAAAGAAAAAAAACTATATGAGTGTAAGAAAATGATTGTGAAAATAATTAAAGATGAATCAAAAAGAGTAGCATTAGCTCATGGAGATAGAGCTTTTGTTGGAATAAAATTTAAATTAAATAATGATGTTTTGTATAATAATATTGCCATATCATTCAACAAATTAGCATTGAAATTGACAAATTACGAGAAAGGAGATTTATAATGGAGAGTAAAAAAGATAGTATCCATAGAGTAACGTCTGCTATACTAAATAAAATAAATACCACAATAGAAACTTCTAGAACAAAAGCATTATTAGCCAATATAAGAAATTCTATAAATAAAAATATATCAAACAATATTGAATCTATGTCATATTTATTTTCAAATTTGCCTGAAGAGTTTCTTGGAAATTCAATTAAGTTATGCTATGAGGAAGAAGCAATTATTACTGCTATTCAATTATATGCAATTCATCAACAGGGAGCTAAATATTCTGTGTTGAAGCTTGACTATGAAAAAGATGAAAGAAGACAAAATATTGGAGATGCTCTAAGCACACTCAGAGGTGATGATAATGAATCTATTGATAAGAGATTTAATGTTATGATAACTTCTAGTAGTTTCAAAGAGCTTAAGCATCACTTAAGACAACTAATAAAAATTTTGAAAGCAAAATCAGATGCGAAAGTTGATTATGCTAAACTTTCTGAAGATCTATATTGGTTTTTATTAGGGAAAAAAGATGGAGTAAAATTATCTTGGTCAAGGTCATACTATAGGATTAGAAAAAATAAAAAATTGGAAGGAGAAATTAAAAATGAAAACTAGATTATTTTTAGATGTACATGCAATTCAAACAGTACCACCAGCAAATATTAATAGAGACGATACGGGTAGTCCTAAGACAGCACAATATGGTGGTGTAACAAGAGCAAGAGTTAGTTCGCAAAGCTGGAAGAGAGCTATTAGAAAGTATTTTAATGACAATGGTAAAATAAACAATATTGGTATACGTTCATTGCAAATTGTAAAATATATTGCTGAAAAAATAATAAAAATTGATGAAAGCATGTTATTCGATGTTGCAATGGAAATGGCTGAAAAAACATTAAATGCTGCTAAAATATCAACCAAAGATCAAAAGGTAAAAGCATTATTCTTCATAAGCGACAAACAAGCAGAGAAACTTGCTGAAGCAAGTATTGCAAAAAATGAAGATAAAAAATATCTTCAGGATATTTTAAAAACTGAAGATTCGATAGATATATGTCTTTTTGGTAGAATGCTAGCTAAAGATTCGTCAATAAACGTTGATGCATCTGCACAAGTAGCTCATGCAATTTCTACACATGAAATAGAAAGTGAGTTTGACTTCTATACAGCTGTTGACGATTTAGCACCAGAAGATAATCAAGGAGCAGCTATGATTGATACTTTAGAATATAATTCATCAACATTATATCGTTATGCAAATATTGCTATGCATGATTTTTATGGTCAACTTGGCGATAAGGAAAGTCTAATTAATGCTACAAAACTTTTTGTTGAAGCATTTATTAAATCAATGCCAACAGGTAAGATAAATTCATTTGCTAACCAAACACTTCCGAGTGCCATCGTAGTAACATTAAGATCAGATAGGCCTGTTAATATGGTGAGTGCATTTGAAGAGGCTGTTAAATCAAACGAAGGTTATGTAAAAAAATCAGTTCAAAAACTTTTTGAAGAGTATTCATTGTATGATAATATGCTTGAAAAGCCAATATACACAGCTTATTACACTTTTAAAGATTATGGAACTGCTGATATAGGCAAAAAAGAAAATTCTATAGAAGATTTGGTAAAGGGTTTAGGAGCAGAATTAAATAATGCTTTAGAAAAGATAAAATAAGATAGGTGATATTTTGAAAACAGTTTTATTAAAACTAAGTGGGCCAATGCAGTCTTGGGGCACATCATCACACTTTGAAACTAGAAACACAGATTATTATCCATCAAAATCAGCCATCATAGGCATCCTTGCAGCTAGCTTTGGCTATAGAAGAGATGAGGACGAAAAAATCGGTAAGCTTAATGAATTAGACTTTGCTGTTAGGGTTGATCAAGTAGGAACATTAAGGAAAGATTTTCATATTGCGGCTAAATATAAAGATAATGGAGATTTTGAAAGAAATTATATAACATATCGTTATTATCTAGAAGACTCCATTTTTATAGTAGCACTATCATGCAAAGATGAAAAGTGGATGGATGAGATTATTTATGCACTGAAGCATCCATATTTTCAACAATTTATGGGAAGACGATCTTGTCCAGTTCCAGTCAATTTTGTTTTGGAAGAAAATGAACTAGGAGCAATAGATGCGCTTAAAAATCTTGAGTGGCAAGCCTCAAAAGATTATCAAAAGAAAAATAAAGTGTACATCGCAGATTTATATGCTGATAAAGAACTACTTGATGATGAAGCTTATATGATTAGAAATGATAGAGTAGTATCTTTCTCACAAAAAGAGCGTAAATTCGGACCTCGTTTTGAAGCAAGAACTAGTATTAAATTATATTATAAAGAGTACAAAAAAGAAGATGATGTTGAAAAAGATATTGATTTTTTCGATAATCTAGATGAGTGAGGTGAATAATGTATTTATCAAGGGTTAAAATAGATGCATATAATAGGAGAATGTTAAGAGATTTAACACATTTAGGAGCTTATCATGCTTGGGTTGAAGACTCTTTCCCAGACGAAAGAGAATCTTCAGTAGAAGATAGGACTAGAAAGCTATGGCGAGTAGATCAAATTAATGGTGAGTCTTATTTGCTAATTTTGAGTAAAAATAAACCAGATTTAGAAAGATTAGAAAAGTATGGAGTTAAATCAAGCGCTGAAACAAAATCTTATGATAGGCTACTAGATTCTATAGAAGAAGGCTTGAAAGCAAGATTTAAAGTGAATCTAAATACTGTAAAATCTATTTGTGATGATAAAAAACATATTAAACGTGGACGTTTGGTGCCAGTGGGTCTAGAAGAACTCAATAGCTTCTTTCTTGATAGAACAGAAAAAAATGGATTTTCAGTTAAAGAAGATGAATTTAGCATAACAAGTAGAGGAGAAAAACTTTTTATTAAAAAAGATGAGAAAAAAGAAATTCTTACAAAAGTTAATTTAGTTTCTGCTACTTATGAAGGAGTATTAACAGTTATAGATTCCGAGAAATTTAAAGATACATTGATAAATGGGCTGGGACGCAAAAAAGCTTATGGATTTGGCCTATTAACAATAATACCATATCATGGATAAAATAAGTGGTGCTAAAAAAACTGAACTAACAGAACTTCCTAGAATTTCTGATAGAGTAAGTTTTATATATGTTGAACATGCAAAGATAAATAGAATAGACAGTGCGATAACTGTTTTAGATTACAGAGGAACTGTAAGCATACCAGCGGCTATGATAGGTGTTTTGCTTCTGGGCCCAGGAACAGAGATAAGCCATAGAGCTATTGAACTTATTGCTGATACAGGAACTTGTATTATTTGGGTTGGGGAAAGAGGAGTAAGATATTATGCTTCAGGCAGGGCACTTGCTCATTCTACAAAACTGTTAGAAAAACAAGCTAAACTAGTTTCTAATAATAGATCTCGATTAGAAGTTGCTAGAAAAATGTATAGTATGAGATTTGATGGAGAAGATGTAAGTAAACTTACAATGCAGCAGCTTAGAGGTAGAGAAGGTTCGAGAATAAGAAAGATATATAGACTACTTTCAGAAGAATATAATGTTGAGTGGAATGGAAGAGAATATAAAATAGATGATTTTGATGATGGAACAGCTGTAAACAAAGCATTATCGGCTGCAAATATTTCACTTTATGGAGTTTGCCAGAGCATTATTTGTGCACTTGGTATGTCATCTGGACTAGGATTCATTCATACTGGTCATGATAAATCATTTGTTTATGATATTGCAGATTTATATAAAGCAGAAATTACAATACCTACAGCTTTCCAGATAGCATCAAGTGCTAAAGAAACTTATGATATTGCAAAGCTTGCAAGACTTGCCATTAGAGATAAGATGAAAGATGGGAAAATAATGCTTAGAATCGTAAAAGACTTACAATATTTGATGAATGTAAAAGAAAATGAAGAGTTTTGCATTGATGCCTTAGACTTATGGGATGACAAAAATGAAAATGTTAAGCATGGAATAAGTTATAAAGAGGATTGATATGCCACTTACAGTTATTACATTAAAAAATGCCCCACCATCATTAAGAGGTGACCTTACAAAGTGGATGCAAGAGATAGCTGTTGGTGTATATGTTGGAAACATTAACAGTAAGGTTAGAGAGGAACTTTGGAAGAGAGTTGTTGAAAGTGTAGGCGAGGGTGAGGCAACAATTAGTTATGCCTACAGAAATGAAATAGGGTATAATTTTGAAACACATAACTCCAGTAGAATGGTGATAGATTATGATGGAATACCATTAGTATTAGTTCCTAAAACTGAAAGAGAAAAAAATGATGACCCTAAATATGGGTTCAGCAAAGCGGCTAAAATTAGAAAAGCTAAAAAATTTACAGGAAATAGTAAATCCTCTTATAGTAAAAAATTCGTAGTTATTGATTTAGAAACTACAGGGCTCAACTATCAAGAAGATAGAATCATAGAAATAGGAGCTATAAAATATTCAGAAAAACTTGAAGAATACAGCTGTATAGTAAATTATAATGGAGAATTAAGTGATATAATTAGGAACCTAGCAGGATTAAAAGAAGAAGATTTTAAAAAAGGTAAAGATGAAAAAGAAGCAATAGAAGAATTATTAAAATTTATAGACAATTCAATTTTGATAGGTTACAACTTAGACTTTGATATAAAATTTATTAATGCTGCACTAAAAAGGATTGACTTACCAAAGCTACAAAATAAAACTTATGATATAATGAAATACGTAAAAAGAGAGAAACTTTTTTTGCAAAATTATAAACTACAAACAGTTTTAAAAGAATATGGAATTGATGAAAAAGTGCCTCATAGGGCACTAGAAGATGCAAGGTTAAGTCTAAAACTTATAAGTAAAGTAAATAATTTAAGGGATAAATTAAATTACAAATAGCTAAAATTCTGGGATCTTTTAATGTATTTCCCGCACACGCGGGGGTGATCCTAATTAAGGAAGTCACAATATCCTTCAAAGATAGTATTTCCCGCACACGCGGGGGTGATCCTGGTGTATCCCCCATCTGTTTGTTTGTTTAAAAGTATTTCCCGCACACGCGGGGGTGATCCCGATAACAACATGATTAATTTAATAATTAAAGTGTATTTCCCGCACACGCGGGGGTGATCCCACGCCTATTTGGTCTCTTTTTTTCTATTGGCTGTATTTCCCGCACACGCGGGGGTGATCCTAGCTGAGCTTTGTAATTGGTGATCAATAGTTAGTATTTCCCGCACACGCGGGGGTGATCCTGTTTTATTATTCTGCAAATAGTGAATCTATAAGTATTTCCCGCATGCGCGGGGGTGATCCTGCTTCTAACGCACCTATCGACAATTGAAACTTATATTTCCCGTGTGTGCGGGGATAATCCTACAGAATATGATGAAAAATTTATCTAGGTAACTCAAAAATAAATTTAATTAAATAATTTGAATAAGAACTAAATTAACTTATTAACTTTTATTATTAGAATTAGTATTTATGCAGGGCATTAGCCAATAAGGATAGAATTTTATGATTGTGGCTATATATAAAACCATCCACTTTAAAAGCAATATTATGAAAGTTAGTGAAAGTTTGGAGGAGTGATTTTTTATGAAAAGAGTTATGGTAATTGGCTGTCCTGGAAGTGGAAAGAGTACGTTTTCTAAGGCTTTACATAAAAAAACAAGTCTTCCACTATTCCATTTGGATTTGATGAATTGGAATTCTGATAGAAGTACGGTGGAAAGAAATATATTTATAGAACGCTTGTATAAGGCAATTCAGAAAGATGAATGGATAATAGATGGGGATTATGGTTCTACAATTGAAATTAGACTAAAAGCCTGTGATACAGTATTTTTTTTAGATTATCCAGTTGAAATATGTTTAGATGGTGTGATTGGGCGAAGAGGAAAAAACGGTCAGATATGCCATGGGTTGAGGCAATTGATGAAGTTGATGAGGAGTTTATTGAATTTATTTATAATTATAATAAAGTAAATAGGCCTAGTGTGCTGCATTTACTAGAAAAATATTCGGATAAAAAGATTTTTATTTTTAAAAATCGAGAGGAAGCAAGTAACTATTTAGAAGAAATATAAGTGTAAAATTCGGCTTTTGTAAATTCAGTATTTTATCTTAGCTTCAGAAAGTAATCATTTTAATACTTTTATGTTATTATAAGATTAAGAAGTTGAATTTAGATAGATTTTCTATAAAAGGCTGGATTTGTTTTAAATCATAAAATCTAGCAAGTCCAATAGATTATTTTAAAATACTTTAAATCTTATAGTGTTTAAAAATAAAAATAAAAAAGATATTTTTAGAAAATATGATAAAAATAAATTTAATTTTAAAGGAGGAGACTATGTGGCTGATTCTTGGAATTGGAGCTATGATATTTGCTTTATTAAATGTAACTTTTACATTTAAAGAGAAAAATACTAATTGGTATAGATTTATTAGTTTATCTTTAACAGCTCTTACAGTTTGTGCATTTTATTCTGATGGTACTAGGCGTGTGGTTAAAGAAGATTGGAGCGGTCTTATGGACACTATGCCAATTATTAGTAAGACATTGTGGATTTTAGTTATATTATCGATTTTAATTAATTCTATTTCCCTTTTTAAAGAAAGAAAATGAAATAGGTTTTTTAATAAAATTTTATTTTTCATTCAATATGATTTAAGACTTTTAATTTTTTTTGTTTTTATTTTTTATGAAATTATATTTATTAGAAAATTTTAAATTTAGAAAAGTTAAGATATAATTATAGCTACTATAAAACGTAGTTAATATTTTATATAAATAGTACTCCAAATTTTTTTTTGAGTATTGTTTTTTTGCTGTATCTGTATTATAATATATAATACAGATAATACAAAAACACGAAGGAGATATTATGATTTTAAAAATAGATATGGCAAGCGACGTTCCTATTTACCAACAGGTGCGAGATGAGATTGTGTGCTTGATAGGTATGGGAGAACTTTCTTCTGGAGATGAGCTTCCTACTGTAAGATCTCTTGCAGAGGATCTTGATATAAATCCGATGACTATACAAAAATCATACAATATGTTGAAAAATGAAGGTTTTGTTGAAATTCATAGACGATCTGGGGCTCAGGTTTCTAGCTTGAAAAATTTAAGACAAAATGAATTTGAAAATACCTTTAAAAAACTATTACTTGAAGCTAAAGCTCGTGGTTACAATTTAGATGAACTTATAAGGAAGGTGCAAAATGATATTTGATTTAATTATTGTAAGCTCTTTATTTTTAGTTATTATTTTGATCCAATTTCAAATAAAGCAAATAACAAAGTATAAAAATGGGTATATTTTGGCTACTTCTATTCCATTTGACTTAATTGAAGATGAGAGAATAAAAGAAATTACAGAAGAATTGAAAAGGGAAAATTCTATATTATTTAAAATTTTTTTGCCTCTTCCTCTTTTAATTTTTATTGCGGAAACAGAGCTAGTAAAAATGCTTTTATTTGTTTTTGTAATTACTATTTATGCTATTTTGATTAATATTTTTACCAATAAGTCAATGAAAGAACTTAGGGAGTATAAAAAAATTAAGAATATAAAATCAAATATAAAGTATGCTGACTTAAAAGCAAATGTGGAAATAAAAAAGAATATGCCTAGTAAATTTATGCACATACTTCCTATGATAATACTTTTACCGGGACTATTCTTCTTAGACTTTGAAGTGAAAACTTCTACTTTATTTTTAATAACAGGAGCTATTTTAAATCTTAGCTTAATATATTTTGCTATTGTTATAGAAAAATCTCCCAATATAATTTACTCAGAATTGGAAGAAGTGAATGTGGATTTGAATGTAAGAAATAAAGGAAATTTCAGTAAATTTATATTAATATTTACTCTTATCTTATCCATAATAAACTTGATAGGAACTATTCTATCCTATAATAATCCTTATTCCTATTTGCCATTTATAGTTTATATAGTTTTTGTGACTTTAGGATTAATATTTATTATTATTAAACAAAATAATATTTCAAAAGAAAAAAATATAAATTTAAATGTAGATGAAAAAGACTACTACGATATTTTTGGGTATAAAAATGAGGACGACAAAAGGATTTTAGTTCCATCAAAATTATCTCCAGGCAATATGGATATAAATCGTGGGAGACCTTTAGGTAAGGCGATATTTTATGGCAGCATTGCAATTGGAATTCTTTTTTTCGCATCTTTACCATATTTTTTGACTCCGGCTAATTATAAATATAACTTTGAAAACGATAGAATTTTAATCTCGGCTAAGCTTTATAAAGATGAAATAAATTATAAAGATATTGAAGAGGTTAAAATATTAGATGAATTTCCAGGAAAAGATGTTATAAGAATAAATGGAACATCATTAAAAAGTCAAAATTATGGATCTTTTTCAATTAAGGGAATTGGAAATGTAAGACTATATTATTATAAAAGCTCTAAAAAGGTTATTTTTATAAGAGCGGACAAGAATTATATATTTAATCAAAAGACCGATAGGGATACAAAAGAGCTTTATGAAAAAATTATCAGTATGAAGTTTAAATAAAAACGATAAATTTAATAGAGAAATATTCCTATAAGATAAGAATAAAATTTACAAAATTTAATAAAGCTTAGTTTTTAAAAGCATTTTGTTATTTTTGAAAAAAATAAAAATCGGAGGTAGTTATGAAATCATATCAAGATATAAATAAAGAGACAATTGATAAATGGGTAGAAGAAGGTTGGGAGTGGGGTAGGCCCATTTCGCATGAAGATTTTGTCAATGCTCAAAATGGTGTGTGGAATGTTTTTTTAACTCCAACAGTCCCTGTTCCTCATAATTGGCTTGGGGATTTGAAAAATAAAAAAATATTGGGTTTAGCTTCTGGAGGAGGTCAGCAAATTCCAATTTTTAGTGCTTTGGGTGGAATATGTAGCGTTCTTGATAATTCTTCTAAACAAATTGAAACAGAACTTAAAATTGCAGAAAGAGAAGGTTACAAGCTAGATGCTCTTGAAGGAGATATGACAAAAATTTTTCCTTATGGTGATGAAACTTTTGATATTGTTTTTCATCCTGTCTCAAATTGTTATGTGGAAGATGTTTATCACGTATTCAGTGAAGCATATAGAGTACTCAAAAAAGGCGGAATTTTCTTAGCTGGATTAAATAATGAAATTAACTATATTGTAGATGATGAAGAAAGGGAAATAGTTTGGAAAATGCCATTTAATCCTTTAAATGATGAAAAAGCTAGGGATTATCTTATAAAGGATGATGCTGGAATGCAATTTTCTCACAACATGACTGAACAGATAGGTGGGCAGCTTAAAGCAGGATTCACTTTACTTGATATATATGAAGATACAAATGGATATGGAAGGCTTCATGAATTGAATATTAAATCATTTATTGCAACAAAATCAAGAAAATTATAAAAGAATTTTTAAAGGATTAATACAGATTTAGTTTTAGAAATTAAAAAGATTTTCTTAATTGAAACAGTAAGAACTATTAATAATTATAGTTTATTTTACATTAGATAAAAATTTATATTCAAAAATAAAAATTTTGCATCATTTAAAAAATGTTGCCCCAATAACAAACAATGATTATTTAATTATAATAAAACAAAAGAAAAATAAGGAGTTAATTCTAATGACAAAAAAGATAGATTTAAATAAAAGTGTTTTCGAACTTACTCAGGAGTATCCAGAATTAATTAATATCATGGAAAAACTTGGCTTTAAAGAAATTACAAAAAAATCAATGCTACATTCAGTAGGGAAAATTATGACAATTCCAAAAGGAGCTAAAATCAATAATATTTCTATGATGAATGTTATAACAAGTTTGATGGATTGTGGATTTGAAATTACTGGTGAAATGCCAGATAGTACTTTTACAAATAAACTAACATTAAGTAATATTGAAATGGATGGCACTCAGAAAAGCCGAACTGAACAGATAAAATCATATTTGAAAAGATTAAGTGCAGGAGAAAGCTTAGATGCTGTTAGGACTGATTTTGTAAGGGAATTTGAAAAAGTTGAACCTTCAGAAATTATTAAAGCAGAGCAAGAGCTTTTAAATGAAGGAACTCCCATTTCAGAAGTTCAGCGCCTATGTGATGTTCACTCAGCACTCTTTCATGGATTGACTACGGAAGAAAAATTTTCTAATGATAATAGTAAGTCAAGTGATTCTAACTATAGAAAAAGAGCCGAAGAAGCACTGGCAAAACTAGACTCCCTTCCAAAGAGGGATTATTCAAATAAAAATGCCCTTGCTGCCGAGATGGAGAGAATCAAAGGTCATCCACTTCACACACTTAGTGAGGAAAATAAAGTACTTTCAAATCTTATTACAGAGTTTAATAAAAGCAGAGATGAATCTATACTAGCTAAAATTTGCGAACTATCAGTTCACTACGCTAAGAAGGGTGATCTTATATATCCACTACTAAAGGAAGTATATGGAATATCTGGTCCTTCAAATATTATGTGGACTACAGATGATGAGTTGCGAGATGAACTTTCTAAACTAATGAGAGAAAATGAACGCGGTAAAGAGTGGAATTCAAGAATAGATATTGTACTTAATCGAGCTAAGGAAATGATTTATAAGGAACAAAATATCCTATTTCCAATATGCGCTGTAAATTTTACTAAGGATGAATGGTATGGCATTTACTATGACTCTAAGGACTATGATATTTGTTTTGATACTAAGATGGATATTTGGGATGAAGCAGAAAATTCATTTTTAACAAAAAAAATGTCAAATATTAATGAAAAGATTGAAATGCCAGGAGGGCATCTTACAATTGAACAACTTACAGCACTCTTAAATACAATTCCAATAGAAATTACATTTGTAGATGAAGATAATATCAATCGTTATTTCAATGAGGGTCACAAGGTTTTTAAAAGACCTACAATGGCGCTTGATCGTGAAGTGTTTTCTTGCCATCCGCCTAAAATTGAGCCAATGGTACGTCAAATAATAGATGATTTTAGAAATAATCGTCGCGATACTGTAACCGTTTGGATGGAAAAGGGTGGACATACAATGCTTGTAAAATATATGGCAGTGAGAGATAAGACTGGAAAGTATGTTGGTACAGCTGAATTTGTACAAGACATGGAATTTGCTAAAGAACATTTTTTTTCTAGCAGAGGATAAATTAAAAAAATATCCTGTGATAATATTAGAATAAATTAATTTTATTATCCTTAATTATCTATTAGTAATTTTTTGTAATAGTTTTAGAAAGCTTTATAAACTAAAATTATTTCTAAGGAGGACTTTAAATGAATCGTGGTAAAAGACCAAAAATAAAACTTACTATTACTGACCGAAGAGGAAAGAAAGGCTGTCACCGTGGGCACAAGGTGGGAGATGTGTTTGATTATGATACCGAGCGCGGAGAGATCTGTCCAATGGCAATGCACTGCGCATTCCCATATATTGATATTTTAAGATATGGTGGAAGTCTTCCAGGTCAAGAGGAAGGGACTGCAGAGTTTTGCTGTTCAGATGCAGATGTAATTATGGTTTTTAAAGCAGAAATAGAAAAATAATTTTATATTTCTCCTTTATTTATAATGTAATTTTTCGATATTTTATTCTTGGCTTTTTAATGAATTTTTAGCCAAATTATTATTAGATTTTATATTTATGTAAAATAGAAGTTTTTAGAAAGGGAAAAATACTATGATAAAAACCTATATACCAAAATACGAAGATCTTTGGTTTAGAAAATTGATTTTATCTGATCCAGAGACTATGTCATATAACAAGGCATGGGGCGGCATTATTGATTTTCCAGAATCAAAATGGGATAGGTGGTATAAAAATTGGATAATAGATACTGCTGGTAAAAGATATTATAGATATTTGACTGATGAAAATAATAAATTTGTTGGTGAAATAGCTTATTATTTTGAAGAGAATAAAAAAATATATTTAGCTAGTATAATAATATTTTCAAAATATCGCGGAAAAGGCTACGGAAGAAGTGGATTAAAACTATTATGCCAAAAGGCAAAAAATAATGGATTAAGGGAGCTTTATGACGATTTAGCTACCAATAATAGTGCAATCAAATTGTTTACAGAACTAGGATTTAAAGAAGAATATAGAAATAAAGATATAATTATGCTTAAAAAAATCCTATGAAAGCGCTAAGAAAGACAAGTTATTAATTGATTATGGAATATCTAAGATAAATTTAAGTTTGAAGGATAATTATGGTCTTGCTAACAGATGTTAAAAATAGAGAAAAAAGTATAATTTATTTTTCAGCTATGGCTAATTCTAAAGGTATATTAAAAAGTAACAGCGCATAATATGCCTTAGATTATTTATAGTTTTTCGATATTTTTAAAGTGATAAAATACAAATTAATGTTTAATAAAAAAAAGCTTAATTATCCGTGATAAAAATAGATAATAAAGGCATAAAATTTTAAAATTAATCGCATAAAATCCCAATAGACTCAAGAGATTTTAAATATCTTTTAGGATAATTGAAGGAGGTATTATTTTGAAGAAAAATAGAAAAAAATTATTTATTTTTCTAGCTATATTATTAATACTGTGCTTTCCAATTAAATACAATTATAAGGACGGAGGAACAGTCTCATATAAGGCAATTTTATATTCATATACGAAATATCATAAACTAGAAAATGATGGTTCATATTTCATAGATACTGAATTTTTAATCTTTCCATTTAATTTTTTAGGATAAAAAACAAAATTAATTTAAAAGATTTGATGTAGGATAAATTATCATAAGCTTACCTTGAATTATTATAAAATTTTTTAGAATGTTTGTTTAAATATAATAAGTTTAGTTTTATAATTTTCCATATCTACTTTAGACCAAATATATGGGTAAGAGTTGATATTCTTTAAAAAGGCTAGCTACAAAGAGTTAGCCTTAGTTTAATTCATCTCCAAGATTTCTTAACTTATCAACCTGGTCCTCTCTTCCAAGAACAATTAACACATCTCCAATTTTAAAAGTATAGTTTACTGGAGGGTTGAATAACATTCTACTATCTTCAAATTTTTTTATAGCTAGGACAATTAATCCAGTTTTTTTTGGAATTTGTGCTTCAATCAAATTTTTATTTTCTAGGTAAGATCCTTTCTTTACTATAACTTCTTCTAGATCAAGCTCAACATCACCAATTCTAGTTACTACATCTAAAAATGAAATAATATTTGGCTTTATCATTAGAGATGCCATTCTTTTGCCACTAATTTCGATAGCAGATAAAGTTTTATTTGCTCCAACTTTTATTAGTTTATCACTTCCAGATTTAGATGTTGAATTTGCTATAATGTATATTTCTTTATTGAGATTTCTTGCTGTTAATACAGTTACTATGTTATCAACTTCAGAATCTAAAGCGGATATAAGTCCCTTTGCTTTTTCAATTCCTGCTTTTTCCAAAATGTTTTCTTCAGTTGAGTGACCTTCGATAACTAAAATATTATGGTGACTGTAGCTATCAAGAGCTTCACGATTATCTGTGATTACAACAAAGTTAAGATTTTCATCTATAAATTTTTCTATAATAACTTCTGCAAGTTCACCTGATCCACATATTATATAATGCCCATTTAGAGCAGAAATTTTTTTATCCATTTTATTTCCCTTCCACAAATCTACAACCTTACCTTCAACAAACATTGCAACAACTGTTGTGAAGGCATAGCCAACTATTCCAACACCTAGAAAAATCATAAAGACAGAAAATATTTCAGATAGTTCACTAGTTGTTCCAATTTCGCCAAAACCTACAGTTGATATTGTAATAACTGTCATATATAAAGCATCTACAAAATTAACTTTTAATAGAATCATATAGCCAACTATTCCTACAATTAATAAAAGTGCAAATGCAATAAGAATAAATCTAAGCTTTCTTTTATCTTCCATAAGCCCTCCCTACTTATTTTGATTATAGTCTAAATCTAAGTAAAAAGCTATATTTAATAATATATTAAACTATTTATTATTAAAATAATTTAAAATAGTATTTAAATTTAATGTAAACTATAATAAAATAGAATATAAGTGAAAGATATTTTATTTATTATTAGCTATATAGGGAATTTCATTCTTATAATTTTAAAAAAGGAGATTATTTAAAATGGATAGGACAATTAAAGTAACAGGAAAAGGCAAGGTATCAGCTAAACTAGATTTGATAAGAATCAATATTTCAATTAAAGAAATAAATAAAGAATATAGTAAAACATTAGAGATGGTTTCAAAGTCGACTAAAAGTCTAAAGGAAACTATTATAAGGGCTGGACTGGATATAAAAAATTTAAAAACTTTAAGTTTTAATATTTCTTCACAATATGAGAGTTATTATGACAAGGATAATATATATAGATCAAAGTTTATAGGCTATTGTTATAAAGAAAAATTATATATCCAATTTCCAAATGACAATAAAATTCTTTCTAGGGTCCTTTATGAATTATCTAGATGTGAAGTTGAAGTTGAGTTTTCTATCGTTTATACAGTTAAAGATGTGAATAAAATTAAAAATTCTCTACTAGAAAAAGCAGTTGAAGATTCAAAAAATAAAGCGGAAATTCTTTCTAAAGCTGCTGGCGTCTCTCTTGGGAAAATAAAAAATATTAATTATTCTTGGGGAGAGCTAGAAATATATTCAAGGCCTATCCAAGATTTTGAATTAATGAAATCCGATACGGTAGAATCATATGACATGGATATAGAGGCAGATGATATTGATCTTGAAGATAGTGTAACTATTGAGTGGGAGATAAGTTAAAACAAATTTATTCTAAGTTACTTGAGAAGACCTTACATTTAACAACAAATAAGATTTTCTTAGCTTAAAAATTATTTTTAGAAAATACAAGTTGGAGGGGTATTATTTTGGTAAATTTATCAATTATTCTTTATTATCTTTTTTTTGCACTAATATTTTTTATAAAAATTCCCAACTATTTGCTTATGATTGTTGGGATTGGAGTATTTATTTCTATATCATATTATTTTTTAAAAAGTACAAATTATAAATATTTTTCAATATCATCACTTTTATTAAGTGCTTTAGTATCTGCTATTATAATATTAATTTTAGGCAGCTTACAAACTCTTGTTATTGGATTTGATATTACTAATAATCTAAATCATATTATTTTTAAACTATATTCTATTTTATGTTTATTTGTTACCTATACATTAATAGCTAAACTTAAAGAATATAATAAGAAGAAGATTAAATAGGAAAATATAAAAAAGTCTAAAAAAAATAATTAAAAAATATGAAATATATTTTAATGCTTAAAAAAAGGCTGGAGCTTATTTTAAAATCTCTTGAAGTTAAGAAGGCAAATACTGAATTAATAAAAATGATTTCTCTATTTAGAGTCCATCTTAGACTTTTAAAGGGAATAGGATCTAGCTCAATTATAGATTTGGCTAGGGAGTAATTAGAAGAATATCTACCTCTAAAATTTTCAATTTTTGCGGCTCTTTTAGATAGGAAGTATGCTTCTTATATTGTTTTAAGAGTGGATAGGGGAGTATATGGGCTAAATCTATATTTGTGTTAGAAAAATATAGCCATATAGCAGCTTATAGCGCTTTATTTAAAAAGGCTAAAGAAATTGCTGCTTTTTACTGCGAATAAAGTTATTTTGATTACAAGAAGAGTTTTAATCTGACTTTTTATATATTTTAAGTATTTTACTCAAATGATTTTTTCATTTGAGCTTTTTACTTTTTTAAGTGATTTAAGAGTGCATTTTTGGGGAATAAATTAAAGGAAATGACAAATGAATTGGAGGATATATTATGAAAAAATTTATTATAATTACTATAATACTTCTTTCTATTTTACTTATATTTTTTAAATTAGAAAATGTAAATAAGGTAAAAGAAATTTCAGAAACCCCCGATTTAGATGATTTAAATGGTAAAAGTCTATCAACAATTTATCTAGCTGGAGGCTGCTTTTGGGGAGTAGAAGGATATTTTTAAAAAAATCCCAGGTATTGTAGATACTGAGGCTTGTTATGTAAATGGTAAAGTCCCAAAAACTTCTTATGAAAAGCTAGATGAAACTGAGCATAGCGAAGCTATTAAGTTAGTTTATGATGAGGATAAAATTTCATTGCAGGATATTCTTAATCACTTTTTTAGAATTATAGATCCAACTTCTATAAATAAACAGGGTAATGATGAAGGCAGACAGTATAGATCAGGGATTTATTATATAGATTCTGAAGACAAACTTATTATTGATGAGGTTCTTAAGCTAAAGCAAAAAAAATTAGATAAAAAAATAGCGGTTGAAGTATTGCCACTTAAAAATTATGTAGCAGCTGAAGACTATCACCAAGATTATCTTGATAAAAATCCAGGTGGATATTGTCATGTCGATCTTTCCTTAGCAAGTAAAACACTTGAAGATGATTCTGATGATGAAAAATTAGACAAAGATGACCTAAAGAAAGAGTTAAGTGAAGAAGAATATAAGGTTACTCAGCTTGGTGAAACTGAAAAAGCCTATAGCTCTAAATATGACAAGTTTTATGAAAAGGGAATATATGTAGATGTGGTTAGTGGAGAGGCTCTTTTTGCTTCAAGTGATAAGTACGATGCTGGATGTGGCTGGCCTTCTTTTTCTAAACCAATTGACGACAATATTATATTTAAGAGAGATGATTCTTTTAATATGAATAGGATAGAGGTTAAGAGTAAAAAAGCTTCTTCTCACCTTGGCCATGTGTTTAACGATGGACCAAAGGATAAGGGGGGCGTGAGATATTGTATAAATGGAGCGGCCCTAAAATTTATTCCTTTAGAGAAGATGGAAGAAGAGGGATATGGAGAATATATAGATTTAGTAGAATAAAATTATTAAAGATTTATAAAGATTTTATTAGAGAATTAAACTTATGATAATCTAATTTTTGCTAGGATATAAAATATGGAGTATTAAATAAAATTTATATTTTCTATTATTTTATTCTTATATATTTAATATAAATTTAATTACGATTTAATACCTATAATATATAATATATTCGCTAGAAGTATAGAATATTTTTTTAGGAGGCAAAATGATCGAGATAAAAAACTTAACTAAGGTTTACAAGCTAAGTAGCAAGATGAAAAAAGAACTCAAAACAAATGATGATAAAAAAATCGCTGTGAATAATCTTAGTTTATCAATTAAAGATGGGGAAGTTTTTGGACTATTGGGAACCAATGGAGCTGGGAAAACTACTACACTTAGAATTATTGCAACTTTATTAAAGCCTACTGAAGGCAGTGTAGAAGTAAGTGGCTTTGATACAGTAATTGAGGGAGATAAAGTAAGAAAAGAAATTGGATTTCTAACTTCTGAGATTAAACTTGATCCAAATTTTAGCCCAGACTATTTATATGATTTTTTTAGAGAATTAAGGTCTATACCTAAAGACGTGGCTACAAATCAAAAGGAAAAATTATTTAAATATTTTGATATAGAAAATTTTAAGGACAAAAAAGTTGAAGAACTATCTACAGGAATGAATCAAAAAGCTGCTATTGCAATTTCTCTAATGCACAATCCCAATATAGTTATTTTTGACGAACCTACTTCTGGACTTGATATAGTAACTGCAAGATCTGTCTTGGACTATATAAAACTTTTGAAAGAACAAAATAAAACTGTTATTATGTCAACTCATAACATGAGTGAAGCTGAGAAAGTTTGCGATAGGATAGGAATTATTATTGATGGAAAGTTAGTTTTTGTAGGAACACTTAGTGAGGTAAAAGAAAAGACTAAGACTAAAGACTTAGAAGAAGCTTTTTTTACCCTATATCTTGAAAATAAAGGAGAGTTATAATGCCGCTTTTAACAATACTAAAAAAAGAATTATCCAGAGTTTTTTCAGATAGAAAAATGGTTTTTGGAATTTTTATAATGCCTCCTTTAATGATGGTTATTATCTTTACTCTTTTGGGAAAGACCATTGGTGGAGTAGAGGAAAAAGCCCTAAGTAAAACTTCCAAAGTCTATACTATAAATATGGATAAGGAAACAGAAAAAGACTTACTAGATTCCAATATAAATGTTGAATTTGAAGAAATTACTGAAAATAAGCTGGAAGATAGTAAAAAAAGTTTAAGGGATGGAGATATAGATGCCATTATTGAGCTTCCACTTAGGTTTAGGGAAAATATTGAAAATTATGATAGGGACAATATCCCTAATATAAAATTATTATACAATCCATCAGAAGATAGTTCTCAAATAGCCTATAATAAATTAGAGAAAGTTTTTGAAGAAAATATAAAGCAAAAGATTATTAGCCAAAGACTAGAAGATGAAAATATATTAAAAGTATTTACTATAAATAGGGATGACAATGGTCAAATTTACAAGGAAGAGAAAATGTCAGGAAAATTTCTTGCAACCATGCTACCATATTTTATAATTATGATGCTTTTTTCTTCAATTATGGGACTTGCAATTGACACTTTTACAGGAGAAAAAGAAAGAGGAACTATGGCAAGTTTACTTTTAGCTCCTATAAATAGACTTGAGATTGTTTTGGGTAAACTTCTTGGGCTTACTATTATTTCTATGCTCTCATCAGCAATATATACTCTAGCTCTTGGAATTGTCATTCCAAAAACTGTTAACAATGGAAATGGACCGGAAATAAGTTTATCAATCGCTCAATTCTTGCAAATTGGAGTAATTATGCTTTCAATGGCATTTCTACTTGTGGCACTTATAACTGTTATAGCAACATATGCTAAAAACACAAAAGAAGCTGCTGCATATATTTCTCCTCTATATATTGTAGTTATAGTTGCCGGCGTTTTAACTATGACTGGTGGAAGTGATATTAGCCTTTTTAAATATTTGATTCCTATATATGGAAGTTCTGTTGCTATTTCTAATTCAATTGTTGGAGAGTTAACTAGTATAGAATTTATATTATCTTTTGGATCCAATATTTTATTTGGATTAATATTTTCCATAATTGTTTCTAAAATGTTTAATAGTGAAAGGATTATGTTTAACTCATAATATTTTTGATTTTATTCGTTAAGGCCTAGATTTCTAGGCTTTATTTTTTTACTAAAAATTAATTATTTAAAAATATGGAAAGCTATATTTTTATAGATTTTAAAAAAAGAAGCTTAAAGTAGTTATATAAGCTATTAACTAATTAAATATTTGGAAATTAGTAGGTAAAATTTTGTAGGAGGTAATTATTTATTATATATAAATAATAATTTTTTTGAGCCTGTGTTTTTTATTAGATATTTGAAGCAAATATAGAAAAATATGATAAAATATACTTAAATTAAAAGAGTTAAAGGAGAAGAATAATGTTATCTAAATTGAGACTGTGGTTTATCAATCAAAAAAATTTTTTGAAATTGTCTAAATTTATTATTTTGACAATTTCTCTACTTTTAATTACTTGGCTTATTGACCATATTTATCCAAGTTTAAAACTATTTATACCAAAACAATTACTTTTATCTGTAGAAGTTTCTGTAAATTTTCTTTCGAATATTTCTGGAGTATTCTTAACTATTAGTATATTTTGTTTTACAACAATTGTAACTGTACTAAACAAATATAGCAGCAGTATATCTCCAAGATTACTACAAAGCTTTATAGACAGAACAAATGTTATAAGCCTATATGGAATATTTGTAAGTGGATTTTTTTATTCTGTAATTACAATTCTTCTTCTTCAAGATATAAATCCAGAAGAAAGCGTGGTTGCGGGAAGCTTTGGAATTGCATATTCAATTATTGCTATGATTGGATTTATAATATTTTCAAAAAGAGTTTTAGAGAATATTAAAATTTCAAATATTATTGAAGGAGTTTACCTTGATTGTGATAAGCTAGTTGATAAAGAGTTAGAACTTAGGGAAAATGCTAAGCGTTATAATAATGATAAACTTACTGAAGAAATACCAATTCTTGCAGAAAGTACAGGTTACCTTTTTAAAATTAATTCAGATGCAATTCTAAAAAAACTTGAAGGGATGAAGGCAGAGTTAACAATAGATAAAAGGATAGGTGAATATACTATTGAAGGAGAATCTTTAGGCTATTTAAAAATTTTTACTGAAGAGAGACTAAACGAGGAAGAAAAAGAAAAATTAAGGGAAAAAATTAGTAGCTTTTTAGTAATAAATATTTTTAATAATAGTGCTGAAGATTATCATCATGGAATAATTATGCTTACTGAGATTGCAAATATGGCATTAAGTCCAGGAACAAATGATCCTAATACAGCAATTACTTGTATTAATAAAATTTCATCTCTATTAGGAAAATTACTTTCCACTGCAAATCAATTTATAGTTTTAAAAGAAGATGAGAGTGCAAAGATAATCTACGAGGCTTATTCTGTTGAAGATGAATTATATCTAGTATTTAGCCAAATCATTTCCTATTCATCAGGGGATCCAATGGTAACTAAAGCAATTTTACAAGGAATTTATATGATTTATATGATGGCTGGAATGAGTGCTAAAAAGGGCGTAAAAAACTATTTTAATTCAGCTTATGATATTTTGATGGAAAATTTTAGCCAAGAAATTTACTTAAGCAAATTTAGTAAAATTAGAGACGATATTGATAAACATCTTAGCTTAAAAGAGGAGAGTGAGCTTAATTAATTTTTAGCTAAAATTCAAATTATGAATATATATTTTTTTAATAAGTATATATTTAAATCAAATATTTAATAAGCTTTAAAAGCCAATAGCAAAAATTAAAAAATAAAGTATATCTAAAAATAGATATACTCAGAGTGTAGACAAAATCCAAAAACGCTTATCCAACTGCAGAAACCCCGAAATTCTAAATCTCATAATCCTGTAAATCGCAAACTCGCTAACGCTCAAACAGTGCGATTTACGGGCGGATTATTTCAATTTAAATTTCTTACAATTTCTTTCGTATGGAACGCTACATTTTGGATTTTGCTACTTTGTCAACAACCTGAGTACATATAAAAATAGATATACTTTTATTCTGATTGAAATATTTTTTAAAATACTAATCTATATTTTTGTATACTAATTTTTAAAATTTGAAGATTTAGCATTAAAAAGCTTTCTAATATAAAATAAATAACTTTTTCGCAAATAATAAAAGTAAAAAAAATTACTCATATTAAGGACTTTATTGATAAAAAAATTTATTAAATTTATTCAAAATAAAATAAATTTATAAATTAAGAATTAAATTTTAATAAAGTTCCCTTACTTTGATTTGAGTATTAAATAATAGTATGATCCTTGACCTTTACTCTCTTTACTATATTTTAAGGAAAGTAAAGGTCATTTTTAAAAGGAAAGCATACAATTTTTTATTTTTCTATTCCACCAACAGTTAGGTTTTTAAATATTACTGCTTTTGGTGCTTTTGATTTAAGCCTATTTTCTGTTTCTTTGCTTATATAAAAATCATTTCTTAAATTCATAATATTTTCAGATATAGATCCGCCAGTTACAAAAGAAACTTTTCCATCTTGAACTAGCTTTGCTAGTCTAAATTCTCCTCCAAAATCTCCTGTAAATGGATCTAGGTTAAAAGATGAGAAATGTAAAATTTCTAGGTAATCTCCCTTTTTGAAATCTTCTATAGGCTTTTCTCCACCGCCTACAGTAAATGTTTGTATATCTCCCGTAGCTTTGATATCTAAATAAGAAGCATATCTTTGAGTCGCTGAAAGATTAAGAATTTTTCCATTTTCCATTATATTAACTTCATTTAATAGAGTTCCATCGCTGTCTACTGGTCTTCTATAAGGTGAGTGACTTAGATTTGGATCCAATTTAATATTAAGTTTAGTTTTAGCATTGTCATCTAGCATCTTATCTCCGATTTTTACATCTGATAATTTTTCATATATTGATGAAGCGGATGTTTTTGTTAGGAAAAAGCTGAAAAAATCTTCTACATCATCGCCAGATAATATTACATCTATACCAGATATTTTATTATTTCTTACTGCTATAGCTCTTGCATCAGTTTCTTCAAGTTGATTTTTAGTTATCTCTTCTATTCTTTTTAGATCTATGTCTAAAATTTCATAACCTCTAAAAATTTCTACTGGTTCACTTCCAAGATTGTTTTCTGTTACTAGCTCAAAAACAAGTTTAGAAGAAGAATATTTTACATCAACTCCAGATTTATTTAAAACTCTATTATCCTTATTATATAAAAATATTTCTATAGAGTTAACTTTAGACTTTGTCTTGTAATCCTTGTAAATAACATCATAAATATCCCTAAAAGAATCTCTTAACTTTTTAAGCTCATTTTTAGGAAAAGTTTTTTGAACTGGGTCGAATGAGAAAGTATAGGCTTCATTTTTTACAAAATTTAAAGAATATATTAATTCATCTATCTTTTTTTCGATTTCTTCCTTGCTTTCAGATATACCTATTGTAACAGTTCCACTTGAAGTTGTTTTATTTCCATTATCTTCAAAATCTTTATATACATTTACTTCGAATTCATGGACATCGGTTATCCTAGAAAGATCAGTTTTATTTTTTATTAAAAAAACTTCTTCTGATTTAGAAATAGATTCATTTATTGTCCAAAAAGAAATATCTTTTTTATCTAAAATCTCTTTTATAGTATCTAGCATTAGCTTAACCTACCTTTCGCTTTAATATAAGAGCCTCCAGTCGATGTCTTAACCCATTCTTTCCAGCCCTTTCCACAGTATCCACTTCCTGAAAGTTTAAGTCCTTTTGAGATTTTACTAATTGAAGTTAAAAGATCTGGGACATAGCCAGTTAGGTAGACTGGACTGAAGATTTTTCCAGTTAATTTTCCATCTTTAATTTCTCTAGCTTTAGAGGCAACACATTGAATACCCCAGTTTTTAGGATCTTCCATACCTGAAGTAAAGCCTTCAATTAAAAAACCATAATCCATATCTGCCATCATTTCTTCTAGGCTAGAATCGCCCTCATCAAAGAAAGTGTTTGTCATTCTTGTATATGCTTTTCTTTTGTAAGATTCTCTTTTACCATTTCCAGTAGGTTTAACTCCAAGATTAAGTGATGATATTTCATCGGCCATTCCATTTTCTAAAAATCCATTGACTATAATATGTGTATCTGAACCTAGATTACCCTCATCATCAAATAGGTAAGAAGAAACTTCAGTATAGCTTTTAGCTCCATCTCTCATATTTAAAATATCAGATCCAACTCTTTTACCCATATATTCTTTGCCTTTTGCACGATCCTTTACAAACATATCCATCTCTGCTCCATGTCCAAAAGCTTCATGGGCGATAAGACCAGTAAAGTCAGGATCGCAAATAATATCATAGTCTCCTGGAATAATTTTTTCTGCTCCAAGTAGTTCAATTGCCTTTTCACAGGATACTTTACATTTATTGTCTAGGGATTCAATTATTTCTGATCCAGCAAGACCTGAAATTGCTGAAAACTCAGTTTTTACGGATTTTTCATCTTTTGCAACTGCAACAGCATAAGCAGTAGTGTAAGCATAGGACTGTTCAAGATCTCTATTAAAAGAGATAAAAACCTTATTTACTTCAGTAACAAAAAGATTTAAAATTATATTTATTATCTTATCATAGTCTTTTATATATTTTTTTACAATTGAATCCATATCTTTTAATATAGCTTCAGGATTATCATTTTCAGGTAAGTTTTTAACTTCTGAGAAAAATGATTCCTTAATTGGCTCATCTAATGGTTTTGATTTATAAGTCATTTTTTCAACTATATATTTTTCTCTATTTTTTACAAGTTCTTCATCAATTGTTTTTAAAACTTCTGCTTCATTTAGTTTGTTAAAAGAAAATTCTTGGAAAATCCCCTTATCAAAAATTCTAATTACGAAGCCTCTTTCTTCATCTGGTGAAGGTCCAAGATTTAATCCAGTAACTGTAGCCCTATATGATCTACCCTTAACATCAGTTCCTAAAATAGAAGCGTATTCATATTTTTCTTTAAGCTTTTCAATTATACTTTTCATTTCTTTTTTACTATCTCTTAAATAGTTTGATAGCTGCAATTTCATTTTATCACTTCCTTTACTTTTTTATTATACATGTTTAGGAAAAGATTTTCAAATATACATAGAGTAAAGAATAATTGAATGAAATTAACAATAATTATTTTGATTTTTAATTTTGACATTTTGAAAATATTTTAAAATAAAGGTTAAATTCCTGTTAAATACCTAAAATAGAAGATTTATTATTTGAAACTTGGACTAATAAAATATAAAATATATAGTGTGTAATAATTTTTTTATTATTTTAAAAATAGGATGTTAATTATTTTCAAAATAAAATAAATTTCTATTAATTCAAAAGATTTTAATAAATTTAAATTTTTATTGGAGGAGAATATGGGAAACGAGGTAATGTACCAATCATTTGAATGGTATTTAGAAGATGATGGAAAATTTTTTAGTAAATTAAAGGATGAGATTAAAGATTTAAAAAATTCTGGCATAGATGCAATATGGCTACCTCCTGTTTTTAAAGCTACATCCACTAATGATGTTGGTTATGGGGTTTATGATCTTTACGACCTCGGAGAATTTGACCAAAAAGGATCAGTTAGAAGCAAATATGGCAAGGTGAATGAACTCAAAAGCTTAATTGAGGAAATCCACAAAAATGGGATGAAAGTATATATGGATGTAGTTATGAACCATAAGGCTGGAGCAGATAAAACAGAAGTTTTTAGGGCAGTAGAAGTTGATAAAAATGATAGAAATAATATTATTTCAGAAGAACATGATATTAAAGCTTGGACTTATTTTGACTTTCCAGGAAGATGCGGTAAATATTCACAGTTTATATGGAATTTTCAGCATTTTACTGGTGTCGACTATGATGAAGAAACTGGTAAAAATGGAATTTTTAAAATATGCGGTGATGGAAAAAATTGGTCAGAAAATGTAGCTAGCGAAAATGGTAATTTTGATTATTTGATGTTTGCTGATATTGATTTAAATAATAGTGATGTAAGGGATGAACTTTTTAGATGGGCAGACTGGTTTACAGATTACCTACAAATAGATGGGATGAGATTTGATGCTTTAAAGCATATGGATGCAAGCTTTGTTAGAGATTTTATAAAACATTTATGCGAAAATGGAAAAGATCATTTATATTATTTTGGAGAATATTGGGAAAATAATTTAAATCATGATGATAGATTTCTCTTTGAAACAAAGTACAAGCTAGATATTTTTGATGTAACTTTACATTTTAACTTAAGTGAAGCTTCAAAAAAAGGTAAAGATTATGATTTAAGAAAAATATTTGATGGCAGTATTGTAAAAAATCATCCTCTTATGGCTGTTACCTTTGTCGATAATCATGACTCGGAGCCAGGCCAGTCACTTGAATCTTTTGTAGATCCTTGGTTTAAAAAAATTGCTTACGGTCTTATTCTTTTAAGAAAAGATGGTTATCCTTGCGTTTTTTATGGAGATTATAAAGGGATAAAGGCGAAGAATATTAGTGGACAAAAAGATATGATTGATAACCTAATAGATATTAGAAAAAAGTATGCCTATGGGGATGAAGATAACTATTTTGAAAGTCAAAACCTAATAGGATGGGTAAGAAGGGGGAGTGAAGATCACCCAGGAAGGCTAGCGGTTCTTATATCAAATGAAGATGCAGCTAGTTTAAGAATGTTTGTAGGCAAGGATCAGGAAGGCAAAAAATATGTAGAGCTTACTGGAGAAAATGATAGGGAGATAGAAATTGATAAAGATGGTTTCGGAGTTTTTGAAGTAGGGCCAGGTAGCCTTTGTGCTTGGGCTGATAAAGATTCTTTATAAATATAATCACTTTATGAACTGACCTTTAAAAGATAGACCTAAGAACTAGCTTTTATAGGTCAGTTTTTATATAAAAATAAAAGAGGACATTTAAATTTTCTGCATAAATTTGATTTTAATAAAAATTAAAACATAAAATTTTACTCGCAATTTACAAAAAAGAAAGCTATGTAAAATGTATGAAAAATGCTTTTAAAACTTAGGTTAAATGGCTTTAAATAGCCATTTAATTCTTTGCCTTTTAAAGCTAGGCTTGATAAAATGATTTTGAAATTAATATTTTATTGGAGGTAATTATGAACAAAATTTTTAAAAGATTTTTATCAGCTCTTTTAGTTCTATCTTTTATTTTTGGCCCAATTATTTCAGTAGAAAATGTATTTGCTGATAGCTTGGGATATGATGGATCAATAAGAGAAGTAAACGTAACTCCTGGAGAAGATGCAAGCTCTGAAGCTATAGTTTCATTTTCATCTAGAGAAAAATCAGTACAAGAAAACTCAGCTCTATCTTTTTATGGCGAAAATGCTGATGATGCGAAAATTAGTGAAGATGTAGTAAGAATTAGTGACGATTTCTATAATAATAACGACAGCAACAATGCCGATACTACAATTTATCACACTATATTTAATGTAAATGGTTTAAAAGAAAATACTAGATATAGCTACAAAATAACTTCTGGAGAAGAAATAGTTAGTGGATCATTTAAAACTGCTCCAAGTAAAGATCAAAAAGATTCAGTTATTAGATTTGGTTATATTGGCGATCCTCAAGTTCAAACATACGATAATGGAGAAGCAACTGGAGCCTTAATGAATCTAGCATCAAATATTTCTAAAGCAAAACCTCTTAATTTCTTTTATATTGCTGGAGACCATACCAATTGGAATGGAGTTTATGGACAATGGGATGACTTATTCCATAATGGTGGAAAATTTCCAAACTCAACACAAAAATTTCTTTTAAATAACTATTTAGTATCTACACCAGGGAACCATGATGATGGCGGTTTAGATAGTATAATAAATAATAAATCAATAGGAAATGGAGAATTTACTTCAGGTACATTTGCTAGAGATTTTGGATTATTAAAAGTAATAGTTTTAAATAATCAATCATATAATACTGATGACCTAGAAAACAATGAGGACTACCAAAAGATGATAAGCTTTTTAAAAGAAGAAGCTAAAAAAGCTAAAGAAAATGATCAGTGGGTAGCAGTAATGTTCCATAAGCCACTTTATACTGGCGCTAGTCATGTTGATGATGGAGATGTCATGGAATATAGAAAATCTCTAAATAAAGAACTAGCAGATCTTGATGTTGATATGGTTTTAGCAGGACATGATCACGTATTTTCAAGAGGATTCGTAAATGCAAATGGAGAAAAAGCGTCTGTTTTAAAAGAAGTAAGAAAAGAAAATATCTTAGGAAATGAAGTTCAAAATTATATTTATAATTCTTCAAAAAATGCTCCACTTCATATGGTTTCAGAGCATGGTGGATCACTAAAATGGTATAAGGCAGTAGATTATACTGTAAAAGAGGGAGATCCTATAACACCTAATTATGAATTTTTGGATAGAAATTCTGCCTTAGAAGATCCTAGTTCAAGCTACAAGAGAGAACAAACCTATGTAGAGGTAGAAGTTTCTAAAAACAAAGCTGTATTTACAACATATAAACAAAAATATGATTCAGCTAGTGATGAAATTATAACTAAGCCTTATGTATATGACAAGTTTACAATTGTAAAAAATGAAGAAGAGATCAATCAAAAAGATATAGAAGTAAGATTTGATCCAAATGGCGGAAGATTAGGTTCAGGTTTAGATTTTACTACAGTTATTACAATCTCTAAAGATGCTCATCCACAAGTTTTACCAGAAGATTCTTTCATAGAAGGAATAACTAGAGCAGAAAAAGAGGTTAATGGTAAAGATGTTAAGTTTTTAGGTTGGAAGATAGAAAATTCAAATACAATTCTTACAGAAGAAGAATTAAAATATTATGAATTCAAAGAAGATACTAATTTTATAGCTGTGTGGGATGAAGAAGCTAGCAAATATCCTCCAACTTCCCATGAAATAAATAAATATGTTGGAGAAAAAGTAAGTGAAAATGAAGTTTTGGATGCTGTAAGTGTTTTAGGATATCCTGAAGGAGATAAACAGCCTACAAAGAAACTTAAGTATGATGCTTCAAATTTACCAGATGGAAGTGAAGAGACTAATTTTATAGCTTATGTAATAGTAACATATCCTGATGGATCAAGTGCTGAAGCTAGAGTTATGATTAATATCTTGAAAAAAGGAGAAGATCCAACACCAGAAGATCCAACACCAGAAGATCCAACACCAGGAGAAGTACCAGGCACAGATCCAATCCCAGGAGAAAAACCAGGAACAAGACCAGATCCAAAACCTGAAGTTAAACCAGAACCAAAACCAGAAAAGAACATCTTTGAAGGAATCGAACTAGAAAGACAAGCTGGAGACAATAGATACAAGACAGCAGTAGAAATCTCAAAGAAAAACTTTGAAAGTGCAGAGACCGTAATCCTAGCAAATGGAGAAAAAGAAGCAGACGCACTAGCAGCAAGCGTACTAGCAAAAGAAAAGAACGCTCCAATCCTACTAATAAAGATAGACCAAGTTCCAGACGAAGTAGCGAAAGAAATAGAAAGACTAGGAGCCAAAAACATAATCCTAATAGGCGGCTTAAACTCAGTAACACAAAAAGCAGTAGAAAATCTAAAACTAAACATTACAAGAATAGCAGGAAAAGATAGATTTGAAACAGCAGTAGAAATAGCAAAAGCCGCAGGAAAAACAGAAAAACTAATCCTAGCAAACGGACAAAGCCTAGTAGATGCCCTAACAGCATCAAGCCTAGCACAAGTAGAAGACAGAGCAGTAATACTAGTAAACAAAGAAGAAATACCAAAAGTAGCAAAAGAACTAGTAGAAAAAGCCAAAGACATCCTAATAGTAGGCGGAGAAAACTCAGTAAAACTAGGAGTAAAAGCGGACAGAATCTCAGGAAAAGATAGATTCGAAACAGCAGTAAAAATAGCAGAAAGAGCATTTAAAGAACCAAAACAAATAGCTCTAGCAAATAGCACAGCTTATGCAGACGCACTAGTATTTGGAGGGGTAACAGGAAAAGTAGAAGCCCCAATATTACTAACAAATAAAGATAAATTACCACAAGTAGTAAAAGAATATCTAGAAAGAAACCAAATAGAAAAAATCTTTGTACTTGGAGGAGAAAATAGCGTAAGCGAAAATCTTTTCAAATAGAGATAAACTAAGAGAGTGGACATAAGTCCACTCTCTTTTTACATATTTTAAAAAATCATGACGAGCTGAACCTTAAAAACTTATCTTAGGTTGATATCATTTCAGCTAGTCTTTTAGCTTTTTATTATAATACTTTATAAATTTAAATTTTGGAAAATGAATTTTAATATTGAATAATTTGAAATTTATAGTTATTTATATCGTAAGAAAAAAATTAATATTGTTGAGAGTGTAAATAATAGTATTTTTTTAATTTTATCCATAAAGAAATCTTATCAATAATGAAAATCAATTAATATTTTTTATAATTATAGCGTAAATATTAAAACAGCTATATAATTGTATTGAAATAGTTTTTATATTTGTATCATAATAAAAATTATTTTATGAACTTTTTAAAAATATAATTGTATAGAAAATACAAATTTATAAGTAATTCTATACAACAAATCTTATGGAGGTAAAAATGAAGAATAAAAGAATATTGGCAATGCTTCTAGCATTTGTAATGGTATTTACTGCTCTTCCAACGACTCTTTTGGCAGCAGCAAATCCACCAACTTTAAATGAAGCACTTACAGCAGAAAGTGACTTTGTTTTCGATGAAGCAACTGGAACAATTAAGAAGTACAAGGGTACAGACTCAGAAGTAGTTATCCCAAGTGAAATTAAGGGAACAAAAGTAAGAGAAATAGGAAGACAAGCTTTTGGAAGGAAGAAACTAACTTCAGTTGTTATTCCAGAAGGCGTTGAAGTAATTGGAGACGGTGCATTCGGAGGTAATTTATTTACCGAATTAAAGCTTCCAGAAGGTTTGAAGAAAATAGGAAATCAAGCCTTTATGGCAAATGTAAACCTTAAAACTATTAATTTCCCAGATTCATTAAAGACTATTGGTCATAGTATTTTTATGAGTGATAAAGCCCTAGAAGGAGAGCTTACTTTAGGTTCAAACCTTGAATTACTTGATAGATACACCTTTGGTGATGGTGATGTTAAAAAATTAGGATCTCAAAACGTAAAGCTTAATATTGCACCAGGAAAGACAAAGCTTACTATCCTTAGAGGAACTTTTGGATCAGAACAAACTAATGTAGATATTCCTCAAGGAAGACCTTTATTAATTAAGGTAAATGCATTTAGAACTGAAGAACCTGTTACACTTGACTTTGGAACTATAGACATTAAAAAGGGAATCTCTAAAGAAGATCTAATTAAAAAATTACAAGAAAAAGTTCTATTAAATCTATATGTAACTGAGAACGACTATAAGAGCTTGACTGAAATAGGTAAAGGATATGAACTTCCAATTGATTGGAAATTAGATTCTATAGATACAAATTCAGAAGGCGAAGTGAGCGTAGAAAGTCTATTCTCTTTTGTAGATAATGACTTAAGAACTACACTAGAATTAAGTCCTGATGAAGAATTAACTGCTTTAAGTAATCGACTTACTGAAATTAAACTTGTAGGAAAGTTAAATTTTAAGGATGAAATAGAAGAACCTTCCGAACCAGAAGATCCTTCTGCATCTAAGTGGACACAAGAAGACTTCACTTATGGACCTTTCCCTTACAAGAATAGAATGGAAGAAGAAACATTTAAATTTGGAGTTACTGGTTTTTCAGAAAAAGGTAAGTCAAAAATTGCTAAAAATCATGACTTAGTTATACCAAAAGAAGTTACTATTGATGGCAGCGTTAAACAAATAGAAGGGATTGCAGCGCACGCTTTCAAAAATATAAAGATGAATAGCGTAACTTTCTCAAAGGTAGATAAGGGAATAGGTTTTGTAATCAAAGATTCTGCTTTTGAAAATACAGGACTAAATAAGGTTACTCTTCAAGAAGGTTTAATTTCTATTGAAACCCGTGTATTTATGAATGACAATTTAACTGAAATATCTATTCCAAGCACTGTTTGGAAGATAGGTAGTGAATCATTTTTAGGAAATAAAATAAGTAAACTAGATATTTCTGATGATGTAAATATGATTCAAATAGATAACTATAGCTTTGAGGGAAATAAGCTTTCTTTAGTAAAACTTCCTTATTCAATCTTTAAATTTAGAGATTTTGTATTTAGAGATAATCCAGGATATGAAAATAGTGGAGTTGTAAGACTAGAAACTAGAAATCCAGATCATCTATCTTCTACAACTTATATAATACCTGAAAATGAGTTTCATAAAGTAGTTTTAGTAACCAATGTAGATAGAAGCGAACTTTTCAAGGAATTGGGAAAAGTTAAAAAAATAGAAAGATCTGACTATAAAGAAGAAGATTTAGCTGAATTTGATAAAGTTTTAAATGAAGTAAAGAAGATTTTCAAAGATCAAGAGTCAACTCAAGATCAAATTGATAAGGCTTTAAACGATTTGATTGCAGCTGAAACTAAGTTAAGAAGTACTTCTCCAGACAGAACAAAACTTAGAGACTCTATAAATAGAGCAGAAGAACTTATAGAAGGAATGTTTACTCCTGATAGTTATAAAACTATGAAGGATGCCCTAAATGAAGCTAAGAGAGTTCTTAAAGATTTAAATGCAAGTTCTGAAGAAGTTAAAAATGCTCAAATTAATTTAGATAAAGCTATTGATAACTTAGTTATTAATGAAAAAGCCCTTTATACAAGCGAAGACTTCACTTATGAAGGAAAAACAATCACAGGATTTAGCGAAAGTGGAAAAGAAAAGTTTAAAGTAAATAAAAACTTAATTCTACCTGATACAAATCCTGAAGGAGAATATATAGAAGTAATTGGGAAGGGAGCATTTAGTTTAGAAAAAGATCCTGGAGTTAAATTTGGTACAGATACAGTAAGTTCAGCAAATGGTATGGTATCAGTTAAGTTACCAAAGTATCTAAAGAGAATTGAAGAAAGTGCTTTGAGACTTAATAATTTTAAAAATATCGAATTTCCGAATACTCTTGAATATATAGGAATAGCAGCACTTAATGGAAATAGACTTGAAAAAGTATATTTACCAGATTCAGTAAAAGAAGTTGAAGGTGGAGCATTTTCATTAAATCAAATAACTGAACTTAGACTTTCTCCAAACATGACTAAGGTTAGTGATGGTACTTTTGCAAGAAATATCTATCTTAAAAAACTTGTAATTCCAGAAGGTATTGAAGTTATTGAAGGTTCAGCTTTCCAAGGATGTCCTTTAACTAGTCTTTCAATTTCATCTACAGTAAAGGAAATTCAGCAAAGAGCTTTTACAGGACAACAACTAGAAGAGTTAACTATACCTGGAAGTGTAAAAAAGATTGGTAGAAATGCTTTTGCCCACAATATTAAGTGGAAGAGACTTAAGAAGTTAGTTCTTGAAGAAGGAATAGAAGAAATAGAAAGTAGCGCTTTTAGATATTCCTTACTTCTAGATACAAATTTACCAAAGAGCTTGAAAAAACTTTCAGATACAGCTTTCAGAGATGCGGAAACTATTGACAAAAAACCTGTTGTTGTTAAACTTTATACTCATAATCCAGATCATTTGAAATTTAACAATTCATCTTTCCACGAAATAATATTAATTGAAGGTTTAGATACAAATGAATTAGAGGATCTTGTAGAAGAAGCAAAAAAAATAGATTTAACAAATAAGACAGATGAAACTAAGAAAATATTAGAAGATGCAATTAAAGAAGCTGAATATATAATAAACTTTGCTAGATTACAAGAAGAAATAGATAAGGCAAAATTATCCCTACAAAAGGCAATAGACGGTTTAAAAGATAAAGAGCAAACACCAGGAGAAGTACCAGGCACAGATCCAATCCCAGGAGAAAAACCAGGAACAAGACCAGATCCAAAACCTGAAGTTAAACCAGAACCAAAACCAGAAAAGAACATCTTTGAAGGAATCGAACTAGAAAGACAAGCTGAAGACAATAGATACAAGACAGCAGTAGAAATCTCAAAGAAAAACTTTGAAAGTGCAGAGACCGTAATCCTAGTAAATGGAGAAAAAGAAGCAGACGCACTAGCAGCAAGCGTACTAGCAAAAGAAAAGAACGCTCCAATCCTACTAATAAAGAAAGACATGACTCCAGAAGAAGTAGCAAAAGAAATAGAAAGACTAGGAGCAAAAAACATAATCCTAATAGGCGGCTTAAACTCAATACAAGAAAAAGCAGTAGAAAATCTAAAACTAGACCTAACAAGAATAGCAGGAAAAGATAGATTTGAAACAGCAGTAGAAATAGCAAAAGCCGCAGGAAAAACAGAAAAACTAATCCTAGCAAATGGAATAAGCCTAGTAGATGCCCTAACAGCATCAAGCCTAGCACAAGTAGAAAATAGAGGAATAATACTAGTAAACAAAGAAGAAATACCAAAAGTAGCAAAAGAACTAGTAGAAAAAGCCAAAGACATCCTAATAGTAGGCGGAGAAAACTCAGTAAAACTAGGAGTAAAAGCGGACAGAATCTCAGGAAAAGATAGATTCGAAACAGCAGTAAAAATAGCAGAAAGAGCATTTACAGAACCGAAACAAATAGCTCTAGCAAATAGCACAGCTTATGCAGACGCACTAGTATTTGGAGGGGTAACAGGAAAAGTAGAAGCCCCAATATTACTAACAAATAAAGATAAATTACCACAAGTAGTAAAAGAATATCTAGAAAGAAACAAAATAGAAAAAATCTTTGTACTTGGAGGAGAAAATAGCATAAGTGAAAATCTTTTTAAATAACAAATTTTATATTATATGAGGGTAGTGATATCTACCCTCATATTCAAAATTTATAATTAGCTATCTTATAAAACAAAAGGATAATTAAGAAAAATTAATTTTTCAGAATTATTTTCAAGTGTTTTATTATTAAAGCTATTCATTTGATTAAATATAGAAAATTTTAGGAGGTCAGAATGAAAAATAAAAGAATATTGGCATTGCTTCTAGCATTTGTGATGGTATTTACAGCTCTGCCAACTTCACTTTTAGCAGCAGCAAATCCACCAACTTTAAATGAAGCACTTACAGCAGAAAGTGACTTTGAATTTGACGAAGCCACTGGAACTATTAAAAAATACAATGGCACAGATACAGATGTAGTTATTCCAAGTAAAATAGGTGGAGTAGATGTAAAAGAAATTGGAAAAAGTGCATTTAGTAAGAAAAACCTCACATCAGTTACTATACCAGAAGGTGTAGAAATAATTGACCAAGGCGCCTTTATAGGCAACTTAATAACTGAACTTTCTCTTCCATCAACAGTTAAAAGAATAGAGAAAGTGTCTTTTGCAACAAATACTAAACTAAGTAAGGTAGTTTTTAATGAAGGTTTAGAGTATATAGGACAAGGAGCTTTTGTTAATGATGCTGCATTAACCGGAGATATTACAATCCCTTCAACTGTTAAAACAGTTATGACAAGTGCATTTAACAAGTCAGGTGTAACAGGAATTATCTTAAAGGGAGATAAGGATTCAAGCCCAGTAAATTTACACTCTAAGTTAAATGGAAACAGCTTAGAGTATGTTAAGTCAGATGATCCATATAAAAGTATTAAAATAAACTTTAATACTTTAGGTACAAGTGAAGCTGATAAATATCTAGAACTTGGAGAAGTTAAGTTTAAAGCTGAAACAAAAGAAAAATTACAAGCTTGGTTAGATGAAAATATAAATGTTCAATTTGTAGCTAATTATGTAAATTTGAATGATCGAACAGGTGAGAGTGATAAAGAAATTACTCTTGAAAAAGTTTGGGATTTAGATAAATTTGACCTATCTAATAAATTTGAAGTAACTGCAAACGTGAACAAGGACTTGTATTCTGAAATTGAAGAAATTCCTGGATATAGTAAACCTTGCATTAGCTGTTCACATACAAATTTAATGATAAGACTTGTAATCAATCCAGTAGAAGAACCAGCAACAGAATATGTAGCAGAAGACTTCACTTATGATGGAGCAAGCATAACAGGATTCTCTGAAACTGGATTAAAGAAATTTGAAACACTAAAAGAAGTAAACCTACCAGAAAAGTCAGTAGATGGTGAAGTAATAACAGCAATAGGAAAATCAGCATTTAGAGAAAAAGGAATAGAAAAAGTAACAATTCCAGAAACAGTAACCCTAATAGATGACTTTGCATTCAATAGCAATAAACTAACAGAAATCAAATTACCATCAAAATTAGAAAAAGCTGGGATGTCAGCATTTGGAAACAACACCATAGCAGAAGTAACAATCCCAGGAACATTAAAAGAAATACCAAATGGAATGTTCTCAACAAATCTTTCAACAAAGATAGTAATAGAAGAAGGCGTTGAAACAATAGGAGCATCTGCATTTATAGGATGTAAAGTAGAAAGCTTAGAAATACCAGCTTCCGTAAAAGAAATAGGAAGAATGGCGTTTAAAGGTGGCTCAACAGCACAAAGTGGAACACTAAAAGAACTAATCCTACACGAAGGATTAGAAAAGATAGGTAAAGACGCATTCCAAAATGAAAGCCTAAAAGAAGTAAATATACCAAGATCTCTAAAAGAAATAGACAATACATCATTTAGAGGAAATGGACAAGTAGTACAGTTAAAGACATCAAACAAAGCACATTTAGATTTTAATAATGAAAAATCATTAAAAAATCAAGAGTTTATCTTGGTTGAAGAAGCAGTAACAGAATATGTAGCAGAAGACTTCACTTATGATGGAGCAAGCATAACAGGATTCTCTGAGACAGGATTAAAGAAATTTGCAACACTAAAAGAAGTAAACCTACCAGAAAAGTCAGTAGAAGGCGAAGTAATAACAGCAATAGGAAAATCAGCATTTAGAGGAAAAGGAATAGAAAAAGTAACAATTCCAGAAACAGTAACCCTAATAGATGACTTTGCATTCAATAGTAACAAACTAACAGAAATAAAATTACCATCAAAATTAGAAAAAGCTGGAATGTCAGCATTTGGACTTAATAGCATTGAAGAAGTAACAATCCCAGGAACATTAAAAGAAATACCAAATGGAATGTTCTCAACAAATCTTTCAACAAAGATAGTAATAGAAGAAGGCGTTGAAACAATAGGAGTATCCGCATTCACTGGATGCAAGATAGAAAGGTTAGAAATACCAGCATCAGTAAAGATAGTAGGAAAAACGGCATTTAGTGGAGGATCAACACCACAAAGTGGACCTCTAAAAGAACTAATCCTACACGAAGGCTTAGAAGTAATAGAAAAAGGAGCCTTCCAAAAAAACAACTTAAAAGAAGTAAAAATGCCATCTTCACTAAAAGAAATAGGGGACACAGCATTTTTTGGAAATGGCCAAGTAGTAATACTAAACACAGAAAATTACGAACATGTAAGATTTAACAATGACAAATCCCTAAAGAACCAAAAATTTGTATTTAAAGGAACAGTAGAACCAGGAACCATAGAAGAGATTCCAGAAATAAAGAAAGAAGACATTGAAAAAGAAGTAGTACAAAAGGGAGAAGAAATAGACCTAACAGATAACATTAAAAATCTACCAGCAGGTTCAACAGTAAAAGATATAACAGAGCCAATGATAGATACAAATGTAGTTGGGGACTACACAGGAAAAGTAGAAGTAACCTTCTCTAATGGAAGCAAGAGAATAGTAGAAGTAGCTATAGTAGTTATTGATAAAACAGAGCTTCAAAATCTAGTAGATAAAGCAAAGAAAATAGATTTATCAAATAAGACAGAAGAATCAAAGAAAGCATTAGAAGAAGCAATTAAAGAAGCAGAAGAAGTATTAGAAAATGCAACAAGCCAAGAAGAAATAGATAAGGCAAAAGAAGCCCTACAAAAAGCAATAGACGGCTTAGAAGAAAAGCCAGTAGAACTTAATAAAACAGAACTTCAAAAACTAGTAGATAGTGCAAAGAAAATAGATTTAACAAACAAAACAGAAGAATCTAAAAAAGCTTTAGAAGATGCAATCAAAAAAGCAGAAGAAGCTTTAGAAAATGCAACAAGCCAAGAAGAAATAGATAAGGCAAAAGAAGCCCTAGAAAAAGCAATAAAAGGCTTAAAAGAAAAACCACAAACACCAGGCGAAGTACCAGGCACAGATCCAATTCCAGGAGAAAAACCAGGAACAAAACCAGATCCAAAGCCTGAAGTTAAGCCAGAACCAAAGCCAGAAGTAAAACCAGAAAAGAACATCTTTGATGGAATAGAAAAAAGAAAGACAAGCTGGAGACAACAGATACAAGACAGCAGTAGAAATCTCAAAGAAAAACTTTGAAAGTGCAGAGACCGTAATCCTAGTAAATGGAGAAAAAGAAGCAGACGCATTAGCAGCAAGCGTACTAGCAAAAGAAAAGAACGCACCAATCCTACTAATAAAGAAAGACATGACTCCAGACGAAGTAGCGAAAGAAATAGAAAGACTAGGAGCCAAAAACATAATCCTAATAGGCGGCTTAAACTCAGTAACACAAAAAGCAGTAGAAAATCTAAAACTAGACCTAAATAGAATAGCAGGAAAAGATAGATTCGAAACAGCAGTAGAAATAGCAAAAGCCGCAGGAAAAACAGAAAAACTAATCCTAGCAAACGGACAAAGCCTAGTAGATGCCCTAACAGCATCAAGCCTAGCACAAGTAGAAAATAGAGGAATAATACTAGTAAACAAAGATAGCATACCAGAATGTGCAAAAGAACTAGTAGAAAAAGCCAAAGACATCCTAATAGTAGGCGGAGAAAACTCAGTAAAACTAGGAGTAAAAGCGGACAGAATCTCAGGAAAAGATAGATTCGAAACAGCAGTAAAAATAGCAGAAAGAGCATTTGTAAATCCAAAACAAATCGCTTTAGCTAATAGCACTGCATACGCAGACGCACTAGTATTTGGAGGGGTAACAGGAAAAGTAGAAGCCCCAATCTTACTAACAAATAAAGATAAATTACCACAAGTAGTAAAAGAATATCTAGAAAGAAACAAAATAGAAAAAATCTTTGTACTTGGAGGAGAAAATAGCGTAAGCGAAAATCTTTTCAAATAGAGATAAACTCTAGAGAGTGGACTTAAGTCCACTCTTTTTTTTTACATATAAACATGTTTAAAAAATATAAAATTAATTAAAAAATAAAAAATTAAGAAATCTAAAAAAAATACTTGCATAATGACACAGTGTCAGATATAATATATTGCAGGTGACACTATGTCATTTATATAGGAGGTCTTATGAAAAGAAAAAACTTAGTAATTTTAGCAGGTATAATTTGGATTTTTGCAGGTTTAAAAGTAAGCGCGATTGGAATAGATGATTTTTTTAATCTTGAAAATAAGGTTTTATTATTTATTCCTATAAGTGCAATCATATATTTTTTATTTTTTCTTAAAATCTTTTCACCTATGGTTGATAAAAATATCCAGAGGATTGAAAGTTTAAGTAAAGATAATATAAAATTGTGGAAATTCTTGGATAAGAAAAGCTATATTATTATGATTTTAATGATGAGTTTTGGTATTATTTTGAGAAAGTTTACACACCTACCACTTACTTTCTTTTTTGTGTTTTATAGTGGATTAGGTTTAGCTTTATTCTCTGCTGGAATAAAATATTTTTTTAAACTTATTAGAGGGGAGCTCTTAGATGCCTAAAGAAACTTTTTATAATTTGAATGAGGAAAAAAAACTTAAAATTATAGCTGTTTTAAAGAAAGTTTTTAGAGAAAAATCTATATTTGAAGCAAATGTTAAAGAAATTGTAGAAACACTTGGAATTGCAAGGGGAAGTTTTTATCAGTATTTTGAAAATCTTGAAGACGCTTATTTTATGATTTTAGATTTAGAAACCAAGGATATTCATAATTTATTCTTGGAAATTTTAAAAGAAAATGAATTTGATTTTTATAAATCTTTAAAACTTTATGGTTTAGAAATAGCAGACCTGCTTTTTGAAAGTGGCGATTATTTAATTTATAAGAACAAATATCTATATTGGACAGCTGAATTAGAAAACAAATGGAAGGTCTACAAGAAAAAAGAATCTAGTAATTCTGAATTTAACCACTTATCTGAACAGATGGAGTTTACAAAAGCTATCATTCACAATCTAATTAAAAGGACATTTATAAATGATTGGGATAGGGCTGAATTTTTAGAACATTTTAATATTTACCTAAATTGGTTAAAAGAAGGAGTTGATTATAATGGCATTAGGTGAATCAATTTTTGATGTAACATATTTAATTTTTATTTTGTTTTTGGGATTTAGACTTGTATTAGAAAAAGATAAAAATGCTAAACTCTTTGGAACTATGGCAATTTTACTTGGGCTTGGAGATGGTTTTCATCTTATTCCGAGAGTTATGGGTCACTTAAGTCCAGATGGATTTGAAGGTTTTTATTCACAGCTTTCTTGGGGGAAATTTATAACTGGAATTACAATGACTATTTTCTATCTATTATTTTATTTTTACTATAGGTCAGTAAGTGGAGATGGGGATAAAAATAAGAAAATATCTATTATAGTTCTTAGTATTGTGCGCATTTTACTAATATTACTTCCTCAAAACAATTGGGGTAGTATAGAAGAAAACTATACTATGGCGATTGTTAGAAATATTCCATTTTTAATAATGGGAATTTTATTAATAATTTGGACTTATAAAGAAAGAGATAAAGCTGGTTTAGAAAAAATGAGTTTACTTATATTATTGAGCTTTGCTTTTTATATTCCAGTTGTACTTTGGGCAAATAAATTTCCTATGATTGGTTTACTGATGATGCCGAAAACAGTAGTTTATGTTTTGATAGTAGTTTTTGGATTTAAGCATTTTGTAAAAGACTTTACTAGAAGAAATCTACTCAATAGCTCTTTAAGTTATCTTATTTTAGGATTAAGTTTAGGTGTATTTTATAGAGAGTTTACTAAAGCATTTAATTTTTATGAAGAAAATCATCTTTCAAAGCTTCATCCACATACTTTAGTTTTAGGCTTTATTTTAACTATTACACTTTATTTACTTGTAAAAGATATAGAAAAAAGCAAGATAAAAGTTCTAAAAAAAACATTTAAAATTTATAATTTTGGTTTATTATTAACTATTTCAGCTATGGCTCTATACGGGATATATGACGTAGTTGGGATAGAAAAAGAGGCATTTATGGTAAGTAGCCTATCTGGAATTTCTGGATTAGGACATATTTTTCTAGGCACTAGTCTAGTAATGCTCTTTTTGAAAGCCAGATCTTTAGTAGAAAAAAATTAATATCATAATCAATTTAGCAAGCTTAAATTCAAAGGCTTGCTTTTTTATTCTTAATCTCTTTTTAATATTTCCTTAATAAAACTATGTTTTAATAGAATAAGGATAGGAGGTAAATATGAAAAAAAAGACTAAAAAGATTTTAATTATACTATTATTTACAATATTATTTTTAAGTGCTTCTTTTATTATTTTTATTGGGAAAAATGTATTTGATGGTTTTTCTAATATTGTCACTAGGGAAGAAACAATAAAAAATAGAAATACCTATTATGAAAAATCCTATAAGGAATTTAAAAAATTAAATGATGTAAAAGAGATTAAAATTGAATCTAGTAAATTTAATCATCATATACCGGCTATTTTAGTTAGAAAAGAAAACAATCAAGACCTAGCAATATTAATACATGGCTTGGGTGGAACTAAGGAATCTATGACCCATCAAGCTAAGGTGTTTTTAGATTTAGGCTTCGATGTATTAATTCCAGACCAAAGAAATTCTGGAGATAATATCTCTAAATATAATACTTTCGGAGTTTTAGAATCTTTTGATATTTTAGATTGCTTAAATTATGCAAAATCTATTTATGATGGTAAGATTTTACTTTTTGGAGAATCGGCAGGAGGTGCTGGTGCGCTAATAGCTGCATCAAGAGATGACTCTTTAATTAGTTATCTTATTTTAGACTGTCCTGTTTCAGATGCTAATAAGATGATGGAAAAAGAGCTTAAGAAAATTGAAGAAAAAGAAGGAGTCCCAGTTAGTTTTATGAGATTTTCTGGAGATATTTATACTAGAATTAAATTAGGATATAGCTTTTCTGATTTTGATACTACTAAATGGATCAAAGAATCTAATTTTCGTAAGCCAACTCTTTTTATTAACTCTCAAATAGATAAGGTTACCCCATATCAAATGGCTGTAGATATTTTTGATAGTTTACCAGGTGATAAAAAAGAGTTAAAGACAATTAAAGATTATGGGCATGCTGAACTTGCTAGAGAAGATAGTAAAGTTTTCAAAAAAATAATTAGTGGTTTTTTAGAAAAGTATAAATAATTAAATAATACAATATTTATTAGAATTAAAATATAACTCTATAGTTAAATAGCATACAATTACAATAATCTCTTGTAATTATTAGAAAGTTGACATAGGTATATTGATTTAATAATAAAACCTTAAAATGTACAGATTTTAAAGTATAATTTTTAGACTTATTATGAAGATAATTTTTAAATTTTTATATTAGACTAAAAATAAAAAATGAAGAATTACTTATAAACTGGGTATATATAATATAGCACCTAGTCACAGCATAAAAACAATAATAGCTAAATTTTTAAAAAATTTATTTTAGAAAGATTATTGTAAGGAGGAAAAAATGAAATTTAATAAAGTTGTATTACTTGGTGGCGGAGTTTTAGGAACTCAAATCGCACTTATTTCTGCTTATACAGGACACGATACTACAATTTGGCTAAGAAGTGAAGATTCAATTACTAGAACTGAACCCAAAATAAAAAACTATAGAGAAATGATGCTAAATGATATAGAATTATCTAAGGAATTAATTAAAAATCCTTTAGGTCACTTACTTTATCCAAAGGGATTATTTAAAAGCTGGGATGGCATAACAGAAGAAAAGATAGAAGAAATATTAAAAGAAGCTAAAATCAATCTTGAAAAAAATATTCATATTGAACTTGATTTAAGAAAAGCTTTAAAAGATGCTGATATTGTTATTGAAGCTATGGCTGAAAATGTAGATGCTAAAATTGAAATGTATAAACTTTGTTCAGATAAAATGGATGAAAAAACAATTCTATGTACAAATACATCAACTCTCCTTCCTTCAACATTTGCAAATTATACAGGAAGGGCTGAAAAATATATGGCACTACACTTTGCGAATGAAGTGTGGAGAAATAATACAGCTGAATGTATGGGACATGCTGGTACAGACGAGGAAATTTATAACAGGGTTGTAGAGTTTGCCGAAGAAATTAATATGATACCTATTAAGCTACACAAAGAACAGCCAGGTTATATTTTAAATTCTTTACTTGTTCCTCTATTAGATGCAGGACTTGATTTATGGGTTAAGGGAGTAGCTGATCCAGAAATGATAGATTTGACTTGGAAGCTTGCTACTCACTCTCCAAAAGGACCATTTGAGATTATGGATATTGTTGGCTTAAAAACTGTATATAATATTTCTTGCATGAAAGAGGAAGCCAAAACTACAGGTTCCCTTATTCAAAAGCGTGTAGCTATGCTAAAAGAAAAGATAGATAAAAACGAGCTTGGAGTAAACTCTGGTAAAGGCTTTTATAATTACAAAAAGTAGAATTTAAATATTATTTTATTATAATTTTATATAAAGCTATTAACAATTTAAGTTTCTAAAAAGTATCTAATTATTAAAAATAATTGATGTATTTATAAGGAAGATTCTTCATAATAACAATTTTATTTACCTTTATTTCTTGCCTTTAGCATATAAAGATGTTACTCTTGAAGTAAAGGGAGGATATTATGAATGATTTTGAATATTTGTTAAATTCAGAAATTGGTCTAGTTTTATTTGCTATAAATATAATGTTATTTTTAGTATATGGCTATGACAAGTTTAAATCTAAGATAAATGGCTGGAGAGTATCTGAAAAATTTCTTTTGAGTCTTGGACTTTTTGGAGGTGGATTTGGAGGAATTTTGGGAATGTTAGCTTTTAGACATAAAACTAAAAAAACTTATTTCTATATTGTAAATTTTATAGGAATAGGAATATTTTTCTGGATTTTAAATAACTTATAATATAAAAATTTACTTTTAATTTATTTTATATTTGCTATTTAGTAAAAATAGTTTTGAAAAAATTATTAAATGTATTTAAACTAAATTAAATATAATATTGTTAAACAAAAAATAGGAGATAATAAATATTTTATATCTCCTATTTTTTATGAAATTACTATTTTTTCTTTACACTATGATTTTTATATCTAGTAAAATAATATTTTATTCCTTCCCACTCATGAATTTCACTTTTTTCTACCATTTCCCAATTTTCTTTTTGGTCTAAATTTGGGAAGTAAACATGAACATCTGAAAATGACTTTTCAATTTTAGTTACTATACATTCACTTGAATAATCTAATAATTTTTTATATATTGAAGCTCCTCCTATTACCATTAATTCATCACTTGGATATTTTTTAACTTCTTCTAAAAGCTCATCAATACTTCTAACAATTATTAAATCATCTCTATCTTCTAAACTTGAAGATATTACAATATTTCTTCTATTTTTTAGAGGCTTTGCACCAGGAAGTGAAAAAAGTGTATTTTTCCCCATGATTACAGTTTTTCCTCTAGTTTGTTCTACAAAAAATTTCATATCATCTGGAATAGAAATTAACATATCATTATCTCTACCTATTCCCCAATTTAAATCTACTGCGACTATTTGTTTCATAAAGTCCCCCTTTTAATAATCTACTTTATATATACCCTATATTCTTTTTAAAGTTTATCTAAAAAATAATATATGATAAAATAAATATATGTTAATAATTAGAGGTTAGACATGAGGATTAATATTTTAAAAAATAATTATTATATAGATATTGTAAATAATGAGGATAATAAACTAAGGTCTTATCTTGCTTCTTTTCCCAAGTCAAGATTTCTACTATTAAGTGACGATAATGTTTATAGAATTTATAAAGATAGAATTAGAAAAATTTTAGATGGACTAGGATTTGAAGTATTTATTATAGAGCAGGGAGAGCATTCAAAGTCAATAGAAAATTACACTAAGATAAATAAATTTTTACTTGAAAAAAATTTCACTAGGTCAGATAAAATTATTGCTTTTGGTGGAGGAGTAGTTGGAGATTTGGGAGGATTTGTAGCATCAACCTACCTTAGAGGAATTGATCTTATTTCTATTCCAACAAGTCTTCTTGCTATGGTTGATTCTTCTGTAGGCGGGAAAAATGGAGTTAATTTTTTAGGCCTTAAAAATCAAATTGGCACATTTTATTTTCCAAAAATAGTTTATATTGACACAAGCTTTTTAGATACTTTGGATGAAAGAAATATGAGAAATGGTTTTACTGAAATATTTAAAGCAAGTCTTTTATCTGATAAAGAATTTTATTATTATTTAAAGAATACCAATGATTTAGATTTTGAAAAAGTTATAAAAAGGGCAATCGAAATTAAGTTAAGCTTTGTAGAAAATGATGAATTTGATAATGGAAAAAGGCAAATGTTAAATCTAGGACATACCTTGGGACATGCTTTAGAAGCTCTATCCAAAGGAGAATTAAATCATGGTGAGAGTGTTGCTATTGGAATGGCTTATATGACGAAGCTAGCAAATTGTTTGGGTTTAGGTAAAAAAGATTTGGAAGATGAACTAATAGAAACTTTTTCAAAATATAAAATACCTACAAATTATAAATTTTCTTCTAGTCAAGTTATAGATTTAATTAGACATGACAAAAAAATTAAAGATAATATGATAAATTTAATTATTCCAATTGAAGTTGGTAGGGCAGTTCAAAAAAAAGTTTCGATTGAAGAATTAGAGAAATTACTAAATATGGTAAGTTAATATGGATAGGATTATTTATAATAGTAAATTAAATGGAAGTATAAGGGCGATTACATCAAAGTCTTTTGCCCATAGAGCAATATTTTGTGCACTTCTTGCTAAGGAAGAGTCAAGATTAATAATAAATGATTTATCCCAGGATATTGAAAGTTCTCTTAATGCTATAGAAAAATTGGGTGCGAAAATTATTGTAAATGGAAATAATTATAGAATAATTCCACCCAAATCTTACAAGGACAATATTAAGATAAATGTTTCTGAAAGTGGAACAAGTTTAAGATTTTTAATCCCTATAATTGCTATTTTAGGTCTAAATGCAAAAATAATTAGGAAGGGAACTTTAATTTCTAGAAGTAACTCAGTTTACTTTGATTTGCTTCCGAGGCACGGGGTTAGTATTAAAGAAAATGGCGATTCAATTTTGCTTTCAGGAAAATTAAGGGGTTTTGATTTTTCAGTTAGAGGGGATATTTCCTCTCAATTTATTTCTGGACTACTTATTGCATGTGGATTTACTGAGGATCCTATTAAAATTAATTTACTAACTCACTTAGAATCTAAACCCTATGTAGATATGACTATAGATGTGATGGAAAAGTTTGGAGTAAAAGTTTTATTTAAAGAAAATTCTTATTTTTCAAAGGGAAGTTTTAAAAAAGCTTTTTTAGAAGTTGAAGGTGATTGGAGCAATAGTTTGTTCTTTCTAGGGACAGGCGTAGAAGTTTTAGGACTTAACAAAGATTCAGTTCAGGGAGATAAGATGGCTTTAAATTATCTAAAAACTCTTAGCTATGAAAATGTATCGAGTAGAGGCTACAAATTAGAAAAAAATTGGCAATGAAGAAAAGGCAAGAATATTAGATGCTAAAGATATGCCAGATACAGTTCCAATTTTAGCAGTTTTTTCAGCTCTATCAAAAAGTCATACAAAAGTTATCAATATAAAAAGACTAGCTTTAAAAGAAAGTAATAGGATAAAATCCACTATTGAAATGCTAGAAAGATTTGGTGTTAAGGTTATAGAAGATGAAAATTCATTTTCTTTTTACGGGATTGAGACTTTAAAAGGATGTGAAATAAATTCTTATAATGATCATAGAATAGCTATGGCTGCTGCTATAGGTGCTACTTTTGCTGATGGACCTGTTATAATAAAAAATAGTCAGTCTGTGGAAAAATCGTATAAAAATTTTTTTGAAGACTTTAAAAGTTTAGGAGGTAGGGCTGATGTCATTTAGTTTTGGTAAAAATTTTAGGATTAGCATATTTGGTCAGTCACATTCAAAGGAGATAGGAGTTGTAATAGATGGACTTAAGGCTGGCTACAGAATAAACTATTCTTTAATAAAAGAAAATTTAATGAGAAGAAGACCAGGAAAAAATTCTATATCAAGCCCAAGAAAAGAAAATGATGAATTTGAAATTGTTTCTGGAGAAGTCGATGGAATAAGCTGCGAAGCTCCTCTTTGTATTAAAATTAAAAATAAAGATCAAAAAAGCTCTGACTATGATAATATTATTGACAGGCCAAGGCCATCCCATGCTGATTATCCTGCATTTATTAAATATAATTCTCATAATGATATTAGAGGTGGTGGAAGTTTTTCTGGAAGAATGACTGCTCCTCTTGTAATTGCTGGCTCTATTGCTGAGGACATTTTAAGAGAAAAAAATATAAGAATATTTAGTAGAATAAAAAGCATAAAGGATATAGAGGATAAAAAATTAGAATATAAGGACTTAGAATTAGAATCTTTAGAATATTTAAAGAAAAAAGATTTTCCAGTAATAGATGATGATGCTGGAGATGAAATGATAAAGTTAATTGAAGAGTATAGGGAGAAGAAAGATTCACTTGGAGGACTTGTAGAAGTTTTTGTACTGGGAATGCCAGTTGGTGTTGGTGAGCCTTTTTTTGATTCTCTTGAGTCTGTTATTGCTAAGGGAGTTTTTTCCATACCTTCAGTTAAGGGACTTGAATTTGGAGAGGGCTTTAATTCTGCAAAAATGACTGGTTCTACTCACAATGACCCTTATATAGTTAAGAATGGAAGGGTTATTACTAAGACTAATCATCATGGAGGAATTATTGGAGGACTTTCTACTTCCATGCCTATTTATTATACAGTAGCTATCAAACCAACAAGCTCTATAGGAATAATTCAGGACACAATTTCACTTAAAAATTTATCCAATGAGAAATTATTGATTGAAGGAAGGCATGATCCATGTATAGTTCCTAGAGCTCTAGTTGCAATTGAGATGATAAGTGCTATTTGTATATTAGATTTATTAATGGAGTTTGAAAAATGAGAAAACTTGATGAGTTAAGAAATGAACTTGATAGGATAGATGATAATATAGCTAAACTAATAAATTCTAGAATGGAGATTGTAGAAGAAGTTTCTAGATATAAATTAGAAAATAACACTAATACATCTGATTCGAAAAGGAAATTAGACATTATAAAAAGACTTAAATGTAATTCTAAAGAAGAGTACAAGACCATAATTGAAGAAATATACAAGGAGATTTTTAGAGAGAGCGAGAAATTTATAGAAAATTATAAAAATAATCATTTTTTATATGGATTAATAGGAGAAAATCTTGGCCATAGCTGGTCTAAAGAAATTCATAGTGAAATAGCTAGCTACAAATACTACTTAAAAAATATAAATAAAAATGATTTATTAGACTTCTTTAAAGAGAGAAAATTTAAGGGAATAAATGTAACTATGCCATATAAGATTGATTGCATAAAATATTTAGACAAAATAGATATAGATGCAGAAAATATAGGTGCTGTAAATACTATCGTAAATGAAGAGGGAGTCTTAACTGGATATAATACTGATCTTTATGGATTTGAGGATAGCCTAAAATATTTTTCATATAGTCTAAAGAATAAAAAAGTATTAATCTTGGGCTCTGGTGGTGCAAGTAAAATGGTTAGCGAGGCTCTAAAAAGAGCTGGCGTAAGTAAATTTCAGGTAATTAGTAGATTTTCATGGCCAAGCTACGAAGATTTAGATAATTTTTTAGATTACAATGTAATTATAAATACCTCGCCAGTTGGTATGTACCCAAACAATATGGAAAGCTTAATTGACCTATCAAAATTTTCTAACTTAGATTTTGTCTACGATTTAATTTATAATCCATATAAGACAAAGCTTATTTTAGATGCTGAAAAAATAGGAGTGAAAGCAGTTTCAGGTCTATATATGCTAGTAGCTCAAGCTTATTATGCTAGTGAACTTTTTTTAAATAAAAAAATTGAAAAAAATAAAATATCTGAATGCTACAAGAAAATTCTTCTAAGTAAAAGAAATATTTGCTTAGTTGGTATGCCAGGATCTGGAAAATCTACTATGGGGAAAATATTAGCAGAGACTTTAAATAGAAGCCTTTATGATATTGATATTATGATAGAGGAAAAAGAGGGTATTTCTATTTCAGAGATTTTTGAAAAATTTGGAGAAGAATACTTTAGAAAAGCTGAAACTGAAATTCTTAGAGAAATATCAAAGGAAAGTGGAGCTATTATTGCTAGCGGAGGAGGCTCTATATTAAAAGAAGTCAATAGGGACTTAATTAGGCAAAATTCATTTGTAATTTTTTTAGATAGGCCCTTAGAAAAATTAGAAAGAGTAGGTAGACCACTTTCAAAAGAGCCTAAGTCTTTAGAGAAACTTTTTTCTGAAAGATATTTAATATATAAAGAAATTTCTGATTTAAGAGTTTCTGTAGTTGAAAATAAGGAAGAATGTTTGAAAAAAATATTGGAAGGATTAAAAATAGATTGAAAATTTTAGTAATTAATGGACCAAATATAAATATGCTTGGTATTAGGGAGAAAAGCATTTATGGAGAAGAAAGTTTTGAAGACCTTCTATCTCTATTAAAAAAATTGGAACTTGAATATAATATTGAAATTGATCAATTTCAATCGAATTTTGAGGGAGAAATAATAGAAAAAATACAAAGTGCATATAAAAAATATGATGGTTTAGTTATAAATCCTGCTGGTTTTACTCATACAAGCATAGCTATTTTAGATGCACTTAAAGCAGTAGAGATTCCTACAGTTGAAGTTCATATATCTGATCTTTCTAAAAGAGAAGATTTTAGAAAAAAATCTTTTATAAGTAAGTATGCTATAAAGACTATTACTGGACATGGGATAGATGGTTATAGAGAAGCGATTCTATTTTTAAAAGATAATAAAATAAAAAGAAAGTTAAAAGGACTTATCGTAGACAATTATGACTCATATACTTATAATCTCTACCAATTGGTAGCTGAAGTAAGTGGCAATAAGCCTTTAGTTGTAAAAAACGATGAGATTAGCTATGAAGAAGTTAAAGAGCTTGATCCAGATTATATTATTATATCCCCTGGTCCAGGTAGTCCAGAAAATGAAAAAGATTTTGGGGTTTGTAGGGAGATTATAGAAAAGAGTGACAAAGCGATTCTTGGAATTTGTTTGGGACATCAGGGAATTTATCTATTAAATGGTGGCAAAATTTCAAGGGCAAATGAGCCTATGCATGGTAGACTAAGCAAAGTTTATCATAATAAGAAAGGATTATTTAAGGGAATAGAAGATGGATTTAAGGTAACAAGATATCATTCTCTGGTTTGTGAAAATAAAGAATTAGAAAATATTAGAATTGATGCTCTAAGTGAGGATGGGGTTGTTATGGCAATATCTCATAAGTATAAACCAATTTACGGTCTTCAATTTCATCCAGAGTCTATAGCGAGTGAATTTGGAGAAAAATTAATTCAAAATTTTTTATCTATTTGTAATGAACATTATAAAAAAGATTCTTTAGAATATAGAATAATTGATTCATCTTTTGATACAGCTACTCTTTACCAAAAATTAAAAAAAATAGATGATAAAATTCTATGGCTTGATTCTTCAAGATTAGAAGATAATCAGTCTAATTTTTCAATCTTTGGAATAGTTGGAGAAAAAAGAGGACATATTTTAAAATATGATGTAGATAAAAGAGAAGTTACAAAAATCTATAAGGACAAAAGAGATAAAGAAACATTTCACACCGATATATTTACCTATCTAAAGGAAAATAGGATAAGGTGGGAGAATAAAAAAGAGTTACCATTTGATTTTCAGCTGGGATATATTGGATATTTTGCTTATGAATTAAAAAAAGATACTGAAAATGTGATAAACACAAAATCTTTTCCCTACCCAGATGCCTACTTATCATATGTAGATAGGGCTATTGTTTATGATCACAAAAATAAAAAATTATATATTCTATATTACAAGGATGATTTAGAATTTTTTGTTTTAGTTAAGGATGCTTTAAATTCACGGGTTGATGAAAAAAAACCCAAAGAAAAGAGAAATTTTCCAAAATTAAATTTTGTAAAAAATAGAAAAGAATATATTGATGATATAGAAATTATCAAAGAAGAGATTAGAAAGGGCGAAACTTACGAAGTTTGTCTAACTAATAGGCTAGATATACATGATAGTATAGATGGACTTTCTTATTATCTTGAACTTAGGGATAAATCTCCAGGACAATATAGTGCATATTTGCCACTAGATGAATTTAAGATTGCATCCTCTTCAATGGAAAGATTTATTAAACTTGATAGGAATAATATTGTAAGTACAAAACCAATTAAGGGTACTATAAGAAGGGGAATTAGTCCAGAAGAAGATAAAAAATTAATTGAAAAACTAAGGACAGATGAAAAAACTAGATCAGAAAATCTTATGATAGTTGATTTACTAAGAAATGATTTGGGTAAATTTTGCGTGGTAGGGTCTGTTAAGGTTGAGAAGCTTATGGATGTTGAAAGTTATAAAACTCTTCATCAGCTAGTAACTACAATTTCTGGAAAACTTATGACAGAGATGGACTCAATTGATGTATTAGAAAAAACTTTTCCAGGTGGGTCTATGACAGGAAGTCCTAAAAAGAGGACTTTAGAGATTATTGATAAGTTAGAAAATATACCTAGAGGCGTTTATTCTGGAACGATCGGATATATTTCAAATAATTCCTCCATGGATTTTAATATAGTTATTAGGACTACAATCATTGAAAAAGACCTTGCAACAATTGGTCTAGGTGGAGCTATAATTTTACTATCAGATGATGAGGATGAATTTGATGAGGTAGTTTTAAAGGCTAAAGGTTCTCTTTTAGCTTTGAAAGCATATTATAACAATGATGATAATATTTTTATAGAGGGAAGTAATTAAGAGTAGATATGAGTACAAATATTGAAAAAAAAGTTGTAAATATTGGAGACCTTCAAATCGGAGGAGACAAAAAAATAATTATAGCTGGTCCTTGCTCCATTGAATCCAGAGACCATATTATTGATGAAGCAGTAGAACTAAAAAAAATTGGAGTAGATATTTTAAGAGGTGGGGCATTTAAACCTAGAACATCTCCTTATGATTTTCAAGGACTTGGTTTTGAAGCAGTAAACTACCTAAAAGAAGCTAAAGATAAAACAGGGTTAATCATTGCAACTGAAGTTCTTAGTGAAAGTGACGTAGACAAGATGAAAGATCTTATAGATATTTTTCAAATAGGATCAAGAAATATGTATAACTATGCTCTTTTAAAAAAGGTGGCTAGGACTGGAAAACCAATAATTTTAAAAAGAGGATTTTCAGCAACTCTTAATGAATGGGAAATGGCAGGAAAATATATAGAGCTTGAAGGCAATTCTAATATTATTTTCTGCGAAAGAGGAATAAGAACATTTGAAAGAGAAACTAGAAATACTTTAGACCTAGCTGGAGCTTATCTTCTTAAGAAAAAAACTTCATATCCAGTTATAGTTGACCCAAGTCATGGAACAGGAAGGAGAGATTTAATAGAGCCTCTTGTAAGAGCAAGTCTTGCCATGGGCCTTGACGGAATTATGGTTGAAGTTCATAAGTGTCCAGACAATGCAAAAAGTGACGCTAAGCAAACTATTGACTACGAAACTTATAAAAAAATTAGCGAATATGTAGGTAAGTTTAATGAAAATAGAGCTTGATGATGGTTATTTTTTTGGAAAAGGAGCTTTTGAAACTATAAAAGTGGTAGAGAAAAAACCAGTTTTCTTAGAAAGACATTTAAAAAGGCTATATGGGACATTAGAATTTTTAGGAATTGATAAAAAGATTGTACTTGGAGACCTAGATAAATTTATAAGTGAAACCAAGGAAAGAAATTTTATTCTTAAAATAGTTGTTTCAGAAAAAAATATTATTTTTTCTAAAAGAGTGGATCCTTATATAAATAATTATAGTAGCTATCGACTAACTATATCCGATTCGAAAAAAATCATCAAGTTCAAAATTACTCTATCATAAAACTTTAGCCTACTATGAAAATATTTTAGACCATAAAGTAGCTTTAGATAAGGGCTTTGATTCAGCTTTATTTTTAAATGAAAGAGATGAAATTACAGAAACTTCTTTTGCCAATATCTTTTTTGTAAGAAATGAAAAAATATATACACCTAAAGTATCTTCTGGACTTTTAAGGGGAACTATGAGAGATTATCTATTAGAAAATTTTTCAGTAGTAGAAGATACTATTAGAGTCGGTGACCTAAAAGAATTTGACGAGGCTTTTATTTCAAACTCTATAATGGGCGTAAGACCAGTAAAATCAATAAATAGCCTAGTTTTTTCAAGCTTTCAAGTTTTAGAAAAAATATTAAATAAGCTAAAGAAATATGGATTTTAAAAAGTTTTAAAAAATAACCTTATTCTGCTATGCTTTTTATAAAAGATATATTAACTATTAAACCTTAAGTTTTTTCTTAAGGTTTTTTTATTGTGCGCTTTAGCATGAATAAACCACCAGCTATGCTGGTGGTAGAAAAATAAGCTTTAGCTTCAAGCAAAAAACCTCCCATGATAAACTATTTATGTTACTGGCAGTAGCATAGACAGAAAAGGGAGGTATCCTAAATGGATAATAATAGTTTATCACATACATCATGGAATTGTAAGTATCATATAGTATTTGCTCCAAAATATAGAAGACAAGTAATATATGGAAGGTTAAAACAAGATATAGGAAAAATATTAAGGGACTTATGTGATAGAAAAGGAATAAGCATAATAGAAGCAGAATGTTGTCCAGACCATATTCATATGTTGTTAGAAATTCCACCGAAATACAGCATATCTCAAACAATGGGCTATTTAAAAGGAAAAAGTAGTTTGATAATATTTGATAGACATGCAAACTTAAAATACAAATACGGAAATAGACATTTTTGGTGCAGAGGATATTATGTAGATACAGCAGGAAAAAATGCGAAAAAAATACAAGAATATATAAAAAATCAATTAAAAGAAGATTACATGGCAGACCAAATAAGCATTAAAGAATTTGTAGACCCGTTTACGGGAGAGCAAGTAAACAAAAGCAAAAAGTAAGGTGCTTTAGCACCAGCTGTGAAAATTGGTGCACGAGAAAGAAAGTTCGAAGCATGAAATGCTGCCGGTAACAGCCCCTTATAGGGGCAAAACAAACCACCGGCTTAGCCGGTGGTTATGATTCCTAAAAGTTTAAAATATAAAATAAAAATATAATAGTTAAAAGTGTAAAATAAAAATTTATAAAATTTATAATAATTAACAATCTTCTATATATTATCTTGATTATTACATAGTTATATATTAATATAATTAAGGAGTTAATATTTAAAGGAGGAATTTATGAAAAAACGTATTTTAGTTTTATTTTTATTATTTGTCCTAGCATTTACTGCTTGTACAAATGACAAAAAGACTATAGAAGAAGGAAGTTCAACTATTTCAACAGAGTTTGATATTAAGGAGAAATCTGACGGGAATAAAGAAGATAAAAAAGATAATTCTAATAAAGACATAAGCTCAATGTCTTTTGAGGAAATAAAAGAAAAAGCTAAGGGTACTACTGTAAACTTTTATGGTTATGGTGGAGATGTTCTTAGAAATGATTTTATAGATAAGACTTTTATCCCTTATGTTAAAGAAAATTATGATGTTACAGTTAATAGAGTTCCTATGGATATTGACGCTATTAATAACCTACTTCTAAATGAAAAGCAAGCCGGAAAAGATTCAGTAATAGATGTAGTTTGGATTAATGGAGAAAATTTTTATTCAAATAAAGAGGCAGGTTTACTTTTTGGACCTTTTACAGATAAATTAGATAATTTCAAAAAATATGTAGACGAAAAATCTGATGATGTAAACTATGACTTTGCTTATCCAATTGAAGGATATGAAGCACCCTATGGTAAGGCACAACATGTATTAATTTATGATTCAGAAAAAGTTCCTAATCCACCAAAGAGCATGGAAGAATTAAAAGCTTGGGTGAAGGAAAACCCAGGAAAATTCACTTATCCACAAATGCCAGATTTCACGGCTTCAGCATTTTTTAGAAATGTAATTTCTGAAATTGTTGGCTATGAACAATTTATGGATTTTGATAAGGAATATAAAAAAGAAGATGTTTTAAAAGAAATTGATCCGGCGATAGCATATTTAAACGAGATTGAACCATATCTTTGGAATGAAGGAAAAACTTATCCTAAGGACCTTGGAACACTTAATAATATGTTTAAGGACGGAGAAGTTTGGATGACTATGAGTTACAATCCTTCTGCAGCTGACGTTGAAATAGCAAAAGGAGCATACAAAGATTCAGTTAGAACTTTTGTATTTAATAGTGGAAACATAGGAAATACTCACTTCCTTGCAATTCCTTTAGGTTCAACAAATAAGGAAGGAGCAATAATGATGATTGATGCAATGCTTTCTTTTGAAATGCAGCTAGAAAAATCTAAGCCTAAGGTACTTGGAGATATGCCAGTATTTGATATAAATAAACTTTCAGATGAAGAAAAGAAAGAACTTGAAGCTATAGATAATGGAGTAGCAACTCTTCCAGCAAAGGAATTATTATCTAAAAGAATTCCAGAAATGCCAGCAAAACTAGTACCATTATTTGAAGAACTTTGGAATGAGAATGTTTTAAATAAGTAAGATGAGAAAAAAAAAGGTTAGCCTATTTATATGTAGCACCACTAACAGCCTTTATTTTACTAATAGTTTTTTTATCGATATCTGAGTCTATCAAACAGTCTTTCGGAATTTTTGAAGCTATAGGGATGAATGAATTTACTTTAAAATACTATAAAGAAGTACTTTCTGGTGAGGAGTTTAAAAATTCATTCATCTTTTGCCTCAGATATTCTTTAATTTCAAGTGCTATTTCAGTAATTTTGGGGACAGTCATTGCTATATATATAAAAAGAAATAATGATAACTTTTCTTATAGCGTTTTAAGATTATCCATAATAATTCCCCACATGGTTGTAGGTTTTATTATTTTTGGCATGCTAAGCAAGACAGGTTTAATTTCTAGAATTTTATATAGCCTTGGCTTAATTAATTCTATGGATCAATTTCCAAATTTGATTTATGACAGGGATGGAATTTCTCTAATAATTTCTTTTGTATATAAAGAGTTTTGCTTTATTGCCTTTACACTTGTTGCTGTTCTAAAGAGAATTAAGGATGAATATAGGGATCAGTCTTATGTACTTGGTGCAAATAAGATAAAGACATTTTTTTATGTAACACTACCTATGATTTTACCAAATATACTTTATTCATTTATAGTAATATTTTCTTTCTCATTCTCTTCCTATGAACTTTCCAATATTTTAGGACCATCAACTCCTAAATCACTTGCAACTATTGCTTATAACTACTACACAAGCCCACTTCTTACAGATAGGCCCTATGCGATGGTTTATAATTCAATCTTATTACTAGTTGGACTTGTTGCTTTTATAATATTTGTTCTAGTTTATAGGAAGGTGGTTATTAAGGAGGCAACTTATGAGTAAAAAACTTTTAAGACTTTTCTTAATTATTTTTATATTATTTCCCCTTCTATTTACTCTAATTTGGGCATTTACTGAAAATTGGGAGTATGGTAAATTATTTCCTCAAGCTTTTTCTATTAGGGCTTGGAAATCTCTTTTTTTAAACAAAAATAATATTAAGATAATTTTAAATAGTTTGTATATTTCATTTATTGCTTCTATAATTTCAATTATTATTAGTTATCCAGCAGCAAAAGCTATTGCCCTATATGATTTTAAGGGGAAAAGTTTGTTTAGATTAATTGTTTTTCTACCTATCGTTATACCAGTAACCTCGGTTGCAATCGGCTTGCATTTAAATTTGTTAAGATTAGGCCTAGCTAATACAAAAGCTGGAGTTGTTTTAGTTCATGCCTTTCCAGCCATACCTTATGCCTTTATGATTTTAGAACCTATTTTTTCATCTATAGGTGAAAATTACGAAAATCAAGCAATATTATTAGGAGCAAGTGGCCTAAAAAAATTTCTTTATGTAAATTTGCCTATGATGTTACCAGGACTTAGAAGTAGCTTTTTTATGAGCTTTGTTGTTTCATTCAGTCAATATTTTTTAACATTTTTAATCGGTGGAGGGCTTGTAAAAACTTATTCAACTATTGTTTTTCCAGTTATAAGCAATAAGGATAGACACGAAGCTTCAGTTTTTTCAATAGTTTTTATTTTAATATTATTACTTGTTGGTTTTATTACATTTAGACTTGGAAATAGGAAGGAGGATGACTAATGACCTCTATATTGGAATTAAAAGAAATTGAATTTTGCTATGATAGTTCAATTAAAATATTAGATAAAGTTAATTTAAAGGTTGATGAAGGAGAAGTTATAACTATTTTTGGTAAATCAGGTATTGGAAAGTCTACGCTCTTAAAAATAATTTGCGGATTATTAGAGGCTAAATCTGGAAAAGTTTATTTAGATGGAAAAGATATTACTAATATACCTGCAAACAAAAGAAACATAGTTATGACGCTGCAAGATTCTTACCTATTTCCACACATGACAGTTGAAGATAATATAGGATTTAGTATGAAGATGCATGGCAAGAATAAGACTGAAATTAAGGAAAGAGTAAATGAGCTTCTAAATATGATTGGTCTTTCTGGATATGAAAAGAAAAAGCCTAAGGAATTATCAGGTGGAGAGAAAAAAAGAGTAGCTCTTGCTAGAGCAATTGCTGATTATCCTAGACTAATTTTACTAGATGAACCTTTTACTGGACTTGATGAGGAAATTAAAAATCAAATCTTGGAAATAGTTAAGCTTTTGAATAAAAAATATAATACTAGCTTAATTTTAATAACACATGATATTCATGAAGCTAAGACCCTTTCTGATCGAATTATTAAATTAGAGGATGGAAAATTTAAAGATTTTATTTTTTAAATTTAGTTAGTATTTTTATCAAGTAATATTTAATATAAAAATATAATAAAAGTAGAAAAATATTTTAAGCCCTTTTCAAAAATGAAAAAGGGCTTTTATCTTTCCTTAAAAATATTATAGAAAATAAAATAAGAAAAATAGACCTGCGCCTAATAGTACACCTGTTATAAGGTCTATAATAACATGCTGTTTAGTGAAGATAGTTGAAACAATTATACCAACTGAAACTAAAATATAAACAGACATTAATACTGGTGATAAAGAAAAGTTTAAAATTGCTGCAAGTAGAACTAGTGTTGATATAGAGCAGTGCATACTTGGCATACAATTTACGCCTTTGTAGCTATATTTATATACATATTTAAGCATCCATCCATATTTAATTTCGCTTAAGTTTTTAGGCCTTTCAAAAGTTGTAGGATAGGCCATATAGATTATTATGCTAATTATTATGTCTAAAATCCATGCCTTTATATACACTTTATAATAAGCCTGTGAAATAAGAAAAAGATTTATAGGAAAGATTGCTATAAGCGGAAACCAAAGTATATATATAAGTGTAAAGAGTGGTAGAACTGGAATTTTCTTATCAAATTCTGTAGCGATATTTTTAGGTTTTTTTTGAAAATATTCACATCCGAAATATAAAATTACCTGCAGACTAAGTATTATTATTTGATTTATTATAACTCTTTTAAGATCCATATAATTCTCCTAAATTTTAATTCAGATATAGGATAGCAGTATTTATTATAATTTGCAAATAAGAAATTTTTAAACAAACAACTGCTTTTTTGATAAATATATATTTTAATATTAAATGGATATATAAGATCAAAGGAATATAAATCTATAAAAACATATAAAATCAAAATAGATAGAATATGGGTATATTAAAAATGTTAAAAGAAGTGTATAGAGTAAGTTAAATACATTTTATTTATTAATTTTTAGAAAAAAGAAAGGGGAAGTTATGAAAGACTTTACATTTAATATTCCAACTAAAATTTATTTTGGAAAGGATAATTTAGATAAATTACCTGAAGAGATTAAAAAATATGGAAAAAAAGTACTTTTAGTTTATGGAAAAAATAGCATAAAGAAAATTGGCTTATATGATGAAATAGTTGAATTATTTAAAAAAAATGATATTAAATATTGGGAGGTGTCTGGTGTTGTTCCTAATCCAAGAATTGATAAAGTTCGAAAGGGTGTAGAAATTGTAAAAAAAGAAAAGATTGATTTTATTCTTGCAGTGGGAGGAGGATCTACAATTGATACTGCAAAGCTAATTGCTGTTGCTTCTCCAATCGAGGAAGATCCATGGGATATTGTAATTAGAAAAGTAACTCCTAAAAAAGGACTTCCAATTGGGACAATTTTAACTCTTTCAGCAACTGGAAGTGAGACGAATACATCTAGCGTAATTACTAACGAAGAAACAGGTCAAAAACTTGGATGGGCTAGTGAATATGCAATGCCAAAATTTTCTTTTATGAATCCAGAATATACTACTTTTGTAAATAGCTACCATACAGCTGCTGGAACATCTGACATAATGAGTCATACTATGGAAAATTATTTTTCTCTAAATGATGGTGCATATTTACAAGATAGAATGGCTGAAGCTATTTTAAAAACTTGTATTTATTATGGCCCAATAGCCATGAAAGACCCAGACAATTATGAAGCTAGAGCTAATCTTATGTGGGCAGGAACATGGGCAATAAATGGTTTATTAGATTCAGGAAAAGACACAGCCTGGTCTGTGCATCCTATGGAACATGAGCTTTCAGCAAAAAGAGATATAACACATGGAGTTGGCCTTGCCATACTCACTCCTTATTGGTTAGAATATTCTCTAAGTGAAAAAACAGAAGAAAAAATAGCAGACTTTGGCTACAATGTTTTTGATATAGAAAAGGGTAACTCCAAAAGGGAGGATGCTGAAGAAGCAATAAAGGCTTTAAGAGAATTTTTTATATCACTTGGCATACCAAAAAGACTAAGAGATGTAGACTTTAAGGAAGATGAACTTAGAGATATGGCTAAAAATTGTGTGGAAAATAGAATAAAACCAGAGATAAATGGCTTTATTCACTTAGAAGAAGAGGACGTTTATCAAATATATAAAATGGCTTTTTAATATATTAAATTAGCCTCTAAAGATTCCGATATAAAGTATTTCGGGATCTTTTTTTTAGAGAAAAATTTTTAAATTAACTGATTTAAAAAGAAGATGTATAAAAATTTATAAGCATTATAGAAATTTTTTACAAACAAATATTACTAGTATACTTTTTATTAAATAACTGTCTTTTAGAAGAAATATATATTAATTATATAAACTTAAATATATTGAATATTACACTCTAATTTGATATACTAAAAATAAGAGATAATATCGATAAAATATAAGTTAAATAATAATTGTAGAGAATTTGCCTTTAGCGAAAAATCAAACATATTCTAAATATGAAGCCTATACCTTATCAAGAAAATGTATAATTAGCAGAAAGTGCTTGATAAACAAAAAAGAACAGGAAATAGTTAGTGATTTAAAGATTATTTATTAACCTAAATACAAAAATATGACTTTAATATATAGGTCTTAACCTACTTATTAGAAATGAGGGATACTAATGAAAAATAAATTTTTTAAAACGATTAACTTAGCATTTATTTTATCTCTTGCATTTTTTTCATCTTGTAATTTAGATAATAAAAACCTAGATGATAGAGATAAAGAGAGTAAAAAAGAAAATATAAATTTAACAGATTCAATTAATCCTAATGAAGATAAGAATGAAGAAAAAACTGATAATATTTCAAAAAATGATAGGAAAGATAAAAAATTTACAGAAAATTTAGTTGTTGATAGAGAGATTTGGAAGGAAATATCAAATCAGGAGATAAAAGAAAAAGCTAGTCTTCAAATAAGTGGTATCCATCTACCTAAAATACTTTTACACTCTGAAGATGCTAAAAAGGCTAATGAAGAGATAGATGATTTAGCTGAAAAGGTAAAAGATGCTTATGAAGATTCTATAGAAAATGCTTCTGATTTAGCTGAAGATTTAAATAAATTTGTAAGCTCAACATATTCTTTTTATCAAGATGATAAGATTCTTAGCATTTTTATAGATATGACCAAAGATCCATTTGATGAAAATGAAAAATATAAAATATATAATTTTTCACTACCTGAAGGAGATTTAATTAAAGATACAGAAGTTCTTAAAAAACTTGGGTTTAATGATGATCAAATATTATTAGCAATGGAGAATACTATTGCAAATGATTTTTATTTTAAAAAGACGTTTGAGATATTTTATATGGGAAATGTAGATTTTATTAATGAAAGTCAATTTATAGAAGGTAGCAGCTTAATAAACTTTTGGAAAAGTTATAGTGATAATAAAAGTAGCATATACTTAGATGAAGCTGGCAAACCTTATTTTGTATATGATCAGTATTCATCAGCTTTAGATAAGAAGCTTGTGAAGGTTTCAAAGCTAGACTCTATTCCATATATAAATAGTGAATTTTCATCTAATTATTTTAAAATAGCTAATAAGCTTGGTATAAAAGATGAAAAAAATAAGGGCTTTATTATTTATATGGGGGAAGCAAATGATGAAGGTAGCCTAATTAAAATGGCAAAAAAACTTTTCTTGTGGCAAATAATTTACAATGACTATAAAGATCCAAATCTACTATTAGATTTAAGAGAAAATCCTGACAATAAAAATTTAGATTTAATAGGTAGCGAGTTTTACTTATTTATTCCTAAATATGAAAATTCCGTGGTGAGCTTAAAAGAACTTCAACTTGATAGTAGTGGTCAGCCTAAAGAAACTGAAAATGATATATTAGATAAAATGGCAGTTAGAGGGCCAGTCCTAATTTGTCAAAGCCCAAGTGAAACTGCACCTAGTGCTAAGATTAAGCTTCAATATAGGGATGATTTTTTTGAGTTTTCACCAAGTATTAGCGGAAAAGATGGATCATTAATTTTACCAGATGAAATTATAGATGCTGAGAAAATTATAGATTGGGATAGGCTAATTGAATCTGAAACTTACTCTTATGTGCTTTATGAAAAAATAATGAAATTTATGCATAAAGGCTAGATTTAATAAACTAAGGAAGCTATGGAATTTTTTTGATATAGCCTTCCTTTTTTATTTTAAAAAAGTAATTTGAGGAATAAATTAGCAATATTGGGTATAATATAAATATGTAAAAGGTAGGTAGTTTAATGATTAATGATATTTTAAATAACTTTAAAAACGAGAATTATTTACTTATTGATGTAAGATACGATTTTGAATATGAAATGGGCCACATTCCTGGTGCTATTAATTTGCCTTTAAATAATATTATAGAGCTTGAAAATCTAGAGCCTTCAAAAGATAGAACTATTCTTCTTTACTGTGCAAGTGGCAACAGATCTGAAAAAGCACTAGCTATACTTAGAGCAAATGGTTATATAAATGCTATAAATATTGGAGGGGTAGGCTCATACAAGGGACAATTAGAAAAATAAAAGGAGTTGGAAATATGTTAGGTGCTATAGTTGGAGACGTTGTAGGTTCAAGGTTTGAATGGAACAATATAAAGACTAAAGATTTTGAACTATTCACTGACAAATGCGATTTTACAGATGATAGTGTAATGACTTTAGCAATCGCAAAAGCTCTGACTGAGTCTAAAGATAATTTTATGGACTTAGAAGAAAAAACTATATATTATATGCAAAAACTTGGCAGAAAATATCCTGATAGGGGTTATGGTAATCATTTTTTAGAATGGATTTATGATGATAATCCAAAAGCATATAATAGTTTTGGAAATGGTTCAGCTATGAGAGTTTCCCCTGTTGCTTATGTTGGGAAAACTTTAGATGAGGTTAAAAAGCTATCTAGAGTTGTAACCTCAGTTAGCCACAACCACCCCGAAGGAATAAAAGGCGCTGAATGTACAGCAGTAGCAATTTTTTTAGCAAAAAATGGTAGTAGTAAGCAGGAAATAAAAGATCTAGTATCTTCAGAATATTATGATATAGATTTCACTTTAGACCAAGTAAGAGAAGCTTATCAATATGATGTAACTTGTATGGGAAGTCTGCCTATTTCTATAGTTTCATTTCTTGAAGCTAATAGTTTTGAAGATGGTATAAGAAATGTGATTTCTGTTGGGGGAGATTCAGATACACTTGCTGCAATAGCTGGTCCAATACTTGAAGCTTATTATGGGATTCCAGAAGAGATAAAGGAAAAATCTTTATACTTTTTAAATCCAGAACTAATTAAAATATATGATGATTTTTTTGATAAATTTCCTAAGTAGAATATATAGATTAAATTAGGTTTATTTATAATATTAATTATGAAAAAATAAATATTTTTTTAAAAGAAAGGAAGGATTATTTTGAAAAGAAAGGTAGTTTTATTCGCAGCTATTATTACTATGCTAATATCAAGTTTAAGCTTAGCTGATAATGCAGCAAAATCACAAATTTATTATGGAAATGATCGTTTTGAAACAAACGAGAAAGTACTTGAAAAGTACAAAAACCTATATGACAATCCAGAAAAAACAGCTGTTGTTACATCTGGACTTGTGTTTGCAGATGCATTAACATCAGGTAATTTAACTTATAAATATAAGTTGCCACTAGTTCTTGAAGATGGTAAGCTATTAAGTAAGTTGGAAGCTCTTGGAGTTGAGAAGGTAATTATTATTGGAGGTAAGCACTCAGTTGTTAAATCCAAAGACCTAGAAGATTCTCTTAAAAGTAAGTTTGAAGTCGAAAGAATAGCTGGCTCTGACAGATATGAAACAAATAGGGAAATTATTAATTATATTGAAAAGAAAGAAAATAAAACTTTTGACAAAGTTGGTGTAAAGGGAACTGACTTTCCAGATGCACTATCTGCAATTCCTTATACTATAAAAAATGACTGCCTTTTAGAACTTTCAAATGATAACAGCAGGGTATTTAAAACCATAATCGGTGGCGGAGTTAAAGGTTCTTCAAATAATAAAATTGCAGGAGCCAATAGATATGAAACATCAAAAATGGTTATTGATGAGTTAAGTTCTGATCCGCTAATTATAGCTTCTGGAGAAAACTTTCCAGATGCACTATCTGCAATTTCACTAGCAAGTCTTAAGAGTGGAAATATCTTGGTTATCCCAAGTAAGAATATAAATTCTAAAACATTAGATTTTATAAAATCTAAGGATTCTGTTGATATAATAGGTGGAAGCTTTACTAAGCTTAATGATTATTTAAATGAAAAGAAAGAAGAACCTAAGCCAGAAGAAAATACAGAGCAGCCAGATTATTCAAAAATTGGGGAAGCTATCCTAAGTGCTATAAATAGTGAAAGGGCAAAATTAAATCTACCAAAGCTAACAATGGATGAAAATTTAAATAAAATTAGTAATATAAGGGCCAAAGAGCTACAAAAAAATTTTTCACACACTAGGCCAAGTGGAGATAGCTGGGATAGTGTGTTTGATGAAAATTCTTGGTCTTACTTTGGAGAATACTATGACTTTGTAGAAAATCTTGATATGGAAAGCTTAAACCCTATGCTTAAAGATCAGGAAATGATTGAAGAAGTATTTTCTAAAGCAGAATATACTCATTTTGGTATAGGTTTTTATAAAGCTGATAATGGATATTATTATACATTCCACTTAGCAGGAAATGAATCTGTAGATACCAAACCTGAAGAAAAACCCGAGGAAAAACCAAACCCAAAGCTAACTATTGAAGAAGCCAAAAAACAAATTTTAGAAATAGTTAACAAAGAAAGAGCAAAAAATGGAGCAGGTGAACTTAAGTTTGATGATAGTCTACTCTCAGCTTCAAACGTTAGAGCAGAGGAAATTTCAAGGATATTTTCACATACAAGACCAGACGGCAGTTCTTGTTTTACAATTTATACAGGATCTTGGTCTATGAAAGGTGAAAATATAGCTATGACACCTACTTTAGATCCAGTTATGGTAATGGATTTATGGATGAATTCTCCTGGACATAGGGCAAATATTTTAAATAGTGATTATGAAGAATTTGGTATAGGAATATATGAAAAAAATGGATATTTCTATTATGTTCAGCTTTTTGGAACATATTTCTAATTCATTTTAATACACTTTTGATTTAATAATTAAAATAATTGACAACTTATAATTTAATTATTATAATTTAGTGGGAATGAAGTTCTCCCTAAGTTTAACTTAAACCGCAATTTTGCTGATGACTTCTACGTTTATTTTGCGTAGATTCATCAGCTTTTTTTTATGGAGGTAATTATGTTAGAAGGTTTTGGAATAATACTTTTTTTCTGGACTTATTTTTGGATTTATATCAAAAAAGTTTAAACTACCAGCTTTATTTGGAATGATTATAGCTGGTATAATAATAGGGCCCTATAGTCTAAATCTACTTGATTCAAAAGTACTTGATATTTCAAATGAGTTAAGAAGAATAGCTTTAATTATTATAATAATTAGAGCAGGTTTAAAACTAGATTTAAATAACTTAAGAAAGGTTGGAAAAGAAGCCTTATTAATGTCTTTTCTTCCAGCGAGTTTTGAAATTCTTGCATTCTTTATTTTTGGTCCAATACTACTTGGCTTTTCAAGAATTGATTCTCTTATACTAGGTTCAATTATAGCTGCAGTATCACCAGCAGTAGTTGTACCAAGAATGATTATTTTAATTGATGAAAAACTTGGAACTGATAAGCAAATTCCAGAGATGATTTTATCGGGTGCTTCCCTAGATGACGTATTTGTAATTGTACTTTTTTCAAGTTTTATATCTTTAGGTATGGGGGAGAATATTTCAATTTATAAATTTATAGAAATTCCAATTTCTATTATTTTAGCACTAATTGTAGGTCTTGTCGTAGGATATTTTCTTTCCACTTTATTTAATAATATTAAACTCAGTCTAACTAATAAAACAATTATTATATTTGTTGCAGCATTTTTTCTAAATTTTATAGAATTTGGACAAGAATTTATACCTTTTGCCTCACTAATAGGAATCATGGCTATGGGCATAATAATAAGACTAAAAAGCCTTGATGATGCAATAAATCTTTCCCTAGTTTTTGATAAGCTTTGGCTAGCGGCTGAAATGTTTTTGTTTGTCCTAGTAGGCTCTTCTGTTCAAATAGGATCCTTAAAAGAATTTGGATTAACTGGTCTTATCATAATATTCATTGGACTTATTTTTAGAAGTTTGGGAGTTTTTACATTACTGATCGGATCAAAATTAAATTTAAAAGAAAAATTATTTACAATTATGGCATATATTCCTAAAGCGACAGTTCAAGCAGCTATAGGATCAGTTCCTCTTGCTATGGGACTTAAGAATGGAAAAATTATGCTTACAATTTCAGTTTTAGCTATTTTAACTACAGCTCCACTTGGGGCATTTCTTATAGATCATTTTAAGTATAAATTATTAAATAAGGAAGGCTAGGAATTAGGATTATAAATTATAAAGTATTCTAAAAAAAGCTAATTAGAAATAATTTAAAATAAAAAAAGAGCAGGCGAGGGGCCTGCTCAAAAATATTTATCTTAGTTAAGCTTAGTTACGCTTTCAACTTCTTCTAAGAAATCTCCATAAACTACTAGTTCAGTAATATCTTCTAATACATTGAAAAGTTCAAAGTTTTTATCATCATCAATAAATGGAATAGATTCTCTTACAAGATCATATGCCTTTTGAGTTCCTTTTCCTAATTTTAAATCTGGATTCATTTCTTTTCTAAAGTCAATTGCTTGACAAGCAGCTAATATTTCTGTAGCGATAACACGAGTAGAGTTACTTACAATTTGTTTAGCATGTCTAGCTGCTATAGTTCCCATTGATACAAAGTCTTCTTGATTTTCACAAGATGTAATTGAGTCAACAGATGCAGGATGAGCTAAAACTTTATTTTCAGAAACTAAAGCTGCACAGCTATATTGAGTGATCATAAATCCTGAGTTTAATCCAGGTTTCTTAACTAGGAATGAAGGGAAATCACTTAGCTGTGAATTAACTAATCTTTCAACTCTTCTTTCTGATATATTTCCAAGTTCAGCAGCGCCAATACCTAGGAAATCGAATGGTTGTGCCATTGGTTCTCCATGGAAGTTTCCTCCAGATATAACTTGTCCATCTGAAAATACTATTGGGTTATCAGTAGCTGAATTAATTTCTATATCAACTTTACTTCTAACATAATTTAAAGTATCTTTGCAAGTTCCATGAACTTGTGGAATACATCTTAGAGTATAAGCATCTTGTACTCTAATTTCAGCTGTATGAGATGTTAGTGTTGAACCTTCTGTTAAATTTCTAATATTTTCAGCAGTTTTTAGATTTCCAGTGTGAGGTCTTATAGAGTGAAGTTTTTCATAGAAAGCATCGATAATTCCTCTATGAGCTTCTAGAGATAATGCACCAGCTATATCTGCAAGTTTGCTTAATCTCATAGCATCGTAAGTTGCAAGTGCTCCAATTGCTGTTAAACAAGTAGTACCATTATTTAAAGCAAGACCTTCTTTTGCCGCAAGTTTTATAGTTGCAATTCCAGCTCTTTCCATAGCATCTTTACCATCAAGAAGTTCTCCTTCATAGAAAGCATATCCTAAACCAAGCATTGGTAGAACCATGTGGCTTAATGGACAAAGGTCTCCAGATGCTCCAATTGATCCTTTTTCAGGAATATAAGGAACTACACCCTTATTTAACATTTCAAGTAAAGTTTCTATAGTTTCCTTTCTAATAGCAGAAACTCCCTTTATAAGTGAATTTACTCTTATTAAGATCATTGCTCTAACTTCATCTTCTTCAAGTGGATCACCATATCCTACAGCATGTGATCTGATAAGGTTTTCTTGAAGTTGAGCGGTATCTTCCTTACTAATTGAAACTTTTGCAAGTGAACCAAAACCAGTGTTAAGGCCATATACAACTCTTTCACTTTCGATAATATCTTCAGCTACTTTTCTTGAAGCTACAACTTTTTCTAAAGATTCTGGGCTAATTTCCACAGGTGTGTTAAATCTAGCTACACTTACAACTTCTTCTAAAGTTAAGTCTTCTCCAGTTAAAATTACTTTTTCCATTATTTTATTCATTTCCTCCATTTTATAAAAAAATTTGTGAATCTAGTTATATTATAAACTAAATTATCCTAAAATTAAAGCACCTATAACTCCACCAATTAATAAAGGTATGTTAAAAGCAATAAATGTAGGAACGCAGGTATCCCAAATATGATCGTGTTGTCCATCTGCATTTAATCCAGATGTAGGTCCAAGAGTTGAATCTGAAGCAGGAGAACCGGCATCTCCAAGGGCTCCAGCTACTGAGATTAATAAAATTATTGCTTGAGGACCAAAACCGATTTTGATATTGGTCTTTTTACAATTAATAATAATTTTAATATAGATAAATTTATTAAGGATACAGAAAACTTAATTTTTAAGTTGAGAAATAAAAATTTAGCTGTAATATATGATTTGCAGCTTGAATTTAATTTTTTAAAAGCTAGTTATCTACTTAGGGGAAATAGTGATTTAGGGATTAAACTTATAAAAAATGTAATTTTAGAAAGCAAATTAAACTCTAAAGAAAACTTGGAGTTACTATCCAATTTGGAATTTAGTTTACACTTATTAAAAGAAAATGATACAGAACTTGCAGAAAGCCTACTTGAAAAATCAAAAAATCTCTCAAGAAAATTAGATAGTTATGAGAATATCGGACATCTAATACTTCTTTTATCAATTTCCAAATTTAGAAATGGTAAACTTGATGATGCCTTAGATCTTGCTTTTGAATGTAATAATATGTACAAGTCCTATTTAGAATTAGATAAAAAGAATATGCTTTACTACATCCATACACTAATTTTACTTGGAGAAATTAATCTTGCTAAAAATAAACTTTTAGAAAGTAGAGAGTATTTTTCTCAAGCTATTAGTAATATAGAAAATATAGAAAAAGAAGAAAGATATGAAATAGATAATTTATTTATCTTTAAAATATATATTCAATTTAATTTATCCAGAACTTTTCTATTGGAAGGTAAATTTAATAAAAGCAAAGAAATATTAGATAAGATTTTAGCTAACTTTGAAAATGTAAAATCAGCAAAAATACCATGCGAGATAATATATTTATTAAGTATAATAAATTCAATAGAAGAAAATCATAAGAAAGCTTACGAGTATTTTAGTCTAGCTAAAAAAGACATATTTTTCAAACAAAATGATATAGCAGAGGGATTTTACTTTTTATCTAAGCTGAAATTATATCAGGAGAAACTTATTGAGAAGGCTTTAAATAATAAGGAAGGTGAAAATTATCAAAAGAAATTAGCTTTATCTAAACTTAATGAATTCACAAACAAGCCAGAGCTAAAAATTATTTAACTAGGAGAAAAAAATGGGAGAGATTATATTTGTTATACTTGCACTTATTTTTATAAGTGCAGCCTTATTAAATCTAAAACAAGGTAGGGATATTGAGGTATTTATGGTTCCTGATATTAAAATGAAAGTTGCTTTTTTTATTTTGGGAATTGTACTTATATTAGTTGGAATAAGATTAAATGTTGGATTAATTAGGTGGGTATTTATATTTTCTTTTGTATTTCTAACATTTACACTTATTATTAATCAGGGATTTACAAAAAAAGATTTTATCTATTTTAATGGATTAAATATATTTCTTTCAAATAAAAATATAAAGAAATTATATTATATCAGCACTATTAGCAAAAGTAGAGATAATCTTTTAAAGATATTAGTTAGAGGAAATCTATTAAAGAAAGAATATTATATTAAGCAAGCTACTGAAAATACACTAAATAAGATACTTAAATTAAATAAGACTGACTATTTTCCTATTGGAACAAAAGCAAAAGATGTTAAAGAATACAAAAATAAATAAATTTTAAGCTTAAAAAGGATTAGTTTCTAAAATATCTAGAAATTAATCCTTTTTAAATTACAAGCAAATTATTGTGATAAAAAATATAATATTAATATGTAAGATATATTATTTTAAATTGTAACGAAATTGTAATGAAACTGTTATGAAATTGTAATATAAAGACTAATAATTCGTGGTATAATATTAATAAGATAAAGATGATAATATTTGATTATAATAAGGGTTATAAAAGTGGAGGTAAATATGAAAAAAATATAAAATGCTAACATTTTTAGTTGTTTTTATTTCAATATTTTCTTTTAATTCATTTGTATTTGGATCAGAAAATGAGATAAAAGGAGATATAACACCAGATGAAGGTTTTTTAGGTAATCCAATTGATTTTTATAGTAAAGACAAAGAATTAGACGCCTCAGAACTTATAGAACAAAACAACAATGAGATAAGACCAACTTATGTTCCAGAAACTTTTAATAAAGTTATTGAAGTTCCGATGTATATGCAAAAGACGAATTATTGGTGTGGTCCAGCTTGCGTTGAGATGATTATTGATAAATATAGAGGATCTGTATATAATCAAGAAACCTATGCTTCATTTATGGGGACAACAACTGATGGAACAGATATTACTCAAATTGCTAGAGCTCTAAATAATTATCAAGGTGTATATCATTATGATATTAGAAGAGTTGATAACTTTCAAGCGATGATTGACAAAGCTTATTATAGTATCAGAAATGATGCACCCTTTATTGCCAATATTAATACAGCATCTCTATATAATAGTGGACAATGGGCATACTCCACACAAGGTCATTATATAGTAGTAAGGAGCATTTATTATGATAATAACTCTGAAAGATTTACTGGACATGTCAATGATCCTTGGAAGGTAGGTAAAACTTTAAAAACTTATCAAGTACTTTATAAAGCAGTAAGTGATCACTGGAACAGTTCCATTGTTCACTAAAGTAATTAAAGTACACAATAATTAATTAATAGATAACCCCTTATTATTATATATTAATTATACTAAACATTATAGAAAGGTGATTTTATGAAAAAAATATATCTAGCACTTGCTATAATTTCTATACTTACATCTTGCAACAAGAGGACGATGCCGCTTGATAGTTCAAAAGGAGAAAGTCACGTAATTCAGCACAATGATACTAGTGAAAAAACAGATTTATCAATGGAAAAGACACTAGAAAATATGAAGGGAGAAAAGGATGAAATTTTAAATTTTTTCAAGTCTTTTGATATCAACTATTCAGCTATGTCTGAGACTTTAGGACTTTTAGTAAAAAATGATAAAAATAAAAGCGTTAATCTATCTCATACCTTTTTTGAAGAAATACCATCATATTCTAAAGAATTATTCTATTATAATGATAAATTATATTTAATATATACTGATAACAGTAAAGATGATAGCAATAGATGTGACCTTATCCTAAGAGAAATAGATAAAAATAAGAATATCAATGAAGAGACACTTGTTAAAAATATTATGTTTATAGAACCATTTTCTTCTTGTATAGGTAGTAGACTTTATTTTTCAACTATAAGCTTAGATGGCAAATCTATATTTTCTTATTATAATTTAGATAGTGGAGAAGTTACAAGTATTAAAGAATCAGATTTTAATGTATCAGATAAGGGCGTTTGTAGCGGAGAGTATGTTACATTTATTTCAGAATATCAAGCTAAACCAATTTATCAAATTTCAACCTATGAAAATCAAAGCTTAACTACAGATAAACCAAAGAAAAATGAACTAGTTTTTTTAGATGAAAATTTAAAAGATTCAAATAGTTTTGATATTGATCCTATTGACAGTTTTTATACTATAGATGACATGATATTTACTCATGATAGGATGTATGACGATAATAAGACTACAATTAGACTATATGATAAAAATTTTAAGGAATTCTACAAAAGTGATGATATTTTTATTAATAGAGTTATCGGAGTGAAAAAACTAAAAAGAAAAGATAAGGATTATATATTACTAAAAGAAGAGGGTGAAAATTTAATATTATTGGACTACAAAGATAATTCTATATATTATCTAGCAAAATATATTGGGGATACTTTCAGTTATATCAATATCATTGGTGAAGATTTAGTCTTTGATGCTGGGGATGGAAAATATATAAAAATAGAGTAAGGAGGAATTTAGATATGAAAAAAATATTAAGTTTATTAGTTGCAATACTGCTCATATTAAATGTGGTAAATTCTAAAGCTACTGAAGAAGTAAATGGAGATATATCTCCTGATGAAGGATTTGCAGGTAATCCTAGCGATTTCTATAGTAGAGACAAAGAATATGACTTTTGGCATGAGTATGATGAATATGGAAATATGGTAGATAAAGATGGAAATATTTTAGATGAAAAGGGAAATATTATACAAAGAGCCGATGAAGAAGTGAATGGAGATATATCTCCTGATGAAGGATTTGCAGGTAATCCTAGCGATTTCTATAGTAGAGACAAAGAATATCACTTTTGGCATGAGATTGATGAATATGGAAATATGGTAGATAAAGATGGAAATATTTTAGATGAAAAGGGAAATATTATACAAAGAGCTGATGAAGAAGTAAATGGAGATATATCTCCTGATGAAGGATTTGCTGGTAATGGTCCAGATTTTTATAAGCATGACAAGATGATTTATGTAGCTGAAGGATATGTAGGATATAACAAACAGCTTGACCTTCCTGTATATATGCAAAAGACTATTGATTTTGGTGGACCAGCAAGTATTGAGATGGTTATTGATTATTTTTTAGGTCCAGTAAATAATCAAGAAACCTACGCTAAATTTATGAAAACTGACTCAAATGGAACGAACTTAGAAGAAATGGAAAAAGCTATAAACCACTATCAAAACAAGGCAAAGTATGAACTTGTTTCCTTAGATTCTCTATATCACTTTATGGAAAATGTAATGGGAGCACTAGATGAAAAGAAACCAATAATAGCAGATATTTCTACTAGTGAAGCCTTTTTAAAAGGTAATTGGGCTTACTCAATGAAAGGGCACTATCTAGTTATATCTGGTTGTAGGGTAGATGAAGATGAAAACACTTATTTAACTATCCTTGACCCTTATGTTATTGGTAAAAAAGAAGTAAGAGCCGAATCATTTTATTCAATGATAGAAAATCATCACGCAAGATCTATTTTAAGATAGTTAAATTTAATTAATCTCCAGGTTTTTTTACCTGGAGATTTTTTATTTTTTTATTAAAAGAAAATTTATTTATTATTTAATTATGAAAATTAAACTCCATACTAGTAGAATAAAGTATTAGGTGATATTTTGCTATTTATTTCAAAAATATGTTTGCATAATTTTTATAATTTATTTAATAATAATTGATATTCTAATGATTTTAGCAAATCAATAATTTGTAAAAAGTTTTTTCTTATTGTATAATAAAATTGTAAAGATTAAACATTTAGAGAAAGGAAGATTCTATGAAAAGGATTTTAATGACAGGGGCCCTTGGCCAAATCGGAACAGAACTTGCTCTTTACCTAGGCGATATTTATGGTAGAGAAAATATTCTAGCTACAAATAGATCAGAAAAAAACATTGAAGCAATTGAAGATATTCGTTTTGAAAAACTTGATGTTACTGATGGAGATAGAATGTATGAGCTAGTTAAAGAGTTTAAGCCTGATACAATAGTAAATTTAGCAGCTATTCTTTCAGCAAGAGGAGAACAAATTCCACAAACAACTTGGAAGATAAATGTTGATGGGGTTATAAATACTCTTGAAATAGCGAGACAAGAAAATCTAAAGGTTTTCGTTCCATCATCTATAGCAGCTTTTGGAGAAGGAACACCACTAGATAATACTCCACAAACTACAATTCAAAGACCATCTACAATGTATGGGGTTACAAAAGTTTCTGGAGAAATTCTTTGCGATTATTACTTTAAAAGATTCGGAGTAGATACTAGAGGAGTTAGATATCCAGGTATTATTTCATATAAAACTCTACCAGGAAATGGAACAACAGACTATGCTGTACACATTTACTACGAAGCTATAAAACACAAGGCTTATGCTTCTTATATTGCCGAAGGAACTCAAATGGATATGCTTTATATGCCAGATGCATTAAAAGCTGTTGTAGATATTATGGAAGCTGATCCAAGTAAACTAATTCATAGAAATGCTTTCAATATTACAGCTATGAGCTTAACTCCAGAACTATTAGATGAGTCTATTAAGAAATATATGCCTGATTTTAAACTTTCCTATGATATTGATCCAGTAAGACAAGCTATAGCTGAAAGCTGGCCAAACTCTCTTGATGATTCATGCGCTAGAGAAGAATGGGGTTGGAAGCCAGAATATGATTTAGATAAAATGACTAAAGATATGTTAGAAAACTTAGAAAAGAAATTAAAATAAAATTTAGAAAGGAAGATAAAAATGAGTATTCATGATTTAGATTTTTTAAAGGAAAAAGTTGAAGGATTAAAGGAAGCTGGAGTTTATCGTAAACTTCCTGTACTTAATGGAAGAAATTCATCTACCATTATTCTTGATGGCAAGGAAATGGTAAATCTTTCTTCTAACAACTACTTAGGACTAGCTAATGATCCTGACCTTAAAGAAGCAGCTAAAAAAGCAATTGATAAATACGGCGTTGGAGCAGGAGCTGTTAGAACAATTATAGGTAATATGGATCTTCACGAAGAACTTGAAAAAAAACTTGCAGAATTTAAAAAATCTCCAAGAGCTTTTATATTCCAATCAGGATATGATTGTAATGTAGGAACTATTCAAGCAATTACAGAAAAGGGCGATTTAATTATTTCAGATGAATTAAATCACGCATCAATAATCGACGGAATTAGAATGACTAAGGCTGACAAGGCTATTTTCAAACATAGTGATATGGAAGATCTTGAAAGAGTTCTTAAAGAAAATGAGGGTAAATATAAAAACACATTAATTATCACAGATGGTGTATTCTCTATGGACGGTGACCTTGCAAAACTTCCTGAAATAGTTGAACTTGCTGAAAAATATAATGCTTTAACTTATGTTGATGACGCTCACGGTTCAGGAGTTATGGGTTCTCATGGTAGGGGAACAGTTGACCATTATGGACTACATGGCAGAGTTGACTTTGTTATTGGTACTTTATCAAAAGCAATTGGAGTTAAGGGTGGATATGTTGCTTGTAATGAAGCTGCTTATGAATGGTTAAATCATAGAGCTAGACCAGTTCTATTCTCAACTACTCTTTCTCCTGCTGATACTGCTGCTTGTATAGCATCAGTTGAAAAACTTATAAAGACAGATGAACTTCAAGTTAAACTTTGGGACAATGCAAAATATTTCAAAGAAAAATTAGGTAAACTTGGATTTAACACAGGTCACTCTGAAACTCCTATCACTCCTGTTATTATTGGGGATGAAGCTAAGAGTATGGAATTCTCTAGAAAATTAAGAGAATATGGAGTATTTGGATCTGCAATAGTATTCCCAACTGTACCAAGAGGAACAGGTAGAGTAAGATGTATGATTTCCGCTGCTCACACAAAAGAAGAACTTGACAAAGCTGTAGACGCTTTTGAAAAAGCTGGAAAAGATTTAGGAATAATCTAATAAAAATTGATTTAACTTGGATGGATTTTATTTTGAAATCCATCCTTTTTTATTTTAAGATATCGTTTTTACAATTTACTTGAAAGTTAGTTTAAATTTATGTATAATATAATTATTAAATAAGATGTGAAAAAATATGTTCATTTAGCAAGGTGTATTTTTTATACTATATATGAAAATGATTTCACACAAAAAAGGAGGCTGTAACCTTGGAGAAATATTTGACTGATAAAATTAGAAACTTAGCTTTAGTAGGACACAGTGGAGTTGGGAAGACGCAACTTGTAGAAGCTCTATTATATGAAACTGGAGCTATTAAAAGACGTGGTAAGGTTGAAGACGGAAACACTATGTCAGACTTTAAAAATGAAGAAATTTTAAAAAAGATGTCCATGTCTACATCCGTTATTCCAATTGAACATGATGGACTTAAGATAAATTTAATTGATACACCAGGTTATTTTGACTATTGTGGTGAGATTTATGGAGCATTAAGAGCAAGTGAAGCTGCTTTAATAGTTATTGATGCTCAAAATGGTCTAGAAGTAGGAACAGAAAAAGTTTGGAATTATTGTGAAAGAATCTCCCTACCTAGAATTATTTTCCTAAATAAGATGGAAAAAGAAAATGTAAACTTTAACAAGGTAGTTTCAGATCTTCATATAGACTACGGTAAAAAAGTTATTCCATTTACTATAACTCTTGGAGAAGGAGAGTCATTTAAGGGAATTATTGATGTATTAAATAAAAAAGCTTACGAATATGACGGATTTGAGAAAAAAGAAGTTCCTATTCCAGAAAATAGATTAGAAGAAGTTGAGGTTGTATATAACGAAATTGCAGAAGTTGTTGCCGAAACTGACGACGAATTCATGGAAAAATTCTTTAATGGAGAAAATTTCACCCATGAGGAATTTATGAAGGGAGTTACATCTGCTCTACTTGAAGGTACAGCAGTTCCACTTATTGCGGGATCAAGTGAAACAGGAGCAGGTCTTGATATATTACTTGAAACAATATGTTCATATATGCCAAGTCCAAATGACGAAAGAGCCCATAATGGTTTTAGAAGAGAAGATGGTGAACAGGCTAGTGTAGATCCAAACGAACCATTCTCAGCTGTTGTATTCAAAACAATTGTTGACCCATTTGTTGGCAAAATTTCAATATTTAAGGTAGTAAGTGGAAAGCTTAAAAAAGATGATACTCTATATAATTCATCAAAAGGCATAAGTGAGAAATTTGGCTCTCTATTCTTCCTTAGAGGAAAAAATCAAATTGAAACTGATGAAATTGTTGCTGGAGATATAGGTGCAGTTTCTAAACTAGTTGAAACTGAAACCTCAGACACACTAACAACTGCTAAGAATAACATTGTTTATAAGAGAATAAAACTTCCAAAGCCAACTTTAACTTATGCTATTAAGCCAGTAAGCAAGAATGATGATGATAAAATTGGACCTGCACTTCAAAAAATATCTCAAGAAGATCCAAGTTTTATGTCCTCAAGAAATCCAGAAACAAAACAGTTAACAATAAGTGGTCAAGGTAATGTTCAGCTTGATGCTGCTATAGAAGAACTTAAAAATGACTACGGGGTTAGCGTTGAAAAGATTCCTCTAAGAATTGCCTTTAGAGAAACTATAAAAGGAAAGAGTGACGTACAAGGAAAGCACAAAAAACAATCAGGTGGAGCAGGTCAATATGGCGATGTTCATATTAGATTTGAACCATCTACTGAAGAATTTGAATTTGCAGAAGAAGTATTCGGTGGTTCAGTTCCAAAGAACTATTTCCCAGCAGTTGAAAAGGGAATAAGAGAAGCACTTGAAGAAGGACCTCTTGCAGGATACCCTGTAGTTAATTTAAAAGCAACTCTTTATGATGGATCATACCATCCTGTTGACTCGAATGAAATGGCATTTAAAATTGCTGCTTCATTAGCATTTAAAAAAGGCTTCCAAGAAGCGAGTCCTATTCTTTTAGAGCCTATTATGAGGGTTGAAGTTACAATTCCTGACGAATATATGGGAGATGTAATGGGAGATATGAACAAGAGAAGAGGCAAAATTCTTGGCATGGAACAGCTAGAAACTGGCGAACAAAAAGTAATTGCAGAAGCTCCACACATGGAACTTTTCGAATACTCAATTGACTTAAGGTCTATGACAGCTGCTAGAGGAAGTTTCACCATGGAATTTGAAAGATATGAAGAAGCACCTGAATTTGTTGCTCAAAAAGTTATAGAAGAAGCAAATAAGGAAGCTTAAAACAAATTAAAATAGTTAGAAAAATAACCTCTTTACTGGATAAACCAGTAAGGAGGTTTTATATTAGATATAGATTTTATTTTTCAAAATACTAAAAGAATTTTATTATAATAATTTTTAGCGTTATTAATAAATTATTTCTCCGCAAAAAACTACAAAAAAATTAGAGCCTTACATAAATAATGTTAGGCTCCATTTTTTTAAAAATATATTAATATTTTTTCTTATAATTTCTTTCATTTAGCATCTTAGTCTTTTCATCCCAAACACTTTGACTAAGGTCTACTATATATTGGTGAGGAAACTCAAATCTTTTAACTTCTTCCCACATACTATCCAATTCACTTTCAGTATATTTTTTAACTTCTTCAAGACTAGGCAACTTGTAAACTAAATTCCCCTTATCAAATATTTTTACCATCATTTCTCTAGCTGTAAAATTTGATATGGTTTTTCTTTTCCAAGTGTGAATTGGGTGAAATATTTCAAGATCCTTACTATCGTCTATTTTTTCATCTTTAAAGGTTATTAAATCAGCTTCAGCCTTTCCTGTATTTTTGTCGTATAGTCTATAAAAAGTTTTAAAACCAGGTGTAGTTATTTTTTCTACATTTTCAGAAATTTTTATCTTATTTTCAATTTTACCATCTTCTTCTGTTGCTACAAGCTTATAAACACCTCCAAAGACTGGTGAACTTTTAGATGTGATTAGTCTTTCTCCAACGCCAAAAGAGTCAAGCTTAGCACCTTGCATTAGTAAATCCATTATTTTATATTCATCTAGAGAAGAGGAAGCTGTTATTTGAACATCTTCATAGCCAGCATCATCTAGCATTTTCCTAGCTTGCTTTGATAGGTAGGCAATATCTCCAGAGTCAAGTCTTATTCCCTTTGGCCTAATTCCCATAGGTTTTAAAACTTCATCAAATGTTTTAATTGCATTTGGAACGCCTGAACGTAATGTGTCATAGGTGTCAACTAAAAGCACGGTACTATCTGGAAAAGTTTCGGCGTAAGCTTTAAAAGCTTCTAATTCTGAGTCAAACATTTGAACCCATGAGTGTGCCATAGTTCCTAGTGCTGGAACCTTAAAATCTCTATCAGCCAAAGTATTAGCAGAACCTATACACCCAGCAATATATGCACTTCTAGCTCCAAAATTTGCTGCATCAGCTCCTTGAGCCCTTCTTGAACCAAATTCCATAACTGCTCTTCCCTTAGAAGCCCTAACAATTCTAGAAGCTTTGGTTGCGATCAAAGACTGATGGTTAATTAAAAGTAAAAGCATAGTTTCAAGAATTTGTGCTTCTATGCATTTTGCCCTAACTGTAATTAGTGGCTCACCAGGAAATACCACAGATCCTTCTGGTACTGCCCATATATCAGCTTCTAGTTTAAAATTTCTGATAAAGTCAATGAATTTATCAGAAAAAATATTTTTCGACTTAAAATATTTTACATCTTCTTCAGTAAATGAAAGATTTTTTAAATATGATATACAGGACTCTAGACCGCAGCAAATTGCAAATCCTCCATTATCTGGTATATTTCTAAAAAATAGGTCAAAATAGGCAACCTTATTCTCCATATTTTTCATTAAGTAGCCATTAGCCATAGTAAATTCATAAAAATCTGCAAGTAAGCTTAAGTTTCTTTCTTTATTTTTATCCATTTTATCCCTTCTTTTTTTAATATATAAATATATTGTACCACATTTACTTGTTTTATAAAGCTTTAGTATTATAATATTATAAGAGGTGTTTTATGGAATTAGAAATAAAAAAACTATCCAAATCTTTCAAAGAAAATTTAGTTCTGGATAATTTATCTGCAAAATTTAATAGCGGGGAAATTTCTGTAATTATGGGAGAAAATGGAGAGGGAAAGTCAACACTTGTAAAAGTACTTGAAGGAGAGTTAAAAGCTGATTACATAGATGTAGTTTTTAATGGACAAGAAAAGAAAATCTCTAAAGACTATTACAAAGAAAATTCCATTGGGCTTTGCCAGCAGGAGATCAGCTTATCAGAAAATCTTTCTATTCTAGAGAATATAATTATTAGTAAAGATAAAAAATGGATCAATTTTCTTAAGGAAAAAGAAAAAGTTTTAAAAATTTTAAAAGATTTAAATTTAAGCCTAGACCTAAATAAAAAAACTCATAATCTTACACTTAAAGAAAAAGCCCTTTTAATTATTGTAAAGATGATTTATCAGGAGAAAAAAATTCTCCTATTTGATGAAAGTTTTTCTCTTTTTACAAAAGCTGAGAGAAAATATATTTTATCCGCATTAGAAAAATTAAAAAAAGACAAAATAATTATCATTATTTCACATAGACTTTATGAACTAGAAAATATATGGGATAGAGTTTTTATTTTATCAAAAGGAAAACTTAGGGAAAAAGAACTTCAAAAAGAGAATGGCTATTATAAAGATTTAGAATTTACTGAGAAAACAAATTACATGAAGTTAGACTCTATTCCAATGGATCAGGGAGTCTTTGTTTTTAGAGCAGATAGTAAAGAGTTAGAGGAAGAATTTGTAAAAAGACTTATTAGAAAATTTAAGGATATTAGTATTATTAGTGAAGATAGAAATGATCTTCTAGCTAAGGAAAGGTCACTTTCAGTAAACCTCTTACCAAAGGGAATTTTTAACATAAAAGATAAAGAAAGATTAGACAAAGTTTCTAAAATTTTAAAAGATTCTAATATAAAGGGGAAAAGAGAAGATGCCCTACATACTCTATCAGGCGGCAATATGCAAAAATTACTTATTAAAAGAGCCTTATCTTTTGGAGAAATTCTTTTAGCAGTAGATCCTTTAAGAGGTCTTGACGAAAAAAGCGAAAAAATATTTTTAGAAAAAATAATGAAGTCAAATCATAGACTTAAATTTATAAAGATTGATGAAAACTACTTAGAAGCATATAAGTATAGGAGGATTAAAATTGATAAAGAAGGACAGATTTACGAAATATTTTAAATTAATAGTCTTTTTTATTTTTCTAGTTTTTTTTCTCATAAGTCCTCTTGGAAGAATTACTTTAGAAATATTTTTCAAAAAATCAAGCCTTATAGAGTTTATCAGCTTATTTGCATTCACATTATCCTTAAGTCTAGGATTTAATTTTATAGCTATGTCTGGGAAAATAAACCTATCCCTAGCTTCATCAATTCTTATTGGACAGCTTTTCTTCACGATTTTTGCAATTAGAATTTCAAATCCTATATTAGTCTTTTTATTAGCTGGAGCTTTATCTATACCAGTAAGCTTTTTAGTATCATACTTTTCAAACTATTTAGACTTAAAATTATCTATCGATACTGTAGTTAGCTCCCTTATTACAAATTATATTGCCTTGTACCTAGTTAGTTTTATTAATTTTTCACTTCTTAGGGACAAAAGTTCAACCGCTATGGCTAGTAGAATTTTTATGACTAAAAACACTTTTCCACTCGGGATAATTCTAAGCCTGATATTATTTACTTTATATATTTATATTTATAAAAATACTTCCTACGGAGAAAATCTTCTAATAAGTGGAGAAAATAGGAAAATGGCAAGCTTACTAGGTTTTAAGCCAAGAATTTTGGATAAAAAAGCTGTATTTTTAGCATCTTTATTTGCAGCTCTTTCGGCAGGCGTTTTTTTATTAGAAAATTATAATAATCTTGAAGTTAGAGACCCATCTATATTTTGGGATGCCACCTTAATCTCCATAACTTCAAGGCAAAAACCAATCCAAACACTTATATTCTCTTTTATATTTACCTTAGTTAAATTATCATTTTCTATACTTTCAAGAAGAGGTAATTTATCTTATGAATTAGTAGTTATTTTAGAAACAATTTTTATATTTGGGCTTTTAATTTTTAGAAATAGGGGAGAAGTAAAATATGAGTAATTTAAATATATTTTTTGAAATATTGATCCCCTTATTATTTCTTGTATGTGGAGTAATTTTTTCTTCAAACTATGGTAGATTTAGAGTTTCTGTAGAAGGAGAATTTCTCATAGCTGCCTTTTTTACAAATTTTTTTGCAATTAAAACACAAAATGTTTACTTATCTATATTTTTAAGCCTAATAATTAGTGCTTTTTTTGCTACTATTTCTTTTATTATTATAGAAAAATTTAGAATAAATGACATTATTTATGGCATTATTTTCAATGTTTTTGCCTTAAGTTTTACAAGTTTTCTTATGGAAAGTTTAGCGGGAGAAAAGGGACTTTTATCAGGAACGAGCCATTTAAAATTACCTATACTTCTTCCATTTTTAGAAAATAACATATATCTTTCTTTTTTTAACAAAAGTATTCTTTTTTATTTGGGAATTATTCTTCCTATTTTTTCCTATTATTTATTAAAAAAGACTGGATTTGGTATAAAACTTAGACTGGTAAAAACAACTAGTAATATTTTGTCTTTAAGCGGAGTTAATAAAGATAAATATAGACTTATAGGAGAAATTATTTCATCTATTTTCTTCTCTTTAGCTGGATCTTATCTTAGCCTAGTTACATTGAGCTTTTTTTCTAGGGGAGTTTCGGCTGGCAAGGGCTACCTTGCTTTATTTATTGGAGCATTAGCTAAAGATGATTTAAAAATGGGTTTTATATTTACAGGATTTTTTGCCCTTTATAGTTTAATAGGAGAGTCTTTAAAATTAATATTTCCCTACTACTCAATAATTCTTGAATCAATTTCATATATTTTAATTTTAATAACTGGAATTATTTATGTTAAAATAAAAAAAATTAATTTTGCTTATTTGAATAACTTAAAAAAATAAGATTTATGATATAATAAAAGTATATTTTAAAACTAGGAGGTTATTTATGTTAGTTTCAGCTGAAAAAATGTTACAAGAAGCCTTTAAAGGTGGCTATGCGGTAGGACAATTTAATATAAACAACTTAGAGTGGACAAAAGCCATTTTATTAACCAGCGAAGAAGAAAAATCACCAGTTATACTTGGAGTATCCGAAGGTGCTGCAAAGTATATGGGAGGATATAATACTGTAGTAGGCATGGTTAAAGGCATGATAAAAGATCTTGATATTACAGTAGATGTTTCTATTCATCTTGATCATGGCTCTTTTGAAGGAGCTAAAAAAGCTATTGAAGCAGGATTTACTTCAGTTATGTTTGATGGATCAAAATATGATATAGATGAAAATATAGAAAAAACAAAAGAAATTGTTGAACTAGCACATTCTAAGGGCATAAGCGTGGAAGCGGAAGTTGGATCTATTTCTGGAGAAGAAGATGGAGTTGAAGGAATTGGAGAGCTTGCTTCACCTGATGAATGTAAAAGAATTGCTGATCTTGGAATTGATTTTTTAGCTGCTGGTATAGGAAATATACATGGTAGATATCCAGAAAATTGGAAGGGACTTGATTTTGAAGTTCTTGAAGAAATTAAAAACAAGACTAAAAATATGCCGCTTGTTCTTCATGGAGGAACAGGCATACCAGAAGATATGATTAAAAAATCAATTTCTCTTGGAGTATCTAAGATAAATGTAAACACTGAATGCCAATTAGTTTTCCAAGAGGCAACTAGAAAATATTTTGAAGAAAAGAAAGACCTACAAGGTAAGGGATATGATCCAAGAAAGATATTAGCACCTGGCTTTGATGCAATCAAAGAAAAGGTAAGAGAAAAAAATCCATATTTTTGGATCAAATGGAAAAGATAAATAAATTTATTTAAATAAGGAGTAGAGATGAAATTTTTTATAGATACTGCAAATGTTGATGAGATTAGGGAAGTAGCAAGTTGGGGAATTTTAGATGGAGTTACAACTAACCCATCCCTTATTGCCAAAGAAGGAAGAGATTTTAAAGAAGTTATTAAAGAAATTACTTCTATTGTAGATGGTCCAATATCAGCAGAAGTTATTTCAGAAGATTCTGAAGGAATGTTAAAAGAAGCTAGAGAATTAGCAAAAATTCATAAAAATATCACAATCAAAATCCCTATGACAAAAGAAGGTCTTAAAGCTACAAGCGTTCTTTCAAAAGAGGGAATTAAAACAAATGTTACATTAATTTTCTCAAGCAACCAAGCCCTACTTGCTGCTAAGGCTGGAGCTACATTTGTCTCTCCATTTTTAGGTAGACTTGATGATATTGGAAATGAAGGAGTAAATTTAATACAAGAAATCATGGATATTTTTGATATCTATGGTATAGAAACTGAAGTTATTGCAGCTTCCATAAGACATCCGCTTCATGTAACTGAGGTTGCTAAAACTGGTGTAGATATAGCAACAATTCCTTATGGTGTTTTCCAAAAAATGTTAAAACATCCTCTAACAGATTCAGGCATTGAAAGATTTTTAAAGGACTGGGAATCTGTTAAATAACTACTAGAACATAAGTGAAATTAAGGAAAATTTATTCAATTTTACTTTACAATAATTTTTTCTATTATTTTACAGCAAAATAGAGAAATAGGATCCCTATTTCTCTATTTCAAATTTATTTAAGGAGTGAGACAATGGATAGAAATTTAACTATAAACTTAGTAAGAGTAACCGAAGCAGCTGCAATCTTATCATCTACATATCAAGGTAGGGGAGATAAAAATGGCGCTGACCAAGCAGCAGTTGACGGAATGAGATCTATGCTAGAAGATTTAGACATGGATGGTATTGTAGTTATAGGAGAAGGAGAAATGGATGAAGCTCCTATGCTATATATTGGAGAAAAAGTTGGTAGAGCTGACGAAGCTTCTGAAAAAGTAGACATAGCAGTTGACCCAGTTGATGGAACAGACCTTGTAGCAAAGGGAGAAAATAATGCTATAGCAGTTATTGCAGCTGCTCCTAGAGGAACCCTACTTCATGCTCCAGATATGTATATGGATAAAATTGCAGCTGGTCCAAAAGCAGTAGATGCAGTTCATATTGATCTACCTATAGAAGTAAATCTTAGAAGACTTTCAAAAGCCTTAAATAAAGATGTATCTGAACTTGTAGTTGCAGTTTTAGATAGACCAAGACACGAAGAATTAATAAAAAAGATAAGAGAAACTGGTGCAAGAATTAAATTGTTTGGTGCTGGAGATATCGCTACAGCAATTTCAACTTGCATGGATGAATCAAATATAGACTTAATGGTTGGAATAGGTGGAGCTCCTGAAGGAGTTATAGCTGCTGCAGCAATAAAAGCCATGGGTGGTGTTTTCCAAGGTAGACTTATGCCAAGTAACGAAGAAGAAACAAAAAGATGCAGCGAAATGGGAATAACTGATCTTAACCATGTACTTGATATAGATGATCTTGTTAAGGGAAAAGACTGTATGTTTGCTGCAACAGGAGTTACAGATGGAGATTTCTTAAAGGGCGTAAGACAATTAAGTGGTGGTAAAGTAAAGACCTACTCTGTTGTTATGAGAGCTGAAACTGGAACAATTAGATTTATAGATGCTATCCACAACCTTGATAGAAAACCTGAATATGCACTAAAAAGCGATCACGTAAAGGTTAGAAGATTGGACTAATGCCAAACACAGTTGAAGATTTAAAAAAATTAAAACTAGTAGATTTAAAGAGTTTGGCAAAAGGACTTGGCATAAATGAAATTTATAAATATAAGAAAGATGATCTTATAAGTGAAATATTAAAAGCTAAATCATTTGCTGGTGGGGACTCAGAAAAAGACTCTTTAGAGGATGAAAGCTTGCTTGATGAAGAAAAAAATACAAGTAGTAAAAAAGAGAAAAAAGGAGAAAACACAAGCGAAGTTTCTGGTATATTAGAAATACTTCCAGATGGATTTGGATTTTTAAGGAGCAACTTATTTGAATCAGGAGATGATGATATTTACGTTTCTCCAACTCAAATCAAAAGATTTAGACTTAAAAATGGAGATTTTATTACTGGACTTACTAGAACAAAGAGGGAATCCGAGAAATTTTCTCCTCTTATATTTGTATCTACAGTAAATGACGATAGTCCTGGATTTGCAATTAATAGAAAAGAATTTGAGAATCTTACTCCAATCTATCCAAATGAGAGAATACTTTTAGAAAATGGCAGCAAAAACCTTACTTGTAGAATAGTAGATCTAATTTCTCCAATAGGAAAAGGACAAAGAGGTCTTATTGTTTCAAAACCAAAAGTAGGTAAGACTACTCTAATAAAAAACATAGCCAACGCAGTTTGTAAGGCTTACAAAGATATTCAAATTTTTATTCTACTTATTGACGAAAGGCCAGAAGAAGTTACAGATATGGAAAGAGAGGTAGTTGGAGATAATGTCGAAGTAATAGCATCAACCTTTGACCAGCTGCCTTCAAATCATACAAAAGTTAGCGAAATGGTTTTAGATAGGGCAAAAAAGATTAGTAGAACATGGAAAGGATGTTATGATCCTTTTAGATTCTATTACTAGACTTACAAGAGCCTACAACTTAACAACAACTCCTAGTGGTAGAACCCTATCTGGAGGACTTGATCCAGCAGCATTCTATAAACCAAAAAGATTTTTTGGTGCAGCTAGAAAAATTGAAAACCTAGGCTCACTTACAATCCTTGCAACCGCTCTAGTTGATACTGGTTCTAGGATGGATGATGTTATCTTTGAAGAATTTAAGGGTACTGGGAATATGGAAGTCCACTTAGATAGCGAGCTTTCAAATGTAAGAATATTTCCTGCAATAGATATTTTTAAATCGGGGACAAGAAGAGAAGAGCTCCTTCTATCAAAAGATGAATTGGAAATAATGAGAAAACTTAGGAGAAAATTCTCTAAAAATACAAATATAGAAATTCAGGAATCTTTTTTTGAAACACTAGAGAAAACTTCAAGCAATAAACAATTTATAGAGATTTTAAAGACTACGATAGAATACTAAAAAGTATAATTAAGTCTCTAGTACTCTTTCTTTTATGAAAAACTAGAGACTTTTTTACTTGATATTTATTATTTTACTAATAGAATATTATTTAAACTAAAATTTTTAATATTTAAATATTTATATAAATCATACTTTAGATAATAGGAATGGAGATAGAAAATGAAACTGGGATTTGACCATGAAAAATATTTAAATGAACAATCTAAATATATCCTAGAGCGTGTAAACAACTACGATAAGCTCTATATTGAATTTGGAGGAAAACTAATAGGCGACCTCCATGCAAAGAGAGTCTTACCCGGCTTTGATGAAGACGCCAAAATTAAGGTTTTAAAGAGCATAAAAGATAAGCTAGAAATAATAATATGCGTCTATGCTGGAGACCTTGAAAGAAATAAAACAAGACAAGACCTTGGTATTACATACGATATTGAAGTCCTTAGGATGATAGATGACCTTAGAGCATTTAAGCTTGAAGTAAACTCTGTAGTAATTACTAGGTACGAAAATCAAGTATCTGCAAATGTATTTTCAAATAAACTTGAAAGAAGGGGGATAAAAGTATATAAACATTATCCTACCAAAGGTTACCCAACCGATGTTGATACAATTGTTAGCGATGAAGGATTTGGGAAAAACCCATATATAGAAACAAAAAAACCAATTGTAATTGTAACAGCTCCAGGTGCAAATAGTGGTAAGCTTGGAACCTGCTTATCTCAGCTTTACCATGAGAGTAGAAGAGGTAAGATTGCAGGATATTCTAAGTATGAAACTTTTCCAGTTTGGAATTTACCTTTAAAACATCCTGTAAATATTGCCTATGAGGCGGCAACGGTGGACCTTAAAGATGTCAATATGATTGACTTCTACCACCTAGAAGCTTATGGAGTAACATCTGTTAACTACAACAGGGACATAGAACTTTTTCCAGTCTTAAATAAAATTATAGAAAAAATTACTGGAAGGGAAAGTGCATTTAAATCTCCGACAGATATGGGAGTTAACAAGGTAGCAGATGGAATAATTGATGATGAAGTTGTAAAAAAAGCTTCCATAGAAGAAATTATTAGAAGATATTACAATACCCTATGTGATTATAAAAAAGGAATTATAGAAAATGATGTAGTATCTAGAATGAAAATGATTATGGAAGAGCTTGGACTTAAGGGAGAAGATAGAAAAGTAGCCCTTATGGCAAATCTAGCAAAAGAAAAGGAAAGTTTTATAGGAGAAGATGGAGAGAAAAAATATCCAAATCTTGTTTCTATCGAGCTTAATTCAGGCAAATTTGTAAATGGAAAATTTTCAAAACTTATGAATGGGTCCGCTGCAGTTATCTTAAATGCAATAAAAGAATTGGCTGAAATTCAAGACGACATTCACTTAATTTCTCCACTCGTTTTAGAGCCAATTATTAGTCTAAAAAAAGATGTTTTAAAATCTAGGACAATTGCACTAGACGCTGAAGAAGTTCTAATGGCCCTTAGCATAAGTGCAGTTACAAACCCTGTAGCTCAATATGCTATGAGTAAATTAAAAGAATTAAAGGGCTGTCAAGCTCATTCAACAGTTATTCTTTCTAACGACGATGAACAGGTTTTTAGAAAACTAGGAATAGATGTTACATCTGACCCACTATTTCTAACAAGTAATTTATTTGAAAGCTAAAATTTTAAAAGTTCTTTTAAAATTTATCTTTTAATGTTATAATAAATATAGCTAATATATTTAGCTTGCAGTTGTTAGAAAAAAATGTTATAATATTAAAGTTAATTTAAATATTAAAGGATATGTAGAAAACGAGGTGAAAAGCATGAAAGAAGGAATTCATCCAGAATATCACGAAGCAACAGTTACATGTGCTTGCGGAAATACTTTTAAGACTGGATCAACAAAAGAAAATTTAAAGGTTGAAATCTGCTCAGAATGTCATCCATTCTATACAGGACGTCAAAAATTCACTGAACGTGGTGGTAGAGTAGAAAGATTTAAGAAGAAATATAATAGAGATTAATTTCTTCTAGAGGAGGTTAGTGCTTAGTGTGCTAACCTTTTATTTTTGTAGGAGGATATATGAAAAAAACTACAATAGGAGGGCAGGCTCTCATAGAGGGCATACTTATGAGAGGCCCACTCAAATCCTCAATAGCAGTTAGAAAAAGTGATGGAGAGATAGCCCTTAAAGTTTTTGACACAAAAAATAAATATAATTCCAAATTTTCAAAACTTCCTTTTATTAGAGGTTTTTTTATGCTGTTAAATTCTATTTCTCTAGGTCAAGAAGCCTTAAATTACTCAGCTTCATTCATAGAAGATGAGACTTATGACGAGAAAAAAGAAGGAATATTTGAGAAAATTTTTAAAGAAAACTCTGAAAAAGTCCAAAACTTTTTAATGAGTCTTTTTTGCTATATTTCTAAGTTTAGCAATCTTCTTTTTTATACCAAACCTAATAACAGGGCTAATTAAGGGCAGAGTTAAAAATATATTTTTATTGAATTTAATAGAAGGTATTTTTAGAATTATTATGTTTTTAATTTATGTAAGTCTTTTTTCATTTTCTAAAGAAATGAGAAGAATATTAATGTACCATGGGGCAGAGCATAAGGCAATATTTGCCTATGAAAAAGGACTCGATCTTACAGCTGAAAATGCAAAGAAACAGCCCAAAGAACACCCAAGGTGCGGTACAAGCTTTTTATTTTCTATTATGCTAATTTCAATACTTGTTTTGTCTTTCTTTGGCTGGCAAAGTCCACTAAAAAGGCTTATTATAAGACTACTCCTTGTGCCACTAATTATAGGTATAAGTTATGAAGTAAATAGAATTTTGGCAAAAAGTGATGGATTTATTAGTAGAATTCTTATAAAGCCTGGTTTATTAGTTCAAAAACTTGCCACAGTTAAAGAACCTGACTTAGAGATGCTTGAAGTTTCTTTAGAAGCATTAAAGGCAGTAATTCCAGAAGATGGTGAATTAGATACATGGAAATAAAAGACCTATTAGAAGATTTAGAGGAAAACGAAAGAAGACTAATCTTAGAGGAAATCTTTAACATAGATAGAACTTCATATTATTTAGGAAACTTTAACCTATCAGGAGAAGAATATAAAGAACTTAAAAATCTTGTAGAGAAAAGAAAAGAAGGCTACCCACTCCAATATTTAATAGGCAAGTGGTGGGTTTACGGCTTGGAGCTTTTTGTGGAAGAAGGAGTTCTTATTCCAAGATTTGAAACTGAAATTTTGATAGATAGGGCAGTAAATTTAAAAAAAGAATTTAAAAAGATTTTAGATATAGGAACAGGCACAGGACTAATTGCAATAGCCCTAGCTAAAGAATTTAAAAATGCTGAAATTATAGGACTTGACATAAATCCAAAGGCTATAGATTTAGCAAAGAAAAATGCTAGGCACCACAAGGTAGATAATATTAAATTTATAGAGTCGGATCTTTTTTCAAATTTAAAAGAAAAAGATTTTGATTTAATTATTTCAAATCCACCTTATATCGATAAAAACCTTAAAAAGAGTTTACAAAAAGAGTTAACCTACGAGGACGATAGGGCCCTTTACTCTGGAAGTAGTGGACTAGATTTAATAAGAAAGATTATAATAGAGTCAAGGGACCTTTCTAAAGAGTTTAATCTACTACTAGAAATTGGATATGACCAAGGAGAGTCGGTTAAAAATCTTTTAAGTAAAGCTCTATATAAAAATATAGAAATTACAAAGGATTTAAATAATTTCGATCGAGTGGCGGAAGGATATTACAATGCATTTACTTAACTTATTTATTTCATTTTTTAAAATAGGGCTATTCAGTTTTGGTGGTGGCTATGCAATGATACCCATGATAAAAACTGAAGTAGTTCAAATAAATAGCTGGCTTACTAATAGTGAGTTTATAGATATGATCGCTGTATCTCAGATGACTCCAGGTCCGATCGCTATTAATCTTGCAACATATATTGGTTTTCAGGTAAATGGACCTCTTGGAGCGGTAGTATCAACTCTAGCTGTTATTCTGCCATCTTTCATTATAATGACTATAATTTATCTTTTAGTTTCAAAACTAAAAGGATCAAAATACATGGACTGGTTTTTTACGGGTCTAAGACCAGTTATAGCAGGATTAATAGTATCAGCCATACTCATGGTGCTACCATCGAGCATTGTAGATATAAAGACCTTTATAATATTTGCTCTTTCATTTGTCCTAGTCCATTTTAAAAAGATTCACCCAATTTTTGTAATAATTATAGCTGCCGGTTTAGGAGGAATTATCTATGGATGGTAATAAAAAAATAAATCCTATTAAATTGTTTACATCGTTTTTTTTAGTAGGTGCCTTTACCTTTGGGGGCGGAATCGCAATGATACCAGTCATAGAAAGAGAAGTAGTTACTAAAAATAAATGGCTTGAAAATGATGAGTTTTTAGATGTTATCGCACTTGCTCAATCATCCCCTGGACCTCTTGCAGTTAATACAAGTATTTACTTAGGCTACAAGCTAGCATCCCTTCCTGGAGCAATATTTTCTGCACTTGGAACAATCCTACCATCATTTCTAATAATGCTGCTGGTAGCTACAGTTTTTACATCAATAAGATCACTAAAAATAGTTGATTCAATATTTATGGGAATAAGGGCCTGTGTTGTAAGCTTACTTTTATCAGCCATCATTTCAATCACAAAAAGAAGTAAATTTAAAATTCCTTCCTACTTAATTATGCTAATTGTAACACTTATTGTTTCATTATATGGCATATCGCCAATTTTTGTAATTTTAGTAGGTGGATTTGGTTATATTTTATATAAATTAATTAGTCTAAAGTTTAGGAGAGATGAAAATGTTAGATAAATTAAAAATAATAGAAGATAGGTATGAGGAGCTTGAAAAGTTAATTTCAGATCCTGAAACTATGAAAGATATGGATAAGTTTCAAAAACTTTGCAAGGAACACGCAGACCTTGAAGATATAGTTAAGGTTGCTAGAAGTTACTCTAAAAATATAGAAATATTAAATGAAGATAAAGAACTTTTAGGAACAACAGACGAAGAAGAAATGAGAGAACTTCTAAAAGAGGACATAGCTGAAAAAGAAAAAAATATAGAAAAGCAAGAAGAAGAAATAAAAATACTGCTCCTTCCTAAAGACCCTAACGATGAAAAGAACGTAATTGTCGAAATAAGAGCTGGAGCAGGAGGAGACGAAGCCGGTCTTTTTGCAAAAGATCTTTTTAGAATGTATTCAATGTATGCAGACTCTAAGGGCTGGAGGTCTGAAGTTATGACGATGAATGACCAGGGAGCAGGCGGCATAAAAGAAGCAATTTTTATGATAAAAGGAAGCGGTGCCTATTCAAACCTTAAATATGAATCTGGAGTTCATAGAGTTCAAAGAGTCCCACAAACAGAATCTCAAGGAAGAATTCATACTTCAACTGCAACAGTAGCAGTTCTTCCAGAAGCAGATGATGTTGACGTTCATATAGAACAAAAAGATCTTAAAATTGATGTATATAGATCAAGCGGAAACGGTGGTCAATCGGTAAATACAACAGACTCTGCCGTTAGAATCACCCACCTTCCAACAGGAATTGTAGTAACTTGTCAGGACGAAAAATCTCAGCTTAAGAACAAAGACAAGGCAATGAAAATTCTAAAGACAAAACTTTATGATATGATGCTTGAAGAGCAAAACAAAGAAATTTCAGAAGATAGAAGAAGTCAAGTAGGTACAGGAGATAGGTCTGAAAGAATTAGGACATATAACTTTCCTCAAGGAAGAATAACAGATCATAGAATAGGGCTTACAATCTATCAATTAGATTCCTTCTTAGATGGAGATATTCAAGAGATGATAGATGCCCTAATTGCAGAAGATCAAGCTAAAAAATTATCTAAAATTGATTAATTATTAGCTTTTCTATAACTTATATTGGCAAAATCTTTAAACTAAGAGAAGAGGGTGGTGACTTCTAAAAGTTACCACCTCAGCTAATTATTATTTACTTTACCCTTTATATTTTACTTAGGCAATAAAACTTTTATTTCCGAGCCCTCTTTAAAATACATAAATTTAAATTTAAGAAATAAATCATAAGTTAAATAGGAGATTTTAATGGTTAACTTTTTCGCTAAAATTTTTATAAAAGATTATAAAAACACAAATAACCCCAATATCCAGCTAAAGTATATAACCCTTTCAGGCATTATAGGTCTTGCCTTAAATCTAATTTTATTTATTATAAAATTAACAGCAGGCTTAATTATTGGATCAGTTTCAATCTTTTCAGATGCCTTCAATAACTTGTCCGATACTCTAACATCTTTATTAGCCATATTTGGTTCGACTTTTTCAAGACGTCCAGCAGATAAAGAGCATCCTTTTGGACATGGAAGATATGAATATATAGCATCTTTTTTAGTCTCAATGGTTATAATGTATGTTGGTTATTCACTTTTTAAAAATGCCTATGAAGAAATTAGAAACCCTTCAAAAGCTGAATTTGGACTACTTTCCATCTCTATATTAGTTTTTTCTATACTTTTAAAACTTGAAATGTATAAATATAACCACGACCTATATAAAAGATTCGACTCTGTATTAAACGATGGAGTTGCAAAAGATAGTTTAAACGATGTTGTAGCTACATCTGCAATCCTCTTATGTGGTTTTTTAAACCAATTTATAGATTTTAACCTAGATGCACTTGCAGGACTCGTTATCTCAGTCCTAGTTTTTAAAACTGGTTTGGACTTTGCAAAAGATACAATTAGCATCCTTACAGGAGAAGAAGTTTCAGACGATATAAAAGGAAAAATAACTGATATAGTTTTAAATTCCACCTATATAAAAAATTATCATGACCTCAATGTACACGATTATGGTAGAGGTAAGATCCTAGCATCAATTCACGCTGAAACTCCATACGATCTTAGCATCCTCACAATCCATGACGAAATAGATAGAGTAGAAAAAGAAGTTATGAAAAAACTGCACATTGAACTTGTTATCCACATGGACCCAACATATTCATACTATGACGAGGAAAAGACAAAATATAAGACAGAACTTTTAAAAATAAATTCTATAAATGACCTTAAACAAATAAGCTGGCCAGCAGAAATTCTCAAAAGAGGTGGACTTGTTGTTATTCCAACTGAAACGGTTTACGGTCTTGCAGCCTTATATAACAATGAGAATGCCATAAGGAAAATCTTTGAAGTAAAAAATAGGCCGCTTGATAATCCTCTTATAGTTCATATAGCAGACTTTAGCGATATATACGACCTAGCGGAAGATATTCCAGAAAAATTTGAACAAATTGCAAAAGAATTTTGGCCAGGACCACTTACGGCAGTTCTTAAAAGAAAAAGTACAGTTCCAGACATAGTTACAGCAGGTGGGGATACAGTCGCTATAAGAATGCCAGATAATGAGATCACTAGAAAAATAATTTCACTTTCAGGGCCACTAGCTGCACCTTCAGCCAATCTTTCAGGCAGACCTTCCCCAACCAACCCTAAAGATGTACTTATGGACTTAGATGGAAGGGTAGAAATGATTGTTGATGGAGGTATTTCAAGAGTAGGAATAGAATCTACTGTTGTAGATTTTACAGGAGAATTTCCTACAATCTTAAGACCTGGTTTCTATACAGAAGATGACTTTTTAAAATATTATGAAAAAGTTTTATTGGACCTAAGCCTAAAAGATAAAAATCAAGTTCCAAAATCCCCAGGGCAAAAATACAAGCACTACGCTCCAAAGGCTGAAATGTATATCTACGACTACAATCTAGAAAATAGAATTGATAAGATGAAAAAAGACCTTGAATCCTATAAAAATCAAGGCAAAAAAGTTGGAATCCTTACATTTAACGAATACCTTAGAGAATTTGACACCCCATATGTAAAGTCCTTAGGAAGTATCAAAGATACAGAAGAAAATTCCAGAAAACTTTTCTCCTCTCTTAGAGACTTCGATAGGTACAATGTTGATATAATTTTAGCAGAGGGAATCAAAGAAGAGAATCTTGGATTTTCTATAATGAATAGGATGAAAAAATCAGCAGCAGGTAAAATTATCAAGTAAAAAAACTATAAAATCTAGCAAATAATTAAAATAATATTAAATATTAAAAAAGTCAGTAGAGAAAAATATGTTATAATAAATTGACTAGAAAAAATGATTGGGGGCTAAAAATGAAAGTTGTTATAGGATCAGATCATGGTGGATATGAATTAAAAAAAATCATAATTGACTATCTAAAGGCTAGGGAAATAGAAGTAGTAAATCTTGGAACAGATTCATCTGAGTCTGTAGACTACCCAGATTATGCAGAAAAATTAGCCAAAGAATATCTAAATGGCGGTTATGATTTTGGGATAGGAATTTGCGGAACTGGAATAGGAATATCTATTGCCTTAAACAAGTTTAATGGAATAAGGGCTGCACTTTTATCAGATGCTTTTTCCGCAAAAGCAACCAAAAGACACAACAACGCCAATTTTATTTGTTTTGGTGGTAGAACCATAGGACCAGAAGTCGCAAAAGACATAATAGATGCCTATATGGGAGCAAGCTTTGAAGGAGATAGGCACCAAAGAAGACTAGATAAAATAGAAAAAATAGAAGAAGAAAATAGGAGATAAAAATGTCAAAAGTTACAGTATTTGAACATCCACTTATAAAACACAAACTAACAATATTAAGAAAAATAGAAACAGGATCAAAAGACTTTAGAGAACTTGTAAATGAAATTTCAACAATGATGGCATTTGAAGTAACTAGAGACTTACCAGTTAGAGAAATAGAAATCGAAACTCCAATAGAAAAGACAACAGGATACGAAATAGCTGGCAAAAAACAAGCCCTTGTCCCAATCTTAAGAGCAGGACTAGGAATGGTAGATGGAATACTAGAAGTTCTACCAGCAGCAAAAGTTGGCCATATAGGACTATATAGGGATCCAGAAACCTTAAAGCCAGTTGAATATTATTGTAAACTTCCTGTAGATATAAGCGAAAGAGAAATCTACGTATTAGATCCAATGCTTGCAACAGGAGGATCATCTTCAGCTGCCATAACTTTCCTAAAAGAAAAAGGCTGCAAGTCGATAAAACTTGTAAATATAATAGCTGCACCAGAAGGCATAGAACTTGTTCAAAGAAACCACCCAGATGTAGATATATTTGTAGCAGGCCTAGATAAAAAACTCAATGAACATGGTTATATAATGCCAGGCCTTGGAGATGCTGGAGATAGGCTTTTTGGTACAAAATAATTCTTCAAAAACAATTTAATAAATTTTAAAATAAAGCCAAAAATCTTAACTAAAGATTTTTGGCTTTAATTTTTAAAACATTTCATATAACAACTAAAAAGTTTACTTTAAAAAATAAAATAAAAATCTTATTCATAAAAATAAAAATTGAACTAAATTAATACCAATGTCAAAATTGATTTTTTTAAAATTAAGTGCTAAAATATAATGCGAAAATAAAAAAATAGTAAATAAAAAACGTTGTGCTAATTATAGTATGCTTTTAAGCATTAGGGAATCAAGTGCAAATCTTGAACTAATCCGGTAACCGTGATTGCTGACAAATAATATGGCCACTATCTTTAAGGTGGGAAGGCGTTATGAGGATGAAGCTAAGTCGGGATACCTAATAGCGTTTTTTACCGGGATAGATAAATTTATGATGTCTTTCTCGGTTTTGAGAAGGATTTTTTATTTTTCAAGGAGGAAGACATGAAAAAAAGAATATTATCATTATTTTTAGCTTTTGCCCTTGCATTTTCTTTTACAGCTTGTGACAAAAACAATAATAATAATGAAACAAAACAAGAAACTGAAAACAAGACCGATGAAAATTGCAAATCTTTAGAAACTGAGAATACAGTATACCCTCTAAACATAAAGGATATGCTAGGAAATGAAATCTCATTTTCTCAAAAACCAGAAAAAATAGTTGTACTTAATCCTGATAGTGCAGAAATAGTAAATGAACTTAAAGGAGCAAAAGATATAGTTGCAATAGGTCAATATGTAGACTATCCAGAAGAAATACTAGAAAAGCCAAAACTTCAAACAGGAGACGAGTTAAACGCAGAAGAAATTATTAAACTAAATCCAGATGTAATCTTTGTTTCCGATATGGCTCAAACTGCCGAACAGTTTAAAACAATTAAAGATGCAGGTATAAGTGTAGTTACATTTAACGCCAAAGATCTAAATGGAGTATATGAAGAAATTGATCTTATCGGAAAAATATTAGACAAAAACAAAGAAGCTAAAGATTTAATTGGGTCTATGAAATACGTATTTGACGAAATAGCAAAAGATAAAGAAGCCAATAAAGGCAAGAGCATATATTTTGAAGTATCTCCTTTAGAATATGGACTATGGTCAGCTGGAAAAGGAACATTTATGCAAGAAGCAGCAGATATGTTAGGATTAAAAAATATATTTGACGATGTAGAAGGATGGAAAGAAATCTCTGAAGAAGAAGTTATCAAAAGAAATCCAGATTATATAATGACAATTACTATGTACTCAGGAAGTGGAGACAAACCTGAAGAAGAGATAATGAAAAGAACTGGCTGGGAAGAAATAAGTGCAGTTAAAAACAAAAAAATATTAAATTTACAAAACAATGAATTATCTAGACCTTCACCAAGATTAAAAGAAGGATTTAAACTTTTATCAGATTTTGTAAAGTAGAATGTTTACTAGTAAAAATCAATCCAAAATCTACATTCCTATATTGCTTTTACTATTTATAAGCATGATAATATGTATATCTATAGGAAGTGTAACACTCCCTTTTAAAGAAGTTGTCGAAATTTTAATAAAAGGATTTAAAAGAATATTTGAGGGGCATCCAGCCCCTCTTTCTGCTAATGAAACCATTATCTTAAAAATAAGACTACCTCGAATACTCTCAAGTTTCTTAGTTGGAGCATCGCTTGCAATAAGCGGAGCGTCTATGCAGGGGCTTTTAAGAAACCCCCTAGCAGATGGGTCAACCTTGGGAATAAGCTCAGGAGCTTCGCTCGGAGCTTATTTAGCAATTGCCTTTAATCTTAGCTTTCCAATAGGAATATTTAGACCAACAGTAGTATTTGCCATAATATTTGCATTAATATCTATAATTATAATCTTTACTCTAGCAAGACAAATAGATAGTGGATTTTCAACAACCACAATAATCCTACTTGGAGTTATCTATTCAATGTTTGTATCTGCAATAACAAGTCTTATCATAACATTTAATACAAGAAAAATAGAGTCCATAACATTTTGGTCGATGGGATCTCTACAAGCTTCAAGTTATGAAGGAGCATTAGTTTTATTTTTAGTACTTTTAATATTTTCAATCATACTTATATCCAAAAGCAAGGAACTTGACGCCCTATCTATAAGCGAATCATTTGCTAGCAACATAGGAGTAGATGTAAAAAAGAGCAAAAAAATAATCATATTGGCAGTATCATTTTTAGTTGGTACAAGTGTAGCTTTTTCTGGAACGATAGGCTTTGTAGGCTTAATCTCACCTCACATAGTTAGAAAAATAACCGGACCAAGCCACAAAAAACTATTTATATTTTCAAGTATCTTTGGTGGTATTTTTTTACTCTATGCAGATCTTTTATCTAGAACCATACTTAGACCAGCTGAAATACCAATAGGTATCATCACATCCTTTGTCGGTTCCTTTATTTTCATATATATATTTTACAAAAAGAGGAAAAGTCATGCTTAGATTAGAAAATGTATCCCTTGAAATTGGAGAAAAGAAAATATTAGATGATATAAATTTTGAACTTAAAAAAAATACAAAACTAATGGTTATAGGGCACAACGGAGCAGGTAAGTCAAGCTTAGCTAAGGCAATCACGCAAAATATTAAATATAAAGGTAAAATATATTTTGAAAATAAAGATCTACAGTACATGAAAGCAACAGAAAGAGCCAAAGCTATTGGCTACCTAATGCAAACAAATTATATTGAGTATCCATTTACAGTAGAAGAAATAGTTTCTTTCGGTAGATATCCATATAGAAAGGGTATACTAGATACACAAAGTGAATTAGACAAAAAAATGATAGACTCGGCAATAGAGACAATGGAGATAGAAAATATAAGAACAAGATCTGCAAACTTTCTTTCAGGCGGAGAACTACAAAAAGTTTTCTTGGCTCAGGTCTTAGCCCAAGATCCTAAAATCTTGATACTAGACGAAGTTACAAACCATCTTGATATATCCATTCAAGAAAAAATATTTAGTTTAATAGACTCTTGGGTTAAAAAAGGGGACAGGGCAGTTATAAGTATAGTTCACGACCTAACACTTGCTAAACTCTTCTCAGATAACATACTCCTTTTGCAAAAAGGGAAAATTGTAGCAGAGGGGAAAGCAAGTCAAATTTTTAAAGAAGAAAATATAAATAAGGCCTATAACTTTGATGTAATTTCTTGGATGAAGAAAAGAGCAAAAATATGGATAGAGTAAAAGCAAGTTGAAGAATAAAAATTACCTTCAACTTGCTTTAATATTTATATAGAAAAAGGGAATAATAAATATATTAAGATATAAAATAAAATTTATAAAAGATAAATAATACCAACTTTCAAACTCAATAAAAAAATTAATATTATTAAAAATAAAAATGCTATTTTGCCTAGCAATTCTCTTTTTAAAAATATAAAAAAATTATAAAAAAAGAGAAAAGAAAATTTTTCAAAAAAATTAAATTTAATTCTTTTAAGAAAAATATTTTAAGCCTAGAATTATAAAAAAATATATGAACTCGCATAAAATTCATAAATAAAACTTTAAAAAACATCTTAATAAATTTATAAATCTATAATAAAATATAAAGAAAACACATATAGAAACTTCTAAATTTAAAAAAATAATAAAAATTAAATAAATCAACTGAATTTTACATTTTACCTCTAAAAAAATCGCTAAAATTAGTAAAATGTAGTATAATATGGGTAGAAATATATAAGAAGAAGTGAATCATATTTTAATGGATTTTTTATAAGTTCATGTATTATTAGTCAATAAAAAATTGAAAAATTAATCACCTTACAAAATCTATAGATTTAATAGATTTTAAAAAACTAGTTAATAGCTGACCAAATTGTGCATTAAATTAATACACATAAAGCCAGATATTATATATAGCAAATGCTAAATTGCAAACACCTAAAAATAATATAGTTAGGAGGGGATAATATTCGGATAGAAAAATATTTAAATTAAGCAGATTATTTTAATTAATTAGGGCTTAATTTAAATTTTAATCTTTTTTTTGAAAATGTATTTTCAAAAATAAAATTTACAAACAATTTAAACAAGGAGGAAAAAAATGCAAAAAAACAAAGAACAGTCACTTCGCAGATTCTTATCACTTTTTTTGGCACTAATAATGATTTTAACTAGCTTGCCACTAAACGTATTTGCGGAAGAACCTTCAACAGGGACTAGAGCAGTAGCCACTCCAGACTGGGAAGTAAGCGACGAAGAAGCAGAGGCTGATCACTGGCCATTGACAGCAAATAATAGACTTGTAGAAGCTGCCAATGCTGACTCAATTAAAAACCCCAACATTGAGTATGGAGGTACATTTAATTTAGGAGATAGACAAGTCATTACAATTCTTTATAAAACACAATCAAGTGCAAACGCAGTATGGCAAAGGTTGCTTCTAAAATTTGATAAAACCTTAGCACAAATGATTGACTGGGATAATGCTAAAACAGGAGCATGGAAAGATCCAGCTAAAAATAAAGAATCTACAAATCCACAGCATTTTAATGGGGACATTATAAAATTTACCTCAGAACCAAGAGAAAATGCCGGATCGGACAATGTATATAGTGTGGCTTTAAATGATGCTATGTTTAAAAAGCAAGCTATAGAAGCGCCTATGCATTTTGTATTAAAATCTCCAGACCAATTACAACAGCTAGGTCTTCCAACGAGTGTTGAAGCCCTTGTACAAAGTAAAGAGCCAGTAATACAATCAAGAATAGTAGATAAGTATTATGAAAAAGTTCGTATGAACCCATGTGCCCACTTAGATGGTTACTCAACTTATACTTCTTCTACTATTATACCTAGAAGAGACTATAGGGCTGGTTTGATACCAGAATGTGAAGATGATAACATAGATCCATGGATTTTAACACAGACTGCTTTTCTAACCTATAACAAGAATAAGGGTTATGTAGACTTAACAATTAGACACAATAAAAACGCCAATAAGCCTTTACAACATAAACCCGTTTTAGGACTTAGAACAGTGATTGAAGATAAATTCTTTAACGTTTTGGCAGGAAGTGCCGAAGAAGGAGTCCCAGAAGATGGAAGTGCGAAAATTGCTGATGTATTCATTGTAGGAGCCAATGAAAAACCTTATGATGGTGGTTCGTATGATAATCCAGTCCCAGAAAGGCGCATTCCTGTTCTAAGAAATCAAATTAATCAAGGGCAAGATGGTCTTCAATATATTCAAGTGGTGGGTACTGACTATCAAAAGACAGCCTATGAAAATAACATCAAAATGCAAAGCAAAGGAAATGCATTGGAGACGCTTTTAAACTCTGCACTTGCTTCAGGTGGTAGAGGTGTTGGAACCATTGTTAGGTTTTATGTAAAACCTGAAAAGTTTGAAAGTCTTATTAGCGATACAGACCTTCTAGATATGACTTTTTATACAACATTTACTACACAAACAAAGAAGGGAGAAGCTAGAGAAACTTTCTCTGGAAAAGTTGATAAAGATAGAACCCTTCAAAAGGGACAAAAACTAGTTCTAGATGTTGGAACAAAAGAATTTGGCCTTGGCTCTTTTGCGGGCAATCGAAAGATGGTAATGGAAGTTGGAGAAAGACCGCATAATGTAGTTTTCCAATCAGCCCCAAATGATGCTCTTGGCACCTCTCTATATTGGAAAGACTCTACTTCATACTGGTGGACAATTCCTTATGACATGACTTTAAAAGAAGGGACACCAATAAAAATCTACATGCAAGGCTTAAAAAACAATATACAAGAAGTTAGATTTTACACAAGTAAAGATGAGCAAGCCTTAGGAGATGCAGGAGACTTCTTTACAATAACAAAAGATCCTGACAAATGTGGAGACATGCAATATGTTCGTTTCGCTGGCAACTTAAAAAGCCCGAACATTGAAAAAACCCAAAATGAAGCCTCCATTCCAGAAATCTTTACAACAGATACAATTCTCTATGGACACACAAAGATTGGTAATGCAATTGTTAGAGCAAGGGGCGTATCGGAAGACGAAAAAGTCTGTATTAAACCAAGCTTACCTATCAGACGCAAATGACACCTACAAAGATGTAGGAAGTGGAGACGATACAGAGTCTGTAATTGATAAAAAAAGATCACGGGCTGTAATTGTAAATAAAAAGATATATAACGGCTATGAATTTTCAACACAAACAGCAGTTAACCCAAGCGATCCTTTGGGAGCTACAACAGGGATTTTAAATAAGAAGTATAAAATGGTAAAAGATGCGCCACTAGCCTTTTCAACAGAAGACTACTCCATCAATGCTATTGAAAAACTTCCACCAGTTATCGAGCAAGTACAAGCCAAAGTGAAGTTTGACTTAAATGGAGGCTACTTGGGAGAAGACCCAAATGCGGAAAAGGCAAAAGATCCCATTGTTAAAATTGCTCCGCTAAATGAAAACTATAGATATGTAGTTGATAAGGATAACTTCCCAACAGCAACATTAAATCCATCCTATAAGGCCAATGCCTTTGAAGGTGCCAACAGAAGAATGGTTGATGATGGTGCTGGGAATCAAGTGATGGCATCTCACACCGACCAGCCACTTGGAACAGAAATATATCAGGTTGCCTTTGATAGATACAAAGAACAGCTACAAAATAGACTTGTAGAAGCAGAGGCATTGGATAACACTATAGGTACGCCTAGAACAATAAGAAATGCAGCTATAGCTGAGGCGAAACAAGATATCGATTCTTTCGATAATTATATTGCTAAATTCTATACAAACAAGGGCATCGACATTACTAAGTCACAACTTTGGCTAAGAGAATTCCCTGGTAAAGAAAGTCAAGTAGAACTTAAGACAGAAAATCCAAAGATGGAAAACAAAGAATTCTATGGCTGGACAACAAAGAAAGTTACAAGCGTTGACGAATACAACAAATTGGAAGAATTGAAGACAGAAGCACAAGCTAAAAACATAACAAAAACATATAAGTTTACAGAAAATTCTCCAATCCTATCTGAAATGACCGTATATGCTTTCTATGGACCAGTAAAATCACAAGTAACAAATCCAAAGCAAACTTATGATGAAGCCAAGGACAAGCAATATATAGAAATTACACCTGCAGAAGAAGGAAAAGACCTTCCAGAAAATGCAACTTATAAGCTTGTTAAGAAAAATGAAGATGGAAATTATACAGAAGTTGAAGGTTTAACACAAACTACAAAAGAAGATGGAACACCAGTATTTGATATAACAGATTTACCAAGTGATAAATTCGATCCAAATGCAGACTACTATATCGAAACAATAGAAACTGGCAAGAATCCATCTTATTCAGACACACCTATTAAGATTGATAAAGTAGCACCAACATTTGCTGATATGGGCAATGGAAAACAAGTATTAGCTAATCCAGACCCACTAGGCTACTTTGTAAAAGTTTCAGCTAAGGCTGAAGACCAAGCTGGTATCCTAAGAATATATGTTGATGGCTATAAAGATAAGGGTTACTATGATAGCACACCAAAAGCTGAAGATAATTCAGACGTTACAAAGTCCTTAAATGATAATGTAGCTGTTCAACAGGGTCAGGAAAAGACCTTCACTGTTATAGCTATTGACAAGTTCGGCAACAAGGCTAATGTAGAACACAAAGAAGCAAAAAAAACTTCCACTAATCAAGGTTGGTATAGACAGACCTTATAGCGGTGATGATGCTATATATGTTATGACAGATATTGGAGCTAACCTTGAAATAACTGTTTATGACAGAAGTGGCAATGAAGTCTTGAAAATGACAGCTAAACAAACAGAAGAAATTTCAGAAATCAAGCTTTCTGATGGCAAAACTCTACCAAAAAGAGGTGGAAAAGTAGCCGTTAAAGCTAGCATTGAAGGAAAAGATCCAAACACAGTAGTATCTAGAATTAGATAGGAAGAGAACTAAGAAGGAGGAGCAATGAAAAATAAATTAATCTCCTTGATTCTTGCTATCTGTATATTATTGGGAACAGTAAGTCCAGTTTTTGCAGCTGGACCTACTTCCCATAAATTAATTACAGAAACCAGCCAGACTTCAAGTGAATTAGAAGAACACAACGGTAAGCTTAGTGCAGCAGTAGAAATCCCGGTATCAGAACTAAGACAAGCGAAACAAAGTAGCTTTAGCCTATTCAACAGAAGATTCCAAACACGTAGTGGTAATCCTAATGATTTAAGTCATGGAGAAACCTATATTAGAATTGATATAGAAAAATTCGGTATTGAAAATAATGAATTTGACTTCGATGCTGTTTTTGGCACTGAAGCACCAGATGTCAATGTTGCTTTAATATATCCTGACGGAAGTACAGAGCAAGAAGTGAGCTTTGAAATTAACAAAGATACCAAGACTATTGATGTTAATGGCAAGTTCTCCCAATACGACTTAGTAGATAAAAAAATCTACATTGAATTTGACGGAGAAAAAGTAGCTGGTAACTTCACATTCAAAGAAAGTTCTTATGACGTTGACTACGACACCTTTACAGCTGTATTTACACTTTCACTATATCAACTAAGAAATACAGACCTAATTGTAAAAACAGTTAAGGCAGGAAATGAAGCTACAAATCCTACAACAGCAGCTACAAAGGGCAAGATAAAACTTACTGCAGGAAGTCTTGAAAAAGAAATAGAAATCCCTGAAGGCTCAAAAAAAACAGAAGTTTTATCTCCAAGAGAAGCTAATCTTAAAAACAGAAAGAATATTAACAGTGGTCTAACTTTTACTGTTGAAGGTTTAGAAAATGGCGTATTAGTAGATAAAAATGCTAATAAAGTTTATAAACCAGGTACACCTGTAGTTGATGAAAATGGAATCGACCCTACAGTAATCACATTTACAGAAAAACCAATCGTAACAGAAACAGAACCAAGGATTGACGATCCAGAAAACCCTGGAACACAAATCACTGACCCTGACTATGTAGCTGTAACTTTTGCAGCAGGCGAACACGGAACAATAGTAGCAAACAAAACCTATTACGTCTTCAAAGGCGTGGAAATGGATTCTACTTTAACTCCACCAGCTGTTACAGCAAATAATGGCTGGACACAAAAGACTGGAACAGAAGCGTGGAATCCAGCTTTAGCAACAAAATATGATACAGCTACAGAACATGTTGCACAATATAAATATAATGGACCAGATGTAGTTCCACAACCAGGCAATGACATACCAGACGTACCATCAAACTTTGTATTAGTAGAATTCAAGCCAGGAGACCACGGAACATTATCTGGAACAACAAAATACTGGGTAAACCCAGATGCAAACAAAACCCTAGAACACATTACAAAACCAGGAGTAACAGCAAACGATAATTACAAGTTTACAGTCTGGGATAAAGCTGATACAACAGCAATCACAGAAGCATTAGAAGTAACAGCTAAGTATATTAAAGACGGTCAAGAAATTGTACCAGGAACAGACTTACCAGATGGAGTATTTGAAGTAAAAGTCTTAAGAGATGAAACATCAATAAAAGACAACGCTCTTTACGGAAAATCTTATGCAGTATTTAAAGATAGCAAACTAGCACAAGACAAATTCCCAACACCAGAAGCAGAAGAAAACTTCAAAGACCCATCATGGAATGTAAAAAATCCATGGGATCAAGCAATAACAACAAACACAGATTTCAAAGCATCAGCAGTAAGTTCAGCATTTAACAAAGACAAAGTTACAAAAATTGAATTTACAAAAGATCCAACTAAGATGACTTATACAGAAGGTGACAAGCCAGAACACGACGGATTAGAAATCACACTAACCGACGAAAATGGAAACACCCAAGTAGTAACAAAAGATAAGTTAGGCGAATTTGGAATCACAGTAACACCAGCTGAAGCAACAGAATTAGCGAAATCAAACAATGGAAACCACTTTGTAGCAAAAGTAAACGACAAAGACGGAAAAGAAATCGAAGCAAACTCACCAGGAACAATAACTGTAAATGATAAGATATCAGATACAGAAGTAATTCCTTACGAACCAGAAGACAAAGATAACCCAACAAATCCAGACGATAAAAACATTCCAACAGAAGACGACAAAGGAAAGATTGACAAGAGTCAATACAACATTGTAGCGTTCAAGACAGAAGACATCGCTAAAGGAAAATTAGAACTAGGAGACCTAAAAGATAAAGAAGTAATCTCAGTTCTAGTTAAAAAAGGATCAAAATGGGATAAAGTAACTGTACCAGCTACAAAACCAGTAGACGACACAGTTAAATTCTTAAGCTGGGATCCAACTCTACCAGAATCAACAGTAGAAGTAGAAAATGGAAAAGTTTATACAGCTAAGTTTGTAAAAGATGGTCAAGAAATTGTACCAGGAACAGACTTACCAGATGGAGTATTTGAAGTAAAAGTCTTAAGAGATGAAACATCAATAAAAGACAACGCTCTTTACGGAAAATCTTATGCAGTATTTAAAGATAGCAAACTAGCACAAGACAAATTCCCAACACCAGAAGCAGAAGAAAACTTCAAAGACCCATCATGGAATGTAAAAAATCCATGGGATCAAGCAATAACAACAAACACAGATTTCAAAGCATCAGCAGTAAGTTCAGCATTTAACAAAGACAAAGTTACAAAAATTGAATTTACAAAAGATCCAACTAAGATGACTTATACAGAAGGTGACAAGCCAGAACACGACGGATTAGAAATTACTCTAACAGACGAAAATGGAAACACCCAAGTAGTAACAAAAGATAAGTTAGGCGAATTTGGAATCACAGTAACACCAGCTGAAGCAACAGAATTAGCGAAATCAAACGATGGAAACCACTTTGTAGCAAAAGTAAACGACAAAGACGGAAAAGAAATCGAAGCAAACTCACCAGGAACAATAACTGTAAATGATAAGATATCAGATACAGAAGTAATTCCTTACGAACCAGAAGACAAAGATAACCCAACAAATCCAGACGATAAAAACATTCCAACAGAAGACGACAAAGGAAAGATTGACAAGAGTCAATACAACATTGTAGCGTTCAAGACAGAAGACATCGCTAAAGGAAAATTAGAACTAGGAGACCTAAAAGATAAAGAAGTAATCTCAGTTCTAGTTAAAAAAGGATCAAAATGGGATAAAGTAACTGTACCAGCTACAAAACCAGTAGACGACACAGTTAAATTCTTAAGCTGGGATCCAACTCTACCAGAATCAACAGTAGAAGTAGAAAATGGAAAAGTTTATACAGCTAAGTTTGTAAAAGACGGTCAAGAAATTGTACCAGGAACAGACTTACCAGATGGAGTATTTGAAGTAAAAGTCTTAAGAGATGAAACATCAATAAAAGACAACGCTCTTTACGGAAAATCTTATGCAGTATTTAAAGATAGCAAACTAGCACAAGACAAATTCCCAACACCAGAAGCAGAAGAAAACTTCAAAGACCCATCATGGAATGTAAAAAATCCATGGGATCAAGCAATAACAACAAACACAGATTTCAAAGCATCAGCAGTAAGTTCAGCATTTAACAAAGACAAAGTTACAAAAATTGAATTTACAAAAGATCCAACTAAGATGACTTATACAGAAGGTGACAAGCCAGAACACGACGGATTAGAAATCACACTAACCGACGAAAATGGAAACACCCAAGTAGTAACAAAAGATAAGTTAGGCGAATTTGGAATCACAGTAACACCAGCTGAAGCAACAGAATTAGCGAAATCAAACGATGGAAACCACTTTGTAGCAAAAGTAAACGACAAAGACGGAAAAGAAATCGAAGCAAACTCACCAGGAACAATAACTGTAAATGATAAGATATCAGATACAGAAGTAATTCCTTACGAACCAGAAGACAAAGATAACCCAACAAATCCAGACGATAAAAACATTCCAACAGAAGACGACAAAGGAAAGATTGACAAGAGTCAATACAACATTGTAGCGTTCAAGACAGAAGACATCGCTAAAGGAAAATTAGAACTAGGAGACCTAAAAGATAAAGAAGTAATCTCAGTTCTAGTTAAAAAAGGATCAAAATGGGATAAAGTAACTGTACCAGCTACAAAACCAGTAGACGACACAGTTAAATTCTTAAGCTGGGATCCAACTCTACCAGAATCAACAGTAGAAGTAGAAAATGGAAAAGTTTATACAGCTAAGTTTGTAAAAGATGGTCAAGAAATTGTACCAGGAACAGACTTACCAGATGGAGTATTTGAAGTAAAAGTCTTAAGAGATGAAACATCAATAAAAGACAACGCTCTTTACGGAAAATCTTATGCAGTATTTAAAGATAGCAAACTAGCACAAGACAAATTCCCAACACCAGAAGCAGAAGAAAACTTCAAAGACCCATCATGGAATGTAAAAAATCCATGGGATCAAGCAATAACAACAAACACAGATTTCAAAGCATCAGCAGTAAGTTCAGCATTTAACAAAGACAAAGTTACAAAAATTGAATTTACAAAAGATCCAACTAAGATGACTTATACAGAAGGTGACAAGCCAGAACACGACGGATTAGAAATCACACTAACCGACGAAAATGGAAACACCCAAGTAGTAACAAAAGATAAGTTAGGCGAATTTGGAATCACAGTAACACCAGCTGAAGCAACAGAATTAGCGAAATCAAACAATGGAAACCACTTTGTAGCAAAAGTAAACGACAAAGACGGAAAAGAAATCGAAGCAAACTCACCAGGAACAATAACTGTAAATGATAAGATATCAGATACAGAAGTAATTCCTTACGAACCAGAAGACAAAGATAACCCAACAAATCCAGACGATAAAAACATTCCAACAGAAGACGACAAAGGAAAGATTGACAAGAGTCAATACAACATTGTAGCGTTCAAGACAGAAGACATCGCTAAAGGAAAATTAGAACTAGGAGACCTAAAAGATAAAGAAGTAATCTCAGTTCTAGTTAAAAAAGGATCAAAATGGGATAAAGTAACTGTACCAGCTACAAAACCAGTAGACGACACAGTTAAATTCTTAAGCTGGGATCCAACTCTACCAGAATCAACAGTAGAAGTAGAAAATGGAAAAGTTTATACAGCTAAGTTTGTAAAAGATGGTCAAGAAATTGTACCAGGAACAGACTTACCAGATGGAGTATTTGAAGTAAAAGTCTTAAGAGATGAAACATCAATAAAAGACAACGCTCTTTACGGAAAATCTTATGCAGTATTTAAAGATAGCAAACTAGCACAAGACAAATTCCCAACACCAGAAGCAGAAGAAAACTTCAAAGACCCATCATGGAATGTAAAAAATCCATGGGATCAAGCAATAACAACAAACACAGATTTCAAAGCATCAGCAGTAAGTTCAGCATTTAACAAAGACAAAGTTACAAAAATTGAATTTACAAAAGATCCAACTAAGATGACTTATACAGAAGGTGACAAGCCAGAACACGACGGATTAGAAATCACACTAACCGACGAAAATGGAAACACCCAAGTAGTAACAAAAGATAAGTTAGGCGAATTTGGAATCACAGTAACACCAGCTGAAGCAACAGAATTAGCGAAATCAAACAATGGAAACCACTTTGTAGCAAAAGTAAACGACAAAGACGGAAAAGAAATCGAAGCAAACTCACCGGGAACAATAACTGTAAATGACAAACAAGCTGAAGAATCTACACCAGTAACAGATCCTAAACAAACACCAAATACTCCTGACGGAAAACCAACTGTTGAAGTTACTATTCCAGAAGGTGTAGAACCAGGAACTGTAATTGATATTGTAAAAGAAAAAGAAGATGGCACCACTGAAGTAGTTGGAAATACAACTATTCCAGAAGATAAAAAACCTGGAGACAAAATAACTATTCCTTTAGATGATGACAAGACTGAAGATAAAGATGTTATTAAAGTTGTAACTACTGAGCCTGATAAAAAACCATCTGAATCAAAGACCAAAGTAACTTTAGACAAAAAAGGTCCTGAATTCACTCATAAGGATGAGAATGGACAAACTGTTATAGGAGTTATCGTTAAGCAAGAACCTTATAGTTATGAAATTAAGATAGATACAACTGCAAAAGATGATACAGGTATTCTTAAGATTTACTATGAGGGAACAGATGGAGAACTATATTATCTCGAAGAAGCAAGTGAAAAGACAGTGGATTTAAGTAAGTTAATTAAAAAAGCAAAATTAAAAGACAATAAAATTAAATTAGTTGCTGAAGATAAATTTGGTAACAAAACAGAATTTGAAGCTGATCTTAATGCAAAGCCTGAGCCTCTTATAATGAAAGCTGAAAGACCTTATGATGGTGATGATTTCTTAGCATTTAAAACTGAAAAAAATGCAAGTGTTGTTGTTAAAGTTTTAAGAGGTGGAACTGAAATATTTAACAAAACAATTACTGCCTCAGGTGAATTTGACGAAATAGATCTTGACTCTGATCTAGAAAAGGGAGATATAGTTATTTATGAAGCTAAACTTGCTAATAAAGTAGGCAAGATGAAACAATTAGTAAGATAATTTAGGAGGAAAAATGAAGAGATTAATAGCTTTACTTCTAGCTATTAGTATGGTTTTCGGAACAGTTAGTCCAGCTTTTGCAGCTGGACTATCCGAAAAACCGGATAATAATATAGAGCTAGAAGGCAGTACTGAAAATGGTGTTGCCAAAGTAAAATTGCTTTTACCAAAGGATAAAAAAGGTTCATCAAAGCTTTTTAATTCAAGAAAAGCAAAACCAGCTAAAGCATTACAAGCTAATGGTGAAGAAGATCCACCTTTTGAAAAAACGTATGTTGATTTGGAAGTAGAATTTAATTGGCTTGACGGTCTAGATGCAGCAGAAGCATTTAAAGGTGTATTTGGAAATGATCAAGTCAATGTAACATTAAGCAAAATTGATGGAACAGATAAACAATATTTTCCAATAGATAAAGATACTAAAAAGATAAGATTTCCAAAGCAAGTATTACAACAAGATGTTTTAGATGGAAAGTATGAAGTAACTGTAGATTTAGGAAGCAATCAAGATACTATTCTTTTAAAAATGCTTCAAATAGAAAAAAATCCATCAGGACCAGTCGTAGGTAGAGAAACTTTAGCAAAACTTGAAATAATCCAAGTTAGAAATTCTCAATTCTTTGTAAAGACATTTGACAAAGCTGGCAACGAAGTAGAAAACCCAACTTCAACTACTAGCAAGATAAAATTAAACAATCTAACTAGAAAAAATGAAAAAGATATTCCAGCAACAACTGATTTACAAAAATTCAGTAACAGAATTAGATCACGTGATGCGGATGCTTTAAGAAAGGACTTAAAATTTGTAATTACTAACCTTAATGCAGATGGATATTTAGCCGCTGATGGTAAGCTTTACAAACCAGAAATTAAGGTTGATCCAAAAGGAATCGAGCCAACAAGTATAGAATTTACTGAAAAACCAATTTGGACAGAAGATTCTAACTATGCTAATGACCCTGACTATGTAGCAGTAACATTTGATCAAGCTGATCATGGTAAAATTACTGAAAACAAAACTTACTATGTCCTTAAAGGCGTAGAAATGGATTCTGTTTTAAAAGCACCAAATGTTAAAGCAAATACAGGTTGGGATTTTGCAAATTGGAAGCCAGAACTAGCTAAAAAATACGATTCAGCTACAAAGCACATTGCCCAATATAAATATACTGGAGACGATGTAGTTGCTCAAAATCCTGGAGAAGATAAACCAGACGTACCAGGTAATTTTGTTAAAGTAAGCTTTTTAAAGGGTGAACATGGGGTAATTGGTAACGATGAAATTGTTACTTACTGGGTAAATCCAGAAAATGAAGTAACAGTTCCAGCTCCAACAGTAACACCTGACGAAGGTTTTATATTTAAAGGTTGGGATAAAGATTTAACTCAAAAATTTACTGTTGAGACAGAAATTACAGCAGAATATACTAAAAAAGAAGATTTTCGTTGTTTAACTAAAGATGCTCTTAAGAATCAATTTGAAAATGCCGCTGATGGTTTATTCTCTAAGATAAATAGTAAAGCGGGTGTTTATATTGGATCTTATGACAGGGCAACAAAAACAGTTGAAGTTGCAATAATAGATAAGACTAAGGGTATAGGTGAAATTTCTGGAACTGGCTTAATTTCTAACCTATGGGATTTAAAAGATAATAACTATCTATATTCATTTAAGATAGGTAGTGAGGATGAAAGAGTTATTACATCAACTATGACCATGAATGATGTTAAACAGCTTGTTCTTTTTGATATGGCCAATGCTATTTCCAATGGAAACCTAAAAGGATTAGAAGATTTTATAGGTAAAAGTATTACTCTACAAGTTAAGGTTAAACAACCTGGATGTAATAATGCTGTAACTATTGACTATACAATTAAAGGTAAAGAAGCTATATCATCTATACTAAAAGACAAGCTTGATCCAAAGAATATAGTTGTATGGAAAGATGCTCCAGTAGATGAAATTAACTGGAAAGACGGAGTAGAACTTAATGATGCAAACAAAGATAACACAGAATACAAAACTTATCTTAATGATGCCACAGTTGAAGAAGCAACAAATCCAGCAAGAAAGACTGACACAGTTGGAAATATTCCTGGTAAAGTTAAAGTTACTTTCAGCGATGGTTCAAGTTTAATTATCGACAAACAAAATTTAATTGTTAAGGAAAACTTCGTTTCTAACGAAGAAGAAGCACCAAAAGACGCTATAGAAGTTAAATTCTATTTAGGCGAAGGTGTAAAAGTTGTAAAAGACAGTGTTACTACTGAAGGCGATAAAGATAGTCCTGTACTTTATGCAACTTATAAAGTTAAACCAGGAACAGACCTAAGCACCTATAAGCATTCACAGCTTAAAGCAACAATATTTGAATTAATAAAGGCCCAAGCAAATGAAGGTTACTCAGATCCAGTTACTTGGAAGGGCAATATAGCAAGCAATCCTAAAAACTATGTTGTAAGTAAAGACAATAATGAATTTACAGCAAGTGCAACAAAAAAACCTGTAGAGTGTAAAACAAAAGAAAAACTAAAAGAAGATTTTGAAAAAGCTGCAAATGCAAAATTTGCAAGCATAAGCTCTAAGCCTGGAGTTTATTCTGCAGTTTATGATGCTGACAAGCACAAGGTAACTGTAACAATTCTTGATAAAACACAAGAGTTTAAAAAACTAAAAGGAACAGGTCTTGTAGCAGGATTATTTGACTTAAAAGAAAACAACAATGTTGTAGCAGTTCAAATAGGTGCCCAAGATAGAATTAATCTTCCAGATGGACTTAATATGAATGATTTTTCTTTACTTGTAGCTGCAGGTATAGGAAATGAACTTAATATACAAGGTGTTCCAAACCTACAAACACTTGAAGATTTTGCGGGAAAGACAGTAGCAGTTAAGTTATATATCAAAGAAGCTGGATGCGATAATGAAGTATCTGTAACCTACTATATAACAGGACAACTAAATGACTCAGACAAGGACGTAATCCCTTACGAACCAACTGATCCTGAAAAACCAACAGATCCAAAAGATCAAAATATTCCTAAAAAGGATAAAGATGGAAAAGATGTAGTAGCAAAAGACTTTGTTAGAGTAGCATTTAAGGTAGATCCAAACCCATCAGGAACTCTTACATTAGATAATGTTGCAGAAAAATCTGTAATATCAGCCCTTGTAAGAATTACAAAACCACAAAAGACATGGGCAGAATTTACAATGCCTACTACTAACGATACAGAAACTTATAAGTTCTTAAAATGGGAAATGCCAACTAATAAAGTAGTTGCAGATGGCGATGTTGCAGTAGCTAAGTTTATTAAAAACGGCGACAAGATAGATCCAAATGACACTCTTCCTAAAGGAGTACACAAAGTAACTCTTAAGCAAGGAATAGGCGTTGAAGACAACGAAAAATATGCAACTTATGCAGTATTTGATGGAAAGACACTTAAAGAAGCTGGAATAGCATTTGACCCAGTTGCTCAACAAGGTTATGACAATCCAGCATGGTATGATGGAGAAACTAAAGTTGAAAATCTTGGTGAAGTTACTGTAACAGAAGATAAAATTTTCGAAGCAAAAGCAAATGCCTTACAATGTTTAACAGAAGAAGGCCTTAAAGAACAATTTGAACAAGCAGCAAATTCTATGTTTGCTGGAGTTGCTCAAAGAAAAGATGCTTATATAGGCAAATTTGATGAAAAAACTCATACAGTAACAGTTGCTATCTTAAACAAAGATGCAAAACTAACTGAAATGAGCGGAAGCGGATTAATTGCAGGATTAACTAAGCTATATAAAGAAAAACACCTTACAAAGATTAAAATTAGCGAAAATGCTCCTATTGATTTAGATTCAGTTTGGGAATATGCAAAGAATAATTTACCAGAAGAAGATAGAAACAGTGAAGAAAAAATAAAAGCTTCATTTATGGGTAACCTTAAGCTAATAATTGGTGGTCATGTAGGTAACACATTAAAGAATGGCGAAGCTCTTAATCTAGATGAAGATACACTTCAGTTATTTATTAACAAGGAAGTAAAACTTGATCTAACAATAGAACAAGAAGGTTGTAACAATGCCACAAATATTGTTTATACAATTAAGGGTAAAGAAGCTGACTCTGTAACACTAAAAGATAAACTTGCTCCACAAGATATTTCAGTTTGGGTAAAAGATGGTATTAACTGGAATGACGGAGTTAAGTTAAAAGAAGCAAATGCAGACTTACAAGCTATACTTGACAAGGCTACAGTAACAGACCTTGGAAAAAATGGAACAGAAGACGCTCCACAAACTGAAAGAACATCAGCAGCTAAAGGTAAATATACTGGAAATCTTTTAGTAACATTTGAAGATGGTTCAAAATTAGTAGTAGAAAATCAAAATCTATATGTAAGAGAAGAAAAAGAAGAAATTACAGATAATAATGAAGATTGGCCACTTCCAAAAGATGGACTTGAAGTTCAATTTAAAGCTGGCGAAGGCATTAAAAAAGATGCTGAAGACAAAGATTTAATAAAGACTGTATTATATAAAGCTGGAACAAAATTAGAAGATGCAGACTTCCCAGAAGTAGAGTTAGAAACTGGCTACACTGAGCCAGCTAAATGGACTGGAAATGGAAGCGGCGAAGGCTTTATAGTTTCTAAAACAAACAATATCTTTACAGCAAACGCTGCTAAAAAAGGAGATATTATCGAAGATACTACACCAGATACAGATGATGATAAACCAAAAGACTATGTAACTGTTAAGTTCTTAGCTGGAGACCATGGAAGCCTAGAAGGACCTACTAAGTTCTATGTTAATCCAAAGGCAGGAGTTAAGAATTCTGATTTAACTGAACCTACTATTAAAGCTAATATAGGTTATAAAGTAGCAGATCCAAAATGGGATCCAGAATTTGCTAAAGAAACAGAAATAAAAAAAGATGCAACTTACATTGCTCAATACAATAAGTTAGATGACATTATAAATGGTCATGATGATAATAACGGTGAAGTTGATAAACCAGAAGGCTATGTTACTGTAAGATTCTTAGTAGATAAAAATGGAACATTAGAAGGCGAAACAGTTTTCTATGTAAATCCAGAAGCTAAGAAGACAATGAAGGAAATTACTCCTCCAACTATAAAAGTTAAAAATGAATATATCGAAAAAGGCTATAAGGTTGGACATCCAAACTGGGAACCTGATTTAACTAATGATGAAACAGAAATAACTAAAGACAGATACTATGTAGCAAACTTTGACTGTGACCATACTAATCCAAATGAGTTTGAAATAACTTATATTTCAATGGATACTAAAATGGGAACAGTAAATCCAGCATTAGAAACAGTGAAGACAGATATAAACGCTGAAAATGAAACTGGAAAAATAAAGGGTTCAACAGCAACAGCAAACGAAGGCTACAAATTTGTAAAATGGATAGATACAGAAGGAAATCAAGTATCAACAGACGCAAAATTTGTACCACAAGATAGAAAAGCTGCAACATATATAGCAGTATTTGAAAAAGAAGAAGAAGTAACACCAGAGCCAACAGACTTCACAATCAAATATATCTCTTCTGACACTGATAAGGGAACAGTAGACCCAGCAGAAGAAATAGTAGCAATTGATGGTGGAGAAATAAAAGGCTCAACAGCGACAGCGAAAACAGGCTACAAATTTGTAAAATGGATAGATATTGCTGGAACTAAGGTATCAGATAAAGCAAAATTTGTACCAACAGAAAGAAAATCTGCAACTTATATAGCTGTATTTGAAAAAGAAGAAGAAGTAATACCAGAGCCAACAGAATTCACAATCAAATATATCTCTATGGATACTAAAATGGGAACAGTTTCTCCAGCAGAAGAAACAGTAGCAATTGATGGCGGAGAAATAAAAGGCTCAACAGCGACAGCGAAAACAGGCTACAAATTTGTAAAATGGATTAATATTGCTGGAACTAAGGTATCAGATAAAGCAAAATTTGTACCAACTTTAAGAGAAGAAGCAACTTATATAGCTATATTTGAAAAAGTTGAACCAGTAGAACCAAAGCCAACAGAATTTACAATCAAATATATTCCTGTTGGAAATGATATGGGTACAGTTTCTCCTAAGTCAGAAACTGTAGCAAAAGACGGCGGAGTTATAAGTGGTTCAACAGCAACTCCAAAAGATGGTTATAAATTTGTAAGATGGATGGATAAAGATGGAAATACTGTTTCAACATCTGAAAAATTTGTACCAAGTCTAAGAGAAGATGCTAGCTACTACGCTATTTTTGCTAAGAAACAAACCACAGTTTTAGTACCAGATCCAATCCCAAGTCCAGAACCAAAACCTGAGCCAAAACCAGAACCAAAGCCAGAAACAGATAGGACAAGCGGAAAAGACAGAATAGAAACAGGAATAGAAGTATCAAAGAAATACTTTGACAAATCAAAAATAGTAATAATAGCAGATGAAAAAGACTTCCCAGACTCAATGACAGCATCAGTACTATCCAAAATCTTAAGAGCGCCAATACTACTAACAAACACAAATAAGTTAGACCCAAGAGTAGCAGCAGAAATCAAGAGACTAGGAGCAGAAGATGTAATCATAGTCGGAGGAGAAAACTCAATATCAGAAAAAGTCGCAAAAGAACTAGCAAACTACGACAAAGACACAGTAGAAAGACTAGCAGGAAAAGACAGATACGAAACATCAGCTGAAGTAGCAAGAAGAGTAGTAGGACTAACAGGTCAAAAAAGGCTACGCAGTAATAGCAAGTGGAGAAGTCTTCGCAGACGCCCTTACAATAGGAGCATTTGCAGCAAGAGAAGAATACCCAATCCTACTAGTAAAGAAAAATGAAATACCAGAAAGCATAAACAAAGCATTCAAAGAACTAGGAATCAAAAACGTATATCTAGCAGGCGGAGTAAACACAATAAGTGAAAAAGTCGCAAAAGACCTACCAGGCCTAATAGAAAGAATAGCAGGAGAAGATAGGTTTGAAACAGCAGTGAAAATAGCAAAAGAAAAATTTGCAGGAAGAGAAAGCATATTCCTAGCAAATGGACACGTATTTGCAGACGCACTAGTAATATCACCAGTAGCAGGATTACTAGACATGCCAATCCTATTAACAAATGCAGACACAGCACCTAAGTCACTTACAGAATATATAGAAGAAGAAAATATAAAAGCTATAACAGCAGTAGGTGGACAAAGGATGGTAAGCGATAAAGTATTAGAAGAGCTTACAAAATAGTTCTGAGAATAAAGACAGAAAAGACCGAGCAATCGGTCTTTTTTGCTTGGAAAAACTTTTTATATACATATAATCTTTTTTATATAAGTATCTTTTATAAAAACTTAAATAATATTAGAGGTGATTTATAAATTAATTATAAATAATAACTACTTGAAAATTAATATAGTAAAAAGCTTCAAGATAAATATTAAAAATATAATATAATATTAAAGATAAAATATAAGAAAAATATCTCTTATTTAAATTATTAAGACATAATAAATTTTTATTAATAAAGATAAAGATTAAAAAACATATATTTAGACTAAGCATTTTAGGGTAAATATATTAAAGTAGGAGAATTTTTTATTCATAATAAAATTAAAAATTATATAAGTATTTTTTATATTTAGAAATATTAATATAAATTTTTAATTAAAAAATATACTTTAAAATTCTTTTTTTACATCAAAATATCATTTTAAAAAATATTTAAAATAATTTTAAATCATACCATTTTTATTTGAATTTTATGCAAAAAAAGGCTATAATTAAAGTGTATAAGAATATTTAGGCAAATAAAATATAATTATTTGAAATACCTAATTCAATAAATAATGCTTAGGAAGGAAAGTGAATTAATACAATACAAATCGTAAGTATCTATAATTTGGGATTTAAGTTAGCTATTGAAGGTATTTTTAAGATATATTATATTTTTAATATAAAATTTTGTTTGAAACTACAATTCTTAAATTAGCTTCATTAAATTAAATCAAAATAGATTATATAGATTTTCACGTGAGACTTTTATTTAAGTTTGATATTTAAACAGAAAATTAGAAATTTTATTTAAAAATATATTTGCAAAAATAATATATAAAATATTTTGCAAGATTTTATGGTAAAAGATAAATATAGAGATTTAAAAATAATATATACTACTAAAGGAGGAAACGTGAAAAATTTTTTAAAGAAACTATTGATATGGACACTTATTTTTACAATGGTCCTATCTACACCAGTTGAGATTTTTGCACAGGTTACAAGAGAAAATGTAACATATAATCCACCAAAAATCTCAAACTATGAAGATTTATCTCAAGATAAATCAAAGATAATAAATGAGCTGAAGCCTGTTAAGCCGGCTAAGCTAAAAAGTGGACAAAAAGCTGAAGATTTAATAAAAAATCCTGAGCAGCCTAAAATTTATACACTTAGAACAGATTATAAGGTTCAAAGGGGAGAAAAGTATGAAGTTGGCTACCAACCTTATATTGCCAGTGTAGGAGAGGCAGCAAGCGAAGAAGAAAAGGCAAAAGTTAATAAAGTAATTACACTTCCAGAACTTGCAGGCTACGACAAGTCACATCTAGAAGATACTTTCACTAATAATTATGATGAAATTGTTAAAGCTGCAAAAAATGGTACACAATCTGGCAATAAAAATAATGGAATAAGATATGAGGAAGAAAGAGACTTTAAATATAAGTCCAAATCAAATACCATAACAATCAAACACGTATTCCAAGACTTGCATGATTTTTCCAAGTACACAAATCCTGATGGAACTATCACACATTCAGACGGAACTAAGGGAACATTAATTAATAAAGGTGGTACTAACCCGGTAGAAGTAGACGAGAATGAAGTTAAAAAGCATGAACTTAGAACAATACAAAATGGAAACACTGGTTCTACTATGGAAGTAATACCTTTAGACCAAGTAGAGAGGAAGGGATTTGTTCCAGAAGCTCCATTTATAGCTATGCAAGTTCCAGAAAATGCCGAGAATTTTATACTTGAATATCGCTACAACCGTGATCATTATGATGTTAATTTTGATACCGATGGCGGAACAGAACTTCCAAATCGTACTCTTTACTATGGACAAACTATTCCTAAATTAGATTTTAATGTAAAAAAACCAGGTTCAAATTTTCTAGGTTGGAAAGCAGATAAAGATATAAATTATTTTGATGCTGATGGCAATAAAAAAACTCTTTCTAAAGATGATTTAATTACAAAAGCAGACTTTGAGCCAGGTGAAAAATTTCAAGATGGCATAAAATATGCTATGCCAGCAGAAAGTCTTACTTTTACTGCTCAGTGGACTGAAAATGAAACAGCAGAATATGTAATCCAATTTTGGACTGAAAAGCCGGATTACAATGACCAAGACGACACACTTCCTTTGCGCGATCGCTACGATTTTATCGGCGCAAGAAGAGTAGACAATGCCGACACCGCTTCTACTCCGGATCTTACAAACTTAGATATCCACGGCATCACCTTCCCGGACTTAAATGACGGACGTTTAGAAAAAGCACAAGAGAGCAAAGAGGAATTTGAAAGATATTACGTCTTAAATGAAGACTTGACTAAGAAGCAAAATGCTTCTGAAAAAGACCCAACCGTACAAAAAACTGTATCATCAACGGGAGAAACAGTCTACAACGTATACTACGACCGCAGAGTCTATACCCTTTACTTTACAGCTGCGAGTGGAGAGGCGTTTGATATAGTAGGTAGCTTCTGGCCGATTATAACAAGAGATGGGAAAGTCATAGGAAAAGAAGGATCTCCTTATAAAGTAGATGTTCGCTTCAACCAAAGCTTGGATAAAATATGGCCAAAGGATGCGGAAGTTTCAAATCTTCCGACTTCTTCTGATAAAGAACAAGGAGACACCGGCCTAATAGGCTGGACAATTAACAATAACGAGGGTGAACAAGCTTATCGCGATACTCCACCTTATCGTTTAAGTGCAGAAGATTTTATCGACAGTCAAGATGTAGTGGGAACAGGAGAGTTTGAGGGATTTGGTCACTCAGATCAAATACCTATAAAGGATGGAGAAACTAAGAAAAGAGATAAATATGAGATTTCCATAGGATCGACATCCTATGAACAATCTGTTGTCCATCACATTGATATTATAAAGGACGATTTCGATGGCAAGGAACAAATCGATTATGACATGTCCTATTGGAAGAGCGATACGAGTGCAGCTGGACCTAATGGGTATCCCTTCGGTTTGCCTCATCTTCAAGGTTTTACCCTTAAAGAAGAGAGAAGGACGGCAGAATGGATAGGACTAAAAAAAGGTCGTGTTGGAACTTGGGACGCACGTAAAACTTTTGATGAATTAAATGCAGAGAGAAATAAGAAAACGCCTTTTAGAAGCGACGCCGACAAGATAGAATACATCGATCAATTTCCTTGGGGCACAAAATCCTTTAAAGGGGCAAATGCCTACAATTATGCAAACTACTCTCGTAATAAGTACAAGTTAAAATTAAATAACGATCCAAAGACAGTAAAAAATGACAGCGAATATGGTGCAGGCAATATTATAGAGGTGCCTTATGAATTGCCATTAAATGATTTAAAACTCGATACGACACACAAACCCGAAAAACCGAATTGGGTACGTGATGATTGGAGCTTCTTAGGCTGGGCACTGGATCCCGCCGGCGACAACCTGGTAAAAGACGGAAAAGAAACAAAACTTCATTATGACCAAATTCTCTACGCCAAATGGGGCGAACCTGATTATAAGTGGAAGGTTATCTTTGATCCAAATGGAGGTAGTTTAAGGACAATCGATGAAAACAAATTAACTACAAAACGCAAGACGGTAAAAGAAGGCGATATTGGTCAAGAAAAAGAAACAACTTATCCTATAAAAGAAACAAACGATGGCAACAAGCAAGTCTTTACAGTTATCCAAAGACAAAAGCTTGTAGAACCGAACTTTAAACCAGAAAAGAAGGGCTACGACTTTATGGGCTGGGAAGTAATTCGCTATAAAAAGGATGCCAAGACAGGTGACTACACAGATGAGATCGACAACTCTTATAGAGAAACCTATAAGGTTCCAGAATTATATTCCTTCGGCAATGATGTTGTATCTCCAATTTATCTAAAAGCGATTTGGGTTCCAAATCAAAAGGTAGATATTGATGTCTTACATTATATGTTGGACGATAATTATGAGTTAGATAAGCTAGTAAAGCCTAATCCTAAAAAAGATAGGCTAGAAGAAAAACGTGCAAACTACCTAGTTGCTACAACTGGCGATAGACAAAATGACGAATATATCTTAGCACCTCATGACGAACTTCAAAAAAAATTAACCGGCGACTTAAAGAAGGAATACGAAGAATATAACAATCGCGTAAAATTAAACAACTCCTTCTTCCAAACATTTAGGGTTGAACCAGAGAAGATTGATGATGGCAATGGAAATTTAATTCCAAATCCTAAAGCAGAAAACAATGTCTTTAAATTCTTCTACAGACCTTTTAGGAAAAGAGAATACAAGATCAACTATATAGATGAAAGATTTAAAGGCAAGGAAAACGAAAAAGACGGAGCTATTATCGGTCAAGAACTTGTAAAAAATGGTAATCGTTATTATGATGCAAGAAATTATAGACGAATTCCAGGTTGGGTTCTTACAAGTGCACCACAACAACAACTATTCTTTGATGTAAATGAAGAAACCAACGAATTAATAGGCATCAATGGTACTGGTAGTGATGAAATTACCTTCTATTATAAGGACGTAAGAGTAATAGAAGTTCCTGGAGACAAAGAGCCACCAGAAGGATATGTTAGAGTAACTTTCAAGGCAGATAAGGGTGGAGCATTTGTAGACAAGTACGGAAACGAAGTTACAGAACTTCACTACGATGTAATAAAGGGACTTAAATCAGACCTACTTCCAGATCCAGAAATATTGGGTAAAAAGGCAGATGGAACACCTAATGACAAAGAAGAAGGAAAGTATTATATCACTCCAGATGATGGTAAGAAATTTGTAAAATGGGATAATAAACCATTATTAAACAAAAATACCCTTGTTGAAAATAGTGCAGAAAACTTCTACGTATTTACAGCTTACTTTGAATGGTCAGGTCTATCTGCATCTGGTCTAGTAAGAACAGAAGCCTACAAAGATCCAGAAGGAAATTGGACAAATAACTTTGCTCCAACGATTGAAGATATAAAGAAACAATTAGTTTGGAGAGAAAATGACCAAGTAAAAGATCTTCCAACAGGAACTGAAATAAAATTATACGATGAAGCTGGCAATGAATTAACAAGCGATCAGCAAGTTTATGATTTAGTAAATGAAAAAAAAGCTGCCGACAAAGACCAGCTTGTTCGCACAGTAAATATCAAAGCTAAAGTTACATTCCCTGATAAAAAAGACCCACAAGAACTTGATATACCAATTACAATTTACAAAAATGTTTACGAAGCCCTTAACAAAGAAGGCGACAAACCACTATTCTTAAAAGAAGCGGAAGAGAAAGAAGCTAAAGATGGTGGACTAAAAGATATTTTAAAGGATAATACTGAAAACAGATATATTAAGGTTACAATTAAACCAAATAAAGACTTTACAAACAAAGACGATAAAGTTTACTATGTAAATCCAAATGCTTGGGTAGAAATTCCTGAATTAAAGGTTGAAGATACCGAAGCAGCAGGCACAGGATTTATTAACTGGACAGCTGATCAAGTTAAACAAAATGACGATGGCAAAGCAAATGGCAAGTTTGATTTTGACAAGCGTCATAAGTTTACAGAAGATACAATAATAACGCCAGTTGATGCTAAGGATGTAGTTGAACAAGAAGATCCAAACAAGAAACCTGATGTACCAAATGGATATGTAAAAGTTATAGTTAAAACAACTGACAATGCAACAGATGATACTAAGTTTGAAAAAACATTCTGGGTTAATCCTACTAGGGAAGTAACTATAGGTGTAACAAACCCAACAGGTAAAACAATAACAACTGATACTACAAAATATACTATGAATTTCTCTAAGTGGGAATCAGAAGATAAATCAAGAACTTGGGAAGACAAGATAGTAGGAAAATTTGAAAATGATACTACAATCCTTGCAAAATATTCTGTAAAATCTGAAGTGATAAAAGACCAAGTTCCGACAACAGATACAGTTCACACACCACAAGGAAAGACACCGACAGTTGATGAAATCAAAGATAAGATTACTCCACCTGAAGGAAAAACTATTAAGAATGTAACAATAGTTGAAAATCCGGATGTAAATAATCCGGGAGAAAGTAAGGTTAAAGTAATAGTTGAATATACTGACGGTTCAAAAGTTGGAACAAATGAAAAGCCTGTAGAAATTCAAGTTAAAGTACACGAACCAGTTGTACCTGCTAAACCAGATGGCACAAGGCCAGAAGAAGCACTTGAAAACTATGTAAAAGTAATCTTCAAGGCTGGCATAGGCGGAAGTCTATCAGGCGATTTAGTTTACTATGTATCACCAGAAGTTGAAGTTGATATGACAGAATCAGCTGGAAAGATTACAAAGACTCCAGAAGTTGGATACATTGTAAATGGTGAAAACTGGACTAACAAAGATAATAAAACTTTAAAAGGAACATTTAAAGATTCTGAAACTGAATTTGTATTTAATTTTGACAAGTCTGACGATGTAGTAGAAAAAACTGACGACCCAACTCAAGTAATTCCAGAAGGCTATGTAAAAGTAACCTTTAAGACAGAAGATGAAAATAAGGGTAAACTTGATGGAAAGAAATTAGAAAAAATCTACTATGTAAATCCAAAGGCTGAAATAAAATTAGTTGAATTAGCTGATGGACAAACTGCCAATGAAAAACAATTAGCAGTTCCAAAAACACTTCCAGCTGATAACTATGAATTTGTTAAATGGTATGAAGAAATTGATACTGAAAATTCAATCACAAGCGAAAGAATCCATGTTGCTAAATTTAGACTAGTTAAGGTAACATTAACTTATGAGGCTGGCGAAGGAGCGACTGGCAATGTTCCAGCTGAGCTTGAAGTAGATTATGGTACAAGTGTAAGACTTGCAGGTCCAGGAAATCTTGCAAAACCTAATGCTACATTCGCAGGCTGGAAGATAGGAGAAAAAACTTATCAAGCTGGCAAGGAAGTAACATTAACTAAAAACACAACAGCTACTGCTGAGTGGAATACAGCAAAACACACAGTAACATTTGATACAAAAGGTGGAAGTAATGTTCCTAGCCAAGAAGTTGAACATGGAAAGATTGCAACAGAACCAAAAGCACCAACATTAGACGGTAAAGTCTTTATGGGTTGGAAGGAAAAAGAAAGTGACACAAGTTACTTTAATTTTGAAACTCCAATTACAGAAGACAAAACCCTAATAGCAATCTGGCAAGATTCAGTTCAAAAGATTGGCGATGGCGATACTGTTGAAGATGAGTTTATAAAAGTTACTTTCAAAGAGGGTTCTCATGGAACACTAAAAGATGGTAAGGATAAAAAAGATACAGTAACTTACAAAGTTGCAAAAGGATTAAACTTTGAAGATGCTAAAAAATTAGGCCTAAAAGTTCCAGGAATCGACCCAGCAAAATACTACAAGGCAAAAGATGAAAACTCTGGTTGGGACAAGGCACTTGACTTAACACTTGCTTCAGGAGAAACAGAAAAAATCTTCACAGCACAATATGAACCAATTGCAGATGTAATACCAGTAGATCCTAAAATAACACCAGACGATAAACTTAAAGATGACAAACCAGAAGGAATGGTATTAGTAACATTTAAAGTTTCAGATGATAGTAAATTCTACATTCCAAAAAATGCTAAATATTATGTCAAGAAAGAAACAGAAGTTAGAATACCAACGCCAGTTGTTTTGGAAAAAACTATTGACGCTGTATTTAATGGATGGAAAGATGTAACTCTAGTAGAGGAAACTCTTAATCCAGATGATAAAGATCCAAAAGCAAAAAAATTCATATGGGTAAAACAATCATTTAAAGAAGATACAGTAATTAGCGATAAAGAAACAGATGAAATCAAACTTATAATTAAAAAGCCATCAGTAGGCGATAAGAGAATTTATATCGAGCAAATGTCTGCTGATTCTACAGGAAAACTTGAACTTATAAGAAATGGTGTAGTAATAGAAACTACTACTAACAAAAAGTTCAAGAGAAGAAGAAAAGAATACAATGTATTTGAACTTAATAATGCATTGCAAACAGGAGATACTATAAGATACTGGCAAGAAGGTTCTTCTAGAATATCTGACAAAACAACAGAAATTATTAATTAGAGAAAGGAGCAATTAAATTAGAATGAAGAAAAAAATATTATCAGGATTTTTAGCTCTTGTTTTTCTATTGCAAGCCTTCTTACCAAGCCTTGCATATGCATATCAAACAAACCTTCAAGACGCAAAAATAATATCTGATGACCATAGCACTCAAGACAATTTAATAACAATTGGAAAGCTAAAAGGAGTGGGATTCTCTAAAGACAATCCCACTGCAGCTATTTCCATAGAAGGAGTAGAAGAAAAAAACCATAAGAACACAGTCGCTTTAGATGGATTAGAAATAGGCGATGAAATTATTCCTCAAATATTGATGAGCAGTAATTCTCCTTACATCCAAGGCCGACAACCAGCTGACCCGGACAAACCAAATTACTGGGCAAATGTACAGGGAAAACTTACTACAGTAGGTCTTGACGGTGGAACATTTGATTGGAATAAGGTACTAGGCCAAGGGGCAAAGGTAAAGCTTTTGTTTACTCAAACAAATGGCAATGTAATGACCGGTGTAAGATTTTATCTAGAAGTAGATAAAGACGGAACCTACACTTGGTCAAATAACGATGGCAATCCAACCTACCTACCTTTGTATGACGCAGATGGAAATCCCTACACCTATAATGTCCAAATAGAAAGAAACTTTAGTGAAAATGTTCAGCTTATTATCCAAGAAAGTAACGGTACACCTGGTGTATCATGGAGACCAGAAGGTGACAAGCAAGTTGCTACCATACAATTCCTTGATATAATGATTCAACAAGTTGCGTCAACTAAATTTGTTTCTGAATGGCACACAAGCTTAGCAGAAGCAGATAGACCTCAAATTGAAGGATATTTTAAAGTAGAGGAATATTTAGATAATAACTTTAACTTCCCTAAAAATGACACAACAAGAACTATATTAAGGTCTAGTTTTGTAGAAAACTTTGAAGAAGATGAAGACAATGGTCCATGGTCTTTCTTACCTTCTGAACTTGAAACAACTCCAGAAACAGTAGAAGTTAAAACAGACACACAAGGACTAACTTTCGAAGAAGCAGACGGAGTTAAAACAGTAAAGTCAGGCGACCACAAGTTTAAATACGACTTCACCTATCATGTTATAGAAGGCGGTAAGCTTACTATGACTGAAATCATCCCATTAACTTTTGATGCTAATGGTGGTAAGTTTGAAAACTTTACGGATCCTGATACAGAAACAAAGATTGTAAAAGAAGTTGACTATGAAGGAACTTTAACTTCTATGCCTGACGCTCCTACAAAGGATAGAGAAACCTTTAAAGGCTGGTCAACAACTCAAGATGGAAAAAATCCTGTTACAGATGCAGATTTTGCAAATATCAAAGAAGCAAAGACTTTCTATGCAATTTGGGACAACAACGAAATTCAAGCAGAAGAGTTAGAGGTTTTTGAATCTTTTAAAGATGGAGATACTTGGGTCAATGACTTTATTCCAACACTTGAAAAGTTAAAAGGACAAGTTAAGATTAAAGATGCAGATGGAAATCCTCAACCATTAGCAAATGATGATACCTTTGAAATACTAAATGATGAAGGCAATGCTATAACTGGAAATGATTTAAAGAATTATCTATATGAAAAATTAAAAGAAAAAGATAATCCTAACGATGAACCGACAAGGATAGAAACTGTAACAGCGAAAGTAACTAAAAGTAATGGCGAAAGTCAAACGGTAGAAATTCCTATAAAAGTTACAAAAAATATCTATGAAGCAAAGACTTTAACTGAAAAGCCTTTCTATGTTCCTGATGGATATGTAAAAGTTACAGTAGATCCAACAACTAAGGCTAAAGACCCACAAAGGACAGTCTACTATGTAAATCCAGAAGCAAAGGTTGTAATTCCAGGAAGTGATCCAACAGCTATTGATGGATATGTATTTACTAAGTGGCTTATTAAGGGAAATACTGAAGAATATAAATTAGCTGAAAAGCCAAGATACATGTTCAAAAAAGAAGCGACAATTGAAGCCCAATATGAAAAAGAAAAGCAAGGAATTGTAAATATTAAATACGTTGACGAAAAAGGAAATAATTTACTAAATGCTGACCCAAGCGTTAGGATTAAAGGTCAAGATTATCCCGAAGAAAAATACGGCAAAAATGGCGATCCAATTCCATCTGATGTTTATAAAGAAGAAACTGCTCCTAAGTTTATAGGCTATAAGTTCAATAAAATTGAACTAAACCCTGAAGATGGAAAATATGCCTTAGACAATAAGGCTACAATTAAGATTTATTACAAAAAACTTGATGATGTAATTACTAAAGAAAAACTAGATTCTTCAGGAATTCCTGAAGGTTATATATATGTTTTTTTCAATACTGGACAAAATGGTAGAATATCTTACACTTATGACACAACTAAAGCCTTGTATATAAATCCAAATGCAAAAGTTAACTTGAAAGAATACGCACCACAAGTAACTCCTCATACTGGTTATACTTTTACAGGTTGGGATAAGGATATTAAGACAGCTAGAATCTATCAAGATGGCGAAGAAATAAAAGCACAATACAATGAAATTGATTCAATAATTCCAGAAAAAAATGATGATGAAACACCAAATAAAAAACCAGATGGATACGTAACAGTGACATTTAAGCCAGATGCTAATGGAACATTATCAGGAACTACAGTATATTATGTAAATCCAAATACCGAGCTTAATTTAAAAGACAAAGCTGATGCGATTGTTAAAAATCCAAATGTAGGCTATACAGCAGATGGCGGAACTTGGACTCCTGAAATCACTAGTAAGAAGTACACTAAAGATTTTGAATACACTTATAATTTCAAACCATTAGAAGATGTAGTCAAAAAAATAGATGAGAATACAAAGAAACCTAAAGGCTATGTAACAGTTACCTTTAAAGCGGATGATAGTGGCAATGGAACGGTTACAGAGACTGTTTACTATGTAAATCCTAATAAGTATGTAAGTCTTACTCCACCAACGGATGCCAAAGGTAAAACAGGATATGAATTTGGTGCTTGGAGTGAGAATGTATCAAATTATAGACAATATAAAAAAGATACTTTTATTACAGCAAGCTTCAATCCTATAAATTCTGTTATACCAGAAAAAAATCCAGATGGAACAAAAAATGATAAGCCAGATGGCTATGTGACAGTTACTTTTGTAATTGCTCCAGATGTAGGTGGAAAGATTGCAGACGGCGAAATTAAGGTTTACTATGTAAATCCAGACAAAGATGTAACTATCAATCCACCAAAAACAGAAGCAGAAACTGGCTATGAATTTAGCGAGTGGGACCCAGATACTACAACTCCTAACAAATACACTAAAGACACAGAAGTTAAAGGAAATTTCAAGAAGTTAGAAGATATTATTCCTTCAACTAATGACCAAGGAAAACCAAATGCCAAACCAGAAGGTTATGTAACTGTTACTTTTGAAAAGGGCGAACATGGAGAACTAAGTGGACAAACTATTTACTATGTGAACCCAGAAGCTGATCCAGTTAAAACATTGGCTAATATAACTAAGCCAGAAGTAAAACCAGAAATTGGCTATAAAGCTGATGGTTGGGACAAAGAAGATACTCTAGAAATAAAAAAAGATGAAATTGTTACAGCTAAATACAAAAAACTCGATGATATTATTCCAAAGACAAAAGATGATGATTCAGAAAAACCAGACGGATATATCACAGTAACCTTTGTAAAGGGCGAACATGGAAAAGAATTAGAAGGACAAGCAGTTTATTATGTAAATCCAAAGAAGGCTGTAGTTCTTAAAGATAAAGCTCCTAAAGCTATTCCAAATACAGGATATAAATTTGCAAGATGGGATGTATCTATTGATCAGGCTATTCAATACGAAGACGGTGCTGAAATCACAGCTCTTTATAATGATCCTGGCAATATTTCCACAACAGAAGTAGAAGGTTTTGTAAAAGTTGAATTTAAACCTGGAGATAATGGTAGTTTAGAAGGAACTACAGAGTATTGGATTAAACCGGAAGTTGAAGTTAATATCCTTGCACCAACTGTAAAACCAAATGTTGGATACAAATTTGATAAGTGGGACAAGGATTTAACAGTAACTTTAGAAGCAAATGCTCCAACTTACGAAATAATAGCACAATATACTCCACTTAAAAATATCATTCCTCAAAAGAATACTGATGGATCTGACAAACCAGACGGTTACCACACAGTAACATTTAAGGCTGTTAATGGAACCTTAAGCGGAGATGCTATTTACTATGTAAAACCTGATGTAGATATAGACCTAACAGATACAGCTAAAAATATTACTAAAAAAGCAAATGTAGGTTATACAGAAGATGGTGGAACTTGGACTCCTGCAATAGAATCCAAGAAGTATAATGCAAATGAAACTTATACATTTACTTTCAAAGCATTAGCTGATGTAATTGAAAAAATAGACGATAGTACAAAGAAACCGGATGGATATGTAACTGTAAAAGTTGTACCAACTGATAAGGCAGTAGATAGTACAGAAAAAATTTACTATGTAAATCCAAATAAAGAAGTTACAATTCCATTTGCAAAGCCTGAGGGAAAAGACGTTCCAGTTGATGAAAGTATTCCAAAGGCATTTAAGTGGTTGTTCACAAAGTGGACATCAGACGAAGTACCAACAAGAGTTTGGGAAACTGGTGTTGACAAAGGCATTACTGCTAAATTTACAAATGAAACCACAATAGTTACTGCAAATTATGACAAGAGCATTACAGACCAAGGTTCAGTTCAAGCAGATGAAGTAACAGTTCACGAATCATTTAAAGATGAAGACGGATGGGTTAACAACTTTATTGATACTGAAGCCACAGAAGCAATTTTAAAAGATGCACTTAAAGTAAATGGTGGTAAGTTACCAGCTGATGCTACAGTTGTTTTCTTAGATGACGATGGAAATGCTTATGCAGATGATGCTGCATTTAAGGCTGCACTATATGACAAGCTAAAAGAAAAAGATGATGGCAATAAGCCAAGCAGAATAGAAAAGCTTAAGGCTAAGGTAACATTTAAAAATGGCGAAGTTCAAATAGTAGATATACCTATCAAGGTTATTAAAAATATCTACGAAGCAAAAACTGAAGAAGGAAAGCCAAATTACGTTCCAGATGGATATGTAAAAGTTACAGTAGATCCAACAACAAAGGCTGAAAATCCTCAAAAATATTTTTACTATGTAAATCCAGAAGCAAAGGTTGTAATACCTGGAGAAGATCCAGTAGGAGTAGATGGAAATACATTTACTAAGTGGTTAATTGATGGTAAAGATACTGTATATGAACTTGCAAAGAAACCAAGACATCAATTTGATTCTGCAACAACAATAAAGGCACAATATTCAAAAGATGTAATTCCTGCAAAACCTGATGGAAGTAAAGCTGAAGGAACTCCAGATAACTTTGTAAAAGTTACATTTGTTCCAACAGAAAAGGGAACTCTTGAAGGAAATAGTATTTTCTATGTTAATCCTGAAAAAGAAGTAATTATCCCAGTAAATAATCCAGTGGGTAAAACTTATTACACATTTAAAGAATGGAAGATAGACGACATTAATACAGGAGAAACCTATACAGTAGGTAGTCCAAAACAATTTACTGCAAATGAAACAACAATAACTGCAACTTATACAGAATCTGACAATATAATCCCTTACAATCCAAAGGAACCTACAACAAGACCTGATGGCTATGTAAGAGTAACTTTTGAAGCTGAAGAAGGACTCACTTTAACAGAAGAAAAATCTTATTATGTAAAGGCAAATGCAAAGGATGCAGAAGGAAATCCGATCACACTTGGAAATTCAGAACTTGTAAAACCAGCATATAAAGAAGAAACTGGCTATAAGTTTGATAAGTGGGATAAAGAAGACAGTCTTGTAATCGAAGCTGCTGATATTGTAGTAACAGCAAAGGCAACAAAGCTTGACAATGTTATTCCAGAGAAAAAAGAAGATGGAACTCCAAATGAAAAACCAGCAGACTACAAGGAAGTAACATTTGTTATTAAAACTGGAGACGAATCTAAGGGTTCAATTACTGGCGTTGCAAAATTCTATGTCAATCCAACCGAATATGTAACCATCAACCCACCAGCAACCAAGGCTGAAACAGGTTATGAATTTGGCGCATGGGATAAGGATACAACTATTCCAACAGTTTACGACAAGGATACAACAATTACAGGTTCCTTTAACGACTTGGAAGCTGTTATTCCAAAGACAAATCCAGATGGAACAGAAAACAAACAACCAGCTGGCTACAAGACAGTGACCTTTGTAATTGATCCAGCAAAAGGCGGAAAGATTGCAGACAAAGAAGCCGCAGTTTACTATGTAAATCCAGCTAAAGAAGTAACAGTCCCTCAACCAAAGACTCAAGCTGAAACAGGCTATGAATTTGAAAAGTGGGATAGAGATACTGTTACAACTCCTAAGAAATACACTGACGACACAGAAGTTAAAGGAAATTTCAAGAAGTTAGAAGATATTATTCCTTCAACTAATGACCAAGGAAAACCAAATGCCAAACCAGAGGGTTATGTAACAGTAACATTTGCTAAAGGCGAACATGGAGAACTAACAGGACAAACTATTTACTATGTAAACCCAAAAGCAGACCCAGCAAAAACTTTAGGCGACACATCAATAGTAAAACCTGAAGTAAAAGCAGAAATTGGATATAAGTTCAAATCTTGGGATTATCTTGATACAAAAGAAATAATAAGCGACATTAAAGTTACTGCACAATATATTTCAATTGATGATGTCATTCCTTCAACAAATGACCAAGGAAAACCAAATGAAAAGCCAGATGGCTATATTGAAGTAAAATTCTCTACAGAAGAAAATGGTAAGATAAAGGGAACAGAAAAAAAAAGAAAAAGTTGTGTATGTAAATCCAAACAAGGCAGTTGTATTAAAAGGTTTCGATCCAGAAGTTACACCAGACACTGGATATGACTTTGCTGGATGGGATACACCAATTGAAAAGAAAATCCAATATTCTAAAGGGGATGTAATCAAAGCCCTTTACAATGAAAAAGGTGATGTAATCCCACAAGAAAAACCAGACGGATCAGATAAACCAGCAGGATATATAACAGTTACTTTTGATAAGGGAACTAATGGTGAATTAGAAGGCAAGACTGTTTACTATGTAAAACCAAATAAAGAAGTAACAGTACCAGCACCAAAGGTTAAACCAGCTGTAGGATATGAATTTAGTAAATGGGACAAAGAATTAACTCAAACATTTAAAGAAGATACAAAAATAACTGCAGAGTATAAAACACTTGAAAATATAATTCCTCAAAAGAATACTGATGGAAGTGACAAGCCAGATGGATATGTAACAGTGACATTTAAGTCAGATGCTAATGGAACATTATCAGGAACTACAGTTTACTATGTAAAATCAAATACGGAAGTAGATTTAACAAGTACTGCTGATGCAATTGGCAAAAATCCAAATGTAGGTTATACAGAAGATGGTGGAACTTGGACTCCTGCAATAGAATCCAAGAGATATGACGCAGATGCTGAATACACATTTAAATTCAAGCCATTAGATGATGTAATTCCAAAAACAAAAGATGATGATTCAGAAAGACCAGAAGGCTATGTAAAAGTAACTCTTATCCCAACAGATAAAGCAACAGATATAGCAAATAAGGTTTATTTTGTAAATCCTAACAAGGAAGTTACTATTACAAATAAACCAGAAGGTAAGACTGAAACAATTGATGGTATTAATTACACTTATATTTTCACTGGCTGGACAGTAACAAAAGGTACAATAGCTTCTTGGTCTGATGAAAATATCAAGGGAACATTTATCCAAGATACAGAAATCACAGCTCAGTATAAAACATCAGTTAATCCTGGAGAATTAATAGCTGCACCAGTAGGTAAAGAAAATGTTATTACTCCAGTAGGGGTAAAACCAGATGCTAAAGATTTAATTAAAAATATTCCTGGAAGTGAAAAAGACCCACTACCAGATGGAACAAGTTTTGATTATGCAGAAAATGGTGAACCAAATGTAAATGAAGCTGGAAAAACTACTGCAAAAGTAAAAGTAACTTATCCAAATGGAAAGACTGTCATAGTTGAAGTACCAATAACAGTAGTTGGAAATGTAGTTCCACAAAAACCTGGCGAAGATAAACCAAATGTACCAAGTAACTATGTAAAAGTTACATTTGTAATTGATCCTCATACAGGTGGAAAGATTGCAGATGGTGAAACTACTATTTACTATGTAAATCCAGATAAGGAAGTAACTGTACCACAACCAAAGACAGTAGCTGAAACAGGCTATGAATTTGAAAAATGGAATCCTGATACTTCAACAGCTAAGAAATACGATAAAGATACAACAGTTAAGGGTAATTTCAAAAAGTTAGAAGATATTATTCCTTCTACTGATGAAAATGGAAAACCAAATGCCAAACCAGAAGGCTATGTAACTGTAAGATTCTTAACAAATGATAATGGAAGCTTGGAAGGTGAAACTGTTTACTATGTAAATCCAAAAGCTAAGATAACTATGAAGGATATAAAAGCTCCTACTATAATTCCAAATGATGATTATCTAGTAGCTAATCCTGAATGGAGACCTGACCTTACAGATGATAATTCAAAAATAATTTCAGACAGATGGTATCTTGCAAACTATAAAGCTAAGGTGAAAAATCCAACTGAATTTAAAATAACTTATATTTCTGGAAATCCAGAAGGAGGAAAGGTTGATCCTAAGTCTGAAGTAGTTAAAATTGATGGTGGAGAAATAAAAGGCTCAACTGCCACTCCAAACGAATGCTACAAATTTGTTAAATGGATTGATGCAGATGGTAATAAAGTTTCAGATAGTGAATACTTTGTACCAACAGATAGAAAAGAAGCAACTTATGTAGCTATATTTGAAAAGAAACAAACCACTGTTTTAGTACCAGATCCAATCCCATGTCCAAATCCAGACAAACCTGAGCCAAAACCAGAAAAGCCAGAAACAGATAGGACAAGCGGAAAAGACAGAATCGAAACAGGAATAGAAGTATCAAAGAAATACTTTGACAAATCAAAAATAGTAATAATAGCTGATGAAAAAGACTTCCCAGACTCAATGACAGCATCAGTACTATCCAAAATCTTAAGAGCGCCAATACTACTAACAAACACAAACAAGTTAGACCCAAGAGTAGCAGCAGAAATTAAGAGACTAGGAGCAGAAGATGTAATCATAGTCGGAGGAGAAAACTCAATATCAGAAAAAGTCGCAAAAGAACTAGCAAACTACGACAAAGACACAGTAGAAAGACTAGCAGGAAAAGACAGATACGAAACATCAGCAGAAGTAGCAAGAAGAGTAGTAGGACTAACAGGTCAAAAAAGGCTACGCAGTAATAGCAAGCGGAGAAATCTTCGCAGACGCCCTAACAATAGGAGCATTTGCAGCAAGAGAAGAATACCCAATCCTACTAGTAAAGAAAAATGAAATACCAGAAAGCATAAACAAAGCATTCAAAGAACTAGGAATCAAAAACGTATATCTAGCAGGCGGAGTAAACACAGTAAGTGAAAAAGTCGCAAAAGACCTACCAGGCCTAATAGAAAGAATAGCAGGAGAAAATAGGTTTGAAACAGCAGTCAAAATAGCAAAAGAAAAATTTGCAGGAAGAGAAAGCATATTCCTAGCAAATGGACACGTATTTGCAGACGCACTAGTAATATCACCAGTAGCAGGATTACTAGACATGCCAATCCTATTAACAAATGCAGACACAGCACCTAAGTCACTTACAGAATATATAGAAGAAGAAAATATAAAAGCTATAACAGCAGTAGGTGGACAAAGGATGGTAAGCGATAAAGTATTAGAAGAGCTTACAAAATAGTTCTGAGAATAAAGACAGAAAAGACCGAGCAATCGGTCTTTTTTGCTTGGAAAAACTTTTTATATACATATAATCTTTTTTATATAAGTATCTTTTATAAAAACTTAAATAATATTAGAGGTGATTTATAAATTAATTATAAATAATAACTACTTGAAAATTAATATAGTAAAAAGCTTCAAGATAAATATTAAAAATATAATATAATATTAAAGATAAAATATAAGAAAAATATCTCTTATTTAAATTATTAAGACATAATAAATTTTTATTAATAAAGATAAAGATTAAAAAACATATATTTAGACTAAGCATTTTAGGGTAAATATATTAAAGTAGGAGAATTTTTTATTCATAATAAAATTAAAAATTATATAAGTATTTTTTATATTTAGAAATATTAATATAAATTTTTAATTAAAAAATATACTTTAAAATTCTTTTTTTACATCAAAATATCATTTTAAAAAATATTTAAAATAATTTTAAATCATACCATTTTTATTTGAATTTTATGCAAAAAAAGGCTATAATTAAAGTGTATAAGAATATTTAGGCAAATAAAATATAATTATTTGAAATACCTAATTCAATAAATAATGCTTAGGAAGGAAAGTGAATTAATACAATACAAATCGTAAGTATCTATAATTTGGGATTTAAGTTAGCTATTGAAGGTATTTTTAAGATATATTATATTTTTAATATAAAATTTTGTTTGAAACTACAATTCTTAAATTAGCTTCATTAAATTAAATCAAAATAGATTATATAGATTTTCACGTGAGACTTTTATTTAAGTTTGATATTTAAACAGAAAATTAGAAATTTTATTTAAAAATATATTTGCAAAAATAATATATAAAATATTTTGCAAGATTTTATGGTAAAAGATAAATATAGAGATTTAAAAATAATATATACTACTAAAGGAGGAAACGTGAAAAATTTTTTAAAGAAACTATTGATATGGACACTTATTTTTACAATGGTCCTATCTACACCAGTTGAGATTTTTGCACAGGTTACAAGAGAAAATGTAACATATAATCCACCAAAAATCTCAAACTATGAAGATTTATCTCAAGATAAATCAAAGATAATAAATGAGCTGAAGCCTGTTAAGCCGGCTAAGCTAAAAAGTGGACAAAAAGCTGAAGATTTAATAAAAAATCCTGAGCAGCCTAAAATTTATACACTTAGAACAGATTATAAGGTTCAAAGGGGAGAAAAGTATGAAGTTGGCTACCAACCTTATATTGCCAGTGTAGGAGAGGCAGCAAGCGAAGAAGAAAAGGCAAAAGTTAATAAAGTAATTACACTTCCAGAACTTGCAGGCTACGACAAGTCACATCTAGAAGATACTTTCACTAATAATTATGATGAAATTGTTAAAGCTGCAAAAAATGGTACACAATCTGGCAATAAAAATAATGGAATAAGATATGAGGAAGAAAGAGACTTTAAATATAAGTCCAAATCAAATACCATAACAATCAAACACGTATTCCAAGACTTGCATGATTTTTCCAAGTACACAAATCCTGATGGAACTATCACACATTCAGACGGAACTAAGGGAACATTAATTAATAAAGGTGGTACTAACCCGGTAGAAGTAGACGAGAATGAAGTTAAAAAGCATGAACTTAGAACAATACAAAATGGAAACACTGGTTCTACTATGGAAGTAATACCTTTAGACCAAGTAGAGAGGAAGGGATTTGTTCCAGAAGCTCCATTTATAGCTATGCAAGTTCCAGAAAATGCCGAGAATTTTATACTTGAATATCGCTACAACCGTGATCATTATGATGTTAATTTTGATACCGATGGCGGAACAGAACTTCCAAATCGTACTCTTTACTATGGACAAACTATTCCTAAATTAGATTTTAATGTAAAAAAACCAGGTTCAAATTTTCTAGGTTGGAAAGCAGATAAAGATATAAATTATTTTGATGCTGATGGCAATAAAAAAACTCTTTCTAAAGATGATTTAATTACAAAAGCAGACTTTGAGCCAGGTGAAAAATTTCAAGATGGCATAAAATATGCTATGCCAGCAGAAAGTCTTACTTTTACTGCTCAGTGGACTGAAAATGAAACAGCAGAATATGTAATCCAATTTTGGACTGAAAAGCCGGATTACAATGACCAAGACGACACACTTCCTTTGCGCGATCGCTACGATTTTATCGGCGCAAGAAGAGTAGACAATGCCGACACCGCTTCTACTCCGGATCTTACAAACTTAGATATCCACGGCATCACCTTCCCGGACTTAAATGACGGACGTTTAGAAAAAGCACAAGAGAGCAAAGAGGAATTTGAAAGATATTACGTCTTAAATGAAGACTTGACTAAGAAGCAAAATGCTTCTGAAAAAGACCCAACCGTACAAAAAACTGTATCATCAACGGGAGAAACAGTCTACAACGTATACTACGACCGCAGAGTCTATACCCTTTACTTTACAGCTGCGAGTGGAGAGGCGTTTGATATAGTAGGTAGCTTCTGGCCGATTATAACAAGAGATGGGAAAGTCATAGGAAAAGAAGGATCTCCTTATAAAGTAGATGTTCGCTTCAACCAAAGCTTGGATAAAATATGGCCAAAGGATGCGGAAGTTTCAAATCTTCCGACTTCTTCTGATAAAGAACAAGGAGACACCGGCCTAATAGGCTGGACAATTAACAATAACGAGGGTGAACAAGCTTATCGCGATACTCCACCTTATCGTTTAAGTGCAGAAGATTTTATCGACAGTCAAGATGTAGTGGGAACAGGAGAGTTTGAGGGATTTGGTCACTCAGATCAAATACCTATAAAGGATGGAGAAACTAAGAAAAGAGATAAATATGAGATTTCCATAGGATCGACATCCTATGAACAATCTGTTGTCCATCACATTGATATTATAAAGGACGATTTCGATGGCAAGGAACAAATCGATTATGACATGTCCTATTGGAAGAGCGATACGAGTGCAGCTGGACCTAATGGGTATCCCTTCGGTTTGCCTCATCTTCAAGGTTTTACCCTTAAAGAAGAGAGAAGGACGGCAGAATGGATAGGACTAAAAAAAGGTCGTGTTGGAACTTGGGACGCACGTAAAACTTTTGATGAATTAAATGCAGAGAGAAATAAGAAAACGCCTTTTAGAAGCGACGCCGACAAGATAGAATACATCGATCAATTTCCTTGGGGCACAAAATCCTTTAAAGGGGCAAATGCCTACAATTATGCAAACTACTCTCGTAATAAGTACAAGTTAAAATTAAATAACGATCCAAAGACAGTAAAAAATGACAGCGAATATGGTGCAGGCAATATTATAGAGGTGCCTTATGAATTGCCATTAAATGATTTAAAACTCGATACGACACACAAACCCGAAAAACCGAATTGGGTACGTGATGATTGGAGCTTCTTAGGCTGGGCACTGGATCCCGCCGGCGACAACCTGGTAAAAGACGGAAAAGAAACAAAACTTCATTATGACCAAATTCTCTACGCCAAATGGGGCGAACCTGATTATAAGTGGAAGGTTATCTTTGATCCAAATGGAGGTAGTTTAAGGACAATCGATGAAAACAAATTAACTACAAAACGCAAGACGGTAAAAGAAGGCGATATTGGTCAAGAAAAAGAAACAACTTATCCTATAAAAGAAACAAACGATGGCAACAAGCAAGTCTTTACAGTTATCCAAAGACAAAAGCTTGTAGAACCGAACTTTAAACCAGAAAAGAAGGGCTACGACTTTATGGGCTGGGAAGTAATTCGCTATAAAAAGGATGCCAAGACAGGTGACTACACAGATGAGATCGACAACTCTTATAGAGAAACCTATAAGGTTCCAGAATTATATTCCTTCGGCAATGATGTTGTATCTCCAATTTATCTAAAAGCGATTTGGGTTCCAAATCAAAAGGTAGATATTGATGTCTTACATTATATGTTGGACGATAATTATGAGTTAGATAAGCTAGTAAAGCCTAATCCTAAAAAAGATAGGCTAGAAGAAAAACGTGCAAACTACCTAGTTGCTACAACTGGCGATAGACAAAATGACGAATATATCTTAGCACCTCATGACGAACTTCAAAAAAAATTAACCGGCGACTTAAAGAAGGAATACGAAGAATATAACAATCGCGTAAAATTAAACAACTCCTTCTTCCAAACATTTAGGGTTGAACCAGAGAAGATTGATGATGGCAATGGAAATTTAATTCCAAATCCTAAAGCAGAAAACAATGTCTTTAAATTCTTCTACAGACCTTTTAGGAAAAGAGAATACAAGATCAACTATATAGATGAAAGATTTAAAGGCAAGGAAAACGAAAAAGACGGAGCTATTATCGGTCAAGAACTTGTAAAAAATGGTAATCGTTATTATGATGCAAGAAATTATAGACGAATTCCAGGTTGGGTTCTTACAAGTGCACCACAACAACAACTATTCTTTGATGTAAATGAAGAAACCAACGAATTAATAGGCATCAATGGTACTGGTAGTGATGAAATTACCTTCTATTATAAGGACGTAAGAGTAATAGAAGTTCCTGGAGACAAAGAGCCACCAGAAGGATATGTTAGAGTAACTTTCAAGGCAGATAAGGGTGGAGCATTTGTAGACAAGTACGGAAACGAAGTTACAGAACTTCACTACGATGTAATAAAGGGACTTAAATCAGACCTACTTCCAGATCCAGAAATATTGGGTAAAAAGGCAGATGGAACACCTAATGACAAAGAAGAAGGAAAGTATTATATCACTCCAGATGATGGTAAGAAATTTGTAAAATGGGATAATAAACCATTATTAAACAAAAATACCCTTGTTGAAAATAGTGCAGAAAACTTCTACGTATTTACAGCTTACTTTGAATGGTCAGGTCTATCTGCATCTGGTCTAGTAAGAACAGAAGCCTACAAAGATCCAGAAGGAAATTGGACAAATAACTTTGCTCCAACGATTGAAGATATAAAGAAACAATTAGTTTGGAGAGAAAATGACCAAGTAAAAGATCTTCCAACAGGAACTGAAATAAAATTATACGATGAAGCTGGCAATGAATTAACAAGCGATCAGCAAGTTTATGATTTAGTAAATGAAAAAAAAGCTGCCGACAAAGACCAGCTTGTTCGCACAGTAAATATCAAAGCTAAAGTTACATTCCCTGATAAAAAAGACCCACAAGAACTTGATATACCAATTACAATTTACAAAAATGTTTACGAAGCCCTTAACAAAGAAGGCGACAAACCACTATTCTTAAAAGAAGCGGAAGAGAAAGAAGCTAAAGATGGTGGACTAAAAGATATTTTAAAGGATAATACTGAAAACAGATATATTAAGGTTACAATTAAACCAAATAAAGACTTTACAAACAAAGACGATAAAGTTTACTATGTAAATCCAAATGCTTGGGTAGAAATTCCTGAATTAAAGGTTGAAGATACCGAAGCAGCAGGCACAGGATTTATTAACTGGACAGCTGATCAAGTTAAACAAAATGACGATGGCAAAGCAAATGGCAAGTTTGATTTTGACAAGCGTCATAAGTTTACAGAAGATACAATAATAACGCCAGTTGATGCTAAGGATGTAGTTGAACAAGAAGATCCAAACAAGAAACCTGATGTACCAAATGGATATGTAAAAGTTATAGTTAAAACAACTGACAATGCAACAGATGATACTAAGTTTGAAAAAACATTCTGGGTTAATCCTACTAGGGAAGTAACTATAGGTGTAACAAACCCAACAGGTAAAACAATAACAACTGATACTACAAAATATACTATGAATTTCTCTAAGTGGGAATCAGAAGATAAATCAAGAACTTGGGAAGACAAGATAGTAGGAAAATTTGAAAATGATACTACAATCCTTGCAAAATATTCTGTAAAATCTGAAGTGATAAAAGACCAAGTTCCGACAACAGATACAGTTCACACACCACAAGGAAAGACACCGACAGTTGATGAAATCAAAGATAAGATTACTCCACCTGAAGGAAAAACTATTAAGAATGTAACAATAGTTGAAAATCCGGATGTAAATAATCCGGGAGAAAGTAAGGTTAAAGTAATAGTTGAATATACTGACGGTTCAAAAGTTGGAACAAATGAAAAGCCTGTAGAAATTCAAGTTAAAGTACACGAACCAGTTGTACCTGCTAAACCAGATGGCACAAGGCCAGAAGAAGCACTTGAAAACTATGTAAAAGTAATCTTCAAGGCTGGCATAGGCGGAAGTCTATCAGGCGATTTAGTTTACTATGTATCACCAGAAGTTGAAGTTGATATGACAGAATCAGCTGGAAAGATTACAAAGACTCCAGAAGTTGGATACATTGTAAATGGTGAAAACTGGACTAACAAAGATAATAAAACTTTAAAAGGAACATTTAAAGATTCTGAAACTGAATTTGTATTTAATTTTGACAAGTCTGACGATGTAGTAGAAAAAACTGACGACCCAACTCAAGTAATTCCAGAAGGCTATGTAAAAGTAACCTTTAAGACAGAAGATGAAGCTAAGGGTAAACTTGATGGAGAGAAATTAGAAAAAATCTACTATGTAAATCCAAAAGCAGGAATAAAATTAGGAAAAGCAGAAACTGAAGATAATAAAACTCTTGTAGTTCCAAAAACACTTCCAGCTGATAACTATGAATTTGTTAAATGGTATGAAGAAATTGATACTGAAAATTCAATCACAAGCGAAAGAATCCATGTTGCTAAATTTAGACTAGTTAAGGTAACATTAACTTATGAGGCTGGCGAAGGAGCGACTGGCAATGTTCCAGCTGAGCTTGAAGTAGATTATGGTACAAGTGTAAGACTTGCAGGTCCAGGAAATCTTGCAAAACCTAATGCTACATTCGCAGGCTGGAAGATAGGAGAAAAAACTTATCAAGCTGGCGAGGAAGTAACATTAACTAAAAACACAACAGCTACTGCTGAGTGGAATACAGCAAAACACACAGTAACATTTGATACAAAAGGTGGAAGTAATGTTCCTAGCCAAGAAGTTGAACATGGAAAGATTGCAACAGAACCAAAAGCACCAACATTAGACGGTAAAGTCTTTATGGGTTGGAAGGAAAAAGAAAGTGACACAAGTTACTTTAATTTTGAAACTCCAATTACAGAAGACAAAACCCTAATAGCAATCTGGCAAGATTCAGTTCAAAAGATTGGCGATGGCGATACTGTTGAAGATGAGTTTATAAAAGTTACTTTCAAAGAGGGTTCTCATGGAACACTAAAAGATGGTAAGGATAAAAAAGATACAGTAACTTACAAAGTTGCAAAAGGATTAAACTTTGAAGATGCTAAAAAATTAGGCCTAAAAGTTCCAGGAATCGACCCAGCAAAATACTACAAGGCAAAAGATGAAAACTCTGGTTGGGACAAGGCACTTGACTTAACACTTGCTTCAGGAGAAACAGAAAAAATCTTCACAGCACAATATGAACCAATTGCAGATGTAATACCAGTAGATCCTAAAATAACACCAGACGATAAACTTAAAGATGACAAACCAGAAGGAATGGTATTAGTAACATTTAAAGTTTCAGATGATAGTAAATTCTACATTCCAAAAAATGCTAAATATTATGTCAAGAAAGAAACAGAAGTTAGAATACCAACGCCAGTTGTTTTGGAAAAAACTATTGACGCTGTATTTAATGGATGGAAAGATGTAACTCTAGTAGAGGAAACTCTTAATCCAGATGATAAAGATCCAAAAGCAAAAAAATTCATATGGGTAAAACAATCATTTAAAGAAGATACAGTAATTAGCGATAAAGAAACAGATGAAATCAAACTTATAATTAAAAAGCCATCAGTAGGCGATAAGAGAATTTATATCGAGCAAATGTCTGCTGATTCTACAGGAAAACTTGAACTTATAAGAAATGGTGTAGTAATAGAAACTACTACTAACAAAAAGTTCAAGAGAAGAAGAAAAGAATACAATGTATTTGAACTTAATAATGCATTGCAAACAGGAGATACTATAAGATACTGGCAAGAAGGTTCTTCTAGAATATCTGACAAAACAACAGAAATTATTAATTAGAGAAAGGAGCAATTAAATTAGAATGAAGAAAAAAATATTATCAGGATTTTTAGCTCTTGTTTTTCTATTGCAAGCCTTCTTACCAAGCCTTGCATATGCATATTAAACAAACCTTCAAGACGCAAAAATAATATCTGATGACCATAGTACTCAAGACAATTTAATAACAATTGGAAAGCTAAAAGGAGTGGGATTCTCTAAAGACAATCCCACTGCAGCTATTTCCATAGAAGAAGTAGAAGAAAAAAACCACAAAGTGAACTGACCCCCAAAAGTTAGACCAAAAAATTAACTAAAGGAGGTCAGTTTACAATCGGTCTTTTTTGAGTTAAGGAAAAGAAAATAATATTTTATTAATGATTGCTTTAAGATAAACTTGATAGTTAAAATTAATGAAACTTAAGTAAGTCTAAATATTCAAAAAGATGCTTAAACTTTAATATAAAATAAAAAATTAGGTTAAAAGAATAATAATAGGATTTATTTTTGAGTTTTTAGTTTGTGTATGAGAAATATCGAATAGATCTTAAAATATTAATACTTAAAAATAAGTTTTTTGCCAAATCCTGAAATATTTTAAAATAAAAATTACCAGAGAAATTATAAATAATAAGTCTGGTAATTTTTTTAAACTTTTAATTATCAAAAAGAAATTTTATCTATTTGCCATAATAACTTTGATTTCGTCTTCATTTATACCGACCATTGCTTCTCCAAGGTCTTCAGAAACTTCAGCTATTATTTTTGGATTGTTATAATTTTCAACGGCTTTTACTATTGCCTTTGCTCTTTTTTCTGGGTCACCACTTTTAAAGATTCCTGATCCAACGAATACTCCCTCTGCTCCTAATTGTCTCATAAGTGCAGCATCTTGAGGAGTTGCTACTCCACCAGCAGAAAAGTTTAATACTGGTATTTTTTTATTGTCATGAACATATTTTACAAGATCATAATCTACTGCCATTTCCTTAGCGTAGTGGTATAATTCATCTTCTTTTAAGCTTGCACAATAGGATATTTCTTTCATTATTGTTCTTAGGTGGTAAACTGCTTGAACTACATCCCCAGTACCAGCTTCACCCTTTGTTCTAATCATAGAAGCTCCCTCTGAAATTCTTCTAAGAGCTTCCCCAAGATTTCTTGCTCCGCAAACAAATGGGGTATTGAAATTTTTCTTTTCTATGTGGTGCTCGTTGTCAGCAGGAGATAAAACTTCAGATTCGTCTATATAATCAATTCCTATTGCCTCTAAAACTTGAGCTTCAACAAAGTGTCCAATTCTAACTTTTGCCATTACTGGAATTGAAACAGCCTTCATAATTTCCTTTATCATTTTTGGATCACTCATTCTAGAAACTCCACCTGCCGCTCTTATGTCAGCAGGAACTCTTTCTAGTGCCATAACTGCCTTTGCCCCAGCTTTTTCAGCGATTTTAGCTTGCTCTACATTTATTACATCCATTATAACTCCACCTTTAAGATTTTTGTGGATTTCTTCTATTGTTAATTTCATAATTTCCTCCTTATTCTTGATTTATATTAATTATATATGTAAAATGATACTATAAAAAGTATCAAAAATTAAGAAAATAATAGTACCAGATTGGAGTTAATATGATTACGGTAAATTTTAAAAGTGATATTAATTTGTATGAACAAATATATAATAAAATAATATTAGAGATTGAAGAAGGAAGACTTTCATATAAGGATAAACTTCCTTCCAAGAGAAATTTGGCAAGTCATTTGGGAGTAAGTGTAAATACAGTTTCTACAGCCTATGAACTACTTTTATCTGAGGGATATTTGGTATCCAAGGAAAAGGTAGGCTATTTTGTGGATATGTTAGATAGGTCTAATTTAAGGCCAATAGGAAAAACATTTGATGATAGTGAAAATCAAAATATTAATGAGAAAAAAAAATATAAGTATGATTTTTACTTCGCTGGATTGGATAAAGATTATATTTACAAAAGCTTGCAGCCTTTTTCAGCTAAGGCACTTGAAATGACAATAAATGAAGATTCAACTGATCCTCTAGGGAGTTTTAAGCTAAGAAAAGAGATTGCAAAAATGCTTTTTGATTATAAGGGGATTGACAGCTCAGCCAATAATATTTTAATTACCTCCGGTTATAGAGAAAATTTAAATATTATTTTTTCTATTTTAAATGAAGAGTATTATGCGGCAGAAGATCCTTGCTATTTTAAAAATTCTTCAATTTTTAAAAATGCTGGAAAAAAACTTTTAAGAATTCCAATCGATAAGTATGGATTTTCTGTAAAAGATTTAGAAAAAGGGCCTGCTAAGGTTGCAATAACTACTCCAAGCCACCAATTTGCTGAAGGAATTTTAATGGGAATTAGGAGAAGGCAAAGACTAATCAATTGGGCAAATGAAAACTATGCCTATATTTTTGAGGATGATTATGATAGTGACTTTAGGTATGGACCTAAATTAGTACCAGCTTTAAAAGCATTGGATAAAGAAGATAGGGTTATATTTTCAGGCTCATTTTCCCAATCTGTAGGAAAAATCTTTTCTATTTCTTATCTTTGTCTTCCCGATGAACTTATAGAAAAATTAGATTTAAAGTCTGTTGAAAAATCAAGAATCTCAGCCTTAGAGGAAAATCTCCTCTACCTATTTTTAGCTAGTGGGGAGTATAGAAAATATATAAATAGGATGACTAAAATTTATAAAAAAAAGAGAGATCTTTTTATAAAATATATTTCTGAAAGAAGAAAAGATGCAATAGTAGAGGGAGATGAACTTGGACTTTTCTTTACACTCAGATTTTCTAAGAAGATTCCATCTGATGAGCTTGTTCAAAAAAGGCTTGAAGAAAGGGGGATTTATTTAAAAAGTGTTGATGATTATAGGCATTACAAAAAAAATGATAGAAAATATATTGTTGGATTTGGAGGATTTGAAATAGAGAAAATTCCTAGGGCGGCTAATTCACTCTTAGAGGTCTTTAGCGAAGAAGAAAATGAAAAGGAGTAGTAAGCTATAAAAAAGCTTTACTACTCTTTTTTTAAATATATTTTAAAGTCTTTGTAATTTCAAGTTAGAAATAAAGAATCTATTAGACTAAGCCTGATATTTTAATTACTTTTTCTACTAATTGAAATATATTTTCATTTATATATTTTTTTTCAAAAATTACAGGTAAATAATTTTCTGAAATTTGTGTAAAATCAGATTTATTTTCTAATTTAAAAAATTTATTATCTATGCTATATCCTATATTTTCATTATCAAAATAGCCCTCTTCAATATTAATTTTTAGTAAAAATCTTCCGTCTCCATTTGTATAAAATGAGCAAAGTGGATAGGAGAAGTTAGCTTCAATATTTTTATATTTTTCGGGAGAAGTAAGTTCTATTATTAAATTGCCCCTACTAACTTTGTAACTTTCTATAAAAAAACCTTCAACTTTTCTCAATAAATCTATTTTTTCCTTTAGGTAGAGAAGTTTATTAAGGTGGTAGAGGTCGTAGAAATTGTAGGTAAATAGTCTATCTAGGATTTCTTTATCCTTTGTCTTTAGATAAGTTTTATATAGTTTTATTTGGTCTTTGCCAGTCATTTCAAATGGTCTTTCAAGATTATTTTCTTTTTCTAGACTCTTTAATCCACTTATTTTAAAATCAGTAATTTTACTATAACTTCTAAGATATTGGTAGAGGTCAAAGTTATTTTCTGTTAGATTTGATTGATATGAAATATTTAATATTTCCAGCCTTTTTTTTATGAAAGGAAGGTCAAAATTTTGCCCGTTGAAGCTTATAATTGGCTTTATAGAATTAATTATTTCTAAAAATTCTTCAAGAATTTCCTTTTCTTCTCCTTCTTCTGCAAATAGGAAGATAAATTTATTCTGTCCCATATAATCCAAAAGTAAACCAATTGAGCTTATATGATTTACTTTTGCCGAAAGGCCAGTAGTTTCTATATCAAGTATTACTCCATCAATTTTAGGACCATCTACAATTTTTTCTAGTTTCATTTTTGTCTCCTTTAAATTTATTATACCATTATTTTATTTTTTAGATATATAATGATATAATCTATTTTTAGGAGGATTTTATGATTTATTTAGATAATTGTGCTACTACTAGAGTTTTTGATGAAGCTTTAGAAGTTTGCAATATATATATGAAAGAAAAATATTTTAATCCATCTGGCCTTTATAGATTATCAAAAAAGACTGAGGAAGACATAGACTCTGCTAGAAAAGTTATAGCAGATGTGATTCATGCAAATCCAAGTGAAATTTATTTTGCTCCTTCTGCGACTATGGCAAATAATATGCTACTTTTGTCTATTCTTTCAAAAAATGATAAGAAAAATATTGTAACTACTTATACTGAACATTCTTCTGTATTTAAAACTATTAAATCTTTTAAGGAAAAAAGAGAGATTAGATATGTTAAGATTAATGAAGATGGAAGTTTAGATTTAGATGATTTAAAAAATAAGGTGGATGAAAATACTGGGCTTGTCTCTATTATGCAGGTGCAAAATGAGATTGGAGTTATAAATAATTTAGAAGAGATTGGAAAAATTGTTAGAGATAAATCCAATGCTATTTTTCATGTTGATGGGGTGCAAGGCTTTATTAAATACCCTATAAATGTCAAAAAAATTGGAATTGATTTATATACTATTTCTGCACATAAAGTCCATGGACCAAAGGGAATTGCAGGACTTTTTGTTGATAGTAAGCTTAAGCTTCAGGAATTTTTTCATGGCGGAGGTCAAGAGAAGGGATATTTTCCTGGAACCGAAAATGTAGCTGGGATTATGGGATTTAAAAAGGCTGTTGAAATTTATACTGAAAATAGGGATGAAGTTGTAGATAGGGTAAAAGCTTTTAAAAAGAAGCTTATATCAGAGCTTGAAAAAATAGAGGAAAGTAGTATTAATTCTTATGGAGGATCGGATTTTATTGTTTCCGCATCTTTTAAAGATATTAGAAGTGAGGTTTTAATCCACTATTTAGAAAATTATGATATATGCGTGTCTTCTGGATCTTCTTGCTCAAAAAATAATAGGAGCAGGGTTTTAGAGGCAATAAAGCTCTCAGATGATTTTATAGATGGAACTATCAGAATTTCCTTTTCTTATTTTACTAATGAAGAAGAAATTAATGAATTTTTAGTTAAGCTTAAGGAAGGAGTCGAAACTTTGAGGAGTATGGTAAGAAGATAATGGATAAGGTTGTATCAATAAGTTTTGGAGAACTTTTTTTAAAAGGTAAAAATAGGCAAAGATTTGTGGATAGGGCTATAAAAAAGGTTAGGAAAAAAATTAGTCATATCCCTTATGAAAATATTTATTTAGATTCAGGTAAGCTCTATATAGAAGCAAAAGAGGAGTATCTGGACGCGATTATTGAATCGGCTTCAAATGTTTTTGGAATTATTTATTTGAGCAAGTGTGTAAGAACAAGTAAAGATTTTGAAAAGATTAAAGAAGCAGCAGATGTTCTATTTGAAGATCTTGATTATGAGGGTAAGACTTTTAAGGTTTTTACTAATAGGGTTGACAAGTCTTTTACCTTAACTTCTCCAGAAATATCGAGGGAACTTGGAGCATATATTTTAAAAAATTTTAAAAATTTAAGTGTTGATATAAAAAAGCCTGAGCTTGAAATTCATCTTGACTTAAAAAATTACGCTTATTTATTTGCTAATAGAGTTAAGGGACTTGGAGGACTTCCGATCGGTTCTTCTGGTAGGGGACTTGTACTTCTATCTGGTGGGATTGATAGCCCAGTTGCAGGATTTTTGATTGCAAAAAGGGGCGTGGAACTTGGCTGTATTCACTTTCATTCTTATCCTTTTACATCTGAGAGAGCTTTTGATAAGGTTAAAAAACTTGCAGAAATTCTAGCTACTTATACTGGAAATTTTACTTTATATAGCGTAAATTTGTTAAAAATTCAAACCGAAATCAATAAAAAAGCTTTAGAGAGAGAAACAACGGTTCTTAGCAGAAGATTTATGATGAGAATATCCGATAAATTAGCTGAGAAGAATGAGTATAGTATGATAGTAACAGGAGAATCTTTAGGTCAGGTTGCATCCCAAACAATAGAAGGAATTAATGCAAGTAATGTACTTGCTACAAGACCAGTTTTAAGACCACTTATAGGACTTGATAAGAGTGATATTATAGAAATTAGTGAAAAAATTGGGACTTATGAAACATCAATCATGCCTTTTGAAGATTGTTGCACAGTTTTCTTACCGAAAAAGACCTGTAACAAAACCAAGAATTAGTGATCTTGAAAGGTCAGAAGCTAATATGGATATTGACGCACTAGTTGATGAAGCACTGGAAAATATGGAAATTATAAGAATAAAAGATAAGGAAATTTAATTAGTAATAAATTATTAAAAAAATGCTAGCAAAGCACTTTTTATAGCTTGCTAGCATTTCTATTATTTTTGATTTTCTAATACATACTTTACTTTTTCATCCTTCAATAGCTTTTCTCTGAATCTTTTTATATTTGGATACTCAGTCCAAGACTTAGGAGTAAATTCTGCCCAGCCACTTAAGATAAATAAATAGGCATCCAAAACAGTTTTTTTGTCCTTATATATATGATCTCTATCACCTAATAAAGTATCAATATATGATAGAATTGAATCTATTCTTGGATAAGCAGCCTTTCTAATTTTATCTAAAGATTCTTCATCAGTATCTAATGTGTATCTTTTAGGGGCAAATATTGGGCCAAAAGAAGGGTGCAAATCACTTGATATCAATAAAATAAGTTGGTTAAATAGAAACCTATCTTCTATACTATCATCTGGGCCAAGATTCATCTCTGGATATTTTTCAGCCAGAAAAGTAATTATGGCTCCAAGTTCAGTTTTTATTTTTCCTCCATCTGTTTCAAGTGCAGGAACGCTTCCTAATGGATTTATTTTTTTATATTCTTCACTTCCTAAATTTGCTTTTTCTACTTCATAGTTAGCTCCAAGCCATTCTAAAGAGATCCAAACAGCTAGTGAGCAAGTATCCGGTGCGTAGTATAATTTCATTATTACCTCCTTGAAAATTTTTTACATTTATTATATACCCCTTATTAGCTATATTTCTATTTACTTGACATTATTAAATTTTATTATTATAATTTATTTAAATTCGTTGAAAAAGAAGAGTAGCTAGGAAAACTAGTTTAGAGAGTTCTTGCTTGGTGAAAAAGAATCTGGGATTTTTAGTGAATGGGCCTTTTTCGGAAGCCTTTAGAATTCATATTTAGGCCGCTTGCAAGCGTTAAAACTAATTAAGTTATAAAATTGGATGGTACCGTAGACTCACTGTTTGCTCCTTGAGAGTAAGCAGTTTTTTATTTTTATAATTATATATTTTAGGAGGATATTATGACTGAAAAGAAAATCGTATTTAGTGGAATCCAGCCTTCTGGAAATCTAACAATTGGTAATTTTTTAGGAGCAATGAAATATTTTGTAGGTCTACAAGAAGACTATGAATGTTTTTTTGCTGTTGCTGATATGCATGCTATAACTGTTCCTAAAATCCCCAAAGATTTAAGAAAACAATCATTGGAGCTTATTGCCCTATATCTTGCAACTGGAATTGATCCAAAAAAAAGCACAATTTTTATTCAATCACACGTTCATCAGCACGCAGAACTCGCATGGGTTTTATCTAGCATATCTTATATGGGTCAGCTTTCTAGAATGACACAGTACAAAGATAAGCTTCAAAAAGCTGGGGAGGAAAATAATAATTCTGCTTTATTTATGTATCCTGTACTTATGGCAGCTGATATTCTTCTTTATCAAACAGACTTAGTACCGGTTGGAGAAGATCAGAAACAGCACTTGGAGCTTGCCAGGGATTTAGCTATTAGATTTAACTCAAAATATTCTGAAACATTTAAGGTACCTGATGGACTTATTCCAAAATCTAATGGTAGGATTATGTCCTTAAAGAATGCTTCTTCAAAGATGAGTAAATCTGATCCAGATCCTAATTCAGCTATCTATATATTAGATGATAGGGATACAATTATTAGAAAAGTTAGAAAAGCTGTAACTGATTCACTTGGAAACTTTTCATATAATGATGAACAAAAAGAGTTAAAGAATCTTATAAATATATATAAGGCTTTTTCAGATATGGAAATAGAAGATATTGTTAGGGAATATGAGGGCGAAAATTATAGTAGATTTAAACAAGATTTAGGAGAGCTAATTGATTCTAAACTAACTCCTATTAGAGAAAACTATTTTGAAATTTTAGAGGATAAGGAATATTTAAATAAAGTTTTAAAAGAATCAGGAGAAAAAGCATCTTACTTTGCAAATAAAACTTTAAGAAAGGTCTATAAAAAAGTAGGATTTTATCAGCTTTAGGATTATAAATCATTTATTTTTTTAAAATTTATCTTTATTCCAGATTTAATTTGTGATAAAATTAATTTGGGAAAAATTTGATATATTTGTTCATTTTATGAGATTTATCCTTACATTAATGGAGGAAAATAATGAAAGTTAAGTTTTTAGGAGCGAGCAGGATTGTAACAGGTTCTAATATTTTAGTTGAAACTGAAAATGAAAAATTTTTAATCGATTGCGGCATGTTCCAAGGATCAAAAGAACTTGAAAAAAGAAACTGGGAGGATTTTAAATTTAATCCTTCTGAGATTGATTTTATGCTTTTATCCCATGCTCATATTGACCATAGCGGAAGAATTCCAAAGCTTGTAAATGAAGGTTTTAAAGGAACTATATATACTACAAATGCCACTAAGGATCTTTTGGATGTTATGCTAAAAGATAGTGCAAAAATCCAGGAAAATGACGCTGACTGGGAAAATAAAAAAAGAAAAAGAGCTGGTAAAAAAGCTATAAAACCGTTATATACTACAAACGATGCAAAAAACTCATTAAAATATGTAAAGGACCTGAATTATGATTCTTTTTACAAGATAAATGATAGTATTAGTGTAAGATTTTTAAATGCAGGTCACATGCTAGGTTCGAGCATAATTGAAATTTATGTTAAAGAATCCAGTGGAACATCTAAACTTGTTTTTTCAGGTGATCTTGGTATGCCGGGTAGGCCAATATTAAAGGATCCTAAATTTGTCGATTCTTGCGATTATTTAATTATTGAGTCAACTTATGGAAATACAGTACATGAAGATTATAAGTCGCAGATTAAAAAACTTATTGAAATTATTGAAAACACTACTTCAAATAATGGCACAGTTATAATTCCTGCATTTGCTGTTGGTAGAACTCAAGAAATTATTTATGAACTAAATAATTACTATGAAAAACTAGGTAAGGCTTATCAATACAAAAAAATACCTATATACATTGATTCACCAATGGCTGTTAAATCTACAAAAGTATTTACAAGAAATTCTTATGACTTTGACGATGAAGCTAAAGAAAAGATTTTGTCTGGGGATAATGTTTTTAAATTCGATAATTTACATTATGTTGAGGATGTTAACGAGTCAAAAATGCTAAATCAAGTTAAGTTTCCTAGGGTAATAATTTCTTCATCTGGAATGGCAACAGCAGGTAGGGTTAGGCACCACTTAAAGCATAATCTCTATGATGAAAATTCTTCTGTAGTTTTTGTTGGTTATCAAGCAGAGGGTTCACTTGGAAGAATTCTAATTGATGGGGCAAAAACTGTGAAATTATTAGGAGAAGAAATTGCAGTTAAGGCAGCGATTTATAGGATTGAAGGGGTTTCAGGTCATGCAGATGAGCCATTTTTATTAGAGTGGGTTAATTCTATAAAGAAAAAGCCAAAGAAAATTTTCCTAGTTCATGGGGAAGAAGATCAGATGCTTCCATTTCAAAAAGCCCTAATAGAAAATTTAGGTTTAAATGCTGAGATAGCAGAAGAAAATATAGAGTATGATCTAAAAGCATTTGATGAAAAAGACTATGAAGAAATATATTCTAATTCTTCTAGTATTGATCACTCTATTGTAAACCTTGAAGCAAAAATTGAAAATTTAAGGAAGATTAAAAAGACTATTGAAAAAGATAATATTTCTATTGAACAAAAAAATCTTTTAGAAGAAAAGATAAAAGATATCTCAAGAGATATTATGGATATAAATATGATTTTAGGAAAGTAGGAAGAATATATGACAAAGCTTGCTATAATTTTAGCAAAAATAATTATATTTTTTGGAGATATTTTTAAAAGAGGTTCAGCTCTTCCTGGATATATAGCCCAAAAAATAGATAAAAATATTTTTAATAATTTACAATATCCACAAAATATTATTATGGTGACAGGGACAAATGGAAAGACTTCAACAACTAACTTTATTGCCAGAATAATTTCTGGTTCACCCTATAAGGTAATAGTAAACAAAGAGGGAGCAAATATGCCACAGGGAATCTTAACTTGTTTACTTAGAAATGCGAGCATAAGTGGTAAGGTTAATTCGGATGTTGCTGTATTAGAAGTCGATGAAGGATTTTTAGGATCAATTATTTCTAAAATAAAACCAAATTATTTACTAATAACAAATTTATTTGATGACCAAGTTGATAGGTTTGGAACAAGTTATGACCTACAAAACAAATTAAAGGAAATTGATTATTCTGGAATTAAGCTTGTTTTAAATGCAAATGATCCTCTACTTGTGGATCTTTCTAAAAAAGTTAGTGCTGATGAGATAATATATTTTGGGCTTGATTCTTATAAAGATGAAGAAAATAATTTTTCTGTAGCCTGTCCAAATTGTAAAAAGCCTTTAACTTATTCCAATACTATGTACTCAAAAATTGGAATATTTTCTTGTAGCTGCGGACTAGCTACACCTAAAGCCAAATATTTAGCTGAAAATATAAATATTAATAGTGGAGAATTTACTCTAAATTCACATAAATTTACTTCAAATTACAAAACGGATTATTTTATTTTTAATTTGCTAGGAGCTATAAGTATCTGTAAGGAACTTGGTCTAACCAATAGTTTAATTGATAAGCAGATTGAGGATTTTGAAATAAAAGGTGGCAGATTAGAGAAATTTACTTTTAATGGAGAGGATTCATTTTTAAATCTAATAAAAAATCCAGCTGGACTTTCAGCATCCCTATCATATATAGAATCATTAAAAAGAGATAATTTTAATTTATATCTTGGGGTAAATAAAAACCCGGCTGATGGAACTGATGCTTCTTGGCTTTCTAAAGTTGATTTTTCTCTTCTAAAGTCTGCATCAGTAAATAAAATTTTTATTGAAGGCGGAGCATTGGAAGAAATAAAAGATGCTTTTAGAAATCAAAACATTGATGAAAATAAAATTATTTCAAATTTATCTACTGAAGAAATTGTAAAAGAGATGAAAAATGATAATAGGCAAGCTTTTTTCTTGGTAAATTATACAAAAATGGCTGATCTTAGATCGGCTCTTGGCTTAAATTAATTTTTTTATCATTGACACATTTAAATATATTGTTATAATGAAAAGAGTCTACTTAAATTCAGAAAGTTTATTTAATAGACTTTTTTCTATTATTACTTTCATAATTATATTATTTATTGGTGAAATTTTTAAATAAAATTAGGGAATGTAAAATTATTTTTATGTAAATATAAAGGGGGTTAATTAATGAGAACTAGAGAAGTTGACATGCTAAATGGAAAGATAACATCGGCGATACTTATGTTTGCCTTACCACTTATGATATCATCAATTCTTCAACTACTTTTTAATGCTGTTGATATTATTGTTGTTGGAAAATTTGTAGGACAAAACTCCCTTGCTGCAGTTGGATCTACTGGACCTTTAATAAATTTAATTATAAATTTATTTATGGGGATTTCAATAGGATCTTCAGTACTTATGGGGAATTTTTTGGGAGCAAATGATTATAAAAACTCTAAGGAAACTCTTCATACATCCATACTATTTGCTATAGTGTCAGGGGTTCTTATGGTTTTTATTGGAATATCTACATCAAGACCAATTTTAAAAATGATGGGAACTCCAGATGAAGTTTTAGATCTTGCTATAACATATATAGATATTTTCTATCTAGGCATGCCAGGATTTATGCTATACAACTTTGGAGCTGCCATTTTTAGGAGTATAGGAGATACAAAAAGACCTCTTTATTTTTTAACACTTTCAGGCATTATTAACGTTATTTTAAATCTTATACTAGTAATTGTATTTCACATGGGGGTTGCAGGGGTAGCTATAGCTACAGTTTTCAGTCAATATGTTTCAGCTATTTTAATACTTGTAGCTCTTACTAGGGGAGATAGATTAAGACTTGATTTTAAAAAATTAAAATTTAATGGAGAAAAGATTAAAGAAATAATTAGGATAGGACTACCTGCAGGAATCGAGGGTATTTTATTTTCAATTTCAAATGTTCTAATTCAAGCTTCAATTAACTCTTTTGGACCTAGTGTTATGGCTGGAAACACAGCAGCTTCAAATATAGAGGGCTTTGTTTTTATGGCAATGAATGCACTTTATCAAACATCACTTTCTTTTACAGCAATGAATATGGGAGCAAAAAAATATCATAGGGTAGATAGTATTACTCTCAAATCAAATATAATTGTATTTATAATTGGTTTAGTGCTTGGACTAGGAGCATATTTTGCTGGAGAATTTTTACTTTCTATATATACAAGTGAAGCTGAAGTTGTAAAATTTGGCCTTGAAAGGCTTATGATAATTTGTACTACCTACGCTATATGTGGTGTTATGGATGTAATGGTAGGTTCTATAAGGGGAATTGGATATTCAATTATTCCAACTATAATCACTCTTCTTGGAGTTTGTGTAATAAGAGTTATTTGGATTTATACAGTTTTTAAAATTTATCCATACACATATACACTTTACCTATCCTACCCAATCACTTGGCTAATTACTGCTATTATGCATATTATAAGTTATTTAGTTATTAGAAAGAAAAGATTTAATCTAAAGCCTCAAAAAGCTGCTTAAAAAATACTTAAATATAAAATTATATAAAAATTTTTTCATTTATAACTAGTGCTATTAATTTTTAGCACTGGTTTTTTTTATTAACGATAATATGTGAAAATTTAGAAATAGTAATAGAATTTGTGTTAATGACCAAAGGTTACAAAATAGGCTTGAAGATGGGCTTTTAAGGTCTCTAATTCTGGGAGAAAATCCTAGGCAGTGGTCTGGAATTATGCATGAGCATTTGAAAAGGAATATGTCAGATACTGGTAAAGAAAATGCTTTTTTTAATGCTTTTAGGCTAGCTGTTACTGAAACTGCAAGGGTACAAGTTTGGGCAGGACTAAAGCTAATGAAAGAGGGAGGGTATGATAAGTATATTTGGATAGCTGAACCTGGAGCTTGCCACATATGTGCGCCCTATAATAATCAAATTTTCGATATGAAATATGCCAGCATGGGAAACACTCTCCCACCCATGCATCCGTTTTGTAGATGTAGTGTTGCTGCGTATTATGATATGGATGAAGAGAGATTGTATGACGATATTACTGAGGATGTTTTAAGTGAATTAAAGAATGAAAAAACTGGAGTATTTGATTTAAATGAGGTTAATATTGATGGTAATAAATATGTAGTTGATAATAAATTTGTTGTTTTGGATTCTTCTCAGTATGAGAGAGATATTGCAAAATGGATTGTTTCTAACATTGGTGGATGTGTTGAATTGCATCCTAGAGTTTTATTCCCTAGTAGAATTAGAACTCCAGATTATATTTGGAATGGTGAAAAGTGGGATTTAAAAACTATTAATAGCCACTCTAAAAACACGCTGACAACAGCAGTTAAAAACATTAAAAAACAAGCAAATAATGTTATATTAGATATAAGGTCAGATTCTTATACAAATGATGTACTAAATGCGGAATTAGATAGAATTTACAATAACAAAAGGTATGATTATCTTGAAAAAACAATGATTATAAGGTGTTTTAAATTGATTGGAATATTTAAAAGAAAAAAATAATAGGAGTGGCCTCCTCAAACTACTACGATTACTCATAATAGCATTTGGTGGGAAGAGGTACTCCTATTCTTATTTATATTATACCCAATTTTACGTTTGATTTCAAGTAAAAGGAGTTGATGATTTATGATTGAAGTAATGATTCCAGATTTTAAATGGAACCAAGAAAATTGGATTATTAGAAAAGTAGAGTCAATTGAAAATGCTTTTGATGTTATTAAAAACTGTGACGGAAATGTAAAGAACGTATTATTTGATTGCAATTATGCTAATGGAATTAATGATGCATTGAAAGAAATCTTCGATAATTTGAAATGGGTAGAAAAAATCATAATAAAACAAGAAAATATATTTGTTGGAATATTTTGTAAAATATGTAGATACTAGTAACTATAAATTATTGGTGCTTTTTTATTGGAGGTAAAATGGCTAAGGCTGAAATTTTAGAGATTAAGGGTCCTATTAAGAGAAGTATGATAGCTGATAATATTGAATTGTTTGAAATAAAAAAAGCGCCTAAATGGCACTTTAAAGCTAGATATTTTTAATAAAATTCTGTATAGCGTTATTTTATAATTTAAATTTCTTTATTTGTTACTAGTCAAAATTTATAGTATAAAAATGGTCGGGGTGAGAGGATTCGAACCCCCGCCCCATGGTCCCAAACCACGTGCGCTACCAAACTGCGCTACACCCCGACAAGTACTAAAAAAAGTAAAATATTTAATTATATAATCAATGGTCGGGGTGAGAGGATTCGAACCCCCGGCCCCATGGTCCCAAACCACGTGCGCTACCAAACTGCGCTACACCCCGAAAAGTGATTACCTATAAAGTATATTGTTTTTACTCGTCTTATGCAAACTTCGTTTTTATGTAAAAAATGTGAAAATTCCATGTAAAACTTATTATTTCTTATGTTTTCTTTCATTTTCTAACATTTAAAGCCTTATCATTAAATATATAAATAATAATTTTTATCTATTTAATAAAAATTTATTTTAGGATTTTTATAAGTTTCTTCTATAATTTGTTTGTTAAGATTATCTGTAGGTGGTATAATAGATTTGCTTTATTTTATCTATTGGAGGAGAAGTATGAATATTAAAAAAATTACTTATTTGGCACTTTCTATTGCCCTTATCTGTGTAGCTACTATGATTATTCAAATTCCTATTCCTCAAACACATGGTTTTGTGCATTTTGGGGATGGATTTATTTTTTTAGCAGCTGCTATTTTCGGTATTAAAAGTGGAGTTATTGCTGGGGCAATTGGATCAATGCTTGCAGATATTCTTTCAGGATATTTAGTTTTTGCTCCTGTAACTTTTATAGTTAAGGCTCTTACAGCTTTAGTTTTTGGACTATTTACTTATAAAAATGGCAAGCTTGTCGGAAAGAAATCAATTTTAGGATCATTTTTAGGATCTTTAACCATGGTTTTAGGTTATTTTATATACGAAGCTTTTGTAGTTGGAGTTAAGGCTGCTTTTCTTTCTTCAATTATGAATATGGTTCAAGGTGCATTTGCAATTATTGTTTTTATTATTTTGGGGAAACTTTTTGAAAAAATTAACCTAAAGAAGATTCTAGATATATAAAAAGAACTCCCATACCAGATTTTCTGGTTAGGAGTTCTTTTATTTTACATAAAAGTACCATTTACAAAGATCAACTTCATAGATTAGTCTATAATTTATAGGGCCATGTTCAAGTTTTGAACTGCAATCGTAAATATACATAAGATTGCCATATTTTCTATCTTTACTTTTTTGAATAATATCGTCAACAGATATAGTTTTTAAAGATTCAGTCTTATCTTCTTTTATCCTAAATCTAATTGGATAAGGAAGATCACTTATTTTAAAATATGCTATCATATCAACTTCTTTCATAAGACTTTTCATATAAATCCCTTCTTTTAAAGTTAAACTAAAATAAATTTTATATATTTATTATACAGAACATACGTTCCAAAATCAAGTCCTATATTCCTTTTATTTTTTTATTTTGAGCTAATTGTAAAGAAAATATTTTTATATTTTTTATTTTTATTAATTATGTTTTTTATTTTAAATGTGGTAAACTTAAATTGATTAATATAGGGAGGTTTTTATGAATAGAAAAGAGCTAACAATAAATACTATAAGATTACTTTCAGCTGAAATGATTGAAAAAGCAAAATCAGGTCATCCAGGTTTACCTCTAGGTGCTAGTCCTTCTGCTGTCACTCTTTTTGCTGACGCTTTGAAACATAATCCTAAAGATCCAAATTGGTTTGATAGGGACAGGTTTATTTTATCTGCTGGTCATGGTTCAGCCATGCTTTACTCTTTACTTCACGTTTTTGGATATGGACTTTCTAAAGAGGACTTAATGGATTTTAGACAAATAGATTCACTAACTCCAGGTCATCCAGAGTATGGACATACTGTTGGGGTTGAAGCTACAACTGGTCCTTTAGGTCAAGGACTTTCTATGGCAGTTGGTATGGCTATAGCTGAAAAACATTTGGGTGCAAAATTTAACAAAAAAGATTTTAATATTATTGATCATTATACTTATGCTTTAGTTGGCGATGGCTGTCTAATGGAGGGAATTACAAATGAAGCATCTTCTCTAGCTGGTCATTTAGGGCTTTCAAAACTAATTTGCTTATATGACTCCAACAATATTACTATTGAAGGTGATACTGAAATTGCATTTTCTGAGGATGTAAGAAAGAGATATGAAGCTTTAGGATGGCAAACTCTTTATGTAGAAGATGGCAATGATACTCATGCAATTTTAGAAAAAATAAATGAAGCTAAAGCTGACAAAGAAAGACCTAGCCTTATAGTAGTTAGAACTAAGATAGGTTATGGAACTGGAAAAGAAGGAATGTCTAGTGCTCACGGTGAACCTTTAGGTTTAGATAATATAAATCTTTTAAGAAAAAATTTGAAGTGGGACTATGACCAAGAGTTTTTTGTTCCAAATGAAGTTACAGAATATATAGAGGAGCTTCAAGAAAAATTTGAGACGGAAGAAAATAAATGGAAAAAACTTTTTGAAGAATATAAAAAGGTTTATCCAAAAGAAGCAAGTGAGTTAGAAGCTGACATTTGTGGAGATGCAGATGTAAATATTGAAATAGAAAATTCTGAAAAAGCTACAAGAGCTTCTTCTGGAGATGCTCTTAACTATGTTAAAGATTTACTGCCAAATTTATTTGGGGGAAGTGCCGATCTTGGCCCTTCAAACAAGTCTGTAATGAAGGGAGAAGAATATTTTTCAAAGAATAATCCACTTGGAAGGAATTTCCACTTTGGAGTAAGAGAACATGCCATGGCAGCTATTTGTAATGGTATTGCACTTCATGGAGGCCTTATACCTTACTGCGCAACTTTCCTAATCTTTTCAGACTATTTAAAACCTGCTGCAAGGCTTTCAGCTCTTATGGGACTAAGGGTTATTTATATTCTTACTCATGACAGTATAGGTGTTGGGGAAGATGGACCAACTCATCAGCCAATTGAACAGCTTTTAATGCTAAGATCTATTCCTAATATGACTGTTTTTAGACCAGCTGATTGTCTTGAAACTGCTGCAAGTTGGGAAGCTGCTCTTTCAAATAAGAAGGGACCTACTGCTATTTGCCTAACTAGACAAAAGCTAAAGCCAGTTAATTCAAATAAAGAAAATGCAAAACGTGGTGCCTACCCTGTAATAGATGAAAAGGATCCAGATATTATTTTACTTGCTACAGGATCTGAAGTTAATTTATGCGTTGAAGCCGCAAAAGAATTAAAGGGAAAATATAAGATAAAGGTTGTTTCTATGCCTTCTAGGGAAGTTTTTGAAAAGCAAGATAAGTCTTACAGAGAAGAAGTTCTTCCTTCTTCAGTTACTAAGAGATTAGTTGTTGAAGCTGCAAGTCCAATTGGTTGGGAAGGCTATATGAAAGAAGGAAAGATACTTGCTATGAGGTCATTTGGTGCATCTGCTAAGGCAAGCGATCTTATGCTTAAGTTTGGATTTACTAAAGAAAATGTAATAAAACTTGTTGAGGAAATTTTAAGATAATGTGTGGAAGATATGGCCTTGATATATCTTTTAAAAAAATTCTAAATTTTTATGGCTTAGATTATGCTGACTTAGATTTTTCTAAAGAAAAGGAGATTTTTCCAAGCAGCAATAATCTTATATTTGACGGGTCAAAACTTTTTTATGCAAAGTGGGGGTTTGATGTTTCTTTTTCAAAAAAACCTCTTATAAATGCTAGGGCTGAAAGTGTAAATGAAAAGATAACTTTTAGTAAGCATTTTAAAAATTCCAGATGCCTTATACCAGCTACTTATTTTTATGAGTGGAAAGACGATGGAAAACCTAAAAAAACTAAGTATCTAATAAAAGTAAATGAACTAGATATTTTTTCCTTAGCTGGAATTTTTAGAAAAAATGAAGATAAAATAGAATATTTAATTCTAACGACCGCTTCAAAAGGCACAATGAAAGATTATCATTCAAGGATGCCAGTTATTTTAGATAGAGAAAATGGGGCTATATTTTTAAATGAAAATAATATAAATAAAAATTTACAATTTATAAATTCTGTAAATGATGGTAATTATAAATTTGTTAAGATTTAATTTAAGACGATTTTACTTTAATCTAGATACTAGAGTTTTTCCTATAAAATAGGGTATAATAGATATGTAAATAAATCAAAATAAACTTTTAGGAGGAGATAATTAATGAAAGTTGCTATTAGTGGATTTGGAAGAATCGGAAGAGATGTAGCTAGAATTATTTTTGAAGAAAAAATTGAAGACTTGGAGCTTGTAGCTATTAATATTACTGGTAAACCAGAACAAGAAGCTCTATTATTTAAGTATGATTCACTTTATGGAAAATTTGATGGTGAAATTGAATTAAAAGATGACTATTTTATAATCAACGGCAAGAAGGTTAAATTAGTTTCTGATAGAGATCCAGCTAATCTTCCTTGGAAAGAACTTGGAGTAGATTTAGTTATTGATTCAACTGGTGCATTTAAAGATCATGAAGGACTTTCTAAACATATCAAAGCAGGAGCTAAAAAAGTTATTATTACTGCTCCAGCTAAAAATCCAGACAAGACTATTGTTATGGGAGTAAATGAAGAAAAATACAATAAGGATGAAGATAATATTATTTCAAATGCTTCATGCACAACTAACTGTCTAGCTCCACTTACTAAGGTTATACTTGAAAAATTTGGAATTGTTAAGGGACTTATGACTACAGTTCACGCATATACTGGAGATCAAAATATCCATGATAACAAACATAAAAAAGATCCAAGAAGAGCAAGAGCTGCAGCACTTTCAATCGTTCCAACAACTACTGGAGCAGCAAAGGCAGTAGCTGAAGTTATACCAGAAGTTAAGGGTAAACTTGACGGATATGCTTTAAGAGTTCCAACTCCTACTGTTTCTATAGTTGATGTTACTTTTGAACTTGAAAAAGAAGCAAGTGCAGAAGAAATTAACGCAGCTTTAAAAGAAGCTAGCGAAGGTAAGATGAAGGGAATTTTAGGATTTTCTGAGGAACCTCTTGTATCAATTGATTTCCAAGGAGATCCACGTTCTTCAATTATAGACCCAGCTTTAACTAAAGTTAATGGAAACATGGCTAAAATTGTATCTTGGTATGATAATGAATGGGGATATTCATATAGAGTAGTTGACCTTGCAAGATATATTGCAACAAGATAATAAATTTAAAAGCCTAGCTTTCTTATAGCTAGGCTTTATTTTTACTAGGAGGATTATATATGCTTAATAAAAAAACTGTTGAAGATTTAGAGCTTAATGGGAAAAAAGTTTTAGTTAGGGTTGACTTTAACGTTCCTATGACAAAAACTGAACCATATAAAGTTACCGATAATAAAAGAATTGTTTCAAGTCTAAAAACTATTAATTATCTTTTAGAAAAGGGAGCTACAGTTGTTCTAATGAGTCACCTTGGAAGACCTAAGGGAGAAGCAAATAAAAAATATTCATTAGAGCCTGTTTGTAAGGAACTTGAAAAACTTTTAAATAGAGAAGTTAAATTTTTAGATTCAGATCTTGTTATAGATGATATTATAAAAGAAAAAATAAAAAATCTAGAAAATAATTCAATAGCTCTTCTACAAAATACAAGATTTAGAAAAGAAGAAGAAAAAAATGATGAAAATTTTGCTAAGGATTTAGCTGAAGGATTTGATTATTATGTAAATGATGCATTTGGAACAAGCCATAGGGCACACGCTTCAAATGTTGGTGTTTCTAAATATTTAGATTCAGCTATTGGATTTTTAATTGAAAAAGAAATAGGAATTATGGGTAAAGCTTTAGAAGATCCTGAAAGACCATTTTTAGCTATTTTAGGTGGAGCAAAGGTTTCAGATAAAATAAGTGTAATTGAGTCCTTACTAGAAAAAGTTGACTCTATAATTATTGGTGGAGCTATGGCATTTACATTCTTAAAGTCTAAGGGATATGAAGTTGGAAAATCTTTAGTTGAAGAAGATAAGATAGGCGTTGCTAAAGATATTCTAAAAAAGGCAGAAGAGAAAAAATGTTAACCTTTATCTTCCAATAGATTTTATAGTATCAGAATCTATTGAAAACGATAAGGATGTTGAAGTTTTTGATGCTAGAGAAATCCCTGGAGATAAAATGGGCCTTGATATAGGACCTAAGTCTATCGAAGAATTTTCAAATGTTATAAGAAAAAGTAAAACTATAGTATGGAATGGACCTATGGGAGTTTTTGAAGTAGAAGCTTTTAGCAAGGGTACTTTTGCTCTAGCGAGAGCTCTTAAAGAATCAGGTGGGGTAACTATAGTTGGTGGAGGAGACTCTGCTTCTGCTATTGAAAAATCAGGATATGAAGACTATATAACCCACGTTTCAACAGGTGGAGGAGCCAGCTTAGAATTTTTGGAAGGTAAAGAGCTTCCTGGCATAGCTGCAATTCAAGATAAATAAAAGATTATTTAAGAGGTAGATATGGAAAGAAGACCAATAATAGCCGGAAATTGGAAGATGAATTTAACTAACTCAGAATCTATCAAATTTCTGGACCAAATTTTTCAAATGAGTTTAAGTGATAATGTAGAAAAAATTATATATGCACCAAGTTTATTTTTAAAAGATATGATAGAAAAGGTAACTACAAGTGGAATTATTGTAGGGGCAGAGAATTGTTATTATGAAGATAAGGGAGCTTATACGGGAGAAATATCCCCACTAATGTTAAAAGATATAGATTGTTTGGACTGCTTAATAGGTCATTCTGAAAGAAGGGAAATTTTTAAAGAGGATGACAGATTAATTAATAAAAAAATAAAAGCACTTATTAAACATGGAATTAGGCCGCTACTATGCGTTGGTGAAAGTAGTAGTGAAAAAGATGCTGGATTAACTAAGGATAAAGTTAAAGTTCAAATAGAAAGTGCTTTTGAAGGGCTAAGTAGAGATGATTTAAAAGATATTATTATAGCTTATGAACCTATATGGGCAATAGGAACTGGGATTACACCTACTAGCTCTGAAGCTGAAGAAACTATCAAATATATTAGGGATGTTATCAGAGGAATTCATGGAGATTTAGCTGATAGTATAAGGATTCTTTATGGCGGATCAGTTAAACCTGATAATATTGAAAGTTTTATGGCTGAAGAAAATATAGATGGAGCTTTAGTTGGTGGAGCTAGCCTAAATCCAACAAGCTATAGCGCTCTAGTAAATTATTAGGAGTTACAATGCAAAAGGCAATGTTAGTTATATTGGATGGATTTGGAATTGGTAAAGATTATGAGGGAAATTGTATAAGCCTTGCTGATACAAGCACATTCGATATGTTAGTTAAAAATTACCCTCATACAAGTATAAAAGCTTCTGGGCTCGCAGTTGGCCTTCCAGATGGACAAATGGGAAATTCTGAAGTAGGTCATTTAAATATTGGAGCCGGTAGGGTAATTTATCAAGATTTTACAAAAATTAATAGGGATATAGAAACTGGAGAGTTTTTTAAAAAAGAAAAATTCTTACAGGCAATTGAACACGCTAAAAGAAATGGCAGTAAACTTCATCTTATGGGACTTGTGTCTAAAGGTGGAGTTCACTCTCACATGGACCATCTTTTTGCTCTTTTAGATCTTGCAAAAGAAAAAAACTTCAAAAATATTGTTATTCATGCCTTTTTAGATGGCAGAGATGTACTTCCAAATAGTGGAGCAAATGATATAAAAGAGTTAGAAGAAAAGATAAATGAATTGGGATTTGCTAAGCTAGCTACTATTTCTGGAAGATATTATGCTATGGACAGGGATAGGAGATATGAGAGAACTAAGATGGTTTATGATTTATTAACCATTGGAAGTGATGATTTTAAAGAAGATCCTATAAGCACTATAAAAGATTCATACGATAGGGGAGTTTTTGATGAGTTTGTAGTTCCTTTTGCCTCATATAATTTAAATGACTACGATTATAGGATTTGTGATAAAGATTCAGTTATTTTCTTTAATTTTAGACCAGATAGGGCAAGACAGCTTTCCCATGCAATACTTGATGAGGATTTTGATGGTTTTGAAAGAACAAAAATAGTAAAAGATTTATTTTTTGTTTGCATGACTCCTTATGATCCAACTCTAAAAAATGTTCAAATAGCTTATCCAAAAGAAACTTATAAAAATACACTTGGAGAATATATATCTAAAAAGGGACTTAAGCAACTCAGAATTGCAGAAACTGAAAAATATGCACACGTGACATTTTTCTTTAATGGCGGAGTAGAAAAAGCAAATGAAGGAGAAGATAGGATATTAATTAATTCTCCAAAGGTTGCAACTTACGATTTAAAACCCGAAATGAGTGCTTATGAAGTAACTGAAAATGTAGTAAAAGAAATGAATAAATCTAAGTATGAACTAATAATTCTTAATTTTGCAAACACAGATATGGTTGGTCATACTGGATCTATACCAGCTACTATCAAAGCTGTAGAAACTGTAATGGAGTGTTTAAAGAATATATTAAAGGCGGCAGATGATAATGATTATGAGCTTTTAATAACTGCTGATCATGGAAATGCAGAAAGACTAATTGATGAACAAACGGGAGGACCATATACTGCTCATACTACCAATCCTGTACCTGTTATCTACTATACTAAAAAGAAAGTTAAGTTAAGACAGGGTGGAGCTCTTATGGATTTAGCACCAACATTATTAGATATTATGGGACTTGAAAGTCCAATTGAATTTGAAGGAAGATCACTAATAGAAAGGAAGAATTAAAATGAGTGAAATAATTGATGTAAATGCTCTTGAAGTTTTAGACTCAAGGGGAAATCCAACAGTAGAAGTTGAAATACTTTTAGAAAGCGGAGCAAAGGGAAGGGCAATTGTTCCTTCTGGAGCTTCAACTGGAGCTTTTGAAGCTGTAGAATTAAGAGATGGAGATAAGTCAAGATATCTTGGTAAGGGAGTTGAAAAAGCTGTAGATAATGTAAATACAATTATAGCTGATGAAATTCTTGGACTAGAATCAAATGATCAAGTTGGAATAGATAACTTACTAATAAATCTTGATGGTACAGAAAACAAGGGCAAATTAGGAGCTAATGCAATTCTTGGAGTATCTATGGCACTAGCAAGAGCAAATGCAGATGAACTAGGTCTAGATCTTTATGAGTATATTGGTGGAGTTAATGGAAAAGTTCTTCCAGTTCCAATGATGAATATTTTAAATGGTGGAGCACATGCAGATAATAATGTTGATATTCAAGAATTTATGGTAATGCCAGTTGGAGCTAAATCTTTTAAAGAGGCTTTAAGAATGGGATCAGAAATTTTTCATAGCTTAAAGTCAGTTCTAAAAGAAAGAGGACATCAAACAGCAGTTGGTGATGAAGGTGGTTTTGCACCAAATCTTAAATCAAATGAAGAAGCACTTGAAACAATTGTTGAAGCAATTAGAAAAGCTGGTTACAAAGATGGAGAAGATGTAAAGATAGCTTTAGATGTTGCAGCTACAGAACTTTTCAAGGATGGAAAGTATGTATTAGATGGGGAAGGAAAAACTCTTTCAGCTGATGAATTATCTGACTTTTATGAAAAATTAGTAGAAAAATATCCTATAATTTCCATTGAAGACCCATTTGCAGAAGAAGATTGGGAAGCTTGGGTTAAATTTACTGAAAAATTAGGATCTAAAATTCAAATTGTCGGTGATGATCTTTATGTAACCAACACAAAAAGACTTGAAAAAGGAATCCAAAATAAAGCAAGTAATGCTATTCTTATAAAGCTTAATCAAATTGGTACGATTACAGAAACTCTAGATGCAATTGAAATGGCTAAGAAAGCTGGATTTACAGCTATAGTATCTCATAGGTCTGGAGAAAGTGAAGACTCTACTATAGCAGACCTTGCAGTAGGAGTAAATGCTGGACAAATTAAAACAGGAGCGCCTTCAAGAACAGATAGAACTGCTAAGTACAATCAGCTTCTAAGGATAGAGAATTCTTTAGATTTTAGGGCAGAGTTCCTAGGTGAAAAAGCATTTTACAACATTAAAAAATAAAAAATCAAATAAAAAGTCCCTCAAAGAATTTTTTCTTAGAGGGACTATTTTTAACTTCTAAAATTCTACTGAAAAAAATTTTATAGAATTTTTTAAAGAGTTCTAATTCTGAAATTTGAACTTTGGATAATCTCTTTTTCCGCCAAAAAATGATGACAAGGCATCAACTTCTTCTTTATCAGAAAAAGGATTAGCATAGACAATTAAATAATCATCTAATGAATTTTCTTCATTTGTTTTAAAAATAAATTTATAGGCTAAGAAATATTTTTCGTTTGATAAATTATAATCAAATTTAGTAGAACCTGGGTAAATTTGATTTTCATTAGAAAAAACTTCCCAATTTATAGATGTGCAAATTAGTTCCTTATGAATTAATTCTTTATTTTTAAATTCTTGCTGATTTTTATCAACTTTTTCTAAAGCTTCATCCATAGATTGTAATTTTTTCTTTGAAAGTTCATCATCTTCAATATCTCTTATCTTAACAATCTTATTTATGGTATCTTTTGTTCTACTTATAATATAGCCTGAGCCTATATTTACAAAGTCATTATTTTTTACATATAGTAATGTATCTTGAGATTTTTCATAGTATATTCTCAAATCTCCTAAAAGCTTGGAGGAAATAAGGCCTTCTATATGATCTACTCCATCTGAAGCTAGGGGATTTTTTATATCTACGTAAACTATTTTTTTGTTATTGTCTAAGATAACTATACTGCCACTTTTAGACTGATATATTTTATCTCCATTTTTATATACTTCAACAGTTGGAGTAGAAGCATAAGGCATTTCATTTGAAGAATCATGTTCATTATCTTTATTAAGTTTTTTGCCTAATTCATCAAGCTTTCCATCACTAATTTTAATAAATTCTTCATTTGATATATATTTTTTGAATGCCTCATACTCTTCTTTTGAAATATTATTTTTTAAATTGTCTTTACTGCAAGAAATCAGAAAAGTACAAGAAAAAATAATAAAAGCAATAAGTAAAATTCTATTTTTCATATAATCTCCTTGAGTATAATTTAATATAAATAAATGGACAGGTTTTTTATTCAATATAAATTATTTTTTTTAATGTTATTTATTGTTATTCTCATTTAAATTTTAAATTTTAGACTAGTTATAATCTTTATAATTAATCTAGTGAAATACATTTATCTATTGGACCAGAGAAAAATTTTGCTTTAGCTTCTAATTCTTCTGAAGCTTTTTCTATACACTTTAACTGAATTTCTTTTAGTGATTTTTCATCTTTTTTAGATAAAGAAATTTTTGCTTCTTTTGCAAAATTTTGGTCTAAACTTTTTGTATAAGGAATTTCTTCTGATAATTCAATCTCTTTTCTTCCATTTATTCCATAATCTTTGTTAAAATAGCATGAAGTTCTATCTATTAAATCTATTAATAAGATTTTTCCTTCTATAACTTCAAATTTTAGAATTATATCTGTTAGATCAGTACCACATTCTTTGGTTTCTTCATCAAAATCAAATTTCGTTTTAAAAATCTTTTCAGCTTTAGTTGTTAAAGTGTAAATATTATTTTCAACTCTCGAAATTTTTAAATCTTTTGCATAATGAATATATGATCCAAGATATGGAGTACCACTTTTTTTACTATCTTCTACTAAGAGATTATCATAGTTAAGCCTTACTCTCATTTCTTCATTGAAAAGCATGTTATCTTCTTTTAAAAATTCTTCTTTAAAAGAATTATAGTCTGTGTACTCTTTAGCGTTCCAATATCTTTCCAAAAAATATTTTGCTCTAGTTAAAACTTCTTCTTCCTTATCCAAATTGTCAGATAGCTTACTTAAATCGCTATTAGCAAATACATAAGAGAGGCTAAGTGTCATTACAGCTACTAAAAATAATGCTATAATTCTCTTCGCTTTCATTTAAACCTCCTAAATGGTAACCTGTCCATTTATTTATATTTTATCATATATAAGCTATTTTAAATTAGTTCACTTACTTTTCTTTGTTAAGATTAAAAGATAATCTAACAATTTAAAAATATTTAGTCATACTAATGATTTTATTTTCTATTGAAGTCAAACTCAGGATAATTAGTATTAATATCTACAAAACTAAGCCAGCTATAAACCTCATCATTGTATGGATTGGTATATACAATAACATATTCATAGTTATTATTTTCTATAAGATATTTAAAAGCTAGTCTATAGGTTAGAAAATAGTTTTTATTGTCTAAATTGTTTGTGAACTTTACTGAACCGGGCTGAGAAGAATAGCCATCTAAAAATCTAATCATATCTGAATTTGTTAAAAGAATTTCTTCACTTAGATAATCTGCATTTTCAAATAGCTTTAGAGAGGAAAGTGCTTTTTTGGATTCTTCTATTGTGTGGAGATTTTCTTCTGGCATTTTAGTTTCTTCAACGTCTCTAATCTTTATTATTTTATTTATTGTTGTGTTAGTTTTTTCAACTATTAAAGCAGAGCCAAGGTTAATAAGGTCATCATTTTTTACATATACATTTGTTCTATTATCCTTCTTAAAGTAAAGTTTATAGTCTCCTAAAATCTTTGATGAAATTAATTCTTCTACATTTTCTCTATCATTAGAAGCTAGGGGGGACTTTAAGTCTACATAAACTATTTTTTTATTTTCATCTAATATAACTATACTATTTTTTAGGGACTTGTAAATGCTATCTCCCTCTTTAAAAACTTCTATACTTGGAAGCTTATCAATATTATTTTCGTTATCTTCTTTTTTTCTTATATTCTTTATTTATCGAATTTCCTAAAGTTTTTTCTTCAATTTTACTAGCCTTTATAAATAAATCATCAGAAATATTATTTTTAAAAATTTCATAGTCTTCTTTACTGAGGTCATCTTCAAGACTTTCTTTTTTACACGAAATAAGTGAAAAACTTGTCATTAGAAGGATGAATAATAATAGGATATTTTTTTTCATATTATAACTCCTTTTTTATGTGTTAAAATTATAACTAAAGATAAAAGGACTGGATGTTTTTATTTAGAATTTATATTTTAATAGGTCAAAGGATAGTTCAATTAGTATCTATACTTTAGGTTCAAACCAACAGATTTATCGAATGTAGATTCTAGTAATTTTTTAGCTAGTGAGTAATCTTTTTGATTTTCTGTGTGGGCACAAATTCTAGCTCTATTTTTACCGCCTTCATCTGTAACAACTAAAGTATGTCTAGCATCACCATTATTTGATCCATTTTCATTGCATAAGAAAACTAAGTCTCCTGGATACATGGCTCATATTCTCCTCTATAAAACCATGCTGATCTCCAGTAAATTGGTCCTCTTTTTCCATAGGATTTAGTGTTATTTATAATAAACTCTTTAAGCTGTTTTGCATATGCCCAAGCTCCTGACATTTTTGTGCCTCCACGTAGTGCAAACCATTCTTCGGGAACTCCTACCAAATCTATATTGGTTGATGAAAAAGGAACGCCAGCTTCATGGAGAACTTGTGAAGCAAAGTTTGCACAATCATTACCAGGAATATATTCATATCTAGCATCATCACAGTATGGAGCTGTCTGTGCCCATCTTCTAGCATAGTTCCTAGCTTTTGTCCTATCTAATTCATAGCTACCGCTTCTCATTGAAATAAATTCATCAAAAGAGTTATTATATTCTTCTTTACTATCTGAAGGATCACCTTGTAGATACATCTTGTGTTGAATCATTATTCGATTTTGAAGTCTTTCTGAAGATAGTTTAATATTTTCAAGTTGAAGTCTTAACATTTCTTCTTTTGAACAATTGCTTGAAATATATATATATTCTTCTTCTGGATATTCAACACGAAGATCTTTGTTATATGGGATAAAATCTTTATCTATTTCTCTATTCTTATTTAGTTCTTCTATACACCTACTCTTATTAAAATAATGTGACATTCCATCATATAGATTTATCAAATAAGCATTTTCTCCTTCTACTTGGAAGATAAGATATACATCCCTATCATCTGAACCAAAGTCCCTAACTTCACCATTATCCATCATTTTTGAATATTTTTCAGCTTTAGCATATAATGTATAGGTGTTACCAGTAACATTTACAATTTTTAAATCTTCATAGAATTTTACGTAAGAACCTAAGTAAGGACTATTTTCAAAAGCCGTTTCTTCACATCTAAGGTTATCGAAATTTAGCCTGGCTCTCATTTCTTCATTAAATAGGATATTATCTTCTTTTAGATATTTTTCTTTAAAAGAATCATAGTCGGTGTATTCTTTAGCATTCCAATATCTTTCTAAGAAAAATTTTCCTTTTTCTAGAAGATCATTTTCTACATTTTCCAAAGAAACTTTTGAATCGATAGTTTTTTCACTAGCGAGGCTTGGACCAATGTTTAAGGCGAGTGAAAATACTAGAACAAGTGATATTAATTTTTTTAAATTCATTTTTTTCCTCCGTTTTCTTTATCCAGTCCTTCTATTTATATTATACTACTAAAATACATCGTCTAACATTACAATTTCATTACAATTTAGATTCTAAATATTTAAAAAGATCATAAAAAGTTTTAATCTTGAAAATAAATCAACTTTATGATAAAATTTATTGAGTATAAAATAAGGGAAAAAAGGGAGGTTTGAAGATGAGTACGTTTTTTACAGTTTTATTACTTTTAGCAAGTATAGTTATAATTGTAGCTGTTCTAATGACTGAACCAAAGACTCAAGGATTAGGTTCTTCTTATGGACAAGACACAAATATATTCGGTCATGGCGGTAAAAGATCTAAGGATTTTATTCTTAATAAAGTAATCGTTGGAGCTTTTATTATATTTTTAATATCTGCTGTTGTTGTTACAGCATTATAGGAGGAGACAAGCTTGGATAACAATTTAATTTTTTATCTAGCAATTGCCGTTGGGGCACTTGCACTTATTTTCGCTTTAGCTAAATCTAGCCAAATTGGAAAGCTTTCAAGCGGAGATGACAGAATGAAAGAATTAGCTGGCTATATTCATGATGGAGCTATGGCATTTCTATCTAGAGAATATAAGTCTTTAACAATATTCGTTCTTGTTGTAGCTATTATTCTTGGTATTTTTATTAATATAAAAACAGCTATTGTATTTATTTTTGGAGCACTTTTTTCTGTTTTAGCTGGTTATATAGGAATGAATGCTGCTACAAAAGCTAATGTTAGAACTGCTCAAGCCGCTAAAGAAAAAGGAATGGCTGGAGCCTTAAATGTGGCATTTTCTGGCGGAGCTGTAATGGGTATGTGCGTTGTAGGACTTGGAATTATTGGTATAACTGCATCTTATTTAATTTTTAAAGACCCTAATATAGTTACAGGATTTAGCTTCGGTGCATCTTCAATTGCTCTTTTTGCTAGAGTTGGTGGAGGTATTTACACAAAAGCAGCCGATGTTGGAGCAGACCTAGTAGGTAAGGTTGAAGCTGGTATACCAGAAGACGACCCAAGAAACCCAGCTGTTATTGCTGATAACGTAGGAGATAATGTAGGAGACGTTGCTGGAATGGGAGCGGACCTTTTTGAATCTTATGTTGGAGCAATTTTATCTGGTATTACTTTAGGTGTTTTAGCTTATCAAGGAAGCACAGATGGAGTTTTCTTTGTTATTGCTCTTTCTGCTATTGGAGTTTTAGCTTCAATAATTTCTGTTTTTACAGTTAGAGGAGATAAAGATCCTCAAAAAGCACTTAATGTTGGAACTTTTTCAGCAGCTATTATAACTATCGTTGCTACATTTATTTTAAGTTATTTTAAACTTGAAAGTTTAAAACCATTTGTAGCTGTAGTATCAGGAATAGTTGTTGGTCTTATTATTTCATCATTTACTGAATATTATACATCTGGGGACAAGAAACCTGTTCAAAATATTGCTGAGGAATCTGAAACTGGTCCTTCTACAAATATTATCTCAGGTTTAGCTGTTGGTATGAAGTCAACTACTGGCCCAATTGTTGTTATAGCTATTGGTATTATTGTAGCTTTCATGTCAATGGGTGGAGCTAATGACCCAATTTATGGACTTTATGGTATAGCAATAGCAGCTATAGGTATGCTTTCAACTTGCGGTATGACTATTGCAGTTGACGCTTATGGTCCTATAGCAGATAATGCTGGTGGTATTGCTGAAATGGCTGAGCTTCCTGAATCTGTTAGAGATATAACTGATAAACTTGACTCAGTTGGAAATACTACTGCTGCTATTGGTAAAGGTTTTGCAATAGGTTCTGCAGCTTTAACTGCACTATCACTATTTGCATCTTACACTCAAGTTGTTCAGCTAACTTCAATTGATATTTCTAAGCCACAAGTTATTGCAGGAACATTTATTGGTGGTATGTTACCATTTTTATTCTCAGCACTTACTATGGACGCTGTAGGTAAAGCTGCTAATGAAATGATTCAAGAAGTTAGAAGACAATTTAAAGAAAAACCAGGCATTATGAAGGGATCTGAAAAGCCAGACTATAAGAGATGTGTTGACATTTCTACAGCTGCTGCTATCAAAGAAATGATAGTACCAGGACTTTTAGCTGTTGTAGTTCCAGTTATAGTTGGACTTGTTTTAGGAGCTGAAGCTCTTGGAGGACTTTTAGGTGGATCTTTAGTAACTGGTGTTTTAATGGCAATCTTTATGTCAAACTCTGGTGGAGCTTGGGATAATGCTAAGAAATATATAGAAAGTGGAAAGCATGGCGGAAAAGGATCAGATGCTCATGCAGCTGCTGTTATTGGAGATACAGTAGGGGATCCATTTAAAGATACTTCTGGACCATCTCTAAATATTCTTATTAAACTGATGACTGTAGTTGCTTTAATATTTGCTCCACTTATTTTACAATATGGCGGAACTCTACTAAACATATTTAAATAATTAAAGCTTATTTGCTTATTTTAAAATCGGTCTAATATAAATAATTTAGACCGATTTTTACTTTTTATAAATCTATTATTAATAAAGTGAATATTTTTTAGTAAGAATTAAATAAATCTTTTATTATATGGGTATAAAAAGATTGTAGACTGCCATTTACATATAGAAAGGAATACTTATTATGCTTAAAGAGAAAATCTATAATTATATAAATAGTGAAGATTATAAGGGTCAAACTAAGGAAGAATTAGCTAAAACTTTTGGTTTATCAGTAGGTGATTATAGAGAATTTTTTAGAGTTTTAATAGATATGGAAAAAGAAGGACTAATATATCTTTCAAGAAAAAATAAATATTTAAAATTAGATAATGAAACAATTGAGGGAGAGATTATTAGCAAACATAATGGATATGCTTTTTTTAAATCAGATAAACTTGATTCTGATGTTTATATAAATGAAAAAAATTTAAAAGGTGCTATGAAGGGCGATAAAGTTAGCATTGTAATAATCAAAGATATGTCTAAAAATCTCAATATGGAAGGCAAGGTAGTAAAGCTCTTAAGCAAGGAAAGAAATTTTGTTGGAGATATTATTAGACATGGAAAAAAATATTTTTTTGAAAGCTTAGATGATTCTCTAGATGAAGATTTATATATTAAAAATGAAAATTTAAACTCAGCAAAAAATGGTGACAGGGTTATTTGTGAATTAATAACAAGAAATAAGGGTCAAAAAGCAAATGAAGCTAGGGTTGTAGAAATATTAAAAGAAAAAAATGAGGAAGCGCTTGAAATAACTTCTGTCGCTAGGATGTATGATATGCCATATATTTTTCCAGAAGAAGTATTACAAGAAGCAAATTCCTTTTCTGATGAAGTTTTAGAAAAAGATTTAAAGGATAGAACGGACTTTTCTAATCTTCTTACTGTAACAATTGATGGAGAAGATGCTAAAGATTTTGATGATGCAATATCAATTGAAAAAAAAGAAGATTATTATAGACTATATGTTCATATTGCAGATGTTTCTCATTATGTAAAGTCTGGATCAGCATTAGATAGAGAGGCACTTTCTAGAGGAAATTCAGTATATTTATTAGATAGGGTTATACCTATGCTTCCAGAAAAATTATCAAATGGTCTTTCATCATTAAATCCTGGTAAAATTAGGCTAACTCAAAGTGTTCAAATGGATATTGACTTAGATGGAAATGTTTTAAAATATGATTTTTTTGAATCTTTTATTAAATCTGATTACAGATTAGTTTATAATGATGTTTCAGATTATTTAGAAAATGGAAAAGATGTTTATAAAGATAATAAGCTTAAAGAAATGTTAAATTTTTCAAATGAGCTTTATAAGATTTTGAGAGAAAAAAGGATTAAGAATGGAGCCTTAAATTTTGTATCTAATGAAGCAAAATTTACTTTTGATAAAGAGGGTAGGGTTATTGATGTTTTTAGGGATATAGATAGAACAGCAAATAGAATTATAGAAGAATTTATGATTGTAACAAATATTACTGTTGCTGAACATTTTGGCAATATGGAAATTCCCTTTATTTATAGAATACATGATAAGCCAAGTGATGAAAAGCTTTACGAAATTAAGCCAATATTTTACTCTCTAGGTTATCAGATTAAAGGTAATAATCTCTATTCAAAAGACTTTCAAAAAATACTCGAGGCCTCAGAAGGTAAGCCTGAAGAAATGATAGTTTCAACTCTTCTATTAAGATCTATGGCAAAGGCAAGATATGAAAATCAAAGAGCTAGTCATTTTGGTTTAGCTTTAGAATACTATACCCACTTTACCTCTCCAATAAGAAGATATGCTGACCTTTATATTCATAGAATTTTTAAATCTTTTGTAAAAAATAGACTTTATTTTGATGGGATTGATAATAAACTTAAGTCTATTGAAAAGATATGCGATCATATATCTTTTACTGAAAGAAGGGCAGATGAAGCTGAGAGAGAAGTTGAAAAGCTTCTTAAAGTTATTTTAATGGAGGGAAAAATAGGAGAAGTTTTCGAAGGTGTAATCAGTTCAACGACTTCTTTCGGATTATTTGTAGAGCTAGAAAATACTGTGGAAGGCCTAATTAGCTTTAATAGTATGACAGATGATTTTTATATATTTGACGAAAATCAATTTTTAGTTTATGGACAAAAAAATAGGAAAATTTACAAGATTGGACAAAGGGTTAAAGTTAGACTCGTAAATACAAATCTTAATAGAAGAGAAATTGATTTTGAAATTGTAGATGGTGATGAAGATGAATGATGAAAAAATAATTGCTAATAATAAAAAAGCTAGACATGAATATTTTATAGAAGATGTTTATGAAGCAGGGATTGTTTTAAAGGGGACTGAAGTTAAATCTATAAGGCAGGGAAAAGTTTCAGTAAAAGAGGCTTTTTGTCAAATAAAAAATGGAGAATGCTTTGTAGTAGGAATGCACATATCTGAGTACGATCATGGAAATATATATAATTTAGATCCCTTAAGAGATAGAAAACTACTTTTAAATAGAAGAGAAATCGACAAGCTTTTGGGAATGGTTAAAGAAAATTCATATACTATAATTCCTTTAAATGTTAAATTAAAAAATGGACTTATAAAGCTTGATATTGGTCTTGCAAGGGGTAAAAAATTATATGATAAAAGAGATGTTCAAAAATTAAAAGATGCAAAAAGACAAATTGAAAGAGCTTTGAGAGAAAGATACTAATGATATCAATAGATGAGTTTGAAGATTTAGTTGAAGAAATACTAAAGACATATCCTAAAGAAATCTTTAATCAACTCCATGGTGGTATTTGCATAATAGAAGATTTAAAATACCATCCTGAGTCTAAAGCAAATGACTTATACATTATGGGAGAGTACACTAGATCAAGTCATGGAAATAGTATAAAATTATACTATGGTTCTTTTTGTGAAGTTTATAGATTTTCAAGTGTAGATGCTTTAAGAGAAGAAGTAGATAAGGTTTTAAGACACGAATTTACTCATCACTTAGAAAATCTGTCAAATTTAAGAGATCTTGAAGAGTTTGATAAAGATCAGATCGAGAAATATAAAAATAAATATAAGTAGGTAGGTAGATTAATTGAATAAATTTAAATCCGGATTTTTTAATGGGCTTGGTAAGGCAATATACTGGTTTTTTCAGTTTTTTATTGTGATTTTTTTCTTTTCTAACAAATATTGTTGATGAGATTAGAAGTATAATTTTAACAGTAATTGGAATGGGCTGTATTTTTATATTTTTTACACCATTTTTATTGGCTTTTTTTATGAAACCAGTAGTATTTACACTAACAATATTTTTTATAGGTTTTCCACTTTTAGGTAAAATTCTAGTTTCATTTTTAAAATATGAGCAATTTGTAACTACTGAGTTTCTTTTTGCAAAAGCTGAGTTTTACAAAACAGGTAAAGGTGAAAATATTTCTTTTTCTGAATATAAGAGGGTATTTAAAGAAAAGGAAGAAGAGGCAAGAAGAAAAAGAGAGTCTGAGGAAAGAAAAGCTCAAGAGGAAGCATATAGGAGGGCATTTGAAGAATTCTTTAGAAATGCAGGAGGAGCTTATTATAGACAGTCTTATGGAGGGGGAAGTGGTCAGTATAATTCTTCCTATCAAACAGTCTCAAACTTTAAGGATGAATATGAAAAAAATGCAAGGATACTTGAAGTAGATCCAAAGAGTGATAAGTATGAGATTAAGTTAGCATATAGGAAAATGGCTAAAAAGTACCATCCTGATCTTAATAAGGAAGAAGGGGCAACAAAGAAATTTCAAGAAATTAATTCAGCTTTTGAATTTTTTACAGATGAAAATATAGAAAGATACAGAAAGATGATAGATATAAATAAGTAAAATCTTGAAATTTTAAAAAAATTTTGATATTATATACTATATAATAATTTATTTTTAGGAGGAATGTTTATATGGATTCAGACTCTGGGCCGGCGATTCTGCCCGGATTAGTTTTGATTTTTGTACTTACTTTAGTAAATGCTTTTTTTGCTGCTTCGGAGATGGCTTTAATTGCAGCAGATAAAAATAAACTTCAAGAAAAAGCTGATGAAGGTAATAATAGGGCTAAACTTATATTAAAAATTAGAGAGGATCAATCTAGATTTTTATCAACTATTCAAGTTGGTATAACTTTTGCTGGATTTTTCTCATCTGCCTTTGCTGCAACTGGAATATCTACTAGATTAGCTAGTTTTTTTGAAAGTCAAGGTATATTATATTCTGACAGATTAGCTATTATAATTATTACTATTTTATTATCTTTTTTTACTTTAGTTTTTGGAGAACTTGTTCCTAAGAGAGTTGCTTTGAATCATGCAGAGAAATTTTCTCTATTTGCTGTTGGTACTATTGATATTTTTGCTAAAATAACAAAACCTTTTGTTTTTCTATTATCGGTTTCAACTAATTTTATTTTGAAACTTCTTGGAATAGATACAAATAATGTCGAGGAAAAGATTACTATGGAAGATTTAAGATCCATAGTTTCTGTAGGTCAGCAGCAAGGTGTTATAAATCCTATAGAAAAAGGTATGATAGATTCCATAATAGGATTTGACGACAAGTTAGCAGAGGAGATAATGACTGCTAGAACTGAAGTATTTATGATTGACGTTGAAGATGATATTAATGAATATATTGAAGAATTAGCTCAAATGCAGTATTCTAGAATACCAGTTTATGAAAACAACGTTGATAATATTATTGGTATTTTATATGTAAAAGACTTGTTAAAAGCTAGCCTTGAAGGAGATTTTAAAAATATAAACATTAGAGAGATTTTAAGACCAGCTTATTTTGTTCCTGAAAGAAAGAATATTAATGATCTTTTTCTTGATTTAAAAGCTTCAAGAAACCATATTGCTATTTTAATTGATGAATATGGTGGATTTTCTGGAATTGTAACCATGGAAGACTTAATTGAAGAAATAGTCGGAGATATAGATGATGAGTATGATTATGATGAACCTGAAATAACACAAGTAAATGCTAAGTCTTATCTTGTTAAAGGCAGTGTTTCTATTAAAGATTTAAATACTAGATTAAATACTGAACTTGACGAAGAAACTGAAGATTATGATTCTGTTGGAGGGCTCGTAATTAATGAACTTGGTTATATTCCTGAAGATGGTGATAATTCGAGTGTTTTGGTTGATGGAATTAGATTTACAATTGTTGAAGTTGAAGATAATAGAATTTCTCAATTAAAAGTTGAGATTACAGATCAGGCGGGGAAAAAAGAAATAAATAATGAAGAAGAGTAGGAATATTCCTACTCTTTTTTAGTATTTTAATATTTCTTTGTTTTGAATATCTTTTAAATTTTCAGCATACTCTATTGGAACTGTAACTATATCTGGCTCTCCATCGGATATGAATCTTTCACTAGGATTATCATCAAGGTATTTTATCCAATCTCTAATCCCAACTCCATCAACATCTATTTCTGAGCCTGTAACCCTATGAATTGAAAGTGGATCAAAATCTACATGATAAGGAGAATAATATGGATCCCATCCTACATTCAATATTGCAAAATTTTCGTAGCTATAACCTTCATAAGTTCCTTTTCTAAGTGCTTCAGTTGCTTCTTCTGATTCTGGTCTGGATCCAAATGGTAGGGCGAGCATATCTATTTTGTAGCCTTCTTTTTTTACTAGAGATTGAAGATATTTTCCTTGAGCACCTACTTCATAAGTAATTTCTTCCTTATTCATAGGAGTTAAATCTGGATGATTTACAGTATGATTTGCAATATCCATATAATTATTTAATAGGAAATCTATCTTCTTTTCTTCTGTTCCTTCTTGTCTAAAAGGAACTTGTCCATTTCCAAAAAAGCTTGCGTAAGGTTTAATATCTTTGTGTTTTTCAGCAAACTCTAGCAAAATAGCAACAGCACAATCTGGATCAAGAGAACCATCTTCTAGATATTTAAAATTATTGTCATTAGTGTCATCAAATGTTAAGACGTATGGGGTTTTTCCAATTGGAGTTATAATATTCCCATTTACATAATCTCTAAGGGAGATAGGATGATAACCCTTTTCATATAGTATTTCTAAGTCCTCTCTTAGCTTTTCTGGGCTCCTAGTGTATGGACCTTCTTCACCAATTCCATGGTACATAAAGACCATTATTCTTCCCATTTCATTTGGCTTCTTGCTTAAATCTATTTTTAATAATTTATCTTCTTTTTTATTACTAATATCTTTATTATCTAAATTTTGATCATCTGATTTTTGATCGCTATTTTCAGTGTTATCTTTAATCTTGTTTGAATTATTTTCATCTGTTATTTGTTCTGTATTATTGCTTTTTTGTATGTTATCTTTTGTTTTATCAGTGTTTTTATTGCAAGATGAAAAAAACAACATAATCATGAGCAATATGAGTATTTTTTTCTTCAATTTAAATCCCCCTTATTAATTTTTATCTTTATCTTTATTATAGCACACAATGCTAATATCTAACATTACAATTTGTTGACAATTATATTTTTTTAAAATAAACTGAAATTGAGGTGATTAAATGCAAGTATCTGAAGTTTTAAAGTATGTTGATTATACTATGCTTAGTAATGTAGGCAATTTAAGTGAATATGAAGCATTTTTAAATAAAGCTTTAAAATATATGCCAGCTAGTGTATGCCTTCCAGGTTTTTTAGTTCCCAAGGCTAAAGAATACCTAGCTGGGAGGGTAAAAATTACAAGCGTAATATCTTTTCCTCTAGGATATTCAAGTACAGAATGCAAAATATTTGAAGCAAAAAGCTTAGTAAGTCTGGGTGCATCTGAAATTGATATGGTAATGAATATAAATGAATTTAAAAGTGGAAATTATAATTATATTTTAGATGAAATAAATAAAGTAAAGGATGCTATAAATGAAAATATTTTAAAGGTTATAATAGAAACATCTCTTTTAGATAGACAAGAGATAATAAAAGTTACAAGACTTGTATCAGACTCAGATGCTGATTATATAAAGACTTCTACTGGTTTTGGAAAATATGGTGCAAATTTTGAAGATGTAGGTTTAATCTTAAGTAATAAAAGAAAAAGTCTAAAGGTTAAGGCTTCTGGTGGAATTAAAAGCATAGATGAAGCGATAAAATATATTGAGCTTGGTGTAGATAGGATTGGCAGTTCAAAGATTATAGATAGTTTAGAAAAGGATTAGTAAATGAATATAGAAAAATTAATAAAAATAGCGATAGAAAATTTGAAAAATTCTTATTCTCCTTATTCTAAATTTAAAGTATCAGCAGTTTTAGAAACAAAGGAAGGAGAGCTTTATACTGGAGTTAATATAGAAAATGCATCCTATCCTGCAGGTATTTGTGCAGAAAGAGTAGCTATTTTTAAAGCTATTTCAGAAGGGAAAAAAGATTTTAAAAGACTTGTTTTAATAGCAGAAGCTAATAACAAATTAAAAATAGCTTATCCATGTGGAATTTGTAGGCAAGTTTTAAATGAATTTAAAACAAATAATTTTGAAATAATAGTTGCTAGTTCTATAAATAATTATAAAATATATAATATAGACGAGCTTTTGCCATATTCCTTTGGATCAAAAGATATGGAGGACTAGATGAATATAATAGATATTATTGAAAAGAAAAAGAGAAAAATCGAGTTAAGTAGCGAAGAACTTGAATTTTTTTCCAAGGGAACCATTGAAGGATCTATAAAAGATTATCAAATATCAGCTTTTTTAATGGCTATTTATTTTAATGGTTTAACTAATAACGAATTATATACATTAACAGACCTTATAGCAAATTCAGGAGAAAAAATAACTTTTAATAAAAAAGATAAAAAAATTATAGATAAGCATTCAACAGGTGGAGTTGGAGATAAGACAAGTTTAATAGCACTACCACTTGCATCCAGTTTAGGTCTTACAATTTCTAAATTATCAGGAAAGGGACTCGGACATACAGGTGGAACTATAGATAAACTTGAATCAATTCCTGGTTTCAGAACTGATTATTCTTTGAAAGAGCTTGAAGAAATTTCAGAGAAAAATGGAATAAGTTTAGGTCAAGGAAGAAAAAATATAGCTTATTTAGATAAAATATTATATTCGATTAGGGATGTTACTGGAACTGTTGATTCAATTCCTTTAATTGCATCTTCTATTATGGGGAAGAAGTTAGCTATAGATTCTGATGGAATAGTTTTGGATGTTAAATGCGGTTCGGGCGCTTTTATGAAAACTTTTGATAGAGCTAAGAATCTAGCTGAGACTATGGTTAAAATCGGGAAAAATCATGGCAGGAATACAGTCGCAATCATTAGCAATATGGACCAGCCTCTAGGTAGTTATATAGGTAATTTTTTAGAAGTTATAGAAGCTTATAAAATTTTTTGCGGCGAAGGAGATAAAGATTTAAGAGATCTATCTATAAGTCTATCTTCATACATGATAAAGCTTGCGGGTAATAATTTAGAAAGCTATGAAGAAATTTATAAAAGATGTGAAGATAATTTGGAAAATGGAAAAGCACTAGAAAAATTTAAGAGTTTTATTGCTGAAGAGGGAGGAGATTTTTCATATATCGAGTCATACGAAGAGTATATGAAGGATGAAAAATTCCTAGATATAATTATAGAAGAAGACGCATATATAAGTAGTATAGATACTGAGGAAATTGGGAAAACTGCACTTTTATTAGGAGCTGGAAGATATAGTGTAACAGATGTTATTGATTACAAGGCCGGAATAATCATGTATAAAAAAATAGGTGATAAATTAGATAAAAAGGATAGGATAGCTAGACTTTATTCCAGTTCAGATGAAAAACTTCTAGAAGCTAAGGATAGATTTTTAAAAGCTATAAAATTTGGTAATGATATTAACAAAAAAGATATAATTATGGATGTTATTGAATAAAGTTAAATTGTAATGAAATTGTAAGACTTTATTTTAATTTGAGAAATTACACATTTTTTGGAAGTATATTTAGTATATTTTAAATAATATATAAAGATTTAAAGTATTCTCTATTGTTCTTTTTATTATTTATTATATAATTTATATAGAATAAACTATAAGGAGAATAATCATGAAAATCAAAAAAATAATTCTATTTTTTATATTTACAATTTTGTTTGTCTCTTGCAATAAAAACAAACTATCAGCCGAAGATACTGTAAAAGTATTTTTAAAGGAAAAGTATTACGGAACCAATAAAGATACAGGTAAAGTAGAAATTGATGATAAACTTAATAAATTTTTTCAATATACGGAAGACGGAAAGGGATATAGATTAGATAAATTTGAAATTTTAGATAAATATGAAAATGATGATTATATTAACTTTTTAATTGAACATGGTATTTCAAATTTAAGTGGATCTGGTTCAATTACTATATCAAGGATACTTTTAAAAAAAGATGCAGATTCCTATATAGTAGAGAATATGATTAATTCTGGTACAGATAGCATGCCAATTTATAAGAATTCATATGATGAAGACAAATTAATTAAGCTTGTAAGAGAAAGCTTGAATGAAGTTACAGATAAAAATAGTGTTATTTTCATTAATGATAAACACTTCACTGAAGTTGATGACGATGATATTAGAGAAGAAATGAAAAAATATATGGGAAATATCTATGGGTTAATTGGATTTTATTCAAAGTCTAAAGATGATGAAAGAAGTGAAATTCTTCTTGATATCTTAAAATGTAATGATTATAAAAATAGGAATGAATAATTTTTTAGATAATAAGCTTCTTTAATATGGAGCTTATTTTTTATTAATTTAAAAACTTATTAAAAATAGTAGGTCTACACAATCAAAAAAAGATTAAATTTAGGTAAAGTATTTGAAAATAAAAAAACGTGCTTATGCACGTTTAAAATGTTTTGGTGCTCCGGAAGGGAATCGAACCCTTAAGGATTTCTCCGCATGATTTTGAGTCATGTGCGTCTGCCAGTTCCGCCACCGGAGCATGAAATTACTATAACATGTTATGAAGAAAAATTCAAGATTTTTGTTTTTAAAAATTTAGGGTATAATAGCTTTGAGGTGATTTTATGAATGAAAATTTATTAATAAAAGATTTAATGGATTTTATTGATAGGTCAAAAAATGCTTATTTTGCGACTGAAAATTTAAAGAATTCTTTACTAGATAATGGATTTATTGAGCTAAAAAAAGATGAGTCTTGGGATCTTATGTTTGATGAAAAATACTTTTATACAAATAACGATTCTTCTATTTTAGCCTTCACTACTCCTAAAAACAAGGTCAATTTTAGGTTTCAAATCGTTGGATCTCACAGTGATTCTCCAGGATTTAGGATAAAGCCGATACATGAAAAAAAGATTAAAGGAGATTATATTAGAATAGATACAGAAGTATATGGTGGACCAATAGTTTCTACTTGGTTTGATAGGCCACTTTCTGCTTCTGGTCGTGTAGTATTAAAAAGTGACAACCCATTAAAGCCAAAAGTAAAACTTATAGATTATGATAAGGATTTAATGATTATTCCTAATCAATGCATTCATATGAATAGGGAATTAAATAATGGCTATAAATATAACTATTCTATAGATACTCTTCCTATAATGGGTATGAGTGAAAAAGATTCTGAAAATTATCTATTAAAAAATATTTCTGAAATATTAGAAGTTAGTGCTGATGATATTTTAGATTTTGATCTTTATCTATATCCAAGAGAAAAATCTACATTATTAGGTTTAAATGATGAATTTATATCTGCACCAAGACTAGATAATTTGGCGATGGCACATGCTTCATATAGGTCTTTTGTAGAAAGTTTTTCACAGGAAGCTGTAAATGTATTTTTTGTAAGTGATAATGAAGAAGTTGGTTCTATGTCTATTCAAGGGGCGGATTCAACTATGCTTTCTGATAGTATTTTAAGAATTTCAAAAGCTCTAGGATTTACTGATGATGAATATTTCGAGGCCTTAGGTAGATCATTTATGATTTCAGCAGACCAGGCTCACGCTGTCCATCCAAATCTTACTTTTAATTCAGACGATTTAAATTATCCTATAATTAATCATGGACCAGTTATAAAATATGCTGCAAATAAAGCCTATACTTCAGATGGCCTTTCAGCTTCAATATTTAGACAGATTGCTGAAAAAGCTGGCATGCCTATACAAGTCTTTACTAATAGATCTGACAAAAGGGGAGGCTCTACAATAGGACCTATTAGCCAGTCACATATAAATATCCTATCTCTTGACATTGGAAATCCAATACTTGCAATGCACTCTATAAGAGAACTTGGAGGGGTTAAAGATCATTATTATTTGTATGAAATTTTGAAGGAGTTTTATAATTTGTAGATTAAAAGAGCCGTTTGGCTCTTTTTACATATTAATTATTAAAATATTAAATAATTATTTATTAAGGCTAAATATTTAAGTAAAAATATATATAGCAATTCTATTTATAAGAAAAAAACTAAGTATTATGATAAAATATATATATCAGAGGTGGTAATTTGAAAAAAATAGTTCTAAATTTAGATGATGAGCTTTATGATAAATTTTTGAAGTATTCTATTTTTAAAAATTTTGAAATTGAAGATTATATTATACAAATTTTTAAAGATTTTTTAGATAGAGATGAGGAATATAGGATATATAGAGATAAATTTTTAGAAAACGAAATAAAAATTGATGGAGAAGAAGATGTTTTAAGAGCTTTGGGAATTTTTTCTGATGATGAATAATATAGGGGGGATTTATGGATAAATTATATTTAATCGATGGATCATCGATGCTATATAGGGCTTTTTTTGCTATAAGAGATTTAAAAACTAAAACAGGCATACCAACTAATGCTCTTTACGGCTTTTTAAGAATGTTTTTTAAGATAAAAAAAGAATATGATATGAAATATGTGGCTGTAGCTTTTGATAGGAAAGAAAAAACTATTAGAGCTGAATCTTATGATGCCTATAAGGCTAATAGAGAAAAAGCTCCAGATGAACTAAATATTCAATTTGGATTAATTAGAGACATATTAAATGATATGGGAATTAAATTTTTCGATATGATTGGATATGAAGCAGATGATATTATAGGATCAATTTCCAAAAAATTTTCAGATAAGGGTCATGAGGTTATTATTTTTACTGGTGATAAGGACTATCTTCAACTTGTAGATGAAAATATAACTGTCATGTATAACAAGAGGGGAATTTCTGAACTAGAAGAATATGATCTTAAAAAAATTAGGGAGAATTACGATCTAAATCCTAAAGATTTAATTGAATTAAAAGGGCTTATGGGAGATAAGTCTGATAATATTCCTGGTGTTTATGGAATTGGCGAAAAGACAGGTATTAAATTAGTTAAGGAATTTGGAAAAATTGAAAATATTTACGATAATTTAGATAATATATCTTCAAAATCTACAAAAAATAAGCTTGAGGGAAACTTAAAGACAGCCCTAATGAGTAGAGAACTTGGTAGAATTATTATAAATTTAGATTATTCTGATAACTTGGAAGACTATAAAATTTCCAAAATAGATAAAGAGGAGATAATAAAAGATTTTGAAAATCTAGAATTTAATACTTTTTTAGAAGAATTAGACTTGACAAATCCTGAAGAAAATAATGGATCTGATAGAAAATTAGATTTTGAAAAAATAGATAATTTAGAAGATTTTGAAAAAATTTTTAAATCAATTAAAGATGGATCTAGAACTTTTATGAATATTTTATTTGAAAATGAGGTATATACAAGGTCTAAACCCTTTGCGGTAAGTCTAAAGAAGGAAAAAGAGGATTTAGTTTATATATACTATCTAAAATCAAGTAAAGATTTTTCGAATAAATATTTAGCTAGTTTTTTATCTAGTGAAAATATTGTAAAAATTTTTTATGATTCTAAGCCATGCCACTACGCCTTAATCAAAGAAAATATAGATCTAAATTGTTATGAGGATATTTCAATAATGAGCTATCTAAATTCATCTAATAACTCTGGAAAATCATTAGATGAATATTTGAGTTTAGAATCCTATCCCCTAACTAGCACTCTTAATTCTCTTATTGGAAGTGGAAAAAAGAAAAAGTCTTTAGACGAAATACCAAAAGCTGACTTAAATTTATATCTAGCTAGTTCGACTTTTTATTTAGAAGAGGCTTTTTATAGGGAAAATAAAATTCTGGAAGAGCTTGAACTTAGAGACTTATACAAAAATCTTGAACTACCACTTGTTAGGGTCCTAGCAAGTATGGAAGAAGAAGGATTTAAAGTTGACTCAAATATTTTAAATGAGATTAATAATAGAGCAAGTGAAAAGATTAAGGATTTGGAGAAGGAAATAATTGAAGATGCTGGCTATGAATTCAAAGTATCATCTCCTAAGCAAGTTGGAGAAGTTTTATTTGATAAACTTGGACTTCCAGTAATTAAAAAAACAAAAACTGGCTATTCAACAGATATTAAGGTTTTAGAAAAGTTAATTGACAAACATGTTATTGTACAAAAAATAATAGACTATAGGTTCTATACAAAATTAAAATCAACATATATAGACGGATTAATACCCTTAATTTCTGATGATGGAAAAATCCATACAACCTTTATGCAAAATGTAGCACAAACGGGGAGGCTTTCTTCAGTAAATCCGAATCTACAAAATATCCCTCAAAGAAGTGATTTAGCTAGGAAAATTAGAAAGGCGTTTATAGCAGGAGATAAAAGAGTTCTTGTTGATAGTGATTATTCTCAAATTGAACTTAGGGTACTAGCTTCTCTTTCAGAAGACGAGAATATGATTAGTGCTTTTAAAGAAGGAGTAGATATTCATACAAAAACAGCATCCGAAGTTTTTCATAAAGATCCTAAAGATGTAACGAGAGAGGAAAGAAGTCATGCTAAGGCAGTTAATTTTGGAATTATATATGGTCAAACTGACTACGGACTTTCTGAAGAATTAAAGATTTCAAGGAAAGAAGCTAGAGAATATATTGATGGATACAAGGCTTCATACCCACAAATAAAAACATATATGGATGAAATAGTTGAACTGGCAAAAGAAAAGGGATATTCGGAAACTATATTAGGAAGGAAAAGAGCCATTAGTGAGCTTCATTCTTCTAATTTTAATATAAGGTCTTTTGGGGAGAGAATGGCTTTAAACACACCAATCCAGGGATCAGCTGCAGATATAATCAAAAAAGCTATGCTTAATGTGTATAATAAATTAAAAGAAAATGGACTAAAATCTAAGTTAATTTTACAGGTGCACGATGAGCTAATTGTGGAGACTTTTGAGGAAGAGCTGGATCAGGTAAAAAAAATTGTAAAAGAAGAAATGGAAAATGTAATTAAATTAGAGGTTCAATTAATTGCTGATATAAGTATAGGTAAATCTTGGTATGACGCAAAATAATATAGTAACTGGTGAGATTGCTTCAGGTAAAAGTGAATTTTGTAAAATTCTAAGTAAATTAGGCTACAGTGTTTACTACGCTGATAAATATACTAAAATGCAGTACAATAAAGAAAATTTAAATCAGTTAGAAAATATTTTTGAATTTAAAATTGATCTTTTAAATATTGATTATAGGAAGTTAAGAGAGATTATAGTTAATGATTCAAAAAAGAAAAGGAAATTAGAAAAATTTTTATGGCCAAAAATTTTACTATCTATAAAAAAAGATATTGAAAAAGATAACAAAATACAGAAAAAAAAATTTTGCTTTATAGAAATTCCATTATACTTTGAAGCTAGAGATATAGTTGATAAGATTTTAACTCCTAATAAAATTATTTATATTAAAAGATCTTATGAAAGTAGACTAGAGGATTTGATAAAAAGAGATAAGATTTCACCAAGGCTAGCTAAAAATCATATAGACACTTTAAAGTATGATTCAGAAAATTATAATAAAGTGGATTATATTATAGATAATAATCTTGACTTAAATAGTCTTGAAAAAAAGGCTAAAAATATGATAAAATTACTTGAAACAGGTGAGGTGATTAAATGAAAGCTTTAAAAGCGTTTTTAATTGGAATTTTATCTTTAGTATTTGTCCTATTTTTAATAAGCTTTGGTACAGTATTTTTTAAAACAACTACAATGAAAATTGAATATGAGGATTTAATTCATAAATATGCTGAGGAGTATGATGTTGATGAGCTAATGATAGCTTCAATTATAAATGTGGAGTCTGGATTTGATAAAGACGCTCATTCACATATGGATGCAAAGGGACTTATGCAAATCGTAGATGAAACAGGAAAGTGGATTAGTGAGCAGCTTGGAGAAGATTATTCATTTGAAAAATTAGTTGATCCAGATATGAATATAAGATATGGAACATATTATTATAAATACCTTTTAGATCATTTTCAAACTAAAGAATTGGCCTTGGCAGCTTATAACGGTGGAATTGGAAATGTTGAAAAGTGGTTAGAAGATGAAAATATTTCTCCTGATGGAGTGACTTTAAAAAATATTCCTTTTGAAGAAACTAAAAATTATGTAGAAAAAGTAGAAAATTCTTATAATCAGTATTCATTATTTTATGGAGATCACATTCCAGAAGAAAATAATTCTAAAAACATAATGAAATTAGCATGGAAAAATTATAAAACTTTTCTAAAAGATCTAGTTAAATAACTAGGTCTTTTTTATTTTTATTTATTACTTCTTGAAAATATTTCTACTTATTATATAATAGAATATGTTAAAGATGCAAAAGTGGTGGAATTGGTAGACACGCTACTTTGAGGGGGTAGTGAAGAATATTCATAGGGGTTCGAGTCCCCTCTTTTGCACCAAATTTAAAAAAGGGAGGTAATAAAATGTCAGAAGCTACATTTAGAGGTGGAGTACATATGCCAGATGGAAAGAGCCTTACTTCAAACAAAGAAGTTATTGAGGCTCTTAATCCAGATTCAGTTGTAGTAAGCTTGCAGCAACACATTGGTGCCGGCCTTGAAAGTTTAGTTAAGGTAGGAGACCATGTTTTAAAGGGCCAAAAAATTGGTGATAGCAAAGCTTTTCTTTCTGTACCTGTTCATTCACCTATATCTGGAGATGTAGTTAAGATTCTTGATATTACAACTCCATCAGGAGTTATGACTAAGGGAATTGAAATCAAGAATGATTTTAAAGAGGAACTAGGATACGAGGAAACTAACAGGAATTATGAAAGTTTATCAAATAAGGAAATCCTAGATTTAATTAGAGAGAAAGGGCTAGTTGGACTTGGAGGAGCTGCTTTCCCAACACATATAAAACTTTCTCCACCAGATGATGTTAAGATTGATACAGTTATAGTTAATGGTGCAGAGTGTGAACCATACTTAACTGCAGATCAGAAGATTATGGAACTTAAAGGTGATAGTTTAATCACAGGTTTAAAGATTGCAATGAAAGTTGTTGGAGCAAAAAATGGAATTATTGCAATAGAATCCAATAAGCCAAAGGCAATAAAATTATTAAGTGAAAAGGCAGGTCAAACTAATAATATAAAGGTTGTATCTTTAAAACCAAAGTATCCACAGGGGGATGAAAAGAGGATAATTGATGCAACTACTGGTAGAATAGTTCCTTCGGGAGCACTTCCTATGAATGTTGGTGTTGTTGTTGTAAATGCTTATTCAACTGTTAAAATATATGAAGCTGTAGTAAAAAATTCTCCTCTTATTGAAAGAATTGTTACAGTAACAGGTGAGGGAGTTGTAAATCCTATCAATGTTTTAACTAAAGTTGGTGTAAGCCTTGGATATTTAATTGAAAAGGCAGGAGGATTTAATGGAGAGCCTGCTAAGGTTATTGTTGGTGGACCTATGATGGGTGAAGCTCAATTTTCGATAGATGCTCCAAGTGTTAAAGCAACAGGCGGAATTTTAGTAATTAACAAAGCAATGATTAAAGATGATATAGAACAAGCTTGTATAAGATGCGGTAAATGCGTTGATGTATGTCCTGTTTATTTGGAGCCTCCTACAATAGTTGGAGCTGTTAAAAATTCTAATTATGATATGTTAGCTAAGCTTCATATTATGGACTGTATTGAGTGTGGAAGTTGTTCTTACATTTGTCCTTCAAAGAAGCCTATTTTAGCCACTATAAGAATTGGTAAAGGCGAAATAAGAAAGAAATCAAGGAGAAATTAAAATGGAAAATATTGAAAAGAAAGAAACGCTAGTTTTAAATAATCTTCTTATTGGTTCTTCTTCACCTCATGTAAGAAGTAGTGAAACCGTTCAAAGAATTATGCTTGATGTTATTATTGCACTTATTCCAACATCAATAGCAAGTGTTTATTTTTTTGGATTAAGAGCTTTACTATTAATTATTGTAACTTGCATCGCTGCTGTTGTATCTGAAGCTTTGTGCCAAAAAATGTTTAAAAGACCAGTTACAGTTTATGATTTATCTGCTGTTGTTACTGGAATGATATTAGCACTTAATTTACCAGTTACTTTTCCTTTATGGAAGGCTGCACTTGGGGCTGTTTTTGCCATAGTAGTTGTAAAGCAGTTTTTCGGTGGTCTTGGTTCAAACTTTATGAATCCCGCACTAGCAGCTAGAGCTATGCTTCTTGCATCTTTTGGGAAAGAAATGTCTAATTTTACTAAACCACTTACAGATATGGTTTCTCAAGCAACACCTCTTGCAGGCGGTGAGATTCCAAGCAATTTAGATTTATTTTTAGGAAATGTTGGTGGATCAATTGGAGAAGTTAGTAAGCTAGCTATATTAATTGGAGCTTGCTATTTATTAGTTAGGAGAGTTATTGATATTAAAATACCTCTTATTTATATATTAACTACATTTGTTTTATCATTTATATTTGAAAAAAGCTTAGATGGAGCAATTTTTCAAATTTTAGCTGGTGGACTAATTTTTGGTGCATTTTTTATGGCAACAGATTATGCAACAACACCAATTAACCCACTTGGACAAATTATTTTTGCCATTGGATGCGGAGTACTTACAACTATAATAAGGCAATTTGGTGGTTATCCAGAAGGGGTTAGTTTTTCAATTATAATTATGAATATTTGTGTACCACTTATCGAAAAATATACTATGAGAAAGACATTTGGAACAGGAGGTAGCAAATAATGAAAGAAATGAAAACTTTAGCTTTAAGACTATTTATTATTACAGCATTTGCAGCCTTTATTTTATCTCTTGTCAACAATTTTACTAGTCCAGTTATTGCCGATAGAAGAGCCAAAGAACTTGAAGAATCTTTAAGACTTGCTTACTCAGATGCTGATGAAATTGTAAAAGATGATGAGAGTGAGGTTAGTTCACTATTGGAAAAGACTGAAAACTCTGCCGTAAAAGAAGTTTTTAAATGTTCAAAAAATGGTGAAACTACTGGATATGTATATAGAGTTGTATCCAAGCGTGGATATGGTGGAAGCATTGAGTTTATTGTAGGAATTGAAAATAGTGGAGAAACTACAGGTTTTAAAGTTTTATCTTCTCAAGAAACTCCAGGCTTTGGTAAAAAAGCTGAGGAAGAAGCGTTTGAAGAAGGGGTTAAAGAAAACAACGTAAATTCCGGAGAGCTTGTAGCTGCTGAAAATCCTTCAACTGATACAGATATTCAAGGAATTTCTGGAGCAACTATTTCTACAAATTGTATTCTTAGAGGGTTAAATGCTGCTGCCAATGTTCATAAAGGATTAGTAAAGTAGGAGGAATATATGAAAAAGATATTTTTAGATGGTATTTTTAAAAACAATCCAGTAATTGTTCAGCTTGTCGGACTATGTTCAGTACTTGCTATTACTACAACTGTTACAAATGCACTTGGTATGGGAGCGGCTGTTATTTTTGTACTTACAGGTTCCAACTTAGTAATTTCACTACTTAGAAATTTCATTCCAGACAAAGTAAGAATTCCTGCATATATTGTAATTATTGCAACTTTTGTAACTCTTATCCAAATGCTAATGGAAGCTTATTTATCAAGCTTATATTCTTCTTTGGGGATTTTTATTCCGCTTATAGTAGTTAACTGTATTATTCTTGCAAGAGCAGAATCTTTTGCTTCAAAAAATGGTGTTTTAGCTTCTATAGTTGACGGACTAGGTAATGCCATTGGATATACCTTTGCTGTTGTTATAGTTGCAACCATTCGTGAACTTTTTGGCTCAGGTACTATCTTAGGACTTAGAATAATTCCTGAAGAATTTATCATTCCAATTTTCACACAAGCACCATTTGCATTTATTATTCTTGGAATAATTATAGCTGTATTTAATAATATTAGTAAAAAAAGAAAGTTGAAAGAATTAAAGGAGGAAGCTTCTCGTGGATAATTTATTTGGAATAATCATTGGTTCAATTTTTGTAAATAACTTCGTTCTTGCCCAATTCCTTGGAATTTGTCCAGTTCTTGGAGTTTCTCAAAAAACTGAAACAGCTTTTGGTATGGGCTTAGCAGTTACATTTGTAATTACTATGGCTTCTGTAATCACTTATTTTATTCAAAAATTAATACTTGATACGTTAGGACTTCAATATTTGCAAACCATAGTTTTTATTCTTGTAATTGCTACTTTGGTACAATTTATTGAAATGGTAATTAAGAAAACATCTCCTAACTTATATAATGCTCTTGGAGTTTATTTACCACTTATTACTACTAACTGCGTAGTTTTAGGGGTTGCGATTTTAAATATTGAAGCAGAATATAATTTATTAGAAGTTATTGGAAATGCTTTAGGAGCATCAATTGGTTTTATAATCGCAATTGTTTTACTTGCTTCAATCAGAGAAAAATTGGAAAATGCACCAATTCCAGAAGCTTTAAAAGGAGTTCCTGCAGCCTTATTTACAATTGGTTTAATGTCAATTGCATTTATGGGATTTAAGGGACTAGTATAGGAGGAATTAATGGATAATTTACAAACAATATTAGTACCAGTATTGGTACTTGGAGGACTAGGTTTAGTTTTTGCTATTCTATTATCTTATGCATCTAAAGTTTTTCACGTTGCTGTAGATAGGAAAGTTGCAGAAGTTAGAACAGCTTTACCTGGAGCAAACTGTGGTGCTTGTGGTTTTCCCGGATGTGATGGTTTAGCTGAAGCAATTGCAAAAGGTAAAGCTCCAGTTAATGCATGTCCAATAGGAGGAGCACCACTAGCTGAAAAGCTCTCCGTAATTATGGGAGCAGAACTTGTTACTTCTGATAAGGAAGTTGCTGTAGTAAAATGTCAAGGTGACAAAAACAAGGCAAAAGATAAATATGAATATGTAGGACAGTTTGATTGTAGAGCTATTAATAATATTCAAAATGGAAATAAAGCATGCTCTTATGGATGCCTTGGTGGAGCAAGTTGTCAAAAAGTATGTCAATTTGATGCTATAGACATGGTTAATGGGATTGCAGTTATTGATAAGGAAAAGTGTACTGCTTGTAGAGCTTGTATTGACACTTGTCCTAAAGAACTCATTGAATTAGTTCCTTATAAAATGCTAGCTTTTGTAAAATGCAAATCACATGACAAGGGAGCTGCTGTTAGGAAATCTTGCTCTATCGGATGTATCGGATGTAAAATTTGTGAAAAACAATATCCTGAGGGATTTGTTGTTGAAGATAATCTAGCTAGGGCTATATATGATCCAAATAATGTAGATATGGAAAAGTTAAATCTTGCAATTTCTAAATGTCCTACAAAATGTATTTTCCCTGGACAAGCTATTGAGCCAGCTAAAGCAACAGATGTTGTTAGTGCTTAACTAGTATCAATTTTTAAAAGATTATTATAACTATAATTTAAGCTTTTTCTATCTTATGATAGGAAAAGCTTACTTTTATATAAATTTTTAGATAAAAATTTTTTTTGAAAATGATGGAGGAGAGAGTATGGAAATAGAAAAAGTTAAAGAATATCAAGATATATATGATAAACACTTGAGTACAATTAATCAAGTTCAAAAGAGTCTAAAACTCTTAAAAAAATCCCAAAAAGAATACAAAAAATTATTAGACTATTATTATTCTGAACAATTCACAAAAGATTTTGATGATTCAAATACTTTTCCAATACCTGATGGGATGGATTTGGGAATTTTATCGGAAGATGCGATTTTTGATTTGATTGGAGAAAATTATAATTTAGGCGTAGAACTAATGGAGATAGGATTAAAGATTATTAAAGATAATTAAACTTTGAGCTGAAACTTTTTGTTTCAGCTTTTTTTATTTAAAAAATAAAAAATATCATAAAAACTATTGAACATTATTCATAAAGATGGTATTATATATAAGTAACAAGCATGAACATTGTTCATTTATAAAAAAGGAGGTAAATTTTGAATCTAAATCTTAAAAAAAATAAAGAAATTGAAATAATGAATGCTGCTATGAAGATATATAGAAAGAAGGGAATTGATAAAACATCTATAAGGGATATTATGTCAGAGACAGGATATAGTTTAGGATCTTTTTACCTTTATTTTACAGATAAAGAAGATTTAAAGGAAAAATTAGTAGTTAATATTGCTGTAGATTTGGTTTTAAAAGCAGAGAATAGCTGCTATGAAAAAGATCCCGTTGAAAGATATATTTCATTTATAAATTATATTTTTGACTATTTTATAGATCATCCATTTGAACTTGAGATTATTAGTCAAAATATTAATTGGGCATTATATTCTAAAATTGAAAATGATAAGGACTTAAAAGAAGCAGAGACTACTCTTCAATTCATATTAAATAGATATGAGTCTTTATTTTCTAGTGAATATACTTATTCACAGAAGTTATATATTCTCTCTTTGACAATAGAGATTTTAATTTCAACATGTAAAAGCACATTAATGGAAGGTGCTATTCTTACTATAGAAGAAGCAAAACCTGTTTTGTATAGTCTAACAAAAAAAATGTTTTATAGAGATAGGAGGTAAATAATATGAAAAAAGTTTCAAAATATATTTCACACCATCCACGTTTGGTATTACTAATAATGACTTTATTATTAATTCCTTCTTGGATAGGATATAAAAATACTGGTGTGAATTATGATATTCTTTCTTATCTTCCTAGTGATCTTAATTCAACTAAGGGACAGGAAATATTAGATAAGGATTTTAAAAATGCAGCAACTGGAATGCTCCTTTTAAAGGGATCAGACTATGATGCAAATAAAATTATGAAAGAAATTTTAAAAATAGAGGGTGTTGAGGATGTAATTTGCAAGTCTTCAATTATAGGAGATAGTATTCCAAATGAGTTTTTACCTGATGAAATAAGAGATGTTTTTTACTCCGAAGATTCAACTCTTTTAATGATAAAATTTAAAGAATCTTCATCATCATTTATAACAATGTCTGCAATTGAGCAAATTAGATCTATTGAATCAAAAGAAAAATTTTTAAGTGGAATAAGTTCTGTTGTCAAAGATACTAAAGATCTAATCGACAAAGAAACACCTATTTATGTAGGATTAGCTGTTATACTAGGCTTAATTATTCTGAGTATAACAAACGAATCTACAATTATACCATTTTTGTTTCTATTAAATATAGGATATGCAATTTTATATAATTTTGGTACTAACATAATTATGGGAGAAATATCTTATATTACTAAAGCGATAGCTGCGGTTTTACAGCTTGCTGTAACTATGGATTATTCAATTTTTCTATATCATAGATATGTTGAAGAAAAGAAAATTTATGAATCTAAAAATGAAGCAATGGATAATGCAATACAAAAAACAATTTCTTCTCTTTTTGCATCTTCACTAACTACTTTTGCAGGATTTATAGCTCTAGTGTTAATGAGACTTGGTCTTGGTAGAGATATAGGGCTAGTAATGAGTAAAGGAGTAATTTTAGGTTTAATCTCTACAGTAGTTGTTCTGCCACCAATGATATTAGTTGCAGAAAAGCTTGTAAATAGATTCAATCACAAAGTTCTTCTTCCTTCTTTTGAAAAGACATCTAATTTTACTCTTAAATATAAAAAAACTTTATTTGTAGTTTTCTTACTTTTATTTATACCAGCTATTTATGGATCAACACATACTAAAGTTTACTACAATCTTGATAGATCTCTTCCAAATAATTTAGAGTCAATTGTAGCTTTAAATAAAATGAAAAAAGATTTTAATATGGCTTCAACTCATTTTGTAATAGTTAAAGACGACATATCTAATACAAGTATGAAAAATCTTGTTAATGAGCTAAGAAATGTAGAAGGAATAAATAATGTTTTAGGAGTTAATTCTCTAACTGGACTTACTATTCCAAACTATATGATACCTGAAAAATTTAAGAATAATTTTGAAAATAATGGATACCAAATGATTATGCTAAATTCAAAATATCAAACAGCCTCACAGGATGTATCAGAACAAGTTGATAAGATAAAATCTATAGTTGAAAAATATGACAGTGAAGGATATTTAACTGGAGAAGCCGTTCTAACAAAAGATCTAACAAAAATTTCTGATCGTGATTTTAGGATGGTAAATATTGCTTCTATTGCAATAGTATTTTTGATAATTGCTCTTGTATTTAAATCTATTGGTATTCCAATAATATTAATTGCATCAATTGAACTTGCAATATTAATAAATATGAGCCTTCCTTTTTACTTGGGACAAACAATACCTTTTGTAACATCAATTATTATAGGCGTTATTCAACTTGGATCGACAATAGATTACTCTATTTTAATGATTAATAGATTTTTACATGAGTATCAAATTAATAAAAATGTAAATGAATCTTTGGCTGTATCTGTTAAAGAAACTTCTAAATCAATTGTATCTTCTGGACTTTCTTTTATGGCAGCAACAATAGGTGTAGGCTTATATTCTAAAATGGAGATTGTATCTACAATTTGTAGCTTTTTAGCTAGAGGTGCTGTTATTAGTATGATTACAATAATTTTGTTCCTTCCAGCAATTATTAGTATTACATTTCCATTTATAAAAAAGACAACAAAAGGATTAAATTAGGAGGTTTAAAATGAATAAAAAAATAATGAAAATTGTATCAGGTGTAAGTGTTATTTCATTGGTTCTTACAAACTCTGTTTATGCTGATATTCCAAAGGTAAGAAAAAATGAAACTATATTTGTTAACAAAATAGGGGATGAAGTAAAAGATAAAACTGTATCAGTTTGGCTAAATAGCGATGATAAAATTAATTTAAAAGATAAATCTAATTTAAAAGAAATTAAAAATCTTAAAACTGACGAGCTTGTCAATGTAAATAGTGGATATATTGATTGGAATGAAAATAATAGAGATATTTATTATCAAGGAAAAACAGATAAAGAATTGCCAGTTGACGTAGTAGTTAAATATATATTAGACGGTAATGAAATTGAAGGAAAAGATCTTGATGGTAAAAGTGGACATTTGAAAATCGAAATAAAAGCCATCAATAAATTAAAAAATCAACGAAATATAGACGGAGATGAAAGAGATATTTATTCTCCATATATAGTAATTACAGGAATGACTTTTGATGAAGATACAGCTAAAAATATAAAGACAAGAGATGGTAAATTAGCAAAAGACGGAAAAAACCAAATTGTTACAGCAATATTAACACCAGGGATAAAAGAAAATTTTAAAGATATTATTGACGGTGATAAGCTTGAAAAACTAAATAGTTCAATAGAAATTGAATTGGATATAGAAAATTATAAATCTAATGAAATTTACTCACTAATCACCAATGAGTTTTTCCAAAATGATGATAATTTATTATCTTTTGAGGATTTAGAAAATGGAATTTCAGATTTAGAAGAAAACGCAGGAAAATTAGTAGATGCTTCGGGAAAATTTAAAGATGGTGGAATTAAAATTGATGATGGAGTAAAAAAACTTAATGAGGGAGCGGAGAAATTATCTAAAGGATCAGACAAGTTAGTAAAATCATTTGATAATTTTTCAAGTGCCTTAAATAATATTCCAGATAAAATTAAACCTGCTGGTTCTGCTTTATCTAGATTAAATGAAGGTTCAACAAGCTTATATAATGGAGTTAACAAATATACAGCTGGAGTAGATCAAATATCAAATAATATGGATGAATTTAAAAAAGGATCTATAGCTTTATATGATGGAGCAGAAAAATTAGAAAATGGTCTAGGTAAATTAAAAAATGCAACTAAAAAATTAAGTGAAGGTATTTCTGGAGAAAAAGGAGGAGATTTTGTAGAATTAACTAATTCTTTGAAAGATCTAAGTGGTGGACTTAAAAGCTTTGAAGAAAAGATTACTCCTTTAGCAGACAATACAAAATTATTAAATGATGGACTAAAAACCTTAAAAGAATCATCTGAAGATTTGGCAAATGGTATTGGATCAGTAAACTCAGCTTTAAATAATATGCCAAATCCACAGGAAAATTTAGGAGGAATTTATCAAGATTCACAACAAATTGATAACTTAATTGCTAGTTTAAATTCAAAAAATCTAGATGGATCTTGGGATGAAGAAATAAATGCTTTAAGCTCAATTAGTAATGATCTTAAAGTTCAAAGTGGTACAATAAAAACTAATCTTGAAGGTTTAAGTAATTTTAAAGAATCTATTACACAAATTTCTGAGGGAGCAAATAGCCTTTCAAATGGAATTGGACAGGCAGCATCTAATTTTGAAAAGATTGATGTAGAGTTAAGCCAATCTAAAGAAAAAATAGGATTTGCAGCTGAAAGTTTATCTAAAGCTAGTGAAAAAATAGCAGAAGGTTTAGATAAGAGCGACCTCAAAAAATTACAAGAATCAATTTGTGCACTAGACGAAGCTACAGGAACTTTATTTGCTGGATCAACAGAATTAAAAAATGGAGCTGAAAAAAATAAAAATGGAATAGCTAAACTTTCAGAAGGTATATTACAAATAAATCAAAATTCTGAAAATCTAAGATCCGGAGCTAAAATGGTTTCTGATGGAATTAATGAATTTTCTAGTAGAGTAAGCTCACTAACAAATTTTAATGAACTTAATGAAAAAGCAATTAATCCAATGTCAAATGGACTTAAAAGTCTAAATAATGGTATTTTAGAACTTAAAAAAGGTTTAGGAGATTTAGGTTCTGCTACAGAATCTTTTAATTCATCATATAGTGAATTTAATTCTGCCTTAACTAACTACAAGGAAATGGGCATAGATAAGCTTGAAGATAAGACAAGTGATCTAAAGAAAGTTAATGACATACTTAAAGAAATGTCAAAAATTGCTAAAGAAAATCCTTCAATAAGCGGATCAACAGATGATTTTGAAACAAGATCTAGAATTATAGAAAAAATAAAATAGAAGATTTTTCTAAATACAATATACTAAAACGAACTTAAAAACAAAAAGCCTTTAATTTTAAAAGCAAAAAAAGCACACTAACGATTAAATGTTAGATGTGCTTTTTTATTAAAAAAAATTGATTTAATAAAAAATGAGTTTATTATAAAAATTTGAAGTAAGCTTTTATCCAAGCCTAAAATTTTAAATTATGTAAAAACATAGGAAAGCAAATTATTATAATAAATATATTTAAAAAAAGTCCATATATTTTAGCTATTTTTCTAGAATTTATTTTTAATAACATATATTAAATTAAAACCATATTTGTTAATATAAAATAATTTTTGAAAAGTCATCGCTTCATTCTTAATAAAAAAATAAAGAGGACTTTTACTTTAGTCCACTTTATTATAGATTTATTCAAGAAATATATTATACATAAAAAGATTAAATATTAACCAATTAAAAATTATCCCTGTTACATTTTTGGTAAAAGCTTGCTGCAAAATATTAAGAAAATATAGGTAAAAACTGATTTATCTTAGTAATATCTAGAAATCATTAAGAGGATTTTGAGAAACCTATACGTTGAACCTAAAGAGAACTACATCTCCATCCTGCATTATATAATCTTTTCCTTCTAGTCTTACAAGTCCTTTTTCCTTTGCTTTAACAAGAGATCCTTCTGCTAAAAGGTCTTTGTAATTTATAGTTTCAGCTCTTATAAAACCTCTTTGAATATCAGAGTGGATTTTTCCAGCGGCATTAACTGCAGTAGTACCCTTTTTTATGGTCCAGGCTCTAGTTTCCATTTCTCCTGTAGTTAAAAAAGACATTAAGCCTAGAAGACTGTAGCAAGATTTTATAAGTCTATTTAATCCAGATTCTTTTAAGCCCATAGTTTCAAGGTATTCTTTCTTATCTTCTTCATCTAGACCAGTTAGTTCTTCTTCTATTCTCGCACAAATAACCACAACTTCTGAGCCTTGATCTTTAGCATATTCAATAACTTTTTGAACATACTTATTTTTTGAGTAGTCATTTACGTCATCTTCATTTACATTTGCACAGTAGATGATTGGCTTAGTGCTAAGTAGATTATATGATTTTAATATTGTTTTTTCTTCATCTGATAGGTCAAGGCTTCTAGCTGATTTACCTTCTTCAAGAACGGAAAGAACTTTTTTCATAACTTCTAATTCTTCTCTTAATTCTTTTTCGGCTTTAGCTTTTTTTTCTAGAGCTGAAACTCTTTTTTCTAGCATTTCTAAATCAGAAAAGATAAGTTCAAGATCTATAGTTTCTATATCTCTAATTGGATCTATTGAACCATCAACATGAACAATGTTTTCATCTTCAAAACATCTAACAACTTCAACTATAGCATCAACTTCTCTTATATGTGAAAGAAATTTATTGCCGAGTCCTTCTCCTTTACTTGCACCTTTTACAAGTCCAGCTATATCGTAAAATTCAATGCTAGCTGGAACTATTTTTTTTGAATTTGATAGTTTAGCTAATAATGTGAGTCTTTCATCTGGGACATCAACTACTCCAACATTTGGATCTATTGTGCAGAATGGATAGTTAGCTGATTCTGCTCCAGCTTCTGTTATACTATTAAATAATGTACTTTTTCCAACATTAGGAAGTCCTACAATACCAAGTTTCATTCGATTTTCCTCGTTTCTTTTATTATCATTTATAATTATAATTTATATATTAGATTTATTCAAGGTTTTCTAATGGTCTTTAATATAGCAGTTTTTAAATATTTTTTTTACTGATTAATAATTTTAAATTTATATTTTAAAATAATATTATTATTAAATTTTATAATTGAAGAATGGTTTAACTTGATATATAATTATTTTGGGAGGTATTATTAATGAATAGTATAAATGATAGAGTTAAAAAACTTAGAAAATTAATGGCTGAAAGAGATTTAGAAGCTTATATTGTGCTTACTTCAGATCCTCATCAATCAGAATATATTGCAGATCATTTTAAGACAAGAGAGTTTATTTCAGGCTTTACTGGTTCTAGTGGTTTTGTTTGTGTAACTAAGGACAAAGCTATACTTTGGACTGATGGAAGATATTTTATTCAAGCAAATTACGAACTTCAAGACTCTGAGTTTAAATTATATAAATTAGGGGTTGAAGGTTTTCCAAGCCTTATAGAATTTTTAAAGGAAGAAGTTCCAGCTCGTAGCAAAATAGGACTTGATGGAGAAAATGTTTCTTATTCTTTGTATAGGGATCTAATTGAAAAACTTGATGATAGACTTTTTATGACAGAGGAAGATTTAATAGATAAAATATGGGAAGATAGACCTAGCCTTCCATCTGAAAAAGTTTTTTATCACGATATAAAATATACTGGAATAAATCCAAAAGATAGGATAAATAAGGTTAGAGAAGAAATGAAAAATAAGGGAGCAGATTATTATTTAGTAACTGCCCTTGATGAAATAGCCTATATTTTATGCTTAAGAGGAAATGATATAGACTATAATCCTGTATTTTTATCTTATGTTCTTATAGATAAAGAAAAAGCTTATCTATATATAGACCAAACAAAAGTTGATGATGAAATAAGATCTATATTAAATGATAATGGAGTTTGTGTAAAAGCATACGATGAAATTTTTAAAGACTTAGAACAATTAAGTGGAAAAGAGCTTTTAATATTTGACCCTTCTACTGCAAACGAAAAAATAATTTCTAAAACTAACCAAGTTCGAAGATTAAAAGAAACTTCAATTATTAAAAAATTTAAAGCTATAAAAAATGAGACTGAAATAGAAAATCAAAAAAATGCCTATATAAAAGATGGAGTAGCTTTAGTTAAATTTTTAAATTGGATTGAAACTGGAGTTAAAACAGGCACCATAAATGAATGGATAGCTAGCGAAAAGCTTCTTGAGTTTAGAAAACAAGGAAGTGATTTTATTGAACCTAGTTTTGAAACTATATCTGCTTATGGTTCAAATGCTGCTATGCCACACTATGCACCAAGTAAATTTAAACATTCTAAATTAACTACTGGTAATTTCTATTTAGTTGATAGCGGGGGACAATATTTAGATGGTACCACAGATATTACTAGAACAATATCTTTAGGTAAACTTACTGAAACAATGAAAAAGCATTATACTTTAACATTAAAATCTCATATAGGACTAGCTAGTGCTGTTTGGAAAAAAGGACAGACAGGTTACTTTTTGGATGCATTTGCAAGAGCACCTCTATATAAATATATGATAGACTTTAATCATGGTACTGGACATGGTGTAGGTTATTTCTTAAACGTTCATGAGGGTCCACAAAATATTTCTTATAGATATTCACCAGTTGCTATTGAACCTGGAATGGTTACTAGTATTGAACCAGGAATCTATATTGAGGGATCTCATGGTATTAGAATAGAAAATATTGCCCTTTGTGTTGAAAAAGGTAAAAATGAGTTTGGAGAATTTTTAGAATTTGAAATGCTTTCATACGTGCCATTAGATACTAGACCTGTTATTACTGAAATGCTAACAGATGAAGAGCTAGATTGGTTAAATGATTACAATAAAACAACTTATGAAAAATTATCTCCTTATTTAACAGGTAATGATTTAAAATATCTAGAAGAAAGCACTAAAAAGTTAGAAAGATAGCTAATTTAATAATGTTTAATATTAAAGAAGAATTAAATAAACTCCCAGATAGTCCGGGAGTTTATTTAATGAAAAATTCTGATGGCGAAATTATCTATGTCGGAAAGGCTATTTCACTTAAAAATAGGGTAAGGTCATATTTTAATAATAGTTCTAAGGGTGCAAAAGTTATTAGTATGGTCTCTCATGTTGAGAGTTTTGAATATATTTTAGTTTCTAACGAAGTTGAAGCACTTGTTTTAGAGAGTAATTTTATAAAAGAAAAAAAAACCTAAATACAATATTCTTTTAAGAGATGACAAGACTTATCCTTATATCGCTATAAAAAATGAAAAATTTCCAAGATTAGTTAAAACAAGAGAAGCAAATAGTAATAAAGATGAATATTTTGGACCATACCCAAATGCTTATGCAGCTAATGAAGCTGTTACTCTTTTAAATAAAATTTTTAAGCTGAGAACATGCAATTTGAACTTTGAAAAGGGACAAAGACTTTCAAGACCATGCTTAAATTATTATATAGGTATGTGTATGGGGCCTTGCATAGATAAGGCTGATGAAGATATTTATCTTGAAAATATTACTAAAGTTAGAGAATTTTTAAAAGGTAAAACTAAAGATGTAATTTCTTTTTTAGAAGAGAAAATGAATCAAGAATCATCTTTGTTGAGATATGAGAATGCAGCTAAGTATAGGGATTATATTAATGAGATTAAGGTTTTATCTATTAAACAAAAAATAACAAATACAAATGAAACTGATGCTGATTTTATAGCACTAATTAGGGGAGACAGGTACCACTGCGTTTCGGTTTTTTATATGAGAGATGGGAAAATAGTTGACCGAGTTAATTATTTTATGAAAGATGACTATAATGAGTCAGATGAACTTGTATTGAGCTCCTTTCTAAAACAATATTATATATCACAAAATTATATTCCTAAAAATATAAACGTAGATATTATTCCAGATGAAATGGAATTAATTGAAGAGTTTTTAACTTCTAGAGCGGGATATAGGGTTTATTTAAATGAAGTAAAGATAGGAAATAAAAAAGATATATTAAATTTAGTAAAAGAAAATGCTAAAGAAGCATTAAAAAAATATGAAAGTAGAAAAAGAAAAAAAGAAAAGATGATACCTCTTGGATTAGAACAATTGATGGAGGTTTTATCTATTTCAAATCTTTATAGGATTGAATGCTATGATATATCAAATATTTCTGGAAAAATGTCAGTAGGATCTATGGTAGTATTTAAAAATGGAATTAAATCCCCGAATGACTACAGAAAATTTAAAATCAAAACTGTAGAGGGACCAAATGATTATAAAAGTATGGAGGAAGTTATTGAGAGAAGATTCATGAGATATATTAGTGAACAAAACAACAATATAAGCTCTTCTTTTTCTGAAAAGCCAGACTTAGTAATTATGGATGGGGGAAGTGGACAAGTTAATTCTTGCAAAAAGTCACTTTCAAAACTTGGGGTAAGTGTAAGTGTGATTGGCTTAGTAAAGGATGACAAACATAGGACAAATAAGATTGAGTACAATGGTATAGAGATACCTCTTAAAATGTCTAGTCCACTATATAGATTTCTATACTCTATTCAAGAAGAAGCACATAGATTTGCTATAACATATCATAGAAGTTTAAGGTCTAAGGCACTGAAAAAATCTTCATTAGACAATATAGAAGGGGTTGGACCAAAAAGGAAAATGAGCCTTATGAAACATTTTAAGACCATTGATAATATTAAAAAAGCAGAAATTAGTGAACTATTAGATGCACCAAGTATGAATAATTTGGTTGCGGAAAATATTTATAATTATTATAGGAGTGATCATGAAGTCGATAACGATTAAAGAAATTCAAGAAAAACTAAATTTAGATATTATTGTTAAAAGCTCTGATTTTGAAACAAGATCTATAACTAATGATGAGGTAAATAGGCCAGGTCTACAGCTTGCAGGTTATATGGAAGGATTTCCATTTAAAAGGTTGCAGCTTATTGGAAAGGTTGAAGCTGATTATCTTAAAGAAATTGACGATAAAATAAAGTACCAAAGATTTAAGGACATTTTATCTTATCCAATACCAGCACTAATTTTTACTCACAATAATGAAATTTCAGATCAAATAATAGAACTTGCAAAGTATCATAATAAAACTATTTTAAGAACGTCTTTAACAACTACAAGACTTATTACAAGACTTGCAAAATTTTTAGATGAAGTTTTTGCTGAGGAAGTAACAATTCACGCTGATCTTCTAGAAGTTTTTGGTATGGGTGTTTTAATTACAGGAGATTCTTCTGTTGGTAAGTCTGAAACAGCCCTTGACCTTATCACTAGAGGTCATAGGTTAGTTGCAGATGATGTAGTTGATGTAGTAAAACTTGACGGAGGTTTGAGAGGTCAAAGTCCAAAAAATATTAGACATTTTTTAGAAATTAGAGGAATTGGAATAATAGATATTCAAAGGTTATATGGTATAGGAAGTGTAAAGCCAGATACATTTATAGATGTTGTTATTCATCTTGAACCTTGGGATGATAAAAAAGAGTATGATAGATTAGGCCTAGATGACTATTATACCGAAATCTTAGGCGAGAAAATTCCTATTATAAACGTTCCAGTTAAGCCTGGAAGAAATATAGCTATGATAGTTGAAGTTGCGATAAGAAATACTAGACAAAAAAATTTAGGATACAATGCTGCTGTTGAATTAAACAAAAGACTTATTGAGGATATGAATAAAAAATAAAAATATACAAATTGACATTATTTTATTTGTTTTATATACTATTCATAGAGGATATTACTTACATATTATTGTAATATTCCTGTTTAAAATTATTAAATTAAGGGGGATATGAAATGGCAAAACATTTTAAAACAATGGATGGAAATACAGCTGCTGCTCATGTAGCTTATGCTTTTAGTGAAGTTGCTGCTATCTATCCTATCACACCATCATCTAACATGGCTGAATATGTAGATGAATGGGCTGCAAATGGAAGAAAAAATATATTTGGCCAAGAAGTTTTAGTTTCAGAAATGCAATCTGAAGCAGGTGCAGCAGGTGCTGTGCATGGTTCTTTAGTTGCAGGTTCTCTAACCTCCACTTTTACAGCATCTCAAGGCTTATTACTTATGATTCCAAACATGTATAAAATAGCTGGAGAACTTCTTCCTGGAGTATTCCATGTATCTGCTAGAGCTCTTGCAACACACGCTTTAAGTATTTTTGGAGACCATCAAGATGTTATGGCTACAAGACAAACTGGATTTGCTTTACTTTCTTCTTCTTCTGTTCAAGAAGCTATGGACCTTGCTGCAGTTGCACATCTTTCTGCAATCAAAGGTAGAGTTCCATTTTTACACTTCTTTGATGGATTTAGAACTAGCCATGAAATTCAAAAAATAGAAGTTCTTGATTATGAAGATCTTGCAAAACTTGTTGATTATGATGCAGTAAATGAATTTAGAGCTAGAAGTTTAAATCCAAACAAACCAAAAACAATGGGTACTGCTCAAAACGGTGATATATATTTCCAAGCTGTAGAAGCTTCAAACAACCTTCTATAAAGACATAGTAGGAATCACAGAAAATTACTTCAAAGAAATCTCTAAGTTAACTGGAAGAGATTATGACCTATTTAATTACTACGGAGCAGAAGATGCTGAAAGAGTAATAGTTGCAATGGGATCAGTAAATGAATGTATAGAAGAAGTTGTTGACTACTTAAATAGTAAGGGAGAAAAAGTTGGCTTATTAAAAGTTAGACTTTACAGACCTTTCTCTAAAAAACATTTCTTAGACAAAATGCCAAGTACAGTTAAGAAAATAGCTGTTTTAGATAGAACAAAAGAAAAAGGATCAATTGGAGAACCTCTTTACTTAGATGTTAAGGGTGTTTATTATGATGAAGATAAAAAACCTGTACTTGTTGGCGGTAGATATGGTCTTGGTTCAAAAGATACAACTCCTTCTCAAATTAATGCAGTATTTGAAAATCTAAAAGAAGATAATCCAAAATCTGATTTCACTATAGGAATCAATGATGATGTTACTCATAAATCTCTTGAAATAAAAGAACAAATCAATACTTCAGATCCTTCAACTATTAGATGTAAATTCTGGGGATATGGATCTGATGGAACTGTAGGAGCTAATAAACAAGCAATAAAAATTATCGGTGATGGCACTGATATGTATGCTCAAGCTTATTTCGATTATGACTCTAAAAAATCTGGTGGGGTTACAATGTCTCACTTAAGATTTGGTAAAAACCCAATTAGATCTACTTATTTAATTGATGAAGCTGATTTTATTTCATGTTCTAGACAAGCCTACGTTTACACTTATGATTTATTAAAAGGTTTAAAGAAAGGTGGAACATTCCTTCTAAACACTATTTGGTCAGAAGAAGAACTTGAAAAACATCTACCTAATAAATTAAAGAGATTTATCGCTCAAAATGATATTAAATTCTATATTATTAATGCTTCAAAAATAGCTGGAGAAATTGGACTAGGAAATAGAACAAATATGGTAATGCAATCTGCATTCTTTAAATTATCAGAAGTTCTTCCACTAGATCAAGCAACAGCAGCTCTAAAAGATTCTATCAAAAAGACTTATGGTAGAAAGGGTGACGATGTTGTTAACATGAACTACAAAGCTGTAGACATGGGAATAGAAGCTCTAGTTAAAATAGAAGTTAAAGATTCATGGAAAAACCTTGAAGATGAAACACATGTAGATATGTCAAGACCTACATTTGTGAGAGAAGTTGCTGATCCAATCAATAGACAAGAAGGATACTCACTTCCAGTTTCTAAATTTGTAGGTAGAGAAAATGGAGAATTCCCAAATGGAACTTCTCAATATGAAAAGAGAGGTATTGCTCTATTTGTTCCAGAATGGCAAATAGATCACTGCATACAATGTAACCAATGTTCTTATGTTTGTCCTCACGCCGTTATTAGACCATTCTTAGTAACAGAAGAAGAAAAATCTAATGCACCTGAAGGATTTGAAACTAAGAAAGCTCTTGGAAAGGGAGTAGAAGATTTAACATTTAGAATTCAAGTTTCTCCTGCAGATTGTACAGGTTGTGGAAACTGTGCTGATGTTTGTCCATCTAAAGAAAAATCTTTAGTTATGAAACCTTTTGAAGAACAATATATTAAAGAAAAAGATAATTGGGATTATGCAGTTAAAAATATTTCTTACAAAGATGAATACTTCCAAGATACTATGCTTAAGGGATCACAATTTAAGCAACCACTTCTTGAATTCTCAGGAGCATGTGCTGGATGTGGTGAAACTCCTTATGCAAAACTAGTAACTCAATTATTTGGCGATAGAATGCTTATAGCTAATGCTACTGGATGTTCTTCTATTTGGGGAGCTTCAGCACCTGCTACAGTATTCTGTACAAATAAAGATGGATGCGGACCTGCTTGGGCTAACTCTCTATTTGAAGACAATGCAGAATATGGATATGGTATGGCTCTTGCTTCAAGAAAAATTAGAGAAAAAATTAGAGATTTAATGCATGAATTCTTAGATTTAAAATTAAATTCAAAATTAAATGAACATTTCCAAAAATGGTTAGATGGTTATAAAGACGCTAAAGTTTCAAAAGTTGAAACTGGCGAAATAATTCCACTTCTAGATCAAAAAACTGGAAATGAAGAAGCAGATAAGATTTTAAAACAAATTATAGATAGAAAAGAATACCTAATAAAGAGATCTGTTTGGGTATTTGGTGGAGATGGCTGGGCATACGATATCGGATTTGGCGGACTTGACCATGTTCTTGCATCAGGAGAAGATATAAATGTTTTAGTATTTGATACTGAAGTTTACTCAAATACTGGTGGACAATCTTCTAAGGCTACTCCAACTGCTGCAGTAGCTAAATTCGCTGCATCAGGAAAGAAAGTTAAGAAGAAAGACCTTGGTTTAATAGCTCAAACTTATGGATATGTTTATGTAGCTCAAATTGGTATGGGTGCAAATATGAATCAAACACTTAAAGCACTACACGAAGCTGAAAGCTATGATGGACCATCATTAGTTATGGCATACGCTCCATGTATCAACCACGGTATTAGAACTGGTATGGGAACAGCTCAAAAGCACATTAAGAAAGCTGTTGAATGTGGTTATTGGCATCTATACAGATTCGATCCAAGACTTAAAGAAGAAGGAAAGAATCCATTTATACTAGATTCTAAAGAACCTACAGAATCATTCCAAGACTTTATAAGATCAGAAGTTAGATATACTTCACTTGCTAAGTCATTCCCTGAAAAAGCAGAAGAATTATTTGCTAAAGCTGAAGAAGACTCTAAGGAAAGATATAAAACTTATAAAGAATTAGCTGAAAAACAATTCTAATAAAGATTTTCAAACTCCCACTTTTGTGGGAGTTTTTTTATTGTGCGCTTTAGCATGAATAAACCACCAGCTATGCTGGTGGTAGAAAAATAAGCTTTAGCTTCAAGCAAAAAACCTCCCATGATAAACTATTTATGTTACTGGCAGTAGCATAGACAGAAAAGGGAGGTATCCTAAATGGATAATAATAGTTTATCACATACATCATGGAATTGTAAGTATCATATAGTATTTGCTCCAAAATATAGAAGACAAGTAATATATGGAAGGTTAAAACAAGATATAGGAAAAATATTAAGGGACTTATGTGATAGAAAAGGAATAAGCATAATAGAAGCAGAATGTTGTCCAGACCATATTCATATGTTGTTAGAAATTCCACCGAAATACAGCATATCTCAAACAATGGGCTATTTAAAAGGAAAAAGTAGTTTGATAATATTTGATAGACATGCAAACTTAAAATACAAATACGGAAATAGACATTTTTGGTGCAGAGGATATTATGTAGATACAGCAGGAAAAAATGCGAAAAAAATACAAGAATATATAAAAAATCAATTAAAAGAAGATTACATGGCAGACCAAATAAGCATTAAAGAATTTGTAGACCCGTTTACGGGAGAGCAAGTAAACAAAAGCAAAAAGTAAGGTGCTTTAGCACCAGCTGTGAAAATTGGTGCACGAGAAAGAAAGTTCGAAGCATGAAATGCTGCCGGTAACAGCCCCTTATAGGGGCAAAACAAACCACCGGCTTATGAACTGACCCCAAAAAGTTGGACCTAAAAAAACCAACTTTGAGGAGGTCAGTTTTTTCATGACAAAATATAGTACAGAATTTAAGATGAAAATAGTACAAGAATACTTAAATAAAGAAGGAGGATATAAATATTTAACTGATAAATATGGACTCAGTGATCATTCAGTAGTCAGAAGATGGGTAAATTCATACAAAACACAAGGATATGAAGGCTTAAAAATTTCTAGAAAAAATAATAGTTACTCTTTCGAATTTAAGAAGAATATAGTAAACTTGTACTTAACAGGAGAAATGTCCTATCAAGAACTTTCTAATCAATTTAAGATTAATAATCCAGCGATCATTGCTAGATGGGTAATTGATTTTAGAAATCAAGGACTTGATGGACTTAGACCTAAAAAGAGAGGAAGACCTTCAAGTATGACTAAAGATAAAAATAATGAAAAAGAAAAAGAACAAGTAAAGAAAGAATATTCTAAGGAAGGGATAGACGAAATTGCTGAACTTAAAGATAAGCTTTACTGGGCACAAATGGAAATAGATTTTCTAAAAAAAAAAGATGGAATTAGAGGACGAGGAAGATCAGAAAATGAGAGAATGGCTAGAATAATTCACTCATTAAGAGAAAAATATCCACTAAAAGATTTACTTAAACAATTTAATTTTCCAAAATCAACATACATGTATTGGCAAAAAAGATTTGATAGAAAAAATAAAGATGAAGCCTTTGAGAATCAAATCAAGAAAATGAGAAAAGATAATCCAAACTATGGATACAGAAGAATACATGCGATGCTTAGAAGACTTGGAATTTTAATAAACAAGAAAAAAGTTCAAAGGTTGGTACAGAAGCTGAAACTTCAGGTAACAAACTTTGCACGTAAATCAAGAAAATATTACTCATACAAGGGAACAGTAGGTAAAGTAGCACCAAATAGGATAAAAAGAAGATTTAAAACATCTGTAGTACATCAAAAAATCACAACAGATACAAGTGAATTCAAATACTATGAAACAGATAAGTATGGGAATATGCAAGTAAAAAAACTTTACTTAAATCCTTTCTTGGATATGTTTAATGGAGAAATCATTAGCTATTCAATAACAACTTCACCTACATTAGATGCAATAATAACATCACTTGAAGAAGCAATTTCAAAGACTTCAGATTGCAAGTTTAAAAGAATATTCCATTCAGATCAAGGATGGGCATATCAATTAAAACAATATACTGAAAAATTAGAATCTAATGGAATTTTACAGAGTATGTCAAGAAAAGGAAATTGCTTAGATAATTCTCCTATGGAGAATTTCTTCGGGATATTAAAACAAGAAATTTACTATGGTAGAACGTTTAAATCATTTAACGAACTAAAAAAGACAATAGAAGAATATATAAAATATTACAATGAAGATAGAATAAAAGAAAAACTTGGATATTTAAGTCCAGTTGAATATAGGAAATTGAATGCAGCTTAGCTGCGATTTCCCCTAGGGGAAATATGAGGACAAAAAAACCAGAGACAAATATTTCTAAATGTCTCTGGTATAAAGTCCAACTTTTTGGGGTCACCTTATTAGCCGGTGGTTATGATTTTAAATCTACATATAAATTTTGATTTATTGGCCTTGTATGGATATAATATAGATAAGTAGGTGATAATATGAATTCAAAAAGTATTAATTTTTTAGAAAAAATTGAAAAAAGAGGATTTGTTTTAGGTCTTGAAAACATAGAAAAAACAATAGACCTATTAGATATAAATAATTTAAAAGTAGTTCACGTTGCTGGGACTAATGGAAAAGGATCTGTATGCAACTATATGGATTCAGTTTTAAAAGAAGCTGGATATAAGGTTGGTCTATATACTTCGCCATCACTTGTTAGATTTAATGAAAGAATTAAAATAAACGATAAGGAAATCGCTGATGAAGATATTGATAGGATATTGGAGGAAATAGAAAGATTAACTGAAGAGAATAATATTCCTATTACGTTATTTGAAGCTGAAACTGCTTTAGCATCTAAATATTTTAGCGAACAAAAATGTGATATAGTAATTTTCGAAGTAGGTATGGGCGGCAGATTAGATGCTACTAACTATTTAAAAAAGCCTTTAGTATGTATGATTACATCTATAAGTATGGATCATACAGATTTTTTAGGCGATACAATTGAAAAAATCGCTGGAGAAAAAGCTGGCATTATAAAAGAAGGTGTTAATGTTTTTTCTTATATGCAAGCTCAAGGTGCGAGTGAAGTTTTAAAAAATAAAGCAAAAGAGAAAAATGCTCCAATAGAGTTTTTAATTAAAGATGATGTTAAAAATATTGAATTTAATGAATCTTATACAAAATTCGACTTTAAAGATAGAAAAAATATTAAATTATCTTTAATAGGTGATTATCAGCCATTTAATGCTAGCTTAGCAATACTTGGGCTAGATTATTTGAAAGAGAAAAATTTCAATATCACAGAAGAAAATCTTTATAATGGATTAAAAAAAGCTAGAAATAGAGGAAGATTAGAAGTAATAAAAAATGAGGATTCTAGTAAAACTATCATTATTGATGGTGGACATAATAAAGAGGGAGCTCAAAGTCTTGTTTCGTCTCTTAAAAATTTGTATGGAGATAGAAAATTTACTTTTGTGTACGGATCACTTAGAGATAAAGATTATCAAAGTATTATAGATTTAGTTGGCCCTATTTCTAAAAATTTCTTGACTGTAAGGCCTGATAATTTAAGAGCTCTTTCAAGTATAGACCTTAAAAATGCGATTTTGAATAAGGGATATAATGCGACTGCTTTTGGTAGTACAAAGTTAGCCCTAAAAAGTGCTTTAAGCTCTGATGATGATATAATTGTAGTATTTGGTTCTCTTTATTTAATAAGAGAAGTTTATGAATATTTAAATATTTAGGAGTAGACATTGACTATATTAGAAAATTTAAAAAATTTAAAAATTGGTGAAGTTTTAGAAAGGGAGCCACTTAAAAATCATACAACTTTTAAGATTGGAGGTCCATGTAAAGCTCTTATCTTAAATAATTCGTATGAAGATGTGAGAAAAACAGTAGAATTTTTGAGAAATAACAATCAAAAATTTATGATAATAGGAAATGGATCAAATCTTTTAGTAAGTGATAAAGGTCTAGATTTCTTTGTGATAAAAATAGGTGAAAATCTTTCCGAGGTTCAATTGGAAGGTGAGAAGATTAGAGCAATGGCTGGGGCAGGACTTGGCTTTGTAAGTAAATTTGCTATTAAAAATTCTCTTGAAGGTATGGAATTTTCTTCTGGTATTCCAGGTAATATTGGTGGTGGAGTAAGTATGAACGCTGGTGCCTATGGGGGAGAATTAAAAGATATAATTGAAAGTGTAAAAGTAATAAACAATAATAATGAAATAATAAATATGAAAAATTCTGAAATGAATTTTTCATATAGACATTCGAGAGTTTTTGAAGAAGATTTAATAGTTCTTGAAGCAACATTTAAATTAAAACATGGAGTTTATGATGAAATATATGCTAGATTTAAAGATTTTGATAATAGACGAAGAGAAAAACAGCCTCTTGAATATCCATCAGCTGGATCCACATTTAAAAGACCAGTTGGATATTTTGCTGGAAAGCTTATAGAAGAAGCTGGTCTAAGGGGTTATAGATATAAAAATGCTATGGTTTCGTCTAAACACTGCGGATTTGTTATTACAGATGGAGAGTCAAATTTCGATGAAGTAATGCACGTTATAAATCATGTAAGAGATGTAGTTTTTGAAAAAAATGGTGTAAAACTTGAAACTGAGGTTAAAATTTTAGGAGAATAAATGAAAATTTTATCAGATAATCATATTCATACTTTTTATAGTGGTGAAAATGGACATGCTATAGGAACTATTGAAGAGGTAGTGAAAGCTGCAATAGAAAAAGGAATGAAGGAAATTATTATTTCAGATCATGGGCCAGGTCACAAGTTTTATGGTTATAAAATATGTAGAATGAATGAGGTCAGAAAAGAGATTGATAGACTTAATGGAAAATATCCTCAAATAAATATTCTTTATGGAACAGAAGCTAATGTAATGGGTTATAATGGCGAAATTGACCTAACTGATAAAGAGAAGGAATTTTTAGATAGGATTTCAGTAGGTTTTCACTATGGTATTTTTAATATGGACATAAAAAGTTTTATTATATTTCAAATATTAAACCCTCTCTCCAAATTTATAAAACCACTTAGAAAATACCTTATTAGAAAAAATACAGACGCTTTAATAAATATTATAAAAAAGCATAATATTGATATTATAACTCATCCTGGCTGTAAGGTTAAACTTGACATCTATAGACTTGCTAAGGAATGTGAAAAGTATGGTACAGCTCTTGAAATTAATTCATCGTATCACGATGCTTTATCTTATGAAGATTTAAAGATTGCTTTAAAGACTAATTGCAAATTCTCAATTGGCTCAGATTCTCACAAACCACAAAATATAGGAAACTTTGAAAGATCACTTAAAAAAATTGAAAAATATAATATATACAAAAATAGGATAATAAATTTAGTGGAGGAATAGGATGAAAATTGTGGTAGTTACAGGCATGAGTGGAGCTGGTAAGTCCACTGCCCTAAATATTTTAGAAGATTTGGGTTACTACTGTTTAGATAATCTACCATCTGAATTATTAGATAGTTTTATTGATATTGCATCAAGAACCAATGAATCTATTGATAAAATTGCTTTAGGACTTGATATTAGAGGAGTTGGATTTCTTGAAAATATTAAAAAATCTATTAATAATTTAAGAGATAAAGGTCTTGATCTAGTTGTTCTTTTCTTAGATGCTAATAATAAAACCCTTGTTAGGAGATATAAGGAGTTAAGAAGACCACATCCAATGGAAGTTAGTGGGAATGTACTCTCAGGGATTGAAAAAGAAAGAGAAGCTCTTGAAAATATAAAGAAAGATTCTGACTTTGTAATAAATACATCTAATTTTAAAATTGCAGATTTAAAATCGAGCATTATGAGCATATCTAATTTAGACTTAGATAAAAACAAGATGTCAATTACTATTGTTTCTTTTGGTTTTAAAAATGGTATCTTACTTGATGCAGACTTAGTTTTTGATGTGAGACTTCTACCAAATCCATACTATATAGATGGATTAAAGGAAAAAAACGGTTTAAGTAATGAGGTTAGAGAATTTGTATTATCCTACAAGCAAACTGGTGAACTAATCGAAAAAATAGTTGATTATATTAATTTCAGCTATAAATTATATGAAAATGAAGGGAAAAATAGCTTAGTTCTTGGAATTGGATGTACTGGAGGGAAACATAGGTCTGTTGCAATAGCAAATAAATTATTTGATATATTAAAAGAAAAATATCCTTTTGTTTTTCTAAGCCATAGGGATGAGAGATTATGGTAAAAAATGATTTTAAAATTGTAACCATAGGTGGCGGAAGCGGGTCATCTGTTTTACTTCATGGACTTAAAAATTTTACAAAAAATATAACAGCTATAGTAACGGCAGCCGATGATGGTGGTGGAAGTGGAATACTAAGAGAAGATTTAGGAATGTTACCACCAGGCGATATTAGATCTTGCTTAGTTGCACTATCAAATTCAGAAAAAGAAATGGCTGATCTTATGAAATTTAGATTTTCTGAGTCTAGCGGAAGATTAAGTGGTCAATCTTTTGGCAATATCTTCTTAGCAGCAATGTCTGAAATATATAAGGATTTTGAAACTGGATTAAAAGAAGCTTCTAAGGTTCTAGCTATTACTGGAAAAGTTTTACCTATGACACTCGAAGATGTAACCCTTTACGCAAAACTCGAAAATGGAATGGTTATAGAAGGAGAATCGAATATCACTTTCTTAGCTAGAAAAGAAGAAACTAAAATTGACCATGTTTTTTTAAAGCCTGAAATAATAAGGCCACCTTTTGAGTCATTGGACGACATAAATGGGGCAGATATGATTGTTTTGGGTCCTGGATCACTATATACGTCAATTATGCCAAATCTCTTAGTAAAAGATCTATTAAAAGCTATTATTGATTCAAAAGCTATTAAAGTTTATATATTAAATATTATGACTCAAGCTGGAGAAACTATTGGATATAGAGCAATAGATCATATAGATGCAATTTACAAACATGCGGGAGAAAATTTTTTAGATTATGTCATCGTAAATAATAAAGAAATAGATGAAAGAATTAAGCTAAAATATAAATACAAAGATAAAACTGAGCAAATTCTATTAAATGATTTAGAGAAAAAAACTATAGAGGCTAGGGGAATTAAAGTGATAGAAGATAGTTTAATCGAGGTTAAAAATGACTATGTTAGACATGACGCTAATCATTTAAGTAGGATCCTAACTGATATACTACAAGACAATATAAAATAAACTTAATAGTTTTTTAAATTAATTTATCACCTAAATTTATATAATAATTTAGGTGATTTCTATATATAGAATAAATCTTTAATATTATTATATTTAACATAATATTTGATTGTATTATTTTGATTTTATGATATAATATAATTAATTAAAGCTGAGATAAGAATGAGGTTATTATGAAAAAAAAGTAAGATACTTTGCTTAGTAATATGTGTTTTAAGTCTTATTAGTATTATAGGTTTCGCTGCAGAAAACACATATTACTATTATAAAGATGGTGAGAAAAAATTCTTTACTGTATCAGCTAATATTGATGGAAGACATACAACTCATCAGATAACTGGAGATGATTATTCTTATCCTTCTGGTAATGCTACTGTAAGTTATCATCTACATGGAGTGGTTAAAGTAGATAAAATATATGGAACTAGCTATAGATCATACTGGTACACTTCTTATAATGCTCCAGCTGACGTTTTTAGAGCCACTACAACAGTAACAACAATAATAAATAGGACTGTAACTGCTATTAAATAGATAAAAGTGAATAATATATTATCTCAGCTTTAATTTCTTACAAATTACAAGGGAGTTTAATATGAAAAGAAAATTCATTATCTATTATTTTTTAGGAATAATAATTTTATTATCATCATGTAATAAAGAAATTAATATTAAAGAATATAAATCATTTGATCACATAGGTTATTATGAGATTGGACAGCACACATTAGCAGAAACTGAAGATGGATACTATACACTATATATGGGTTTATTAAATTATATAGATTCAGCTACTAAGAAGGCTTATCTTATTTCAAAAGAAAAATATTCTATAGATGATTTATTAAAAAATGATGAATTAAGAGAAAAATCAGATGCTTTTTATGGTGAAAATTCTAATATTTTTTATGATAAAGGAAAACTATTTGCTATAACTAATGATGAATTTATAGAGATTGACACAAATAATTTGACTAGAAAGAAAATAACTGATTTAAAATTTCATGATAGCGCTTTATATAAAGATGGAAGACTATTAATGATAGTTCCAAATTTAACTTCAGATTCTAACAATGAAAAAGGTGTACTTATGGAATTTGATTTTAGTAAGAAAGAGTTTAAAGAAGTAGTTGATATTACAGAAAATTTTTCAGACGAAGGCTCAATTCAATATATGTATTACGAAGAAGGTAATGTATATATATTATTTACAGGATATGACATAGGTACAACTATTGCAAAAATAAATTTAGAAAATAAAAATATAGAGAAAATTAAACTTGATGGAAAAAAGTATTGGATTAATAATTTTTATATTCATGAAGGTAATTTAGTATATTCGTCTTATGAAATTGAAGGAGATGAATTTAGTTGGATTGGAAAAGAAGTCAAATACTATAATTATCTTGAAGATAAAGATAAAGCTAATTATATTTATTCATCAACCCTTCCTTTTATCATTTCTTCTAATGGAAACAAAAAATATGAAACAATGACTAGCGCTTTTTCACTTATAAAATCAGATGAAAGCGAAAAAAATTTTTTAAAAGATTATATTTTTACAATAGATGTAGATGGGAAAGAATATGATATTGATGAAAAATATTTTTTAGATAGTGCTCCTTTTATTGGTACTATAAATTCTAAAGGTGAGCCAGTAGTATATGCTGGTGGTTTGGGAAAAGTTTTTCTATTTGATGAAAATAGGGAGGCAGTAGACGTTTTTGCAAATAATTAAATATTTCAATATTTTTTATTACCTACAAAGGAGTTATAAATGAGAAGAAAAAATATTATATATTATTTTTTAGGAATAATAATTTTACTATCATCATGTAATAAAGAAATTAATAGTAAAGACTATAAATCGTTTGATCACTTTGGTTATTATGACACTAGTCAGCACACTTTAGCAGAAACTGAAGATGGATACTATACACTATATATGGGTTTATTAAATTATATAGATCCAGCTACTAAGAAAGCCTATCTTATATCAAAAGAAAAATATTCTATAGATGATTTATTAAATGACGAAGAATTAAGAGAAAAATCGGATGCTTTTTATGGTGAAGATTCTAATGTATTTTATGATAGGGGTGAGCTTTTTATTGACAACAGAGAGTCATTAATTAAAGTTGACCCAGAAAACGTTACAGCTGAAAAAATTTCAAATCTGAGATTCCACAATAGATCAATATTAAAAGATGGTAAATTTTTTTATAATGTAATTTCTACGGATAGTGAGTCCTTAGATGAAAAAATATATGAATTTGATTTAAAAACTAAGAAAGAAAATTTATTTTTATCTAATGATAAATTAGATAAAAAGCTTAATAATATTCAATGGATTTATTATGAAGATGGAAATTTATATTTGAATCCATTTGATTATTATTCAAAGGATGTTATATTAAAGATTGATGTACTTTCTAAAAATATTGAGTGTATAGAGAGTTTTTCAGACAAATTTGCATTCCAGAATATTTTTTTTAAGGATAAAAACTTATATTTTGCAGAATATGAAAAATCAGACACTCTAAAAGTAGATCGTAAAATAGAATACTATCAATATATGGGAAAAGATAAAGAACCTAAAAAGGTTGGTTCAAGTATTTTTCCATATATTATATCTTCAAATGGTTCAACTGAGTTTAATACAGTTGTAAATGGACTTCCTATTCTAAAAACTGACGAAAGATTTAAGAATTTATTAAAAGACTATTCATATAAGATTATTGTAGATGGCAAAGAATATCACTTAGATGAAAAATACTTTTTAAACAATGCTGTTTTTACCGGAACTATAAATTCTAAAGGTGAGCCAGTTGTATATGCGAGTGATTTGGGAAAAGTTTTTCTATTTGATGAAAATAGGGAGGCAGTAGATGTCTTTGCAAACTAATTTAGAAATAATAGGGATATCAAAAATATATGATAAGACCATTAAAGCATTAGATAATGTAAATTTATCATTTAACTCAGGAGTCTATGGTATTTTAGGACCTAATGGAGCTGGAAAGTCTACATTATTTAAGATACTTACAGGAATAGTTGAAAGAGATGCTGGGAATATTTTATATAATGGTAAATCTATTTTTAAAGATATAGAAAACTTCAAAAATAATTTTGGTTATATGCCACAAAACGAAAATCTATATCCTGATTTAAGTGTTAAGCAGTATTTAAGATATATTTGTCTTTTAAAGGGGATAAAAGATAAGTCTATTTCTGATGAAATAAAAAGAGTTTTAAATTTAACTGATTTAACGGTAAAAGAAAATAATAAAATAAATAGTTTAAGTGGAGGAATGAAAAGAAGGCTTTTATTATGCACGGCTCTAATTAACGATCCATCCTTACTATTTTTAGACGAACCAACTGCTGGACTAGACCCAAAACAAAAAGCAGAGGTTAGAAATCTAATTTCTTCATTAATGGAAAACAAAATAATTCTGATTTCATCTCACCTTACTGAAGATATTGAAAATATTGCTAAAGAAGTTGTTTTTATTGATAGTGGGAGGGTGGTTCTTAAGGATTCTACAAATAAAATCTTAAGATATTATAAAAATATTTGTTTTGAATCTATTATTTCAAAAGAAGATTATCATGAACTTCAAGGAAAGATACCTATTTCAAGAGTAAGTCAAATTTCAAATGATAAAATATATATTAGAGTTTATGATAAAAATATAGCAAAAGAAGTTTTGAGTAAATATTCTTTTCAAGCAGCAAATCCAAACTTAGAAGAAGTCTATCTTTATATTTTTGAAGGTGATAATAATGTTTAAAAATATAAAAGGAGAGTGGATTAAGCTTAAAGCAAATAAATCTTTTTTCTTAGTTTTTTGCATCATTTCTTTTATTTCTATTTTTTATTTTTTTAATCTATTAAATGAAGAATTTCCTGAGGATAGGCTAATTTTTCAAGATAATTTATCGAAAATAAATAACGGCACAAGTATAGAAGATTTAAATATTGAGGAAAACTTAAAAAAATTAAAATCTCTACTAGCTATACCAGAATTAATGAATGGAGAAGAAAAAATATATTATAATAAAAATTTAGAAATATATAAAAAAGATCTAGAAAATGATAAGAATTTTCCTTTAAATGATATTATGAGTTTAGAAGATTTTAAAAATAGGGCTGATTACATTGAAGGATATAAGGATGAACTAGATAATTCTAGTCAAAATCTTAAAGAGATTTCTAGAAATCCTGTATTAAAATCATCTTCATTTTTAAAAAGAGCTTCTTTAAAAAAAGCCGAGGCTTATAAAAAACTTGTAAGTGAAAATATAAATCTTACTATGTCAAATGATAAGGGTTTATATATACTTAAAAATCTAAAACTAATTGATTATTTATTAATTATTTTGCTTTTTTTTACTGCGTCAAATATATTTCAACTTGATAGAGAAAATAAAACTATAGAGCTGATTTCTTCATTTAATAATGGAACAAGAAAGAGTAGCAAGGGTAAAATTGGATTATTTATTACTATTTCATTTATTTTTACTTTTATAATTTGGTTTATTATTATCATTTCTATATATAGTAAAAATTATTTTGGTGATTTGAATAGGTCAATACTATCTTGTTCTTTATTTAGAAATTTTTACTTGAATTTATCTATAAAGAAATTTCTTTATCTTTTCTTTTTAGGGAAATTGTTAAACTCACTTTTACTTGCTGGTATAATAACTTTAATTTACTCTTTTTTTAAAGATACTAAATTTATATTTATTATCTTTATCAGTTTTATAATTTTGTCATTTTCAAGTTATAAATTAATTGCAGAAAACTCTAATTTTAATCTATTATTTTACTTGTCTATTTTTAGAATTTTAGATATTTTTAATAGATTTACTGATATTAGATATATTAATTTATTTGGCTTATTAATAAAAGAAAATTTATTTTATGCTATAGTTAATTTATTATTGTGTCCATTAATTTTTCTTATTAGCTTAGAGATATTACTTAAAGAAAGAAATAATATTGTAAATAAAGAAATATTTTCATTTTCAAAGAAAATTCACGCTAAAACTTTACTTGGTATGGAAATTTTTAAATCTTTTATCATGGGGAAAATGTATATAGTATTCATTATTCTCATAGCATCTTTATCTTTTACTAGTCAGATTAAATTAAAAGGTGATGAAAGCTTTAAAAGAATAGCTTATTTATATAATTTTGAGAAGCTAAAAGGTAATTTAAACTCATCAAAAATAAAAGACATAGAAGATTTAGAAAAAATGTATCTAAAACTTGAAGAAAAAGAAAAGATACTTGAAGATAAATTTTTAAAAAAAGAAATATCGGATCAACAATATAATATAGAAAAATTTGATATTAATAGGTATTTGAATAAAAAAGAAGAGTTTCTAAGGATTAGAACTGATGCTATTAATTCCTATGAAATAGTTGGGGAAAATAAAGACCTTTTTATAATTGATGAAAGAAAAGGAGAATTTAATTTTGAAAAATCTAATGTATTTGCTCTATTAAATATTATAAGTTATACATTTATTATCCTCTATTCTCTATCTCTTTTTTCAATAGATAGAATAAATAAATTGGATAGTTTTTTAAAAACTTTTAAAAATGGTCACTTAAAACTCTTTAATTTGAGAATACTGATAGGATTAATTTTAAGCTTTTTAATTGCTATTTTAGGGAGCTTAGTTATATTAGTAAACTCAAATAATAATTTTTATTTTATTGAAGGAAATATTTTAATACAGTCTTTAAGACAACTATCTAATTTTGGTAGGGTGATGAGTTTTTATAAGCTATATATTTTACTATTTATTTATACATTTATTTCACTATTCTTATCTTTTGAAATAGGTGTTTTCTTAGAAAATAAATTTAAAAATACTTTTTTCACACTCTTAATAAGTGGTGTTATTTTTATAATTCCAAATATTATTTTACTTTTTAATGGACCTAATAATTACTTTATTTTAAATTATTTATCTAGTGCTTATACTGTGAGAGTTTTTCTAGAAAAATTGGGATATGTAGGATTTATTGGATGGCTAATTAATATGCTGTCTCTTATTATATTTTTATTTGTTATAAATAGAGAAATTTATATAGCAAGAAAAAAGTAAAAGCATAAATATATTTAATTTAAAGTATATAATTTGCTAGAAATTTTTATAAGTTGTATAATATAGATGAATTTAGTTAGATAAGGAGTATATTATGAATATTAAAATTAATTATGAGATTATTGAAATGATGCTTTTTTATTGGGATACAGTTATGAGTAGGGATAAGGTTATAGACTCTTATTTTAAGGAAATTGCTGATAGGGAAGAAATGCAAGTAATTTATGACGATGAATTTAATTCAGAGTCTCTAAGAAAGGTTTTGTCAGCAATTAATAATAGAGAAAGATTAAATAATCCTACTAAAAAGGAATCAAGATTTTGGAATTTAAATATGTGGATGCTTGAAGACGCAGAAAATACTCAAAACATGCTTAAAGTAGTTAAGTCTTTAAACATAGATAAGGAAGTTTCAGAAATAAAAGATTTAGCTTGTGATACTATTGAAATTAATTTTGTACCAGGACATGATTTCACATATATTGCTGAAAAGTGCAAACTTACTATAAATTTCTTTAAACTTATGGCACCAGATTTTATGAATCCAGAAATTATAAAAATTGAAGGAATGGATTTAAAAGATTTTGTATTAGAAAAGCTACAAGAAGTTATAAAATAGACTTGTAAATTAAATAATTTTATAGTATAATATTTAAGTATGTAAAACGGGTGTTCCTCTATCATTATTTTGGATATGAACATTGAAAGAAAAGGAGGGTTTTTACAATGGATATTATTAGACAGTTAGAAGAAGAACAATTAAGAAAAGACGAACTTGATTTTAATACTGGTGATACTGTTAGAGTTCACTACAGAATTAAAGAAGGTACTAGAGAAAGAATCCAAGTTTTTGAAGGTACTGTTATTAAAATTCAAGGAACTGGTCTTAGATCTACTTTTACAGTTAGAAGATTATCTTATGGCGTAGGAGTAGAAAGAACATTTTCTCTTCATTCCCCAAGAATTGAAAAGCTAGAAGTTACTAGACATGGTAAAGTACGTAAAGCTAAACTTTTCTATCTTAGAGATAGACAAGGTAAATCTGCAAAAGTTAAAGAAAAGAGAAACTATTAAGATAGAGGCCAAATGGCCTCTTTTTAAATATTGGAGGGAAATATGAATATTAATTGGTATCCTGGCCATATGAAAGTGGCGTTTGATAATTTTAAGAAAAATTTAAAACTAATAGACATTGTTGTAGAACTAATTGATGCTAGAATACCTTTTTCAAGTAAAAATCCTAAAATTGATGAGATATTAGAAAATAAACCTTCTGTACTCTTATTTAATAAGATTGACTTAGCAGATGAATATACTACAAAAAAATGGAAAGAGTATTATGAATCAATAGGAAAAAAAGTTCTCTTAGTAAATGCAAATCAAAACAAGGGTTTAAATAATTTAAGGCAAATACTTGAAGATGAACTATCTGAAAAGTTTAAAAGGGATGAACAAAAATTAATTAAGGATAAGACTATAAAGATGATGATGGTAGGAATCCCAAATGTTGGTAAATCAACCTTAATTAATACTCTATCCAAAAGAACTGGAGCTAAGGTAGGAAATCTTCCGGGTGTTACTAGAAATATACAGTGGATAAAAACTCCAGGTAAGATTGAGCTTTTAGATACTCCGGGTGTATTATGGCCAAAATTTGAAAATAAGGAAATCGGACTAAACTTAGCATTTGTTGGATCTATTGATGATGATATTTTAGATGTAGAAAATCTTTCTTATGAACTTATAAAGAAACTTAACAAGATTGACCCTAACATCTTAAAAAATAGGTACAATATAGAATTTGATTTAGATACAGATATAGCCTATATAATGGATATGATAGGAGAGAGACGAGGAGCAATTCTAAAAAAAGGAATAATAGACTATGATAAGGTATCTAGGATGATACTTAGAGAGTTTAGACTTGGAAAACTTGGAAGAATAAGCTTAGAAAAGGTTAGTGATTTTTTTGGATAAATATATAGAAAGTGAATTAGTAGAATATAAAAATATTTGTGGCATAGATGAGGTTGGCAGGGGATCGTTATTTGGACCAGTAGTTGCAGCTGCTATTATTATGAATTTGGATGATGTAATAGATGAAGTTAACGATTCTAAAAAAATAACAAGAAAGAAAAGAATTTTACTAGCAAGAGAAATTGAAGAAAAATCACTCGCAGTTGGGATAGGAATTGTTGACAATAAAACGATAGACAAGATAAATATAAAACAAGCAACTAGACTAGCTATGAAGTTGGCACTTGAAGATATGATACAAAAATTTAATATTAATCCAGGAATTGTCTTAATAGATGCGGAAAATATTGATAGCCATATAAAGCAAAAATCTATTGTTCATGGGGATAGTTTATCTTATAATATTGCAGCTGCATCTATATATGCTAAGGTTTTTAGAGATAATATGATTATAAAACTAGCAGAGGAATTTCCTTACTATTCACTGGAAACAAATATGGGATATGGAACCAAAAAACATTATGAAGGTTTATTAAAGTATGGAAAAACAATTTTTCATAGAGAATCTTTTTTAAAGAAGGATATTAGATAATGAATAACTTAGGTAAAAAGGCAGAAAAACTTTCCATTGAGTATTTACAAAAAAAAGGTTATAAAATAATCCAATCTAACTTTGAATCGAGTTTTGGCGAGATAGATATTATTTGCAAGATTGATAAAATATTAGTATTTGTAGAAGTAAAAGCTAGGTCTACAACTGATTTTGGTTATCCGCGTGAATTTGTAAATTTGTCTAAGCAAAGAAAAATCATCAAAACTGCCGAGTATTTTTTATATTTGAATGATTATCATAATTTCCAACCTAGATTTGATGTTATTGAGGTTTATTTAAATGATAATAATAGAATCAATCACATAGAAAATGCGTTTATTACAGAGTAAAACCCCTACTTTTCTAAAAGAATAGTAGGGGTTTTGAACTAATAGTTTTTCTCTTTTTCATCCAATATAAATGCTCCAGCATAAGAAATAATTAAGAAGATATAGGTAAGTCTGTTTTCAAAAATTCCATTAATTGAATCTATGGACTGACTATAAAGATAATTTGCACCGTATATTAAAATCAGTCCGGACATTATATATTCATTTCTTAAAAACAATTTAACAAATATTGAAATAATACTAACTATTAGTAATATACTTATAGATAATTTTATTAATCCACCATCTAAAATATCCACAAAAAAGAAAGAGTGTGGATGGTAATCATGAAATTTTTCTTTAGGTGTATTTTCTGGAAAAAGTAATTTTCTAGCTTTATCAGTTCTATAAATATCTCTATGATGAGACCCACCTTTTCCTAAAATTAGATCTTTTATGTTATAACTTTTTATTTCATCTATAGCAATTGACCATATTTTTTCTCTCTGACCTAAAGCTGATCCAGATTTTATAGTTTCGGCTTTTTCTGATAGAGACTTTTCTAATGCAAATCCATGTAAAATATCATCAGTATCAACATCCATTGAAGAAATAAAATCATCACTATTAAACTCATTTTTTAATTTTTCATAAATCTTATTTGAGTGATTATTATAAAGAGAGATAATAGCAAAAGAGGTTAATAATGATAAAAAGAGTACTATTATAAATTTTTTAATATTGAAATTATTATTTAGTCTTTTTACATAAAGTATAGCAAATACAATAAAAATCATAAAACTTGGTAAAATAGCTAGCAAAAATCTTCGAGAGCCAGATGTATAAAAGATAGGTCCAACTAGTGTTATAAAAACAAAAAATTTTATCAGTTTGTATTTTGTCGAATATTTTAGTATATAAAACAAACCAATAAAAAATCCAATATAAATTGAAAGGGCATATTGGTTATAATCTGACTGAAGACTTGTTCTTAAAATGTAGAAAGTTCTTCCGAGAAATATTACATAAATCCAAGTTAATACACTTAAAAATAAAGCGACTATGCCACCAGTAAAAAATAACTTTTTTAAAGCTTCATCGATATTTCCATCAGCTTTATTATGCATATAGAAGTAGTAAAAAAAGAGTATAGTAGACAAATAAGTGCCGGTCCTATAGTAATATATTTTTTTAATGAAAAAGCTTTATCTTTTGTCCATAATAAAGAAATTAGGTCAAAGATAATATAGGAACATGTAAATATTATTGGATATTTAAATTTTTTCCAAGCAGTCTTAAAAGACAAAAAAAAGTCCTTAAAACTTTTTTCTTTGATAACGTAGATAAAGCTTAGAATAATTAGAAATAATAAACTTACTTTGTATGGTGATAAAAATCCAAAATTAAGTTTCATAGCCATTTCTACAGGAAAGAAAAATAAAGTTATTAAGAACATAAAATCCATTAGTTTTTTTAATTTTTTAGTATCCATTAAATCATCCTTTAATTAGTAAATTCACTTACTCTTATATTATAAAACAAATTATTAAAAATTAAAACTAATTTGCAGTTGATAATTTAAAAACACCTTTTGATTTAAATAAGATAAAAGATAATAAAAATGTTATTAATTCACTAAATATAACTGAAGACCAAATTCCAAAATCGCCAAATAATATTGGTAGTACTAAAAGGCAAATTGAGATTGAAATATAACCTCTAATAGCAGATACTAAAATAGCTTCAGTATTTTGCTTAATAGCGTTCAAGTATCCTGAATTTACTATGTTAAGACTTAAAACTAAGAAACTCACACTATATATTCTAAGTGCATATACAGAGTAGTTAAATAGGTCCATATCGGCTTTTGATAGGAAAATAGATACAATTTGACTTGTAAATACTTCTATTAAAACAAAAAATATTAAAGAAAGTATAAATGCTGACTTTACAGATACTTTCAGTAAATACATGACTGATTTTCTGTCTTTTTTGCCATCATAAAAAGATACTAGAGGCTGCATACCATGGTTTACAGCAGTCATAGTGACAATTACTAAATTTGAAACATATAATATTACAGAAAATGCAGGCAAATATTTAACACCTAGAATCTTTATAACATTATAATTAAATAGGAAAGTTACAAATCCAGCAGATAGTTCTGTTAGTGCATCTGGAAATCCTCTTTTAACAATAATCATTAAAGTTTTTGTATCAAAATTAGGCTTTACAAATTTTAAATTAGAATTTTTATTTAAAAAGTGTAGTAAAAATATAGTGAAAGATATAAATTGGGCAAAAATTGTAGAAATTGCAGCTCCTTTTAATCCCATATCAAGAACAAAAATAAGTAAGTAGTTACCAACTATATTTAAAATAGTTGTTACTAGTAACACTGTAAATGATTTTGATGGGCTACCCTCAGCTTTTATTAGTATTTCTAAACAATATGATAAACTTACAAATGGAGCACCTAATGCTATTATAAATAAATAATCTTTTAAATAAAGTGCTAATTCTCCATTTGCTCCAAGCCCAGTTACTATTTTGTCTATGAATATTATTGAGACTAGCGACATAAAGACAGAAATTATTAGTATTAATATAACATTTAAGGTAAAAATTTCATTTGCTTTCTTCTTATTATCTTGTCCTAGTAGATTTGTAATAATATTTGAAGATCCGACTGAAACAATTAATGAAATAGTGAAAATAATACTAATAAATGGATTAGCTAGGTTAACTGCGGCTAATGCTTCTGGACCAACACCCTTACCTACAAATATACCATCAAGCATAGTATATAAAGCAAAGAACCACATAGAACCTATAGACGGTAATAAAAATTTTAAAAATTGTCCTCTTAGATTTTCACAAGAGGTCTTATTGAACTTCATAAAGCTCCTTTCATTTTAATAAAGTGAGTTTATTTTTTTACCTCTCACCAAGGTAAGATGTTTTACTAGATATAATTTATTATTTATTGTATGATTATCTAGTAGAACTATATTAAGTATAAAGCCTAGAGCTAGTCCAATGTCAAGGGGGTAAATATGAAAAAAGAATATACTATTGGGGAAATTTCTAATTTGTATAATTTAAGTCCTGATGCCTTAAGGCACTACGAAAAAAAGGGATTATTAAATCCAAAAAGAAAAGAAAATGGTTATAGATTCTATGATTTAAACGATATTTGGAAACTAAACATTATTAAAGATATGAAAAAATTAGATTTTACTTTAAAACAAATTAAAGATTATTTAGAAAATAGATCCCTTGATAATAGTATTGACTTACTCAAAAGTGAAATTTCTGTTATTGAAGATGAACTTGAACCACTTTTAAGGCAGAAAAAATTTATGAATAGAAGGTTAAAGTCACTTAGAGAATTGAAGAGAATTAAGGATTTTGAAGAGGTAAATTATAAATTTTTGGAGGAGCGTAAAATTATAACTGTCAAAGGTGAGTTTGAAACTGATCAAGAAATCGATCTTGCTTTTAGAGAGTTAGAAAGAAGAGATGATGAAAGCCTTACAATGTTTGCAAGTAAAGATATGGGTACAATTGTATCTAAAGAGGGTATGAGAATTGGAGAGTATGATGATTATCAAAATGCTTTTTTCTTAGTTGAAGAAAAAGATACTTACTATGATGCAATTCTTCCGAGAGGATTTTACGCGACCTTATATTATAAAGGTTCTTATAATAAGCTTTCATCTCTTTACCAAAAAGTGATTGAGGATATAAACTATAAGGGGCTTGAAGTAATATACCCAGCTCTTGAAATCTATAGACTTGATATTCATAGTGAAAAATATGAAGAAAATTATATTACCGAAATTCAGGTTAGAGTAAAGGAAAAAGATATATGAAAAAAATTTTACTAGTTGGCGATCTAGTTGGCTATGGAAAGATTGCACTTTCATCAATTATTCCAATATTAAGCGAGATGGGAATAGAAGTTTCTAATCTACCTACTGCACTAGTTTCGAATACATTTGATTATAAAATTTCTTCTATGTTAGATACAACAACTTATATGAATGAAGCTATTGAAGTTTGGAGAAAACTTAACTTACAATTTGATATAATTCTTACTGGATTTTTATCAAACTTAGAGCAGGTTTCCTTAATAGAAAACATTATTTCTTTTCAAAATAAAAAGCCTTTAATTATAACAGATCCTATCTTAGGTGACGATGGAGCTTTATATCATGGATTAAAGAAAGATTCAATAGATACAATGAAAAAAATGATATACTTATCAGATATTATTCTACCAAATGTGACTGAAATCCAAATATTATCAAATGCTAAAATAAAAAAAGATTTAAGAGAAGAAGACATAAACGAATATATAGAATTAATTTCTAAAGAATATAATTGCTCTGTAGTTGTAACTTCTTCGGAAATAGATAGTGGAAATTACATTTTTTCTTATGATAATAATACAGGACATTTGTCTAAGATTAAATATAAAAAAATACCATACAAATTTGCCGGTACAGGAGATTTATTTGCAGGACTATTTACAGGATTATTATCTAAAAGCTTCGACCTACACAAAGCTTGTGAGAGATCATCTGAAATAATAACTACTATTTTAAAGCTTGAATACTTGGAAAAAAGTTCTGGGGTAAGAGATGTGAAAATAGAAAAATATTTAGAATTTTTTAGAAAAATATGAGGACCTGATTGGATAAAAAATCCAATCGAGTCCTTAATTGTATTTTAATAGTTTATCTTGTTCCAAAAGTAAAAGCGATATTAGAGAGTGAAATCTTACAGTTGGAGAGTCAAGATCAAGATTTATTATTTCGTTAATTTTACCTACTCTATAAACTACAGTATTTCTATGAACATTTAATTTTTCTGCAGTATTTACTAAACTTCTTTCATAGGCTATATATGCATACAATGTTTCAACTAAATCTCCATCATGCTCAAGATCATATGCTTTTAGCTTTTTAATTTCAGTATTAATATAAACATCGTAATTTGTTTTTTTAGCAATATGAAGTAAGATTTTAATTACATCTTCATCCATATCAATTAACTGATCATTCATTTTACTTATAAGATTTAATAAGAATTGGTATTGATCCTTTATTTCAAATATATCATTGAAATTTCTTGAAATAATTATTTTTAAATCTTTTTTTGGTTCTTGTATAAGTCTTAGCTCTTTTATAAAAACTTTTTTATCTATTTGTTCAAGATTTATTAGAACTATATACTTATTATCTTGCTTAACGATTATAGTGTCTTTTTTATACTGGTCGTTTAAATAGTCTACGATACTTTCTATATTTTCAAACTTAGAAGATTGGATTATTATGAGTTTGTAGGTGTCATGGCTAGTCCAGCCAAGCGTCCTTAATTTATTATTTACAAGTTCATTATCAAATAAGGAATTTATTGTCAGATGTTCCAAAATAAGCTTGCTTAAATCATTAAAAGCTTCTTTCTTATTATTAAAATATTGATCTAATACTTTGTCTAGCATTTTTCCAAGTTCATGAAAAACAGATAGCTGATAATCTTCTGACAGGATTTTACTTTTCATTAGCGCGAGAGAACCAAGAGCTTTATTGCCATCTCTAATAGTTTTAGAAACTACAATTGATTGAGGATAATATTTATATGAGTTAGAGTTTCTAAAGAGTACGTTACCTTTTGAGTCATGTAAAAAGAGCTCTACTCCTAAATATTTATAAACAAAAACTAAAATACTTTCAAGATTAATACCACTAAATAATGATGATTTTATTTTTAATTCAAAATCATCGTATTTTTTAAATAAGGATATGATTCTATTAATTAAAGTATTTAGTGAAATATTTTCGGTTATTCTAATAATATTAACAGTTTTAGGTATATCAAATTCTAACAAAATATTTAATGGATCTATTAATATAAAGGTGTTTTTCTTAGATTTTTTACTTACGCTAACAAATTTTGTAACGTCGGAAATATAAAGTATATCTTCGGCTTCAATGTCCTCTTCAAGCATTTTATAGCTTGTAAATGATTGATTAAAATTAATTTCTGATACTGGATTATATTCTCTTAACTCTTCTAGGATCATATGTATAGAAATATTCATAGATCTTCCTCCGTAATTTATTTATACCTTTAGTATAAATGATAATTTGAATAAAGTAAACTAATTATTAAAAAAATATTGATTTAATAGCATTTTTGTAATAAAATGTATGTATTAATAAGAAGGAAGTGATTATTTGTTTAAAGATTTTAAAAGAACCATGATGTGTGGTCAAATGAGAAAAGAAGATATAGGTAAAGAGATTACTCTTAATGGATGGGTTCAAAAGGAAAGAAATCTTGGACCAATTATTTTTATAGATTTAAGAGATACTACAGGTATTAGTCAAGTTGTTTTTAGAAAAGAGAATGATGAAGATGTATTTAAAGAAGCTGAAAAATTAAGAAGTGAATTTGTAGTAGCTGTTAGAGGGATTGTTGAAGAAAGAGAATCTAAAAATCCTAATATTGAAACTGGAGATGTAGAGCTTAATGTAAAAAGCATAGAAATTTTAGATGAGGCAAATACTCCGCCAATTTATATAAAAGATGACGACAATGCTTCTGAACAAATGAGACTTAAGTATAGATACCTTGATTTAAGAAAAAAATCCCTTCAAGACAATCTTAAATTAAGAGCTAGAACAGCAGCCGTTATTAGAGACTTTTTGAATAGTGAAAACTTTATTGAAGTAGAAACTCCTGTTCTTACTAATCCAACTCCTGAAGGGGCTAGAGATTATCTTGTACCTTCTAGGGTAAATAAAAATTCTTTCTATGCTCTTCCTCAGTCACCTCAGCAGTTAAAGCAAATGCTTATGGTAGCAGGAATGGATAGATATTATCAAATTGTAAAATGTTTTAGAGATGAAGACTTAAGAGCAAATAGGCAGCCAGAATTTACTCAAGTAGATATTGAGATGTCATTTGTAGATATTGAAGATATTATAGCTATTAATGAAAGACTTATTCAAAGAATTTTTAAGGAAATAAAGGGAATTGATCTAAAGTTACCACTTCCTAGAATGTCTTATAATGATGCTATGAGTAGATTCGGTGTAGATAAGCCTGACTTAAGATTTGCAATTGAACTTAAAGACTTAAATGAAGTTTTTAAAGATGTTGATTTTGATTTATTTAAAGATAAAACTATTAAGGGAATTGCAGTTGGAGAATCAGAAAAAGAATTTTCAAGAAAACATATTGACAAATTAACTTCTTTTGTAAAAGAACATGGTGCTAATGGACTGTTCTGGATAAGAATTAAGAATAATGAAATTTCATCTTCTATTAAAAAGTTTTTAACTGAAGAACATATAGATAAATTAAAAGAAATTTTTGATCTAAAAGATAACGCTTTAATATTTATTGTTGCAGACAAGAAAGAAGTTACAGAAACCAGTCTTGGAGCTTTAAGAAATGAAGTTGCAGAGAGCCTTGGACTTAGAGATAAAAACAAATATGCTTTAACTTGGATTGTTGATTTCCCAATGTTTGAATATTCTGAAGAAGATGGAAGATATGTTTCTAAACATCACCCATTTACTCATCCAGTAGATGAAGATATTAAATTTTTAGAGACAGATCCTGAAAAAGTAAGAGCTTATGCTTATGATATTGTAATAAATGGTGATGAACTTGGCGGGGGAAGTATAAGAATAAATAATTCTGAATTACAATCTAAGATTTTCAAAGCTCTTAAATTAACTGATGAAGAAATTGAAAGAAAATTTGGTTACTTTATAGAAGCTTTAAGTTATGGTACACCACCTCATGGGGGAATTGCTTTTGGATTTGACAGGCTAATTATGCTGCTTGCTGGAACAAATAATATAAAAGATGTTATAGCTTTTCCTAAAACACAAAGTGCTACTTGTCTTTTAACAGGAGCTCCTTCAAAGGTTACAGATGATCAATTAGAAGAACTTCATATTAAAAATGTTTTCTAAATTTCAAAGATTTGACAAATTATTTGGGAAAGGGGCTAGCGAGCTTCTTTCCCAAAAAAACATATTAATTTTTGGACTTGGTGGAGTTGGCTCCATTTGCTGTGAGGCACTTATAAGATCTGGAGTAGGTAGGCTTACGCTTGTTGATTTTGATACCATTGATATAACAAATTTAAATAGGCAAATACAGACTAATTCAAAAAATATAGGTTGTTACAAAACTGATGAATTAATAAAAAGATTAGAAGATATAAATCCCAATGCAAAATTAGTTGGACTTAAGGAATTTTTTTCTAGTGAAAGTAAAATAATTTTTAATGAGTTTGATTATGTTATAGATGCAATTGATTCTGTTCAATCAAAAGTTGAAATTATTAAAAGGGCTAAAGAAAATGGTGTTAGAGTCATTTCAGCTATGGGGGCTGGAAATAAAATTGACCCAACTAAATTCGAGGTAACTTATATTGAAAAAACTCATACTGATCCACTTGCAAAGGTTATGAGAAAAAAACTAAAAGATTTGGGTATAAAACAAGTGAAATGTGTATTTTCTTCTGAATATCCAAAAGAAGTTTCTAATGAATTAACAAATGCCCCGGGATCGTGCAGTTTTGTTCCACCTGTAATGGGGCTAGTTATTGCATCTGAAGTTATAAAAGATTTATTGGAGGTATGATGAAACAAGTTGCAACTGTTTTAAAAAAAGAAAAAGAAAATAATTATAAATTAGTGGTTTTAAGAAGTGGTGCTTGCGGATCTAATTGCTCAAGCTGTAGTTCATGTTCTCATGCAGAATCTAAAAATCATATAGTATATGTAGATTACAATGAAGATTTAAAGCCTGGTGATAGAGTTATTTTAGAAACTAGTAATTCTTCAGTTATTAAGTTTTCATTTTTTGTTTATATTATACCGTTAGTTTTATTTGTATTTTCTTTAGTAATATCATATAATTATCTTAGCAAGAATGGTTATACTAATTTTGAGCAAATTAGCTTTTTGTTTGGTATAATTGGTTTTTGCGTATCATTATTAATTCTTAAGTTAATAGATAATAAAATAGGCAAAAAATCATCTTTACTAAGAATTTCTGAAGTAATAAAAAGAATCTAACAATATAATTAAGGAGGTTATTTATTTAATGGAATTTAAAGGATTAAAACAAAATCATCCAAAGGTTTATGAAAACCTTATGAATGAAATCAAAAGACAAAATGAACATATTGAGCTAATTGCTTCTGAGAACTTTGTATCAGAAGATATATTAGAAGCTCTTGGTTCACCACTAAATAACAAGTATGCTGAAGGTTATCCTGGAAAAAGATACTATGGTGGTTGTGAATATGTAGACGTAATTGAAGATATAGCTAGAGATAAAATGTGTGAATTATTTGGTGCAGACCATGCTAATGTTCAACCACATGCTGGAGCAAATGCTAACTTAGGTGTATATCTTGCAGTTTTAAAACCTGGAGATACTGTTTTAGGCATGAATTTATCTGAAGGTGGTCATTTAACTCATGGTTCACCAGTTAACATTTCTGGATTATATTTTAATTTTGAAGCTTATGGACTTGATAGCGAAACTGAAACAATTGATTATGATGAAGTTGAAAGAAAAGCTAAAGAATGTAAGCCAAAGTTAATAGTAGCTGGTGCTTCAGCTTATCCTAGAATAATTGATTTTAAAAGATTTAGAGAAATCTGCGATGAAGTAGGAGCTTATCTAATGGTTGATATGGCACACATCGCTGGACTTGTTGCAGCTGGACTTCATCCATCACCAATTCCATATGCTGATTTTGTAACTACTACTACTCATAAAACTCTTAGAGGACCAAGAGGTGGAGCTATACTATGTAAAGCTGAGCACGCAAAAGCTATAGACAAAGCTATATTCCCTGGATTACAAGGTGGCCCTTTAGAACATGTTATTGCTGGAAAGGCTGTTTGCTTTGAAGAAGCATTAAAACCAGAATTTAAAAGCTATCAAGAACAGGTTCTTAAGAATGCTCAAGCTTTAGCAGAAGAATTAACAAATGGTGGAATGAGATTGATTTCAGGTGGAACAGATAATCACTTAATTCTAGCTGATGTTACAACATTTGGTCTAACTGGAAAAGAAGCTGAAGCTTTATTACATGCAGTAAATATTACATGTAATAAAAATACTATTCCAAATGAAAAAAATTCTCCTTTTGTTACATCTGGAATTAGACTTGGTACTCCAGCAATGACTACTAGAGGACTTAAAGAAGATGATTTTAGACTAATTGGTAAACTAATTATTCAAACATTAAAGAAAGAAAGAGATCCTGAAGAAATTAAGAAGGAAGTTCTTGAACTTAATTCTAGATTTCCACTTTATAAATAATTTGATAATATAATTATCATGGTGCAGATTTTTCTGCACCATTTATTTTTTGCCTATTATCCTATATAATAAGATTAGATTAATTATGAGGTGAATTTATGAGAAAAGGAATTGTTAGTATTGTTGGAAGAAGTAATGTAGGAAAATCTACACTTTTTAATAAATTAATACAGAAAAAAGAAGCAATTACAGAAGACACACCAGGAGTAACTAGAGATAGACTATATAGAGAAGCAGAATGGCAAAATAATCTTTTTCTATTAGTTGATACAGGTGGATATGAAAAGTTTAAAGATGATATTATTTCTAAGAATATTAAGCTTCAAATTTCTCTTGCAATTGATTCTTCTGATTTGGTTTTATTTTTAGTAGACGGAAGAGTTGGCATTTTAGATGAAGATAGAGAAATTGCAGATATTCTTAGAAAATCAGGGAAGAAAGTAATAGTTGTTGTAAATAAAATTGATACGCATATAACTCCCCCAAGTGTTTACGAATTTTATGAATTAGGATTTGAAGATTTATTTATTATTTCAGCAGAGCAATCTTTCGGCTTAGGTGATTTGCTAGATGAAATAATTAAAAATATTCCAAAATTTACAATTGAAGACGATAGCAATAGATTAAAAATTTCTATAGTAGGAAAACCTAACGTTGGAAAGAGTTCTTTAATTAATAAACTTTTAAATGAAGATAGGATGATAGTTACAGACATTTCAGGAACTACCAGAGATGCTATAGATAGTATTGTAACTAGAGAAGAAAGAGAATATATTTTTATTGATACAGCTGGTTTAAGAAGAAAAAGAGCAATTAATGATATGGTTGAAAGATATTCTGTTTTAAGAACTTTATCAGCTATTGATAGGTCTGACTTATGTTTATTATTAATTGATGCAAAAGAAGGGGCTAGTGAACAAGATACTAAAATTGCTGGTTATTGTCATGAACAAGGAAAGGCGATAATTATAATTATTAACAAATGGGATTTAATTGAAAAAGATACCAATACAATGAAAAATTACAAGGAAGAAGTTTTGAAGAAGCTTTCTTTTATTCCTTACGCTCCAATTCATTTTATGTCTGTTCTTACAGGAAAACGAGTTGAAGATATTTTTGATCTTATAGAGATGGTTAATAATAATTATAATCTAAGAATTAAAACTGGAGTTGTAAATGAAGTTATATCAGAGGCTGTTTCTAAAAATCCGCCACCTTCAGATAAGGGGAGAAGACTTAAAATTTTTTATGCCTCTCAAGTATCAGTTGCCCCTCCTAAATTTTTAATTTTTGTAAATGAACCTGAATTATGCCATTTCTCTTATATTAGATATCTAGAAAATTCTATTAGGCAAAAATTTGGATTTATTGGAACACCGATAAAACTTGAGCTTAGAAGAAGGGGTGAATAATGAAAGAATATATTTTATCATTCATTATTGCATATTTAATAGGTAGTTTTATCTCAGCTTATCTTATAGGAAAAATTTTTTTTAAAAAAGATATTAGAGAATATGGTTCTAGAAACACTGGAGCGACAAATGCTTTAAGAGTATTTGGCAAAAAGGTGGCAATTATAACTTTATTTTTTGATCTTTTTAAGGCAGTATTAAGTTTATATTTTATTGACTCTATTTTTGGAAATCAAATAGCAACATATATTGCAGCTATAGGAGTTGTAATTGGTCACAATTTCCCAATTTATTTTTCATTTAAGGGCGGAAAAGGTATTGCTTCAAGTGCAGGTGTCCTTTTATATTTTAATAGATATGTGTTTCTATTATGTTTACTTACCTTTTTATTAGTTGTAGTTTTAAGTAGAATGGTTTCTCTTGGATCAATAATTTCTTCTTTCTTAGCACCTGTTTATGGGTATTTATTAACAAAAGATTTAAATTTTACTTTAACACTTTTTATTTTAGCCATATTAGCAATATTAAGACATAAAAAAAATATTATTAGAATTTTAAATCATAGTGAAAACAAATTGTCATTAGGAGGTAAAAGTTGAAAATAGGCATAATAGGTGGAGGAACTTGGGGACTTGCTCTTTCTAATGTACTTTCTGACAATAATAATGATGTTCTTGTTTATATGAGAGACGATAAGAAAAAAAATATTTTTAACACTAGTCACAGAATAGAAAAATTAAATGTAGACTTTAATGATAACATAACTGCATCATCTAATATTGAAGATTTTTCTAATTTTAACTATTTAGTTTATGCAGTTCCTACTCAAAGTATAAGAAAATCATTGGAAGAAAATATAAAGTACTTTAAGAAAGATGTAAATATTATATGTGTGTCTAAAGGTATAGAGTTAGGTACAGGAAAAAGAATTTCAGAAATTTTTGCAGAACATATTGATATTGATAGGTTTTCAATATTAACTGGACCAACTCATGCAGAGGAGGTTAGCGTAAGAATTCCATCCGCTATTGTTTCATCATCTACAAATCCATTACTTATGGAGAAGGTCCAAGATTTATTCATAAATGAATATTTTAGAGTTTATACAAATTCTGATATAATTAGCTGTGAATTAGCTGCTGCTACAAAAAACATCTTAGCTTTAGCCATTGGGATTTGCGAAGGTCTTGGTTATGGTGATAATACAAAAGCTGCTGTAATGACTAGGGGAATGCATGAAATAGTTAGGCTTGGTGAATTTTTAGGTGGTAAAAAAGAAACTTTTTATGGCTTAACTGGGATGGGAGATTTAATAGTTACTGCAACATCTAAACATTCTAGAAACAAAAGGGCAGGAATTCTTCTTGGTAAGGGAATTAAAAGAGAAGAAGTTGGAAATAAAATAGGAATGATAGTTGAAGGAATACCCACTACAAAAGCTTGTTATGACCTAGCAAAAAAATATAAGCTTGATCTTCCTATTACAAGTGAATTATATAGCATTCTATATGAAGGTAAATCAGTTAAAAGTGCATTAGAAAATTTAATGTCTAGAGAAAGAAAAGAAGAGTTGATTTAAATGAGCATAAAAGAAAATATTGAAGAAATAAAAAGAGATATTAAGAAGTACAAAACTGTTGATGATGTTTTACTACTTGCGGTTACAAAAACTAAACCAGTTGAAGATATATTAGAGGCAATAGACGCTGGTATTACTGATATTGGTGAAAACAAAGTTCAAGAAATACAAGAAAAGTATGATCAAGTTAAGGATAAGGTAAAAATTCATATGATTGGACATCTCCAAACCAACAAAGTGAAATATATCGTTGGAAAGGTAGAGTTAATCCACAGTTTAGATAGGAAATCTCTAGCTGATGAAATAAACAAAAGAGCAAAAAAATTAGGTATTATTCAAAATTGTTTGCTGCAGGTTAATGTTACTAAAGAAGAGAGTAAATTTGGATGCTATATAGAAAACTTAGATAGTCTTTTGGAGTATTGTAATAATCTAGAAAACATTAAAATTATTGGTCTTATGGGAATGGCACCTTTTTTTGATAATCCTGAAGATGCTAGAGATAATTTTAAGAAATTAAAAGAATTATTTGAGAAATATAAGAATAGAGGTTATAATAATATTACAATGGATAAACTTTCTATGGGTATGAGCCATGACTATATAATTGCCTTAGAGGAAGGAAGCAATTTAGTAAGAGTTGGCTCAAAAATATTTGGAGAAAGATTTTATTAGGGAGGATAAGATGGGAATTTTTGACAAGTTAAAGAAATCAATTGGCCTTGAAGAATATTATGATGAAGATTATGACTATGAAGATAATAAGGTTGAAAGCGGATCTTCAAGACCTGAAAAAATAGAAAATGAAATAGAAGAAATTAAAACAATTCCAAAGAGAGGTAATATAGTGAATTTACAAACAAATCAAGTTGATAAAACTAAAATAAATATTCATGAGCCTATAACTTATGATGATGGTCCTGCTATTATAGATGATATTGTTGCTAAAAAAGTCGTTGTTCTTAATCTTGAAATGCTAGAATTAGAAAAGAAAAAACAAATATTTGAATTTATTTTAGGTGGAATTTATGCTTTAAAGGGACAAGTCCAAAAAGTCACAAAAGACATTTTTGTTTTAGCTCCTAAGGATGTAACAATTGACGGAAAGCTAAAAGAGCAAATTCAAGCAAAAGGATTTTACCAATTATAAAATGAATCCTAAAGGACTTTCCTTAGACTTTATTTTAGATCAGAAAATTAAAAATAAACTTAAAAATATAATTTATTCTTTTGAAAATGCAGCAAATAGATCATATCCATTTAATTCTATTTTTTTAAATCCTTATGAAATAAGAATCATCACTAGCTATCTTGACAAACAAGGATTTAGATTTTTTTTACATGGTGGGGATGAAAATTCTGAAAGAAAAGTGGTTTCCACTGAGGATAGTCCTATTTGCTCTGTTTTAGTGTTTAAAATTAATGTTGGTAAAAATGAAATTAATCATAGGGATATACTTGGATCTTTAATTTCTCTTGGAATGGATAGAGATTGGATAGGAGATATTATTTTATATGATGATTTTTCGGAAATAGCTATTTTAAATGAAAAAGAAAGTTTGATTAGAAGTATTGATAGAATAAGAAATTTTGAAATTTTTCCTGAGATATATACTTGGCCAAAATTTACTTTTTTAAATAAAAACTATACTGAAATTTCTGGATTTGTTACTTCATTAAGGTTAGATAATTTTATTTCACTTATCACAAAATTGTCCCGATCAAAAGCTAATTCAGTTATTAAAAGTGGATCCGTTAAAGTTAATTTTATTGAAGAAAATAGTTCATCAAAATTAATAGAGCCTGGAGATGAGATTTCTATAAGAGGTATAGGAAGATTTGTATTTAAAGAGCTTTTAGGTAAAAGCAAAAGCGACAGGTTAAGAGTAAAAATATTGAAGAGAGAGTAGGATTAGATGGTATATATTTTTTTATTTTTATTAATTGTCTGTATTGATCAGTTTACTAAATATCTAGCTTATAATAGACTTAGATTAGGTGGTAGTAAAATAATAATAGAAAACTTTTTAAAATTTACTTATGTGGAAAATACAGGAGCTGCTTTTGGTATTTTTAGCCAAAAAACAGGAATACTTTCTATTGTAACAATACTTGTTTGTATTATATTAGGTTTTTATTTTATTAAAAATTATTCAAGTCTCAATACTATTGTGAAGATTTCTTTCACTATGATTTTAGCTGGAGCTATAGGAAATTTAATAGATAGAATATTTAGAGGATTTGTTGTAGACTTTGTATCTTTTAGACTTTTTTCTTTTTATGATTTTCCAGTTTTTAATGTTGCTGATATCTTTGTTGTCCTTGGAGCTTTCCTTATGTTTATCTTTGCTTTATTTATGGATGAAGGGAATAAAATAGATGGTTAATATAGGTAATGATTGGGATGATCTTTTAAAAGAAGAGTGGGAAAAAGATTATTATATAAAACTTAGAGAAAAATTAATTAATGAGTATAGAAATTATACCATTTATCCATCTATGTATGATATATTTAACGCTCTAAAAAAAACATCCTTTAATGATACTAAGGTTGTTATATTAGGTCAAGACCCCTATCATGGAAAGGGACAAGCTCATGGTTTTAGCTTTTCTGTCAAGCTTGGTGTTCCAACTCCACCATCACTTCAAAATATATTTAAAGAATTAAATAGTGAATTAAATCTATATATTCCAAATAATGGGAATTTAGAAAAATGGGCTGATGAGGGAGTACTTCTTTTAAATAATGTTTTGACAGTAAGAGAAAGAGAACCTAATTCGCATTTTAATCTTGGCTGGCAATTTTTGACTTTGAAAATTATTAGGTTATTAAGCGAAAAAGATGCTCCAGTTGTATTTATGCTTTGGGGAAATAATGCTAAAGAGAAAAAATCTATCATTGATAAGAGGAAAAATCTGATTTTAGAGGCAGCTCATCCATCGCCTTTTTCTGCATATAGGGGGTTTTTTGGCTGTAATCATTTTAGACTTTGCAATGAATATCTAAGAGACAATGGATTAAAAGAAATAGATTGGCAGATAGTAAATAGGTGATAAGATGGAGTTTGTTTTTAAATATGATGAAGATATAGAAAAGAGAGTGGACTTTTTTTTATCTGAAAAATTGGAATTTTCTAGATCATTAATTGCTAGTTCTATTAAAGAAAAAAAAATTGTAGTAAATGGTAATTTTATTAAGCCATCTTATAAGTTAATTAATGGGGATATTGTTTCAGGAATAGTAGTTGAAAATAAAATTCTAATTAAAAAAAATGATATTCCTTTAGATATTTTATTCGAAGATGAATATTTAATGGTAATTAATAAAGCTTATGGAATTAGTGTTCATCCATCTCTTTCGGACAAAGCTGATACAGTTGTTGGAAGTTTGATTACGCATACTGATAATCTTTCTGATGTTGAGGGAGAGTATAGAAGAGGAATTGTACATAGACTTGACAAGGATACAAGTGGGGCTCTTATTATTGCTAAGGATAATAAAACACACTATTTATTGAAAGAAATGTTTCAAAATAGGAAAATAGAAAAAAAATATTTAGCAATATGTTCTGGAACTATTAAAGAAGATGAATTTACTATTAGTTCTTATATAGGTAGAGACAAATACAATAAAACTATTATTAGTTCGAATACAAATTATCCTAAACTTGCTAAATCAAAGATTAAACTTATTTCAAAAAATGATGAATATTTACTTCTAGAAGTTGAAATATTCACTGGTAGAACTCATCAAATTAGAGTTCAATTAAGTGAAAATCACATATATATTTTAGGAGATAAGGTTTATGGTAGAAAGAAAGAAAAAATTATAGCAAAAAGACAAATGCTTCATGCCTACAAACTTAAATTTTATCATCCAATTACTGGAGAGTTATTAAATATTATTGCTCCATTAGATGAATCTTTTAAAAAGATACTTTATAAAACAAATTTAAAACTGGATGAAAGTAAGCTTTAAAGCTTTCTCTCATCCAGTTTTTTTTCTATAGATTTATCATATAAATCAACTACTATAGATTTAAAATTTGTATAATTCACCATGCCTGGTTTGGCTCCACGCCTTTTAAAAACATTTTTTCTTTCAGTATAGTCTACAGTTACAAGTTTCTCATTTTTTAAAGAGCTGTATTTTGCTGCTAAATATGAAGCTTCAACAATATCCTCATCTGTGTAAGAATTATTATACTTAAGTATTACATGAGATCCAGGGAAGGACTGGACATGAAAAAAAATGTCTTCTTTATTTGCAAATTTAATTGTAAGAAAATCATTTTGTTTATTATTTTTACCTACAAATATGTTATTGTTCGAAGAAGAAACAAATTCTAAAGGTTTAGATTCTATATTTTTTTTGCTTTTATTAGATTTTCTAGGCCTTTTTTTCTTGTAACCGCTTGAAATTAATTCTTCTTCTATTTCTAAAACTTCATTTAAGTCTAAATCAGAATCAAGCTGACTTTTAAGCTGCTCAAGATAGTTAACTTCTTCCTCACTTTTTTTAATCTCATCTTTAAGTATATTTTCTCTAGATTTTAGCTTAGAATATATTTTATAATATTTTGTTGAATTAGCATGAGCTGGAAGTTTTTCATCCAATTCGATTTCTATTTTTTCTAAGTTTTCACTGTAAAAATTCTCTAACACTATGCTTTTTTGTCCAGGTGTAATTCTATATTGATTTGCAGAAATAAGATCTGCCCAAATCTTATATTTTTCTCTATCCTTTGATATTTTATATTCATCAAATTGATTTTGAAGTTTAGTAATTTTCTTTTTAAGATTTGAATTTACAATTTTTAGAAGATTATTCTTCTTTTCAATTAATTGATCATTATTTTCATTAAGCATATAGTAGTTACTTATCATTTCACTAGCATTTTTAAAAGTTTTATAAGAAGAAGCTAATTTCTCCACAAAAAATGGGTAATAACTAGTAGCTTTTTCATTACTATAGTAAATTGTTGGAGAAAAACTATTTTCAATTATTTTATTTCTAAACTCAAAATAGATTTTATTTAGACATATTTTATCTTCTTCACTTAAGAGATTTAGTTTAATATCTTCGTCAATTCCAGCTGATTTTAATAAAACTTTTCCAAACATTGGACCTAGGCCATCATATTTTATATAGAACTCTTTGATTACTTTTGTAGATTTATCAAAGTCAAAAGTATCAATTGGACCTCTTTTATCATTAAGTAAATTTATTTTATCATTTGAAATGAATGAATATATACTGCCTGGTAGGAGCTGTCTTACTCTAGACATATCAAAAGTCACTTTTTTCATTACATCAATTATTTTTTCTGACTCTTTATCTATTAGTATAATGTTTGAATGTTTACCCATAATTTCAATTATAAGAGTTTTTATTGAAAGCTCTCCAAGCTCATTATAGGTCTTAATATCTATGCCAATAACTCTATCAAGATCTTTTTGCCAAATCTTTATTATAACCCCAGAATTTAAATTTTTTCTGAGCATCATGCAAAAATTAGGAGCATCAACTGGATTTTCTAGAGTCTCATTAAATAAGTGGATTCTAGGAGAGTTAGGGTCAATAGTTAGATAAATTTTTAATTTTTTATTTATTACTAATATTATAGAGTTTTTATTTGGTTGATATATCTTGGAAATTCTTAAACCAACTACATTTTGCAAATCAAAAACTACACTTCTAAGGGTAACTCCATCAAAACTCATTTTATTCACCTCATTAAAAATATTATAACATAAAAAGTTTGTTTAAATATTAAGAAATCGTAATATTTATCTTGACATTTTAAAGCTTGAAAAGTAATCTATATGTAGGAGGAGATTGAAATGACTAGATCAATGACTGCTTTTGCAAGTTATGATCAAATATATGATGATCTTGAACTTGCTATGTCCATTAAATCTGTAAATTCTAAGTATTTTGATTTAAAAATTAGAATGCCATATTATTTAAATTATTTAGAAAATGACATTAGAAATTTTATAAAATCTAATATTTCAAGAGGAACAGTTGATTTATATATTGATGATAATAATTATTTCAAAAGAAAAACAACTAAAAAAATATCTTTTGAAGCAAGTAAAAATTATTACGAAAATATAACTGAACTAAATAAATTATTAGGATTAAATTCTAAAATTGTTTTATCTGATATTTTATCAAATGAAGATATTTTTCTAGAAGAAAAAATACCAGTAGATGAAGTTTTTTTTAGAGAATGTATTTTTAATTCGCTAGATAAACTAATTGTAGATTTTAATAGTCATAGAGATCAAGAAGGAAAAAATCTTATAAGAGAAATAGATTCCTATTTAAAGGAAATAAATTGTAATGTGTTGCTTATTGATGAAATTGACAAGAAATCTATTCCAATAAAAAAACAAAAGTTAGAAAATAAATACAAAGAATATTTTGGAATTATTGATGATTATGTAGAAACAAGATTTTTTCAAGAACTTCAAATTGCTCTTGATAAGGAAGATATCACAGAAGAGATTGCAAGGCTTTACTCACATATTGAGCAGATGAACAGACTAACTGAATGTAAAATAGTTGGTAAAAAAATTGATTTTTATTGTCAAGAACTCAATAGAGAGATAAATACAATTTCTTCAAAAACTAGAGAAGTAGAAATAAAAAAATTAGTTGTAGATATAAAATCTTTGATTGATAAGATTAAAGAACAAACTCAAAATTTAGAATAGAGGTTTAAATTTAATGATAAATGTTGGTTATAATAATTATGTTTCTATTGATAAGATAGTAGCTATAATTAGCCCTGATTCTGCTCCAATTAAAAGAATGATTCAAAATTTAAGAGATTCAGTTGACTTAATTAATGCAACTTCAGGTAGAAAAACGAGAAGTGTAATTATTTTACAAAATAGACAAATTATGCTTTCAGCTCTTCAAGCTGAGACATTAACTCAAAGGCTAATGGAGGCTAAAAAAACAAATGAGAAAGGGTAAACTTTTTGTTGTAAGTGGTCCAAGTGGAGTTGGAAAGGGGAGTATTTGTAGTGAAGTTATAAAGGGTGATGAAAATATAAATTTTTCTGTATCTGTTACTACAAGACTTCCAAGAGCTGGAGAAATTGAAGGAATACATTATTTTTTCAGAAAAAAGGAAGAATTTGAGAATTTAATAAGCGAAAATAGTTTTTTAGAGTACGCTAAAGTTTTTGACAACTATTATGGGACTTTAAAAGATTATGTTTTTGAAAAACTTGATAAGGGAGAAAATATTATCCTTGATATTGATACACAAGGTGCATTAAATGTAAAAGCAAACTATAGTGAAGCTATATTAGTTTTCATTTTGCCACCTTCACTAGATGAATTAAAGTCAAGATTAATGAATAGAGCAACTGAAAATGAAAGTGAACTGAAAAAAAGAATAAATGGTGCTAGAGCAGAAATTAAAAAAGCAATTAATTATGACTATATAATTATAAATGATGATCTAAATAAGGCTATTTGTGATCTTAAAACAATAATATATGTAGAAAAATTAAAAACTGATAAAAAAGTAATTGAAAATATTTTAGAGGAGGAAATATAAATGATAAATCCATCTTTTGATGAAATAAAAAAGGTAAATAATTCAAGATATGCAATAGCTATGATAATTTCTAAAAGGGCTAGAAAAATTCAAGAAGGCTCTAAGCCACTTATTGATTCTAAAGGGAAAAAGCCTGTTACTATTGCGCTTGACGAACTAATGGCTGGAAAAATTGATTTTGAAATGGACGAAAATAGTTTAGATGCTAAAAAATAAAAAAATTCTTATAGGCGTAACTGGCGGAATTGCAATTTATAAAGTTTTAGACTTAATTAGTAAACTTAAAAAATTAGATGCAGAAGTTAGGGTTATTATGACAGAATCTGCTCAAAAGCTTGTGAGTAAAACTATTTTTGAGACTCTTTCTAGAGAAAAAGCTTATACTGATACTTTTGAATTAATTGATTCATCAAAAGTAACCCATATTGAATTAGCAAGATGGGCTGATTATTTTTTAATTGCACCTGCAAGTGCAAATACAATTAGTAAATTATCATATGGTTTAGCAGATAATCTACTAACGACAACTTTATTAGCATTTAATAGGTATGAGGATTTATTCATTGCTCCAACTATGAATACTCAAATGTTAATAAATCCTGCAACTCAGGAAAATTTAAGAAAGTTAGTGGATAGGGGTGTAAATTTAATACAAACTAATAGTGGGTTTCTAGCTTGCAATGAGTACGGCGAAGGAAGAATGGCTGAACCAAATGAAATTATAGATTTTTTAGATATGCACTCTTATAATAAAGATCTTTTAGGAAAGAAAATTTTAGTTACAGCTGGACCAACTATTGAAAAACTGGATCCAGTAAGATATATTTCTAACTTTTCTTCTGGCAAGATGGGATATGCTATTGCCAAAGCCGCAAGGGATAGAGGAGCAGAGGTTACTCTTATTTCATCAAATGTTAAACTTAAAGACATTGAATATGTCAAGACAATTAAAACTAGTACATTTTCTGAGCTTAAATTTGCAATAGAGGAAAATTTTGATAGTACTGACTATTTAATTATGGCAAGTGCTCCATCAGATTTTAAGGTAAAAAATTTCTCAGAAACTAAAATTAAAAAGATTAATGGTTATAATTTTAAATTTGAAGAAAATGAAGATTTAATAAAGTATTTTGCAAGTAAAAAAACTAATCAAAAAGTTATTGGATTTGCTGCTGAAACCAATGACCTTTTAACTAATGCAAAAAAGAAGCTTATTAATAAAAAATTAGATATGATTGTAGCAAATGATGTTTCTAAAGAAGGTGCTGGGTTTAATACAGAAACAAATATTATTACAATTATAAAAAATGATTACATTGAAAACTTAGAAAAGGATACTAAGTATAATTTAGCACATAAAATATTAGATAGGATTTAATATGTATGTTGGAGTTGTTTTAAAATCAAAGACTAGGTTAACTGATAAAATCTACACATATAAAGTATTAGAAAAATATGAGAAGCTAGAATTATTGGGACGAAGAGTTATTGTACCATTTGGACTAGGTAATAAAAAAAGAATTGGACTAGTTGTAGAATCATATAATAGCATAAACTCGGATTTCAAAGTTAAAACTTTTTTAGAAGTTATTGATGATAGCCCAATAATCTCAAAAGAGATGTTAGAGATTGCTAAATTTATGAAAGAAGAGTATTTAAGTGATTTTTCTTCTGCTATTAGAACGGTCCTTCCACCTGTTGATATAGTTAGAATTAATGAATATTATGTTTATACTGATTCTAAAAAGGAAGGCTTTTTTAAAGAAGCAAAAAGTAAAGATGAAATTATAAAAAGTGGAATAAGTGAAGAAGATTTTTTAAAACTTATCGAAGATGGAATAATTACAGTGAAATACGATTTAAAAACTAATGTTTCAAGAAATTTAGTTACTTATTATGAATTTTTAAATAAGGATGGAATACAAAATCGTGCTTTTACACAGAAAAAAATTATTGACTATATTGAATCAAATAAAATAGTAGAAAGGAAAAAAATTTTAGAAGTTTTTCCATCTTCATCATCATCTATTAAAGCTCTAATAGAAAGATCTAATATTAAAGTAATTGTTAAAGAAGAACTTAGAAGATTAGTTGATAAAAATCCTTCTATAAGTAGAAAAACATTAAAAGACTATCAAAAAAATGTAATAGATGAAATCCAAAGATCGAGTTTTGAAAAGCCTTTTTTAATACATGGTGTTACGGGATCTGGGAAAACAGAAATATATCTTTCTCTTTCTGAGAGTGTTATTGATAGTGGCAAAAAAGTTATTATACTAGTACCTGAGATTTCATTAACTCCACAAACTATTAAAAGATTTCAAGAAAGATTTGATAAGGTTGCAGTCTATCATAGCAAGCTTAGCTTTTCAGAAAAATTTGACCAGTGGAGGCTTATAAAAGAAAATAAAGTTGATATAGTAATTGGTACAAGATCTGCTATTTTTTCACCATTTAAAGATTTAGGATTAATTATAATTGATGAGGAGCATGAACTTTCTTTTATAAGTGATAAAAATCCAAAATATGATGCTTTAGATATCGCAAAGTTCAGGATGAATTATAATAATGCTAAGCTTATTTTAGGATCAGCTACACCTAGGATTAGCTCCTATTACAAGGCTTTAAAAGGAGATTATAGGTTATTCACTTTAAAAAATAGGGCAACTGGTTTTAGTTTGCCTAGTGTTGAAATGGTTGATATGAGAATTGAACTCATGGAGAAAAATTATTCTATGATATCAAAACGTCTTAAAGAAGAGATTGAAAATTCTTTAAGATCCAAAAAACAGGTTATTCTTTTTATAAATAAAAGAGGACATACAAGTTTTATTTTTTGCAGAAAATGCGGATATATTTTAAAATGTGAAGCCTGCGATTCATCAATGACTTATCACAAAAACAAAGATATAAGTATCTGTCATTTCTGTGGAAGAACAAAGGAAAAACCAATTATTTGCCCATCATGTGGTTCAAAATTCATTAAGGAATTTGGTGCAGGAACTGAAAGATTAGAAGAGATAGTAAAAGAAGAATTTCCATATGCAAATGTTGCACGCATGGATAGAGACACTATGATTCGAAAAAATTCTTATACGAAAATCTATGAGGATATGAAAAATCATAAAATAAATATATTAATTGGTACTCAAATGTTATCAAAAGGATTTGACTTTGAAAAAGTTAATTTGGTTGGAATTGTATCGTCTGATATTAGTTTAAATATCCCCGACTATAGAGCAAATGAAAGAACTTTTCAGTTATTAACGCAAGTTGCTGGCAGAAGTGGAAGATTTGGCGAGGGAAAAGTTATTTTACAAACCTATCAACCTGAAAATATTGTTTTACAGTCGGCAAAAAACCAAGACTATGAATCTTTTTTTAATTATGAAATAAAAATTAGAGAAAAATTAAATTTTCCACCTTTTTATAATATAATACTTTTAAGGGTTATGAATGAAAAAAGGATAAAAACATTTGATAAGGCCCTAGAGATAACTAAACTTCTTGGAAGAGAATTGGGAAACAAAGCTGAAATCAATGGACCAAACCCTTCTGTAGTAGAGAGAATTAACAATTGGTATAGGTTTAATATTATAATAAAGACAAATGAATATTTAGATGATGTTAAAAAAGTAATTAGTGAAAAAATTATTGAAAATGAAAGTTTTACAAAAGGAGAATTTAGACTCTATTATATGATAAATCCACTTTCATTTTATTAGGAGGAATTATGGCTTTAAGAGAAATAAGAATAGAAGGCGACGAAATTCTAGGAAAAGTATCTAAAGAGGTTTTAACAGTTACTCCTAGAATTAAACAGCTTATATTAGATATGTTTGAAACTATGGATGCAAATGACGGAATAGGGCTTGCAGCTGTACAAGTTGGAACTTTAAGAAGGATTATTGTAATAAATATTGAACAGGAAGACAAAAAGACTAGAATGGCTTTAATTAATCCAAATATTATTGAAGAAAGTGGCAAAGAACTTGGGCTTGAGGGATGCCTTTCTATACCAAACTTTAGGGGGAAGGTTTATAGACCTACTAAGCTTAAAGTTTCTTATAGAGATGAGAATTTTGAGGAAAAAGTACTTGAAGCAGAAGGCTTAATGGCAAGGTGTCTATGTCACGAAATTGATCATTTGAACGGCATTTTATTTGACCAAATAACTGTAGAGGAGGATGATACAACTGATTAATATTGTTTATGTATCAAATTCTGAATTTGGTATTAGTCCTTTAGAGCTATTGAATAATGATAAAGATATAAATATTTCTTTAGTAATTACTCAACCTGATAAGAAAAGATCAAGAAATAAAGTTATACCATCTCCTATTAAATTAAAAGCCTTAGAACTTGGACTTAAGGTATATACTACTTATGATATAAATAGGGATGATGAATTAGAATTATTAAAAGAGGTGGGTGCAGAATTTATAGTTGTTGTATCTTTTGGTCAAATTATTAGCAAAAGATTACTTGAAACATTTAAGAATAAAATTATTAATCTACATTCATCAATACTTCCTAAATATAGGGGAGCTTCACCAATAAATGAAACGCTACTTAATTTAGACGAAATTGCTGGTTCAAGTATAATGTTAATTGATGAAAAAATGGACACAGGAGATATTTTGAAAACCACAAGCTTTGAAGTAGATCCATCTTTTAAATATGAAGAATTAAGTGAAAAACTTTCCATTATTGGAGGGAAAGATCTAGCCCATGTTATAAAAAATTATGATTATTATTTTAAAAAGAGAAAGCCACAAAAAAGTTCAGAGGCAAGTTATACGAAATTAATAAAAAAGAGCGATGGACAGATTGATTTTTCTCAAAAAAGTGACATAATTGAAGGTAAGTTTAAGGCATATAGTGTATGGCCCCAAATTTATTTCAATTACAAGGGTATGAATATAAAGATTATAGATTTTTATTTTATCAATAGGCAAGCTGGATTAAATGGAGAGATAGTTAAAGTATGTAATGATGGGATTTTTATCAATTGTAAGGATAAAACTCTTGTTATTACCAAAATAGGATATCCTGGAAAGAAATCAATGGAAGTTTCTGAATTTTTAAAGGGAAATTCTATTGAAAAAATAATTATTGGAGGTTAGATATGCCATTATATTATCAAAATAGTAGCTCGATGCTACTTATGCTTATTGGATTTATTATTTCACTAGCTAGTCAGCTTTATATTAAAGCCGTTTTTAAAAAATATTCAGAAGTTGGAAACAAAAACAACTTAAGTGGACTTGAAGTTGCTAGAAGAATATTAGATAGAAATAATTTAGGAGAAATTAATATTTTTCAAGTTAGAGGAAGCTTAACTGATCACTATAATCCTACAAATAAAACTCTTGGACTTTCAGAGTCAGTATATGGCTTAAGATCAATTGCTGCAGTGGCAGTAGCGGCTCATGAATGTGGACATGCTATTCAACATGAAAAGGGTTATATACCATTAAAAATAAGATCAGCCTTAGTACCAGTTGTTCAAATATCCTCATCTTCTTCTTGGTATTTAATACTTATTGGTATGATTATGTCTATTCCTAAGTTTGTGGATATTGGAATTTTACTTTTTGTAGCAACATTAGTTTTTCAGATAGTAACCCTACCTGTCGAATTCGATGCAAGTCATAGAGCAATAGTAAAGCTTGAGGAGTATGGATTAATTGACCAAGGAGAAGTTAATTCTTGCAGAAGTGTTTTAATAGCTGCGGCTTTAACTTATGTAGCGGCAGTAGCAGTATCGATGTTAAACCTTTTAAGATTATTAGGATTAAGAAATAGAGATGAAAGATAATATTTCTTCTAGAAAAATTGCTGTAGATTCTATTTATAATATCATCTATAATGATTCATTTTCTGATATCATAGTTAGAAAAAATAAAGATCTGTTTACTGACAACAGGGATTTTACTTTATATCAAAAAATAGTTTTAGGAAGTCTTGAGAGAATTTTTGAATTAGATTTTATTATTAGTGAACTTTCTAACATTAAGTTTAACAAGATAGATAAAATAATTCTATCCATTCTGAGGTGCGCTATATATGAATTAATGTATCTTGAAAGTAAAGACTATGCTGTTATAAATGAATATGTAAATTTAACTGTAATTAATAAGAGAAAGTTTTCAAAGGGATATGTAAATGCCATATTAAGAAATTTTCTTAGAAATAAAAACAAATTACTAGATAATGTAATAAATAGCACAAATGAACAAGTTAGATACAATATAAATCAGGAGATTATAGATTATTTTAAACTTAATTATTCAAATTATGATAAAATATTGATGTCTTTTTATGATATAAATCCACTTACTGTTAGAGCTAATAAGGATATTGATTTATCTGAAGAAGTTTTATTTAAAAAGACTAAATATGATAATTTTTACTTAGTTAAAGACCCTCAAGAATTCTTTTTATCAGATTATTTTAAAAATAATAAAGTATCAATTCAATCTTTGGGCTCATATATAGCTGGAAGATGTCTAGATGCAAAGGATAATAATTTAGTGCTTGACCTTTGCTCTGCTCCAGGTACTAAAGCTAGGCAAATTTTAGATAGTTTTAATGGTGGACATATAGTATCAAATGATATAGATAAGAATAAAAATAGACTCATAGAAGAAAATTTGAAATATTTTGGCAAGAATAGATATGAGATAAGAAATTTTGACGCTACTGTTGAAATAAAAGAATTTAGGGAAAAGTTTGATAGAGTTTTAATTGATGTTCCATGTTCAAATTTGGGACTTATTTCAAAAAAACCTGAGATCCGATTTAAAAGAACAATGAATTATATTTATGATATTTCTAATATTCAAAAGAAAATAATTGATTGTGCTATAAAATATTTAAAAGTTGGTGGAGTTTTAGTATATAGTACATGTACTTATGGAAATTTAGAAAATTTAGATAATTATAATTATCTAAAATCTATTTTAGATGTATATGCTATAGACAATGAGGACTATATACAAATAGATAATTATACTCATAAAAGCAATGGATTTTTTATTGCAAGATTTAAAAAAAGTTAGGTGATTATATGCATAAATTTGATTTAAAATCAATGGATATTAAAGAGCTTGAAAATTTATTAATTTCTAATGGAGAAAAAGCATTTAGAGCAAAGCAATTATTTAAATTTATTCATGATGAAAAAGGAGATAGGATAGAAAATTTAACTACTTTTTCTAAGGATTTAAGAAGCAAGTTAGATGAAATTTCTTATATTTCAGATTTAAAGATTATTAAAAGATTGGATTCTAATTTAGACAATACAAAAAAATATATATATGAATTAGAAGATAAAAACATTATAGAATCTGTTTATTTAGAGTCTTTTGCTAACAATACAATTTGTATTTCTTCTCAAGTAGGCTGTAAAATGGGATGTGAATTTTGTGCTTCTACAAAAAATGGATTTACAAGGAATTTAAGAGTTTCTGAAATGCTTGATCAAATATACATGTGTGAAAAAGATCTAAATAAAAAAATAGATAATATAGTTCTTATGGGGATAGGGGAACCTCTTGATAATTTTCTAAATGTTTGTAAATTTATTAGAATTTTAAATAATGATCTTGGTCATAATACTGGAATTAGGAACATTACTGTTTCTACCTGTGGAATAATAGAAGGAATAAATAAATTTACTGAGGAGAATATTAAAGCTAATTTAGCGATTTCACTTCATAATGGCATTCAAAAAAAGAAAGAAAAAATAATGCCTATTTCCAAAATGAATAAACTACCTGAACTTAAAAAAGCTCTTATTAACTATCAAGAGAAATTATCAAGAAGGTTAAGCTTTGAGTATATTGTTATAAAAGGTGTAAATGATACATTTGACCATGCAAGAGCTGTTAAAAATATGGCTGATGGACTAGATGTGCATATTAACTTAATTCCAATAAATAAGATAGATGACTTTAGCTATCCCGATACAACATTTGAAGATGCAGAAAGATTTAAAGAAAAATTAGATAATTTAAATCTGAACACTACGATTAGAAGAAAGCAAGGAGAAGACATTGATGCTTCCTGTGGACAGCTAAGAAATAATTATTTGAAAAAGAGGCCCTAGGATGAACATATTTTATAGAAGTGATATAGGTAAGGTTAGAAAAACAAATGAAGATTCTTATTTAATTGTTGAAAAAGATGATTATACTCTTTTAATTATAGCTGATGGAATGGGCGGTCATAAAGCAGGTGAAGTAGCTTCTAAAATTGCTGTAGATAGTATTAAATTATACTTTGAAAACAAATATGAGGATAATAAAGATTTTGGAGTATTATTAACTAAAGCAATTAAATTTGCTAATCAAGAAATTAATAAAAAATCCAAGGAGTCAGAAGAATATTTCAACATGGGTACCACTGTTGAAGCCTGCGTATTAACTACAGAAAAACTTATTATCGGTCACGTTGGGGATAGTAGAGTTTATTATTTTAATAATAAGGAGTTAAAACAAATAACTAAAGATCACTCCCTTTTTAATGACCTTATTGATCATGGCAATGTATCAGTAGAAGAAGCTAAAGAAATAGGTCATAAGAATATTATTACTAGAGCTTTAGGTGGAGAAGAAAAAGTTAAAGTAGATATATTTACACTGGATACCAAGTATATGAATGGCATTTTAATTTGTACTGATGGGATTACTAGTATGGTATCTGATGATGATATATTTGAAATTTTAAAAAGTGATTATAAACTTGAAGAAAAAACTAATTTAATTGTCGATAAAGCAAATGAAAATGGCGGAAGAGATAATTCTACTATTATTATTGTAGGTTTGAGGTGATATTATGATTGGTAGAACTTTAGGTAATAGATACAATATAATAGAAAAAGTTGGAACAGGTGGAATGGCTTATGTTTATAAAGCTGAGGACAAAATTTTAAAAAGACTTGTTGCAATTAAAGTTTTAAAAGAACAATTTATTGAGGATCAAGAATTTTCTAAAAAATTTGAAATTGAAGCTCAATCTGCTGCTAGATTATCTCATCCAAACATTGTTAATGTGTACGATGTAGGAACAGATAGAATTGATGATAGAATCATTCATTATATAGTAATGGAATACATTAATGGAAGAACTCTTAAAGATTTAATTAGAGAAAAGGGCAAACTTTCTACTACTGAAGCTGTAAGCTATTCAAAACAAATTGCTAGTGCACTTGATTTAGCACATAGAAATGGAATTATTCATAGAGATATAAAACCGCAAAATATAATGATAAATGATGAAGGTATGGTTAAGGTTACAGATTTTGGAATTGCCAGAATATCATCCTCAGCTACCATAACTTATACTTCATCTATTCTTGGAACTGTTCACTATATCTCTCCAGAACAAGCAAAGGGAAGTTTTATTGACTATAAATCAGATATTTACTCACTAGGAATTGTTATGTATGAGATGTTAACAGGCAGAGTTCCTTTTGATGCAGAAAATTCAGTTGGAATAGCTCTTGCACATATTCATGAAAAGGTAGAAGCACCAAGAATTTTAAACCCATCTATTAGCCCAAGACTTAATTCAATTGTATTAAAAGCTTTGGAAAAAAATCCAGAGAATAGATTTTCTAGTTGTAGAGAACTTATACGTGCTTTAAACTCTAGAGATATTTTTTCTGATATTTCTAATAGGGCTGTTTATAATCCTAATTCTAAAAAGAAAGATCAAGAAAAAAAAGTAGCTATATATAAAACTGATCATCAACAAGAACGGGCTGATAAAAAAAATCAAAAAAACAAAAAAAATGTCTTTCTTAAAATTTTAGCTTCTTTAATAATTATTTCAATTCTATTTTTTGTAGCTAGAGGTTTATCTAATACTTTCAAAAAAAATGAAGTAGAGATACCTAGTGTAGTAAATAAGTCTGAAGCTGAGGCCCTTGCACTCATATTAAATAGTAATTTAAAATACAGCATAAAAAGAGTATATTCTGATAAGGTAGATAAAGGATATGTAATCAGTCAAAGTCCAAACGGTGGAGAAATGGCAACAAAGGGTTCTCTCGTTGAAATTCAAATTTCTGATGGTGTTGAAACTGTTAAAATGCCTTCTATTAAGGGGCAGACTTTACAGAGTGCAAAAGCAATACTGGAACCGTTAGGTTTAAGTATTGAAACTGAAAGATATGAGTTTAACGATAGTATAGAAGAAGGCAAAATAATTAGCCAACATCCAGAAGCTAATGAAGAAGTTTCTACAAATTCTCAGATTGAAGTTACTCTTAGCAAGGGCAAAGAAGTTAAGACTGTTAAAATGCCAAATTTGCTAGGATCATCAGAACAAGCTGCACTAAAAACAATAGAAGATATGAAACTAAAAAATGGTGATTTAGAGAAAAGATACTCAGACGAATATCCCGAAGGAACTGTTATGTGGCAATCTTATGATCAAGGTACAGAATTAAAAGAAGGAACTGCTATTGATATTTTAATTAGTAAAGGTAAGAGTAAGAATAATATTACTGGTATTCCTAGTGGAGCAATAAACCTTGCTGAAGATGAAAATAATACAGAACAAGTTAAAATTTTCAGTATGCAGATAGAACCACCGACAGATAGAGAGAATTTTAAGGTTAAAATTATTAGAATTTATAATGGAAATGAAAAGGAAGTATATAACAAGGCACATAATAGTAAGGACGGTTCTTTTACTATTGATTTTGTAGACTATTCTTCTAGTAAATTTAAAATCTTTTTTGATGACGAGCTAGTACATGAAAACTAATGAATTAATTGGAACTGTTGTAAAAACGCAAAGAGAACTTTATTATGTTCAAACTGAAGATGAACTTATAACTTCTAAGGCTAGGGGACTTTTTAGAAAATCAGATCAAAGTCCATTAGTTGGAGATAAGGTTTTAGTAACTGTGTCAAAAGAAGATAAAGGAGGATATATAACTAAAATCTTACCAAGAAAAAATATTCTGAAAAGACCAAAAGTTGTGAATATTGATTTAGCATTTCTAGTTTTTTCTATCAAACATCCTAATTTAAATTTATATTTATTGGATAAAAACCTTATTATTAATGAATATTTAAAAGTTGAGACATCAATAATTTTTACAAAAACAGATAATTCAGATATTAAAGAAATAGAGAATCTAAAAAAGATGTATGAAGATATAGGATATAGAGTTTTTTTAAGTTCTATTTTTGATGATGAAGGAGTAAAAATTATTAAAAGAGAAGTAAAAAATAGAATTGTTTCATTTTCTGGACCTAGTGGAGTTGGAAAAACAAGTCTTATTTCAAAAATTTTGGGAAAAGATTTAGAAATAGGTGAGATTTCTAATAAAACCAAAAGAGGAAAGAACACTACCAGACATACAGAATTATTTGTAACAGATAATAAGGGATTTATACTAGATACACCAGGTTTTAGCTCCATAAACTTAGATATTGATTATGATTTTAAACTTGATTCACTTTTTAGAGAGTTCAAAAAATATAGTGGACAATGTAAGTACAATGATTGTTTACATTTAAATGAACCTGATTGCAAAATTAAAGAAAATATAAAAAATACAATTTATCAAACAAGATATGATAATTATAAAATGTTTTTAAATGAGATCAAAAATAATAGGAGGTTTTAATGTTAGAATTAGCACCATCTCTTCTTTCTGCAAATTTTTATAATTTAAAAGAAGATTTAAGTAAATTAAAAAAAACAGATGTGAAATATATACATCTAGATGTAATGGATGGCAATTTTGTTCCAAATATTAGTTTTGGCCCTGGCCTTATAAAAAGCTTAAGACCATACACTGATTTAATTTTTGATACACACTTGATGATAGAAAACCCTGAAAAGTATGTTGAAGATTTTGTAAATTGCGGAAGTGATATTATTACTTTTCACCTTGAAGCTACAAAACATCCACATAGTTTAGTTCAAAAAATAAAGTCTTATGGTAAAAAAGCAGGAATTTCTTTGAATCCTTCTAGCTTAGAACAGGACTTAGTATATCTTTTAGAAGATCTTGATCTCGTACTTGTAATGAGTGTAAACCCTGGTTTTGGTGGACAAAAATTTATAGATTCTCAACTTAATAAAATTGAAAATTTAAGGAAAATTAAAGAAGAAAAGAATTACAATTATATAATTGAAGTAGATGGTGGAATTAAGTCTACAAATGTGACCAAGGCAATTGAAAGTGGAGCTGAACTCATTGTATCTGGATCGGATGTTTTTAAGGCTGAAGATCTTATAGATAGAGTTAATGAATATTATGATATTTTCAAAAGATATTAATTCTAAAAATATTATTCTAGTTTCAGGAGGAGATGCGAGCATACCAAAATTAGAGCAGTCATTAAATTATAAATTAGTAATTGCAGCTGATAGTGGTGTAGATAATTGCTTAAAGCTAGGCCTTATTCCAGATTTAGTTATTGGTGATTTAGACTCAATCTCAAATGATTCTCTTAATTTTATTAAAAGTCATAAAATAAAGATATTTAAATATCCGGTAGATAAGGATATGACAGATACTGAACTTGTACTTTTTTATATACAAAACAATTGTCCAACAGATACTACGCTATACATTTTCGGGTTCAATGGCAGTAGATTAGATCATTCGCTAATTAATATCTTACTTCTAGATAGGTATAGTAAGTTTTTCAAAATTAAATTAATTAATGATAATAATATTATTCAATTAATAGAAAAGAAAATGATTTTTCCAAAAGATAATTATTACTATTCTCTAGTACCAATATCAAATGATGGGATTGTTGTAAGTTTAATAGGTTTTAAATTTCCATTAAACAGTAAGAAAATTGAATTTTCATCTTCTCTAGCCATAAGTAATAAAATCATTGATAAAGAAGCAGTAATTTATTTGCATAGTGGTTGTGGGATTTTGATTAGGTCTTTTGAATAAAATGAAGTCAATATGTTATAATAAAGTAGACGGAGGTCATTATGGGTAAATTTTTAAAAAAATTATTTATTATTACATTTGCAATGATTTTTGTATCAGCAGGTATTTATTATTTATGGATTCCTTTAAATTTAGCTCCTGGTGGTACTACAGGGTTAACAGTTATTATAAAATCGTTTTTTCCAGGTCTATCGGTATCTTTAGCACTTGGATGCATTAATATATTTTTGCTGCTTTGCGGCTTTATATTTATTGGTAAAGAATTTGGCGGTTGGACCATTTATTCTTCTATTGTATTAAGTGGAATTATTAAACTTTTTGAGATATTTTATCCAGCTAATAAACCTTTAGTAGATAACACTTTATTATGTTTGATTTTTGGTGGTATTTGCGTTGGACTTGGAATAGGAATTGTTTTTAATCAAAACGCTTCTACTGGAGGCACTGATATTGTTGCAAAAATACTAAATAAATATTATCATATATCACTTTCTAACGCTGTTTTAATTGCCGATCTAACAATTACAATAGTTGCTACTTTTATTGTAGGTTTAGAAATCGGAATGTATTCTATGCTTGGAATTATGATTAACAGCATTATAATTGACAAAGTAATTTCCGGATTTAATACTAGAATAAAAATGCTAATTATTTCTGATAAATATGATGATATTAATGTTTTCTTAAATAAAGAAGTAGGTCGAGGAACTACAATTTATGATGCTGAGGGAGGATTTGGATACAGTAAGAAAAAAGTTGTAACAACAGTTCTTGCAAAGGCTGAATATGTTAAAGCTAAACAGTATATTGGAATGATTGATCCAAATGCTTTTATTATCACAAACTCAGTAAATGAAGTTGTTGGTGAAGGATTTACTTATGAGAAAATTGTTTAGTATTTTTAGTATATAAAAAGGAGGAGATAAATTGGAACTTTATAATAAGTATTTTATGAAGCAAAAGATGATGAGGACTCTATTAAAAACACTTGTTATTATACTTATATTTTCTATTTATTTTCAAGGTTTAAGAGTATTAGCATTAACTTTTGTAAATGTGTTGGCGGCTTGTATAGTTGAGTTTATTTTTGAAAAAAAGATAAATAAAAAAACAAAGATTTCGGAAGCAGCAATAGTTACTGCAATTCTTTACACTTTTACTCTCCCAGTAAGTCTGCCATTCTGGATTAGTATTGTTGGAATAATTGTTGGAATTTTCTTTGGAAAGATGGTATTTGGAGGATTTGGCAGGAATATATTTAACCCTGCATTAGTTGGTAGAGCATTTATTTATATTAATTTTCCTCAACAACTTACAATTTTCTGGAATGAAACAGCTAAGCTAGGAGATTTTCCTGGAGGATTTACAAAGTGGATTTATCCGATTTTAGATCAAAATACAGCTGCAACACCTATGATAGATTATAAGGCTAGTGGAGTACTACCGAAACTGCAAGACTTATTAATTGGTGATATTTCTGGAGTTATTGGGGAGACCTCAAAAATTTTAATAATTATTCTAGCTATATATTTAGTCTATAAAAAAGTTGCTTCATGGGAAATTATGGTTGGATCAGCAATAGGATTTACAGCTTTGAGTTATATACTTATTGCACTAGGATTCGAAGAAGTTATGAATCCTCTATACGGTATGCTTGTTGGTGGATTCTTATTAGGAACATGCTTTATGGCTACTGATCCAATTTCTGCAGCAAAAACTCCTACTGGAAAGTGGCTATATGGAATTATAGTTGGAATTGTTACTGTAATTATTAGAAGTTTCGCTCTTTTCGCTGGTGGTATGATGTTTGCTATATTAATAGGAAATACATTTGCACCAATTATTGACTATACAGTTAAGTATTTTAAGTCTAGGAAAAAAGAGGTGAAAGCATAATGAATACAAAAAAGAAAAAATCACTTATATATCCTGTATTATTTATGACAGCTCTTACTTTATTTACTACTTTAATACTTGCTATATTAAATCAATCTACACTAGATATTGTAAAAGCAAATCAAGAATTAGAACTTAGAAAAAAAATACTGTATGTTTTTAATTCTTATGACGAAAATATGACAAATGATGAAGTTAATAAGCTTTTTGAAGAAAAGATTACAGAAGAAGACTATAAGGAAGACATGCCAATATACACTTTTAAGTCAGATGAAGGATCTTTAAAAGCTATACCTTTTGAAGGACCTGGACTTTGGGGATTAATAACAGGATATATTGGTGTTGATGAATCTTTAAATAATGTAAAGGGAGTGGAATTTATATCTCAAAATGAAACGCCAGGTTTAGGTGGAAGAATTTCAGAGAATCCATATAAAGAACAATATAGAAATATTGATATTTCAGGAAGAGATAATAATTTTATAATGAATAATCCTAGTCCTGATGGAAATATTGATGCCATTGCTGGAGCCACTCAAACTTCAAATTTCGTTACTCAAATGATTAATAAAGCATTAAGTGAATATAAGGGAGGAGGAAATAAATAATGTCTAGTTCTAAAAACAAGAAAATTCTTTTAACTGGTTTAAGAGATGATAATCCTATTATTATTCAAGTAATCGGTATTTGTTCAGCTCTTGCAGTAACAAATTTAATGATGAACTCTCTTATAATGGGACTTGCGTTAACTTTTGTAACAGGACTTTCCTCTTTTACAATTTCTTTAATTAGAGAAAAAACGCCAGCTCATATTAGAATGATGGTTCAAGTGTTAATTATTTCTGTTTTTGTTATTATAGTTGACCTTTTTTTAAAAGCTTTTATGCCTGATATGAGTAAAGCTTTAGGCCCATACGTAGGTTTAATTATTACAAACTGTATTATTATGGGTAGGGCAGAAGCATTTGCTATTTCAAATCCACCAATTCCTTCACTAATTGATGGGATTGCTGCAGGATTAGGTTATACAGTAGTTTTACTATCTATTGCATTTATAAGAGAGATTTTAGGATTTGGATCTATTTTTGGTATTAGAATCATGCCTCAAGGTTTTACTAGTTGGACTATGATGATTATGCCTCCAGGAGCTTTTTTTATACTAGCAATATTTATGTGGATTGCTAGAAGGAAACAAGATCCAGAAGAGAAAGGAGCTAAATAGATATGAATATACATCCATTAGTTATATTCTTTGCTTCAATATTTACCAGCAATATGATATTTTCTAATTTTTTAGGAATGTGTTCTTTTATTGCAGTTTCTAAGGAAGTACCTACTGCTATTGGACTAGGAGTTGCAGTTACATTTGTGTTAACATTTACTACGATTCTTAACTATATCATATACCATAATATATTATTACCATTAGGTTTAGATTATCTAAGATTTATAGTATTTATACTAACAATAGCAGCTTTTGTTCAACTACTAGAGATGATTCTTGAAAAATATATTCCAAATTTATACTATGCATTAGGTATATTTTTACCATTAATAACTGTTAATTGTGCTATTCTCGGAGTTTCGCTTTTTATGGTTATTAGAGGCTATAGTTTTATGCAAACTGTATTTTTTGGATTAGGTTCTGGATTAGGTTGGGCACTTGCGATTGTATCAATGGCTGGTATAAGAGCCAGGATCAATGAAGATGCACTGCCAAAAGGTTTAAAAGGTCCAGCCATAACACTTATTATAACTGGAATTATGGCAATGGCATTTATTGGCTTTTCTGGAATTGTACAAATTTCTTAGGAGGTAATCATGAAAAGTATTATAATTACAGTTTTAGTTATCTCTTTAATTTCATTTGTATTAGCTCTATTACTTACATTAGCAGATAAGTATATTGCTGATTATGGCGAGGTTACTTTAAAAATAAATGATAAAGATCCAGTTACAGTTCCTGGAGGAAATAGCTTATTATCTACATTAAGAGATCAAAAAGTATTTATTCCTTCAGCTTGTGGAGGTAAAGGATCTTGTGGATATTGTAAGGTTAAAGTTCTTAAGGGCGGAGGTCCAGTATTAGCAACTGAAAAACCTTGGCTATCAAATGAAGAAATGGAATCTCATACTAGACTTTCTTGCCAATTAAAAGTTAAAGAAAATATTGAAATTGAAATTCCTGAAGAACTATTTAATGTAAAAGAATATGATACAAAAGTTGTTAATATTGAAGATGTAACTGATAGAATTAAAAAAATTACATTTGAACTTCCAGAAGGAGAAGAAATTAAATTTAAGCCAGGTCAATATATGCAGCTTAAAGCACCTGAATATGAAGGTAACGACGAAGAGGTATACAGAGCATACTCTATAGCTTCATCAGCTAAAGACAAAAGGCATATAGAGCTTTTAATTGGTTTTACTGGTGGTATTGCTACAACTTATGTTCATAAGTTTTTAAAGGTTGGGGATACCGTTAATTTAAATGGTCCATATGGTGACTTTTATTATAAGGACGATGATGGAGAAAAGATGGTTTTTGTTGCAACAGGAACTGGATTTGCTCCAATTAGATCAATTTTATATCATATGAAAGATAATGATATTAAACGTGAAGCTGTATTTATTTTTGGATCTAAAACTACAAAAGATTTATTCCTTCTAGATGAACTTAAGATGTTTGAAGATAGCTTGAACTTTAAATTTATGCCTGTTTTATCTAGAGTTACAGATGAAATGAATTGGAAAGGTGATACTGGTCACGTTGATGATTCAATAAGAAAACACCTTATTAATGGTGAAAAATATGCATGCTATTTATGTGGTAGTCCGAGAGTTATTGATTCAACAGTTGCAGCTCTTAAAGAAAAAGGTGTTAGTGAGGATAAAATATTTTACGATAAATTTGAATAAAAGCGATGATTTTCATCGCTTTTATTTATTTTTTGTTAGGAGAATTTATGTTAGGTGAATATGTAAATGCAAAAATTAAATGTGTTACAAATCAAAATATATTTCTAGAAACAGTTGATTTTAATTCAAAATATGATGTAATTCTAGATAAAGAAGATTTTGAACATATCGATAAAAGTGGAGAATTTAAAGCTTTTATATATATGTTTAATGAAAGAAAATATTATGCAACTACAAAAAGGCCCTTGATAACTGTTGGAGAATTAGCGAGGCTAGAGGTTGTGGATGTAAAAAAATATGGTGCATTTTTAGATTGGGGGCTAAAAAAAGATTTATTTATGCCTTCACAAGAATATAATCAAAAAATTGCAAAAAATACCTTCTATTTAGTTTATCTTTATGTTGATACATCTAAAAGACTTTGTGCAACTATGAGAGTTAAAGAATATTTAAAATCGGATTCTGATTATGATGTAAATGATTGGGTGAGTGGCACTATTATTACAATTAATAATAATTTTGGTGCTTTTGTTGCAGTTGATAATAAATATGATGCTCTTATACCGAATGATGAAATATTTGGTGTTTTAGAAGTAGGTGAGATAATTAAAGCCAGAGTATATTCAAAAAATAAGGATGGTAAACTTAATCTTACTCTTAGGGACAGGTCTTATAATGTAATAAACGAAGATAAAGAAGTCATATTTAACAAACTATCAGAAAGAGGTGGTTTCTTACCATATAATGATTATACTGATGCGCAAATAATTAGAAAAGTATTTAAAATGAGTAAATCTAGTTTTAAAAGAGCTATAGGTTCTCTATTAAAAGACAAGAAAATTACAATAAAAGATGATGGAATATATAAAACAAAGGAGTAGATTATGATAGAAGAAAAAATATTAGCTAAAATAGACGATAAAGTTATAACTTATGATGACGTCCAAAATTTTATTAATCTTTTAGATCCTAAAACGCAAGCTGCATTAAATAATGATGAAGGGATTAAAAAAATTCTTAACGAATTAGTTACACAAGAATTATTACTTAAAGAGGCAAGAGAAAAAGAATTAGATAAGGAAAAGGAATTTATTGATCAAAGAAATAAACAAGAAGAAAATCTTCTAAAGCAATATTCAATTGCAAAACTATTTAGCGGTATTAAAATTACCGATGAAGACTTACTAAACTATTATGAATCTCACAAAGAATATTTTGTTACTGGAGATACCTATGAAGCAAGTCATATTCTAGTTAAAACAAAAGAAGAGGCAGAGAATGCTAAAAATAGATTAGAAAAAGAAAGTTTTGAGGATGTTGCAAAAGATATTTCTACTTGTCCGTCAGGTGAAAATGGTGGCTATCTAGGAATATTCAAAAGTGAACAAATGGTAGCTGAATTTAGTGAAGCTTTAAAAAAATTAAATAAAAATGAAATTTCTGACCCAGTAAAAACTAATTTTGGGTATCATATAATAAAGCTAATCAATTATAATGAAAAGTCTATAATTTCTTTTGAACAAGCAAAGGAAGAAATTAAAAGACAGTTTTTAGCTTTAAAGCAACAAGAGGTATATATTGATAAAGCTAATGAGCTTAAGAAGAAATATAATACTCAAATTTTTTTAAACGATTAATTTTAAGGGGGAAAATTAATGAACTCTAATGAAAAAGATTTAAATAATCTTAACAATGGACATCATTCATGTGAATGTGGATGCAATTGTGATTTTCATGATCATGAATTAGATGATGATTTGGAAGAAATGGAATCTATTATTTTAACTCTAAATGATGGAAGAGTTATTGATTGTGCAGTACTAGGAATTTTTGATAGTGGTGAAAATGAATATATAGCCTTAGTTGATACCTCATCTGATGAAGAAATGGTTCTTATTTATAGATATATTGAGGATGAAAATCTTGAAGAAGGTTTTAAGTTAGAGAACATAGAAAATGATGAAGAATATAATAAGGTAATAGATACTTTTTCAGAAATATTTATTGATGAAGTTGAAGAGTAGGTTAATTTGCTTAGATTTAGATGGTACACTACTAAATGATGATAAAATTATTCCTAAAAAAACTTTAGATTATCTTAATTTTTTGGTTAAAAATGACTCTTTTATTGCAATAGCAACTGGTAGGCATTTAGATTATGCAGAGTATCTTACAAGAAAAATTACCAGAAATAAATTTATCGTATCGACTAATGGAGCAATTACATTTTATAAACCTATTGGTATAATAAATAAAGTTTATTTAGATAGTAACTTAGTTATTAAGATTATTGAATGTGCAAAAGATAATAATTTATATCCTAATTTATATTATAACCCTTATGAATTTGGTTATGATATGTTAGTTACAAACAAGAAAAGTATTAATTTTTTAGCTCAAAACATTGTAAGAGATTTATCTAGGATAGCTAATTTGGATAAATTCACTGCAGAAAATGTACTCTCTATAACAATTAACTCTAATACAGAACAAATTGAATTATTTTTAAAAAATATTGAATCTCAATTAAAAAATTCATCAACTTATCATATTATGAATTCTTCTTATACTGATGAATCTCTTTTAGAGATAATGGGACTGAATGTAACTAAATGGTCTGGAATTAAAAATATAATTAGAAAACTGAATTTTGATAAATTGGAAATTATTTCATTTGGCGATGATATTAACGACTATACAATGCTAAAAAATAGTGACATCTCTTTTGTTATGAAAAACTCAAATAATGATTTTTTACTAGATAGATTTAATAAAACTTTATATACTAATAATGAAAATGGGGTATTTTATGAGCTTAAAAGAATCTATGATGGTGAGTCCATATCATAAGTTTTCCATTTTTTTAAAAATAAATATGGGGAAAAGGTTTATAAAATTCCGCTTAAAATAAAAGGTACATGCCCTAACAGGTTAATTTTTGGGAAATCATGTGCATTTTGCGGAGATGAGGGTGGATCATTTGAGAATTTAGATGAAAATATACCTTTAAAGGACCAGCTTTATCAAAACATAGAATATATATCAAATAAATATAAGGCAAAAAAATTTATTGGATACTATCAAAATTATACTAATACATTTGTAGACTTTACTTATTTCAAAAATATGATAGAGGTATGTATTAGAAAGGACATAGTAGCTATATATATTTCTACAAGACCCGATGCAATTACTGATGAACAACTTGAATTTTTGTCTAATGTAAAATATAATAATAATATAGATATCGTTTTAGAGTTAGGTTTACAAAGCATCAACTATAAAACTTTAAAAAGAATTAATAGAGGTCATAGCCTAGCTCAATATATCTATACAGTCAACAAATGTAGGAATTTTAATATTGATATTTGCACACACTTGATTTTTGGGCTTCCTGGAGACAACAAGGAAGATGTTGTAGAAGCAGCTAAAATTTTATCAGCTCTAAAAACTCAACAAGTAAAAATCCATAGTCTTTATATTTTAGAAAATACAGATTTTGGTAATCTTTATAAAAAAGGAGAATTAAAATTAATATCTAAAGATGATTATGTAGATTGGGTGATAACATTTTTAGAATATTTAGATCCAAGTGTAGTTGTACAAAGATTAATTGGGAGAAGTCCTGAGGATGTAAGTTTATTTTCAAATTGGGATACATCTTGGTGGAAGATTGTAGATTCAATTGAGAAAGTAATGAATGAAAATGGCCTTAAGCAAGGTGATAAGTTTAATTATTTAGAACCTATTAAATATAAGAAAGGTGGAAAAAACAATGATAAAATTTGTGTTAGGACCAAAGGGTAGTGGAAAAACAAAATGGCTTATTGATGGAGCTAATCTAGACAAGAAAGAGGGACATGGAAATATTGTATTTGTAGATACTGATGATTCACATATTTTTTCTTTAGATCATTCAGTTAGATTAGTAAATGCAAATGATTTTGGTATTTCTACTCCAGATGAGTTTTATGCTTTTCTTTGTGGTATAGTTTCAAGAGATTTTGATATTGAAAAGATTTATGTAGATGGAATATATGAAATTCTTGAATTTACTAATGAAGAATTATCTAGATTTGAAGAAAGATTACTAGGAATTTCAGAAAAATATGAAGTGACATTCTTGATCGGTTTAAATAAATCAAGTGAAGAATTAAAGGGAGTAATAAAAGGTACTCCAGTTGAATTAGAAGCATAATTTTTTAGGCATCCTTTAATTAAAGGATGCCTAATTTAAGAAAGAGTAAAATGTTTGAGACAGAAAATAAAATTTTAAAATCTTTTCTTAAAGAAAGAGAATTGATTATTGACAAACTAAGCAAAGAAGAAATTGATAAAAGAGAGTTTTTAATTGAGAACTTTGAAATTATTAAAAAATTTAATATAAAACCTTTTAATAAACTTAATACAGTTAATAAATGCCTGTACAATTACCAGTATTATAATATACTTGCGAAGTATTATAAATTTCAGCTTGATTCTATACCTAATAGAAAGAAGATATGTAGTAGAGGCAGATTATGTAAGTGCAATATAAATAATTATTATATTGAAAAAGACAAGGCTACCTTTGCAATGCTTAATATATTAGGCAAGGAGGACTTAGTTTCATACCCTCTTATTCTAAACTCTTCCAGGCTTAACTTAAAACTTATAGAAATAATTTTACTTAATTATGATAAGATTATTTTACATACAATTAGTAATGACATTAAAAATGAACTTATAAAAAAAGGCGTTTTTAGTTTTTCACCTAGAGAATCTAAGATAAATCACTATGTTAACGCCTCATATTAGTATATTTATTTTTTTAATATATTTATTATATCTTCATTTGATTGGCCATAGGTGAATTGAAATTCTCCGGATGGCTTATTTTCATCTGTAAAGTTTTCATTTAGTAGTTTTAGAAAAACAAATTTATCTGAAATTAATTCATAGTCAAATAAAATTTTTGTTATTCCTTCTAAGGAAGTACCTTCAGATATATTTACTTTAATTTTTTCACCTATTAAAGAAGAGTTTAAAGTAGCACTTTTTTCAATACCAAGTGTAGTTTCTATTGCACTTGAGGTTTTAGATACAATAGGAAGCTGTTCATTAAAAAGAACCTCAAGCCTCCAAAGAATTACTAAAACTGCAATTCCTACAATAAGTAGCATAAGTATATATTCAAATATATCATATAAAGTATCTATAATAAAATTAATTGCTTTCATTTTTATCCTTTCTGAAATTATTTTTTATTTATTGTATAATTAATATATATCTATATTATACCACAAAATAAGGCGAGGTAAAAATTGAAACATTTAGTTATTGATGAAACAAGTAAAGATCAAAGGTTAGATAGATTTTTAATGAAATATTTAAATAAGGCTGGCAAGAGTTTTATTCAAAAACAAATTAGACTAAAAAAGATTAAAGTTAATAAAAAAAAAGCTGAACCTTCAACTTTTTTAAAATTAGGTGATGTTGTAAATATTTATATGTATGATGAGAAGATTAATGAACTAAGGGAAATTGAAAGCATCTCCTCTCTTGATTTTAAAGATTTAGTTTTTATTTATGATGACGAAAATTTATCTATTCTTTATAAAAGAGAAGGGCTACTTGTTCATGCCGCATCTAAAGATGATTATGGGAAAAATCTACTAGATAAATATGTAAATTACCTTATTAAAAATGGAGAATTTATACCTAGACTTTCTCCAACTTTTACACCAGCCTTTTGTAATAGGCTGGATTTAAATACCAGAGGATTAATTATTGCCTGCAAAAATTATGAGACATTAAAAAAACTTAATTTAAGTATAAAAAAAAGAAATATAGAAAAAAGATATAGGACAATTGTTTCAGGAGAGGTAAAAGCCGATAGAACAATTGAACTAACTATTAGTAAGAAAAATAATAAAAACATGATGGAAGTAAGTAATGATGGGAAAGATTGTATAACTGAGATTTTTCCAATTATTAGTAAAAATGGGTATACATTGTTAGATATTAATTTAATTACTGGTAGAACTCATCAAATTAGACTATCTCTATCTGAAATAGACCATCCAATTATTGGCGATAGAAAATATGGCAAGAGAATTGTTAATGAAAATTTATATGATAAATATGGTTTAAGAAACCAATATCTTATTGCATATAAATTAAAATTTGGTGACATGGAAAAAGGCTTAGAATATCTTAATAATAAAGAATTTAAAATTGATAATATATATTATGGAGAAATAGAAAAAAAATTATTGGGTGATTTTTATGAATTATAAAACGATAAAAGAGTATGTAGATCAAAACTATGAAAATCCAAACAATTATTTTGGTGCTATTATAGACAACACTGTCTATAGCCTAAATCATTCCTTTTATCCAAACAAAAAAATTGAATTATTAAAAGCAAATACTAAAGATGGATTTAATATTCTTTATAGGACTATGATACTTACAATACAGTTGGCACTGAATAGAATTTATCCTAATAAATTAGTTTCAGTAGAACATTTTATTGGAAGAGGTCTTTACCTAGAATTTTCCAGAGGGGTTCAGGTTAATAGAAAATTTATAGATAGATTAGATGAAGAAATTAGGAAGATTATTTTTGAAGATATAAAAATTATAAGAAAAAAAGTAAGTTTACAAGAAGCTTTAAGGATTTTTAAAGAGCATGGATATAAGGAAAAGACTGACTTACTAGAAACATTGGATAGGGAAGATGTAGATATATATTTTGCAGATAAAATTCCTTTTACATTTCATGGATATTTAGCTCCATCTACTTCTTATATTACTGATTTTAAATTGCAAATATATCATCCAGGAATAGTTGTATTATTTAAAATTGATGAAGATAAAGATCTTTTTTTTGAAGAAGAAATAAATTTATCAAAATCATTTTCTAAGTCGAAAAAATGGACTAACCTACTAGATATAGGATATGTGCATAATGTTAATGAAATAATTAAAGATAATCAAGAGAGACTTTTGATAGAAGTAAGTGAAGCTTATTTTGAGAATGAAATATCAAAATTATGTGACGAAATAGTTGAAGATGATGATATTAATTTTATTCTTCTTGCAGGACCATCTTCTTCAGGAAAAACAACAACAGCGAATAGGATTAAAGTTCAATTAACCGTTAGGGGAAAAAAACCTTTTCTAATTTCTACTGATGATTACTTTACTAGTCTAAGTGAAAGAGTTTTATTGGAAGATGGAAAACCTGATTTTGAGTCCGTAAATGCTATTGATATTAAAAGATTTAATGAGGATATGATATCACTGCTAGATGGAAAAGCAATTACACTTCCTAAATATAATTTTGAAATGGGCAAAAGTGAAACAACAAATACCAAAATTTATTTAGATAGAAATCATCCTGTCTTAATTGAGGGGACCCATGCACTTAATCCTGAACTAACTAAATTAATTTCAGAAAAGAATAAATATAAAATTTATATAAGCTCTTTAACTCAACTTAATTTAGATATGCATAATAGGATATCTACAACAGATGTAAGATTATTAAGAAGGCTTATAAGAGATGCGAGATATAGAAATTTTTCAGCATTAAATACATTAGAACACTGGGAAAGCGTTCTTGAAGGGGAAAGAAAATATATTTTCACTTATCAAGATTCTGCTGATTTTCAGCTAGATTCTTCACTTATATATGAAATAAATGCATTAAAAAAATATGCAAAAGAATTACTTTTAGAAATCGGAAAAGAAAACGCAGTATATAAGGAAGCAAAAAGATTATTAAAGTTTTTAGACTATTTTATTGAATTGGAAGATGAAAAATATATTCCAATTAACTCAGTTTTAAGAGAATTTATAGGTTAGGAGACACAATATGAGAAATGTTTTAGGGATTGATTTGGGCGGTACTAAAATAGCTGCTGGAATTGTTAATGAAAATGGAGAAATTCTTGAACATAAAATAATAAATACTAGGGCAAAAGACGGTAAGGACGCAGTGTTAAATAATATTGTCTCATTAATTGAGAAGTTAAGTAACGAAAAAACTGTAGGAGTTGGGATAACATCACCTGGATTTGTTAATACAGATACAGGATTTATTTCTTTTGCTGGAAATATTAGTGGATGGTCTGGAATTAATCTTAAGGAAGAGATATTGAAGTTAAAATATATAAAAAATTTAGTTGTAGAAAACGATGCGAATATGGCACTACTAGCTGAAGTATGGGAAGGATCTGCTAAAGGTTTTGATTCATCTGTTATGCTAACACTTGGAACTGGACTTGGTGGTGGTTTATATATTAAAAATACTGGAATAATCTTAGGTTCAAATTTCAAGGCTGGTGAATTAGGTCACACAATTTTATATCCTAATGGAAGAGAATGTAATTGCGGTCAAAAAGGATGTGCTGAAAGATATATTGCTGGTACGGCACTTGCTACAAATTATAATGAAATTACAGGAAAGGATCTGTGCTCAAAAGAAGTTATTGAATTAATTGATAGAGATTTAAATGCAGCCAAAGCATTAGATAAAATGATTTCTGATTTAGCGATTTTTATAACTACTATTTCCAATTTTATTGATCCAGAATTAGTTGTTTTAGGCGGAGGGTTCACAGACTCTAAAGATATATGGTGGGAAAAATTAATAGATTATTATAGGAAATACTCGAATTCAAAAGATAAACCTATATTAAAAACTGCTAAATTTAAAAATTTTGCTGGACTTATAGGAGTTGCTAAAGCTGTATTTGATAAAAGTCTAGGAGGTGAGAGAAATGAATAGAAAAATTCTTTTAATTGAAGATGAGATGAGTATAAGAAAATTTACAAAAATTAATCTAGAAAGAGAAGATTTTCAAGTATATGAAGCAGAAACTGGAGAAAAAGGAATAGAGATTTGTGATAGTGTAAATATAGATATTATTATTTTAGACATTATGCTTCCTGGGATAGATGGCTATGAAGTATGTAGAATAATAAGAAAAAAATACCCTAAAATAGGCATTATTATGTTAACTGCTAAAATGCAAGATGTTGATAAGATCATAGGACTTGAAGCTGGAACAGATGATTATATGATTAAACCATTTAATCCGAAAGAATTAATTTTAAGAATAAAATCTTTAATTAGAAGATTCAATCAGGAAGACGATGATGTTGAAACAGTTGAGGATGGACCTTTTAAACTTGATATTTATTCTAGATCTTTTTATAAAAATAATAAGGAAATTGAACTAACTCCAACTGAGCTTAGTTTAATTACGACTTTCATGATTAATCCTGGTAAAGCATTTTCAAGAAATGAGCTGTTAGACATTACCTGGGGAGAAGATTATGTTGGTGAATCAAAGATAGTTGATGTCAATATAAGAAGAATAAGAACTAAGATTGAAGATAATCCAAGCCATCCTGAATATCTTGAAACTGTTTGGGGAGTAGGTTATAGGTGGAAGCAAAAATAAAAAACAGCAAAAAGTCTATAAGAACTAAAATTATAAAAAAATATTTATTTTTGTTTATAATTTCAACTTTTATATTTGAATTGTTTTTAATATATTCTGTTAAATACTATTATTATTCAACAATTGAGGGACAACTAAGATCGGAAGCAAAGTATTCCCAAGAATTATATTTAAACTATTTAACAGATTATAGTCTATCTCAGGTTATTCTGGAAGATGCAAATCAGTTTTATAGACAAAACTCAGCTAGAGTCCAAATTTTAGACAATACTGGTTTAGTAATGTTAGACAATTCTGGAAAGCTGACTACTGGAACTACAATAAATAAATCTGATGTTGAAGAAAGTATGTTTGGACGAGAGGGTACTTTTATTGAAAAAGTTGATAGTGGCAAAATAATGTATTATTCCATGCCTCTTAAAAATAGAACTTCTCAAGTAGGAATAATTAGACTTAGTAGTTCCTTAAATATAATAGATAGTATTATTTATAAAAGAACATTAATATTTGTATTGTTTGGATTTATTTTAGTATTTATGATGATAGTTTTAAGTATATTGATTGCAAATTCTATTGTAAAACCTATTAATGACTTAACAAAGGTGGCAGAAAAGCTTGCAGAAGGTAAATTTGATGTAAGAAGTAAAAATTTTTCTGATGATGAAATTGGTGAACTCGCAAGGACAATGAATTTTATAACTGATAATATAAATGAGAAGGAAAAAATCAAAAATGATTTTATTTCATCTATTTCTCATGAGCTTAGGACTCCACTAACTTCAATTAAAGGCTGGGCAGTGACCCTTCAAGATTTAAGTACAGATGAAATTACTAAAGAAGGCTTGGATATAATTGAAAAAGAAAGCGACAGGCTTAAGGATATGGTTGACGAACTTCTTGATTTTTCAAGATTTACTTCAGGTAGAATCTCTTTGAACCTAGAATTTTTTAATGTTACGGATATTGTAAAACAAGTTCATAAGCAGCTTTTACCAAGAGCAAAAAATCAAAAAATTGATTTTATTTTAAATTATGATAATGAGGGTATTAGAGCTTATATAGATAAAAATAGATTCAGACAAGTTCTTATAAATCTAATTGATAATTCTTTAAAATTTACTGAAGCTGGAGGAGTTGTTTTAATTAATCTTTCAGAAAGCGAAGAAAATATTTTCCTACAAGTGATTGATACTGGAATTGGAATTGATTCAGAAGAAATAAGTTTAATAACTGGTAAATTTTATAAGGGTAAGAATTCTAACTCCCACACTGGTTTAGGACTATCAATATGCGAAGAAATTGTTAAACTTCATAAAGGAACTATGACTATTGAAAGTAAAATTAATGAAGGGACAAAAATCACAGTAAGTCTTCCAAAGGGGGAAGAAAATGAAAAAATATAAAATCTTTATTATTTTATTTTTAATTTTTCTTTTAAGCTCCTGTAAGTCAAATTCTAAAATTTTAGATCAAGTTAACTTGTCAGAATCTATAGTTAGCCCTAATGATAATAAATCACCTATAGAGGGAACTTATAAATTAACTTCTAAGATCTTTTTAGTTCAAAAAAATGAAGAGCTTGAAAAAAAATATAAAAACACAGACTTAATATATATATCTAATAATCTTGTCCAAATAGATGATAGATTTACAATATCACCAAGTTTTAAATCTAGATTTTTTAATTTTTTAGATTATACAAAATATAAACTTAATGATACTAAAATAAATGCATCTAACATTGATATTGATGGTACAATTTTGACAATTTCTGATGGACAATATTTTTATCAGGATATCTACTTAATAAATGAAAATAATATAACTCTTTTATATGATGGAATTTTATTTTCTTTCAAGAAAGTAAGCGAAGGTGTACCAAAAGATATAATTGATAAAGCTAACGAGATTGCAAATAATGAGGTTAATAATAATATAGAAAAAAATATTAGTGAATACCCATCTATATTAATTGGAGTAACTAGTCCAAAAAAAGATTCAAATGATAATCTAACTTATGTTTATAAAACATACTTTATTGAAATTAAAGATAAGAGTTATATAGATGTTGTAAATGTAGACGATATAATTTACCCAAGAGATCAGGGGTTTTGGAAAATCGGAATTGAACATAAGATGGGAAGTGACTCAAGTTTTGACCAGATTTATGCATTCCCATTAGCCCAAGGTGATAAAGTTACTAGTAGATATAATCTTGGAAACAAGAAAAATATTCAAATCTCTTTTATAGGAAAAGATTTCATAGGAATAGAAAATACAGAATACACTAGTTCAGATAAAACTTATGGATTATTTAATTATTCAAATATAGAAAATAATAAAAAGTCTAATATAATAGAAATAGCTGGAGAAGATGGATTAAAGGTAATGCAAGATGAAATTATTAAAAACCTACCAGAAAAAGTTGATAGTAAAAAGGTTGAAGAATTTTACGATCCAGAAAATATTGGTATTAGAAGAAATAATGGAAAATGGGAGTTTAAAACAAATATTATTATAAAGAAAGAAAATGGTGAAGCTATAATTAAAGATATAAAACTTCCTATTAATCCTATTATAGATATATTTAGTAATAATAAGCTAAGTATAACTTGGGAAAGTATAAAAAATAAGGTACCAGGAGCAATAGATGCTTATACTTCTATTGATGATAGACTTCTATTAGTTCAGAATTTAAATGAGTTATTAATTTACGAAATTGATAGGGGGGTTATTTCAAAAAAACACTTGGGATCAATTAAATTTGCAAAGGATGATAGAATAATCTCCTGTGTATTCTCATCACCAAAATCAAATAAACTTTGGAAAAATACATTAATATCTCAAAAGCCAATGCCAAAAATAATAATGGACGAATAATGAAAGCTAGCCTTAGAAATAGTTTAAGTAGGAATTTCAAACTATTAATAAGGTTAGCTTTTTATATTTTTTTAAATTGAAATTATTAAATAAATTATGGTGGAGGCGGTGAGAGTCGAACTCACGTCCGAAAATGCTTCACAGTTAGCTTCTACGAGTGTATTTAACTATAATTAATTCAGCAAAGACAATCTAGTTAAAGAGATAAGTCTTATGCCTAACTTTATAAAATGTTTCGATAGGCTCAAAGTTTTGCAAACCGAAATTGCCGCAATATAATGAGGCAAGAGAAAAGACTTGCGGAATCCTTTCTGTGCCGGCTGCAACTAGGCAGCTAATGCAAAATTATTATTATCTGCGTTTAAATTTAATTATCTAGTTTAACGTTCTAGATAAAACGACTCGCTACTAAAGGCTCTTCATCCCCGTCGAAACCATTTCGCCCCCTTAGGATTTAATTATAACAAATTATTAAATATTTGTAAAATATAATTAATTAATTTTAATTTTTATTAAGTATTTTATATATTTATTTACATATTTTTAACTATATTGTGGGTAATTTTAGCTTATAATCTGATATAATATATTAAAAGGGGGTACTATAATGAACTTTTATTATTCGAATAATTTAGAATTATATGCCCATATTTTTCACGAAGGAAAAAATTATAAATCCTATGAATTTTTAGGAGCACATTTTGTAGGAGATAATTTGGTTAGATTTATAGTTTGGGCAGACTCTTGTAAATATGTTAATTTAATTGGAGACTTTAATAATTGGGATGATTATTCTCTTCCATTAAAGAGAATATCTAACAGCGGACTTTGGGAAATTACTGTTGAAGGAGTAGCAGAATTTGATAAATATAAATATAGAATTGTATCGGAAACTGGAGAAGTTAGATATAAAACAGATCCTTATGGATTTTATTCAGAAATAAGACCAAAAACTGCTTCAAAAGTCTTTGAACTTAGAGGATATGAATGGAAAGATAAATCTTTTTTAAAAAATAGAAAAAAAATAGACTATCAATCTAGTCCAATTAATATCTATGAAATGAATTTATTATCATGGAAGAAAAAAGATGGACATGAAATTAATTATAATGAAATAAAGATTGAATTAGTTAAATATTTAAAAAAACTTAATTATAATTATGTGGAGTTTATGCCTTTAATGGAATATCCATTTGATGGCAGTTGGGGATATCAAACAACTGGATTTTTTAATCCTACATCTAGATTTGGAAATCCAAAAGAATTAATGAGCCTGATTGACTATCTTCATAGAAATGGTATAGGAGTTATCCTAGATTTTGTTTTTGTACATTTTGTTAAAGATGACCATGGGCTTAGATCTTTTGATGGAAAAGCACAATTTGAGTCAAGCGATAAGAATTTGGCTGAAAATTATGATTGGGGAACATTAAACTTTGATTTAAGCAAAAAAGAGGTTAGGAACTTTTTAATTTCTTCTGCACTTTACTGGCTAGATTATTATCATATAGACGGACTAAGATTAGATGCTGTTTCTTATAGTTTATATTATGATATTAAAAATTTAAATTATAATGAAGAATTAAAGAGCAATATAAATCCAAATGCTATTAGCTTTATTAAAGAATTTAATACAAAAGTAAAAGAATATTATCCTGATATTATGATTATTGCAGAAGAGTCATCATCTTATCCTAATATTTGTAAAAAAGTAGTTGATGGTGGCTTAGGGTTTGATTTTAAATGGAATATGGGCTGGATGAATGATATAATTAAATATATGAACATGGACCCATTATTTAGAAAAGATAATCATAAGGCTTTAACTTTTCCAATATATTATCAATATACAGAAAATTTTATTTTACCTTTTAGTCATGATGAGGTTGTTCATGCTAAAGGATCTATGCTTAATAAGATGTTTGGTAACTATGAGGATAGATTTAAACAGTTAAGATTATTATATACTTATTTTTACTCAGAACCTGGAAAGAAGCTTTTATTTATGGGTGGAGAATTTGCTCAATTTGACGAGTGGAACGAATTTAAAGAACTTACTTTTTCTATTCTTGAATATCCTTTACATAAAGGAGTATTTAATTTAGTTAAAGACTTAGGAAAGTTATATTTAAATTCAAGACCTTTATATGAGTTAGATAATGATCCAAGAGGATTCAATTGGCTTGATGTAAATAATGCCTTAGAGTCCACAATTGCTTTTGAAAGAGTTGATTTAGATGGAAATAAATTAATATGTATTTTTAATTTTACTCCTGTATATAGAAAAGATTATAAAGTTCAAGTAGATGAAGCTGGTAATTATTCAATACTAATAAATGCTAGTCATAAAAAATATGGTGGTAATGTAGAAAAAAATTCATGGTATAAAGCAATTAGACAAGATTTTAGATATAAAAAATATTATATAAATGTAAACTTAGAGCCATTTGGAGCTCTAATTATAGAAAAAAAGAGGGATAAAAATGAAAAGTAATAATAATATGTGTTGTATGCTGTTAGCAGGTGGACAAGGGTCAAGACTTAAAAATATGACAAAAGAGCTTGCTAAACCAGCAGTTCCTTTTGGAGGGAAATATAGAATAATTGACTTTGCTTTAAGTAATTCGACCAATTCTGATATTAGAGATATAGGAATTTTAACTCAATACAAACCATTTAAACTAAATGAACATATTGGTATAGGTTCTGCATGGGATTATAATAGAAATATCGGGGGCTTAAGAATTTTATCCCCTTATTCAACAGAATCAGGTGGCAGGTGGTATGAAGGAACTGCAAATGCAATTTTTGAAAACCTTGACTATCTCGATATGATCTCTCCTGATTATGTACTTATACTTTCAGGGGACCATATTTATAAAATGAATTACAATATACTCTTAGATTATCATAAGAGAAAAGCAGCTGATGTTACAATTCCTGTTATGACAGTTTTATGGGAGGATGCTTCAAGATTTGGAATTGTGAACACAGATGAGGATTTTAAAATTGAAGAGTTTGAAGAAAAACCAAAAAATCCAAAGAGTAATTTAGCTTCAATGGGTATCTACATTTTTAACTATCCTCTATTAAAAAAAGCTTTAATAGAAGATAATGAAGATGTAAACTCAGACCATGATTTTGGAAAAAACATCTTACCAAAACTTTTAAAAGAGGGAAGAAACCTTTATGTATGGAAATTTGATGGATATTGGAAAGATGTTGGTACAATTAGAAGTTACTGGGAAGCTAACCTTGATCTTTTAGATCCAAATAATAAGCTTGATTTATATGATGAAGATTGGAAAATTTATACAAAATCAGAAAATTTACCTCCACATTATATTTCAGATGATGCAAGTGTAAGTAAGACTCTAATAAATGAAGGCTGTGAAATTTGCGGTACTGTAGAAAATTCCGTACTTTTCTCTGGAGTTAAAATTGAAAAGGATGCTGTTGTGAAGAACTCAGTTATTCTTCCTTATGCAGAAATAGCAAGTGGTGCAAAAGTATATAATTCAGTTATATTAGAAAAAGTTAAAATATGTGAAGGAAAAATTGTTGGCAGTGAAGATAATAATAAAGTTAATCTAGTGTCAGAGGACGAAATTATAGAGGAGTAAAATATGGATAAATGTATTGGTGTTATAAATAGTGGACAAAACAAAGAAACTTATGGCGGATTATGTGACACAAGACCTGATTATATGTTACCTTATAGTGGTAGATATAGAATCATTGACTACTCTTTGTCAACTATGACTAATAATTCAATTCAAAATGTTGTTATATATGGAAAAGCTCATATTAGATCAACCCTTGATCACATAGGAAACGGTCAGCCATGGGAATTAAACCGAAAACGAAATGGTATCTTCATTTTTCCACCTATATATGAATCTTCTATAGCTAGAAATGAAATTAATTCTTACTATCAAACTTTAACATTTTATGAAGAATCAAGTGCTAATAATATTTTTATTGCAGATCCTATGACTATAACATCTTTAAATTTACGAACACCTTTTGATAAATTTATTGAAGAGGACCTAGATGTTTTATTTTTATATAAAAGCCAAGAAGATAAAGATGCCTTACTTTTACAAAGTCCTAAAATAACGTTAGATAAAAATGGAAGGTTATTTAATATTAGTATAAATCTAGGAACTCAAGATCGCTTCAATCTGTTTTTGGGAAAATATTTTATAAAAAAGGAGCTTTTTATTAAGATTATTAAAGAATCTGTTGAAAAAGGAGATTCTTCAACTCTTGTAGAAGCTATATTAAAGAGAATGGATAGTCTTAAAATTGGACTATATGAAGTTACCGATCATGTTGAAGTGATTAAAGATTTAAGAACTTACTTTTCTTCATCTATGAATTTATTAAATAGAGAGATCTTTAATAAGATTTATTCCAGAGAAAAAATGATTTATACAAAGTCAAAAGATGAACCATCAAGCTTATATAATCCTGGATGTAGGGTTACAAATTCACTTGTAGCCAATGGTTGTAAAATAAGCGGACAGGTCGAAAATTCTATAATATTTAGAGGAGTACAGATAGGTAAAAATTCTATTATTAGAAATAGTATATTGATGCAAGATACAGTAGTTGGAGAAAATTCCATACTTGTAAATGTGATAAGTGATAAATTTGTAAAAATAAAAAATGGAGTAACATTAGTTGGTTCAAATCAAGCACCATATGTGATAAGTAAGAATTCAATAATAGAAAGGTCTGAATAGATGAAAGTTTTTTATATATGCTCAGAGGCTACACCATTTATTAAAACCGGTGGATTAGCTGATATTGCTGGGTCACTTCCTAAAGAATTAAAAAGAAAAGATATTGATATAAGTGTAGTTATGCCTCTTTATTCCAAAATAAAATACAACTTAGAATATCAATTAGAATATATTGGATATTATTATGTAGATTTATCATTTAAGCATATTTATACTGGTGTATTTAAAACTGTGCATAATGGTGTTACTCATTATTTTATAGATAATGAAGATTATTTTAATAGGGATGGTCTGTATGGATATGATGATGATGGAGAAAGATTCGGCTACTTTTCAAAAGCTGTAACAGTTCTTTTTAAATATTTAAATCAAAAACCTGATATTGTTCATACTAATGATTGGCATACAGCTTTAATAAATCTTTTTGTTAGAGATTTTTCTAGAGGAGATAGTTTCTACTCTAATATTAAATTAATATATACTATCCATAATTTAAAATACCAAGGAATTTTTCCTAAAAGTTTATTATGGTTTTTAGGCTTGGATGAATCTTACTTTAATGAAGAAGAATTAAAATTTTATGATTCTATTAATCTTATGAAATGTGGAATTGTTTTTTCAGATAAGTTTAATACTGTTTCAGGAACTTACGCATTAGAAGTAAAACATGAATTTTATGGAGAAAATTTAGAAGGCATTATCAAAAAATACGATTTTAAATTTAGAGGAATTTTAAATGGTATTGACACAAGTTATTGGAATCCTGTTAATGATAAATTTATTTATCAGAACTATAGTTTAAAAACTATTGATAAAAAATCAATAAATAAACTTGAACTACAAAAAGAACTAGGTCTTAAAGAAGATGCTGAAACTCCAATGTTTACACTTATTAGTAGACTTGTAAGTATGAAGGGCTTAGATTTAATTGTAAGAGTAATAGATGAAATTCTTCAAGAAAATATTCAATTGGTAGTATTAGGTACAGGTGATAGAAAATTTGAGATGATTTTTAGACAGCTCTCTTACAGATATCCTGATAAATTGCGAGCTTTAATAAAATTTGACGAAGCTACCTCACATAGACTATATGCCGCTGCAGATTTTCTACTTATGCCATCAATAATCGAACCTTGCGGAGTTAGCCAGATGATAGCAATGAGATATGCTACTTTACCAATAGTTAGAGAAACAGGCGGATTAAAAGATACAGTAGTTCCATTTAATAAATATGACAATACTGGTAACGGATTTTCTTTCGAAAATATCAATGCTCATGAGCTTTTATTTACAATAAAATATGCGATTTCAATCTATAAAAAAGAAAGTTTTTATAAGTTAAGAGAAAATGCAATGAATACTGATTCTAGTTGGGCAAAAAAGAGCGGATGATTATATAAATATGTATAAAGTATTATGATAAGTTTTAATGATATATTATCAATAGATAATTCTTCTAATAAAAGTTATTCAATTGGTCAAGTATATAAGGCTATTAATAAATATATAGATTTAAATTATTTAAATATTGAAAACAAATTCAATAAAATAATTATTTCATTTGAATATATGCCTGATAAAATTTTAATGGCAAAAATTGAAGGACTAGAGATTGAAAAAGAAATTTCTCAAATTTTGAAAAATTATTCCTTAACTTTAAATGATTTATATAATTATGAAAAAGAATACGAGATAGGTCTTTCTGATATAGGCGATATGGCAAGTGCTGAATTTGAAGAAAAAAGCACTGATAAAAGCTGCCTTCTGTACGCTTTAAGATATAGGTCAGGAAATTTTTATCAAACACTTTCTGATGAGGGACAGGAAGAATTTTCAAGTTCATATTTAGATAGATGTAAATATTTAGAAAATGATGGTAGTATTTATAGTTTTAAAATTGCAAACAATAAGATAAAATCAGTTTCTAAGGAAGTTAGTTTATTTGGAAACAGAAGTAGCAAATTTGTTTTGTTTGATATAGAAAATAATGAAGCCAAAAGATATAATATTTTTAAAGATGATGTAGATAAGTATTATGAAAAAGAAATTTTTGCACAGTCTATTATTGAATTTTTGTATCCAAAAACTAGGCTAGAAAATGAAAAGAAAATAAAACTTTATCAAAAATATTTTTTCTTCAAATCAATTAGTTTAGATATAACTCAAAGATTAGAAAAAAAACAAATTCACTTAAATGACATATCTATATCTCTCTTTGGAGAAGATACGATATTATTTTTAGGTGTATTTTATAAGGAACTTATTAAATATGGATTAAAAGATAGTGAGATAATCAGTATTTTTAAAAATATTAATTTTTATATTTTTTATAATTCTTTTATGGATGTTGAAGAATATAATTTAGATTATATCAAAGAAGTCTGCTTTGAATTTTATGAGGATATAGTAGATTTTATAAATAAGCTTGATATTAAGGAACTCTTTACTTTTATTAGTATTATGAATAAATTAGAGCCTATGAATATATTCGGAACAGATAGATTAAGGAGAGTTCTTTCTTGTAATGTTTATGATTTAAAACAAGCTATTAAATATGTAAATAAAATGTATAAAAGAGGTTCTAAATGTAGGAATGAAAAATATATTTGCAAGTTTTTAATTTCTAAAAATATTTTAGATGAAAAAAAGATCGTATTAAACCCTAATCACATCTATGATATGTATTTTGAAGAATTTACAGAGTATAATAGGCAGATCCTTTTGCTTTTTTCTATCTTATATGATTATATGAAGTTAAAAGAAAACTCACACTTAGATTATGTTGCTACTGTTTATTTTTTATCTGGCAAGGCTCAGCTTGGATATTATTTTGCTAAGGAATTTTTAAAGCTTCTTTATGCTTCAATGGAGATGATTAATAAAGATCTTTCAATAAGAGATAAAATTAAAATTGTATTCCTTGAAAATTATTCTAGAAGTATGCTTAAACCATATTTAAAAGCTTGTGATATTTACGAAGATATTTCATTCGGTAAATTTAATTATTCTAAATTAAATAGATCTAAATTTGAATCTTTTGGTTCAAGAATTCTTAGTTTAAAAAGTCCATTAATTGCCAATCAAGATAATTCTCTTGAAAAGCTTTTTGAATTTTTAAGAAAAGATAGGTCATTAAAATTTAACTACAATATAGATGATTTTTTAGTATTAATATTAAATTATGGTGATGCTTATAAGATATTTAATGATTTTTCAAGTTATAAGAAGGCTAGAGAATTGATCTATTCAGAAATTAAAGAAATGAGAAGGATTAAATAGTATGGAGATAGATTTAGATAGTATTGGTTTAGGTTTAAGTTATTTCAATGATAAATCTATTTTTAAAGTTTTTTCAACAAGAAATAAACTTAAACTTAGATTATATGAAAATCAAGAAACTGAATTTTTCAAAGAATATTCAATGATAGTTAAAAATAATGTTTTCTCGTTATGTTTAAAAGGTAATTACGAGGGATATTATTATACTTATATAATAGAAGATAAATATGAAGTTACCGATCCATATTCATATTTTTCTAGTAAAAACTCAATTAGATCTTTTATAGGAGATATAAAAAAAACTGATATTGAAGATTTTAGAAAGCACAAAAAACCTTTAATAAAAAAAGATGAAATAATTATTTATGAAATGCATATAAAAGATTATACTTTTAATGAGAATAGTGGAATATTTAATAGAGGAAAATTTTTAGGATTAACAGAAGATAATACTAAATATAATAATTTTTCTACTGGACTTGATCATTTAAAAGAACTTGGGATAAACTGCGTGCATCTTATGCCAATCTACGATTTTATAAGTGTAGATGAAGATAATTCTAAAGATTTTGATACAGATAACTATAATTGGGGCTATGATCCTGAGCTTTATAACTCTGTAGAAGGCTCATATTCAACCTCTTCAATAGATCCATACTCTAGGATAATAGAACTTAAAAAACTAATAAAAAAGTTTCACGAAGCAGGTATAAAAGTTATTTTAGATGTTGTTTATAATCATACATTTAAGTCTTTAGAATCAAATTTAAATTTACTTGCACCAAATTATTATTATAGATTATTTGAAGGCAAGTTTTCAAATGGTTCTGGATGTGGTAATGAAATCAACAGTGAAAATTTTTTTGCAAGAAAATTAATCTTAGACTCCTTAAGTTATTGGCAAAAAGAATATATGGTAGATGGATTTAGATTTGACTTAATGGGATTAATTGATAAAGAAACTATGCTACAAGCAAAAAAGATATTACAAGAATTTGATCCGGATGTAATTTTATACGGGGAACCTTGGACTGGAGGATGCACTGTTTTGGATCAGAATAATATGTCTAATATTTTAAATATTTCTGGAAATGATATTGGTTTTTTTAATGACAGCTTCAGAGATGCTATTAAGGGAAATTTAGATGATAATATTTCCGGTTTCATATCAGGAAAATTTGAATTAAAAAATAAAATCGAATGTGGCATTGCTGGATCTATATTCTATGATGAAAAAAGGTGGGGAAACTTTATTAACCCAAAGGAGTCTATAAACTACTTTAATTCTCATGACAATCTTATTATTTCTGATAGACTAAGACTTAATATCAAAGATGAAAAGATTATAGAAAAGACTTCTATTCTTGCTTTTAATATTATTATGACATCTCAAGGAATCCCTTTTTTTGTAGCTGGAAATGAATTTTTAAGAGATAAAAAAAATTGTAAAAATTCTTATAATGCTTCAACAGATGTTAATGCAATTGACTGGTCATACAAGGAAAAGTACTATAATCATTATTTAAAGTATAAAAAAATGATAGAGTTTAGGAAGCGCTTTATAAAATTTTTTACTCTAGATAAAAGTGAAATTAAAGATAATCTAAAATTTCTTGAAAGCGGCAATAGTGGAGTAATTATATATAAAATAAATCTAGATAATAGTCAGTTAACAATAGTTCATAATGCAAGGTCTGAAGCTTATTTTTTAAAAAATATAAATAAGAGCAAGGTTGTTTACGATGGATATAATAACCCTTATATAATTGATCATAATAATTTAGAAGTTAAAGCCTATGAAAGTGTATGTGTTTTGAATGAGTAAATACTATTCAATAGATGAAAAAAAATTTATTATAGAAAATAAATATTTTGGAGGAAATCAGGCTGATTTAAGCAAAAAAAATAATAAGGATAGAGGATGTTCAATTATAGCCTTAAGTAATTATTTATATTATATTTCAAAGAGCCAGAAAAAATATAATTTTCTATTTATTGAAGATAATTATAATGAATTTATTAGATTTTCAGAGAAAATTGCAAAATACTTTAATATTGGACTTTTTGGACAACCTTTTTTATTTAATATTAAATCGGCGTTAAATGCAATATCTAAAGATTATTCATTTAAATACAAAGCTAAAACACTTGTTTTATCTAATAATAAATTAAAAATTGAAAGATTTATAATTGGAGCTTTAAATATAAATCTACCTGTTATTGCAGTAAATTGGGACAATCCAAATAAGGTATTGAAGTTTCATTGGGTAACAATTACAGGCTTAAGAAAAGAAAATAATAAAATTTATTTAGAATATTCGTCTTGGTCAAAAAAATATATATCAGCTTTAGATGATTTTTACAAAACATCGTTTTATACTGCTTTTATATATTTTTTATAGTAGATTAGATTAGTAGAAAAATAGGAGGACTTATGTATAAAAAAAATTTGGAAAATTGGCTTAATTCAAATGTAATTGATGAGGCCGACAAAAAAGCAGTGCTATCGGTTAAAGACAATGAAGAGCTTGAAGATATGTTTTATAAAAATCTTGAATTTGGTACTGCTGGCTTAAGAGGAATTATTGGACCAGGTAGCAATAGAATGAATATCTATACAGTTGGTTTAGCAACTCAAGCATTTTCAAATGTTATAAATAGTAAAGATTATACTTATGCTGAAAAAGCTATAGCAATTGTTTACGACGTTAGACATATGTCTAAAGAGTTTGCAGAAATGGCAGCAAGATGCTTTGCTGCCAATGGTATAAAAGTATATCTAAAAAAAGAAAATGGTACTACACCTTTTTTATCTTTCCTTATTAGAGAACTTAAACTTGCGGGAGGAGTTATGATAACAGCTTCTCATAATCCAAAAAATTATAATGGTTATAAAGCTTACTGGGAAGAAGGTTCACAAATCTTAGAAGATTTAGCAGGAGAAATAAAAGAACAGGTAGAAAAAATTTCTTTTGAAGAAATAAAATTAATTGATTTGGAAGAGGGATTCAATAAGAATATCATTCAGTATCTAGATGGAGAAATTTATAAAAAATATATCAATGATATTTTAAATAAAAAGATTGAAGATGAAAATATAGATAAAAACATAAAAATAGTTTATTCTCCACTAAATGGTACTGGTAGTATTCCAGTAAGAGAAGTTTTAGAAAAGAGAGGATTTAATAATTTATTCTATGTAAAAGAAGAACTAGATCCAGATCCAGATTTTAAAACAACAAATTATCCAAATCCTGAAAATCAAAAAGTTTTTAAACTTTCAGAAAAATTAGGTAGAGAAGAGGCTAGTGATATTCTAATTGCAACAGATCCTGATTGCGATAGGGCAGCTATAGAAGTAAGAGATAAAAACGGAGATTATATATTTTTTAATGGAAATAAAATTGGCGCCCTACTAGTAAATTACATTCTAGAAAGATTAAATGCCAAAAAGAAACTTAAAGGGAATGAGGTTGTTGTTAAATCAATAGTAACTGGCGATTTAACAAAATATATATGTGAAAAGTATGGTATAGAACTTGTAGAAGTTCTTACTGGATTTAAAAATATAGCTGAAGTCGCTAATAAACTAGATAAAACAAATGATAAGAAATATTTATTTGGGTTTGAAGAATCTATTGGATATTGCTACACAGGAAGTGTAAGAGATAAAGATGCAGTAAACTCTTCAATGATGATTGCAGAAATGGCTGCATACTATAAAAAGAATGGTCTTACTCTTTTAGATGTTCTAGAAAAATTATATGAAGAACATGGATATTTCTTTGAAAAATTAAATCAAGTAGTTCTTGAAGGGATTAACGGTAGAGAAAAAATTAAAGAGATTATGAGTAAATTTAGAAATGAAAAGATTGAAAAAATAGGGGATATGAATTTAGTTAAAATGATAGACTATCTAAATTCTGATACTGGTCTTGCAAAAAGTGATGTTTTAAAATTTCTTTTTGATGATGGATCATGGTTTGCAGTTAGACCATCAGGTACTGAACCTAAGATAAAATTTTATATTTATTCTAGAGATATGGATAAAGATAAATCTAAGAAAAAGCTATTACAAATTGAAAAATATATTGATGAAAGATTAAATTAGAATAGCAATAATAAAAAGCTGAGTTAGAAAAAATATTCTAACTCAGCAATTTTTATAACATTTCTATAAATGCTTCTATTCTGGTATTTAATCCACCAATGTCTGAAGTCGAGTAATCAGTTTCAACTGCCATATATCTTACGCCTAGGATTTCAGATAATTCTTTTATAGACTTTGATTCCATTTGGAATGGTTGACAGGCTGTAAGGTGCATATCAATTACTGCATCAACCTTAAAATCTTTAATCATTCTAGTTAACAGTTCTATTCTATTTGGGTTAGGGGATATACAAGCACATCCAATTTTTAAATATTTATCTGCTAAAGCTTCTATAAGATCAGGATTATTTTCATCTACATTAAGATCATTTGCTTTAGCTCCACCACAATTTTCAAATGCAACAACAATAGCTCCTGTTCTTTCAACTGCTTCGATTACTTTCTCTGTAGCTTTTCCTATTGGGCATCCAGTAATTAGAATTCTTTCACCTGTGTACTCATTATTTTCAGCTTTTATTTTTTCAATAACTTCATCAATATATTCAGGGATTACAGTCTTATCAAATTCATATTGAATACCTTCAAGAACATGCCAAAGGTCTAATCCCTTCATAGGAAGCTTATCAGCAGTCATCAAATTATAAAACTTTTTTAGGGCTGATCTTTCATTATTTACCACTTTTATGGCTTCTTTTAATTTTTCATCGGTGATACTTGTTTCAAATTTTTCTTCAAGAATTTTTTTGCATTTTACTATTTCTGCCATCCAAAGTTTTTTGGCTTCTGGAGAAATGGAGTTAGGTAGCTGCATAACATGAACATCTTTAAAATTTCCTAAATACTCATACATTTTCTTTTTTCCATCACAAGTAGTTTCTCCAATTACTATATCTGAGAAATAAAAAAATGGACACTTATCAGTAATTGCAAATCCATAAGATGATTTAATAAGTGGACAAATATTTTTTGGTAAATCTTTTTCAGCTACAGGGATAGTTTCATCAGAAGTTGAACATAGAGATATACAACTTGCACCAGCTGCAAAAGCTAATTCACTAGGAAAAAATGTACAAAAAACTCCAACTATTGGGATATTTTTATCTTTTAATTCTTTAACTCTAATAAAAGAATTTTGCCTATTTTCTGCAAAATCATCAAATATTTCAGGTAAATCTTTTTTTAAATTTAACATTTTATTTTCCTCCAAATTTTTCTTTAGCTATACTTGCTGCACCTATAGCCCCAGCATATTTAGCAAGTTTATTAGTTGAAACTTCCATTCCCATTTCTTCGTTTAAAAGTTCTAAAAAAATTGGACTGGAACTTAATCCACCAGTTAAAAAGAGTTCCTTGTCATCTAATTTTCTTGATGCAAGTTGTTTAACTTTCGTTATAACCGATGAGACTATTCCTCTTGCTATATTTTCTTTTTTTTCACCAGCTCCCATAAGTGAAATTATTTCAGATTCAGCAAAAACTGTACACATAGAGCTTATTTTAATATTTTTACCTATTTTTGCTAAATCAAATAGTTCATCAAGACTTAAAGACAATTTATCGGCCATTATTTCAATGAATCTTCCAGTACCTGCTGAGCATTTATCATTCATAATAAAATCATCAACTCTACCGTCAACAACTGAAATAACTTTTGTATCCTGACCACCAATATCTATGACAGTAATATTGTCTTTATTACTTAAAATACTTGCACCCTTTCCATGGCATGTAATTTCAGTAATATTTTTATTTTGATAGGGAACTGATACTCTTCCATATCCAGTTGTAACAACTTTAACATTTTCATCTTCTGGATTTATATTGTATTTTTCTTGAAGAATTTCTTTAATTTTTTGAGCGGTTTCTTTAGAATTCCAACCTGTTGGAATTACAAAGTATTGATCTATTTCACCAATTATATAAACTTTACTAGCTGTTGAACCAATATCTATACCAATATATTTCAATTCATTCACCTCATTATAAATACTATCATATATTTAAATACTTTTATATAAAATTTGTTAGAAAATTTTCATAAAACATAGATGAATTTAAATAAAATAATTAAATAACCCAAAGCTTATTTTAAGGTGACCCCAAAAAGTTGGACTTTATACCAGAGACATTTAGAAATATTTGTCTCTGGTTTTTTTGTCCTCATATTTCCCCTAGGGGAAATCGCAGCTAAGCTGCATTCAATTTCCTATATTCAACTGGACTTAAATATCCAAGTTTTTCTTTTATTCTATCTTCATTGTAATATTTTATATATTCTTCTATTGTCTTTTTTAGTTCGTTAAATGATTTAAACGTTCTACCATAGTAAATTTCTTGTTTTAATATCCCGAAGAAATTCTCCATAGGAGAATTATCTAAGCAATTTCCTTTTCTTGACATACTCTGTAAAATTCCATTAGATTCTAATTTTTCAGTATATTGTTTTAATTGATATGCCCATCCTTGATCTGAATGGAATATTCTTTTAAACTTGCAATCTGAAGTCTTTGAAATTGCTTCTTCAAGTGATGTTATTATTGCATCTAATGTAGGTGAAGTTGTTATTGAATAGCTAATGATTTCTCCATTAAACATATCCAAGAAAGGATTTAAGTAAAGTTTTTTTACTTGCATATTCCCATACTTATCTGTTTCATAGTATTTGAATTCACTTGTATCTGTTGTGATTTTTTGATGTACTACAGATGTTTTAAATCTTCTTTTTATCCTATTTGGTGCTACTTTACCTACTGTTCCCTTGTATGAGTAATATTTTCTTGATTTACGTGCAAAGTTTGTTACCTGAAGTTTCAGCTTCTGTACCAACCTTTGAACTTTTTTCTTGTTTATTAAAATTCCAAGTCTTCTAAGCATCGCATGTATTCTTCTGTATCCATAGTTTGGATTATCTTTTCTCATTTTCTTGATTTGATTCTCAAAGGCTTCATCTTTATTTTTTCTATCAAATCTTTTTTGCCAATACATGTATGTTGATTTTGGAAAATTAAATTGTTTAAGTAAATCTTTTAGTGGATATTTTTCTCTTAATGAGTGAATTATTCTAGCCATTCTCTCATTTTCTGATCTTCCTCGTCCTCTAATTCCATCTTTTTTTTTTAGAAAATCTATTTCCATTTGTGCCCAGTAAAGCTTATCTTTAAGTTCAGCAATTTCGTCTATCCCTTCCTTAGAATATTCTTTCTTTACTTGTTCTTTTTCTTTTTCATTATTTTTATCTTTAGTCATACTTGAAGGTCTTCCTCTCTTTTTAGGTCTAAGTCCATCAAGTCCTTGATTTCTAAAATCAATTACCCATCTAGCAATGATCGCTGGATTATTAATCTTAAATTGATTAGAAAGTTCTTGATAGGACATTTCTCCTGTTAAGTACAAGTTTACTATATTCTTCTTAAATTCGAAAGAGTAACTATTATTTTTTCTAGAAATTTTTAAGCCTTCATATCCTTGTGTTTTGTATGAATTTACCCATCTTCTGACTACTGAATGATCACTGAGTCCATATTTATCAGTTAAATATTTATATCCTCCTTCTTTATTTAAGTATTCTTGTACTATTTTCATCTTAAATTCTGTACTATATTTTGTCATGAAAAAACTGACCTCCTCAAAGTTGGTTTTTTTAGGTCCAACTTTTTGGGGTCAGTTCATTTGGCTTTGGGTTATGAATGGATTTATAATTTTTCTGTTTGAATTTCACCTGCTTTTATTAAAGCTGTTTTTGTAATTAAAGGACCTAGTAGTTCGTAAATTACAACTCCTGCTAAAACTATAGCTCTAATTTCAGAACCTTGACTACCAGGTATAATATTTTGGGCTATTAGGGAAAGTCCAATTGCAACTCCAGCTTGTGGAAATAGAGTAAAGCCTAAGTATTTACTAACTTTAGGATTTGATTTTGTTATATCGCAGCCAATTTTAGCTCCTATAAATTTACCGAAAGCTCTAGCAAATACATATAATATTGCTACAAGTCCGACATTTTTAAAAACAGAAAAATCTAAATCTGCTCCTGATAGAGTAAAAAATAGTAAGTATAGAGGGCCTTGTACCCCTTGAAGTGCATTAATTATTGAAGACTTTTTAGTAGTTGTATTAGATAAAGTAACCCCAAAAGCCATTATCATTAATAGGGAAGATAGATTAAATTTATCTGATATAAAAGTTTGAATAAAAATTAAAGCTATAACATACATGGTTACTTCAAGTTGATTTTTTAATCTTTTTTGTAATGATAGATGATAAAACTCCTAAAACTAATCCTAATACAAGTGCCGCAATAATTTCTAAAATAGGAAGTAGTACCATATGAAATATATCTAAGCTTGAACCAGCTAACAAATTGGTTGCTAGGGTGGAAGCTATACCAAAAATCATAATACAAAAAGCATCATCTAGGGCTACAACAGGCATTAAAGTATCAACTAGTGGTCCTTTTGCTCTATATTGTTTAATAACCATTAAAGTTGCAGCAGGAGCGGTTGCAGAACTTATCGCTCCTAAAACTAAAGCAAAAACCATACTTTGCCCGCTTATTATCATTACTGTAAAAACAGAAACAAAGGCCATAAATGCTTCAAAAAAAGTAATTATAATAATCTTTGTTCCTAGGGCTTTAAGTGAATTTAAGTCCATTTCGCTACCAATATTAAAAGCTATAAAAGAAAGTGCTACAGTAGATAAAATTTCAAAATCTTTTAAATAGTCTTTTGGTATTATTCCCAATAGAGATGGGCCTAAAATTACACCACAAATTAAATAGCCAGTAACTTCAGGTAGTCTAAATTTACCTAAAATATTGGCTACTATCATTGCTGATAAAAATATAATTGCTAAGTATAAAAGGTATTTCATCTATGAATCAATCCTTCTTATACCTTCAAAAGATGTTACAGGCATAGTAAACATAATACCTATATTTTCTCGCTCTAAATCACCCATAACTTCTCTTACACAATTTTTAGCTTTTTCAACTTCTTCTTCAGTTGGAAGAAGCATAAGAATGGTTTTATTAAAAGGTCTAAACTTATTTAACATTCCTCTAAAAGAAGTTAACATAGATTCAGTTTGATAAGTTGAAGCCATTCCTATAGAATCAAATATTGTGGCCGAATAAATTCCATTTTCATGAAACTTATCAATTAGATTTTCAAATAGTTCTGTTCTATTAATTACTATAAATAAAGCAATCATAATTTCCTCCTTTTCCTTTCATCACATATATATAATAAAACTTAATTCATAAAAATTCAAGAAGAATATAAACTTATAAACAAATTATAAAATAAAAAAATGATAAAAAACCAGTAATATTAAATATTACTGGTAAATTCTTTAAAAAAATTTGTGCTATTTTTTATAAGTTCCAATTTCTTTTTTCTTGATAATTTTTTTATTTGTATTTCTCGACTTAAAGCGGAACCTTTTTCACCAGCTTCTTCGATATATACATATTTCACTGGGAGTCTTGATCTTGTATATTTAGAAGCTTTTCCAGTATTATGAAAATCTAACCTGGATTTTAGGTTATTAGTTATTCCAGTATAAAGAGTCTTATCACTACAGGATAAAATATAAACAAAAAACATTTTAATCTTCCTCTAATAATTTTCTAACTTTTTCTAATGGATATAAATTAGAAAGAAAATAATTCATAACTTTACTTTTTAATTTTAAATCTGATGTGTCTAAATTTTTGTACTTTCTGCTAAAAATATTTTCCATTTTTTCAAATTCTTCATCCTCAGTATAGTCCTTCATTTTCTCATTAATTAACTCTAATGGATAACCCTCAAATTTTAAAAAGGAAAATAGTTTTTGTCTTGAAAATGAGTTCGATAGTTTTTTACTAGATATAAGATTTTCAATATATAATTCATCATTTATTAAACCAAGTTCGTTTAAATTATAAATAATTATTTTTTTCTCTTCGCACTTTAAATCAAATTTTTTTAAATAGTCAGAAACTTTTACATTAGAAACAATTCTTTTTAAGCAGTAGTTTCTGGCTTTAATTTCAATTTCATTAAATCTTGATGAATCTATTATTTTTTTATAATCTTCAAATTCGACTATTTTCCCAACATAAAGTTCTAAATTTTCTAGTTGTTCATATTTAATAAGATATTTTTCATTAGATAAATTTATTTCATAATAATTGGACTTAGGCTCAATAGATTTTATTTCCATTATTTAAAAAGTGGTAAGATAATTCCCGGAACCATAACAATTAGCATTGCAAAAACTAGCAATAATGCAACAAATCTTACAAACTTATTCTTATTACTCATAATATCACCTCTATTAATATTTTAACATAATTTTATTGTAATTTCTATATATGGAAATTAACAAAAAATATGGTAAAATATATACATAGGAGGAGAAAGATGACTTTAAAAAAATTACAAATTGATGATTATAAATTAGCTGTAAAAGCAATTACTAATTTTTTTATTGCTTTTTCAAATCTTTATTTAGAAAAAATTAAGTCCGATTATGAAGTATCTAAACTAAATAGTATCTTAGATAGCTATACTAATTATATGACTAATAATAAGATTATTGATTCTAAGTTTATATTTACTAAAATTAATCTGGAATATGATGAGTTAATTAAGTCCTTTGAAAATTTAGAAATTAAAACAGATTTATTAGAGAGTAAAATCTTTAAAAATAATTTTGTTTCTAAGTCTGACTTAAAGGAAATTATAGATGTAATTTCTAAAATTAGTCCTGACTTAAATAATAAATTTGAAAATTTGACTAATTATGATTATAACAAAGAAGTCGATTTTATTCTTGAAGATGTATATTTTTTGGCTAATCAAAAATCAATTAATAATCTTAAGTATTTTTTACCTGAGAAAATTTTAGATTATATAAATCCTTCAAATGGTGACTTAATTATCCAAGAAAGAAAAGAATTAGAAAATCTTATTAAAAGCAATGATTTATTAAAAGAAAACCTTGAGAATATGATAATGATTATTCAAGGTATTGATAATGATGATTTTTTAAATTAAAAATTTTAAAAAGGTGGGAGATATTATGGCAGATATAAAGTATGAAATTATCGAAAATTTAGGTGTTTTAGGAACTTCTTCAAATGGATGGCAAAAAGAGATTAATTTAGTTTCTTGGAATGAAAGAGCAGCCAAATATGATATTCGTGATTGGAATCCTGATCACACTAGAATGAGCAAGGGTATTACATTGAGTAAAGAAGAAGCAAAGTTATTAAGTGAAATTTTAAAAGAAGAATTTAAATAGAATGATTACCCTTGTTATTGGAGGTATAAGAAGCGGGAAAACTGAATTTAGCGAAAATTTATTAAAGGATAAAAAAAATAAGCATTATATTGCAACAATGTTTAATTTTGATGATGAAACAAATGAAAGAATAATTAATCATAGAAAAAATAGGGGAGATAAGTTTATCACTTTAGAATCTTTAAAACTTGAGGAAGATTTCTCTAAAGTTCAAAATGCTATTTTAGATGATGTAGGAAACCTAATTAACAATCTTATTTTTGAAGATAAAGAAGCTGATTTATCATTTGAAAACAAATATAAGATTATTACTAGCTTAAAAGATAAATTTGACCGACTAATTCAAAACTTTAAAAGTAAAGAAAAAAAACTTGTCATTGTAACAAATGAAGTAGGCTTAACTTTAGTATCTGAATATAAAATTGGAAGATTTTTCCAGGATATAAATGGTGAAATAAATAAATTCTTAGCTGATAATTCCGATGAGGTTTATTTTATGCTAGTAGGTCAAGCGGTGAAAATAAAATGATAGATGGTTTATTTATCTCTATTCAATTCTTAACTAAATTTTTCATATCTGATAAAGTTGAATATAATAAAAAAAATATAAAAATGGGTCAGATTTTTTTTTCCATTAACTGGTCTTATAATTAGCTTTTTTGTAATTATTGTTCCACTTTTAAATAATATATATAAGCTAGGAATCAGCAGTGAATTTAATTCGTTAATTATGATTTCTTTATATATTTTTACAACTGGTGGTCTTCATTTAGATGGATTTACTGATACAATTGATGGTCTTTCTTCTCAAACAAATGGAGAAAGACTTAAAGAAATAATGAAGGATTCTAGAATTGGAGCATTTGGAGCAATATACTTATTTATTTTATTACTTTCCAAATTTATTATATATAAAATGATATTAAATAATCTTTTTAGTTGTATTCTTGCAATTGTTTTTTCTAGAACTCTTTTGACCATGGTTATTTATAAGGGAAAATTTCCTGGTTACAATGGAATGGCAGATTTTTTACATGAATCAAATATTGGCAAAACCTCATATATATTTATAGCTTTATTTTTAATTTTTTCTTTCCTCTATAAAAAATTATTGTTGATACCAGGAATAATTACCTTACTATTTACTATTTTCTTTATTAAATTCTTTGAAAGAAGAATAGGATACATTTCTGGAGACATTCTTGGTTTTTTGGCTGAAGTTAACGAGCTCATCTATCTTATAGTATATTTAGGAGTTTCTAAATGGATTTAATTATGGTTAGGCATGCAAAAACTGTTGATAATATATTAAAAATCTATTCAAGAGATGTTACTCCATTAGATCCAATATTAAAATTAAAGTTAATAGAAACTAAGCGTAAATTAAAAGAATTTAACTTTAAAAATATATATGTAAGTGAATTATTAAGATGCAGGGAAACATTAGAGCAAATTATAGATAAAGATAAACACTATATGGTTGATTCTAGAATAAACGAATTTGATTATGGAGATTTTAAAGGCTATACGTATATTGAAATTAATAAAATGTATCCCTATATTTATGGACAATTAGAAAAAAATACTTTTTCAACTAAAATTCCATCTGGAGAAAGTTATAATGAGTTTTTTTCAAGAGTTAATGATTTTTTGGAAGAATTAAAAGAAAAAAATGAGAACACTTTAATTGTTAGTCATGATGGGGTTATTAGAGCTATACTAAGTCAAATTTGTGGCCTGGATAATTTTTTTAATTTCTCAATTGAGAATGCTAAGATTTCCGCAGTTTCATTCATGAAAGATTATTCAATTATAAAAAAGATTAATTACTAGGAGAAGATATGATAATTAAAGATGTTTGTCTTATATTAGAAGGTGGAGGCATAAGATCATCTTTCACCTCAGGAATATTAGATTACTTTTTAGAAAAAAATATTATTTTTGAAAATATAATAGCTACATCTGCATCATCTTTTGTTGTACTATCATATATGTCTGAAGCAAAAAAAAAGACTACTAAGTTTTAAGATGTTAACTAAGGACGCTATGCCTGATATTAATTTTATGATGGAAAATCTACCTGTTGATATCTTTTCTATTATAAAATTTTTAGACGAAAACCTTAAACCGATAGAATTTGAAAATATTGTCAATAGCAAATCTAAGGTTATGGTAACTACTACAAATGCTGATACAGGTTTAATGGAATATTTTAATTTAAATAATTCATCTTCCTATATTGAAATTTTAAATAAGGTGAGTGCTTCTTGTAGCTTACCATTCTATTTTAGACCTATTATAATAAAAAGTAAAAAACTATTTGATGGTGGCTTTTCTGATGGAGTACCTATAATTAGAACTTATAAGGAAGGTTTTAAAAAGATTTTAGTTGTTTCTACTAGACCTTATGGTTATAGAAAAGAGTTTTCTCCACTTGATGAAAAATTTATTTATTTAAAAAAATATCCTAGAACTATACATGCTATTGAAAATAGATTTATTAGATATAATGATAATTTTGATTTCTTAGATCTATTAATTGAGAATAATAAAGCATTACTTATTAATCTTGATATTGGTAATAGCATAGATACAATAAATATCTTTGACTATAAGCTATGCTTAAATCTTTATAATTTGGGCTATGAGAAGGCAAAAAAAGAATATATTAACATATTAAACCTTATTAAAGAGTGATAAAATGATAACTTTTACACATGCATCTGATTTACATGTTAATAAAAAACTATTATATTCTCAACTTCCTGAGTATGTAATTAAAGAAATAAAGAAAAATAAATGGATAGAATTTGAAAAATTTCTTTCCTTTTCTAGAGAGAAAAAAAAGTAGATTTTGCCTTAATTAGTGGAGACACTTTTGAGAGAGAAGATATTAATTTATATACAGAAAATAAAATTCTAGATATTTTTGATAAATATGATGATATAAAAATCTTTATGATTTTTGGAAACCATGATTATTATGATGAGACTATTTCTAGATTTGTAAATTCATTTCCTAAAAATGTTTACGTTTTTAAAAATAACAATTTAAATTTTTATGAGCTTAAAAATATTAATACAAGAATATATGGAATGTCATGGACAGAGAAATTTAATTCTAATAAGAAGTTTAAAGTTGAATTAGATCCAAATTTTTATAATGTTTTTCTCATTCATGAAGACCTTGACAATAATGAAAATTTTTATTTAAAAAATAATCTAAGCAAATTACAATTTGATTATATTGCTCTTGGCCATATACACAAAAAATTCCAATTTAAGAATATATTTAATCCTGGTAGTCTTTCTCCAAGTTCATTCAAAGATACTGGGGAATATGGTTTTAATTATGTTAATTTGGATAATGCTTTAAAATGTGAATTTATTAGATCTAATAATCCATCTTTTATTCAAATAAACTATGATATATCTAATATAAGTAAAGATGATTTTATAATGTATTTTAATAAACTCGATAAAAATAATTTTTATAGAATTATCATAAGTGGTTATAGTAAAATTAAAAAGATAGAGTTAGAAAGTATATTTTTACATTTACAGGAAAAGTTTTTATATATTGAATTTATAGATAATTCATATTTCTGGGACATAGAAAAAATTAACTCAATAAAAAATAACTTATTATTTAGAGAAATACTAAAAAATATCGAACTATCAGATAATAAAGATAAGCTTATTGAATTATTTTTAGAAAAGATAGGTGAAAGTTTTGAAGATAACTAGAGTTAAAATAAATGGCTATAGAGGATTAAGTGAAAAAGAAATCTTTTTTGATAATGGAATAAACGTTATATATGGAGAAAATGAATCTGGAAAATCTACGATATTAAATTTTATAGAAAATACCTTATATGCCGGAGTTTATGAAAATTTAGAAGACAATAGACCTTGGTTTTCTTCATATTTTTCTGGTGAGTTAGATTTAAAAGTTAATAATAATATATTATCTTTTAATAGAGAATTTTCAAAATCTCTCTCTATTACAAAATTAGATGATGGGGCTACATTTGTATTTGATAAAAATAGGACCTATAATCCAAGTGATTTTTTGCCTTTTAGCAGAGAAGTATTTAATGAAATTTCAATTATTAATTTTTCTAAAGATTTTAATAAAATAAAAAATGTTAACAGTTTGAATGAATACCTTTTAAGTATAATCTTTTCATCTGATTACTTTGATTCCAATAAAATACTTATAAATCTTGATAAAGAAAAAAATGAAATTGGAACAGATAGGATGTCTAATAAAGAATTAGGACTTATCAATAAAGATATTTTATTTCTTGAAAAATCAATAGATTCAACGAATTTTGATTTATTAATAAAACGAAAAGAAGAAATACTTAGTGATTTAGAAAATGATTTAAAAATTGAAGAAGATAAAATAAGTCATGAGAATAATAATATTATTCATAAAAAACTATTAGAAAGAGATTATTTATCTAGTAGAATACATAATTTCAAATCAAGTAAATTACTCTTTTGCATTATTGAAATTTTCAGTTTTGTATTTGCTATATTTGGACTTATTAAATCAATAAAAGTCTTAACATTACTATCTTCTATTATTTTTATTGCTTTTTTGTTAGTTTTAGTTTTAAATATTAAATATAATAATAGACTTCTAGAACAGATAAATAATTTAAATAATGATATAGAATTATATCTAAAAAATAATAAAAATATAGATTCCTATGAGATAAATATTTTAAAAAATAAAATATTTAATCTAAGACAGGAAATAGAAATTCAAAAAGAAGCTAGAGATGAGAATAATAATTATAAGCTTAGAATTCTTGATAAGAAAAAAATGAGACAAGAACTTTTAGATAAAAGAGAATTAATAATTCAGTTAATGGATATTATTGATATTTCTCAAAAATCAGTAATAAAAAAATTACTAGGAGATATTTCAAAAAGTACTAGTTTTTATTTGAATAAATTAACAAATGGCAAATATAAAAGAGTCATATTTGATAGTGATATGCTTATAAAAGTTTATGAGGAAAAAAAAAGCAGCTTACATAGAAGCTGATAAATTAAGCTCAGGAATTTTACAGCTTTTAATGTTTTCTATTAGATTATCTTTAAGTTATAATAAAGATAATATTCTGCTGCTAGATAATTCTACAGTTTATCTAGATTTTAAACATAAAAATTTATTTTTAAATTCTTTATTTACACTAGAGAATCAATTTCAGATTCTTTTCTTTACCAATGATGAAGAAGAAAGAGACTTTTATAAAAGAGCAGGAAAAAATATTATATATTTAAAGGAATAACAATGATTTACTCTATTTCAGACCTACATTTAGATTATACTGAAAATAAATCTATGAATATATTTGGTGATAATTGGAAGGACCATAATAAGAAAATATTTAATAATTGGCAGAATATTATAAATAATAATGATTATGTTCTCATTGCTGGCGATATTTCTTGGCAAATTAGAATGGAAGAAGCTTATATCGATTTAATTCAAATAGATAAACTTCCTGGCAAAAAAATAATGATTAAAGGCAATCATGATTTCTGGTGGGACAGTATATCTAAACTCAGAAATCTTAAATTAAAGACTATTTCCTTCATTCAAAATGATTCTATAGATATAAATGATTTTTCTATTTGTGGAACTAGAGCTTGGCTTGATAAGGAAGATTCAGATTTTAAAAAAAATGATTTAAAGATTTTTGAAAGAGAATTAATTAGGTTAAAATTAAGTTTAGAATCTTGCAAAAGAAATAAAATAATATGCATGCTTCATTATCCGCCTTTTAATAAAGACGGAAATACAAATGAATTTGCTGATTTGATGTCTAAATATAAAGTTGATACATGCATATATGGGCATCTGCATTCTGATGGTTTAAAGATGGTTGTTGAAGGGAGTATAGGTGGTGTTAATTATATTTGCACATCTTGTGACTATATCGATTTTAAGCCAATTTTAATTAAGGAGATTTTATAATGGAAAAAGAACTAGAAGTAAAATTATTGGGTTTAGATGTTGATTCTTTTGAAAAAAATTTACAAGCAAAGGGAGCTAAGCTTCTTTATATTGAATATCAGGAAAATATTCTATTAGAAAATATTTCAAATAAAATTCCAGATAAGTCTTATTTAAGAGTTAGAGAATCAAAAATAGGTGATAAGTGTTCAACTTATCTAACCTATAAGGAAAACATTGAAAATAAAAATCTTAGAGAGAACAATGAATATACTTGTAAAGTAGATTCAAAAGATAATATATTGAAAATCTTAGACTTACTTGGAATTAAAGCTTTAAATTCTGGGAAAAAGAAAAGGATAAAATATTCGTATAAAAATATAAGTATAGATATAGATACTTGGGATAAAGAAACATATCCATATCCTTATGTAGAAATTGAAGTAAAAAAAGAAAAAGACTTAAAAGAATTTCTAACTGATTTTAATATATCAGAAAATTTAGTTTCAAAGAAGTCTATAAGTGAACTTCAAAATGAATTAAAAAAATAAGAGCCTGTCTACTTAGACAGGCAATTTTTATCTTCTATTTTCTTCATCTACCCATTCTTTAGCTTCTAAGTTTGCTTCTTCAGTAGGCACTGCAACATTTGAATCTTCAAGTGTGTATTCTGTGTTTGAATAAATGTCAGTATGTGTTTCTTTTGTGTCAGCTTTAGCTTTTAATTCTTCATCAAGTTCTTTTTTATCTTTCATTAAAATATCCCCCTTTAAAATAATTCATTTATTTAATACCCATTATATATATTTTTTAATCATATGTTATAATATTTCTGGAGGAAATGATGAATAAAGAAATTGAATTTACAATAGAAATAGAAAAATTAAAAAATATTTTTAGAAGAACTAAGCATATTTATGACAACAAGTATGAAAATGATGCAGAACATTCATGGCATATTGCTGTAATGGCGATGATATTTAAAGATTATGTAGATTTTGAAATAGATGAATTAAAAGTAATTAAAATGCTTTTAGTTCATGATTTGGTTGAAATTTATGCTGGAGATACTTATTGTTATGATACTGAAGGCTATAAAACAAAAGAAAAAAGAGAACTTAATGCAGCTAAAAAATTATTTTCTATACTTCCAGAAGGAAAATCCAAAATTTTTTTCGATCTTTGGAGAGAATTCGAAGATATGAAAACAAACGATTCACTTTATGCAAATTCTTTAGATAGGCTTTGTCCTATGATTATTAATCTTTATGGAGATGGAGGAAGTTGGAATGAAAATATAGTTAGAAGGGAAATGGTTGAAAAAAGAGGTGAAGTTCTTACAAATATCTCTGAAAAATTTAAAAATATTTTAACTGAAATTTTAGACGAGGCAGAAAGCAGAGGTTATTTCCATGAATAAAAAAATTGATGTTAAGATGTTAGTACTTGATATGGATGGAACTCTATTAAATAAAGAACATACTATTTCAGAAAAAAATAAAAAGTATATACAACTTGCTAAAGAAAGAGGAGTAAAAGTTGTTTTAGTTTCAGGCAGAGATGTCCCAGCTCTAAAAAATTTTTCTAAAATTTTAAATCTAAATGAATATATTGGAGCTATGAATGGAGCTATTGTTTATGATGTAAAAAATGAAGAAATTATTGGCGAGACCTATTTAAGAAAAGAACATGTTGATAAACTTTTTGAAATTTCGAATAATAATAATGAATTGCTTACTTTATTTAAAGATAATATTATTTATGCTAGTGATAAACCAAATCCTTTTTTAGAAATACTAAATAGATTTGTAAAAAAACCAATTATCTCAAGTGAAAATTTAAGCATATATTTAAAAGAAAACAATATATATGAGTCTCTACACAAAGCTGCTTTTATTGATGAATATGAAAATCTAAAAAAATTATATGACAAAATATATAATGAATTAAAAGATGAACTTTCTCTTTCTTTTTCACTTCCTTTTATTATGGAAATTTTTAGAAATGATTCCAACAAGATGACAGCTGTACAAAAAATAGCTGAACTTTATAATATTGATAGAGAAAATATCCTTGCCATGGGTGATGGAGAAAATGATATTTCAATGTTAGAATTTGCTGGACATTCAGTTTCGCCCGCAAATTGTATGCCAAGCGTAGTTAAATATGTTGATGAAATTTGTACTACAAATGATAGGGATGCAGTTGCTGAAATTATAAAAAAATATATTTTGGTTTGACATTATTTAAAATTCATGATAATATAAGTAGAATCTAAATTGAAAACATAATTTTAATTTAGATTTAATTTTTTTATGAGGGAGAAAATAATGCTAAAAGGTAGAAATTTAATTAGCCCAGATGATTTATCTGTAAGTGATATTTATGAATTAATGGAATTAGCCCAAGATATTGTGAAGAGTCCTAATAAGTATTCCCATTTTTGCGATGGTAAATTACTAGGGACTCTTTTTTTTGAACCATCAACTAGAACAAGATTAAGTTTTGAAGCTGCAATGCTAAGATTAGGAGGAGAAGTTATAGGTTTTTCTGAAGCTCTTTCCTCATCAACTGCAAAGGGAGAAAGTCTAACTGATACAATTAGAACTGTTGGTTGCTATGCAGATATTATTGCTATGAGACATCCTAACGAAGGTGCAGCTACACTTGCTAAAGAAAAAACACTAGTACCACTAATTAACGCTGGAGACGGTGGACATTTTCATCCAACTCAAACGCTAACAGATTTACTTACAATTATTGAAACTAAAAAAACTTTTGAAAATCTTACAATTGGATTTTGTGGGGATTTAAAATTTGGTAGAACAGTTCATTCTTTACTAAAAACTATGAATAAATTTAGTGGCAATAAATTTATTTTAATTTCTCCCGAAGAGTTAAAAATTCCAAGATATGTAAAAGAAACTGAATTTAAAGGTGATAGTTCTAAATACAGGGAAGTTGAAAGACTTGAAAGTGTTATTGGGGATTTAGATATTTTATATATGACAAGGGTTCAAAAGGAAAGATTTTTTAATGAAGCTGACTATATTAGACTAAGAGATTCTTATATTTTAACAGAGAAAAAGATGAAATTAGCTAAAGACGATATGATAGTTCTTCATCCTTTACCTAGAGTAAATGAAATAAGCGTTGAAGTTGATAATGATAAAAGAGCTAAGTATTTTGATCAAGTAAAATATGGAATGTATGCTAGAATGGCACTAATTTCTAAATTGTTGGGGGTAGAAGAAAATGCTTAATGTTTCAAGTTTGAAAAAGGGAATTGTAATTGACCACATAAGCCCTGGAAATGGTTATGAAATATTTAAATTATTAGAATTAGATAAAGCAGACTATAGGGTTGCACTTATTATTAATGCTGAATCTAAAAAATATGGTAAAAAAGATTTAATTAAAATCGAGAATGAAATAGATTTAGATTTAAGAGTTTTAGCGTTACTAGATGATAATCTAACAATCAATATAATTGACAATGAGAAAATAATTGAAAAAGTTGAATTGAAATTGCCAGAATCTTTTGTAGGTTTATTTAAATGTAAGAATCCAAGATGTGTTAGTGTTAATGAAAGGGATATTGAACCAAAATTTGATTTAGTTGATAAGGAAAAGAAAATCTATAAATGTTCTTATTGTGACCACCTATTAAACATGGAGGACTAATGAAACTTTTAATTAAGGGACCAACAATCGTCGATAAAGATAAAACTTTAAAATCTGATATACTTGTTGAAAATGGAATTATTAAAGAAATTTCTGAAAGTATAAATGATAATGATGCAAAACTTATTGATGCAGGTGGTTTAACTTTGATGCCTTCTTTTGTAGATCTGCACGTGCACTTTAGAGATCCAGGATTTACTTACAAGGAAGATATAGAAACTGGTAGCAGGAGTGCATTAAAGGGTGGATATACAATATGTTATGCAATGGCTAACACTAAACCTGTTTGTGATAATTTAAATACTTATAATGAAATTATTAAAAAATCAAATAATTTAAATTTAATTGATTTATATCAAAATATTTCCTTAACAAAAAACATGGAAGGAAAAGAAGTTATAGATATAAATGATTTTCCTGATAAAGTAAAATTTTTATCAGATGATGGAAAAGGAGTTCTTTCAAATAAGCTCATGCTAGAAGCTATGAACTATGCCAAAGAAAAAAATATAGGGATAATGGTTCATGCTGAAGATCCAGAAATATCTCATTTTGATTATAGAGTTGCTGAAGATATTATTACAATAAGAGATATATACCTTGCAAACTATACAGGATGTAAAGTTCACTTTTGTCATGTTAGCACAAAAGACTCAATAGAAGCATTAATTGATGCTAAGAAAAAAGGGCAAAAAGTTACATTTGAAATAACACCTCACCATTTATACTTCCATGACTTAAACTTTAAAGTAAATCCACCTATTCGTTCTAAATCAGATGTTAAAGCTTGTATAAACTCAATTAGAAATGGGTTTTGTGATGCGATATCGACAGATCATGCACCTCATTCTAAAGAAGATAAGTTAAAAGGTGCACCTGGTATGATTGGTTTGGAAACTGCTTATGGTTCACTTTATAAAAAGTTAGTTGTAGAAGAGAATATTTCACTAAATAGACTTTCTGAAGTTATGAGTTATGGACCTGGACATATTCTTGGATTAGATCATGGTCTTATAGAAATTGGTAAAAAAGCAAATTTTGTTATAGTAGATAATGAAAATAGATATATAGTAAAGGATAATTTTGCTTCAAAAAGTTCAAATTCTCCATTTATAGGAGAAGAATTAATTGGAAAAGTAATGTATACTATAAGAGATGGAAGAATACTTTATGAGGGAGGAAAAGATGATAATCGATAAACTATACAATAGAATTAAAGAAAGAAGTTTTGTTTGTGTAGGATTAGATACAGCTTTAGACTATATACCTTTAAACATGCAAGAAGGAAAGTCTATTGAAGATGCAATATTTAATTTTAATAAAGAAATTATAGATAGTACATGTGATCTTGTAGCTATCTACAAATTACAAATAGCTCATTATGAATCACAAGGAATTGATGGGTTAAAAGCCTATAAAAGAACATTAAAATACTTAAGAGATAGAGACCTTTTATCAATCGGTGACATTAAAAGAGGCGACATCTCATCAACTGCAAAAATGTATGCTAAGGGTCATTTCGAAGGTGATTTTGAAGCAGATTTTATAACACTTAATCCATATATGGGATTTGATAGTATTAGCCCATATTTTCCATATTTAGAAAGTGGTAAAAAAGGAGTTTTTGTTTTACTAAGGACTTCTAATGAGGGTGCTAAAGACATTGAATATTTAGATGTTAATGGTGATTATTTATATAATAAAGTTGGAGAAAAGCTTGAAGAATTTGGAAAATCTTTTATTGGAGAATGTGGTCTTTCTGCTTTAGGTATGGTAGTTGGTGGAACTCATTCTGAAGAAGCCAAAGAAATAAGAGATAAATTTAATAACACTATGTTTTTAATTCCAGGTTATGGGGCACAAGGAGCAAAACCAGAAGATATTAGAACTTATCTTGAAAATTTAGATAAGGGAGTAGTTAATTCATCAAGAGGAATTATTACTCACTATAAAAAATTCGAAGATGGAAATGAAAATGTTGGAAAGTATGCAAGACAAGCTGTTGTTGATATGATTGGTGATATAAGTGGAAAATAAAAAGGGCTATATACATTCTGAAATATTAAGAAATGAAAAAATTTCTGAAAATGTTTATTTAATGGAATTAAAAGGCGATTTTATAGCTGAGCCAGGACAATTTTTCATGGTAAGAACTTGGGATATAGATCCAATTCTTTCAAGGCCATTTTCTGTGTGCGATATAAGAGATGGTAATATTGTTTTTCTATATTTAGTAGTGGGTAAGGGAACTAATATTTTAAAAAACTTAAAAATTGGTTCTTTTGTTGATGTACTTGGACCATTAGGTTATGGATTTAGGTATAAAAATATTAAGAAAACAGCAATTGTTAGTGGAGGAATTGGAATTGCACCTATGCTTCTATTAGCAAAAAAATTAAAAGAACAGGGATCTAGCATTGATTTTTATGCTGGCTTTAGAGAAGAAGATTATTTTTTAGAGTATTTAAGACAATATGTGGATAATATATATATATCTTCTGATAGTGGAAAAGTTGGTATAAAGGGAAATGTATTAACTATTTTTAACGATAATTCTTATGATGCAGTTTTTTCTTGTGGACCAAATATTATGCTTAAAAATTTAGCAGAAATTACCGATAAGTCTAAACTTCAAGTTTCATTAGAAAGTAATATGGCTTGTGGAATAGGGGCCTGCTTAGGTTGTAATATAAATACAATAAGTGGCGGGAAGAGGATTTGTGTTGAAGGTCCTGTATTTTACGCTAAGGAGGTTTACTATGAGTCTAAGTGTTAATTTAGCAGGAATAGAATTGCAAAATCCAATAATAGCTGCATCTGGAACTTTTGGCTTTGGTAGAGAGTTTTCTCCATATCTTGATTTAAATAGACTTGGAGCAATATCTACAAAAGGACTTACAATTGTAGAAAAGCCTGGTAATACAGGTATTCGAATTCATGAAACTCCATCTGGCATTATGAATAGCATTGGACTTCAAAATCCTTCCATTAGAGTTTTTATAGAAAAGGAATATGAAAATTTAAAAAAGTATAAAATGGAAATTATTCCTAATTTAGGAGGAAATAATCTTGAACAATATATCGAAGGTGCTAAACTTTTAGATACTCTTGATATAAATATTATTGAATTAAATATTTCGTGTCCTAATGTTAAAGAAGGCGGTATGGCCTTTGGAATGACATGTGAAGCTGCAGGAAAAGTTGTATCTGCCGTTAGAAAGGTTACCAATAAAAAACTTATGGTTAAGTTATCTCCAAATGCACATAATCTTGTTGATGTAAGTAAAGAGTGTGAGGCAAATGGAGCCGATATTTTGTCACTTGTAAATACTTTTAATGCTCTTGCAGTAGATGTAGATAATAGAAAAGCTATATTCGATAATATTACAGCTGGTCTTTCTGGTCCATGTATTAGACCAATTGCCGTTAGAATGGCTTGGGAAGTTTGTAAATCTGTCAATATTCCTGTTGTAGGAATGGGCGGAATAATGAACTATAAAGATGCTTTAGAATTTATTATGGTTGGCTGTAGTGCTGTTCAAGTTGGTACTGCAAATTTTATTAATCCAAAAGTAATGATAGAAATAATTGATGATTTAGAAAATTATTTAAAGAAAAATAAATTTTCTTCTCTAGAAGAAATAAGAGGAATTATTTAGGAGGTAAACTATGGTTGATGTTAATGTAAAAGAAATATTATTAGAATGTGAAGCTTTTTTGCAAGGACACTTTCTTCTTTCATCTGGTAAGCACTCAAATGGTTATGTTCAATGCGCTAAGCTCCTACAATGGCCAGATAGGGCTGAAAAAGTTCTAAGTGTAGTAAAAGATCAAGTAAAAGATTTAGGGATAGAAACAGTTATTGGACCAGCTATGGGCGGCATAGTTGTTTCATATGAGCTTGGTAGACAGTTAGGAGTAAAAAGTATTTTTACCGAAAGAGAAAATGATGTAATGACGTTAAGAAGGGGATTTACAGTTAAAGAAAATGAAAAAGTTTTAATTACTGAAGATGTAGTTACAACTGGAAAGTCATCATTAGAAACTATTGAAGCTCTTAAGGAATATGGGGTAGAGGTAGTAGGAATAGCATGTATAGCTAATAGATCTGGCAAAGATAATTTAAATGGATATAAGATATATCCTGCAATTTCTTTAGATATTGATACTTATGAAAGTGATAATTGTCCACTTTGTAAGGAAAATATTGAACTAGTTAAACCAGGAAGCAGAAAGAAATTTTAATAATAATAATAAAACTAGGGCTTAGTTATTTTGCCCTAGTTTTTATTTTTTACTTTCTGCCTTATAGGTGTCTTGATTATAAATTTAGAACCTTTATTAAGTTCAGATTCAAAATAGATTTCAGAATCTATACTATTTAATAAGTTTTTTACTATACTTAGACCAAGCCCGCTTCCTCCAAGATCCTTATTTCTTGACCTTTCAGCTCTAAAAAGCCTATCAAATATACGCGCCTTATCCTCTTCTTTTATACCAATTCCATTATCAGACACTTCAATAAATATATAATCATCTTTTTTATATTCGTTTAATTTAATAAATCCATTTTCTCTACAAGCTTTATAGGCATTTGATAACAAATTATAAACACATCTATGAATTTTAGCTTTATCTGAGTACATCAAATTGTCTTCAATTTCATAAGTAAAATTAATATTTCTATTTTTTACTATAGAGGAAAACTCTATTGCTAAGTTTTCTAATAGATTTTTAATATTAAATTCTTCTAATTTGATTCTAACTTTTTTAGATTTATTGAAACTTTCTTTAAGTTCTTTAATTAATAATGTTAGATGATCTATTTCTTCATTTATAGAATTTAAATTTTTATCATCTTTTTCTATAATACCATCCATCATAGCTTCGATCTGAATTTTAATATTTGTTAAAGGCGTTCTTAATTCGTGACTTATATCTTCAGCATATTTCCTTCTAGATTCTTCTTCTATAGCTAGTGAATCCTTAAGATAGTTCATATTTTTTTCAAGAGATTTAAATTCTTCAATGTTTGAAGTTTCAAGAGGCTTAATATCATAGTTCTCCAGCCTTAAACTATCAGCAAAACTCTCTATTTTTCCAATTTGATAAGTAATATTTTTAGATAAAATATAATAAAATATTGAACCTACTATTAATGTTATAATAAATGCTAAAAATATAGATTGCAGAAAACTATTTTTAAAATTGCTGGCAAATGAATCTATTGCACTATCTTCATAATAAGAAATCTGTACATAACCAATTTTATAACTATTGAACATCAAATCAAATTTTGTATTTACTAACTTATCACCGCTTTCCAATCCATTAAAACTGATGATATTGTTACCATCATTATCAATTAATTCAACTTTAATTTTTTCAATTTTTGCATAAGTTTCTAAGTAGGGACTTATAAAGTTAATAGATGACTTTTTCGTAATATCATTAATCTCCTGAATTATTTCATTAAATCTAGCTGTTCTTACGCTATCTAAATACCTGTCTAGATTATTATTAAAACTAATATTAAAAATAATAGTTAAAATAGTCATTATAATAATACTAATTACTAAAAAGTAGCTTATTAATTTTTTTTGAAGTTTCATTTAATCAACTGCCTTGTAACCAAGTCCATATACAGTTTTTATAAACTTAGGACTTTTTGGATTGTCATTAAGTTTAGATCTTATATTTTTAATATGAGTATCAATTGCTCTATCAAACGAATCAAAATCTTCATCAAAAACTAAATTAATTAATTCTTCTCTAGTAAATACTTTATTTGTATTTTTAAATAGAGTTAGTAAAATATTATATTCAGCTAAGGTTAAATTAATATTTTTATTATTTAATTTAACTATTTTAGAATCAAGATTAAAAACCAAACTTCCATTTTTGAAAGTTAGAGTATTTAAATTAATATTGGATTTTAATGTAGATCTTCTAAGCAAAGCTTTTACTCTTAAAATTAATTCTTTTGGAGAAAATGGCTTAGTTATATAATCATCACATCCAATTTCAAAATTAGATATTTTATCTTCTTCTTCAGTTTTAGAAGTTAGGATAATAATAGGAATATTTGAACTTTCTCTAATAATATTCATAACTTCTTCACCTCTTATAATAGGGATCATTAAATCAAGTATAATAAGATTGAAATTTTCACTATTAAATTTATCTAAAGCAGTCATACCATCAAAAGCTTGACTCACTTCAAATTTTTCTTTTTCTAAATAACTCTTTACTATATTTGATATTTTTTTTTCGTCTTCCACAAGTAATATTTTCATTTTATTCATCCTTAAATTAATTGTATTAGATTCTACTATATGCTATTATATCATTTATGAGGTGATATTTATGGATTTTTTAAAAGTTTTGATTCTTTCAATAGTTGAAGGTATTACTGAATTTTTACCTATAAGTTCTACTGGACACTTAATAATTACCAATGAGTTTATTAACCTTCTAGATAAGGATTTTACCAATACTTTTAATGTAATTATACAATTAGGTGCAATTTTAGCCGTTGTTGTAATATATTTCCAAAAGCTAAATCCATTTAGTAAAAAGAATTTAAGTGAAAATTATTTAAAAAAATATAAAGACATGTCTATGCCAAATAAAATATATAATAGTTTTTTAAATAGGAATAAATCTATAATGAATTTATGGAAAAAAATTATAGTTGCATTAATCCCTTCTGTAATCTTAGGTCTATTATTTGATGACTTAATTGATAAGTATCTTTTTAACCCTTATACAGTTGCAATCATGCTTATAGTATGGGGGATAGGGATGATATTAGTTGAAAATGTAAATAAAAATAAGGAAAGCATAATTAATGATTTTCAAGATTTGAATTTTATTTCTGCCTTTAAAATAGGATGTTTCCAAACATTAGCATTGGTTCCAGGGACATCTAGATCAGCCGCAACAATTTTAGGAGGATTAATATTAGGCTGTGATAGATTAGTTGCTACTGAGTTCTCATTTTATTTAGCTATTCCAACTATGCTTGGAGCAACAGTTCTTAAGGTAATTAAAAAACTACATTTATTTACAGCTTATCAGTGGCTTCTTATTTTAATAGGAATGTTTTTTTCATTTATCGTAGCCTATATAGCTATAAAAAAACTTATGCAATATTTAAAAAATCATGACTTTAAAGTTTTTGGATATTATAGGATAATTGTTGGAATTATTGTTTTGTTATATTTTTCATTAATAAAATAAAATATATTATATAATTATGAATTTATTTTAATCAAAGATTTAAAAAGCCAGAAGAATTAATGATATGTACCCTCTTTACTGGACAAACCAGTAAGGAGGGTATTTTTATGCGATATAGTTATGAATTTAAAAAAGAATGCGTAGAACTATACAGACAAGGAAAGTGGATGGAAACACCAGAAGGCGTTACACAAGAAATATTCAGATATAAGATTTGGTATTGGAGTAAGCTTGTAGATTTTCATGGCGAAGAAATTCTTAACCACAAAGAACAGAATAAAAAGTGGACTGCAGAAGAAAAATTTAAGTATGTATCAAAAGTGTTAGCTGGAAATTCATGTAAGTCTGTAGCTATAGAGGCTGGCATTCCAGATGGTCAACTTCATAATTGGATATATAAATATAAAAGATTTGGGTATAATTCTCTTGAAATTAAGAAGAGAGGACGTCCATCTAAAATGAAAGAAAATAATGAAAACACTAATATAGAGCCAAAGCCACTTAACGAATCAGAAAGAGAAGAACTTATTCGTTTAAGAGAAGAAAATGAATATTTAAGAACAGTTCAAGCAGTCGAAAAAAAATTAGACGCCTTGAGAAGGGAAAAGTATGCTGCATATCTCAAGGCGAAAAAGCAGCAGTCATCAGAGAACTAAGAGATGAAGGATACAAACTAAAATATCTTTTAAAAGCTATGAACATGCCTAAATCAACATATTACTTTGAGTTAAGTAAAGTTGACCAAATTGATCTCAGAAACAAGGAAATCAAAGAACAAATAAAAGAAATATTTACTTCAAACAAAGGTAGATACGGAGTAAGAAGAGTGCATCAAGCACTTTTAAGTAAAGGATATATAGTAAACCATAAAAGAGTTCAAAGGCTTATGCACAATATGCATCTTCTAGGCAAGAGACCAAAAGAAAAGTATCATTCATATATGGGAAGCGTTGGTAAAGTAGCAAGTAACATCATAAATAGAGACTTCACAGCAACAAAGCCATTTGCTAAGTGGACTACAGATGTATCCCAGTTTAACTTCGCGTGGGGCAAATGCTATCTATCACCAATATTAGATATGTACACAAACGAAATCATCTCATACGACTTATCATTGCATCCAACACTAGAACAAGTATCAAGAATGCTTAATAGAGCATTTGAAAAGTTTCCATGTGTAAAAGGCTTAATCATGCACTCAGATCAAGGCTGGCAATATCAAAACAGCTACTACATCAAAGAATTAGAAAAGCATCAAATAACTCAGTCAATGTCAAGAAAAGGAAACTGCTACGATAACTGTATCATGGAAACATTCTTTGGAAGACTTAAAACAGAGATGTATTATGGATGTGAGAGAGAATTTAAAACATTTGATGATTTTTCAAAAGCAATTGACGAATATATATACTACTACAACAACGAAAGAATTCAGAAGAAAACAAAATGGATGCCACCTACTTTGTATAGGTTAGCATCCACCATGTAAACTAAATATTAATGTGTCCAGTTTTTGGGGTACACATCATAATCTTCTGGCTTAAAAATTTTATTTATTTTTTTCTTTCTATTTCAGCCTGAGCTGCTGCAAGTCTTGCAATTGGAACTCTGTAAGGAGAGCATGAAACATAATCAAGATTTATTTCGTTGTAGAATTTTATTGATTGAGGGTCACCTCCAGTTTCTCCACAGACTCCTATTTGTATGTTAGGATTTGAAGCTCTTCCATTTTCAGTACACATTTTTATTAAATATCCAATTCCTTTAATATCTAATGTTTCAAATGGACTTTTTTCAAATATACCTTTTCTAATATATTCATTTATGAATTTACCTGAATCATCTCTAGAAAAACCATAAGTCATTTGAGTTAAGTCATTAGTACCATAACTAAAGAAATCAGCTACTTTTGCAATTTCTCCAGCTAAAATTGTTGCTCTTGGTGTTTCAATCATTGTTCCTACTTTGTAATCTATTTTTTCGCTATTTTCTTCAAAAACCATATTTATTTCTTCCATTATTTCTTTCTTTACAAAGTTTAATTCATCTCTGTCTATAGAAAGTGGAATCATAATTTCTGGATGAACAGAAATTCCTTCTTTTTTGCATTTAATAGCTGCTTCCATAATAGCCCTAACTTGCATACGATAGATTTCTGGATAAGTTACTGCAAGCCTTAATCCTCTATGACCTAGCATAGGATTAACTTCTGCTAGCTCTATAATTGTATCGTGAATTACTTTTTTATCAATATTTAATTCTTCAGCTAGTTTTTTTATATCTTCTTCATTGTGAGGTATGAATTCATGAAGAGGTGGGTCTAAAAGTCTAATAGTAAATGAATGACCATTTAAAGCTTTAAACATTTTGTAGAAGTCATCTCTTTGGAATGGAATAATTTTATCAAGAGCTTTTTTTCTATCAATTATATTTTTAGCAATAATCATTTCTCTTACAGCTATAATTCTATTTTCTTTAAAAAACATATGCTCAGTTCTACAAAGTCCAATTCCATCTGCACCAAATTCAATGGCTTGTGTAGCGTCTTGAGGAGTATCGGCGTTTGCTTTTATTTTTAATCTTTTAATTTCATCTACCCATTTCATAAATATTTCAAAATTACCTGATAGGGTAGGATTAATCTTTTTAACTTCACCTTCAAAAATCTCACCTGTTGAACCGTCTATAGATATTATATCTCCAGTATGATATTCTCTACTATCAACTCTCATAACCTCATTTTCTTCGTCAACCTTAACTTCACTAGCCCCAGCTACACAACATTTTCCCATTCCTCTAGCTACTACAGCTGCATGTGAAGTCATACCTCCTCTGGATGTTAAGATACCTTCAGCAATAATCATTCCTTCGATGTCTTCTGGAGAAGTTTCTTGTCTTACAATAACAACTTTTTCACCATTTTGTGCTGCTAGCTTAGCCTTTTCTGATGTAAAATAAATTTTACCTGAAGCTGCACCTGGAGAAGCTGCCAAACCTTTTGATATAAGTGTGCTTTTTTTAATATCTTCTGGGTCAAAATTAGGATGTAGAAGTTGAGAAATTGAATCTGGACTAACTCTCATAATAGCTTCTTCTTTACTTATTAAGCCTTCATTTACTAGGTCAACAGCAATATTAATAGCAGCAGAAGAAGTTCTCTTACCATTTCTAGTTTGTAAAATAAATAATTTTCCTTCTTCAATAGTAAATTCAAGGTCTTGCATATCTTTATAGTGACTTTCAAGTCTTTTAATTGTATCTTCAAATTCCTTGTAAACTTCTGGCATTTGTTCTTTTAAAGTATGAATTTCTTTTGGAGTTCTAATTCCAGCTACAACATCTTCACCTTGTGCGTTCATTAAATATTCACCAAAAACATTAGAATCTCCAGTTGCTGGGTTTCTAGAAAAAGCAACCCCAGTACCAGAATTTTCTCCCATGTTTCCAAAGACCATAGATTGAATGTTTACTGCTGTACCAAGTTTATCATCAATATTATTTAATTTTCTATATATTTTCGCTCTTTGATTGTTCCATGATTTAAAAACTGCCTTCGTAGCAAGTTTAAGTTGAGTTATAGGATCTTGAGGGAAGTCCTCATTCATTTCTCTCTTATAAACTTTTTTATATTTTTCAACTATTTCTTTTAATTCATCTGCGGTTAGTTCAGTATCTTTATCTCTGTTATTTTCTTCTTTTACAGAATCTAAAACAGAATCAAAATAAGCTTTTGGAATCTCCATTGCTACGTCAGAGAACATTTGAATAAATCTTCTATAACTGTCATAAGCAAATCTTTCATTGCTTGATTTATTTGCAAGGCCTATAACAGATTTATCATTTAGACCTAGGTTCAGTATTGTATCCATCATACCCGGCATAGATTGTACTGCTCCACTTCTAACGGAAACTAGTAGTGGGTTTTCAGTAGATCCAAATTGTTTTCCAGTAGAACTTTCTAGTTCATGTAAATGAGAAATTATTTCATTTTCTAAATCTTGCCAAATTTCTTCGTTTTCTTCATAAAATCTGTTACATGCTTCAGTAGTAACGGTAAACCCATTCGGTACATTTAAATTTAGATTTGTCATCTCAGCAAGATTAGCACCTTTTCCTCCAAGAAGGCTTCTCATATCCTTATTTCCTTCTTTAAATGAATAAACATATTTTTTAGCCATTTTAGTTCTCCTTTAAATTAAATAAATTTTTTTTGTTGTTTTTTAAGGTAGTTAATAATAATATCAGCTGTTTCCTCTATAGCTCTGTTAGAAACGTCTATTATAGGACAACCAATTTTTTGCATAATATCCATTGCAAAGTCAATTTCTTCTAGTATTCTATTAAGATCAGAATAAGAAGAACCTTGTGGAATACCTAAAGACTTTAATCTTTCAACCCTAATTTTATTAAGGTTTTCTGGAGTATTTGTGAGTCCAATTATTTTAGAGTTTGGAATTTCAAAAAGTTCTTTTGGTGGTGTAGTTTCAGGAACGAGTGGAATATTGCAAACCCGATAATTCTTATTAGCTAAGTACATTGAAAGGGGGGTTTTAGAAGTTCTAGATACACCTACAATAACCAAATCACTTCTTAAGATACCTCTTGAATCTTTTCCATCATCAAATCTTACAGCAAACTCAATTGCCTCAACTCTCTTGAAATAGTTTTCGTCAAGTTTTCTTAATGCTCCAGGCTTAATAGATGGACTTATACCACACATTCTTTCTATTGCAATAATAGAAGGAGTCATAACATCAATATAGTTAGCTTTTTTCAAATCTAAAATTTTTTTAATTGATGTTAATAGAAATTCATCTACAAGGGAATAGAAAAAAATAGAGTTATTAAAATCTTCAACGGAAGAAATAATATTCTCAAGTTGATCCAAAGTTAAAATATGAGAAAATCTTTGAATTTTATAATCAAGATTTTCAAACTGCGAAAGTGCGGCTTTTGCTGTCTGTTCTGCAGTTTCACCAAGTGAGTCACTAATTACAATAACATTATACATATTTATCACACACCTTAGTAATTTACTAATTACATTATATACTAAATATTGATTTTTTAATAGGTCTAATAATATTAATAAAATAATATTAAATTGACAGATTTAAGAAAGTATAGTAAAATAAACTAAATTTAATAGTGGCGAAGATTAAGAGTAGTAGATTAGAACTGTTATTTAGAGAGAAAATGGTTGGTGAAAATTTTCTAACAAGCTATTTGAAGTTGCTTATGAGCTAGATATTAAATAAGCGTAATTTATTTTACGGAAATTAGGTGGTACCACGATAACTATTCGTCCTATACGAATAGTTTTTTTATTATTTAAAAAGGAGTAGAATGTGAAAGAGTTAGAAAAAGTATATGATCCGAGTCTTTTTGAAAAAAGAATTTATAAGATTTGGAAAGAAGGAGGATATTTTAAGGCAAATAATAATTCTGGAAAAAAGACTTATTCTATGGTTATGCCTCCCCCAAATGTTACAGGAATTTTACACATCGGGCATGCACTAAATAATACATTACCAGATGTTATGGCTAGATATAAAAGATTAAAAGGATATGAAGTTTTGTGGATTCCAGGTACAGATCATGCTAGTATAGCAACAGAAGCAAAAGTTAAAAATAAAATTGAGTCAGAAGGAAGAAAAAAAGAAGATCTAACTAGAGAAGAATTTGTAGAAGAAGCATGGAAATGGACCAAAGAATATGGAGGTAATATAAAAACCCAACTAGAAAGACTTGGTATTTCACCAGACTGGTCTAGGGAAAGATTTACTTTAGATGAAAAACTTTCCAAAGCTGTGGAAACATTTTTTATTAATTTATATAAAGATGGTTATATTTATAAAGGCGATAGAATAGTAAATTGGTGTCCTCACTGCAATACAGCTGTATCAGATATAGAAGTAGAACATGAAGATGAGAATGGAAAATTATATTATATAAAATACAAGATAGAAAATTCAGATAAATTTCTTCTAATTGCAACTACAAGACCTGAAACTCTTCTTGGGGATCTTGCTGTAAGTGTTAATCCAAAGGACGAAAGATATAAGGATTTAGTTGGTAAAAATGTAATTCTACCATTAGTAAATAAACTTATTCCTATTATTGAAGATAGTTATGTTGATATGGAATATGGAACAGGAGTCGTTAAAATTACACCCTCACATGATCCAAATGACTTTGAAGTAGGTAGTAGAGCTAATCTTGGTCAAAATATCGTAATAGGTACAGATGCAAAAATCATAGCTGGAAATGGTAAATATTCTGGCATGGATAGATATGAAGCTAGAAAAGAAATTATTAAAGACTTAGATAAACTTGGTCAGTTAGAGAAAATTGAAGATATATCTCATGCAGTAGGACATTGTAGTAGGTGTAAAACTATTATAGAACCTCTTATTTCTAAACAATGGTTTCTTAAAATGGATGAACTCGCTAAACCAGCGATAGAAGCTGTAAAAACAAAAAAAATTAAATTCTATCCTGAAAGATTTGAAAAAACCTATTTAAATTGGTTAGAAAACATAAGAGATTGGTGCATATCTAGACAGCTTTATTGGGGACATAGAATACCCGTTTATACATGTACAAAGTGCGGTAAAATCTATGTTGGAATAAATCCAAAAGAAAAGTGTGATGAGTGTTGTAATGATTCATTTAAACAAGAAGAAGACACTCTTGATACTTGGTTTTCTTCAGCACTTTGGCCATTTTCTACAATGGGTTGGCCTGAAAAAACAGAAGACTTTAATGAATTTTTCCCAACTGATTTATTAATTACTGGATATGATATTTTATTTTTCTGGGTTATAAGAATGGTTTTTTCATCATTGTATAATACAGGCGAGATTCCTTTTAAAGATGTTTTCTTAACTGGACTAGTTAGAGACTCCGAAGGAAGAAAGATGTCTAAATCACTAAATAATGGAATTGATCCAATAGAGGTAATGGATAAATATGGAGCTGATGCTTTAAGATTTATGCTTACTAATGGAATGACTGCTGGAAATGATATGAGATTTTATATTGAAAGAGTTGAATCTGCTAGGAATTTTGCAAATAAGCTTTGGAATGCTTCTAGGTTTGTTTTGATGCACACAAATCAGGACTATAAAGGTGAATTGTATTTAGAAAATCTAAAGACTGAAGATAAATGGATCTTAGGTAAACTTTCTTTAATGACTAAAGAATTCTCAAATCATATGGAAAAATATGAATTTTCAATGGCAGCATCAACAATTTATGATTTTACATGGAACTATTTTTGTGATTGGTATATAGAAATTATAAAGAAAAGATTATTTTCAGAAGATTCTACTGATAAAAAAACTGCTAGCGAATGTAGTTTATATGTTTTAACTAATATTTTAAAAGTTCTATCCACTATTATGCCATTTATTTGTGAAGAAATCTATTCATTCTTGCCAAATAAAAAGGATATGCTTATTAATGAGAATTATCCAGAAATTAATTTTGATAATGAATATTCAGAAGAAATTTTTGAATTAGATAACTTGATTGATGTAATAACTCAAATAAGAAATAGAAGAAATGAATTAAATATACATCCATCAAAAAGATCAACTTTATTGATAGATACTAGTGATATTTATTATAATCTATTTAAAAATAATTTAGGAATTTTAACTAGTATGTCAAATGTGGACTCAATAGAAAGAGTTAAAAATGATCCTGGTGACAGTATTCAAATTGTTAATGAAAACTATAAAATTTATATTCCTCTAAAAGGTCTCGTAGACTATGATAAAGAATTAGAAAGGCTATATAAAGAAAAAAATATAGCCGAATCAGAACTTAAAAGAGCAGAAGGAAAATTAAATAACAAAGGATTTACAAGTAAAGCTCCACAAAATTTAATTGATGAAGAAAAAGAGAAAATAGAGAAATATAATAAATTAATTAATGAAATAGATGCAAGTATTAAAAATGTTAAATCAAAATTATAAAGATGCAATTAATTTTTTAGATAGCCCTCAAAGATATGGAAACCATGGAGATTTAAAGAATATCTCTATGGTTCTCAGATCTTTTTCCAATCCTCAGAATAGTTTTAAATCAATTCAGGTTACAGGTACTAATGGTAAGGGATCTACATCCACTTTTGTTCACAATCTTCTAATACAAAAAAATCTAAAAGTTGGTCTGTTTACATCTCCTCACATTATTAGAATAAATGAAAGGATTAAAGTCTCTTCTAAAGAAATATCAGATGATGATTTGGCAAAATATATTTTAATTGTAAAAGATAAAATGGAAAATTTAAATATAGATTTAACTTATTTTGAAATATTAACCATAGTAAGTTTTCTATATTTTAAAGATAAAAAAGTTGATATTGCCGTTATAGAAGTTGGAATTGGTGCAAGAATTGATCCAACAAATATTGTTTCAAATACAATTCTTTCTATAATAACTACTATTGGTATTGATCATAAAAGTAGATTAGGATCAACAAAAGAAGAGGTTGCTTACGAAAAATCTTTTATAATAAAAAATAAATCTAAAGTTGCAAGCTTTAAGCATGAAAAAAATGTTGACGACATATTTATCAATAAGGCTAAAGAAAAAAACAGCTCAATAATTTTTATTAATAGGGATGAGATAAAATATCAAAAATTAGTAGATGGTTTTCAAGTCTTTTATAGCGATAAAAAATATCATCTAAAAAGCTTATCTAAGTTTCAAGTTTATAATAGCTATTTAAGTTTAATTGCTTTAAAGGAAATAGGTTTTTCTTTCGAAGAAAATGAATGTGAAAAAGCCTTTAACATTGAAATACCAGCAAGAATGAATATTTTGAATAATAAGCCATTAATTATAGCTGATGGTGCTCATAACGAAGATGCCTATAAAGAACTTTTAAATTTTATAGAATCCGCTAAATATGATAAAATAATTTTATGTATTGGGACTATGGCTGATAAGGAGTATTCCGAATCTTTAAAGCAAATTATTGATATGTCTAGTAAAGTTATTATAAGCAGAATAGATTGTGATAGAGCTTTAAATATGGACAAAATAAAGGAAATCTATAACATAAAAAATTATGAAATAATAAATAATCTTAATGATGCTTATACTAAAGCAATTGAACTATCAGATAGTTCTTCATTAACTATATTTACTGGATCACTATATTTTATTGGAGAAATTCTTAAATTACATCAAGAAAATAGGAGGTTCTATTGGAAAATTTAAAACCTGTATTATACTTTTTCGTTATTTTAGTATTAATCAGTATACAATATACTTTAAATAAAATTTTAATGGAAATTAGAAGAATAAAATTTGATTCAAAAAGTTTAGATTTGAGGGAGAAAAGAACAAGTGAAAAGTAAAGTGCTGTTTAGTGAAGAAGTTATTAAAAAAAGAATTAGTGAAATTGCTAAATCTATTAAAAAAGATTTAGGATACGATGATCTTGTCGTAATTGCACTTTTAAGAGGTGGCTTTATCTATGCCTCTGACCTTGTAAGAAAACTTCGCGAAAACATTATAATAGATTTCATTACAACTTCGTCATATGATAATAATGAATATTCTAGTGGAGTAGTTGATATTTTATCTGATATTAGAACAAATGTAGAAAATAAAAACGTATTAATTGTTGATGATATATTAGATTCTGGTAGGACTCTATTAAAAGTAAAAAAACATATCGAAAGTAAAAATCCCAAAAATATTAAAACCTCTGTATTATTAGATAAAAAATCTAGAAGGATTGAGAATATTGAGGCCGACTATGTAGGCTTTGAGATAGAGGATTATTTTGTAGTCGGATATGGGTTAAATTATGGTGAATATTTTAGAAATGTTCCTTATATTTTCATTTTTGAATAAACATTGTTGACAAATTCATTTTATTATGTTATAGTAAAAAAAGTGACAGTGTCACAAAAGTTTTTTAAGGAGTGTAGTTTATAAATGACAAAAGGAACAGTAAAATGGTTTAACGCAACAAAAGGATATGGATTTATTTCAACTGAAGAAGGAGAGGATGTATTCGTACACTACTCAGCTTTAGAAGATAATGGTGAATTCAGAACTTTAGACGAAGGACAAGAAGTTGAATTTGAAATCACTGAAGGCGAAAAAGGTCCTCAAGCTTCAAACGTTGTTAAATTATAATATAATAAAAAAATTTAAATAACGCGAAGTAAAACCCCTATTTTTAATAGGGGTTTTAGTTTTATATATATTCAATATTAAATAATATAATTTATAAATAAAAAAAGTACTCATTAAAGAGTACTATGGAGGCGACACCCAGATTTGAACTGGGGGTGAAGGTGTTGCAGACCTCTGCCTTACCGCTTGGCTATGTCGCCTAATGGAGCGGAAGACGAGATTCGAACTCGCGACCCTCGCCTTGGCAAGGCGATGCTCTACCACTGAGCCACTTCCGCAAATATTAAAAAAATATTAAAATTAAATTAATTTTTAATTACTTGTATAATATACACTATATAATATCTTATGTCAAGTAAAAAGGAGATAATTTTGAAATATAATTTTTTAAATTTACCAAAAGCATTAATTTGCTCAAATAAATTAGATAAAAAACTAATATATCTTATTGAATCTTTAGGAATTAAGTATATTCCTAGTATCAATAATTTAAATGTTAATAAAAATATCATGGATCATCCAGATATATCTATTTTCGAATTAAAAAAAAATAATTTTTTAATTGCAGAAAATTTATTTTTAAAGTATGAAAATTTATTAAAAGATTATGATTTACAATTAATAAGAGATAATGAAGATTTTTCCGAGAGCTATCCAAATGATTCATTTTTAAATGTATTTAAGTTTCAAAAATATTATTTACATACTGATAAAAGCTCTAAAATCCTTGATAAACTAATGAAAAATATGTCTTTTAAAAAATTAATTACAAAACAAGGTTATTCAAATTGTAGCTGTTTAAATATTAATGACAATATTGTTATAACAGAAGACTATTCTATTACAAAGATATTAAATAAAGAAAATATTAAATTTTTATTAGTGAACAAAGGAGAAATAAAACTTCCAGGATTTAATTATGGATTTATAGGAGGGTCTGGGATTCAGCTATCAGATAAATTATTTTTATTTTCTGGCAATATTAAAAAGCTTTCTTATTATGATAATTTAATCTCAATTTTACAAAAGAATGAATTAGAGCCTATTTATCCAGATATCGACATAGTTGATTTTGGGGGATTTGTTCCAATATATTAAATCCTAATTCTTTAATTTTTTTATTTTATATGATAATATATGTATAAATAGAGCATTACTTTATTAATTTCATTATTCAAATTTTATATTTGAATTATATGTTTAAGGAGGAAATATGACTATTGTTAAACCATCTATACTACCAGGATTTTTAGAATTACTTCCTAGAGATCAAATAGTTTTTGATAATTTAAAAGAAATAATTGAGAGAAATTTTAAATTCTATGGTTTTTTTCCACTAGATACACCAATGATAGAAAAAAAAGAAGTATTACTAGCTAAAGAAAATGGTGAAACAACTAAGCAAATGTATGAAATAGACTCTTCTTCAAAAGATATGGTTTTAAGATTTGATCTTACAGTTCCATTATCTAGATACGTTGCAGAGCACTATCATGAACTTGAGTTTCCATTTAGAAGGTATCAAATATCAAAAGTATTTAGAGGTGAAAGAAACCAAAAAGGAAGATTTAAAGAATTTTATCAAGCAGATATTGATATAATAGGAGACAATTCTCTAGATATTAAGAATGATGCTGAAATTCCTAGAGTTATACTTTCCATATTGAAAGATATGAATTTTGACCAAATAAGTTTTCATATAAATAATCGTAAACTTATTAATGGATTTATGAAATCACTTGATATAGAAAATTATGATGAAGTTTTAAGAGCTATTGATAAAGTTAAGAAAATGACTAAAGAGAACTTTTATTCATATCTTTTAGAACTTGTTAAATCAAACGAAAAAGCTGATAGCATAATTGAATTCGTTTCCAAAGATTTAGAAAATGAAGAAATAATTGACTACTTAAATTCTCTTGAAATTGATAATGAAGAATTTGTTCAAGGACTTGAAGAGCTAAAAGAAGTTTATAAATATATGAAAATTTTTGGCGTAGACAATGAGTATATTAGAATAGATTTATCAATAACTAGAGGCTTAGATTATTATACTGGTACTGTTTATGAAACTTTTATTAAAGGATTTGAATCTATTGGAAGTATATGTTCAGGAGGAAGGTATGAAAATCTATCAGGTAATTTCATTGAGAGAAATCTTCCGGGTGTAGGTATCTCTATAGGACTTTCTAGGCTTTATTATTCTCTTAATGAATTAGGTCTACTAAATAATGAAAAAAATAATAATATAGATTTAATTATTTTTTCTATGGGAGTTTCATACGAATATCCAATTAAAATATTAAATTTACTTAGATCAAATAATTATAAAGCTCAGATTTATTTTGAAGATGTTAAATTTAAGAAAAAACTAAATTATGCAAATAAACTTGGTATTCCTTATGTTATTATAATAGGGGATGAAGAGTTAAAAGAAAATAAAGTAACTTTTAAAAATATGCAAACTGGAGAGCAAATTTTGTGTTCATCTGAAGAATTAATCACTAAACTTAATGATATATTGTAAAAAATTAAATTTAATGATAAAATTATTGGTGAATAGAGCATAAATTTAGGAGGATAATTAATGATATCAGCAAATGACTTCAGAAAAGGCGTTACTTTTGAAATGGATGGAGATGTTTATCAAATATTGGATTTCCAACATGTTAAGCCTGGAAAAGGAGCAGCCTTTGTAAGGGCTACTATTAAATCTGTTATGAATGGAGGTTCAAAAGAATTAACATTTAATCCAAACGATAGATATCAAGTGGCAAGAATTGAGACAAAGGAAATGCAATATTTATATAATGATGGACAATTATATTATTTTATGGATACAGAAACTTATGAACAAATTCCACTTGATGCAACAGATGTTGAAGATGCAATTAAATATTTAAGAGAAAATGATATGGCTACAATTAGAATATATAACAATAAACCTTTTGATGTAGCTGCACCAAACTTTGTTGAACTAGAAGTTACTCAAACAGAACCAGGAGTTAAAGGCAATACTGCCACTGGTGCAAGTAAACCAGCTACAGTCGAAACTGGAGCAGTTATTAATGTTCCTTTATTTGTTAATATTGGAGATAAAATTAAAATAGATACACGTACTAATGAATACTTATCAAGAGTATAATACAAAATCTAGGAGGATTTAAAATGGAAAACTTATTTGAAAAAATTTCATATCTAAAGGGATTAGCAGAAGGCCTTGACTTAGATAATGAATCTAAAGAAGGAAAAGTTCTTGTAAAACTTATAGATGTTCTACAAGAAATGTATGAAGAAATTGATGATTTATATGACTCTCAAGAAGAACTTGAAGATTATGTTACATTTATTGATGAGGATTTATCTGAAATTGAAGATGAATTCTATGAATATGATGATGAGTACGATGACATGGATTATGATGATTATGATGATTATGATTTCTATGATGAAGATGAGTCTGAAAATCAAGAGGAAAATGATGAACAATAAATGCTACTATTAGAGGTATCATAGATACCTCTTTTTTTTTATTGCTTTATTAATTAAAATGTTTTAATTTCAATCTTTTTTTAAATTATACAAAAATATATTTATAAATATTAATTATTATTTTTTAAATAAAAATTAATTGAAAATTTATTCATTTTTTGATAGAATATCTATATGTAAGGAGGAGAAAATATATGGAATTTAAAGGTAGTATAAAAATATCTCAAGACATAGTTACAAATATTATTGGAATAACTGTAAGTGAGATTGAAGGCGTGAATTGTATTATTGGATATAGTCCAAATACACTAATTAATATTAAAAATAAAGATAACTCTGGAATTGTAGTTGATTATAATGAGAATTCAATAGTTGTTACTCTTTCAGTTATTTTAGATAAAAATTATATAATTACTGAAGTTTGTGAAAAAATCCAAACACAAGTAATTGAAAAAGTCAAAACAATGACTGATTTAGTAATCAATCAAGTAAATATTTATGTAGCTGGAATTATTTAGTAAATGACTCGAAAACAAGCTAGAGAATTGGTGATGAAGATACTTTATGAGATGGAGATAAAAGATGAATTTTCTACCTCCATCTTAGAAGCCTATAGTTCTTATAAGGATGATAGTGAATATTCTTATATTAGTTCTTCTATTTTATCTGTTATTAAAAATATAACTTTTATTGATGAACTAATAACTAAGAATTTGAAAGGATGGGATAAATTAAGAATTTCTAAAGTTGATTTATCTATTTTGAGAAACTCAATTAATGAAATATTCTTTATGGATGATATCCCAACTAGTGTTTCTATTAATGAAGCCGTTGATTTAGCAAAAAAATATTCTTATGAAGATAGTTATAGATTTGTAAATGGCCTGTTAGGTACTATCGTAAAGGAAAAATCTGATGACTTTTAACGTTAGTCAAGTAGTATCTTATGTAAATCAAATAATTAAATCAGATTTTCTTCTTCAGGAATTAGAAGTTGAGGGTGAAGTTTCAGGTTTTAGGCTAGTTGGAGCCAACATATTTTTTGATCTTAAAGACAATATGTCTATTATCTCTTGCTATTATCCTGTAAGTCAGCTTAAAAATGAATTTAAATTTGAAGATGGAAAAAAAATTATTGTTAAGGGGCAAGTTAGGGTATTTTCTAGGAATAGCAAATTACAATTGTATGTTTCTGATGTAAAAGAAATAGGATTAGGAGCTTTATTTGAAAACTTTTTAATACTTAAAAATAAATTAGAGAATGAAGGACTATTTGATAGAAAATATAAAAAAGAAATTACAAAATTTCCAAGTAAAATTGGCTTGGTAACTTCTCTTGAAGGTGCTGCAATTAATGATTATCTTATATCTTTAAACAAAAAGTATAGGGGAATAGATATATATTTATGCAAAATAAGAGTACAAGGAAAATCAGCCTGTAGTGATATCATTAATGCATTAAATATATTAGAAGAAAAGAATCTAGATTATATTGTAATAACAAGAGGAGGAGGCTCTTTAGAAGATTTAAATATATTTAATGACGAAAATCTTGTAAGACAAATTTTTAAAACAAAAACACCGATAGTTTCAGCTATTGGTCATGAAGAGAATATCAGCCTTACTGATCTTGTAGCCGACATTACAAAGCTAACTCCTACTGATGCTGGACTAAGCACAACTGCTGATTTTAATGAAATTTTAATTCATATTAATAGGCAATTTGAACATAATAAAAAAATTATTTTTAAAAATTTAGAAAACAAAAAGCTCGGATTAATCAATATTTATAATAAGATCCTATTATATAACCCAAAGAATAAAATTATTGATTTAAAAAAAGATACCCAAATAGTAAACAATAAAATATTTAATTCTTTAAAAAATAAAATTAATAAAAGTAGGAGACAGTTAAGTAATATCTATAATATATTAAATAAAAACAATTATATGGATATGTTTGATAAAGGCTTTGCTTTTATAACCTTAGACGAAAATATAATAAGAGATATTAAAGATATAAATTTAAACGATGAAATAAATGTTGTTTTAAAAAATGGAAGTTTCAGAGCTAGGATTATAGAAAAGGGTGGGAAAAGTGGACTATAAGATGAAAGATTTTGAGAATAAACTTCAACAATTTGAAGATATTTCAAATAAATTATCTTCTGAGGATATTAGTTTAAATGAAAGCTTAGAACTTTTTGAAAAAGGCAATAAGATATACTTTGATCTTAAAAAAATCTTAGATGAAGCTGAAAATAAAATACTTACACTAGAAGGTAATGAGTTTATAGAAAATGAGGATATAAAATTTGAATAATTATAATAAAATAATTGAAGATAGGATTTCCTTATATTTAGATTCTATTAAAAACAGTATATTATATGACGAAATTTATTATTCTTTAAAAGCTCCAGGAAAAAGATTAAGACCAAAATTACTACTAGCATCATATTGCTTATTTAAACAAGATTTTGATAAAGTTTTAGACTTTGCTCTTGCCATTGAATTAATTCATAATTATTCTTTAATTCATGACGATCTTCCTTCTATGGATAATGATGAATATAGGAGAGGGAGAAAGACTCTTCACATTGTTTTTGGAGAGGCAGAAGCAATTCTTACAGGTGACTCTCTTTTAAGCGAATCATTTAACATAATTTCCAATAATATTCTTTTAGAAAATAATCCTATAAATATTTCTAATAAAATTAAAGTTTTGTCTATTTTTTCTAAACTTGCTGGATTGAATGGTATGATTAAAGGGCAAGTTATAGATATTGACAATAAATTTACAGCAAAACAAGAAATACTTGAAATGTATGAAAGAAAGTGTTCAGATCTTTTCAGAGCGTCAATTTGTTCTGGTGCAATATTAGGTGGAGCAAGCGAAAATGAGTTAGAATATCTTGATAATTTTGCAAAAGAATTTGGTATATTCTTTCAAATAAGAGATGATATTAAAGATTATAATAATGATTCTGATTCTGGAAAAATTACCATACTGACTTTTTTAAAAGAGAAAGAAGGTATAAAATTATACAATGATAAGCTTAATAAATTAAATAATATTATAAAAGAATTAGAAAAATCATTAAATATGACTTATTTCAAAAATTTAATTAATAATTTAATTTTGAGGGAGGATGTATGAAGAAATACACTAGACAAAGATTAATTCTAGATTTAATTGAAGAAAATATAATTAAAACTCAAGAAGAATTATCTGAATATCTGCAAAAATCAGGTGTAAGAGCTACACAAGCTACAATATCAAGAGATATTAAAGAACTTAGAATATCAAAAGTTCAAACGGTAGACGGTGATTATAGATATTCTATAATTGATACTGTTCATGATTCTCTAAATGAGAGATTAATAAAGATATTTAGATCTGCAGTTTTGTCGATTAGAAGAAACGATGATCTAATTATTGTAAAAACTATACTTAATACTGGAACTGTGTGTGGACATGCTATTACTAATGCAAAAATAAAAGGAATAGCTGGAATTATTACTGGCAATGATACAATATTTATAGCGGTTGATGAAAAAAGAGATATTGATAAAATAATAGATGAAATAAAATCTATTGTGAAGTAAAATGTTAGTTGATCTTTATTTATCCAATTTGGTTCTAATTAAAGAAGCAAAGATTAATTTTGGAGAAGGGCTAAGTGTAATTAGCGGTGAAACTGGTAGTGGCAAGTCTGTTTTAATTAAATCCATAGCGCAGCTTATGGGAGAAAAAACAGATAAGGATCTAATTGGTAAATTTAAAGATAATGCTATAATAGAAGCAACTTTAAAATTACCTGAAAAATACAAAAATTATTTTTTTGAAGAATATGGTATAGAAAAATCTGACTATTATGTATTAACAAAAGAAATCTCTTTAGAAGGAAGATCTGTATCAAGAATTAATATGAGAACTGCTCCTATAAGTTTAATATCTGAGATGATGAATTGCGTTATTGAAATGCAAACACAAAATAGTGTAAATTTACTATTAAATAAAAATTATTATTTAAATTTACTTGATTGTTATTCTAATAAAGATTTATCTGAGTTTAAATCAAAACTTAAGAATGATATTGAAAATTTTAAAAAAATAGAAAAGAAGATAGAATCATATTCTATAAGTGATGAAGAGCTTAATAGAAAATTAGATTTGCTTAATTTTCAAATTAATGAAATTGAAAGCCTAGATTTAAAAAACTTTGATATAGATCTTATCAATCAAGAATATTTAAAGATAAGTAAAATTAAGGATATTATAAGATATTTAAATTTAACTAAAGAAGATTTGTTTTTAAATAGTTATTCATCAATTGATACCCTTTCTAAAGCTAGATCTCAAATTGAATCAGTAAGCTCTTATGATCCAAAATTAACAAAAATAAATGAGATTTTAGAAAGTATATACTATAATTTAGAAGATGTAAAATATGAAATAGATAGTTATCTTGATAGTGAGTTTTATGATGAAGAAAAACTTCTATATTTAAATGAAAAAATAGAATCATTTGAACTATTAAAAAGAAAATATGGAAAAGATAAAGAAAGCATTTTAAATTATTTAAAGCAAATAAAAGAAGAAAAAAACGAGTTAGAAAATCTAGAAAGCCTTTTAATAAAATTAACAAAAGAAAAAGAATTTATTAAAAATAGCATAGTAACTAATGCTGAAGTTCTTACTAACTGCAGAAAGATTTCTGCAGAAAACTTTGAAAAAGAAATTAGTAGTAAACTAAAGGAATTAAACTTTTTAAATAATGATGTTAAATTTGTTTTTTCAAAAAAAGATATTACTATAAATGGTCAAGACGAAGTAGATATTTTAGTTTCATTTAATGTTGGTCAAAAACTATCTTCTCTAAGTAAAACAGCATCTGGAGGAGAGCTTTCTAGATTTATGCTTGTTATTAGACTTATTTTAGGCAATAAAATTGGACATAGTACACTAATTTTTGATGAAATAGATCAAGGCATTAGTGGGGTTACAGCAGACCTTGTAGGAAATCTTTTAGAAAAATTATCTAAAAAAAATCAGATAATTCTTATTTCTCATTTACCTCAAATTGCAGGCCTTCAAGCAAATCATATATTAATTGAAAAAAAAGTTATAAAACAAAAAACAATATCTACTTTAAGTAAAATCGATGGCGAAGATAGGGTTAAAGAAATAGCTAGATTAATTGCCGGAACAAATATTACAGATGATGTATTGAAAATTTCTAGAAAATTATTAAAATCTTAAAAGATTGGAGTTTATAATGAATGAAATAGAAAAGACTATGAAAACAGAGATACTTTATGAAGGTAAAATTCTTACACTTCGGGTTGACACTGTCGAATTACCAGATATGAAATATTCAAAAAGAGAAATTATTGAACATTCACCTAGCGTTGTTATAATACCAATGATTGATGATGAAAATGTTTTTGTAATAAAACAATATAGAAAAGCTGTAGATAAAGTGTTATATGAATTTCCTGCTGGTTTATTAGAAAGTGGTGAAGATCCTAAAGAAGCTGCTTTAAGAGAGTTGCAAGAAGAAATTAAATACACTGCTGATAAAATTGAGTTTCTTTTTGATATGTATTCTTCTCCAGGCTTTACTAATGAAAAGGTTAGTGTTTTTTTAGCTAGAGATTTAAAACCTAAAGCATTAAAGGAAGATGATGATGAGTATATTGAATGTGAAAAAATATCAATAAAAGATCTAATACAAAAACTAGATTCTTTAGAATTAATAGACTCTAAAATAATAGCAGGAACTTTATATCTAAAAAACTTAATGCTAAATGAATGATTTATTAAATATACTATCAAGTGCAATAGCACTTTTATTCACTATTATTGTTCATGAAGTTGCACATGGATATGCTGCTTTAATATTTAAAGATACAACAGCAAAAGACATGGGAAGATTGTCAATAAACCCTTTAAAACATCTTTCCTTACCAGGATTAATTTCTCTGTATATTTTTAAATTTGGTTGGGCAAAACCTGTTCCAGTAGACTTTAATAGATTGAGACCAAGAAAATTAGGATTTTTTGTAGTATCTATTGCTGGTATATTTACAAATTTAATTTTATGTTTTATATCATGTTTAATATTTGTTAAAGTAAATTTTTCTAATGGAAGTTTTTTATATAATTTATTTTTAGAATTAATTTTGTATAACGCTGGATTAGCTGTTTTTAATTTATTACCTTTTCCGCCGCTTGATGGATCAAAAGTCATTTTAAGTTTTTTCCCTAAGAATACACAAGATTATATACTTAGGAATGAAAAATTTTTATACACTATTCTTCTTATTCTGATTTTTACTGGTACAATATCAAAAGTTATACAGCCTATAACGTCTAAAATAATAATTTTTTTTATAAATATAGTGAGTTGATAAATTTGTATGAAATAAAACTGAAAGAATATGAAGGACCTTTGGACTTATTAATTGATCTTATTGAAAAAGATAAAATTGATATTTATGATATACCAATAAGTTCAATAACAAGCAAATTTATAAATGAAATTGAAAAGTTTGAAAAAGACAAAGAAAATTTATCTGAATTTATTCTTCTTGCTTCTACATTAATAGAAATTAAAGGACTTATGCTTTTACCTAAAGAATCTTTAGACGAAGATCCTAGAATTAATCTTACAATAATGATAGAAGAATATCAAAAATTTAAAATACTTTCAAAAAAACTCTATGAATATTTTGAAGAGGCCTCTTTATCAAGAACAAAAGATAGGCAAGTAATTGAAACAACTTATACTACAGTAAATATTAGTGAAGATATACAAAAACTTAAAGACATTTTTGAAGATATAATTCGAAGAAAAAAAGTTAGTGACAATATTTTCATTGATAAAAAAATTATCAAAAAAGACGAATATAGTATTATAGATTCAAAAAATACTATTATAAATAAACTTATAAAGAATAACAGGTTATCATTTAACGAGATTTTAAACATAAATGATCCTAAGCTAAAAATTATTACAGACTTTTTTGCAATATTAGAAATTATTAAACTTAATACTGCATTTATAGTACATGAAAATGGAAATATTTTCCTACAAATAGTAAAAGGTGAAGCATGAATTTAAAAGAAATTATATTAGCTATTTTATTTTACTGGACAGATCCTATTGAAGATATAGAGCTTTCAAATATTACAAAAGCAGACATAAAAGACATTCAAAGTGCTTTAGATGAAATAAAAAAAGAATTTAATGAAAAAAATAGAGGTATAATATTAAAAAAGATAGAAAATTCTTATCAACTTGTAACTAATCCAAATTTTTTTAATTATATAAAGAAACTAACATACAAGGAGGAAGAAAAGAAAATCAATAATTCATCAATGGAAACTTTATCAATTATAGCTTATAAACAGCCTATTACAAGGATTGAGATAGACAAGGTAAGGGGAGTTAACTCTCAATCATCTATAAACACTTTACTTGGACGCAACCTAATAGAGGAGTCTGGTAGACTCGATGCTCCTGGAAAGCCAATTCTTTATAAAACTACCAAAGAATTTTTAAGGGTTTTTAATTTAGAAAGCCTAGATAAATTACCAATTATAGAAAAAGATGATGTAAATGAGATTAAATAAATATATTAGAAATTCTGGAATTACTTCAAGAAGAGGAGCAGATAAATTAATAGAAGATGGTAAAGTTAAAATTAACGAAATTGTTGTGACAGAACCTTTTTATGAGGTTAGTAATTCTGACTGCGTTAAGGTAGAAGATAAAAAAATTAAGCAAATAGAAAGGTTTGAATATTATATAATCAACAAGCCTATTGGTTTTTTATCATCTTTGAGTGATCCATTTCACAATCAATTTGTTAGTGAAATTGTTAAAACTGATGCTAGAATTTATCCTGTCGGAAGGCTTGATCTTAATTCTAGAGGACTTATGATATTAACAAATGATGGTGATTTAGCTTTTAAAATTAGTCATCCTAATAGCAATATAACAAAGGAATATATTGTAAAATTAGATAAAAAAATAAATAATTATATTGCAAAAAAATTTGAAGCAGGTATAAAAATAGATGATAAGTCAAAAGTAAAAGGAAGAATAAAAGAATTTGACCCAGATAATTTTCTATATTCAATAAAAATTAAAGAAGGAAGAAATAGACAAGTTAGGAAAATGTTTAAATCTGTTGGGATTAAAGTTTTAGATTTAAATAGAGTTTCAATTGGTGGTCTGAAGTTAGGAGATTTAAAAATTGGTCATTATAAAAAAGTTGATAGAGATTATATATTAAATGAGGTTTTTCGTGATTGATATAAAGAATGTTACAGTTATTTTAGATTATATAATAGATAGTTTTAAATATCCTAATGAGATAGAAAGCATTGTCGATATGACTTTGGGCAATGGATATGACAGCCTAAAGCTATTAAAACACTTTGATAGTGCTTTTCTTTATGGTTTTGATATACAGAAATCTGCTATTACTAACTCAACTATTCTTTTAGATAAAAATAATTTAAATGGTAGATACTTGTTTTTTAATAAGTCTCATGAAAAAGCATCAGAATATATTAATAAAAAAATTGATATTATAATTTACAATTTAGGATACCTTCCTGGTGGAGATAAAAAGATCAAAACAACTTATAAAACAACAGTGTTAAGTCTAATGGATTGTATAGAAAATTTATCAAAAATTGGAACTTTTGTTTTCATAACCTTATATCTGGGGCATGAGGGAGGTCAGGAAGAATATAACTCTGTTATAGAGTATTTAAAAACATTAGATCAAAAAAAGTTTAATATTTTTGAAATCTCATTCATTAACCAAATTAATAATCCACCAAAGTTAATAGTTATAGAAAGGAAAAAATGAAAAGATTAGTTATAATTGGAGCTGGAGCTAGCGGTCTATTTGCTGCAAGTCAGTTAAAAAATATTGATTTAGAAGTAATAATAGTAGAAAAAAACAATAAAACTGGCAAAAAGTTAGCTATAACTGGAAAAGGAAGATGTAATCTTACTAATCATGAAGATATATCCAATTTTTTTGACAAAATTAATACTAACAAAGATTTTCTATACTCATCTTTTTATACTTTTACAAATATAGATACTGAGAACTTCTTTATAAGTAAAGGCTTGGATTTGGTAGTTGAAAGGGGGAATAGAGTATTTCCTAAGTCTCAAAAAGCTAGCGATGTTGTTGATCTTCTAAACAGAGAAATTATTTGTAAAAATATAAAAATTTTACTTAATAAGAATGTTCAGTCAATAAAAAAAGAAAATAATAAATTCTTGATTAAGTTTTTAGATGATTATATTGAGGCAGACTATATAATAATTGCAACTGGTGGTATGAGCTATCCAACTACAGGATCTACAGGAGATGGATTTAGATTCGCAAAATTTTTTGGACATAAAATAGTTGACCCTAGACCAGCTTTAGTACCTATTGAGATTACAAATGATTTTATAAAAGATTTAATTGGTATTTCATTAAAAAATGTAAATTTAACGTACTATAAAGATAATAAAAAGGTTATATCTGAATTTGGTGAAATGCTATTTACACATTTTGGAATCTCCGGACCAATTGTATTAAAGATTTGTAATTATGTAAATAAAGGCTATTTTTTATTAGATTTAAAACCTTATTTTACAGAAGAAGAATTGGATAAAAAATTATTATCAATATTTGAAGAAGAAAAAAATAAAGATTTAATAAATGGTATTAAATCAATAACTACTTTAAGAATTATACCAACTTTAATTCGTTTATCTAAAATTGATCCAAATAAAAAAATTCATCAAATAACAAAACAGGAGAGAAAAAGATTGGTATACTTTCTAAAGAATTTAAGATTAGATGTTAGAGGTTTAAGGGATATTAAAGAGGGTATTATTACTAAAGGTGGAGTATGTACTGATGAAATTGATCCCTCTACTATGGAAAGCAAACTAATCAATAATCTTTTTTTTATTGGTGAAGTTATTGATGTTGATGCAAATACTGGTGGATATAATCTTCAAATTGCATTTTCTACAGCTTATTTAGCTAGTTTATGTATAAAGGAGCGACTAAATGAAAATTAGCATTGATGGACCTTCAGGAGCTGGAAAGAGTACTATAAGTAAATTAATTGCTAAAAAACTTAAAATATCATACCTAGATACAGGATCTATGTATAGATTGGTTACCTTTTATCTCTTAGAGAATAATATAAATTTAAATGATGAAAGTTTAGTTTGTAAAAATCTTAATAATATTAATATAGGATTTAAAGATGGATTTGTTTTATTAAATGATAAAAAATATGAAAATGAAATTAGATCTGATATAGTTACAAGCAATGTTTCTTTAATCTCGTCATATAAATGCGTTAGAGAGTTTCTAGTAAGCTTACAAAGAAAAATTGCATCAACAAATGATATTATTCTTGATGGAAGAGATATAGGTTCTGTTGTTTTAAAAGATGCAGATTATAAGTTTTATCTCACCGCAGATGTTGATGAAAGAGCTAGAAGAAGGTTTAATGAAACTATTGGATTTTCATTTAATGAAATTAAACGAAAAATTATTGATAGAGATAATTTTGATAAAAGCAGAGAAATTTCACCACTTATTGTTCCAGAGGACGCTATTATAATTGACTCTACAAATTTAAATATCGATGAAACTGTCAATAAAATTATTGGAGAAATTAAAAATGTATAATGTTTTAAAATTTATTTCAAATGTTATCTTTAGATTATTCTTTAGGATAAAAATACATGGAAACAATAAATTACCAGATGGTAGGTTAATTATTTGTTCTAACCATATCTCTGCACTAGACCCTATAATTCTTGCAATTTCTACAAATAGAAAAATCTCATTTTTAGCTAAAAAAGAACTTTTTAAAAATAGGATCATTTCAAAATTTTTATATTCTATTGGTGCCATCCCAATTAATAGAGATGCACTAGACATTAAAGCTTTAAAAAAATCTATAAATATTTTACAGGAAGAAAAAGTATTGGGGATTTTTCCTGAAGGAACTAGAATTAAAAGTATTTCTGAGGAAAATATTAAAAGTGGTATAGGACTTATTTCCTCAAGAGCTAAATCAAATATTCAACCGGTTTTTATAAAAAGTGATTATAAACTTTTCTCTAAAATCGAAATATTCTATAGAGACATAGTAAGAGTTGAAGACTATATGGAATTAGAAGATAAAAATAAAGAAATAGCACTTGCAACCTACAGAGTAATTTATGATGTAGAAAGTGAGAATGTTTAATGAAAATAACTATTGCTGAAAATCTTGGTTTTTGCTTTGGAGTTCAAAATGCATTTAACGAGTCTACAAAGGCATTACAGAAAGATGTTTGTTATATAAACGGAGACTTAGTTCATAATGAAAATGTAGTAAATTATCTTGAAAAATTGGGCCTAAAAAAATATGAAACCAATATTCCAAGAAATAAAAAAGTAATCATTAGAAGTCATGGAGTATGTAAAGAGATCAAAGAAAAATTAATTGCAAATCAAAATGAAATTATAGATTTAACTTGCCCATGCCTTAAAGCTATTTATAAAAATATAATTAAGTGGTATAATAATAATTATAAAATAGTCATTGTAGGGAATAAAAGCCATCCAGAAGTAAAAGCAATGAATTCACTCATAGATTATAAGGCTATCGTTGTATCTACTACTAAGGAAGCAAATGAGATTTTTGGTTACAATAATTTATATGTTATATCACAAACAACAAATATTTTAGAGAAATTTATAGATATATCTGATATAATAAATAGTAACAATAAAAATGTCATTATTGAAAATACAATTTGTGCTGCAACTAGAAAAAGGCAAGATAGTGCGTATGAGTTGGCTAAAAGAACTAATGCAATGATTGTTATAGGTAGCAAGACCAGTGCTAATTCTAATAAGCTTTTTGAAATCTGTAAAAAAGTAAATAATAATACTTTTTTTATAAATTCAGCAAAAGAACTTGATTTATCTAAGATTTTAAAGTACAATAATATTGGGATAACAGCTGGTGCTTCAACACCTAGTTGGATTATAGAGGAGGTTGCAAGTTTAATGGAAAATTTAAGTAAAGACGAGTTTATGGAGCAAGTGGAGGACAGTATAACAAGAGTTTCTCCAAGAGATATTGTTAAGGGTGAAATAATTTATGTTACAGACGATGAAGTTATTGTAAATATAGGTTATAAAGCCGATGGTATCGTAAAGCTTGATGAACTTTCAACAGATGAAAATGTAAAACCAAAAGATCTTTATAAAGAAGGTCAAGAAATCGAAGTTTACGTTATCAAACTTGATGATGGTGAAGGAAATGTAGTTTTATCTACTAGAAGAGTGGAAAGTCTAAAGAATTGGGAAACATTAGTAGAAGATTTTAAAAATGAAAATACCGTTACTGTAAAGATTACAAAAGATATTAAAGGTGGTCTTTTAGGAATTGTAAAAGGTGTAGTTGCATTTTTACCTGGTTCTCAAATAACTACTCATTTTGTAAAAGATTTTTCTAAATACATTGGTATGGATTTAGATTGCAAAATTATCAGTATTGATGAAAAAAAACGTAGATTAGTGGTTTCAAGAAAAGTTATAGAAGAAGCTGAAAATCAAAAGAAACTTGAAGAAGCTTGGTCTAAATTAGAAGAGGGACAAGTTCTTACAGGTAAAGTAGCTAGATTAACTGATTTTGGTGCTTTCATTTCTTTAGGAGATATTGATGGTTTAGCACATGTATCTGATATTTCTTGGAATAGAATTAATAAACCTTCTGACGTTCTAACTGTTGGTGATGAAGTAGAAGTTTTAATACTAAAATTAAATGATGAAAAGAAAAGAATTTCATTGGGAATTAAACAACTAACTAAAAAACCTTTTGAACAATTTATGGAAGACAATAAAGTTGGCGATGTTGTTAAGGGTACAGTTGTTAACTTAGTTGATTTTGGTGCTTTTGTGAGATTAAAAGAAGGCGTTGAAGGTTTAATTCACATTTCTCAAATCTCTCATAATCATATAGAAAAAGCTTCAGATGAACTTAACGTTGGTCAAGAAGTTGATGTTAAAATTTTAGAAATTAATCCAGAAGAAAAGAGAATTGCTTTATCTATAAAAGCTTTAACTGAACCACCAAAAAGAGAAGATGCTCCAATTTCTGATGATGGAAATAAGCCACAAAGACCAAGAAGAAAAAGAAATGAAAATAGAGAAAAGAAAAGAACTAAAGAAATTGAAGGATTTAAGAATGAAGATCTTGATACAAGCATTGGTGCTTTATTAGATTTTAAATTTTCAGATTCTGAAGAGCCTTTAGAAAAAGTTGAAGATAAAGTAGAAACTGTAGATGCAGAAAATGCAGTTGAAGAAAGTTCAGAAGAAGAATAATAATATGGTACTACTTAAGGCAAGTAATTTCTTACTTGCCTTATTATTTTAATTAGAATGGAAATAGAAAATGGAAAAGAAATATCTTATTAAAACTTATGGTTGCCAAATGAATGAACATGATTCTGAAAGAATGTCTTATATCTTAGAATCTTTAGGTTATCAATCAACAGATAAATTAGAAGAAGCTGATTTAATTATATATAATACGTGTAGTGTAAGAGAAAATGCCGATAATAAGGTTTATGGCCATTTAGGTTCTCTAAAAAAATTAAAGGAAAAAAATAAGGATTTAATTATAGCTATATGTGGTTGTATGATGGAACTCAAAGAAGCTAGGGATATAATTAGAGACAAGTATAAACATGTTGATATAGTTTTTGGGACAAAAAATATTAATTCTATACCTTATCTCTTAGACCAATATAACTACTCTAAAGAGAGAATAATTGATGTTGAAGAAACTGATGATATAGATGAAATACAAGATGCTATTAGAAAAAACCAAACAAGTGCTTATATAAATATTATTTACGGATGTAACAACTTTTGCTCTTATTGTATAGTTCCATATACTAGAGGAAGAGAATCGAGTAGATCTGAAGAGAGTATTTTAAAAGAAGTTAAGAAATTAGCCGATGATGGGTTTAAAGAGATAACACTTTTAGGTCAAAATGTAAACTCATACGGAAAAGACCTACACCCTTGCACTACATTTTCTGATTTATTAAATAAAATTTCATTAATTGAGGGAATCGAAAGAATAAGATTCATATCTTCTCACCCTAAGGATATTTCGGATGATTTAATTTTTACTATTAAGTCTAATCCTAAAGTTTGTAAATGTATCCATCTTCCTATACAATCAGGTTCTAAGAGAATTTTAAAAGAAATGAATAGAAAATATACTAAAGATGAATATTTAGAAAAAATAAATAAAATAAAAAAAGAAATACTGGATATTGCAATTACCACCGATATTATCATAGGCTTTCCAGGAGAAAGTGAAGATGATTTCTTAGATACTTTAGATGTAATAAATAAAGTAAAATATGATCAAGCTTTTATTTTTAAATATTCTAAAAGAACAGGAACAAAAGCTGCAATCATGGATAATCAAATTAGCGAAGAAGTTAAATCTGAAAGATTTCAAATTTTACTTGATAGAGTAAATGACATCTGCTTAGAAAATAATAGCAAATATTTAAATAGGGAAGTAAAAGTTTTATTTGATGAAATAAGTAAAACTGATAAAAATATGATGAGTGGAAGAACTGATAGAAATAAAATTGTTCATGTAAAGTATAATAAAGATTATTTAGGTAAAATTTGTTCTGTTATGATTAAAGAATTTAATTCTTTTGCTCTTGAAGGTGAAATTATTGAACGATAAATCAAATCTAAACCTAACCCCTATGATGAAACAGTATATGGAGTTAAAAAAAGAATATCCTGAGCATATTTTATTATTTAGACTTGGCGACTTTTATGAAATGTTTTTTGATGATGCTATAAAAGCTTCTAAAATATTAGGAATAGTCTTAACTAAAAGAGACTGTGGAAATGGAAATAAAGCACCTATGTGTGGTATACCTCATCATGTATCTGAAGAATATATAGAAAAGATAATTAAAAGTGGAAATAAAGTTGCTATTGCTGAACAACTCGAAAACCCTAAAGAAGTTAAAGGGCTTGTAAAGAGAGGTATAATTGATGTAGTAACTCCTGGTTCAAATTTATTTAATAGATCCTCAAATAATAATTTTTTAATGTCTATTATTTTTAACAATGATGAATTAGAAATTGCATATACTGATATTTCAACCGGGGAAATTTTATATACAATAGGAACTAGCTCTTCAAAAACAATTATATTAAATGAAATAGCTAGAGTATTTCCTTCTGAAATAATTGCTGATCAAACTACTTTAGAAAAACTAAAGCTAAATAATATTGCGCTATTTGAAAATATAATTCTTACTGATACAGGTAGAATAAAAAATACAAAAGAATATAGTAAAATTAGCTCTTTAAATAATTTATATAATTATATTTATAAATTTCATGATTCAAAATTAGTTCATTTTAAAGATCCTAAAAATTACAAATTAAATAGTTTTTTAGAAATAGATATTAATACTAGAAATAATTTAGAAATATTTGAATCAAGAAATTCAAAAAATTTTTCACTTTTTAGAGTTATTGATAACACTAAAACTCCAATGGGTAAAAGGATGCTTCATTCTTGGTTAGAAAAACCATTAATCGATATTAAAAAGATTCATAAAAGAAATTCTTGTATAGAATCTTTTCTAAATAATTATGCTATTGTAGATAAAGTTTCTGATTTATTAAATGAGATAGGTGATATTGAGAGAATTTTAGCTAAAATATCTTACTCAAAACATTCTCCTAAAGATTTATACTCTCTTAAAGAATCTATTAAAGATTTAAGTAAAATTAAAACAATTTTATCTTTATCTGATGAAAATCTTAAATTTTTTTCAAATGAATTAGATGATCTTTCAGACATATATGAATTAATATCATCTTCAATTGTTGATGATCCTCCATTTAATGTAAAGGATGGGGGAGTTATTAAGGCTGGTTATAGTGAAGAATTAGATAAGATAAAAGAAAGTAGTACGATAGGGAAAAAAGAACTTGTTGAGTTTGAAAAGAATGAGAAGGAATCTACTGGAATAAAAAATTTAAAAATTGTTTTTAATAAAAAAACTGGATACTTTATAGATATTACAAAATCATATCTTGATAAAGTACCTTCTTATTACAATAGAATACAAACACTTACCAATTCAGAGAGATTTTTTACAAATAAATTAAAAGAGATAGAAAATAAAATATTTTCGTCTGAAGATGAAGCTCTTGAAAAAGAAAACGAAATATTTAACAATATAAGTAATATTATTTTAAACAATATTAATAGAATTCAATCAGCTTCTAATCTTATTTCTAGATTAGACTCGATTTTGTCTCTAACTATCGTAGCAAAAAGAGAAAATTACTTTAAACCTGAATTTAATAATAAAGGAATTTTAATTATTAAGGATGGAAAGCATCCAATCATATCTTATAATGATATATCCAATTCATTTATAGCTAATGATACTAATATTGGAGATAAAGATAATAGAATTCAAATCATTACAGGGCCAAATATGAGCGGTAAATCAACTTATTTAAGACAAGTAGCCCTAATTAGTATACTTGCTCAAATGGGATCATTTGTGCCTTGTAAAGAAGCTTTTTTGCCAATTTTAGATAAGATCTTTACTAGAATCGGATCATCTGACAATATAGTTGAAGGCGATTCTACATTTATGGTAGAAATGAAAGAAATGGCATACATTTTAGAAAATGCAACCATTAATTCTTTAATTCTTTTAGATGAAATTGGTAGAGGTACATCTACTTTTGATGGTCTTTCAATAGCTTGGGCAATAGTTGAATACCTATCAAAAAATGTTAATGCTAAGTGCCTATTTGCTACCCATTATCATGAAATCACTGATTTAGAAAACAGCTTAAATAACGTAAAAAATTATTTTGTTGATGTTAAAGAAAACTCCTTTGACATAACTTTTCTTTATAAAGTAAAAAAAGGAGTAGCTGAGAAAAGCTTTGGTATTGAAGTTGCAAAACTTGCTGGAATCGATAATTCTATTTTAAAAAGATCTAGACAAATTCTTCACACTATAGAAAAAAAATATAAAGTAGATATTAAAGAAATAAATGAAAATGAGAAACAAATAGATTTTCAGGCCATAGAGACTAAGAAGTTAGTCACTAAATTAAAAAATTTAGATATAGATTCATTATCTCCTAGAGAGAGTTTTAATCTATTGGATAAATTAATTATTGAAGCTAAAAGTATAGAGGATTAGAAATGACTATAAATATACTAAATACTAGTACAATTGAAAAAATAGCAGCTGGAGAAGTAATAGAGAATCCTAGATCCATAGTTAAGGAATTAGTGGAAAATTCTATCGATGCTTCGGCAACAAATATTAAAGTTTCTTTAAAATCTGGAGGCATTGAAGAAATTATTGTATCTGATAACGGAAGTGGGATTGATGATAATTCTATCATATTAGCTTTTGAAAGACATGCAACATCTAAAATTTTATCTTTTGATGATCTTTATTCTTCATATTATTTTGGTTTTAGGGGAGAAGCTCTTGCTTCAATAAAAGCTTGTAGTAAAGTCACTGTTTCTACCAAAACCATAGATAGAGATTTAGGAACTAAAGTTCAATTTAATGAATTAGATATAAAAAAAAGTGAAATAGCTATGAATAAAGGTACAGTAATTCAAGTAACTAACCTTTTTTATAATACACCAGTTAGAAAAAAATTTTTATCTTCAGAAAATGTAGAAGCTTCTAAAGTTTCAGAATTATTAAAAGAATTAGCTATTGGAAATAATATTAGTATAGAGTATTATTTGGATGACAAGCTAATTTTTAAAACTTTTAAAGATTCAACTATAGAACAAAAAATGATACAATTAATATCAAAAAACTTAGAAGGCCATATAATTTCTTTTGAAATGCAGAACGAACTTTACAATGTGAAAGCATATATATCAGATAATACTTTTTTTAGAGCTAATAGAAAAAATCAATATATATATGTAAATAATCGTATAATAGATTCAAAAGATATTTCCATAAGTATTGAAAAAGCTTATTCATCTATTATACCTAATGGTAAGTTCCCATCTTTTGTATTATTTATTAGTACAGAGGCAAATAATCTAGATGTAAATATTCATCCAAACAAAAAAAATATTTCATTTTCTAATTTTGAACAGCTCTTAGAAGATTTATATATTTCAACTAAAAACAGTTTAAAACCGGATGATTTATTTATTCATACACCTGATGGAAAAGATTATAATAATAAACCTAAATTTTATAATCAAGATAATAATTTTATTAATAATGAACAAAAGCTAAAAGATTTACTTGAAAGATATAATAATAATAAGTCTAATACTAGCTACCATAACAATGAAAATAATAATATATCCGAAGTCAATGAAGATAAATCAGATTATGAAGAAGAATATTTGAGTTTTAACAGTTATGAATCTAATGATTCAAATATAGATAGTAATAAGAATGAATTATCCTTCATAGAAGACGATTCTAGTAAATATAAGGAATTTATCAATAGACTTGAATATAGGGGGTCTTTATTTAATACTTATTTAATTTTTGAAGATAAATCCAATGAGACTTCCTATTTTATGGATCAACACGCTGCTCACGAAAGAGTTATGTATGAAAAGTTTTTAAATAAAAAAAGAGAAATTTCTACTCAGGTTCTATTAAGTCCAATTATTTTAAAGCTTAATATTGAAGAATTTCAAACATTCATCAACAATAAAAAAGCATTTAAAGATTTAAATTTTGATGTCGATATTTTTAGTAATGATGAAATTATAATTAGATCAGTACCAATTGATTTTTCAGATGCTAATATAAAAATTCTTTTTTATGATATTTTAGATTCTATATCAAATTATAGAGACATTTCAGATACAGATATTATTAAAAAAATAATAAAAAAATCTTGTAAAGCTGCCGTTAAATCTGGAGACAATTTAAGTAAATATGAAGCAAATAAACTTATTGAAGATCTATTAAAATGCAGTAATCCACTTACTTGTCCACATGGAAGACCTACTTTTTTAGAGTTTAATAAATATTTTTTCGATAAAGAATTTTCGAGGATTAAATAGTGTATAATTTTATTATTATTACAGGACCAACTGGGGTTGGAAAAACAGAACTTTCACTTAAATTAGCTTTAAATCTAGATACAGAAATAATTTCGGCTGACTCAATGCAAATATATAAAGGCCTAGATATTGGTACAGCTAAGATAAGCTCTAAAGAAAAACAAATTGTAAATCATCATCTAATAGATATATGTGAGCTTCAAGATAATTATACTGTTAAGAACTTCAGAGATGATGCCTTTAATATCATATCAAAACTTAACCATGATAATAAACTAGCATTGGTAGTTGGTGGAACTGGTCTTTATCTTAATTCATTAATTTATAATTTAGATTTTTCAGATACTAAATCCAATGAAAATCTTAGAAATAGTTTAATAAGTAAGAGCAATAAGTATGGTAATGACTATCTATATAATCTTTTATTAGAAATTGATCCAAATATTATAAAAAAAATTCATAAAAACCAAACCAAAAGAATCATCAGGGCTTTAGAAGTTTATTATCAAACTGGAAAATTATTTTCAGAATTAAATGATTATGAGTTTAAACTAAGAGATGATGTAAATTTTCTTATATTTCAGTTAGATAGAAGTAGAGATATTATCTATAAAAGAATAAATGAAAGAGTTTCAATTATGCTAAATCAAGGATTAATTGAAGAAACTTTAAATCTTGTTAAATCTGGATATAGAAAGGATATAGAAAGAATAAAGGCAATTGGAAATAAAGAAGTTCTTTACTATTTAGATGGTTTGCTATCATATAGCGAACTTGAAGAGTTTATTCAAAAGAATACAAGGCACTATGCTAAAAGACAATTAACTTGGTTTAAGCGCTATGAAAATAGGCAAATTATTAATTTAGACGATAATTCAGTTGATACAAACGTAGAAAAAATAATAAAAATAATACGAGGTAAATATGAACAACCCTTTTTTAAATAAAAATAGAAAATTTATTTTAGAGATAGAAAATTCACTGAGTGAACAATATAAAGAAATTGATAGAATAACAGAGTTAAATGATTATAAAGTAATAAAAAGTATGCAAGAAAATCAACTATCTCAAGCTGATTTTGCCTGGACTACTGGATATGGATATGGAGATTATGGTAGGGAAAAAGTCGAAAAAATATACTCTGATATATTTCACACTGAAGATGCTCTTGTAAGACCTTCAATTGCATCAGGAACACATGCTTTATATATTATTATGTCTGCTATTTTAAAATCTGGAGATGAACTGTTGAGTGTGTCAGGTAAATTATATGACACAATTCAAAAAGTTATTGGACTAACAGGTAGTGAAAAAGGTTCATTGATTTCTAAAGGTATTAAGTATAATGAAGTTGATTTAAAAAATAATACTTTTGATTATGAAAATATAAAAAAAGCAATTTCAAATGATACAAAATTAATTACAATTCAAAGATCAATTGGATATGCTCATAGAAAATGCCATAGCATTGAAGAAATTGAAAAGTTAGTTAAGTTTATTAGATCATTTAATAAAGAAGTAATAATAATGTGTGATAACTGCTATGGAGAATTCACTAGAGAATTAGAACCTTCTGATGTTGGAGTTGATATTGTAGGAGGATCATTAATTAAAAACTTAGGTGCTGGAATTTCAATTGGTGGGGGATATATTTGCGGTAAAAAAGATCTCATAGAAATGTGTGCCAATAGGTTAACAGCACCAGGACTAGGAAAAGATTTAGGATTAACTTTTGGCACTAGTAGATTAACATTACAAGGTTTATTTTATGCTCCAATGGTAGTAGCTAATGCGCTAAAATCAGCTTTAATAGTAGGAAAAACTTTTGAAAATCTTGGATTTGAAGTATTCCCTAAATCTGATTCAAAAAGAAATGATATTGTACAAGCTATAATATTAGAAAATGAAGATAATGTAATAAAATTCTGTAGAGAAATACAAAAAGCAGGCACAGTAAATTCACATGTAACGCCTTATCCGTGGGATATGCCAGGCTATGAAGATCAAGTTATAATGGCCTCATCTGGATTTATTGATGGTTCATCTATCGAATTGAGTGCAGATGCTCCTTTACGACAACCATATATAGTTTTTTACCAAGGGGGAATATCATATAACCAAGTAAAATTTGCATTGATAAATATGATGGATCATTTTTTATAAAAGAAGTCAAAGCATAAATCTTTGACTTCTTTTAATATTCCCTATAAAGACCAATTACTCTTCCTAGAATAGTACAGTCTTTTACTATTATTGGTTCCATTGTACTATTTTCAGGTACTAATTCTATATATCCATTTCTTTTATAAAATCTTTTTATAGTTGCACTATCTTCAATTAGAGCTACTACTATATCTCCATTTTCACAGACATTTTGCTGTCTTACTAATATTTTGTCTCCATCATATATACCAGCTTCAATCATTGATTCTCCATGTACTTTTAGCATAAAATGATTGCCTCTTTGTGCAATATCAATAGGTATAGGAAAGCTATCTTCAATTTGTTCTTGAGCTAAAATAGGTATACCAGCAGTTACATCTCCAAGAATTGGGACAAAAGGTGTTTTTTTTAAAAATGGACTATCATTATCTTCCTTTATAATCTCTATGGCTCTATTTTTTAAAGAATCTCTTTTTATATATCCTTTTTTTTCTATTTTATTTAGGTAACTATGACATGTTGAAGTGGATTTAATATCGCAAGATGCACAAATTTCACGTATAGATGGGGGATAACCAGTAAAGTCAATACTTTTTTTTATAAAATCAAAAATGAGACTTTCTTTATCTGTTAATTCTAAACTCAATTTTTTTATACCTCCTTAATTTATACTTAATTTAAGTATATCATAACTAATAATACTTTACAAACAAATGTTTTGTTTTTTAAATAAAAGTCTTGACATAGAACGAACATTCGTTTATAATAGATTTAGAACATATGTTTAATATATGTATTTTCAACTTAGGAGTGAATATTATGAAAAAGAAATTAAGAATAGCAAATAAAAAAAGATTCACTGCTTTTTTAGTAGTAATACTTTTATTAATTATTTTAATATCTCTAATTCGCACAAGAGCTGTGTCTAAAAATAATTATGAAGTTATAAGTATAAATAAGGGCGAAACCCTATGGTGTATTGCAGAAAAATATCCAAATAAAGATCCAAGAAAATTTATATATGAAATAAAGGAAATAAATAATTTAAATTCAAGTATTATATATCCTGGTCAAAAAATAAAAGTGCCTTATTAAAGGCATCTTTTTTTACTTACTTATAATTTAATGGGTTCTTATCTACGGCTTTTTTGATCTGACTATCATCTAAGTGGGTATATATTTGTGTTGTAGCTACTGATTCGTGACCCAAAATAACTTGTAATGTTCTTATATCAACTTCTCCATATTTATATAAAAGTGTAGCTGCAGTATGCCTTAGTTTGTGAACAGTATAAAGATTTGGATCTAATCCAATTTCCTTAATATATTTTTCTATCCTATGCTGTATAGCACGATTTGACATTCTAGTTAATCTTTCGCTTATAAATAAAGCTTCAATTGATTCAATATTTTCTACTTTTCTATCTTCCAAATATTTTTTCCTACATAATTTATAATAGTTAATAGCTTCAATAGATGATTCATTTAAATAAATTGTTCTCTCTTTATTGCCTTTTCCAACGACAGATAAAATATCTTCTTTAATCATACTCAAATTTATACTAGTTAATTCAGAAAGTCTTAATCCACAATTTAAAAATAAAGTTATTATTGCGTAATCTCTGCTTGAGATAAATTCATTTTGTCCATGCTTAACATGGCTTAATAAACTTTTGGCTTCATCTAAAGTTAAATATATAGGATTTTTGGGCCTAGCTTTTGAAAATTCTAGTTTTTTAGTAGGGTCATTTGAAATTAGACCTGTTTTTACAGTTAAATATTCATAAAACGTCCTAAGAGAAGATGTTTTTCGATTACGGGTCCTATTTGACGTTTTACGGTGTTTGTCAAGATAAGACATAAAACTATATAGAGTTGATATAGAAACGCTGTCTAAATCGCTTATAGGGACGTCAAATATTTCGGCATTATTAAAAATTTCATCATCATAAGGATCTTCATTTAATTTATTTAATTTTAGAAATTTAAGAAATAAAATAATATCATAAGTATATTCTTTTACAGTTAAATTTGAAACGCCTTTAATAGTTTCTAAGTATCCTATAAAATCAGTTAAGAAAGTTGGATATTTCAAAGTTATAGTCCCTCCTGGTCAATAATTGCGCTTAGTCACAAAATTAGTATTTTGTGACATATTTTCTATATTATATACCTATCTCCGATTATTGTCAACTGCAATAACTTTTATTTAAATATAGATTTTAATTCTTTTAATTTTCAAAGTAGGAAGTTTTTTAACCTTTAGAGCTTCCCATTCAAATTCAGATATTGCAGATTTTTGATTATACTTGAGCCACAATCCAAGCCTTTGGATATTAAAATCTATTTCATCAGGCCCAATTTCTTCTTCAATAGCTCTTTCGCTTAGCTTATGGCCCATTGATGGATTTGTAAGATACCATAAATCTTTATTTCTCATATCCGACAGTTCATCTACTGACCATTCAGCCCAGCCATTGTGTTTTCTACCTCCAGATAGGATTGACTCACGGTATTTTGTAAATACTGTCCCACTTGAAACCATAGTTGGCGGAGTTCCGCACATGATGGTCATAGGATTATCTGAATCTGTGACTGTATATTTTAGAGCTGATTCCTGGTCTTCTGTGTACTCCTGGGCTTCATCAATTATCAGCATATCAAAGCCTTCTCCAAGACCGCCTGTTGCGGTTCTTGTTCTAAATTGAATTACTCCACCTTCTAAGCTTAACTCTAGTCTTTCCTGACCTTTTGCTTTAATTGATGTGAAATTTATCTTGTCGGCATAGCCCATATCTTCTAAATATTTTTTTAATTTTAGAAATGATGAATGCGATGTTGATATTCTGTGGGCTGTATGGAGTATATTTAGCCCATGAAAGAGTCCCCAAAGCTCTGCCATGTAGACAAGTTCTGTTTTTCCATTTCTTCTGGGAATTGCGTATCCAAATTTGGAGTGAGTCCATAAATTGTCATCTCCTATGGCGAAAAGATTATTTATCATATTCTCTTGCCAGGGATATGGACTTCTCCCAGTCTTTTTGTAAAGCTTAATTGCTTCATTTCCTAATGTTTTATTATAATCTAAAATTACCGACTTGGTGGGAGTTTGATTTCCATATTTTTTCAATGTTCCAAACTCCTTTTAATAATTCTATTTTACATTTATCAAATTTTATTTCTCTTAATCATGTCTTTAAGGTCTTTTTCTATTTTATACTGCTCAAAAATTTCTTTCAAAGAAAAAATCAATGCTACTATAAAAACACTAATCTTAACAGTTAAGATAAAGCTGATTAAAAATATTGCATATCCTATTAAAGCTTTTATCATTTTTACCTCCAATAAAAAAACACCTCTAAAATCCTACATTTGTAAGTTTAGCTGTGCTTTATTTTTCGTTATTTAGTTTTTTTCTATATGCTTCTAATTCTTTATTAAATTCATATGCTCTTTGTTTTTCTTCCTTAGTTAATTTTTTTGGGCTTTGAGATTTCATTCTATCAATAAAATCATTCCTTGATTCTTCTAAGTATTTTTTTTCTTTATCGTTCATTTTTATCATCCTTTAAAAGATAAATATAATTCTTACCTGATTCATAAATTTCAATAAAATCCATATTTTTATTTATTAAATATTCTCTCTGATTTTTGTATTTACTTAATATCTCAATATAACTTCCTTGTGATCCTTTAGGTATTATTATCGCTACATTTGCTTCATTCCCAAGGACACCTCTTTTAGTAACGGATGTACTCAAGAACTTTTTAACTTTTTCATTTAAACTCTCAGGGAAATCTTCTGTTCTATAAACAATTATATCGTGTTTTAGCTGATTCTTCAACAGAGCATTTTCAATATTTGCAGCATTTCTAATTATCATCTCTTTTTCTTTAATATCTTTTGGTATATACCTACCTTCTAACATCCCATTAATCTTCTCAAATAATTTAAGCCCATCACTATCCTTGCCATTGTGAGTATATTTACTAATAGCTTTTATCTCGTCTTCACTTAATGTCTTAATCCATTTTTCAGCGTCTTCTCTAAGAATATTTACTACTTTATCATCTGGTAAAGGATTATATCCCAGCTCTAAAGCCTTAGCTTTTGCGATATTACTTAGTTTATTGTCAACAATCCTATTTGCTAAATCAATCCTATCACGTTTTTCATCTAATGCCTTATGCTTTTCAGCTGAATGAACTATCTCTTTCCTTTTACCATTCCTAGGATCGTATGTTACCGTGCACCTACAATGTCTATGCCTTGCAAATGGATTTCTTTTTAGGTCTGTTTTCGCTAATATCTTAGCCTCTTCATAATCATAAGTTCCAGCTAGAGGTTTGCAGAATGAACAAGCACCCCCATGCATTTTTCTTTCAATAATAGGTTTTAAGCCGGCCTTGCTATGAAAATCTGCATTTTTTTCAATAAAATCATCTACTATGGCTCTAGAAAAGTTTTCAACAGATGAACATAGGTCATTAATCATAACTGAATAATCATCTTTTTTTAAAACACTTTCTACAATACCATCTACCCTATTTTGATTGAATTCAGCGTCGATAGCTTTTAATTCTATATCTGCTTTTTTATTCAAATCCTCCTGAATATTTTTAGCATAGTCATTAATTATGTCATAGTTATTTTTTAAGTTAGGATTTAAAACTCTATCAATTATGTTATAATATATTTTTCCATCAGGAAGTATTTCTTCAGTGATATTTTCTCTAAGTGCACTTGATAAAATCTCTCCAACTTCTTGAGCAAATTCATTTGAATCAATATGATCTGCCTTTTTATTTTTAAGTTTTATTAGCTTTTCTTTTAATATTTTTGATTCTTTACTCTTACTAACAAAAGCATTTTTTATCTCTTCTAATAATTCTGGAACTATGTCTTTATTCATGGTTTATCCCTGTCAATTCTGAAAGATTATCTTTATCAAAGTATTCTGGGATTGCTTGATTAATTTTTATTGCGGCATCTCCTATTCCTGAAAGAGTTGCTACGTCTGGTTCAAATACTGGATACCATTTGGCTTTTGTTTGGTAGAATTGATTTCTTAGGTATGGGTAATTATCTTCAATACACCTTGCCACATACCCAACATTTAAGAATCCACTTCCGAAACATCTTTGGGCTTTTCTTGCAGCAATTCTTAAAGTTTCATGGCTTGCTTTTATTGCTTCAGCAGATGATGGATTGTCTGTTACAAAACCTAAGTCATCTAGAGTTAGTCCTGTTTCTCCTGCAAAGCCTGAAGCAAGAGTTCTTAGCTGTTCTGTAAATGGACTCATTGATGGCTGGGTGAATTGTCCTAGTTTTGGACTATCTCCATCTGAGTCTTTTGTGAATTGTAGGAAGCTAGATATTGTGGCTTTCCATTTTTCCATTGGCTCTGCATCTTGTGATAGTCCTACAATGTATTTTTGTGGGAATGAATAAAACTCTGCTGTTATATCTGCCCTTTCAAGTGTTCTTTTTGCGTGTTGTTGAAAATAAATTGAAGGTCTTGTAATTCTGCTTCGACCAAATGGTCTTACTGCATCTGGTCTGTGTATAATTGGCACAAGTGCAGGGACATTTGCAGGATTTTCAATAGCATTTACAACTTTATCATCTGCATAAATTAAAGTTCTATCTGGTAAAAAGTAGGCTTCTAGGATTTCTTTGCCATTTTTGTCTCTGTCAAGGACTGCGTAACCCTCTTTAAGTAGTCCTGTGATTGGATCGATCTTACCTGTTGCATTGGATCCTTCAATTATTTGTAGTCTTGCTTTTCCATTTTCTTTTGAGATGTAGACAAAGCAGCAGGAGCCTATAAGGGCAGAAAGGATAGCAGAATCAAAAAATACGTCTGGATTATTTAGGTTAAAGATTTCATTAAGGCTAAAATTGTCATTTTGAAATTCTTTAAAGACAAGTCTTAAAATTAATTAAATAAAATAAAAAAAGACGGATATTTTCCGTCTTGTATTTATTTTGCTAATTCTGAGACTCTAGTTTCTCTTATTACATTAACTTTAATGCTACCTGGATATTCAAGTTGTTCTTCAATCTTCTTAGCTATTTCTTTTGCTGTAATAAGCATTTGATCTTCAGAAATTGTTTCAGGTTTAACCATTATTCTTAGTTCTCTACCTGCTTGAATAGCAAATGATTTTTCAATTCCTTCAAATGAATTTGCAATTTCTTCAAGATTTTCAAGTCTCTTGATATAATTTTCAAGAGATTCTCTTCTAGCTCCAGGTCTCGCAGCTGAAATAGTATCGGCAGTTTGAACTAAAATAGCTTCTATGCTTGTAGGCTCTACATCACCATGATGAGCCTCAATACAATTAAGTACAGCTGGCGACTCTTTGTATCTCTTAGCTAAATTATATCCAAGTTCAACATGCGGTCCTTCAATTTCATGATCAATAGCCTTTCCAAGGTCATGAAGCAAACCACCTCTTTTAGCTACTTTTACATCTGCCCCGATATCAGAAGCCATAATACCAGCAAGTATAGCAACATCAATAGAGTGTTTTAAAACATTTTGACCGTAGCTTGTTCTATATTTTAATTTACCTAGAACTTTTACTATTTCAGGATGAATACCAAAAATACCAACTTCATCGCATGCTTCTTCTCCTGCTCTTTTTATTTCTTGTTCAACTTCTGATTGTGCTTTAAAAACCATTTCTTCAATTCTTGTAGGATGAATTCTTCCATCAAGAATTAATTTTTCTAAAGCAACTCTAGCAATTTCTCTCCTTACTGGATCAAATCCAGATAATACTACCGCTTCCGGAGTGTCATCGATTATAATGTCAATGCCAGTCAAAGTCTCAAAGGATCTAATATTTCTTCCTTCTCTACCAATTATTCTTCCTTTCATTTCTTCATTTGGAAGAGAAACTACAGTAACAGTAGACTCTTGAACATGTTCTGCTGCATATCTTTGTATTGCCCTTGTTAAAATTTCTCTAGCGTTTCTCTCTGATTCCTCTCTCGCTTTTGCTTCTTGTTCTCTGATAAATAAAGCTGTTTCATGAATTGTAGAATCTTTTACTTTTTCAATAATTTCTTCTTTGGCTTCTTCAGCTGTTAAACCAGCAACCCTTTGTAATTCAATTTCTTGTTTTTCAAATAGTATATCATATTCCTTTTCTCTATCTGAAAGCTTTTTTAATCCTTTTTCAAGTTGGCTGTCTTTACGATCGAGTGCATCAGATTTTTTATCTAAAGATTCTTCTCTCTGAATTAATCTTTTTTCCTGTCTTTTAAGTTCAGATCTTATTTCTTTTGTTTCATTTTCTTGTTCTGTTCTTAATTTATGGATTTCTTCTTTAGCTTCTAGAATTGCTTCTTTTTTTGTGTTTTCAGCAGATTTGTAAGCATCTTCTAATATATTAGATGCAAGAGATTCTGCAGAACCAATTTTGCTTTCCGAAATTTTCTTTCTATATAAAATGCCTAGAACAACACCTATAGCTAATGCGGCAATAAAGATTACAATATAAAGAATTAAATCTCCGATAACAATGCACCTCCTTTTATTAAATTTTCAATATTCAATATAGACCTAAGAAAACATGTCTATAGAATAATTTTATATTATAAACATTATAAAGTCAACATAAAATTAAAATCAATCATTTAATAAATCAACATATAAAAACATAAAGTTAACATATATTATATAAATTATACATATGATAATTAAAATAATCTTTATTAAAGAAGCAATTTTAATATTTTAGATTAATTAACTATTTTCAAATTAATTTATAATAAGGCAATATAAAAGAGTTTAATATTGGTACTAGATTGTCCTAAATACTAAACTCTCATTAGTAAATTTCTATAAGTTATATTATTTTTCTATATCTTCTTTTTCAATTTCTTTAGAATTATCAGTACTTTCATTAGAAAAATTTGCTTTTTGTCTAACTTTTTTATCTATCTCATTGAAAAAATCTTCATTATCTTCAATATATTTTTTTACGTTCTCTCTACCTTGACCTAGTTTTTCACCGTTATAACTATACCAAGAACCTGCTTTATTAATAATATCAAAATCAACTGCAGTATCTAATAATACTCCAGATTTAGAAATGCCTTCCCCATACATAATATCAAATTCAACTTGCTTAAATGGTGGGGCAACTTTATTTTTTACAATTTTAACTCTTGTTCTATTTCCAATAAAGTTTTCTCCTTGCTTAATTGTATCGATTTTTCTTATATCAAGTCTTACTGAGGAATAAAATTTTAAAGCTCTCCCACCTGTTGTAGTTTCAGGATTACCAAACATTATACCAATTTTTTCTCTTAATTGGTTAATAAATATTACTGTTGCATTTGTTTTATTGATAATTCCAGCAAGTTTTCTAAGAGCTTGAGACATTAACCTAGCAAGTAAACCAACATGAGAATCTCCCATACCACCTTCAATTTCGGCTCTTGGAACTAATGCAGCTACAGAATCAACTACTATTAAGTCTACGGCATTACTTCTAACAAGAGATTCTGTTATTTCAAGAGCTTGTTCTCCAGTATCAGGTTGAGCAAGAATTAAATTATCGATATCTACACCAAGTGCTTTTGCATAAATAGCATCTAAAGCATGTTCAGCATCTATAAAAGCACAAGTTCCATTTTTCTTTTGTGCTTCTGCTATTATGTGTAGCGCAATAGTTGTTTTACCTGAAGATTCAGGTCCAAAAATCTCTATGATTCTACCTTTAGGTATTCCACCAATTCCCAAAGCAATATCAAGATTTATTGCACCTGTTGAGATAGCATCTATGTTTAATTTAGGTGCATCTCCAAGTCTCATAACAGCACCTTTCCCAAAATCTTTTTCGATTTTAGCAAAAGCTAAAGCAAGTGCTTTTTGCTTTTCCTTGTCATCAATATTATTCATAACTCCTCCTAAAATATGATATAAAACTTATGTTCTGTTTATATTTTATTATACTTAATTTATTATGTCAATTATATATTTTTTAAATCTAAAACTTCTTTATTTTTATATATATAATCTAAACCAGATATACCCGTTAAAGCTACTGAAAGATAATATACACCAATATTAACTGTTTCTGGTGTCTTGTTTAACATAATTAATATTATTGCTATAAACTGTGTTACAGTCTTAAATTTTCCAAAATATGAAGCAGCTATATTTATATTATTTGATGATGCAATCATTCTTAGTGCAGAAACTAATAATTCCCTAAAAATGATAACAATGATAGTCCAAGCTGGTACTATTCCTTGCTCTAAAAATAATATAAAAGCGCTAATTGCAAGTATTTTGTCAGCAATTGGATCCAAAAACTTACCAAATGTTGTAACCTGATTATATTTTCTGGCAATAAAGCCATCTAAAAAATCACTGAAAGCTCCAATAATAAATATTATAAGAGGAATAATTGAGCTAGGAAATAATTTTTCAAAGCAAATAATAAAAATTGGTACAAGTAAAATTCTAAATATTGTTATTTTATTAGCTGTGTTCATTTTTAACATCTTCCTCTCTAAATGGGTTAATTGTTGTAAGAACTTTTCTTGGTTTACTGCCTTCATATGGCCCTACTACATTCATTTCTTCCATTTCATCTACGATTCTGCCAGCACGAGCATAACCTACTTTTAGCTTTCTCTGTATATATGAAACTGATGCTTGACCTTCTCCAATAACTAAATCAATAGCTTCTTCTAAAAGTTCATCATGTTCTTCTAATTTTTTATTTTCAGTTTCTTGACACTCAATTTTTTGAATTACTTCTTTATTATATGAGCTTTGTGAATTATCTTTAATAAAAGAAACCAAGTTTTCTACTTCTTTTTCACTAATATAAGCTCCTTGTATTCTAACAGGTTTCATGAAAGATGCTGGATAAAACAACATATCTCCCTTTCCAAGTAATTTTTCAGCTCCTGACATATCTAAAATAGTTCTAGAATCAATTTGTGATGAAACTTGAAAAGAAATTCGAGATGGAATATTTGACTTAATAGTACCAGTAATAACATCTACTGATGGCCTTTGTGTTGCAACTACTAAATGAATTCCACAAGCTCTTGCCATTTGTGCAAGTCTAGCAATATAATCTTCTACTTCTTGTGCAGCTACCATCATTAGATCAGCTAATTCATCAATTATTATAACTATATATGGTAATTTTTCTTCTTCCCCTTCACTATACTTATCCTTGTATGAAGTTATATCCCTAACACCATGTTCAGAAAAAATTTTATATCTACGTTCCATTTCGCTTACCGCCCATGCTAGTGCAGCTGAAGCTTTTTTGGGATTTGTAACAACAGGTATTACCAAATGTGGAATAGCATTATAAATGTTAAGCTCAACAACTTTTGGGTCAATTAAAATAAGCTTAACTTCATCAGGATGAGATTTAAATAATATTGATGTTATAAGAGTATTAATACATACAGATTTTCCTGACCCAGTTGCTCCAGCAATCAATAGATGAGGCATTTTATCTATTGAAGATACTACAGCATTACCAGCAATATCTTTTCCTAATGCAAAAGGTAATTTTGAGTTACTTTCTAAAAAGGCTTTTGATGATAAAATTTCTTTTATAGCAACAAAATCTTTTATCTTATTAGGAACCTCTATTCCAACAACTGATTTTTCAGGGATTGGAGCTTCTATCCTGATTCCCGAACTAGCTAAACTTAAAGCTAAATTATCTTGTAAATTAACTATGCTGGAAACCTTTACTCCACCTTGCGGTTCAAGTTCATAACAAGTAACGCTAGGTCCTCTATTTACAGCAGTAACTTTTGCATTTATTTTAAAACTTTTAAGTGTATCTTCTATTGATTTTGCATTTTTTTTAATTTCAGAAACATAAGAATTATCTTTCTTTATTTCAGGATCTTTTAGTAACTCTATTGGTGGAAACTTATATTTTATAAAATTATCTTTATTTTTATCTATTGTATCAGAAATTACAAATTGATCATCAATTTTGTCTATGAGGTTTTTATTCTTGTTATGATCATGAATTTCTATATCTTTATTAGATTCAGTAAAAATAGGTTCAAAATAATCATCATCAATTATCTTTTCATCTTTAGCTATTTCCACTAAAGTATTATCATTAAAATCATTTTTTTTATCTTTACTAATCAATCGATCTTTTAAACTAGAGAATAATTTTTTTATGCCACTTACAAAAATTCTAAAAAAATCTTTTGTATTAAGATTAATAAATGACAAACTTGCAAAAAATAATACAATAACACTAACTATATATAAGCCGAGTCTTCCAATGCTTTTAACTATAATCCAAGATAAAGCTGAGAATATAATTCCTGAACCTGATCTTATATTAGCTAATTTAATAGCTTTGTCAATTCTTAATGAAAAGTCAACAATTGTATTTGTATTTATGTCAACAATCATTAAAAATAAAATTTCTAATACGTAGAAATAAACAAAATTACTTAGTTTTATTTTCTTACTAAAACCTGTCATATAAAAAATAATATGAATAATTAAAGTAAGCGGAATAAAATAAGATCCAATTCCAACTATTTTAAAACTGAAAGAACTTAATAAATCACCTACTAAACCCAATTTTCCAGTAATTACACTTAGATAAAGAATAGATAGAATTATGCAAATACCAATAAGTACGCTATTTAAATTGAAGAAATAATCTAAATTATTTTCCTTTTTTTTCTTTTAACTTTTCTTCTCATAAAATATCCTCTTTATTAAATCCCAGTATGGCCAAATCCACCTTCACTTCTTTTTGTATCATCTAAAAATTCTACCTCTTTAAGTTGGGCACTTTCTATTTTGCAAAAAACTAACTGAGCAATTCTATCTCCATTTTTAATTATCTGATCCTCTGTTGATAGGTTTACTAATAAGACTTTAAGTTCGCCTCTATAATCACTATCTATAGTTCCTATCCCATTAGCCATTGTCAATCCTTTTTTATAAGATAAACCACTTCTTGAGCGTATCTGAGCTTCAATACCATTAGGCATTGAAATATATAAACCTGTAGGTATAATTTTTCTTTCTAATGGCTTCATAATAATATCGCTTGAAATAAATGCTTTTAAATCTAATCCACTTGCACCAGATGTTTCGTATTTTGGTAATGGATTATTAGATTTGTTTACTATGTTTATTTTCATAAAATCCTCCATATAAAGAAAAGCATAAACAAAAAGTTCATGCTATTTATTATTAAAATTTTTTTCATTGAGAAGTGCTTTTCTAGATAGGTTGATTCTACCTTGTTTGTCGATTTCAGTAACTTTAACTAAAATTTCATCACCAACTTTTAAAACATCCTCTACTTTATTTACTCTTTCATTAGAAATTTGAGAAATATGAACTAAGCCTTCTTTCCCATTTAGCACTTCAACAAAGGCTCCAAAATTCATTATTTTAGTAACTTTTCCAAGATAAGTTTCTCCTACTTCTACTTCTTTTACTATATCCTCTATCATTTGTAGAGCTTTTTCGCCATTTTCTTGATTATCTGAGGTAACAACAACTCTTCCGTCATCATAGGTATCTATTTTTACTCCGGTTTCATCAATAATTTTATTTATTACCTTTCCACCTGGTCCTATAATTTCTCTAATTTTATCAGGGTTAATATTAAAACTGAATATTCTTGGAGCATATTTAGAAATATTTTCTCTTGGCTTATCTATACAATTATTCATAACATCTAAAATTTGTAGTCTGGCAGATTTAGCTCTGTCAAGTGCTTCAGTTAGTATTTCTTTACTTACACCATCAATTTTAATATCCATTTGAATAGCGGTAATACCATCTTTTGTTCCAGCAACTTTAAAATCCATGTCTCCTAAATGGTCTTCTAATCCTTGAATATCAGTTAAAATTGTATAATCTTTTGTATTTTCATCTTGAATTAGTCCCATAGCAATTCCTGCAACACTATCTTTAAGAGGAACTCCAGCATCTAGTAAAGATAAAGTTGAACCACAAACAGATGCTTGAGAACTTGATCCATTTGAGCTTAGTACTTCAGATACAACTCTAATTGTATATGGAAAATCTGATTCTTCAGGAATTACTGGAAGTAGTGCTCTTTCTGCAAGTGCACCATGACCAATTTCTCTTCTACCAGGACTTCTTAGGGGTTTTGTATCACCTACAGAATATGGTGGAAAATTATATTGGTGCATATACCTTTTTTCATCTTCTGTTAAACCATCTAATGTTTGAACCTCACTAGGTGCTCCTAGTGTAGTTAACGATAACACTTGAGTTTGACCTCTAGTAAATAATCCAGAACCATGTGTCCTAGGTAATACTCCTACTTCAGCTGATAGTTTTCTTATTTCATCTAGTTTTCTACCATCTGGTCTTATCTTTTCTACTGCAATCATTCTTCTAACTAAATATTTTGTTATTTTTTCAATTGCATATCTTATAGTTTCTTCATCGTCTGGATAAATTTCTAGAAAATGTTCTAGTGTAGTATCTTCAAAATATTTTTGATTTTCTTCTCTAGTAACCTTGTTGCTATCTCTAAGTATAGTGTTTAGTTTATCGTAAGAAAAATCTTCAATTTCTTTAACTATATTTTGATTATAGTTAGGTTTTTCATAATCGACTTTTTCTAACCCAACTTCATTTTGAATTTCACTAATAAAATCACAAATTGACTTAATTTCTTCGTGGGCAAAAAGAATTCCATCAATTATTTCATCTTCAGATAAAATATTTGAACCAGATTCAATCATCATAATAGATTCTTTTGTCCCCGCAACTGTTAAGTTTAGTTTAGACTTACTTTGCTGTTCAGAATTTGGATTTATAATATATTTCCCATCAACATAAGCTACTACGACAGCAGCTGTTGGTCCCATGAAAGGAATATCAGAAATTGATAAACTAATAGAAGAACCTATCATTGCAAGCATTTCAATAGAGTTTTCATTGTCATAAGAAAGTGCTGATGCAATTACTTGCACATCGTTTCTATAGTCTTCAGGAAAAAGTGGCCTAAGGGGTCTATCAATTAATCTAGAGATGAGCACTGCTTTTTCACTTGGTCTACCTTCTCTTTTAATAAATCCTCCTGGGATTTTACCTACTGAATATAGTTTTTCTTCAAAATCGCAAGATAAAGGAAAAAAATCAACTCCTTCTCTTGGCATATCTGAAGCTGTTGCAGTTACTAATAAAACTGTATCTTCCATTTGAACTAAACAAGCTCCATTTGCCTGTTCTGCAACTTTTCCTATCGTAATTTTTAGCTCTTTTCCTTGGAGATCATATTTAAATTCTTTTATCATATTTTCCTCCTATTTAAAAACAAGAGCGGACAATAACCGCGCCGCTCTAGTTTCCTCTTATATTTAATTTTTTTATTAAACTTCTATATCTTTCGATATCTTTTGACTCTAGATATTTAAGAAGACCCTTTCTTTGTCCAATTAGTTTAAACATACCTCTTCTTGAATGGTGGTCAGCTTTATGAAACTTTAAATGTTCAGTTAGCTGTGCAATTCTGAAACTCAAAATAGCAATTTGAACTTCAGGAGAGCCAGTATCTCCTTCTTTTAGCTGATATTCTTTAATAATTTGTTCTTTTTGTTCTTTAGTAATCATTATTTTTCCTCCTATAAGCGTATTGCTAATGTTAAGTCAATATCCATTAACATTGCAACCGTAATTTAACTCTTAAAGTATAGCATAAAATTTAAAACTTGTAAAGTTTACCAATTTTTTTAGTTTCTATTAAGTCCTTCTTCATTTGATCAATTAAACTTTGAATTTTATTAAACTTTATATTGCTTCTTAACCTTTGTAGAAAATATAATTTAACTTCTGTGTTATAAATATCTTCATTGAAATCTAAAATATGACTTTCTATTGTGATTCTGTTTCCGTTAAAAGTTGGATTAAAGCCTATGCTAGTCATAGAAAGATATTTTTTTTGTCCAAATTCTATAATTGTAGTATAAACTCCATCTTTAGCTATTAAATAATTCTCGTTTATTTCAATATTAGCAGTTGGAAATCCTAATTTTTTTCCCCTAGCTTTACCATGAACAACTTTCCCTTTTATAAAATATGGCCTTGTTAAAAGCTCGTTTGCTGATTTAATATCTCCTGTTTTTATTTTTTCTCGAATCAAGCTTGAAGAAACTTTAGTACCATTAAATAATACATCTTTGGCAATATATGTTTTAATATTACATTTATCTCCAATCTCTTGAAGATCTTTCGATGTTCCACTTGATTTATAGGCAAAAGTATAGTCTTCTCCAACAACAATGGATTTAACTCCTAATTTTTTATGAAGAAAATTACCTACAAAATTTTCTTTTGATAATTTCATGAAATTTTCATCAAAAGATATTAAAAAAGCAATTTTAATATGAAGTTCATCCAACATTTGAATTTTATCTTGATTAGACATTAAAAACTTAAAATTATTATCACTATTTATTAATTTATTAGAATGTTCTTTAAATAAAAGACATGAAGTTAGGTATCCAGTTTCTTTTTCGAGCATTAGAGCTTTCTTTATTAAAGAAAGATGACCCATATGAAAACCATCAAAGTTTCCCAATACAATAATATTTTCTTCTTTATTATCCAAGTTGTTTAAGTTAAGATCAATTATTTTCATAATTACTCCGAATATAGCATTTTTTCTATTTTTAGATTATTATTGTTTACCTTAGCTATTCCAAAAAAAATATTATCTATAAATAATTTATATAAGCCATTATTAATATTTTTCAAAGGAATCTCTCTTCCGCAAATTATATCATCTTTAAATTTAAAGTCTAATTCTAATTTGTTAATATTAGTTAAATATTGTGTGGGATCCGTGATAAAACTATAATCTTTTTTATCAACTAACTTTTCTATATCTTCAATACTATATGAATTTTCAAGTGGCATATTACAAGTATTTAATCTAATTAGTTTTGTCATAGAAGCAAAGCATTTAAGATTTTCACCTATATCATCAATTAATGTTCTAATATAAGTTCCTCTTGAACAAGATACTTCAAATGAAAATAATGGATATTTATAAAAAAAGTTTTTTATCCAAAATATAGTTTGTTTTCTTTGTTTTCTTTCAACTGTTAGTCCTTCTCTTGCTAATTCATATAATCTTCTTCCATTGTAATGAATGGCTGAATGCATTGGAGGAGTTTGATATATATCTCCAATAAAAGAATCTATTGTATTTTCAAATTCCAAAATAGTAGGAATTTTATCGGAAGTTTTTATAATTTTACCAGAATTATCAAGAGTATCAGTTTTAATACCCAAAGTAGCCTCTACTTTATATATTTTTGGAAAACTATCAAAATATTCTATTAGTCTTGTGCTCTTAGCTAAAAAAATAGGCAAAACACCTGTAACATCAGGATCAAGTGTTCCGCCATGACCCATTTTTTTTAAATTTAATGTTTTTCTTAAAATAGATATTGCTTTAGAAGAGCTAATACCTTTTGGTTTATCTAATATTATTAATCCACTATTTATTTTCATTTAAGATTATTTCTATTTCTTTCATAAGATCTTTTTTTAGATCTATAATTGAGGACTTATAATAAAAGCCAGAAGCTTTATTATGTCCTCCCCCACCAAATCGTCTTGCTAATTCTGAAACATTAACATACTCTTTGCTTCTTAATCCAACTTTTAATTCATCAAATCTATCTTCAACTAGTATTGCAATCTCAACGCCTTCAATATCTCTAATTAAGCTGATTTTATCATCTAAATCGTCCCTTGTAGCGCCAACTTTATTTAAATCTTCATTAGAAATATATGAAAATGCAAACTTCCCATCAAAGAAAAATTCTGTATTCTCTACTAATATTTTATTGATTAAAAATGACTGTTTACTTGTTTTTTGATAAAGATTTCTAATCAAATAATCTTTATCTAAACCTGTATCAATTAATTCTGCAGCTTTTAATAAAGTTGAAGATGATGAATTTTCATACATAAATCTATTTGTATCTGTTAATATGCCTGTTAAACAGCTAAATGCCATATCTTTACAAAAACTAACACCCATCAGTTTAACAATATCAAAAACCAATTCACATGTTGAAGATGCTTTGTTATCAACATAGTTATAATTTGCAAATAAAGGATTATTGTTATGGTGATCAATAAGAAAGCTTGTTTTGGAATTTTTTATAATTGATTTTTTCGATCCAAGCCTATCTTCATCTCCACAGTCTAATATAATAGCTAAATCAAATTTACTTTTTTCATCATATAGTATTAAATCATCAATCAAAGGTAAGAACTTTAAAAATGTAGGTATTGTATCACTTCTTAAAGCTGTTACAGCATTATTTAATTTTCTAACAGCACCATACATTGTAAGAGTTGAACCTATGGCATCACCATCTGGTAGATAATGGGATATTATAGCTATGCTTTTTGCTTTTAAAATTTCTTCCTTAAGTTTATTTGAAAAATCATTAAGATTAGTCAAGATTTTCCTCCTTGATTTGTCTTAGGATTTCATCAATTTTCATTCCATGATCTAAGGTGTCATCTAAGTGAAATCTAAGCTCAGGTACATGTCTTAAGTCTATTTTGCTTCCAATTTCTTTTTTTATATAGCCTTTAGCTTTCTTTAATCCATCGAGAGATTCTTCTTTTTCTGATTCTCTCCCTAGAACAGAAATATATATATCTGCATATGATAAATCATTTGAAACCTTTACAGAAGTAATACTTGTCATTTTAGAAATTCTAGGATCTTTAATTCCATCAATTAGTAGATTGGAAATAATTTTTTTAATTTCTTGAGAAATTCTCTGTATTCTTCTATTATTCATCTCTTTTAACTTCCTTCATAACGTATGCTTCTATAATGTCACCTTCTTTGATATCATTATAGTTTTCTATACCGAGTCCACCTTCATATCCTTGATTAAGTTCTTTTACATCATCCTTAAATCTTTTTAAAGAAGATATATCGCCTTCTGTGATTACAATATCATTTCTAAGGAGTCTTACTTTACTGCTTCTTGTAACTTTCCCGCTTGTAACGTAGACACCAGCAACATTCCCAACACCAGGAACCTTGAATACAGCTCTTACATCAATTCTTCCAATAACTTCTTCAGTATAAACTGGTTTTAGCATACCATTTATAGCGTTTTTAATATCATCAATTGCATCATAAATAACTCTATAAGTTTTAATCTCCACTCCTTGATCTTTTGCTGCTTTTTCAGCAACTACTCCAGGTCTAACATTAAATCCAATTATAATGGCATTTGAAGTGGATGCAAGTAGTACATCAGATTCAGAAATTCCACCAACACCAGAATGGATGATGTTAACCTTTACTTCTTCATTAGAAAGTTTTAGAAGGGAGTTTGCAACAGCATCTATTGTACCTTTAACATCGGTCTTAATCACTAAATTTAAATCTTTTACAGATCCATCTTTAATAGAATCAAATAGAGCATCTAAGGAAAGATTTTCTTGTTTTTTTACTTTCTCTTCTTTAGCTTTATCTTGTTCTTTTTGAGCAATGTTTCTAGCTATTTTTTCATCATCTACTACATATATCTTATCGCCAGATTCTGGAACATCTGACAGTCCTAAAATTTGAACTGGAATTGATGGCTTTGCTTTTTTTACACTTTTACCCTTATCATCAAACATAGCTCTAATCTTTCCACTAACGCATCCAGAAACAACTGCATCTCCAAATTTTAAAGTTCCTTTTTGTACTAACACTGTTGCAACAGGTCCCTTTCCCTTATCCAACTTAGCTTCAATAATAGTACCAACAGCTTTTCTGTTAGGATTTGCCTTGTATTCTTGCATTTCAGCTACCATTAATATCATTTCAAGTAATTCATCTATTCCTTCATTTTTCTTAGCTGAAATAGGGACAGTTATTGTATCTCCGCCCCAATCTTCTGGAACTAACCCATACTCTGTTAATTCTTGTTTGATGCGATCTGGATTAGCACCTTCTTTATCCATTTTATTAATAGCAACTATTATTTCTACCCCAGCGTTTTTAGAATGATTAATTGCTTCAACTGTTTGAGGCATTATTCCATCATCAGCAGCAACAACTAAAACTGTAATATCGGTAATATTAGCACCTCTTGCCCTCATTGCAGTAAAAGCTTCATGACCAGGAGTATCTAAAAATACAACTTTTTGACCATTAATATTTATAGTAGATGCACCAATATGTTGAGTAATTCCACCAGCTTCAGATTTAGTTACTCTTGTGTTTCTAATAGCATCTAGAGTAGAGGTTTTACCATGATCTACGTGTCCCATTACTGTAACAACAGGTGGTCTTGGAATTAAATCTTCTTCCTTATCTTCATAATCTAACGATTCTAAGTTATTATCTATTACATTAGTTTCTTTTAACTTTACATTAAATCCAAATTCATCTGCTATTAGTAAAGCAGTATCAAAATCAAGCTCTTGGTTTTGATTAGCCATAACTCCTAGAGTTATAAGTTTAGAAATTAACTCTGTAGTATTTATTTTCATTTTATCAGCTAAATCTCTAACCAATATTGATTTCTCAATTTCTATTGACTTAACTTCATTCTTTTTCTCGTCATTATTTATATTATTATCTTGTTTTTGTTTATCTTTATTTTTTTTCTTATGAGAATTTGAAGGTTTTTTCTTAAATTCAGAATCTATTTTTTTCTTTTTATAAAATTTTTCTTTCTTTAAATTTTCTTCATCATCTAAAAATACTTCAATTTCATCATTTTCTAGTATATCGTTTTTTACTGTCATTTGTTTTCTTATAACTTTGTCTTTCGAATTAGTACTATGTTTTTCCTTTTTTATACTATTCTTGACTTCTCTCTCCTCATTAAATAGATTTTTTACAGTCTCAAGAGTTTCGCCTGAAAGTATAGACATATGTGACTTTATACCTACATCGAGATCTTTAAGCTTTGCTACTAGCTCTTTACTAGTCATCTTTAATTCTTTTGCAAGTTCATATACTCTAATTTTTTCCATGAGTTACCTCCTTTTAGCCATCTAACACATATAATTTTATCTCCTCTAATAAAGAATTTGGTATATCAGTCTTTAAAATATTAGAGAGCTTATTTTTTTTGATTGCATCATTTATACATTTACTATCCTTGCAAATATAAGCTCCTCTACCATTCATCTTTCCTGAAAGATCAAGTGAAATACCACAATCATTTCTTACTATTCTTAATAAATTATTTTTATCCTTTTTTAAACCACATGAAATGCATTTTCTCTGTGGAATTTTTTTTAATTTCTTTTCTACCATAACTATAAATTTTTAGATTTCTCTATTATCTTTAAACTCTGAATCAAAAGCTGTTTCTTCTACAAGTTCATCAGAATTATTATCATCACTATATTTAGAATTATCTACTGAATCATCTAAATTAACAGAAATATTCTGATTTTCTTCGATTAAAGTTTTTTCATTCCCATCAATATCATCTAAGCTAGATAAAAATATAGGATCAATCTCATTATTTTCTAAAAGTTCATTATATTTTTCATGACCTTTTATATCAATTTTCCAACTTGTTAATCTTGCAGCAAGCCTAACATTCTGACCCTCTTTCCCAATTGCTAAAGATAGCTGATTGTCAGGTACTACAGCTAATGCAACATTTTCTTTTTTATTAACTAAAACAAAATTTACCTCTGAAGGAGACAGGCTATTTGCAATAAAAATTCTAGGATCATTATTCCAAACAATTATATCTATTTTTTCTTCATTTAATTCGTCAACAATTGTTTTTACTCTTGCTCCCTTGTAACCAACGCATGCCCCAACAGGATCAACATCAGGATTATTAGTAAATACAGAAATCTTTGTTCTAGATCCAGCTTCTCTAGATATAGAATAAATTTCAACAACACCTTCATTAATTTCAGGAACTTCTAGCTCAAATAGTCTTACAACTAAGCCACTTGAAGACCTTGAAAGTATTACCTGTGTGCCCTTACTAGTATTCTTTACCTCTTCTATAAAAAATTTCTTTCTATCACCAATTTTATATTCTTCTCCAGGAATTTGTTGCTGGGGTGGACACATACCTTCTATTTTCCCTAAATCAATAAATAAAAATCCATTATCAATTCTTTGAATAACTCCAGTAATTAATTCCTTTTCTCTATCAGCAAATTCATCATATATTTTGTCCTTCTCAAGATCTTTAATTTTCTGTAAAATAATATTTCTTGCAGTTTGAGCTGCAATTCTACCAAAGTTTTTAGGTGTTATTTCAACTTGAACTATATCACCTATTTGAAAATTTGGATCAATTTTTTTAGCTTCTTCTAAACTTATATTTTCTACAGTATCCAAAGCTTCATCTGACACAGTTTTTAAAGAGAATACCTTAATCTCCCCTGTTTCACTATTAATATCAACTTTTACATTGTCATTATTTTGAAAGTTCTTTTCATAGCTTTTAATAAGAGCTTTCTCTAAGGCATCTAATATACTTTCCTTTGAAATACCTTTACTTTTTACTATCTGATCAATAGCTAGAATAAATTCTTTATTCATCTAATTTACCCATCCTTACATAAGGAAGTGATTTTGAAATATCTTCCCTTTTTATTTTTATCTTTTCTCCATTTGAATTCATCATTAAAAAATCATTATCAAACGATTCAAGAATCCCAATAAAATTCTTGACTCCATTTATAGTCTTATAAGTTTTAACTTCAATTTCATTACCTATATTTCTATTTAAGTCCTTATCATTATATAGAGGTCTACTTAAGCCTGGTGAAGAAACTTCTAACATATATGGGTATTTAATAGGATCTTTTTTATCTAAAAATTTACTAATTTCTAAAGAAATTTTTTTGCAATCCTCTGCTATAATACCTCCTTTTTTATAAACTAAAACTCTTAAAACATTTGAGCCATAATCTTTAACAAACTCTGTGTCAACATATTCATAACCTAAACCAGTTACAATTTTTTCAAAATCTTTTGATAATAGTTTTGATATATTTCCTTTTTTCACCTTTACCTCCATATTAATAAATAAATTGGAGTGGGATTAGTCCCACTCCTTCTTTATTTAAATTATAACATACTTTGAATCTAAATTCAAATTAAAACATAGAAAATAAATCAAGTTGATTTTTTTCTTGCATTGAATCTAGTAAGCCATATTGTCTTATAGATTCTAGAGCATTTTTATTTACTTTTGTTAACTTTGTGAAATCTTCAACCGATATAAATTTATTATTTTTACACGCATTATAAATATCTTCTGCCATTGTTTCAGTTACAAATTCTAAAGCTGAAAATGGAGGGATAATATTTTTGTTTTCATCTAATGTAAATTTATTAGCTAGTGATTTTTCAAAATTCACTTTTGAGAATCTAAGTCCTCTGGAGTGCATTTCTTCATAAACTTCTAAAACATTTAATGTGTTCTTATCTTTTTCTTTGGCTTCTCTACCTAAATCTCTAATTCTTTTAATTTCACTTTTTACACATTCTATACCATTAAATATAATACTTCCTGGAAAATAATTTAAGTTAACTGTAAAATAAGTTGCATAAAATGCCTCGGGATTATGAACTTTATGATAAGCAATACGAAAAAGACATCATTACATAGGCTACTGCATGAGCTTTTGGAAACATATATTTAATCTTTAAACATGAATCAATATACCAATCAGGAAGATCTATTTTAGACATTTCTTCTATCATTTCAGGTTTTAAGCCTCTTCCCTTTCTAACACTCTCCATGATGGTAAATGCTAAGTTATTCTCAAGACCTTTTGAACATAAAAAAGTCATAATATCATCTCTAGTACAAATTACTTCACTTAATACTGCTCTTTTTTTCTTTGATAAGTAACTGAGCATTGTTGAGCCAAACATCTGTACCATGTGATAAACCAGAAATTCTTATCAGCTCAGAAAAAGTAGATGGTTTTGTTTCACTTAACATTCCTCTTACAAATTTAGTTCCAAATTCAGGAATTCCTAATGTACCTACATCAAGATCTGGAATTTCCTCATATAGTTTAAGGGCATCTGTATTTGAAAATATACTCATAGTTTCTTTATCAGTAAGTGGTATTTCATTTGGATCTGTTTTTGTAAAGTCTGATAACATTTTTATAATACTTGGAACATCGTGACCTAGAAGATCAAGTTTCAAAATTGTTTCATGTAGTGAATTATATGTGAAATGAGTAGTAATAACTCCAGAATTTGGATCATCAGCAGGATAATTGACTGGTGTAAAATCTTCAATTTCATATTCATCTGGAATTACTATAATTCCACCAGGATGTTGTCCAGTTGTTCTTTTAGAGCCAAAAATCCCCTCAGTAATTTCCTCCACTCTAGCTGGGCTAAATACTAAATCATTCTCTTCCATATATTTTTTTACGTAACCATAAGCTGTATTTTGAGCAAAAGCTCCGATTGTACCAGCTCTAAAAACATTTTTTTCTCCAAAAATTTCTTCAGTATATTTATGACAAGTAGGTTGATATTCTCCAGCAAAGTTTAAATCAATATCAGGTTCCTTGTTACCTTTAAATCCTAAAAAAACTTCAAATGGAATTGTGTTTCCGTCTTTTTTTAATTCTGTATTACAATTAGGACATTTTTTATCTGGTAAGTCTATTCCAACATCATATGAATTATCTGTTATAAATTCTGAATATTTACAATTTGGACATATATAATGAGGTATAAGTGGATTAACTTCAGTTATTCCAGCCATGGTAGCAACAAAAGAAGAGCCAACAGATCCTCTAGATCCAACTAGATAACCATCTTCATTTGATTTTAAAACAAGCTTTCTAGCAATCATATAAAGAACTGCATAACCATTTGATATTATTGAATTTAATTCCTTTTCTAGTCTATTTTCTACTATTTCAGGTAATTTTTCACCATATATCTCCTTAGCTTTTTTGTATGTGCTACTTCTTAAATCTACATCTGAACCTTCAATATGAGGTGGAAACTTTCCTTTAGGTATAGGGCGTAAAAAATCTATTTGATCACTAATATAATTTGTATTATCAATAACAACTCTCTCTCTTACTTCTTTATCTAAATAATCAAACTCTTTTAATATCTCATCTGTTGACTTAAAATATAGCTGATCCGATAAATTAAATTTTCTCTTGAACTGAATTTGTCTTACTATGTCTCTATATATGGAGTCTCTTTGATTAAGATAGAAAACATCTCCTGTAACTACAACAATTTTATTAGTCTTATCCCCCAATTCAATAATTTTTTTATTAATAAAATCTATATCTTCTTCTGTAGATAAAGCAAATCTAGAGTCTGATTTTTTTACTAAATAAATGTAGTTACTTCTAGGCTGAATTTCTAAAAAATCATAATAATCAGCAATTTTTATAAGGTCTTCATCTGGAAGTCCTTGCATAATAGCTTTATATAACTCTCCTTCTATATTTCCAGAACCTACTAAAAGGCCTTCCCTAAATTTATCTAAAGTTTCTCTCTTTAACCTTGGACCATTATATATAGTTTTTAAGTGATAATAGCTAAATAATTTATATAGATTTTTTAATCCAATTTGATTCTTAGCTAAAATTAACATATTATTTGAGCTAGTAAATAATTTATTCCATTCTGTTTTACCAGTGTTCAAACTAGAATCAAATTTTAAAGATTTATCTTCAAGTATTAATATGAGTTTTTTTAGTATCTCAGCTGTTGCACCAGCATCATCAACTGCTCTATGATGATTAAAATTTTTAAGACCAAGCTTTTTGTTTACAGTATGAAGTTTATGATTTGATAAATCTGATAAAATAAATCGAGATAAATAAAGTGTGTCTAAAATAGGAAAATTAAACTCAATATTTAACTTATTACAATATGTTCTTATAAAACTTATATCAAACTCTGCGTTATGTGCTGCAAGTATATATCCTCTACAAAATTCAATAAACTTAGGTATAATTTCTTTATAAGTTGGTTTATCTTTAACCATTTCATTTGTTATACCTGTAAGTTCCATTATTTTTTCAGGTATAGGAACTTCAGGATTTATTAGAGCAGAAAATTTATCAACAATAATACCATTTTCTAGTTTAACTGCTCCTATTTCAGTTATTTTGTCAAAATTATTACCAAGTCCAGTTGTTTCAATATCAAAAACTACAATTTTATTATAATTTGTATTTTCATCAGTATTTAAAAATATTGGTAGATAATCATCATAAACATTAGTATCAAGTCCATAAATTGGCTTAATATCGTTTTTCTCAGCTAAGTCCATCAAAATAGGAAAGGACTGTAATGAGTCTTGATCTGTAATTGATATAGCTTTTTGACCATAATCTTTTAATCTTTTAATTAGACTTTCTAAGTTTAAAAAGCCATTAAAGGAACTCATTTGAGTGTGGCATCTAAGCTCTACTCTTTTATTAATAGACGTATCAACTTTTTTCTTCTCAGTAGTTTTAGTTATACTAGTTATACTTAGCGTATAATTGTTTGTATATGAATCTAAACCATAATTTCCTGATACAAGAACAAAATCACCATTATCTATATTATCTTGAAACAAACGAGCTTTATCTTTTTTTAAAAAAGCCTTGCAGGTAGTAGCGTCAGTTTCATCTTTTATATTAAAACTTATTATAAAAGTATCATTTTTTATTTCTCTATATTCTAAAGAAAATACTTGTCCTTCAATATTTGCTTTATATGTTGAATCATTTAAGTCAGAAATATTAATGATATCCCCTTTTATTTTTCTACCTATATAAAAATCATTATTATTTATATTTTCAGTGTCTTTTTTAGGGATTTTATTTATTTGATCCGTAAAATTTTTTGCTATTTCGTTATTCTTTACTTTGTTTTTTTCTAAAATATCTTTTAAATCTACATTTCTATCAAGTTTATAATAAATATTGAATCTGTTTCCTAATTTAGATTTTAATTTTAATTTTAAATTATTATATAATTTTGCCTTAAAAGTTTCGTAACTATTCTCATTTTTAAAATATAAATTAAGTTTCTCTTCAGATAAATCATACGTAAGATTAGACTCAACAAATATGATATTATTTTCTTCAAAGAAATTTTTAATAAATTGCAGTATATCCTCACTATTAAAATCTTCAAATTTTTGAATAACCTCTATTTCTATAATAGTATTAACATTTGAAAACAAGTTACTAACTTCTTTTTTTATACTTTCTAGGTCATATTCTTTTCCATTATCCGAGTATGATAGATAAACATTTAAAGATTTGCTTTTCTCATTATATACTGCTTCTTTAAAATTAAGGTCTGTACTTATTTTATTTATATCTGTAAAAAAGCTCACAAAATACCCCTTTCTACAATAGATTAATTTCCTCTAATAATTGTTCAATTAATCTACTTTTATCACATCTTTTGTAAAAATGACCTTTTTTAAAAAATATAGAATCTTCCCCACTAAAAGCCACACCTATATCCGCTTCTTTAGCTTCTCCAGGACCATTTACTGGACAGCCCATAATTGCTATAGTAATATCTTTCTTGATTCCTTTGACTTTTTCCTCAACATCATTCACTATTTTTATTAAATCTACGTTAGTTCTGGCACAAGTTGGACATGAAACTATATTTACTCCAAATTTTCTTAATTTTAAACTTTTTAATATCTCTTTTCCTACTTTTACTTCTAGTAAAGGATCTCCAGTAATAGAAACCCTTATTGTATCACCAATTCCTTGAGATAATAAGCTTCCAATACCTATACTTGATTTTATGCTAGAGGAAAAAAATGGACCAGCTTCAGTTACGCCTAAATGTAATGGATAATCGACTAAACTAGAAAGCTTTTTATAGGATTCAATCATAGTCAAAACATCAGAAGATTTTATTGAAAGCTTTATATCTGTAAAATCATATTTTTCAAGCATTTTAGTCTGAAGAATTGCACTTGCTACAAGCGATTCAACATTTACACCATTATATTTTTCAATAATATCCTTGTGAATTGATCCCGAATTTACACCAATACGAATTGGTATTTTTCTTCTTTTGCAACTATTAACTATTTCCTTTATTTCACTTTCTTTTTTTAGGTTTCCAGGATTAATCCTTAAACAATCACATCCATACTCAACAGCATATAGTCCAAGCTTATAGTCAAATTGAATATCTGCAATTAATGGAACACTAATGTTATCTTTAATTTTTACTATGGCTTTAGCATCATCTAAACTATTTACTGCACATCTAATAATGTCTAATCCTTCATCTTCTAATTTTATTATTTGATTGACTGTTTCCTCTATATTTGAAGTGTTTGTATTTGTCATTGATTGTATAGTAATGGGAGAGTTCCCACCTACAGGAACGCTCCCAACCATAATTTGTTTTGTATGTTTTCTCAAAATAATCTCCTATTTAATTATTCCAATATCTTTTAATGTTACAACAATAATTAATAAAATTAAAAAAGCAAAACCTGCTAAATTAATATATCCAAGCACATTTTGATTAAATCTTTTTCCTCTTATTTTTTCTAAAATTGTAACCAATACTTTTGAACCATCAAGCGCTGGAATAGGGAGTAAGTTGAAAAAACCAACATTTATATTTATAAAAGCTGCTAACATTATTAAATATCCGAATCCAATTTTTGCAGCATCTCCAATTGTTGAGACAATACCAACTGGTCCTGATACATCTTTTAGTGAAATTCCACCAGTAAAAACCATTTTTAAAAATTTAATCATCTCATTAAATACCATTGCAAAACTAGAAAGTCCATAAGATATTGCGCTCCCTAAAGTTTTATCATTGTCTGGATAAATACCGATCTTATTATCCTTTTTTTCAACGCTATATGAAATTATCTCGCCATCTCTATCAACAGTTATATTAAATATATCATCAGCCTTAGATATTTCATTTGAAATATCTTCCCATTTCTTTATATTTACACTATTTACTTTTATAATTTTATCGCCAATTTCAAGTCCAGATAACTTTGCAGTAGATGAATCAGTAAAATCTTTAATCGTAGTATTAGGTTGACCAACAAAAAAACCAACGCCTATTAAAAGAATTAAAGCTAAAAAGAAATTCATACTTGCTCCAGCAATTAAAACAAAAATTTTATTATACCATTTTGCATTTACAAAACTTCTTGGGTCATTAGACTCCTCATCTTCCCCTTCCATAGCACAGTATCCACCAACTGGAAGAATACGAAAAGTATATAAAGTTTCCCCTTTTTGTTTTTGAAAAAGCTTTGGTCCCATACCAACTGCAAATTCATTTACCTTTATACCTACAAGTTTAGCAACAGCAAAATGTCCAAATTCATGAACTAATATAACTATTAAAAACACAAGTAAAGCTATTAATATTGTAATAATAATCACCTTCCTAATAATTTATAAAAAATAAATATTATTGGAGCAACAAATAAAATAGAATCAAATCTATCTAATATTCCTCCATGTCCTAATAAAATATGTGAAAAATCTTTTATTTTAGCTGATCTTTTTATATAAGAAGCAACTAAATCTCCTAATTGAGCAAAAATTGAACTTATTAAAAAAACAAAAAACCATATAAATAAATTATTTATTCCTAAAAAATAGGCAAGTATGGTTGTAGATAAGGATGAAAATATGGTTCCAAATATAGCTCCCTCTACAGATTTGTTGGGACTAATCCTTTCAATTAGTTTTCTTTTTCCTAGCAAACTACCAAATAAATAGGCAAAAGTATCTGTTGACCAGCTACTCATATATATTAAATAAATATATTTCTTTTCTTTAATTAAAATTAGAATAGAAAAATTAATAAACACATATATAAAACTTAATATAAAAAAAGACATATCTTTTAAATCATATTTATGTCCAAGAACAGCAATTATTATTGCTAATTGAAATACAAAAAGTAGTAACAAAAAATATTCTTTTTTAAAATATATCATAATAAAATATACTAAGCCCAATATAATTTGTAATTTTAGTGGGTAATTAACACCCATATGTTTAAATGCAAAAGATAACTCTATGCTAGATAATAAAGCAATAATAAATACAGCAACAAGATGGATATGGGTGCTTATTTTTAAGGAAAGTATAACAGCTGCTAATAAAAGAATACCAGTAATAGTTCTTTTGATAAAATTATTCATTAAATATTCCCATACCTCCTATTTCTGTTATTAAACTCAGATATAGCTAAATCTAAATCATACTCATTAAAATCAGGCCAATATTTATCTGTAAAATATAGTTCCGAATAAGATGATTGATAAGTTAAAAAATTACTAAGTCTTAACTCCCCGCCTGTCCTAATAATAAGATCAGGGTCTTTTAAATCACAAGTATACAGATACTTAGATATTGTATTAGTAGATAAATCATTAATAGATAAATTACCATCTAATATTTCTGTATGTATAGTTTTAAAAGCCCTTAATATTTCATCGCGTCCACCATAATTAATAAGTAAATTTAAAATCATACCAGTATTATTTTTAGTTGTTAAAATCGATTTTTCTACAGCATCTAAAGACCTTTTTGGTAATTTTGAAATATCTCCACTTACCATAATTTTTACATTTTCTTCATTTAGTTTATTTAGTTCATTTTCGATATATACTACGAGTAAATTCATTAAAGCTTCTACTTCTAAATTTGGCCTTTTCCAGTTTTCAGTAGAGAAGCAATATAAGCTTAAAATTTTAATACCTTTATTTGAAGCCTCTCTAACGATCTTAATAACAGTATCCATCCCTTTTTTGTGACCATAGCTTCTAGGTAAATTTCTCTTTTTAGCCCATCTTCCATTTCCATCCATAATAATTCCAATATGGAATGGAATAATTTCCTTGTTATTAATCATAGTTCCTCCAAAATAAACTAAATAAACCGGAAGTTGAGAAAATCTCAACTTCACTAAAACTCCATAAGTTCTTTTTCTTTTTCTTTAATTGTATCGTCAATTAATTCATTATACTTGTCAACAACTTCTTGGATTTCTGATTCTGCATTTTTTCTATCATCTTCAGGAAGTGATTCTTCTTTTTCCATTCTTTTTATTTCATCAATAGCATCTTTTCTTAAATTTCTAACTGCAATTTTCGAGTTTTCGCCTTCTTTTTTTGCAACTTTAATCAATTCTTTTCTTCTATCTTCAGTTAGAATTGGAAATGGTAATCTAATAATTTTTCCATCATTAGAAGGAGTAATACCTAAATCTGATTTCAAAATAGCTTTTTCAATTTCAGATAAAACTTTTGCATCCCATGGTTGTATTACTAAAAGCCTAGCCTCAGGTGCTGAAATAGATGCTACTTGTTTTAATGGAGTCATACTTCCGTAATATAAAACTTGTATATTTTCAACAAGTTGAGGATTTGCTCTTCCTGCTCTAATATTCATTAGCTCATTTTTTAATGAAGCTATAGTTTTCTTTGATCTTTCTTCCAAATCTTTAATAACTTCTTGATACATAATGCCTCCTATTTAATAACAGTTCCAATTTCTTCGCCTTCAAATATTCTTATTAAATTTAAAGGGTCATCAAGTCCAAAAACAACCAAATCAATTTCATTATCTCTACAGAGAGAAGCGGCAGTAGAGTCCATTATTTCTAGACCTTTAGTCAAAACTTCATAATGCGTTAATTTATCAAATTTAATAGCATCACTATATTTATTTGGGTCTTTATTATAAACTCCATCTACTCCACGCTTACCTATTAGAATAACATCACTGTCAATTTCACAAGCACGAAGAGCAGCCGTAGTATCTGTGGAAAAATATGGTAAACCTGTTCCAGCAGCAAATATAACAATTCTACCTTTTTCAAGATGTCTAATGGCTCTACGTCTGATATAGGGTTCTGCAATTTCTTGCATCTGTATAGCTGTTTGTACTCTAGTATCTACACCCATTTCTTCTAACGATGCCTGAAGCCTCAAAGCGTTTATTACCGTTCCAAGCATCCCCATATTATCAGATGTAGATCTATCCATTAGAGTACTAGTTTTTCCTCTCCAAAAGTTTCCACCACCAACAACAATAGCAATTTCAACTCCTGTTTTTTTTATTTCCTTAATGGCACTACATATATTATTAATAGTATCATCATCAAGTCCATGACCTTTGCCACCAGATAAAGCTTCACCACTTAACTTTAAAACTATTCTTTTATAAATAGGTTTCAAATTTTCCTCCTATTATTATAAAATTTGAAGCGCTAAAGCGCTTCAAATTACTCTCCCATTTGTTTCTTTACTTCTTCAGCAAAATCTTCTTCTCTTTTTTCTAGTCCTTCACCAACTTCATATCTAGTGAATCTTCTAATTTTAATATTTTCTCCAATTTTAGCAATAATATCAGTTAATACATCATTAACTTTCTTTGAAGGGTCTTTAATAAATGGTTGATCTACAAGACAATATTCCTCGTAGTATTTTTCCATTCTACCTTCAACTTTTTTCTCTGCAATCATTTGTGCCTTATCTTCAGGAATATTTTTTTCTTTAGATTCGTTTTTAGCTTGCTCGATTAAAACGTGCTTTTCTTGTTGAATTTTTTCTTCTGGAACTTCTTCTCTAGAAACATATAAAGGATTTGATGCAGCAACTTGCATAGCCATATCTCTTACAAATACTTTAAAGTCATCATTCTTTGCTACAAAGTCAGTTTCAGAGTTAACTTCAATAAGAACTCCAATTCTTCCTTGATGAATGTAGGAATCTACAAGTCCGCTTGAAGCTATTCTTCCTGATTTTTTTGAAGCACTAGCTATTCCCTTTTCTCTTAACCAATCAACTGCCTTATCGATATCACCTTTTGTTTCAACAAGAGCTTTCTTACAATCCATCATACCAGCTCCTGTTTTATCTCTTAATGCTTTTACTTCTTTAGCTGTAAAATCTGCCATTAAAACCCCTCCTAATTTATAATATTATAAAAGGGTATGAGTAAGAAAAATTCTTAACTCCTACCCTATTTAACTAAAATATTTGCTTAATATAAAATTAAGCCTCCTCAGTTTCTTCTGTTTCTTCTAATTCATTATTAGTTTCTTCAGCTGCAATATCTTCTATATTTTCTTCATTTTCATCATAAGCTAAATCTTCAGATGATTCTTCATATTGATGACCTTGGTTTCCTTCAATAACCGCATTTGCTATAGTAGAAGTTAATAATTTAACTGCTCTAATTGCATCATCATTGCCAGGAATAGGATAATCAACTTCATCCGGGTCACAATTTGTATCAACTATTCCAATTACAGGAATACCAAGAATATGTGCTTCATTAACTGCTATATATTTTTTTTTTGGATCAACTACAAATAGAATATCAGGCAATGAAGTCATATCTTTAATTCCACCTAAAAATCTTTCAAGTTTTTCTCTTTCATGGATTAGAGCTGTAACTTCTTTTTTAGGCAAAACTGAAAAAACGTCATCTTCTTCCATTTTTTCCAATTCTTTTAATCTAGCAATTCTCTTTTTAATAGTTTCAAAGTTAGTAAGCATTCCGCCTAACCATCTTTGAGAAACATAGAAGCCACCGCATCTTTTAGCTTCACTTTCAACAGCTTCTTGAGCTTGTTTTTTTGTACCTACAAAAAGAATTTTTCCACCGTTTTCTATAATTTCTTCACAGGCTTTATAAGCTTCTTCTGTCTTTTTAACGGTTTTTTGTAAATCAATAATATAGATTCCATTTCTTTCTGTAAAGATGAATTTCTTCATCTTTGGGTTCCATCTTCTTGTTTGGTGTCCAAAATGAACTCCAGCCTCAAGAAGGTTTTTCATACTAATAACTGACATATTATTCCTCCTAGTTTATACCTCCATCTCCAAATTATATAAACAACTAAGATATGGAAATGTGCGTATTTTTACAATACAAATTATAACATACTATTTTTTAATTAGCAAGATTATTCATCTATTAAGTCTGATCTTTTTTTCCTTTGTTACTCTTAAACTTTCTTTTTTCCTATACTCTTCAATTTTTTTATGATCACCAGATAATAATATATCTGGTACAGATAATCCTTCAAATACTCTAGGTCTAGTATAGACTGGATATTTTAATAAGCCATTATAGAATGAATCTTCTGTTACAGACTTCTCGTTTCCAACAACTCCATCTACAAGTCTTGAAATGCTATCTACCAATATCATAGCCGGAATCTCACCACCAGAGACTACAAAATCACCTATTGAAATTTCCATATCTACTTCAAGATCTATTACTCTTTGATCAATCCCCTCATAGTGTCCACAAAGAAGAATCAAATCCTCTTCTCTAGATAAATTAGTTAATAGATTATGATTCAATTTAGAGCCTTGAGGTGATAAATAAATAACTTTAGATTTATTATTTTTTACACTTCTAATCGAATCCACAATTGGCTGACATGTCATAAGCATTCCAGGTCCACCACCATATATTTCATCATCAACTTTTTTATGTGAATCTTTGGAAAAATCTCGAATATTTATTAAATTCAGACTAATTATTTTCTCTTTTATTGCTTTCCCAATTATCCCATATTCTTTAAGTGGAATAAAAAGTTCAGGAAATAAAGTTAAAATATTAAATATCATTTATTATACCATCAATTAAAGATACAAGGATTTTTTTATTATAAAGATCTACTTTTTTTATAAAAACTTTTATAAAAGGAATTAAAATTTCTTTTTTTTCAGTTTTAACAACAAGAATATCATTTGTTTCATTTTCTATTATGTCTGTTACATAACCTAAAAAATTATTCCCTTCAAATACATTTAAACCAACTAAATCAAAAATAAAATATTCATCATTTTTAAGTTCAATTAAATCCTCGCTGGAAGTATATAAAGATTTCTTTATAAATGGACTTACATCATTTAAATTGTTAAATTCATTAAATTTTATAATTAATAAATTTCCACTTGTTTTAAATCTTTCAATTGAAACTTTTTTAGATTGGTTGTCAATATAAAAAAATTGATCTTTATTAAATCTTTCAATATTTTCAGTTAATGGAAAAAGCTTAACTTCACCTTTAATACCATGAGAAGCAACTATCTCTCCAACTTTTATCAAATCCATTATTTTATTATATCTAGATGAACTCTTTTATTATCTTTTGTTGCACAAGCCTTTATAACAGTTCTTAGAGCTTTTGCAATTTTTCCATGTTTTCCAATAATTTTACCCATATCATCAGGATTAACTTTAATTTCAATTTTTGTAAAATTTCCGTCTTCTATAAGATTTACATCTACATCATTAGGATTATCAACTAATGATTGTGCTATCTTAAGTACTAAATCTTTCATAAAAACCTCCTGAATATAAAGAGTATCTGGTAAGATATTTCTTTAGATTCTTTTAATTTTCTTCTTTTTCTTCAGATACTTCTATTACATTTTCGGTTTTTTCATAAACTCCATTATTCTTAAAAAGTCTATTAACAGTATCTGTAGGTTTAGCTCCTGTGCCAATCCAATAATTAGCTCTTTCTTTATTTACCTTAACAGTAGCAGGTTTTGTAAGTGGATCATATGTGCCAATTTCTTCAATAAATCTACCATTTCTTGGTGATCTAGAATCTGCTACAACTACTCTGTAAAATGGACTCTTTTTTGCTCCAATTCTTTTTAATCTAATTTTTACTGACATTTTTTCCTCCTTTTATTTAAAAAACGGGAATTTCATTTTACCACGTTTTTTTGCAGTTTTTTCTAAATTTGTAAATTGTTTCATCATTTTCTTTGTTTCTCTAAATTGCTTTAATAGGGTGTTTACTTTTGCTTGTGATACACCAGATCCCTCGGCAATTCTTTTTTTTCTACTTACATCAATAATTTCTGGCTTTTCTCTTTCTTCATATGTCATTGACCTGATTATAGCCTCAACTCTAGCAATATCTTTTTCGTCAATATTAATACCTTTAAGCATATTCTTATTGACTCCAGGAATCATAGACAAAAGATCTTCAAGTGGTCCCATGTTTTTCATTTGCTCAAGCTGCTCTAAGTAATCATTAAATGAGTATGATTGAGATCTAATTTTTTCTTCTAATTCTTTTGCTCTCTTAGCATCAATTACATTTTCAGCTTTTTCAATTAAAGATAGAACGTCACCCATTCCTAAGATTCTTGAAGCCATTCGATCTGGATAAAATGGTTCTAAGTTTTCCATTTTTTCTCCAGTTCCAATAAATTTAATAGGTTTATTGGTGACTTTTCTAATAGATAGGGCTGCTCCGCCTCTAGTATCACCGTCTAGTTTAGTTAATACTACGCCTGTAATCTCTAAATTTTCATTAAATTTTTCTGCTACATTAACAGCATCTTGACCAGTCATAGCATCAACAACTAGAAGAATATCATCTGGATTAACTTCTTTTTTAATATTAACAAGTTCATCCATAAGAGATTCGTCTATATGAAGTCTACCAGCAGTATCTATAATTACATAATCATTACCATTTTTTCTAGCATATTCTATACCATTTTTTGCAATGTCGACAGCAGAAACTTTATCTCCCATTTCAAAAAAATCGCAACCGACAGCTTTAGAAACAACTTGAAGTTGTTTTATTGCAGCAGGTCTATATATATCGCATGCTACTAATAAAGGTTTTTTCTTCTTCTTTAATAGATGAAATGCCAGTTTCCCACAATGAGTAGTTTTACCTGCTCCTTGCAGACCACACATTAAAATAACTGTAGGGCTTTTTGAAGATATATTTAGCTTTACTTCCTTTTCACCCATAAGAGACGTTAGCTCTTCATTAACTATTTTTATAACCATCTGACCAGGGGTTAGAGATTCCATAACCTCCTGTCCGGTAGCTCTTTCTTTAATATCTTTTACAAAATCCTTAACTACCTTATAGTTAACATCTGCTTCTAGAAGAGCCATTCTGATTTCTTTCATAGCAAGTTCGACATCTTTTTCTGAAAGCTTTCCCTTACCTTTTAGTGAATCAAATATGCTTTGTAATTTATCACCTAAATTCTCAAACATAAAATGCCTCCTTACAAGCTTTTAATAATGGCTGATAATTTATCTAATATTAAACTTTTTTCTAGATCTAAATTTTCAGAACTATCTATAAATTGAATTAAATTTTCAATATTGTCTTTTATTGTCATTGTTTTTTGAAGCATTTCTAATTCAGCTTCAATATCATTTAATTTCTTTTCTGCTCTTTTAATAAGGTCACTAATAGCTTGTTTAGAAACATTAGAATTGTCAGCTATTTCTTGAATTGAAAAATCATCAAAGTAATAATTAGAAATTGCTTCATATTGTTTTTTACTTAAAAGTTTACCATAATAATCTAAAAGTATAGAAATTCTTAGTCTTTTATCGATAAATATCACCTCTTGTCAACAAAAAAACTTGACATAAGATATTTTACAAAAATAATTTCTTCTTGTCAAGTTTTTTTATTGTTTTTTTATTTTTTTATATAATTGAATCTATAAAATCATCAGTATTAAACTCTTTAAGATCATCTTCTTTTTCGCCTAATCCAATATATTTTATTGGTAAATCCATTTCACTTTGTAGTCTAATTGCAAAGCCTCCCTTAGCAGTGCCGTCCATTTTAGTAATAATTACACCTGAAATATCAGCTGCTTCAGAAAATTCTTTTGCTTGATTCATAGCATTTTGACCAGTAGTTGCATCAAGAACAATATATGTTTCTACTTTTTTAGCATAGGTATTTTTTTCTATAACTCTATGAATCTTATTTAATTCATTCATTAGATTTTTTTTATTGTGGAGTCTACCTGCTGTATCAACTATTAATATATCTATATTTCTATTTCTTGCAGCATCAATAGCATCATAAACAACAGCTGCAGGATCTGAACCCTCACTATGAGCAATCATTTCAACTCCTGCTCTTTTAGACCATTCACCGAGTTGATCTATTGCAGCTGCTCTGAAAGTATCTGCAGCAGCTAACATTACGCTTTTTCCGCTTAGTTTATACCTTTTTGCTAATTTTCCAATAGTAGTAGTCTTTCCTACTCCATTAACACCTACTATTAAAAGAATAAGTGGAGTTGAAGAAATATCCACACTATTATCTATAGAATCTTTCTTCATAACTTCCTTAAGAACTTCATTTAACTCTTTTTTTATTAGTTCTGGATTCTCAATTCTTTTCAATTTAACATTTTCTCTAAGCTTTTCAACTATTTTAATTGTTGTTTCTGCTCCAATATCAGATAGAATTAATGTATCTTCAATAGCTTCAAATAAATCTTCATCAATTTTAGTAAATGCTCCTAAAACAGAGTCTATTTTTTTTGAAATATTATCTCTTGTTTTTGTAAGTCCATCAAAAAAAGATTTAAAAAAACCTTTTTTCTCTTTATTGTTTTCTTTTTCTTTATCGACTATATTCTCTTTGATGTCTACTTCTAAATTTTCTTTACTATCTTTTATACTTTTATTATTACTTTCTAAATATTGATTATTAATATTTTCTTTATTCCCATTATTAAAATTATTAACTGTATTTTCTTCTATAGTATCTGATTTATCTTGTAAGTTTTTTTCCTCTTTTTGTTCTTTAAAGTCTGGGTTATTAGAAAATTTATCATTGATGTTTTCATCATTATTTCCGTCTATTAATTCTTCATCTTTAAGGGCATCTATTATCTCTTCTTCTTTATATACTTCTTTATTTTCGTCTTTATCTTCATTTTTAAATTTTTTAAAAAAATTTTTAAACATTTACGCCTCCAAAGTTTGATTTTCAAAATCTAGGGTTATTGTCTTACTAGTTCCATCTTGAAGCATTGTAATACCATATATTATATCTGCAATTTCCATTGTTAATTTTCTATGAGTAATAATTATAAACTGAATATCATTAAATGATTGTAAATAGTCTAAGTATCTTGATATATTTGCGTCATCTAGTGCTGCATCAACCTCATCTAAAATACAAAATGGTGATGGTCTAGTTTCAAATATTGCAAAAAGCAAAGAAACTGCAGTTAATGCTCTTTCTCCGCCAGAAAGTAAATTAAGTTTCTGCATTTTTTTTCCAGGAGCTTCAACTTCAACATCAATTCCAGTTTCAAAGTCATCTTCATCGGTCTTAACTATTCTAGCCTTTCCACCATTAAATAAAATTTTAAATATTTTATCAAAATTTCTATTAATTTCATCAAATGAATTATCAAAACTAATTCGCATTGATGTGTTAAGTTTTTTTATAATATTTTCTATATCTTTTTTTGAGTTTATTAAATCATTATATTGACTCTTATACTCATTTAAATCTGATTCAACTTTTTTAAACTCGTCTATACATTCAATAGAATAAGATCCAATATTTAAAAGGTCTTTTCTGATGGTCTTAATTTTGTTTTGATTTGTATCAATTTTATCTATTTTTTCTAGTTCAATTTCCAAAGCCTCTTCTGTTAAATTATAATCCTCTAATAGTTTGTTCTTAACATTAACTATTTTAATTAGAAATTCATCTAGTTTTGCTGATATTTTATTAGAATCAATTTCAAGTAAATTAATATCATTATTCAAATCAAATCTTTTTTCCATAACTTCATTTTTCAAAATCTTTTTTTGTCTTATATTCTCTTTTATTGAAAAAATAGTATCTTCAAATGATTTCGATTTAAACTCTAAAGATTTAATTTTTTTATTGTTTTCATTAATATCAGTGTCTAACTTTTCAATATTAACTTTTAAATTTGCTATTTCAGTAGTATTTATATCTAGTTGTTTTTTGCTATTATCAAGCTTATCTTCAGTCTCAATCTTGTTATTATTAAATAATAAAATATTTCTATTTGAAATATCTAGCTCTGAATTTAGCTTTAATATATTTGTCTCTAAATAGCCTAAATTTGTTCTTAAGTCTTCAGCTTTAGTTGATTTAGAATTTATTTCATCTTTCAGAAGTTTCAATCGATTTTCTTCTTCTATTATATTAAAATCACCATTATCGTTAACTGTTTTATCTAGATTTTCAATGCTTTTATTTAAATATGAAATTTCTTTATTAATTTCATTAAGTTTAAATTTTGAAATATTTATTTTGTTATCTAATTCTAACTTTTCACTAAGCTTAATTTTACTAAATGATAATAACTCCTTTTCTTTATCATCTAATTTTAAAGAGTTTTTCTTAAGAAAGCTTAATTCTTCGTTTATATTTCTTAAAATTGAACTATCTCTAGATATTTCATTATTTAACTTATCAATTGTCTTTTTATTAGAAAGGATAGAATTATTTGATTTAGCTTGATATCCTCCAACAATTTGACCATTTGTTGAGAAGGCATCCCCATCCAAAGTTAAAACTTTTGAAAAACTTTTATTCTTAGATAATCTAAGAGCTGACTCACTTGTATCAGTGATAAGAATTTTTGAAAAATAATAATTTATAATACCCCTTAAATTTTTATCAGATTTTATAATATCAGAGGCTTTAACCGCATTATTATACTTTTCTGCATTATAATCTTTATAATTAAATCTATTAATTGGAAGAAATGTAACTCTACCAATCTTGTTAGATTTCAAAAATTCTACTAAATATTTAGCATCCTCATCTGTATAAGTTACAATATTTTGAAGCAAAGAAAAAAAGTTAGTTTCAATTGTTTTCAAATACTTTTCATCTATGTCTATTAAATCAGCAAAAGACCCTACAATTCTTTTCTTAATTTCTTTATTAACTTCGCTAATATTTAGAAGGTTTTGGACAGGCTTAAAATATAATTCATTATTTTTTTCTATAGATTCGTAAACTTTTAGTGAAGATATATTTTTCATGTTTTTTTGATCAATAATATAAAGTCTATCTTTTAAAGAAGATATATTTTTTTGAATATCTTTCCTTTCATCAAATAAATCGTTTAAATCAATTTCTATTTGATTGCATTGTTTAAGTATCTTACTTATTTCATTATTTAGGTCCATTAAGTTTATTTCTATTATTTCTTTAGAATTTATATTATCTTTAAGATTATTTTTTAATTTTTCTATTTCTCTAGTCTTATTATCTAGAATAATTTTATTTGTATTCTCTTTTAATCTTTCGCTAATTATTCTATCTGATAATAATTCACTTTCTTTTCTTATAAAAGATAGATCTTCCTTAAGACTTTCAAATTTAAGCTTTGATTTTTTAAAGTCTTCTTCAAAAGAATTTTTTTCATGCATAAGTCTTTCCATGTTTGATTCTTCTGATATAATATTTTTATTTATTTCAGATAATTTATTTTCAATACTAGATTTGTTATAGTCGAAATTTTCTATATCTTCTTCTAGCTTTTTTAAAGACTCATTCAAATTCTTTAATCTTTCATTTAAAACGTCATTATTATACTGAGTTTTTAATAATTCTTCTTTTATTTTAGAGTAATTTTGAGAATTAAGATCTAATTCACTCTCTAAATTATTTAATTCATTATCTAAGTTATCTGAATTTTTTGTAGTCTGATCATATTTATTTCTTTTTGATTCTATATCTACGTTTGTTCTATTTAAATCTTCTTTAAGCTTTTTGATTTTTAAATCTTCTTGCTGCTTTTGATTCATATAGAATGAAAATTCATTATTTTTAAGTTCTTTAGATAGTAAAAGACCTCTTTCAGCTTTATTAGCTTCAGCTTTTAAAAATTCATATTTTTCTTCTAAGCCATACAATATATCTTTTATTCTAATAAGATTTTCATCAGTATTTTTGAGTTTCTTTAATGATTCTTCTTTTTGATATTTAAACTTCGCGATTCCAGAAGCTTCATCTATGATTTTTCTTCTTTCATTAGGCTTTGAACTTAATATTTCATCAATTTTACCTTGAGAAATAATAGAGTATCCTTCTTTTCCAACTCCAGTATCTAAAAAAAGTTCTCTAATATCTTTAAGTCTAACATTTTTATTGTTAATAAGATATTTAGATTCTCCATCTCTATAAACTTTTCTTGTAACTTCAACTTCATCTAACTCTATTGGTAACTTCCTATCTTCATTAGAAAAAATTATCGAAACTTTTGCAAAATTCATTGCTTTAGAGAGATCGCTACCAGAAAAAATTACATCTGATAGATTTTCTCCTCTAATATTTTTAAGTGAAGTTTCTCCTAAAACCCATCTAATAGCATCAGCTATATTAGATTTGCCTGAACCATTTGGACCAACTATTAGCGAAAATCTATTATTAAATTTTAATTTAGTTTTATTAGCAAATGATTTGAAACCATGAATTTCTATACTTTTTAAGTTCATTTCAATCCTTGTTATCTTTTAAAAATTTCTTCTCTACTTATATTTATCATCTGTGAATCTTTTTCGATTATCATTCCCTCGATATCCTTATACTTAAAAGAAATATTAAAAAACTTATATTCTTTTATTAATTTTTTTTTATTTTGACACCTATAACCAACTATATATGATAGATTTTTATTTGAAGCATAAATTTTAATATCTTTTACATTTGAAAAATCATCCAGATATTTTTCAATAATTTCAAGATAAATATTAGAATAAACAAGTTCTCTTAAAGAAGGATGCCTAGGTCCAATCAGATTATCATTTTCATTAATTTCATATGGAAGTCCAATTCTTGCTATAGGGATATTTCTTGACTCAAAAACCTTAACAATTTGATTCAAACTATCTATACATTCATATAAGTTCATTACTCTATATAATCCTTGATCATATAATTTTTTTAGATAGGTTTCAGGAAGAACAAGCGTAGGATATATTCTTACAAAATCAGGTTTTAACATTGCAATTGCTTCAGCTGTGTACAAATCTTTTTCTTTGTTAGAATAATACATCCCAGTCATCATTTGTAAACCTAGCTTAAAGCCATAATTTTTAATAAGAATAGATGAATTTAATACATCTTCAATTTTTTGTCCTCGCATATTTTTGTCTAAAACATCTTGTAGCATGGACTGAACGCCTAATTCGATAGTCTTTACCTTATACTTTTTTAAAGTATTTAATATTTCCCCGTCAATATAGTCTGCTCTAGTCGAAAGTCTAATGGAATTAATTAAATTTTTATTAATATATTCATTAACAAGTTCAAGATAATTTATCATATCTTTCTTATTTATTCCCGTAAAAGAACCACCATAAAAAGCTACTTCTATATTATTTTTATCCTTTAGAAAATCTAAATTTGTCCTAATATTCAAGTCTACATCCTCTAAAGTCATAGGATTTAAATTTTTAGTTATAAATCTTTGATTGCAAAATACACAATTATTTTTACATCCCATATGTGGAATAAAAATAGGTATAATATAATTTCTTTTAGTCATTTTCTAAGCCTAAATTATTTAATGCTACTCTTGCAGCATCATGCTCAGCTTCTTTTTTGCTTTTACCTTTACCCTTGCCTAAAAGTTTTGTATCACATCTAACAGAGCTATAAAATGTTTTATCATGATCTGGACCACTTTCTCCATCAATAATATACTTTACTCTTTTCCCAGTTAGCTTAAAATATTTTTCTTGTAATTGAGTTTTATAATCAAACTGAAAAGCATTATTGGTTAAATCAATAAGTACTTCTTCTCTGAAGATCTTATTTAATAAATTCTTGACTGTATTAAAATCTGAGTCTAAATAAATTGCACCCATTACAGCTTCAAATGTATCTGCGAGAAGAGATGGTCTATGTCTTCCTCCATTCTTTTCCTCACCATTTCCAAGCCTTATATACTTATCAATAGTTAACTCTCTTGCAGCTTCTGCAAATGAATTTTCACAAACCATACTGGCCCTTAGCTTTGTTAAGTCTCCTTCATTTGAATTCTTTAAGTGGTCAAAAGTTAAATCTGTTACAACCAAATTAACTACAGAATCGCCTAAAAATTCAAGTCTTTCATTGTTGTGAGGATAGTCTTTATTCTCATTTGTATATGAAGAATGTGTAAAAGCTAATTTCAATAATTCTTTATCTTTGAATTTGTAATTAATTTTTTTTTCAAATTCAGCAAGCCTTTCCTCGTTTAATTCAGGCATTAATCATCATTCCCAACAAAATAATTTACTACATCTCCAACTGTTTTAAAGTTTTGTAAACTTGAATCATCAACTTCTATATCATATGCATCTTCAAGTTCCATAACAATTTCAAGTAACCCAATTGAATCTGTGTTGAAATCATCTCTTAGATTCATATCATTTGAAATATTGTCAACTTTAAGCTTTTCCTTTAATATTTCATGAATTTGTTTTTCATTCATTTTTTTTCACCTCTATTATTTTTTCAATATTCCCAATAGTATCTTTTTCAATAAAACTTATGAGATTCAATATACCGTTTTTTACAGCTGTTGAATCGCTTCTACCATGTGCTTTAAATACAGGTTTTTTAGATCCAAGAAGTGGTGCAGAACCATATTTTTTATAATCAAGCATATTTTTGATTTCAATTAAAGAATCTTTTAATAAAAGTCCACCAATTTTAGATTTTAAATTGCTATAGGCTGCATTCTTTAACAGTCCCATAAGCGTTTTAGCAGTTCCTTCTATAGATTTGATTAAAACATTTCCTGCAAAGCCGCCAGTAATTATTACATCAGTATCTGTATTTAAAACATCTTTTGATTCAATAAAACCTCTAAAACCGTCTTCTTCTTTTTCTAGTCTTTCATATAGCCTATTTAAATAATCAGGTCCCTTACCTTTTTCTGTGCCAATATTTAATATTTGAAATGTCGGATTTTCTATACCTAATGAAATTGCATAAGCTTTTGCCATAATATAAAATTCATATAAAAGCTCCTCACCAACTTCAACATTAGCACCAATATCTAAAATAATTGTTTTGGATTTAGTACCAGGAATTATAGACGTCAAAGATGCTCTACTTATTCCATCAATTCTACCAACTATTAATGTTGCTCCTGCTAATAGTGCTCCAGTAGATCCTAGAGATATTAAGCCATCGTTTTCAGGATTTTTTAAATCTTTTAAAGCTTTAACCATAGAAGAGTCTTTTTTTCTTCTAATTGCAATTGTTGGAGAATCAGTATTAAGAATTTCATCAGTACAATCTACAATTTCATAATCTATTTTCGAGAAATTATCATTTTTCAAATATTTTTCTATTTCTTCTTCTTTCCCGTAAAAAACAGGAGTAAAACTTTTCTCTTTTAAAGCTAAAAGGCTCCCTTTGATTATTTCTTCAAATCCTAAGTCTGACCCTAAGCAATCAATTAAAATTCTCATATAATCTCCTTATTTATAAAAAAAGATAGTGCAGGAGCACTATCTTTCATTCTAGTTTTCTACAGTAATTATTTCTTTTCCATCATAATATCCACAAGCTCTACAAACTCTATGAGGAAGCTTTGGCTCATGGCAATTTGGACATTCTGTAAAGGTAACCCTAGGTAATCTATAAGAAGATGCTCTTCTTTTATCTCTTCTTGTCTTGGATGTTCTTCTCTTAGGTACTGCCATTTCTACACCTCCTTAAAAATTAAATATATACTAGAATAATAATCTTAAACTAATAACTATATAATTATACAAAAATTTTATCTAGGTGTCAATTATTTTGTAATAATTTCCATTGTATCTCTGGCAATCATTACTTCTTCATCAGTAGGGATAACATATACTTTTATTTTGGAATCATCAGAAGAAATTAAAGCTTCCTTACCTCTAACGTTATTTCTTTCTGGGTCAATTTTAATTCCAATATGTTCAAGATCCTTACAAATATCAGCTCTCATTGTTGCAGAATTTTCACCTATGCCACCAGTAAATACAACAGCGTCACAACCTTTAAGCTCTGCTATATATGCTCCTAAAAATCTTTTAACTCTAATTACAAACATATCAAGAGCTAGCCTTGCTCTATCATTACCTTCAGCAGCAGCTTCTTCTAGATCTCTAAAATCTGAAGATACACCAGATACTCCTAATGCTCCAGATTTTTTATTTAATAACGTATTAAGCTCAGCTGCACTTAGATTTTCATTTTGTTGTAAGAAAGAATCTACAGTTGGATCAATGTTACCACATCTAGTACCCATCATTAATCCTTCAAGAGGAGTAAGTCCCATTGATGTGTCAAAACACTTTCCACAAGCAATTGCAGCTAATGAAGATCCATTTCCTAAGTGGCAAGAAACTATATTAAGTTCTTCCTTTGGTTTTCCAATAACTTCAGGAGCTCTGTGAGAAATATATTTATGACTAGTTCCGTGGAATCCATATTTTCTTATTGAGTATTTTTCATAATATTCATATGGTATAGGATACATATAAACATAGTCAGGCATTGTTTGGTGGAAAGAAGTATCAAATACAGCTACGTTAGGTTTTCCAGGTGCAATTTCTTCGCAAGCTTCAATTCCCATTAAATTTCCAGGATTGTGTAAAGGTCCAAATTTAACAAATTCTTTAATAGTATCCTTAACCCTTTGATCTACTAATATTGATTCAGTCATATCAGGTCCACCATGTAGAACCCTATGTCCTATTCCACTTATTTCATCTAGTGATTTAATAACACCGTGTTTTTCATCTAAAAGTGCATCAAATACGTGTTTTATTGCGTCTTTATGATCTTTCATAGGAGTTTCTATAACATAATTTTCTTGTCCTTCAACTTTATGTATTAATCTAGAACCTTCAATACCAATTCTCTCAACAAGTCCTTTACATAAAGTGTTTTCGTTTGTCATATCTATAATTTGATATTTTAGAGATGAACTTCCACAGTTGATTATTAATATTTTCATTAAACATACCCTCCATTTATTTTAAAAGTCAATAATATAATATCTTAAATATATATTTTTTTCAAGTTAAAAAGTATATGATATAATTATTTAGGTGATAATATGAATATTGCAGTAATTATATGTGAATTAAATCCTATGCATAGAGGTCATTTTTATCTTATAGAAGAAGTAAAGAAAAAGAATATTGATATCGTTGTTGGAATTATGAGTGGGAATTTTGTTCAAAGGGGCGATTTATCCATAGTAAACAAATTCACTAAAGCAAGACTTGCCCTTAATCTTGGATTCGATCTAATACTAGAACTACCTAGTTTTTCAAGTTTAAAAAGTGCAGAATTTTTTGCAAATGATGCAGTAAAAATAGCAAGCAAAATTGGTGCGAATTATTTAGCATTTGGTTCGGAAACAGGTGAAGAATTGTTAGATTTTTTTAGGATAATTGAAAATAATAAATCTTTTATTAATAAAAAGTTAAGAGAATATTTAAAGCTAAATTATTCATATTCTAAAGCCTTTAGACTGGCTACAAGTGAATTGATATCTAATTTTAAAATATTTTCTAATGATAGCTTAGGCTTAGAGTATCTTAGAGCAATTGATAAGACATATATTAAACCTATTATAATAAAAAGAGTAGGTCAGGATTATTTAGATGAAAATAGAACTGAATTTTACCCATCAGCTAGCTCTATCAGATCAAGTTTATATGAAAAAAATTATAATATAAAATCAATCATGGATCCGTTTGTAAAAGAAGCTATTTTAAACTTAGATTTAAAATCACTTTCCAATTCAAACGAAAAAATTTATGAACTATTAAAATACAAAATATTAGTTGAAAATAATGAAGTGTCAAATATTATTTTTTATGAAAATGGACTAGAAAATTTATTTAGAAATAATTTTGATAAAATAAATTATAATCTATTTTTAGATTCAATTTCATCAAAAAGATATAAAAAATCTAGACTTAAAAGATTTATTCTAAATTATATTTTAGAAAATAATAGCTATGATATGGATTTATATATTAGACCACTTTCTTTCAATGATAAAGGTAGAGACGTTTTAAAAAATATTAATAATAAAGAAAAAATAATTAGTAAGCTTGCAGATTCACAAAAATCTAAGGAAATAGAGTTTGAGACTAGAGCAACTGCACTATATAATATCCTTACAAATAGTAATATAAATGAATATAAAATAAGTCCTTATTATAATAAAAGCCTTTAGAAAAATATCTAAAGGCTTTTAAATGTTAATTTTTTCTAAGTTCTTCCCTATTATCTTCAAGCATATTTACTACACTTTTAAGTCTTTCTTGAGTTTGAGAAAGCAAATCATCAACATATGTTATTGATTGCATTTTCATAGCTCTCGCAGATTGTTCAGCTTTAGCTTGTAATTGTTCTGCTCTAGACTTAGCTTCTACAACTACATCATGTTCATTAACGCTATTATCAAATTTAATCCTAGCTTCTTCAATGATTTTATCAGCTTCCTTATGTGCTTCAGTTATCATAGCATCTGCTTCTCTTTGGGCTTCTGATAAAATTCTATCTTTCTCATCAGTAACCCATTGTGCTTGTTTTATTTCTTCTGGTAAATTTGATCTTATCTCATGAAGAATATCATATAATTCATCAGGATCTACCATAACCTTTTTTGAAAATGGTACTGAATTAGAATCTTCAACTAAATCTTCAATCTCTTCAATTAGATGTGTAATATCCATATTTCCTCCTTATTTATTTAATTTATTAAGTAATCTCTTCTCTATCTGAGGTGGTACAAAAGAACTTATATCACCCTTATAAGAAGCTATTTCTTTAACCAGTGATGAACTTAAGTGTAAATATTTTACACTAGAAACTAAAAATAGTGTCTCAATATTTGGATTAAGAGTTTTATTTGCTAATGACATCTGAAGCTCATATTCATAATCTGAAACAGCTCTTAAGCCTCTTATAATAACATCAACACCCTCTAATTTAGCAAAATCAACCATTAAGCCGTCAAAAGATTTAACCTCTACATTTTTAAAATTAGAAGTAACCTCTTTAATCATGTCTACTCTTTCATTAATATCAAAAAGACTTTTTTTACTATTATTATTTAATACTGCAACTAAAACGCTATTAAACTTGCTTGAGCACCTTTCTATAATATCAAGATGACCATAGGTTATTGGATCAAAACTTCCAGGATAAATTGCCCTCATATAAATACCTTTCTTAAACAAATCTCTCAAATATATAAATATTTATATCTGAATATGTTTTATGGATAGTAGCTTTTAAAGAGTTAAATTCAGGCATAATCTTTAAATTTGTTTCCAATATAATTATACCACCTTTTTTTAAGATTTTATAGTCCTCAATTATTTTAATAACATTATGCTCATAGTTAAAGTCAAAAGGAGGATCGAGATAAATAATATCTAAACTTTCTTCTTTAAAAGTTTTTATTGCTTTTGGGTAGTCTTTTCTACTTATCTTAGAATTTTTTTCTTCCCCAACTAATTTAATATTTTCATAAATAGTATCTAGGTGGTCCTGACTGAGATCATTTAAATAAACAAACTTTGCTCCCCTAGAAAATAATTCTATAGCTATTTGTCCACTTCCAGAAAATAAATCTAAGCAAATACTTCCATTAATCTTATCATTTACAATGCTAAATATTGCCTCTTTAATTCTATCTTCAGTCGGTCTAATATTGTTTGACTTAGGAAAAAAAAAGTTTTCTTCCTTTATATTTTCCAGCTATAACTCTCATCTTTCTCCTTTTAATTTAATCTTTTTAAAAAATCTACATCCATTGATTTTATAATTTCACCTTTTAAAATGCTATTTTCTTCCTTTTCAAGTCTTGGATCGTCAGAAATTATTTTATCAACGTCTTGTCTAGCCTCTTCAAATAGCTTATTATTTTCCATACTGATTATATCTATCTCACTTTGAATTCCACTTTGATTTGTTCCTAAAATATCTCCTGGACCCCTTAGCTGCAAATCTTTTTCAGCTATATAAAAACCATCTGTAGAATTTTTCATAATTTCCATTCTTTTAAAAGCTGTTTTTTTATTTCTATCTAAAAGTAAAATACAAGTCGATTCAACTTTTCCCCTACCTACTCTTCCCCTTAGCTGATGAAGCTGAGCTAAACCATACATTTCTGAATTGTAAATTACAATTAAACTTGCTTCTTTGACATCAATTCCAACTTCAATTACTGTCGTTGAAATAAGAACTGAGCCATTTTTTTTCTTGAAATTTTCTATTGCATTGTTTTTTTCATCTGCTGAAAGTTTCCCATGAAGTATAAAAGCTTCAAGACCAGTATAAGAAGTAAATTTTTTATATATACTTTGAACAGAATTTAAATCGCTATCATCACTTTCATCAATTGATGGAAGAACAATGTAGGTCTTGTTGCCTTTTTTTGAATTATTAACGATAAAATCAAAAACTTTTTTTTCATAGCTATAATCAAGTACTATTGTATTTATTTTTTTTCTTCCTAATGGAAATCCTTCAATTACAGAAATGTTCTCTTCATTAAATAGAAATAAAGATAGGGTTCTGGGTATTGGAGTTGCACTCATAACTATTAAATTAAGCTCTGGATTTTTTTCAATTAACTTTGCTCTCTGCCTTACTCCAAACTTATGCTGTTCATCTATTATAGCTAATTGAAGATTATAAAAAGCTACATCTTCCTCAAAAGCAGCATGAGTAGAAAATAATATTTTTGCTTTATTAGAAAGTAAATTATTCTTAATTAATTTTTTTTCTTTTAGAGCTGTGGATCCAGTTAATAAATATGACTCAATTCCAAATTTCTTTAAAAGGTTTTTATAATTATTATAATGCTGTGTAATTAGCGTTTCTGTAGGTCCTATGAATACACAGTCAAATCCAGATTCTAAAACTAAATATGAAGCTATTATTCCTATAATAGTCTTACCACTTCCTACATCTCCTTGTATTAGCCTATTCATCGAAAAATTGCTTTCAAGATCCTTGATAATATCATTAAGTACCTTTTGTTGATACTTAGTTAAGTTAAATTCAAGGTTAGATAAAAAAACTTTTAATTTCTTTTTATCAACATTAATTAGAGAATTTTTTATTTTTTTACTGGAGAAATTAAAATATTTGTAGCTCAACAAATTATATAAATAAGCTTCATAATTAAGTCTTTTTCTAGACTTAATGATATTTTCAAAATTATCAGGAAGATGAAGATTCTTATAAGTTTCATAATTACTTTGAAAATTATATTTTTTTATTAATTTTGATGGAAGACTTTCACTAATATCTATATCATTAAGACATTCTATAATAAATTTATAAATATCTTTTTGGTTTAGGCCTTTCTTAGTCCTATATTTTGGTATAATCTTTAAATTTGCTTCTTCTATTTTCTTAGGGTTATTTAAAAAATATCTATTATTATTAAATTTTAATTTGCCATATAGATAATATTCTTCCCCTAGTACAAAAGATCTTGGAGTAAATCTGTCATTAAAGTATATAAGATCAATTTGTATATCATCACATAAGGAAACTAGTTTAGTTCTATTTTTCCCTTTGAAAAAGCTAGTTTTTCCAATGCTCATAATCTTTACTTTTAAACAAATAGTACTATCAATATTTTGAGTAGATGGTGTGTAAATTTTTCTTAAATCTAAATAGTCAAAAGGAATATATTTTATAAGATCTAACTTATTATATATTCCTATGCTATTCAATAACTTCTCTTTTTTAGGTCCAAGTCCTTTTATTTCCTGTAAATTATTCAATTGAAATCAAAAGGCTATATACTGGCTGGCCCCCAGCGACTAATTCTACCTCTAAATCTTCAAAAACATTTTCTATATTTTCTACAATTTTTTCTGCTTCTTCTTTCTTTAAATTTTCTCCATAGAAAATAGTCATCAAATAATCATCTTCATCAACTATTTTTTCTAATGTTTCTATAACGCAATTATTTAAATTTCTATCTGATCTAATAATTTCTCCCTTGTGAATACCTATAAAATCATCCTTCTTTATAAAAATTCCATTATTTTCAGAATCTCTTACAGCATAAGTGAACTCTAAGGTTTTTACTTCTTTAATTGCATCTTTCATGCTTTCTAAATTATTTTCTAAATTGTCATCTGGATTAAAAGATAGAATTGCAGATATTCCTTCAGGAATGGTTCTAGTTTCAATAACATATGCTAATTTTTTAGTCATAGAAGCTGCTTGTTTTGCACTTAAAATTATATTTTTATTGTTTGGCAATATAAAAATATTGTCAGCATCAATAGACTCAATTGCCTTCAATATATCTTCTGTTGAAGGATTCATAGTTTGTCCACCAGAAATTATTCTTTGTACACTTAAATCAGTAAAAATCTTATCAATTCCTTTGCCACTTGATACTACTATAAAAGCATTATCATAATGAACGTTCTGTTCTATTTTAGATTTTTCATTAAGCTCTTTACCACTAATATCTTTTAAGTATTTAATTTCAGAATTTTCAATTATACTTAACTTTGAGGCATCTTCTATTACTTTTGCAGGATCATCTGTTAAAATAAATACTTTACTCTTTCCATTTCCACTAGCACTTATATTCGCTTTTGATATTTTAGAAAAATTTTCATCTAGTTGTACAGATTCTATTTCTTCTGCAAGATTTAAATAGATAGAATAATTATACTTTCCTTTATTATCATCCAAAATACTATCTAAAAAATAATCAAAATTACTTATATCTATAGCAAAGTCTTCTTCTTCATTAAGAATTCCAGTGTATAATCCCTCTAATATTAGTAGATAACCCTTACCTCCAGCATCAACAACTCCCGCTTCTTCAAGCTGTTTTAACATTGTAGGAGTTAAATTTAAAGCTCTATTCCCTTCATCAATACAATCTTTTAAAAATACTATAGGATCATCATAATTATTATGATGATAATTAGAAAATTCACTAATCATCCTAGCAACAGTTAGGATTGTTCCCTCAGTTGGTTTCATAACTGCATTATATGCAACTTTTTTGGATTCTAGAAAAGCTTGATTTAATTCTCTAACACCTATAACTTTTTCATCCTTTAATCCATTATATAAACCACGTAAAAGCTGTGATAGGATTACGCCTGAATTTCCCCTGGCTCCCATAAGTGAGCCATCACTTGCAGCTTTAAACACTGAGCTAACAGTTAAATGTTCTTTTTTCTTAATATTTTCTAAAGCTGATTTTATAGTTAGAAGCATATTTGTTCCAGTATCTCCATCTGGAACTGGAAATACATTTAGACTATTTACCTCTTCTTTCTTTGATTCTAAAATTTTTTCAGCTTTTTCAAATCCTCTAACAAGCTGCTTACTGTCAATATAGTTTTTCTTAACTTTATCCATACCTACCTCAACTAATTTCTAATACCTTGAACATAAATATTTACTGAAACAACGTTTAAACCTGTTTTGTTTTCAATGTTATATTTAACAGAATCGATAATATTCTCTGTAACAACTTTTATTTTCACACCATATTCTAATATTACATCTAAATCTACAAACACATTTGAACCATCAACTTTTATTTTCACGCCTTTAGACATATATTCAGGTTTAAGTAACATTAAAAGTCCATCACCCGCATTTCTATATGCTAGGCCAACTATACCATAACTGGACATAGCTGCTTCTGAAGCTATCTGAGCAACAACTGTATCAGCTATACTTATTATTCCATATTTATTTACATATTTTGAAGTCATTTTATCCTCCATTACAAAATTTATTTATATTAGATATTATAACAATATTATTGATTTCTTGCAAAAAATAAAATATCTTAATAAATTTTATTAAAATATATAAAGTTACAATTATTATTAATTATAAAAATTATTTTAATTTACTTTAAACGTTAGTTTTAATATATTTAAATTAATATTGTAAAAAATAAATTTGCACTTACTAATCATTTATACACTATGATTTTTTTAGAATAAGAAGTATAATATATTTAAATAAAAAATTAATTAAAAGGAGACTTTATTTATGAAATCTAAAAAAAGAGCATTTACTTTGCTTGAATTAGTAGTAGTAATAGCAATTATTGGAATTTTAGCTGCAATTGCTATACCAAAATATATGGAGTCACAGAAAGCTGCAAAAATAGCTGCTCATAAATCAAATGTTAGGGTTTTAGAATCTGCAGCTGCTATGTATCTTGCAGATAACCCAGGAACAGCTGATACAACTTGGACTAAGACCGAAAAAAAAGCTGAATATGAAAAATATATTCAATCTTTTCCAGATAATCCTTATAAAAAAGATAAAGCATATTCAGTTTCTATTTCAAACGGATCAATTACAGTAAGTCCTAATGCTGATGCATACGATAACGAATAAATAAAATTATAAAATGATATTCTACTTCTTTTCTTTTACATGTTAAATAAGACTTAAAAAAATCCAAACACTAGCCCTAAGTTATTGTTTGGATTTTTTATATAATATAAATTATAAAAAATGATAAAAGCAATTAATGGAGTATAATGCCAGTTAATATTCCATAATAATTTCCAATTACATATCCTAATGTACCAACTAATAAAGCAGGAACTATAAGATCTTCCCATCCTTTAGATACTGCCATTGCAGCGGCTGTAGTTGGCCCACCAATATTTGCATTTGAAGCAATAATAATTTCTTCTATTGTAAATTTAAATATCTTGCCCCAAAGAAGTGACCAAATTAAATTAAATACAACAATAATTAGAGCAAAAACTAAAAGAAGCGGAGATTTCTTAATAATTAAAGAAATTGATGCCGGAGAACCTATAACCGCAAAGAAAATATAAATTAAAAAAGTACCTATTTCTTGTGCCCCTTGAATTTTTTCCATTTTGTCAGAAAATGTAGAAGACAATATCATAGTAAATGTAGTTATAAGAAGATACTTATTTCCAAAAAATCCTCCAATAATCTTAGAAAGTGCATTCTCTTCCGAAAAAAAACCTTGAATTAAAAAAGCTAGTTTATCTGATATAGCAACTATAACAAAAGCTATAGATACTGTAAGTGCAATATCTTTTAGCGAAATATTTTTTGCTCCCCAATATTTTGCTGCCATTGTATCATTATTAGATCTTTCGCTCTCAGATAGCTTTTCTAATTTTTCTTCATAAGGTCTTTTATAAAATTTTTTTATAAAAACCATAACAGGAAGTGAGGCAAGAACAAAAAAATATAGGGCCATCAATAAATTATCAGCCACTAAAGCAGCAGAGGTTATATCCCCTGCTACATTATACATAGTAGACATAGCTACGAAATTTACAGAACCACCTGTATAAGTGCCAACAAACATTGGCACTAAATCATTTAAATTATTTATAAATCCTTTTAAAATAATATAAGAAATAAATCCTCCTATCAAAGTGCCTAAACTTGAAATAAAATAAATTAGGAGCATTCTTCCAGAACCTTTCCATATTTTTTTTATATTTGCGTGAAATAAAAGCATAGGCACAGCTAATGGAACCACATAATCCCACACGCAATCATACACTTTTGACTGAGTCGGAATTATATTTAAATTTGATAAAATTAACATAAAAAGTAAAGCCAATATACATCCTGTAACTTTATTTGCCCACTTATACTTTTGTTCAAGCACTATTGCTAATGCAGCTGAAGATACTAAAATTGCCCATAGGATCCAAGTACTTTCTGCTGATATTAAACTATTCATTATTTCCTCCATATAATATATCATAATAAAAATTATAAAAATATTATTAAAACTGTCAATATAAAAATGTTATATTTTATAATAACTTTACTTACAAGATTCAGATAAATATATTTATTTTTTACTCCAGGTTTTACCCCCATCTTTAGATATATATTTATTTATATTCTGATTTATATCTTCAAACTTTAAATTTATATTTCCTTCTAAGTCAAAACTTCCATTTACTATAGGACTATTATCAGGAAGTTCTGAAATATAAATCATTCTATTATCTTTAAACTCAATAAAATACCATAAATTCCTAGGTCCAGCCTTATCAACCATAATTATCCCATAAGGAGAATCATTGATTTTAATAGCATCTTTTATAGATAAATTATTTAAAATATTTTGACGATTAAGACTATCTTTATCCTTTATATTGTCTTCTATATTCTCTTTATCTTGCTTTGTAACATTTATTTCATCAGATCTTGAATGTTTATAGCTTACATCTTTATTTTCTAGATTTACAGAAACTGAAATCCAATCTTTACTACCACTAGCATCATATACTGATAGTGAAAATTTATTTTCATTCCATTTAATATTATAATCATTATTATAGATTGGAGTGTATCCATCATCTGGTAAAATATAGGCATCAAGATTTTTAATAAAAAAAGGGTTCTCTCTTTCATAAAGGCTTACTTCGCCTAGAAGTAATATTGATGTCTCTTTTGCTATAATTGTATGCTTTTTATCAGGTGATTTAAAAGTATAATAAACTGAGTTTGAACGTCTTATAATATAAATAAAAGATGATAGTAAGAAAAAAATTATTAAAATTATATTAGAAAAATTTAAAACTACCTTACAAAATCCTTGATAATATTTTTTTTGCAAAACTCTAATAATTTTAAACATAAGGTAAAATGCTACTGTAATCAAAAAGTAAACCAGATCTAGTCCTCTAATATTAAAATTCATAAATGATATTAGTATAGATTTATCTATACAAAAAGATATAATTAAAAAACTTAAAATAAAAATAAACAAAAACATTATAAGTAAAGATAAAACTCTTTTCCAGCTAACTCTATCATTAATAAATTTTTTCAACATATATATATCCTTTAATATTCAAATTTTTAAAATCTAATTATCAATTTTATGAATATTTTATTAATATTTATTATTATTTACATTTTTTAAAATAACTTTTACTACTATAAAAATAATTGTAACTAATAAAAAAATGATGAAGCTACTAAGAGCACCATAACAATACCAGGGTGCAGATACTACCATATATAATTCTGGCTTTGTCTTATATTCCCAAAAATTATAAGCAGTTCTTATAATAAAATATAAAAAAGACAGAATTAGTACTGTGTTTAAAAAATAATTTAGCTTTTTCATTAATATCACCTTCCTATAATATATAATCTAGTATAACATGCAAATAATAAAAAAATATAGGGTAATAATGAGTTTTAAACTATAAATATATTTTAAATGGTACTAATAATAAGAATAATAATGTTTTTAGTGTCTTGCCAAAAAACATAATTTTATGCTATAATTAATAAGTAATTTAGGAATTATCCTATAATTTTGATAGGAGGTGTTTATAGATGTCAAAGATTTGTGAAATTTGTGGAAAATCAAAACAGTTTGGAGTTAGACAAACTTTCTCAAAAAGAAGAATAAATAGATCATGGTCTCCTAACATTAGAAAAGTTAGAGCACTTGTAGATGGTTCACCTAAGAGAATTAATGTATGCTCAAAATGTTTAAAATCAGGCAGAGTTGAAAGACCTATGTAATTAAAAAACCGGCAATTGCCGGTTTTTTATATTTAACTATTTACTTATAGCTCTTCTAATTGCATCAATAATTCCCATAAAAAATCCTAATATCTTATCTAAAACTCCAGATTCTTTTGCATCTTGCAATACTTTTCCTGCTTTTTCTCCTATTGATGCACTTAAACTTGATAGCTGTTCTAAGACTTCCTTGCTATCAACTGCTCCTGTATTTTGATAGTCTTCAAATAGTTTTTGTAAGTTTTGAATTTGATCATCAGATATAGTATTTTCTAAATCATATTTTTGAATAGAATCAGTAATAAACTTTTCAACTTCCTTTGCATCTGCAGTATCCTTATTTTCATTGTAATAGTTACTGATTTCTTGTTTAATATTTATAATAACTTGATTCCATTTAGCTGCATCAAAGCCTTCTTTATTCTTGTTTTCTTGAACAATCATATTAGAAGTTTCAAGTTCATTTTGAGCCACTTTCATTCTCTCACTGTCAAGTTTTTCTCCATTTACTTCGAAAGCCTTAAATATACCAACTAAAGCAGACTCTCCTGTTACTTTTTTTACAGAAGCTATTTTTATATTTACATTATTAACTCCAGCGGTTATAGCTGCGTTTTCATACTGATTTTCAGTAATTTGAGTTATATTTTCCTTAGTAACGATTTCGATTTTTATTCCACCCTTATCAGTTTTTTGTACAAGAGCAGATGAAATCATCTGAGAGTCATCTCCAACACCATTTACTAGATACCTTAATTCATCTTTTCCATCTACGTAAGTCGAATTAATATTCTCATCATTTTTTATTGATAATAGTTTTTTAGTGTTTTCTATCTCTGAATCTGAAAGCCCTTTACCATATACAAAAGTTGGCTTTCCCCACATTTCATTAATTCCTTTATCCTCGTTAGCTAATACACTTGAAAGAAGTATTGTAAAAGCCATCATTCCAGCAAATATTTTATTTATTCTTTTCATTATTTTACCTCCAATATATTTATCACTTATATTATATCAGAAAAATAAGCTTCTAATATTACAATTTCATAAAAATTGCCCCATACTAAAAATAGTTTGAGGCAATTAAAATTATTCAAATATATATACTGTTACATTTCTTCTTCCATAATTATAAGTTACATCAGGTGACATATAAAATACATCAATTATATCACCTATTATAGCTCCACCTGTATCTTCCGCTCTTCCATATCCGTAGTCATGCCAATCATCATCATTTGTAATATACATTTCAGTTCCAAGTGGTATAACATTTGGATCAACAGCGACAACGCCTTTACGTACTGTAGTTCCAGTTCTAGTGGTTGTTCCTACAGTAATATCATAAGATGTAGATCTTAAATTCATAACTTTTTTGTATTTTCTTACTTGTCCATCCTTAAAAGTAACTGTTTTATTATCTAAATCTATAATATCTCCATTATCTGTAGTTATTATATTTTTACCAGTTTCTTCTACTTCTTTACTATTAACTTCATTTAATTCAACTTTGTTTTCTTCATTAGAATCTTCTAAACTTGTTTCATCTAAAGGATTAGCTTCTAAATCTAATAAATTATATTTATCTTTATATGTTTCTAAAATTTCTAAAGCTTCATTTACATCTTTAAAATTATAATCATAAATATCATTAAGTTTAGAAGTATCGATACCTAAATTATCATAGCTATTACTAATAACTAAAGGTGAATTTAATTTGCTTGCTTTTAATGAAGAATGAATAGTTGATTTATCAACATCTCCATCTGATATAACAATTGATTTAATGTCTTTGTATCTTTTTGCAATTTCTATAGATGTTAAAGATCTATTATCTCCACTAAGAGTTAACTTATCTATATTTCCATTATTTTTTGTAATATCTAATATTTCTTTTTTTACATTTCTAGAAATACTATGTTCTCCACCAATAAATATTATATCTTTTCCTTCACAATATTTTTTTAAAAATGATTTTGTTATCTCAGGGATATAATCTTTTCTCACTAAAAGAATATTCCTATTTTCTTTTTTTGCAAGAGATGCAGCAGATAAAATATCGATATTATTTTCGCCGCTAACTACAATTATATTTTTCCCAGTGTCTTTAATTGCTTTAATAGCAGTTTCATATCTATCTTTACCATATATTCTACCCTTGTAATTATCTTTTTCGTAGATATTTAAATCGACAGTCTTTGGACCGCCTAAAAAAGTTAATTCCTCATAACTATCTAGATCATTTGTGTCCGATATATCATCTTGAAAAATTAAATCTTTATTTTCTATAGAAGCTAATAAAGTCGCAATCGCTGAATCAAATTTAGATTCAATAGACGTTAAAATAGCTCCATTAGAATCTTTCTTGTTATAGTAATTTTTATCATTTACATTTAGATGTAAATTAGTTGAATTACTTGCACCTGCAGTATTTAATAATATTGATGTTGCTATAAATACTCCAGATATAATTTTTTTATAATTGTTTTTCATAGTTCATCCTCCAACACATATTTTATATGGCTAAAAAATTTTAGTCAATAAAATTTATATTCTTTACATGTAATTTTAAATTTTTTAGTTCAATAATTATTAATTCATATAATTTTCAAAAAATTATTTGCCTTTTAAAAGCTTTATTTTTAGAGGTTACAAAAAGGTTACAAAATAATTTTTAAGTTAAGTATTATAAAAATGGAAAATATTACGAAAATGTAACAAGTTTGTAATTTTGAAAATAAATATAGTTTGTAGTATAATAATTAGTGTTAAGAAGGAGGTATTGTCATGAAATTATTATCAGTAAAAATGAATGATTTTCTTTATTATGTTGGTGTAAATGATAGAGACACTCATTTATTTGAAAATATTTGGCCACTTGAGAATGGTGTATCTTATAACTCTTATCTAATTGTTGCAGAAAAAACTGCTCTATTAGATACAGTCAAAATTACAAAAGTTTCAGACTTTACAACTAAATTAAGAGAAGCAATTGGTGATAGAGATTTAGATTATCTTGTTGTTCATCATATGGAACCAGATCATTCTGGATCAATAGAAACTATAAGAGAATTATATCCTAATGTAAAAATTGTTGGAAATAAAAAAACCATTGAATTTTTAAATGAGTTTTATGGTATTACTGATAATTTAGTTGAAATAAAAGATGGTGAAAGTTTAGATCTTGGATCAAGAAAGCTTACTTTCTATACAACTCCAATGGTTCATTGGCCTGAATCTATGGTATCATATGAAGAATATTCTAAGACTTTATTTTCTCAAGACGCTTTTGGTGGTTTTGGAGCATTAGATGGAACTATTTTTGATGATGAAATAAATTTAGATTTTTATCATTCAGAAACAAGAAGATATTATTCAAATATAGTAGGTAAATTCTCTAAATCAGTTCAATTTGCTCTTAAAAAACTTAGTCCTCTTGATATTAAGATGGTTTGTCCTGTTCATGGACCTATTTGGAGAGCAAATCCAGGAAAAATAATTGAACTTTATGATAAATGGTCTAGCTATCAAGTTGAAGAAGGTGTAATAATCTGCTATGGTTCTATGTATGGAAATACTCAAACTATGGCAGAAGTTATTGCAAGAGAGCTAGCTGAACAAGGTATAAAAAACATAAAAATATTTGATGTATCTAAAACTCATCACTCATATATCCTTTCAGAAATTTGGAAATATAAAGCTGTTATCCTAGGTTCATGCACATACAATAATGATATGTTCCCTGTTATGTCAAATTTAGTAAATACTTTAAGAATGAATAAAATAGAAAATCATCTTATAGGTGTATTTGGTTCATATAGTTGGAGTGGTGGAGCTGTGAAATCTTTAAAAGAATTTGCTGAAGATGGAAAATATGAACTAATTGAACCCGTTGTTGAAGCTAAGTGTACAGCAAAAGAAGCAGATATAGAAGAACTTAAAAAGCTAGCAAAAAATATTGCAGATAAGTTAAAAGCAGATAGATAAACTAAATTAATCATAAATTTATTTTTCTAAACATTAAAAAACCTAATCTCAAAAAAGAGATTAGGTTTTTTAAATTTAGCCTTCAAAATTATTATTAGTATATAACTACTGGAATATTTACTTCCATGTTTTCATAAATAGTTTTACAAGGATCATAAGGTAAATTTACGCATCCATAAGAACCATTACTTTGATAAATATTGCCACCAAATTCTTTTCTCCATCTAGAGTTGTGAATACCTACACCTTCCCAATTTATAGGCATCCAAAAATCAACTGGAGAAGAATAATCAGCTGTTCCTTGAGGGACTATACCTACTAAAGATCTATCTTTTTCAACAGACCACACCTTCCAAGTTCCCTTTGGTGTTGATACACCAAGACTAGGATTTCCTGTTACAACGTCAGTTTCTGTAATTAATTTTCCATGTTTATAAAACCATAAATGCTGTCTATCAATAGAAATTTCAATATAGGTATCCCCTATATCATTTAACCCTCTCGTATATCCCTCCATTAGATATTTAGGTACTAATTCTTTTGACTCAAATTTATTTAGAGTATCAATAAGTTCGTTAGTAGATTCTTCAACATCCATTTGCCAGCCATATATACCCCCTACTACTTTTACATCCTCTCCTGAACTAGTTTTGAAATTTCTCTCCTGTTTAGGACTGTAGGTATCATACTTTATTGCTAACTGTCTTAAATATTCATATACTTGACTATGAATTGGCGTAAAATTATCTCCATCGAATTTATAAAGATCCAAGATTTTATCTCCACTTAACTCTTCTTTTGTTTCTCCAAAATCATAGGTAATTTTTAAAGTTAATAATTTATTTACATCATCTTTTTTTCTTTAATAAATTTGGATCATCTTTAGTTATTTTAGGTTTAATATATTCTTCATCTAAAACTAATTGATCCTTTCCTTCTAAATATGCTTTTTTAACAGATTCTACAGTCTTTTTTTGATCTAAAACAGTGCCTTCTTTTTCTTCTTCAATTACATACTTATTATCTTTTTCAACTAATTTTGCATCTTGAGGCTCTTTTGCATCAGTAAAAAGGCTACTTTTAGTTAATACATCTATTAATTCCTGTTCTTTATAAGTATAGTTATATTCTGGTGTGTAGTTGTGATTTGTAAAGAAATAAATCGGCCATAAAAATTGGTTTTGATTGATTTTTTTCTCCCTCTTTAAGTGATTCTTTATAGCTAAACATATCTGGAGAAATTTTAACTTCCTTTTTATCTCTTCCTATTATAGTTAGTACCCTTCCATCATTTTCTCTTATTAGTGCATCTGATTTTAACATAAGTCCTTTTCTTTGGCCATGAACAAATGTATTTGGATAAGTTATTACAGAAAAAATCAAAGCACCTATTACATATATTATTAATAGTGAAAATCCAATTTTAGTTAGTATTTTTTTCATAATATCTCCTCTCTATCTATTTTTATACCCATTTTTATGATACCATATATAATATATTATATTAAAAAAATATTTACTTGAATAGTATTTATTATTCTTTTTTTATAAAGGTGGTGTTAATTTGAGTAAAGTTATTTTAGGTGTAAGTGGTGGAGTAGATTCCTCAGTGAGTGCTTATCTTTTAAAAAAACAAGGCTATGATGTAGTTGGGGTTTTTATGAAAAATTGGAATGAAGAAGATGATGATGGAGTTTGTACCTCTACGGATGACTCTCTTGATGCAAGACTAACTTGTAGTAAGTTAGGTATACCTTTTTATACAGTTAATTTTACAAAAGAATATTGGAATAATGTATTTACATATTTCTTAAGAGAATATAAAAAAGGCAGAACTCCTAACCCAGATGTAATGTGTAATCAAGAAATTAAATTTAATGCTTTTTTAGACCATGCTATGAAGATTGATGGTGACTATATAGCTATGGGCCATTATGCTAGAAAATCTAAGGATAATGAACTTTTAAAAGGCATAGATGAAAATAAAGACCAATCATATTTTTTAGCGCGAATTGAAAAAGAAGCTTTAAAAAAAGCAATATTTCCAGTTGGAGAGTATAAAAAAGATGAAATTAGAAAAATAGCTAATGAATTAGGCCTTAGAAATGCAAATAAAAAAGATTCTACTGGTATTTGTTTCATAGGCGAAAGAGATTTCGATAAATTCCTAGATAAATATTTATTTACTAAACCAGGAGATATAATAGATGTTGATTCTGGTAAAGTTATAGGTAAGCACAAAGGTATTATTCACTATACTAATGGACAAAGAAAGGGCCTTGGAATAGGTGGGATTGGAAATTTAGAGCCATGGTTTGTCTGTGGAAAAAATATAAATAAAAATATAATCTATGCAGCTCAAGGTGTAAATCACCCGGCTAATTACTCTATTGGACTTATTGGGGAAGATATTCATTTTATTGGAGATAAGCCGTCAGATTTTAATGGAGTTAAAGCTAAATTTAGATATAGACAAAAAGATGTTGATGTAGATGTAAAGATTAAAAACGATGAAATGATATTAGAATTTGATGATTTTAAAGGTATAACACCTGGGCAAGTTGCAGTTTTATATAAAGGTGATGTTCTTATTGGATCTTCTATTATAAAAAAACCAATACCAAAGTTTGAAAAATATTCTTATTTAAATGATTGCGTAGACTAAAAAATTTTAAATCATAACCACCGGCTAATAAGGTGACCCCAAAAAGTTGGACTTTATACCAGAGACATTTAGAAATATTTGTCTCTGGTTTTTTTGTCCTCATATTTCCCCTAGGGGAAATCGCAGCTAAGCTGCATTCAATTTCCTATATTCAACTGGACTTAAATATCCAAGTTTTTCTTTTATTCTATCTTCATTGTAATATTTTATATATTCTTCTATTGTCTTTTTTAGTTCGTTAAATGATTTAAACGTTCTACCATAGTAAATTTCTTGTTTTAATATCCCGAAGAAATTCTCCATAGGAGAATTATCTAAGCAATTTCCTTTTCTTGACATACTCTGTAAAATTCCATTAGATTCTAATTTTTCAGTATATTGTTTTAATTGATATGCCCATCCTTGATCTGAATGGAATATTCTTTTAAACTTGCAATCTGAAGTCTTTGAAATTGCTTCTTCAAGTGATGTTATTATTGCATCTAATGTAGGTGAAGTTGTTATTGAATAGCTAATGATTTCTCCATTAAACATATCCAAGAAAGGATTTAAGTAAAGTTTTTTTACTTGCATATTCCCATACTTATCTGTTTCATAGTATTTGAATTCACTTGTATCTGTTGTGATTTTTTGATGTACTACAGATGTTTTAAATCTTCTTTTTATCCTATTTGGTGCTACTTTACCTACTGTTCCCTTGTATGAGTAATATTTTCTTGATTTACGTGCAAAGTTTGTTACCTGAAGTTTCAGCTTCTGTACCAACCTTTGAACTTTTTTCTTGTTTATTAAAATTCCAAGTCTTCTAAGCATCGCATGTATTCTTCTGTATCCATAGTTTGGATTATCTTTTCTCATTTTCTTGATTTGATTCTCAAAGGCTTCATCTTTATTTTTTCTATCAAATCTTTTTTGCCAATACATGTATGTTGATTTTGGAAAATTAAATTGTTTAAGTAAATCTTTTAGTGGATATTTTTCTCTTAATGAGTGAATTATTCTAGCCATTCTCTCATTTTCTGATCTTCCTCGTCCTCTAATTCCATCTTTTTTTTTTAGAAAATCTATTTCCATTTGTGCCCAGTAAAGCTTATCTTTAAGTTCAGCAATTTCGTCTATCCCTTCCTTAGAATATTCTTTCTTTACTTGTTCTTTTTCTTTTTCATTATTTTTATCTTTAGTCATACTTGAAGGTCTTCCTCTCTTTTTAGGTCTAAGTCCATCAAGTCCTTGATTTCTAAAATCAATTACCCATCTAGCAATGATCGCTGGATTATTAATCTTAAATTGATTAGAAAGTTCTTGATAGGACATTTCTCCTGTTAAGTACAAGTTTACTATATTCTTCTTAAATTCGAAAGAGTAACTATTATTTTTTCTAGAAATTTTTAAGCCTTCATATCCTTGTGTTTTGTATGAATTTACCCATCTTCTGACTACTGAATGATCACTGAGTCCATATTTATCAGTTAAATATTTATATCCTCCTTCTTTATTTAAGTATTCTTGTACTATTTTCATCTTAAATTCTGTACTATATTTTGTCATGAAAAAACTGACCTCCTCAAAGTTGGTTTTTTTAGGTCCAACTTTTTGGGGTCAGTTCATAAGCCGGTGGTTTGTTTTGCCCCTATAAGGGGCTGTTACCGGCAGCATTTCATGCTTCGAACTTTCTTTCTCGTGCACCAATTTTCACAGCTGGTGCTAAAGCACCTTACTTTTTGCTTTTGTTTACTTGCTCTCCCGTAAACGGGTCTACAAATTCTTTAATGCTTATTTGGTCTGCCATGTAATCTTCTTTTAATTGATTTTTTATATATTCTTGTATTTTTTTCGCATTTTTTCCTGCTGTATCTACATAATATCCTCTGCACCAAAAATGTCTATTTCCGTATTTGTATTTTAAGTTTGCATGTCTATCAAATATTATCAAACTACTTTTTCCTTTTAAATAGCCCATTGTTTGAGATATGCTGTATTTCGGTGGAATTTCTAACAACATATGAATATGGTCTGGACAACATTCTGCTTCTATTATGCTTATTCCTTTTCTATCACATAAGTCCCTTAATATTTTTCCTATATCTTGTTTTAACCTTCCATATATTACTTGTCTTCTATATTTTGGAGCAAATACTATATGATACTTACAATTCCATGATGTATGTGATAAACTATTATTATCCATTTAGGATACCTCCCTTTTCTGTCTATGCTACTGCCAGTAACATAAATAGTTTATCATGGGAGGTTTTTTGCTTGAAGCTAAAGCTTATTTTTCTACCACCAGCATAGCTGGTGGTTTATTCATGCTAAAGCGCACAAATAAAAGACGGTCATACTTGACCGTCTTTTAAGTTAGATTAATCTTTCTAACAATCTACTAGGGTGTTTTTTATCTACATACTTTTAGCTACTTGATTAATTTTGTCCCAAGTTAAATATATTATAATACTTGTAATTATTAGTTCTACAAGCATATAAGTACCATTATATGAAATAGAATATAATAAAGGATTTTGATCTCCAGCATATTCTTTAAAATATACAACGCCTGAAATAACATGGCAAATCATTCTTCCAAACATTCCTAAAAAGCATCCAGTTAAAACTGTTGTGATTTTTTTATTTTCTTTAATTTTATCTGAATATAGTCCAGCTAAACCTAATGCTCCAAAAGCTAATGGATAGTCTAATAAAAATTGAACTGGACTAACCATAAATGGTTCAATAATAAATTGAATAATTCCATATAAAACTCCAACAGTTAATCCTTTACCAAGTCCATGTCTTAGTGCAAATAATAAAATTGGAAACATAGAAGCGAGTGTAACTGATCCTTCTTGAGGCATCTTAAACATTTTTACAAAACTTAAAACTGTCGCAAGTGCGAGCATAATTCCAGCTTCTACTATCACCTTTGTAGAAAATTTCTTTTCATTGTTCATTGTTTTTCCTCCTATTTAATAATAAATAAGAAGATTAAACCACTTCCCTACGCCAGTATTATCTGGATCAGGTAAGAGGGTATATCTTCTCAGCCAAATTGGCACCCCTAGCAATAAAATAATAGCACTAATTTATCAGTAAATCAAATTTATATGTTGGTTTCCAAATCAAAATTAATCCAATAGATTATTTTTTCTTTAACTTTAATACCTTTTGCCAAGAAAAGAGCTTTTGAATATAGATCTAGTTGCAATTTATATTTACTTATATTTATTTTACTATCGCTTTTAAAATCATATATTACATACTCTCCACCCTCTATAAAATAACCATCAATTTGACCGTTTACATAATATTTATCATATTTCATAGTAAATTGTTTTTCTCTTTCTAAAGTATTTAAATTATCTGTAATTCTTTTAAATAAATTAGAATTATAAAAATTAATAATTTTATCAATGTCAATAACTTTTTTTTCAAATTCAAGTAATTTTTTATCAAGTACCATTTTGTTTAGTTGATCCTCAATATCTTCCTTTTTAGTCATCCTAAAATCTAAGTCACTTAAAATATAATGATAAATAGTACCAATTTCTGACGGATTTAGAGTTTTTGATTCATGAATTGATTTTGGCATTTTAATTAAATTGGATTTTGTTCTAAGAAAATTTTCTTCTACAAAATCTCTAGTACCATCTGTTTTATAAATATTTTTTTCTGATAATTGAGAAACAGTTTTTATATAAGGTAATTTAGATTTAGAATAGTCATATTTCGGCTCATATACTGAATCAAGCTCACTCAAAAAATCAGTATTTTTTACTCTATCAAATAAATTTTTATAATTGACCTCTGTATCATTTGCTAGGTAAGACCTATATGGATAAAAACTTAATAAAAATTTAAATGAACTTTTTTCAAATAGGTTTATTTCAACTTTTTCAGGTAATTTTTCATGATTTTGCATATCAGAATTAAAAATATTTTCTAAATCAAGAAAAATATCTAGATTATTGTTTCTTGAAATAGAATATAAAATCCAATCAAGCATACTATTAGTTATATCTTTGTAAAATAAAGGATCAAGTTTAGTTTTAGATTTTATAAAGTAGTTTAAATCGACTTTTCCAACCAAATATAATTTTTCTTCTGCTCTAGTCATGGCAACATATAAAAGTCTCATCTCTTCAGACTTATTATCACTATCCAATTTTTTTTCATCTATTAACTTTTCATAGGACTTATATTTTATACTTTTATCCAAGTCTATAATTTTAATAGAAAAATTATTTTCAGAAATTAAAAAATTATCTATTATATCTTGATTAGAGAATTTTCTTTCTAAATCACCGATAAATACAACTTTAGATTCAAGTCCTTTGCTTTTATGGATTGACATTATTCTAACTACATTTGAATTTTCTTTTATTAGAGAAGTTGGTTCTAGTGAAGAAGAGGATTCTTTAAGTAGCTTTTCCGAGTATTTTAAAAATCCCTCAAGATTTGAATCAGCAAAGCCCTCATACTCTTCAATTATTTCAAAAAGAGAATATAAATTCTCAACCTTTAAATCTCCTTGAAAACTAGACTCTATATATTGAATATAGTAAGAGTCTTCAGCTATAAAATTTGAGAAATCTATCAAACTCATTTCTTTTAGTTTTTCTCTGTAATAATTTATTTTATGAAAAAACAAATTAATTTTATCCTTGATTTCATCATTATTAGAATATTCTTTCATATATTCATACATATATCCAGATTCTGAATTTTTTATTTTTGAAAGATCATCCTCAGTAAAATTTCCTATTGGAGTTAATAAAACAGATATAAGCTCTAAATCATTATAGTAATTACTGATAATTTTTAATAAATTTAAGAATATTTTTACTTCTGGATCATTAAAAGTTATTTCAATATTATCGGTAAAAGATGGAATATCATATAAGTCTAGTGCCTTTTTATAATCTATTACCCTTCCCCTTATATTCCTCAAAAGAATTATTATGTCCTTATTATCATATCCGTCTTTTTTAAGTTCTTTTATTTTTCTTGCAATAGAAAGTGCATTTGGATTTATAATATCAGTCTCATTTGATTTAATATTTTCATTTAATATTATTTGGCAACTTAAATTATCTTGGATTTTCTTTTCTCTTCCATAAACTAATTGATTTTCTATTTTTGTATAGTCGATCCCGCCTAAATCTTCCGACATAATTTGATGAAATATTTGATTTATAAAATAAATAACACCTTCATCAGACCTAAAATTTTCTTTAAGATCTATTTTTTCATTGTCACTAGAATTTTTACTGTAAGACCTATATCTCTTAATAAAAAGTTTAGGTTCGGAGTTCCTAAACCTATAAATAGACTGTTTTACATCTCCTACAAAGAATTTTTCTGCCTTAGAAAATGAATTAATTATTTTTTCTTGCAGAGGGTTAATGTCTTGATACTCATCAAAAAATATATATTTTATTTCATTATTAATTTCATTTCTAGCTTCTTCAATTTTTAATATTTCAAGAGTTAAGTGTTCAAGATCGCTAAAATTTAAAAGATTCTTTTCTATTTTGAGTTTGTTTAATTCTTTATGGTATTCTTCTAATAGATATATTAAAACATCTGAGACTTCTTTAGTTTTTTCTACTTCTTCATAAAGTTTATCTTTAGTAAAATTAGAAAATGTTCTTTTCAAAATATCTATTTTCTCTTTATAGCTATCTCTTAAATCTTTTAATAAATCTTTAATCTCTTCCCCATATATTTTTTTTGCATTTTGAGAAGGAAATCTTTCAAATTTAAAATCATTAATTGAAAATATTTTATCTTCGAGGCTTAAATCTAATATTTCTTTAAAAAACTTATTTTCTTTATTAATTAATTCATCTATAGAATTATTTTCATCTTTATTAGTATTATTTTGAATATACTTTAATGCCATGTCAGATAATTCACTGGCTTTTTTCAATTCCTCTACTAAGTATGAGTCGATATTTTTATAAATTTGATAAAAATAATCACCCTGCACTTTATCTCTTAAAATTTTAAATCTATCTTCAAATATTGAAAATTTCCTATATAAATTATCAATAATTGATCCAATATCATCCTGTCTTTTATTTCCATAAGCTAAGAAAAAATTATTTATTTTATCTGAATCTTCCTTATAAGCTTTCTCAAAAACTTTTTCCATTGCATTTGATTTAATAACCTCTTCCATTGAAGGATTTGCTATAGAAAAATATGGATCAATGTCTAAAAACCTATTAAATCTTCTAATTATTTTTATACAGAAAGAATGAAGTGTAGATATGTTAGCAGAATTAATTTTATTGTATTCTGAAATGAGTTTATAGTTTGAATTCTTTGATAATGTTATCTCTTCTGATAATCTTTCTTTAATCTTTTTTTTCATATCATTTGCGGAAGCATTTGTAAAAGTTACAATAAGCATATTATCAAAAGAAGCATCTTCTTCTTTTATTAATCTAATAATCCTACTAACCAAAACAGCTGTTTTCCCTGATCCTGCACCAGCAGAAACTAATATATTTTTTTTGCTATCATATACTGCCCTATATTGAGAATCTGTTAATTTAAAACTCATATTTACCTCTCTTTATCCTTAGGCTCATATTTATTGAGTAATCTATATGGCTTAGATTTTAATAAATTATATTTACATATACCATCATATTCGCAGTAAGTACATGCTCTTTGATTAGAATTATCTAAATATGGATATATTGATATATTTCCAGAAAATAAATTCCCGGATAGACTTTCTATCCTCTTATAGACATCAGCTAGAAAATTATTTAAATCTAGCTCGTCTAAAACATTATCTTTCTCAAGGATATCTTTTTTTCTGCCTTTTAATCTTATTAACCTATTTGAACTATCTATATCCTTATCAATAAGTTTCAATATATCTAAATTTTTTATTACAACACCATCAAGTTGTAAGCTTTTTATTAGTTCCTTTTCAATTTCATCTTGATTAAAATTATCAGTATCTAATATCTCATCTCTTACTGGAAAATAAAAAAATCCAACAGGTTTATAGCCTTTGTTTTGTAATTGTAAAATATATACAGGAAGCTGAAGATCAATGCCATTAATAGACATTGAAAAATCAAAAGATTTATTACCAGTCTTATAATCAATTACATAAGTTAATTTATCATCAGCTAAGTTTAATAAATCAATCCTATCAATTATCCCTTCTAAATATATAAGTTTATTATTTATTTTTATTATAATGCCCTTAATATCCATATTGGGTCCAAATTTTTCTTCACATTTAAAAGGTTTAAAACTAGAATTAAGAAGCTGATTAATTACCATCTTAGCTCCTTTAAAAGAAGATCTTTTAGAAGCTTTTAGTAATAAAACATTTTTTTTGCTCTCAAATCTTTTTTTATCATAATAATCATTAATTTCTTCATTATAGAAAGTCTCAATTTCATTTTTCAATTTATCGTCATCAAATGACTTAATATCAATTTCATCATTTTTAATTTTTTCAATAAATGTAGACATAAATTTATGTGATAAAATACCAAATTCGTTATATTGCAAATAGAAGTCTTCTTCAATAACTGGCTTTAAATTGTATGTTATAAAATGCTTATAGGGACACTTAGAAAAGGTTTCTAATCTTGAAATGGAAATTTTATATTTATCATCTTTATAATAATCAATTGATTTTTTATAATTATTTACATTAAAGGCATCTTCCATTACTTTTGGTAAAATATTTCCTCTGTAGTCTAAGTATTTTAAATTTTGTAAATAGCTACTATCAATTTCTTTTTCCTCAAAGAAATATTCTCTAAATGCTTTAATAAGATTTTTTTCTCTTATTGTTAAACAATGATCTTCAGATAAAATTAAGTATGGATTTTCAATTATTTGATTTTTGAATATCTTTGTATAGATTATATTAAAATAAATTGATTCATACATCTTACTATTTTTTTTATCTGATAAAGAAGAAAAAATAAATATTTCGTCTTCAGTTTTATTTAGTCTAGAAAATAGGTTTATAGATTCTTCTTTTGAGATAAATGAGGATGAAGAACGTAGTGCAATATCTTTTTCCTGTAAAAATTGCTGCTCTTTTTCTGTGAAAAAATCATTATCATTAGTAATTTTAGGAATATATTTATCATTAAATCCTAAAAATATACTTATTTTACTTGTATTTATTCTAGATCTTGTAATATCAAAAATTGTAACAGTATCTTGATTTGGAGGAATAACAGCGATCCTACCATCTCTTAGCTGTTCACTAATTAGTTCAATATAATTTGAAAATAAAATTATCTTACCTTCGAGCAAATAATTAGTTTCATCGATAAGATTTACAAAATAATCCCAAACTTCATTATTTTGAAGATCCAATTCTATATTGTTTTCTTTTTCTTTAATAAAATTGTTAATACTTGCAATTGATTGTAAGCTTAAATTCTTAAATAAAATATCTGTAATTTCCTCAGGACTAATTTGCTCTTTTTTTAAGTCATATAAAAAAGCAAATCTTTCTCTTATACTATTAGCAATTTTTTTTGACGTTAATAATTCATAAATATATCTATCTTTTTTATCATCAGATAATTTTTCAATAAAACTATCATTTATTGAATAATATTTCTCATTAATTATCATTTTATCTTTTAAATTTTTCTTTTTGATATATTTTTCGAATATTTCAATATCTTCATAATTAAAACTTTTTTCAAACTTTAAAACAAAAATAAGATCAACTTGGTTAATTCCCTTTGAAAGAATATTTAAATAAGAAATAAGATATTTAGAAATATAATTATCTTTTAAACTTATCTTTGAATCTAGAAAAAAAGGAATATTTTCTTTTTTAAAATATCTCTTTATATACGATTTGTACTCATCATTTGTTATAAAAAGTGAAATATCACTAAAATTATATTTTTTATCATTAAATACAAATTTTTTAATCAAGGATATTGAAGCTAAAACCTCATCTTCCGTGGATGTGAATTTTGAAAGATGCAGATCTTTTTCTTCTTTTTGAAAGGATTTAGGATCGTAAGAGAAAAGATTATCTAGAAGTTCTTTAAATTTAATTATTTTTTTTTCATCAAAAATCCTATGAGTAAAATTTTTATCAGATATCTTATTTAATTTATTATACAAATTTAAGCTGGTTTCAAAAATTTCATAATCTTTAATATTTTCTTTTCTATCAGATTCTAAAATTTTAGGATCTAATTGTAGAAAAAAGTGAATATAGGCGCCTTGAAGATCAAGATTTCTTATAACATTTAGTTCCTCTTTAGAAAGAGAATAAAATTCACTAAAAATAAATATTTTTTCTTTATAATAATCACTACAAGATAATTTTTCGTTTAATAATTTAATTCTATCAACAGAATCTATATATTTATTTTTAAGTCTATTATCATACTCTTTATATATGATTTTTAAGTCGTGAACTTTATCCAAAAAAATTTGATTTTTATCTTTTGATAAAGTAAAATCTAGATCTTCTATTTTTACCTGATCTTCTTTTAAATTTTCAATACTTTTTATAATCTGTTTAATAATTCCTGATTGATTTTTTGAATTTTTTAAATATCTTAAATCTTTATTATAATCCTGAATTATATTTTTTATTGTAATTTTTTTACCGTATTCTGAAATAATATTATTTTTTATACCACCATAAGTTTGAAGAACTTCCCTAGAAAAACTTGAGAAACTTTTTACTTTAATATTTATCATTGATTCAAGATTCAGCTTTTTCATTAAATCAATTCCAGTAAATAAAGTAAATTGATCAGGAACAATTATATATATTTCTTGATCCTTCTTATAATTATCAATTATATTAATTTCCTCATTTATTAGACTTTGATTATATCTTGAAATATAAATATCTATCATTTATAAACTATAACTCCTTTAATTTATCTAAAAGTTCTTTATTTGTTGACTCATTAATTACAGAAATAGATTTCTCTTTAATAAGATTTATATCAGTTTCTTCAATGATTTTTTTTACTTCTAATATTTTAGAAGGTACAACAGAGAAATTATCTAAGCCTAAACCAAGAAGTAGTTTTGTAACTTTTAAATTTCCAGCTAAGGCACCGCACATTGAGATCTGTTTGTTAAATCTATGAGACTCATCAATTAAAATTTTTATACATCTCAATATACTTGGGTTTATATCTGAATAAAAATCAATAATTGTATCATTTCCACGATCAAGAGCAAGCGTGTATTGATTAAGATCATTTGTGCCAATTGATATAAAATCAACAATTTTTAATAAATCTTTTGCTAAAAAGACACTTGAGGGGGTTTCGCTCATTATACCAATCTCGATATTTGGAGAATAAGAGATCTTCTGTTTATCAAGTTCATTCATACACTCTTTTAAAATATTCTTAACTAAATAGACCTCTTCAACCTGACTTATAAGAGGTAGCATTATCTTTATATCTCCATAAATAGAAGCTCGTAATATAGCTCTTAATTGTATTTTGAAAATATCTTTTTCAAGTAGAGAAAATCTAATTGCTCTTAATCCCAAAAATGGATTATCCTCTTTCTTAAATTTATAGTATGAGAGCGGCTTATCTCCACCAATATCTAATGTTCTTATTGTTAGTGGCTTTTCTCCTAGCTTTTTAGCTGTCCTCCTATAAGTATTAAATTGAAACTCTTCAGAAGGAAAAGAAGACATATTCATATATAAAAATTCTGTCCTAAATAAACCAACACCATTTGCTCCGTTGTAAATTGCATTTTTTAAATCTAAATCATTTCCAATATTAGCTAAAACTCCTATCTTTTTACCATCAACAGTTTTAGGATTAACTTGAATTAGTTTTTTTAATTTTGTAATTTTTAGATTGTGCCTAGCAATTTTATTTTTATAATCTTCAAGTATTTCATCAGTTGGATCTATTATTATAGATCTTTCATTAGCATCTATAATAGCTAAGTGATTTTCATCAATTAATTCCCTAGCTTTTTCAAACCTAACTATTAGAGGAATATTTAAAGCATCTGCAATAAGTGCTGTGTGTGATTTAGCTCCACCTTTTTCTAAAATAATTCCCTTAATATATTTGGTGTCGATAGAGCTAAGAACAGATGGAGAAATATCGTCTGAGACTAAAATTACTTCTTCATTAATATTTGAAAAATCTAAAAAATTCTCACCTTGTATTATATGAATCAATCTAGTTTTTATATCTTCATAATCAAGAGCTCTTAAAGAGATGTATTCATCATCAATTGAATTCATCGTAATTATAGCTTCATCTAAAGCCATTTTAATAGAATATTCTGCAGAATAATTATCTGTTACATATTTAATAGCATTTTTAATAATTACAGGATCATCTATCATTTGGAGATGAGCGTCTAATATTTCATTTTGCTCTTTATTATTCTTTTTAATTGATTTTAGATAAGATTTATAAGTATCGATTGATTTTTTAAGTAATTTAATTTCATTTAATATATTAGAATCCTCTATATGCTTTTTTTCTATTTTGATATCTCTATTTTCATATATAAAAGTTTTACCAATACCTATCCCCTCACAGCTGAGAACACCTCTTACAACTGTTTTCATAAAATCTCCTTATAAAAAAGAAATAGGATAAAATCCTATTTCTAATAATTAATTATTCTCCTAAATTTTCAATAAACTTAACTAAATCTTTTAAATTTTCCTCTTCATTTTCACCAGTGACTCTCACTAAAACTTCTGTCCCCTTTGAAACTCCAAGACTCATAACATTGAAAATACTTTTAGCATTGGCTACTTTCCCGTCTTTGATAAGTTCGACTGATCCAGGAAAATTCTTTACAAATTGAACTAATAATGCAGCTGGTCTAGCGTGTAAACCGGTTTCATTGTTAACAACTACTTTTTCTTCTACCATCTAAATGACCTCCTAGTCTTTATAAATCTAACTTAAATACATTTTAACATGATTTTAAAATTAAATCAATCGTTTACAATGACTATTAATTTGTATTTTATTTAATAGAGTTATATAATCTTTGTTAAGAGGTGATATTTTGGATTTCAGACAAATAGAAACATTTTTATATGTTTCTAAAACAAAGAATTTTACTAAAGCAGCGGAGGAGTTATATATTACTCAGCCAACCGTCTCTAATCATATAGCAACATTAGAAAAAGAACTTGATACCGCTCTTTTTATTAGAAGCAGAAAAAATGTTAGTTTAACAAAATCAGGTGAAATTTTTCTAAAATACGCTTTAGACTTATTTTCAATATATAAAAATATGACTAGTGATATTAAAAATTTTAATCAAAATTTCAATGGCTTAATTAATATTTATGCTTCATCAATTCCTAGAAAATATTTTTTACCGAGAATTCTATCGGAGTTTTCTTACAATTTTTCAGATGTAAAATACTCCCTCTTAGAAGATAATTCATCATCCGTTATAGAAAGTATAATTACGGGTCAAACAGATTTTGGTTTTGTAGGAAAAAAAATTGAGGATAACAGATTAGTTTATAAAAAAATTATGGAAGATGAGCTAGTAGTAGTTGATAGTAAAATTAAACCTAATATTAATATTTGTTCTGATATAATAAATCTCGATACACTTCTTAGTAATAAACTTTTATTAAGACCTGAGGGCTCTGGAACTCGGGATTTGTTTGAAAGTAGACTTAAGAATAAGAATATAGAACTAGATTTAGAAAAAGTTCTTATGGTTATTGAAGATCCTGCCTCTATTATAGAAATGGTAATAGAAGGAATCGGTACAACAGTTATTTCAATATGGGAGACAAAAAAAATTGAATCTCTTGGTTTAGTCAATATTTATAGAATTCCAGAACTTAATCTTAAAAGAGATTTTTATTTTGTATATAATAATGATTTTGATTATATTCCTTTAAATAATCTTTTTAAAAAATTTGTATTATCAAAAATTAATGTTTAAAAAAAATTCAATTATAATAACTTAACTTATAAATATTATTAATAGTATTATATAAAATAAACAGGAGCATAATTTTAAATTTATGCTCCTTTAATAATAAAAATGTTTAAGTTTTATTGTAACCAAAAAAAATTTTATTTTTATAAGTCTATATATAATAGCTAAAATAATTTCAACAATAATTCTTGAAAAAATCTCAAACTATTTATTTAAAAACCCTACCGACTCCTCCATTTTGCAATGTACAAGATGAGGGGTAACTGTATCTTTTGATAAACTTTTATTCTTTAAAATCTTTATAAGTTTACTCATAGCCCCAGCTCCAATATCATAATAATATATTTGGAAAGTTGCTAAAGTAGGTTTATATATTTCTGCAAATTTACTTCCACCAAATCCAGCTACAGAAATATCATCTGGAACCCTAATTTTTTGATCATAAAAATAATTTATTATACCGAATGCTAAATCATCTTCTGCTGCAAAAATACAACTAATTTTATCTTCCTTAACTCTTTTTAATAGCTTTGGTCCCAAATTATATCCATCTTCTATATGAACATCATCTGCATTTATATGAAAAATATTTAGACCATATTCTCTTATAGCGGATTTGTAACCTTCATATTTTAGTTTTTCTATTTTATAATCCTTGTCATCTTTAACAAATAAAATATTTTTGTGACCTCTTTTAATTATTTCTATGGTCATTTGATAGGCGGATTTTTCATAATCAATGAGATTACTAGAAAAGTCTCCATCATAAAATTTATCTATAAAAATATAAGGAATAGTATTTTCTTTTAGTTTGTAAATAACATCATTACTAATGTTTTCTCCAACTATTATAATACCTTCAGCTTGTTTACGAAACATAAAATCAACTATTTCCAATTCACTTTCAGTATTACCATAAGAAGAAGATAGAAATATATCATATTTTTTTTGTCTTCCAACTTCCTCTAATCCCCTTATTATTTCAGCCATATATGGTATTGCAATATCTTTAACTATAACTCCTATTATATTAGATCTTTTCATTACAAGACTTCTTGCTAGTTCATTTCTTTTAAAATCAAGTTTTTTGATCGCGTCTTCTACTTTTTTTCTAGAATCTTCGCTAACAGGTTTTGAATCATTCATTACCCTCGAAACAGTTGAGATTGAAACCCCAGCTAGTTTTGCAACATCTTTTATTGTTGGTTGTGACATTTAATCCTCCTATACATTTTTAATATATATAATTATATTTATAATATTAAAAACTTATTGTATAAAACGTTTACACTAGTATTAAAAAAAAATAAATTCAACTATAATTATTATACATCATATTTAAATATAATTACAAGTATAATAACTATAAAAAAAGGGGCTTATGCCCCTTAAGTTTATCTTTTAAATACTGATTTAATAACAGATATTACTTCGAAAATTAAAGCCAAATAATCTGATACTGAATTAATTCCTGTCTTTATATTGTCAGTGGTATCAACAACCTGATCAGAAATATATGAAACAGTCCCTGTAACATTTTTAGTTGTTTTTTCTGCACTGTCTACAATAGTAACAACTTTATCGGAAATGGTAGAAATATTAGGTCCTACATTTTCTAATAATGTATCTGTTTTCTTAGTTATACCACTAAGATTTTCTGTAACTGAAGAAATGTTTTCTGCAGTACTATTAAGTTTATCTTTGTTACTTTCAAGTGCTACATTTAGTTTCCTAACTGTCTCAGCTATACGCATCAATAATAGCCCTAATTGAATTAAAGCAAAAATACCAGCTATAACTAAGATAATTATAAATAGGTCACCAATATTAATCTCTGGTCCCATATTCCCTCCTATTTGTTCTTATGAGCTTCTTCTTTAACTTCCTTTGCTTTTTCTTCAACTTTTTCAGCCGCTTTTTCTGTTTTATCTAAAGCTTTATCTTTTACTTCTTCAGATTTTTTTTCTGCTTTATCTTTAACATCTTCAGCTTTTTCTTTAACTTTTTCTTCTATATCTTCAGCTTTTTCTTTAATATCAGTAATATCTATCATCTTTCTTTCAGCTAAAGATTCATATTTATCCTTTACAGTGTTTTTTAAATCAATAGATTTTGATTGGATTGTATCAACTGTATCTTCCGCAAATTTTCTTACTGTAACTCCTGCATCATTTATAGCATCTCCAGCTTTATTTAGTCCTAATTCAGCTGCATCTGCAATATCTTTTCTAGTATCTTTTCCAGATTTTGGAGCCAATAAAATACCAGCAGTAAGTCCCACTAGGGTTCCAACTATGGCACCAGCAGTATATTTTCTAGCAATTTCTCTTTCTCTTTCTTTTCTACCTAAATTAATTAATTCTCTAAACATATAATCACCTCTAATTTATTATAATAAACTCTTTAATATATATACCCATAAAATATTATATTAATCAATAAATATAAAAAAATATTCCCACATGACCTAACCCTACTGAATTAACGACCTTCTGTATGTGAAGGTGGGTTCGTTGCCTTTACTCTCTGAAGTCCACTCACAGGAGGCATTTCATCGAATATTGGACAATCACGATCCCTTATAATTAGCGTAGGTTTAATATTTCAGGTTAGGTTCTATATGAGAACAATATTATTATACATCAATTATAATATATTTGCAAGAGGGAAAACATTATATCTTAAAAATCATTCATAATAGGAATTTCTAATTTTACAATTCTCTTTTTTCGAAAGCTTCTAAAAGAAACCTTGTAATTAATTAGGTTAAATGTATTAATTTTACTTTTAGATCCATATAGTTTATCACCCAATAAAGGATATCCTAAATGGGAAAATGTTGCCCTAATTTGATGAGTCCTTCCAGTTTCAAGCTTTACTTCTACAATTGAATAATTTTCATAAGTTTCTAAAATTTTAAATTTAGTAATTGTTTTTTTATATCCGACTTTAAATTCTTCAGATATAATTTGCTTTTTCAATATATCATCATACTTGCTATATAAAGTCATGCAATTTTCTTCTTTGGCAAATATTTTATTTGAATTATTTATATTTCCCTCAATTATTGCTATATAATATTTTTCATAACAAGAATCTTCACTATCAAAATAATTTTGTATAATAGGGTTTTTAGCTACGAGAACTATTCCTCTAGTATCCATATCAAGTCTATTAATGAATCTTACCTTTCTTTTTAATCCTCTCTCTTTAAAAATATATGATATATAGTTGTCTAGATTTATGTCTATATTATATGAATGCATGCAAATACCTCTTGGTTTTATAACACATAATATGTCTTCATCTTCATAAAGAATTTCTAAATTACCATTTATTCCTCTAATATTATTTTCTTCATCATCGATTAATATTATTATTTTATCACCATTTTTTAGCTTTCTATTTTTCTTTAAAGTTTTTTCATCTAATAAAATATGCTTTTTAGCCATCAATTTATCAGTTAAATTTTTAGAAATATAATTATCCTTTAAAAAATTATATAAAGTAATTGAATCTTTAACATTTATAAGTTCTAATTTTTCCAACTTGTTTCACCTCTAAAATATAATATGTTATAATCAGCCTATAAGGAGTGATAATAATGAGTTTAGTTAATATATACGCAAATGATGATAATAGATCTCTTGAGATTAAGAATAAAGTAATAAATGAACTTCAAAAAAATAATTTTGAAATATCAGAGCATTTTTCTGATAAAGCAGTTTTAAATATATGCATAGGTGGAGATGGAACTTTTTTAAAAGCTGTTCACGAATCAAATTTGTCTCAAATACCTTTTGTTGGTGTAAATACTGGTCATCTTGGTTTCTATCAAGAAATTCTAGAGGAAAATATTGCTAGTTTTATAGAATCTTTTAAAAACGATAACTATATGGTTACAAATCTTTCACTCTTAACTTGTCAAATAGAAAATAATGAAGTTATGAATACTTATTATGCATTGAATGAATTTGTTTTAAAAACTAGAAATCACTCTATTATACACTTAGATGTAATGATAAACGGTTATAAACTAGAAAAATTTGCAGGTGATGGTGTTATTATTTCAACTCCATCAGGATCAACTGCATATAATTTTTCTGTTGGTGGTTCTATTCTTTTCCAAGAACTTGATGGGTATCAGCTTTCACCTATTGCCCCAATAAATTCTAGAGCATATAGATCTCTACCATCTTCAATAGTTCTTCCAAAAGATACTAAACTTAATATAGAACCATATTTTAGAAATATGAATCAAATTGATTTAATTATAGATGGTAATGTTCTAAATACTGGGAGCGTATCATCATATAAATTTACTTTTGGGGATAAAAAAATAAAGAAACTTGTCTTTAACTCCAATTGGTACTGGTATAATATTAAAGACAAGTTTCTATAAAATTATTTTATTACCTCATAACCTAAATCTAGCATCTTAGCACCAATTGGTGCTGCAGTAGTTCCTCCTAAAGATCCATCTTCTTCTAATATTACAGCTACAGCTAAGTAAGGGTCTTCTAATGGTGCAAAGCCCAAATACCAAGCATGAGTGAGTCCTGATCCTGTTTCTGCAGTTCCAGTTTTACCTCCAGAACTTACATTATAGGTTGTAGCTGTATCATAATTATTTACTACCTCCGCTAAATCATCTCTCAATTCTTTTGAAACTTCCTCACTGGTAGAATTTATTAGCACATTATCTTTAAATTCATTTACAAAATCTTTTTCTTTTCGATCTATTTTGTTAATCATCGTAGGAATTACCATTTTACCATTATTAGCAATAGCACCTATACTTAGTGCCATATTAAGCGGAGTAACTAGAGTTGTCCCTTGACCAAAAGCCGCTGCTGCTAAATCTAAGTTATTCATTCCCTCGACAAATGGATTTGTTGATGATTCTACTGGATAATCAAATGGTATTCCTTTTCCAAACATAAATCTAGAAAAAGTATCCTCCAAAATTTTTGGACCAAGCTGTAATGATTTATCAACAAAATATGTGTTTGAGCTATGAACTAATGCCCACATTAGATTAATTTGTCCATGTCCTTGATTCATATAGTTGTTTATTGTATAACCATCCACATTAATAGAGCCAGTATCATCATAAAGTAAATTAATACTATCTTTATTTTCTAAAATAGATGTGGCAGTTATAACTTTAATTATTGAACCAGGAGTATATAGTCCATTAACAGCTCTATTGAGCAGTGGTGATTGTTCATTTGTAATTAAGTTTTCCCAATCTTTAGATAGATTATTTGGATCAAAATCAGGTTTAGAAACCATAGCATAAATCTCTCCTGTTTTTGGATTTAGTAGAACTATGGATCCCTTATGACCTTGAAGAAGTTCATTAGCTTCTTTTTGAAGCTGCACATCTAAACTAGTGTAAATATCATTTCCTTTTTTTTCTTCAATTACTAAATCTTTAATATTGTCAATAGGCGTTTTTTTTGAAATATTAATTAGTTCATCGTTATATTCTCTTTCTAGTCCAGTTTTCCCATATTCTTTTGAAGAGTATCCAATTGCGTGAGAAAATAAACTTCCATAAGGATAGTATCTAAGTTTTTTCCCATCTTTTACTACATTATCTGCTATTATTTCACCATTTCTAGAATAAATCTTACCTCTAATATATTTGTCTTCATCAACCCAATTCCTTTGATTATATTCATTATCAACTATTTTTTTTGCCTCAACCAATTGAAAATAAGAAATATAAGCAATTAATGAAATTAATAAAATTGTTAAAAAAACCAGAACAAGTTTAATTTTTTTAATTCTTTCCATTTATTGCCTCGCTTTTACTATCTATGCTTGTATATTGTAAAACTCCAATTGAAATAAAGGAAGCTGTAATAGAAGATCCACCATAAGTTACAAATGGAGCAGTAATTCCCGTTAGTGGTATAAGTTTTGTTACCCCTCCAATAATAATAAATGTTTGAATGGCAAAGCTAACCCCTAAACAAAATGCTAAAATTGATTTAAATTTATCTTCTTGACTTAAAGAAATCTTAATTGCTCTATAAACTAAAAGAAGATATAGCATAATAAGTCCAACTCCAGCAAAGATCCCCATTTCTTCACATATTGCTGAGAAAATGAAATCCGTATAAGATCTTGGTATTAGATCAGGTCTACCCATACCGATTCCAGATCCAAAAAAGCCACCAGAACCTATAGCGAAAAAGAGATTGTGTAATTTGATATCCTGTATTATTTATGTCTTCCCATGGATTTAGCCAGATAGAAACTCTAATTTTTATATGATCAAATAAAATATAGGCTACTACCGCCCCAACTAGAGCTAAAATAAAGTTTGCAATTAACATCTTATAATCTTTGTCATATACAAATTGGGACAAAAATAATAGAGCAAAGAATATTATAGCTGTACCAAGTTCTGCTTGTAGAAATAAAAATCCTAAAAATATATAAACACTAGCCATTAGAAAATATTTTCCTATTTTTTTATTTTTAAACTCTATTTTAGAAATCTTATCATAATTACTATAGAAACTAGCTATTAAAAAGGCTAATAAAATCTTACTAAATTCAGTTGGTTGAATAGATATTGGACCAATAACAATCCAGTTTTGTGCCCCTCCATGAACACTACCAAATATTATCGTGATTAAAAAGAGGATAAAAGTTAGAGCAAAATAAAATTTTATCCTATTTTCCCAGCCAGATAGTTTTGTTAATATAATATAGGTTATAAAATAAGCAAAAGTTCCAACAATCATCCAAATAACTTGTTTAATAGCTAATGATGGTTCCAATCTATATATCATAATTGAACCAATAGAAAATAGCATATAGGAAATATATATCAAATAGACGTCCCCTTTTAAAACTCTAGGAACCAGAAAAAGAGTTAGAAAAGTTGCTATAGTTAAACCAAATAAAAATATCAATCTTGAAGTATAACTTATTTCTGGATATAGAAATATAACAATAAGTAGACCTAAAATTTGAAAAGTTAAAATAAGTTTTCTAAATGTAGCTAAATCTTTAATAGGATAAGCATTTAAAGGTTTAAAAGCTAAATTGTTATTTTTCATTATTACCACCATCTACAAATAAAAACTCTACTTGTCCTATATTTATTATATCTTTATCTTTTAACTCAATTGCATCAAAAATTTCTTTTCCATTAAGAAATGTACCATTTGCAGACTGTAGATCTTCAAGAAAAAATATTCCTTCATCTTTAATTATTTGAGCATGGGTTTTAGATATAAATCTATCTTTTAATACAATATCATTGGAATCATCTCTACCAATTCTAACAGATTTTGATAAATAATAGTTTTCTTTAACTTTAAATGGAAGCTGTTCTTTCCTATTTATAAGTTTAAGATAAGTATCTGACTCTACTTGTTTAATTTCATTAAAAGAAATGTCCAAATACATAAGTTTAATTATATTGTATATAAAATAAAAAATTATAAATACGAAAATATATTTAAATATAGTAGATAAAAGTTGATATAACTCAAATCCGCCAAAAACTTTCATCGTAAAAATATCTTCTAATGTCTTAAAAAATTTTTCCATTTACATTTCCTGCCTATATATTAGTTCAAGTCTAATCATATCATAAAAATAGATTATTTAAAATATCCAATAGAATTCTAATCTTATATATATTATAATATAAATATAATAATATAGAAAATTGAGGTGAGTTTATGAAAGAAGTTAATTATAATTACCCAAAAAAGAAACTTGCAAAATCTAGTGTTGATAAGAAAATATGCGGCGTTTGCGGTGGCATTGCTGAATATACAGGTATTGATTCATCAATTATTAGAATAATTACCCTACTGCTTATTTTTAGTGGTGTAGGATTTTTTTCATATTTTATAATTGCACTTATTCTACCAAGTGATTATGAGGTTTATAATGAATATCAAAATAGAAGCGAATCTTTTACTTCAAATGAAAACGCTCAAGAAAACATAAATGATAACAGTACAAATAACGATGATGATTGGATAGATTAAATAATTTTATAATTTATAAGGAGGCAATTTTTTGAAAAAGTATGATATTTTTGAAATTATGGGTCCAACAATGATTGGCCCATCTAGTTCACATACAGCTGGTGCAGCCAGAATTGGAATGATGGCTAGAAATATTTATGGAAAAGAATTCAATAATGTTACTTTTTACCTACATGGATCTTTTCAAACAACCTACCAAGGTCATGGAAGTGATAGAGCTTTAGTTGGCGGCGTTATGGGAATGATGCCTGATGATGAAAGATTAGTAGATTCTTTAAATATCGCTAAAGAAATAGGCCTTGATGTTAAATTCAAAATGATTGATTTAGGTTTTGTTCACCCAAATACCATTAAAGTAGTTTTTAATGATGATGATGTACTTAATAGATTCTATATAACAGCTTCTTCCATTGGCGGTGGAAAAATTGAAGTTCTTGATGTAAATGGAATTCAAATTAAATTTACTGGTGAATATCCAACAATAGTTGCTGAATATATGGATAGGTTTGGTATGATTGCTGATATATCTCAAATTTTAACTAGAAATAACATCTCGATAGCTAGTTTAAAAGTTTCAAGAAATGAAGATATTGCTCAGATGGTTATGGAGCTTGATCAACCTTTTAATGATGATGTAATAACATCAATAAGCTCTTTCAGTGAAATTATCAGACTTGTTGGCATAAAGCCTATGTAGAGAAAGGATTAAATTATGTATAGAAATGCAGAAGATTTACTTAGAGTTTGTAATGATAATAATATTACTATATCTGAAGCAACTCTTAGACATGAAATAGAAGAATCTGGAAAGCCAAAAAAGTATTTTATTGATAGATTTAAGGAAATTTATGAAGTTATGAAGTCTTCATCCTCTAAAGGACTTAGTGAATCTATTCATACTATGAGTGGTATAACCGGAGGAAATGCCAAAAGAATAGAGGACTATAGAAAAGAAGGCAAATCTCTTTGTGATGACTTTTTAATGGAGGCTATGGCAAGAGCTTTCTCTACCCTAGAAATTAATGGAGCTATGGGTAAAATAGTAGCTGCTCCTACAGCTGGAGCTTCAGGAATAATTCCAGCAGCGTTTACAAGCGTTCAAAACAAATTAAATCTAGATGATGATACTATGATTAAGGGTCTACTTACGGCTTCTCAAATAGGTGGAATAATAGCTATGAATGCTACAATATCTGGTGCTGAAGGTGGTTGTCAAGCAGAAACCGGTGCTGCTAGTGCAATGGCAGCTGCTGCACTTGTGGAAATAATGGGTGGAAGTGTGGAGCAGTCTTTACATGCTGCATCTTTTGCTATTATGAATGTTCTGGGTTTAGTTTGTGATCCAATAGCAGGACTTGTTGAATTTCCATGTGCTTTAAGAAATGCATCTGGAGTTACTAATTCTATAATTTCTTGTGATTTAGCTATGGCTGGTGTTAAATCAATTATTCCTTTTGATGAGGTTGTAATGTCAATGTTCGAAGTTGGAAATTCATTACCAGCCTCTTTAAGAGAAACTGCTCTTGGAGGACTAGCCAACACTCCAACAGGAAGAACATTTTGTGCTTCTTGTAATGGAGCATGCACAGGAATCTAAAATTATTTGAATTTTAATTAATTTATAGTATAATTAAATAGTAGGAAGATTTTTCTTCAATAAAAATAAATTTAGGAGGTAATTTTATGCACCCAATGTTACAAAAAAATGTAGATTCTAATTTCATTACAGAAGAACAAGCAAACTACATTGAAAAAGCAATCGAAAATAAAGAAAGTATTATTATTTCAGGACACAGATCAGCTGGAGTTAGAGTATTTATGGCTACTATTATGGCTATAGTAAAATCTAAATATAATACAAAACAAGTTAAAAATGAAGAATCAATCGAAGGTGGAGTTGATTATTATTTAATTCCTGGTATTGATGGAGACTTTGAAGCTATTGTACAAAAAGCTTTTAACGATGCAAACATTGTTACTTTAAAAGAACCTGAACATCCATATTCAATTCTTAAGATTATGAAAAAAGCTGCTAAAGAAGGCGGAGATACTAATAGAGTTGTAACACTTCTTGAATGTAGAAAAATTGATGGCGTTCCATTCCTAATCAATTTAAATAGACATATGTATGATAATGGAAAAGTTGTTAAAGAAGAAACTCCAAGAGAGTTTTAATTAATCTTTTTAAATTCATAATACCCTCTATACTAAATTTAGTATAGAGGGTATTTATTTTATTGAAAATTAGGTTAAATTGTTTTTGAAATTTAAACTTAAAATAAGAATTATATTTACTAGATTTCTTTTATATTTTAAATAATATTTTTTATAATATAATTTTATTTTGAGTATCTTATTTTATATAAATATAGATGAAATAATTATAACTGGATTAAATCTTTTACAGAAAAAAAGCTGTCAAGAAATTATTTTCTTTCTTGGCAGCTCTTTTAAGCAAATATATTTTTTATTTAAATATTTGTCTATTAATATAAAATGAATTATTTTTAATTTAATAATTTTTCTGTAATTTGAATTACTCTTTTTGCTTGATCTCTAACAGCATCTTCTAAATCGTTAGCAAAGCCATCATTTGTCGCAGTTCCACTAGTTCCATAAGGATTGCCGCCTGCTTTATAAATAGCATCACTAGTAAATCCTGGTGAAACTATTATTGCTCCCCAATGCATAGCAGTAGTATATATTGTCCTTATTGTTTCTTCTTGACCACCATTATTATTTTGTGCAGAAGTCATGGCTGAAACTACTTTATTAGCTAACTTTCCTTCTGCCCAAACTCCTCCCTGCAAATCTATATAATGCTTCATCTGGCTAGAAATATTACCAAATCTAGTAGGAGATGAGAATATTATGGCATCAGCCCATACTAAATCATCTGAATCAGCTTCTTTTATGTCTTTAGAATCCTCAAGATATTTTTCCCATGCTGGATTTTCTTTGGCCTCACTTATATCCCTAAGTTCTCTAACTTTTCTCAATCTTACTTCAGCACCTGATTTTTCTCCTGCTTCTTTTGCCCAATTAGCCATTTGAAAATTATGACCAGTCATTGAATAATAAACAATTAATAATTTTACTTTTTTCAATAATTTCCTCCTATATAATAATTTTCATGATAGTTAAATTAAATTTTTTAAATATTCCCATGATATATATCTTATACCCAAAATATTATTAACTATTTAAAATTATTATTTATTTTTATTTTTCTTTTTTATTTTTAAATTTTCCTCTTCAATATTTCTTTCTCTTTCTTCTCTTATTCTTCTATTATGTTTAATCTTTAAATAAATAACAGCTACAAAAATTAAAATTGCTAAAAGTAATCTTATAAAATCGTCCATATTCTCTCCTTTATTTTTGTGTCTTATTTATATTATACTAAAAATAATTATAAAAAAAAGACCTAAGAAAAGTCTTAAATCTATTGACAGATCAGTAAAAGAAAATATGTTACATTTTTACAAAGTTCTAATTTATAACATTATTCATGGCTTTTTTTCTTAGTTGGTAAAAAGTTGGCACGGGTTTTTTTACTAACAATAATATAACTTGTTTCATTTTTCTACAGCATTTTTGTTCCAGAATAAAGACCACAAGCCGATAAACCATAGCCGATACCTACTAGAATTTTATCTGAAGAAAATCCATTTTTTAGAAAAAAACCACTCCAATTAAGATACTTGCAAGTGGTATAAACTTCTTATCTATATCAAATTTTTTCACTACTTCTAAAATCCGAACAATAAGTGGAACGATTAAGGTATCAAAATTACTCATTATCTTCCCCTTTAATCTCATCAGTAAATTCTGCCACTATTTCTCACTTCCATATATCACATATTCGTCTCTGTGTGTAGATATAGACTTTACACGATAATCTTTTCCCCTATACCTAACATAGTCAAAGTCATCTTCAATAATCCCCTTAATCCTAAAAACCAAATTATCATTTCCTACAGTACCAAATATTAGCTTTTCATTCTCAAGGCCAACTCCATTTACATTTGCCATAAACTTACCAACTTCCACCAGTTTATCTACAGAATTACCAGTTTCATAATCAAATTGATTACTTTCAGTCTTCAGCAAAGTTATATTTTTGTCATATCTCATAGAAATCTAATCATCCTATCTTTTTCAAGCTCTTCAGCATTTTCCTTATCCAAAAACCTTTGAATATCGTCTAGGTATTCATCAAAATCATTTTTGTTATAAATAGCAGACCTACCTTCAACGGATTCCGATTGCATTCCCTCTGAGCCAATTCGATTAAATCTCTTAACCGATACTTCAACAACAATATAGTTTAGTTTTTTAGGCACTTCTTCATAACTACTTGGTAAATATCCCATCATTCTGTCATTGGTTATTTCAACAATCTTAGCAATTAGATCCCTTTGATTATCCGATTCATTTTTATCCGGGAAAACCAAAGCCAGTACATCATCAAGAATTGGCATATCTCACCCCTATTTCTTAGGTGTTTCTTCAACCTTTTTAACTTCTTCAATTACAGGAATAACCGCAACTCCTGCAGAAACAAGCTCTTTAGCCCTATCTTCATCTTCATAATCTAAAAGGGAGCCTGCATATACAAGCTTCCCTTTTCTTTCTTTGTCTTTAAAACCTATAATAACTTTTATAATCATTATACTGTTGGCACCTCAGCTTCAATAGTTACCTTAAAGACACCGTCAAGCCTTTCAGCATAAAGAGCAATAGCAGATAACGTAACAGTCTCTGCATTTAATCTTTGCTTATCCACATCCTTAGTAACTCCAATAATTCAAGTAGAATCAGTTACAAAATCAAAAGCCTTACCAAGTTCACCACCATTTACAACAGCATAAGATATACATAAATTATCAGAAGCAGTCGCATATAAAGTGCCTTTGTCTACAGATGAAGTAATTACTGCAATGTCAGCACCTAAGAAATTTTGAACATAATTAAGACCGAACTCCTTTTGAACCGTAATATTAGCCTTAGCTAAATAATCAGCTGCATCCATTGGGTTAATAAACACAATAGTATTTACACCATCATCTTCGAAAACCTTTTGAACAGATCCCCAGCCTTGAGCCATAGCCCCCTGAAGACCCTTACCCTTGGCAGTTCCAGTAGCAGTAGCAAGTTGAGCAAAAAGCTTAGTTCTAATATCTTTTTGTAGCTCCTTGATAAGTTCACCATCAGTTAAAGTAACGGCCCTATCAAAGCCATATTTTTGAATATCTTCAGCTGCAACAGCCTTTCTATGCTTTGAGAACTTAAGCTCAATAGGATCCCCATCTTCAAGTTCAACTTGAGATAGAGGAATTAAATCTCCCTTATCAACTTCACCACTTTTTAAAACAACCTTAGACTTATAAGTCTTAATCACAGAACCAACAGGCATAGGTAACTTTCTTTCAATCCCCAGCATTTGTTGTAAAGTGGTCATTTTCTTTCCAAACATTTCAGCAAAATCAATCGATTGAGCCTTATTTAATTTTTCAGTTAATCCTTCTAATTTAGCCATTATTATCACTCCTTAATCAAATAATTCAATATTATCAGCTATCATTCTTCTTCTTTCAATAGGATCCTTAATCTCTAAAATTTCAGCCTTAGATAAACCCTTAGACCCAGCCATCTTTTTTGGAGTAGTCCCCTTTAGCTTTTCCTTTACAGCCTTTTCAAGTTCAGTCTTAAAGTACATTATAAAGTTTGAAGAGTTTTTCTTAGTGTCTTCTGCGTTATTAGTTACAAGCATATCTACAAGCTCATCAGAAACAGAAATTCCCTCTTCCTTAAAAGAGTTTCTAACTTCTTTTGCAAGCTTGTTTCTTAAGTTTTCAGATTTGAGAGAATTTAATTCATCCTCAATCTTTTCTTTTTCATACTTAAGCTTTTCATTGGCATTCATATTTGCCAGCTTTTCTGCTTCAGAAATCTCTTCTTCCTTTTTCTTTTGCTACTTTGCAAACTTCTCCGAGATAATCCTATCCAAATCTTCATCAGAATATTTCTTTTCAGAAACCTCTTTTTCTTCCGTCTTTACTTCTTCAGTTTTCACTTCGTCTTTTGTTTCTAAATTTTCGTCCATATCTTCCTCCATAATTTATACTTACAATGCTTAAGTTTCCATATAGTTTTGAGTCGTAAATGCTTGGACATATAAAAATAGACAGTTTATAGACTTATCCAGGTCTTGTCTTCTTCCTAAAGACGCGAAATTCCTTATATCTTCACACGATTAACTCACGATTAATTCGTGTAGATATCAACTTTTGTTTTAGATTTTAACACGATTATTTCATGATTATTGTTTCAATATACTATTTAGTCTTGTAATATCTTCAGGCTTATGCCCATCATATTCTGGAGCATATTCCAATTCTTTTACCTTGAAATTATCCCAATAATCTAAATGATAATGATAAGTATATTGCCCTTCAGGAGTTTTTATTCCACATATAAAATAATTGTCATACATTGTTCCGTCACTATGATACTTTGATTTCCATGATATATCTTGATTTTGGTTAAGTATTATCGAAAAAAGTACCATTCTATGAAAATAGAGTTCGTCAAATGTATGGTACCCATCTGATATACCGCCTGTATCTTCTCCGTCATCTTTCATTTGCTTAAGGACCGAGTTTATAAATCCTTTCATAATATGGGCTGTTGGTTTTTTTACGTGTTTCATGATTTCCTCCAATAAAAAAGCACCTCTAACATTTATTTGTCAGTGTGCTTTATTTAATCTAATATTTCTATTTTTTTAATCTCAGATTGATTGATTAAAACATTCTCAAATTCAAGCATGTTTTCTTCATCGCCATCATCTTTTAAATAAAAATTAGTACATCTTATATTTTTCCAATTATCTCCATCTGTAAAATAAATATTAACAAACCTGTTCTTTGACTTTTTCATAACTTCTACATTAACCATCTTATCTTTCCTCCCTTGGAACTAAATGTACCCATTTATTATCTTTGTAGTGAATACTAAAGTATTTACTCTTGATACCATTAATGATTCCTACAAAATCACGATAATTTATAAACTCTTTCTTTGTCCAAATTCCACGCTTATCCCTTTTTAATTCTCCAGTTCCTGCTGTTTCATTAATAATATTTTGAATTTCTTTTTCAGAAGGAATAATAACACTTTTTCCTTTATCATATCTCTTACTATTAATATTATGTTCCTCATATTTTTCATGATTTAATATTTTCTCATGATGCTTAATCCAGTTTCTTATAGCTTCATCATCTTGTACCTCAATTGGCTTATCTATATTATACCCCAAATCTTCATCTTTATCCATATCATAATACGCAGCAACACTACATCTACAAAAGGGATGCATAGGTGGAAGAGTATTACCCATGCTGGCATCTTTCATATCGAAAACTTGATTATTAAAAGGTGCACATATATGACAAGCTCCAGGTTCAGCTATCCAAATATATTTATCATATCCGCCCTCTTTCATTAGCTTTAGTCCTGCCCAAACTTGTACCCTTGCAGTTTCAGTAACAGCTAGCCTAAAAGCATTAAAAAGAGCATTTTCTTTACCAGTATCTGACATATTCCTTTTCAAATGCTCATGCATTATTCCAGACCACTGCCTAGGATTTTCTCCAAGTATAAGAGACCTGTGAAGTCCATTTTCAAGGCTATTTTGTAATTCCTGGCCATTTACCCAGATCCTATTACTAAACGAAGTACCTTTGAAATCTCCATTTATTATAGCCTCTTGGTCTTTTAATACTTTCTTTAATGTCTCATCACCAAGACCAAGAATACCTGCTTGTCTTTTAGCTTCTTCTAAGTGCCATCTTTATTCATTGGTGGGAGTTTGATTTCCATATTTTTTCAATATTCCAAACTCCTTTGTATAATATTGCTATTTTACATTTGTCAAATTTTATTTCTCTTAATCATGTCTTTAATATCCTTTTCTATTTTATACTGCTCAAAAATTTCTTTCAAAGAAAAAAATCAATGCTATTATAAAAACACAAACCTTAACAGTTAAGATGAAGCCGATTAAAAATATCACATATCCTATTAAAGCTTTTATCATTTTTACCTCCAATAAAAAAGCACATCTAAAATATAATTGTTAGTGTGCTTATTCAAAAACAATATTCAATTTTTCATTAATAATATTTGGGATTACCCAAGCACAGTAATCATTCCATTTTGAAAGATTAATTTTATTAATGAACTCTTTATTAAATGTCTCAACTTCTTCTTTTGGTATCAACCAACCATATAAAGAATCGACTTCCATTCCATTAAATTGTACATCCTCACATTGACCAAAATCTAAGAAAAAAACTTTATTTAATTTATTAGCTTCAGCTTGAACTAATTCGAAAAATTTAATAAATTCATTATTTTCCTGTGTTCTTAATCCTAGCATTATTGACACCTCCTCTTAGAATTGTCACAAATTCATTGTTTTTATTAGCCAATACAACATCATCACCCTTAACATAAGCAATCAAAGGGTCTGTCTGTCCTCTCCAGTTTATATTTCTAATAATTCTATCATTGTTCTCAACTATATCATAGATTATAGCGATAAATTTTTTCCTGTCAGCTTCTAAACTTGCGTCTAATTTAAAGTCTCTCATATGTTTTCTAGATTTTTTACCAAACTGTTTATTATTTATCTTAAACTTATGTTTATTGGAAAAATCATTTCTTTCTTCTATTTTATCACTTTTATCAATATCAGTCCATTTTTTAGTCCAAACATCTTGTTTCTTGTTATTTCCAGGTAAATAATCAACTGTGCATCTACATCTTTGGTGCCTTCTATATACATCTTTTGGAACGTCCGGATATTCATATACTCCAACTGCATCCTTACACCACTTACAGCAATTACCAGCTTCTTTTCTAATTATTTTTGGTCTTAGTCCAGATTTGTACTGAAATTCAGCATTTGTTTTTATTGTGTCATCTACTATAGCTTGTGTGAAGTTTATTATCGGTTCTTCTAAGAGCCATTTTCCATCTTCAAATGTATTATACCCAGATATTTTATTTACTATTCCATCTATCCTATCTTGATTTAGGTCTGCTTTTATTGCTTTTAATGAAATATTGGATTTCTTATTTAATACTTCTTGAACATTCCTGGAATAATCTCCCACTATATCATAATTCCGCTTCAGATTTGGTTCTATTATTCTTTTTGCTATGTTGTAATAGATTCTATTGTCTGGTAGCAAATCTACTCTTATTTCGCCTGTAAATGCTTCTGAAAGTATTTTACCAATTTCAATGGCGAATTCGTTGGAGTCTATGTGGTTGGCATTTTTATTTTTTAGTTTTTGGATTTTTTCTTTGATTATTTTACTTTTTTTCAGTTTTATTTTTAAATAAGTCCTACTGCAACTACCTCTATACAAACGACTATATAGTAAAAAACTATTGTGCAAACATTGTCTTCCCTAGAGAAGAACTAGAACCAGTAGAAATAAAATACTTTACCAAAGAAAAACAGATAAAGCTACAAGAAAACCTAGACCTAGAAAAAGACACCGACCTAATGATACTTCTAGTGCTAAGCTCAGGTCTTAGATCAGGAGAAGCAAGAGGCTTAAAATGGGAAAACCTAAAAAATAACACCCTAACCATAGGCCATAAAATTCAGTTTGTAACGAGAGTAGAAAAAGATGGGACCAGAAACTCAAAATAAGAAATATCAGAACTAAAAACAGCATCATCATATAGAAAAATTCCACTCCCAGAATCCGTATCCAAAGTGCTAAAAAAGCACAAAATAAAAGAGGCAGAAATAAAACTACTACTAGGAAAAGAGTATCATGACGAGGGTTTCATATTCGCAAGAGGAGATGGAAAACTACTAGGCAGAAGAAGATTAGGAAGAAGATTAGAAAAACTAGAAGATAAGCTTAAACTTACAAAAGTTAATCCCCACGGCCTAATGCGCACCTACTGCACAAGACTTATAGAAGAAAACATACCAGTAAAACAATTCAGAGCCTACTGGGACACTCCGATAAAAACAACCCTAAACATCTACGCCCATTTTACAGGAGATGGTAAAGACGAAGCAGTAAAAATATTGAATATTTATTCGCCTTAAATTCATAGCATAGTTGGCAAAAAGTTGGCACACAGAATGAAAAGTTATAAAAACTTATGCTAAATTATATAAAAATAAAAATCATAACCACCGGCTAATGAACTGACCCCAAAAAGTTGGACCTAAAAAAACCAACTTTGAGGAGGTCAGTTTTTTCATGACAAAATATAGTACAGAATTTAAGATGAAAATAGTACAAGAATACTTAAATAAAGAAGGAGGATATAAATATTTAACTGATAAATATGGACTCAGTGATCATTCAGTAGTCAGAAGATGGGTAAATTCATACAAAACACAAGGATATGAAGGCTTAAAAATTTCTAGAAAAAATAATAGTTACTCTTTCGAATTTAAGAAGAATATAGTAAACTTGTACTTAACAGGAGAAATGTCCTATCAAGAACTTTCTAATCAATTTAAGATTAATAATCCAGCGATCATTGCTAGATGGGTAATTGATTTTAGAAATCAAGGACTTGATGGACTTAGACCTAAAAAGAGAGGAAGACCTTCAAGTATGACTAAAGATAAAAATAATGAAAAAGAAAAAGAACAAGTAAAGAAAGAATATTCTAAGGAAGGGATAGACGAAATTGCTGAACTTAAAGATAAGCTTTACTGGGCACAAATGGAAATAGATTTTCTAAAAAAAAAAGATGGAATTAGAGGACGAGGAAGATCAGAAAATGAGAGAATGGCTAGAATAATTCACTCATTAAGAGAAAAATATCCACTAAAAGATTTACTTAAACAATTTAATTTTCCAAAATCAACATACATGTATTGGCAAAAAAGATTTGATAGAAAAAATAAAGATGAAGCCTTTGAGAATCAAATCAAGAAAATGAGAAAAGATAATCCAAACTATGGATACAGAAGAATACATGCGATGCTTAGAAGACTTGGAATTTTAATAAACAAGAAAAAAGTTCAAAGGTTGGTACAGAAGCTGAAACTTCAGGTAACAAACTTTGCACGTAAATCAAGAAAATATTACTCATACAAGGGAACAGTAGGTAAAGTAGCACCAAATAGGATAAAAAGAAGATTTAAAACATCTGTAGTACATCAAAAAATCACAACAGATACAAGTGAATTCAAATACTATGAAACAGATAAGTATGGGAATATGCAAGTAAAAAAACTTTACTTAAATCCTTTCTTGGATATGTTTAATGGAGAAATCATTAGCTATTCAATAACAACTTCACCTACATTAGATGCAATAATAACATCACTTGAAGAAGCAATTTCAAAGACTTCAGATTGCAAGTTTAAAAGAATATTCCATTCAGATCAAGGATGGGCATATCAATTAAAACAATATACTGAAAAATTAGAATCTAATGGAATTTTACAGAGTATGTCAAGAAAAGGAAATTGCTTAGATAATTCTCCTATGGAGAATTTCTTCGGGATATTAAAACAAGAAATTTACTATGGTAGAACGTTTAAATCATTTAACGAACTAAAAAAGACAATAGAAGAATATATAAAATATTACAATGAAGATAGAATAAAAGAAAAACTTGGATATTTAAGTCCAGTTGAATATAGGAAATTGAATGCAGCTTAGCTGCGATTTCCCCTAGGGGAAATATGAGGACAAAAAAACCAGAGACAAATATTTCTAAATGTCTCTGGTATAAAGTCCAACTTTTTGGGGTCACCTTATAAGCCGGTGGTTTGTTTTGCCCCTATAAGGGGCTGTTACCGGCAGCATTTCATGCTTCGAACTTTCTTTCTCGTGCACCAATTTTCACAGCTGGTGCTAAAGCACCTTACTTTTTGCTTTTGTTTACTTGCTCTCCCGTAAACGGGTCTACAAATTCTTTAATGCTTATTTGGTCTGCCATGTAATCTTCTTTTAATTGATTTTTTATATATTCTTGTATTTTTTTCGCATTTTTTCCTGCTGTATCTACATAATATCCTCTGCACCAAAAATGTCTATTTCCGTATTTGTATTTTAAGTTTGCATGTCTATCAAATATTATCAAACTACTTTTTCCTTTTAAATAGCCCATTGTTTGAGATATGCTGTATTTCGGTGGAATTTCTAACAACATATGAATATGGTCTGGACAACATTCTGCTTCTATTATGCTTATTCCTTTTCTATCACATAAGTCCCTTAATATTTTTCCTATATCTTGTTTTAACCTTCCATATATTACTTGTCTTCTATATTTTGGAGCAAATACTATATGATACTTACAATTCCATGATGTATGTGATAAACTATTATTATCCATTTAGGATACCTCCCTTTTCTGTCTATGCTACTGCCAGTAACATAAATAGTTTATCATGGGAGGTTTTTTGCTTGAAGCTAAAGCTTATTTTTTCTACCACCAGCATAGCTGGTGGTTTATTCATGCTAAAGCGCACAAAAATAAGATTCCTAAAAATACACATTTTAGGAATCTATAAAAGAATATAAAACCAATGGCGCGTCATAAGAGATTCGAACTCCTGGTCTTTCGGTTCGTAGCCGAATGCTTTATCCAGCTAAGCTAATGACGCTTAGATATATAAAAAACTCAGAAAAAATCTGAGTTTTCATGGAGCGGAAGACGAGATTCGAACTCGCGACCCTCGCCTTGGCAAGGCGATGCTCTACCACTGAGCCACTTCCGCAAAAATATGAATGGTGGGCGCAATAGGGCTCGAACCTATGACCCCCTGCTTGTAAGGCAGATGCTCTCCCAACTGAGCTATGCGCCCAAAATGGTAGCGGAGAAGGGATTTGAACCCCTGACACCGCGGGTATGAACCGCGTGCTCTAGCCAACTGAGCTACTCCGCCATCAAATGCAACATGTATATTATATATAAGTTTTAGTATTATTTATATAAATATATTATGGTCTTTTTTAAAATTTTTACTTTAATTTTTCTTAGTCTTTACAAATTATATATTTTATACTGAAAAAATGATTTTATTTATGATAAAATATTTGTGGTGATATTATGTTTAGATTTAATAATGTTTATTTTAAAGATATTTTAAAAAATATTAATTTATCCATTGAAAATAATGAGATGATAGGTATTACTGGAGAATCTGGGTCTGGTAAATCAACTTTTCTTAAACTTTTTAATAAATTTAATATTCCCTCTAAAGGAAATATTTATTATGATGATAAAAATATTTTAAATATAAAGTCAAATATTTTAAGAAAAGAAGTTATTATGATGCCAGAGGCTCCCTATATTTATGGAAAAACTATTAATGACTTTTTATATACATCTCTATCATATAATTCAAAGGAAAATGTAAGTAAAGATAAAAAATATGAGCTTCTTAATCTTACTAATTTAAATAAAAATTTAAATGATAGCACATCTACATTATCTTCTGGAGAAGCAAAAAAGATTGGTTTTAGCCTCAATGATGCTTTTAAAACCAAAGTTTCTACTTTTAGATGAGCCAGTAAATTCATTAGACAAAGATCTTTCAGATAAAATTATGAAAAACTTGTACGAATATTTCAAGATTAATGACATAAGTATTATTTATATTTCACATAATAGGAGTCAATTAGAAAAATATTCAACTTCAATAATTGAAGTTTCTAATAAAGAGGTGAAAAAAATTGAGTAATGGAACTATTGATATACCTATAATTTATCTTTCAACTTTATATATTATTATTGGTGTTTTGTCTCTATATTTAAAAAGAAATAATATTTCATCTTATAAAGAACTTCTAGTGGCTGCTCTAAGAATGACGATTCAGCTTATTATAGCTGGTTTTGTACTAGACTATATCTTCAAAGATGCAAGTATAATTAAAAGTCTTGCTGGAATTATTATTATGCTAGCATTTACTATTTATACAATTTTTTCTAGATCTAGTTTTAATCTATCAAATGAGTTAAAATTCCTAATAGCTATTTCTATTATTTTTTCAAGTTTAATGGCTCTTAGTATTTTTATCATTTTAGTATTAAGAATAAAGCCTATTTATGATCCAAAATATGTACTCCCTCTTCTTGGAATGATTCTTGGCAATTCAATGACATCCATTATAATCTGTATTAATTCTATTTTTAATAAAATTGAAGATAGGAAAAATTTTATCCTTTCAGCAATGATGATCGGTTTAGATTCTAAAAATGTTTTAAAAAATATTTTAAATGAATCTTTTAAAGATGCTATTCTACCACAAATCAATTCTATGTTAGGGATGGGAATAGTATTTTTACCAGGTATGATGACAGGACAAATCCTTTCTGGCACTTCTCCTATTATAGCTATTAAATATCAGATTGGAATAATGTTATCTATATTTGTATCAGTTTGTATAGCAAATATTATAATAACTCAGTTCACTAGAAATATATTTTTTGATGAAAATGAAAATTTAAAACTAGAAATTAAGATGATAAAAAAATAAAGACTCAGCTGTATATTTCAGCTGGTCTTTATTTATTTAAAATTATCTTTTAAGGCTAACAAATTATCTAGAATTACTGGATTGATATCTATAAACTCTAAAAGTCTATCATAATCATCCTTTGCTTTTTCCTTATCATTATTTGCAAGATTTAATATCATCCTATTATATAATAACTGCTCATCATCTATATTCTTATCCAAGCCTTTATTTATAACGCTTAAAGCAGCGCTTATCTGTTTATTTTTAAAATAAAGGTTAGCAAGGTCAATATAGATTTCAGGATTAGTTAAACCATCTTCCAGAGCCTTTTCATAGAGTGGTTTTGCTTTATCTTCTTCTCCAGTTCTGTCTAAAATATAAGCTAAATAATAATTTACTATACCTTTTGGATTTAATGCCTTGCTTTTTTGAAACTCTATATATGCCCTATCTGTATTTGCCCTTTGTAAATACTCTACTCCCTTTTCAATTAGGGCTTTTGGCTCATTTTGATGTAGAATTTCCCTTATTTCATTTTTTGATGATTCATCACTAGTCTTATTTAAAGCCTTTTCTAAATATATCTTTGCCTTCAAATGCCTAGATTCATTAATATTTATTAGACCTAAAAGGTAATATGATAAAGGAAAATCTTCGTACTCGCTTGTAAGATTTTCCAAAATTTTATAAGCTTCAATATAAAGATTGTAATCATTATGTTTTTGGAACATACTATATAGACCCCTAGCATAATTATACTTGGCGTACTCTCCTAGTAAATTTCTATCAGAAAGGTATTTAAAATATAATATATTTAGATCGTCGTTATTTTTAAGAAGTTTAATAGCTTTATTAAAAATATATTTTTCAGAAATTCCACCGAGTTTTTTTAGAAATTTTTCATATTCTTTATTATATTTAAAACCTTCATCCAGATTTAAGATTAATATTGTCCCATCAATTATTTTATATAGGTCCAACTCATTCTTAAAATCTCCACTATTTATACCCTCTAATAAATCATCTGTAATAATAGGATAGAAAATATCTTTATTTAAATCACCTTCATAGGAATCCTTAAGTTCTATAAAACCGATCTTCTCTTTAAAATCTTTGAAATAATTTATAAGTTCCATTTATTTGTTATAACTCCTCTTCCTTCTATTTGAAAAAGCTAGTATTTTATAAAGCTCTCCCTTATAAACTAATAGAAAAGATAAGATAAATAAAATTATAACTGGCATTATCTTGTAATTAGCAAGTAAATTAAATATTTTAAAATTATATACTATTCCCAAATTTACTAATAAATAAGGAAAAATTAGAATTTGATTAAATAAGAAAAATAAAAATAAAAAAATTAAAGTATTTGGAAAAACCCAATTAATAAAATTATTTACTATGAAATTTATACCTTCATTTATTGAATCATAAGAGAACTTTTCTGAGATATATATACTTTCTAGGACAGCCGAAAATGTAATATATAATAAAAAAGTAATTATTAAATTTCCAATTAATCCAGAATTTGGAGATGTAACTAAAGAAATTAGTAACTCTATTATATAGTAGGTAAAAAACGCAGTAAATAATGGGCTTAAATATTTTTTCCCATTATCTAAAAAATCTTTTATTTCAAGAAGTTTTAGATTGTTACTCAAAACAATTCTCGCTAATACATATAAACTTGCTGAAGTAATAAAAACTTTTACTATATAAGCTAAAAATGACCCAACAAAATAACTAGCCCCTAAAATTCTAGAAATTAATATAGTCGCTAAATAGTACAAAATATTATAAGCAAGTAAATGCAAAGTAAGTATTGGAATATATTTAATTTTTTTAAAAGTATTTATAAATGCTTTCTTTTGTACAAAAATAAAATCACTTATCATTATCTTCCTCCTTTTCTAAAATTAAAAAATTTCCTTTTATAAACATATAAATTTTACCATCAATTTCCTCAAATTGAGAATATTTTAAAATATACTTTGAATCTATTCCACTAAATTCTTCAATTAATTCTTTATTTCTTTCAACAGTTTTTAAAACTTCATTTTTTTCTAAAATATTAAAATATTTACTAATGAGAGATTTTTGAGATCTATTATTATTCCTTAAATAGTCAATTCTTAGGCAGTCTAAAACATCTCTCTTATCAAGTTCCTTTTTTATTAAAAACTCAAGAAAAGCATCATAAAGTCCACTTTTAGAAATATTTTTTAGATAATATTTATCCTCCCAAAAACTAGCAAAATCTTCAAAAAAATCAAATGGACTATTATAAAATTCTTCCAATTGATTAATTGTATATTCAAAATTTTTTTCGTTATAAAATTTTTCTACCACATCCTCAATAACTTTCATTTTAAAAACATCATCTATACTAACCCACATATTTGATATAACTTCATAAGGGGGATCTTGTAAAAATCTATAATTATAAATCTTATAATCCTCTCTAAGTCTTGATCCTTTAAGAAGCTTTAAAAATCCTAGTTGTATTTTATCTATTTTAAGCGAGTAAAGATCATTAAATGATTTTTTAAAAATTTCATATGTTTCATATGGAAGTCCAAATATTAAATCCATGTGAATGTGTATTCCAGTTTCTTTAAGCTTCAAAACGCCTTCTTTTATATCATCAAAAGAGCCAACTCTATTTATTTCTTTTTCAGTTTGAAGATTGGTAGTTTGTAGACCAATTTCAAATTGAAACTGAGAGCTTCTAGCTTTTTTAAATAAACCTATAAATTCATCGCTTATTAAACTTGGATGAATTTCTAAATGAAATTTAGTTATATTATTGTCGTTGTCAATTAAAAATTTGATAAGATCATAGTGATAGGGTATAAAATTAAATGATCTATCAACAAATTTTACAATAGATACTTTACTATCAAGAATATTTTTTAATTCTTTAAAAACTATATCTTTATCCCTAACTCTAACTCCTTTATTTGTTGATGAAAGGCAAAATTTACAATTATAGGGACAGCCTCTTGAAACTTCATAATATAGATATTTGTTCTTATTAATATTTTCTTTCCTAAGATAAATACATGGAATATTATTTGTATTTTGAACAATATTATATCTACTATTTCCTTGTACTTCTCCATCTTTTTTATATAAAACACCATGTAAATTTATAATAGAATTGCTCTGAATCTTATCTAATAGACTTTCAATAACTTCTTCTCCCTCACCTATTATAAGAAAATCTATATCAGATTTTTTAAAAATTTCTTCATAATCAAATGAAACCTCTGGCCCACCAGCTACAATTTTTACATTTGAAATTTCTTTTAGGTAGGAGATTAAGTCTAGTGACATATTTATATTCCATATATATATTGAAAAAAGTACAAGATCATACCCACCTCTATAAATCTTATAAGCAATATTTTCAATTCTATCATTAATGGTATATTCTTCTAAACTTACATCGTATTTTTCTTTTAGAATATTATAAAAATAGTGAATTGCTAGGTTTTGGTGGGTATATCTTGAGTTTAAGCTCGTTAAAAGAAGCTTCATTACATTTTATCAGGAGAAGATATTCCCAAAAGTCCAAGTCCTGTTCTTAAAACTTTAACAGTAGCTTCTACAAGAAGTAGTCTTGGATATTTAATTTCATCTATCTCGCTTAGAATATGGCAAGTATTGTAGAATTTATTAAAACTTTTTGCAATCTTAACAAGATGTCTAGCAATAACACTTGGTTCTCTTTTTTCAAGTGCTAGCTTAACTTTTTCAGGAAAATCATATAAATCTTGAGCTAAGAATTTTTCTTCTTCATTACTTAGTTTAGAAAAATCTACGTCTTTTTTTATTTCTCCAGCTTTTTCTAATATAGACACTCCTCTTGCCTGAGAATATTGAACATAAGGACCTGTTTCACCTTCAAAGTTAAGAGTCTCTTCCCAATCAAATGTATAATCTTTTATTCTATTTGAGTATAAATCTTGGAAAATAACAGCTCCAATTCCAACCTGCCTACTTATTTCTTCCTTGTTTTCTAGATTTGGATCTCTTTGATTTATTATTTCCATTGTCTTATTAATAGCTTCATTTAGTACATCTTCTAGAAACACAACTTGACCTTTTCTTGTTGATAACCTCATATCTTTTAATAGTATAAGTCCAAAAGATATATGCTCGCAGTCTTTACTAAAGTCATAACCCATTTTTTGAAGTATAGCAAATAGCTGAGTGAAGTGAAGTTTTTGTTCTCCACCTACTACATAAATATTTTTAAAGAAATCATAATTTCTTTTTCTATAAAGTGCTGTAGCTATATCTCTAACAATATAAGTTGAGGTTCCATTTGATTTAACTATAATTACATTCGGAATATTATCGTCATCAAATTCTATAATTTCAGCACCATCACTTTTAACTAGAATATCCTTTTCTCTCAACTCTTTAATAACATCATCAACAAATTTTGAGCTAAAAGCTTCGCCATCAAAAGAATCAAACTCAATTCCAAGTAATTTATATACTCTATTAAATTCTTTTAGAGAAATTTCCTTAAACCAAGTCCATAATTCTACTGCTTCTTTATCTCCATCTTCTAGTTTTTTAAACCATGCTCTAGCATCATCTTTTTTTGATTCATCTTCTTCTTGAAGCTTAGTGTACTCAACATAAAGGTTTAGAAGTTCCTTGATTGGATTTTGAGATATTTTTTCCTTATCTCCAAATAGCTTATAAGCAGCAAGCATAACGCCAAATTGAGTACCATAATCTCCTAAATAATTGATAGCGACAGTATTATAGCCATTAAATTTGAAAATATTTCTTAAAGAATTACCTATTACAGTAGATCTTAAATGTCCAATATGAAATGGTTTAGCTATATTTGTAGAAGAAAAATCAAATGTAACAGTTTTCCCTTGGCCAATATTACTTGAACCATAATTTTCATTAGATAAAATTTCACTTACTACATTTTCTATTAAATCTTCAGACTTTACAAAAAAATTAAGATAAGGTCCCTTATTTTCTATTTTTGAAAATTCATTTGATTCTATTTTATTTTTAAGATCTTCAGCTATCATTACAGGAGATTTTTTTAAAGCTTTAGCTAGAAAAAAACAAGGTAGAGCATAGTCACCCATCGATTTTTCTGGAGGTATCTCAATAAGCTCATTAATTTCTTCGGCTGCTACGCCAGACTCCTTATTTAGAAGACTAGCGATTATTTGTTTATAATCTTTCATATTATTTTCTCCTTTACTTAAGTTTAATCTCTGTGACACCATCGCCACCTGCATTAAAATCAGCAAATTTTTTGCTCTTAATTAATTTATGTTTTTTAAGATAATCATTAACACCTTTTCTAAGTTGTCCTGTTCCCTTGCCATGAATAATTCTAGCATCTGTTACTCCTTGAATATACAAATTATCTAAAAACTTATCTATTTCTATCATTGCTTCTTCTATATTTAGACCTCTTATATCTAATTCAGTAGATGAAAAGTCTGATTTTTTTGCTTTAATAATATTTTTTATATTTACTCTTGATTCAATCTCTTCCCTACTTTTTGTTTTGACAACTGCATTTATATTAGAAGATATTTTTAAAATGCCAACCTCAACTAAAATACTTCCTTTGTTGTCAGGCCCTTCTACTACTGTACCTTCTTGATCTAAAGATAAAATTTTAACAGTATCTCCAAGCTCAATTGGGGAATTATCTTCTGCCATGATATTTAGAAAATCATAATTATCAGTTGAAGTTTCCCTATCTTTATTTGATAACCTATCCTTTAATTCATTGGCTCTTCTTACCTCATCTTTAGAAAAAGTATCCTTAGTTTTAATTTGGTTTATTTCATTTAATGCTTCTCTTGCTTCTTCTAGAGCTTCCTTAATAATTGAATTAGCTTCTTTCTTAGCCTTATCTATTATTTCTTTCTCTTTCTTTTCCTGCTTTTCAATTTCAATTTTTAGTCTTCTCTTTAAGGTTTCTATTTCTCTATTTGATTTTTCAGCTTCTAACTTAAATTCTCTTGTTTGAATTTTATTCTTTTCAATTTCTTCAAGAACATTTTCAAAGTCTATATTTTCTTTTGAAATAAGATCCCTAGCATATTCTATAACCTCTACATCTAAACCTAGTCTTTTTGATATTTCAAAAGCATTGGATTTACCTGGAACTCCTATTGAAAGTTTATAAGTTGGAGATAGGGTATTTAAATCAAACTCAACTGAAGCATTTTTTACACCTTTTGTTGTCAATCCATATACTTTAAGCTGAGAATAGTGGGTAGTTGCAAAGGTTATAACTCTTCTGTCTCTTAATTTATCTAAAATTGCCATTGCTAAAGCTGCGCCTTCAGTAGGATCAGTTCCTGCTCCCAACTCGTCAAATAAAGTAAGACTTTTATAATCAGCTTTTTCTAAGATTTTCACTATATTCGTCATGTGTGAAGAAAATGTAGAAAGTGATTGTTCAATACTTTGTTCGTCTCCAATATCAGCATAAACTTCTTCAAAAATAGCTACTTTCGATCCTTCATCACAAGGAATAAATAAACCTAATTGAGCCATCATTGTAATTAAACCAACAGTTTTTAAACTAACTGTTTTTCCTCCAGTATTAGGACCAGTTATTACAAGTGTTGTAAAGTTCTCACCATTATATATAGTAATTGGCACTACATTTTTGATATCCAGAAGAGGATGTTTAGCATTTTTTAAATGAATTATATTCTCATCATTTAATATTGGCTTAGTATATGAATAAAATTTAGCCATTTTTGCCCTGGCAAATATAATATCAAGATTTATTAGTGTAGTTTCGTTATATATTATTTCCCTAGAATATGCAGCTATTTCACTACTTAGAGCTTTTAAAATTCTATTAATTTCTTTAGTTTCCTCTATTTTTAACAGTGTAATTTCATTATTTAAATTTACAATTACTTCTGGCTCTATGAAAAAAGTAGATCCACTTGAAGATCTATCATGAATAATACCCTTGAATTTTGCTTTATACTCAGATTTTACAGGTAAAACATACCTACCATCTCTCATAGTTACTAGACTATCTTGAAGACTTGAATCTTTTTCTTTGTTAATAATTGAGTTTATTTTTTGCTTTATACTATCATTTTTATTTTTTAAGTCTAGTCTAATCTTATATAGCTCTCTAGAAGCATTATCAGCAATTTCATCATCCGAAATAATAATTCTATTAATTTCATCTTCAATATTTCTGAAAGTAAATAATGAGTTAAAGCTATTTACTATCATATCGTCAGCTTCTACACCGCGAACAAGATTTTTAAGTTCTCTTGAACATCTAAGTAATGAATCTATTTCTAATATTGAATGGGGAGTTAAAACTCCACCTTTTTTTGCAAAACTTAAACTCTCAGATACTTCATAAACTCCATAAAATCTAATATCATTTATCTTTTCAAGTAAATTTAAAGCAGTTGAAGTTTCTTCTTGTAATATAGATACTTCTTCTAAGGATGTCTTTATTTCGTAATCTCTAATTTTTTCTTTTGCTAAATTTGAGTCTGCAAAGCTTTCTAAATTGTCTATTATTTTATTTAATTCAAGTATTTTTTCTGATCTTTTATTCATTACATAATTTCCTTATCTAATTTACCTATAATAGAATTAATTTCTATTTTTTCTCCATCAATTAATCTTTTTATTTGGTAAGTAGAATCTACACTATCCAATTCAACTATATAGTAATCAATTCCAATTTTATCCAATTCTTTTTTAAAGTTAAAGTTGTTATATGGTTTGTCTCTATTTATAATAGTCATATTACCTTTCCTATAAAATGAATAGCTATCCATATCACCTTTTAAAGTTAAATCTTTACTAAATTTACAGTTTAAGCAGTTTTTATCACAGGAAGTAATTGACATAGGACAGTGCTTCATAACCATTTCTATATCTTTATATAAAAGATTTAAAGCTAATTTTTTATCAGTATTTTTTCTTATGTCAAATATTTCATCTATTGATAGTTCTGTAGATAAAGTTACAATATCATCTTTTACTAAATCACAAATAGCTGAATTAAATACATTTAAGCCCGCTAGATAAATTATAGGAAGATTGAACTTTTCTTTAATTAAATCTGCTTCCCAAATATTATAAACTGCAACTCCCTTTATTTTGTCTAGATTTTTTTCTATATACTTAATATCTCTATTTAAATCGTTAGTAGAATTTATAGGGGCTAATGAGTAAAAAATTCTATTATTTTTTATTTCAAATGAGCTATCAATTTCATCAGTTATAATAATATTATTTTTAAATACATCCAAAATGCTCCTATTTAATGACTTAGTTTTAATAATAAATTGAGTATCCTTTTCTAAATTTCTTTTAAATTCTTTTTCCCCAATCTCGATATTTTTATATTCTCTAATATACCTATTTGAAATTTCATTATATAAATTATTTAATGCTAATCTTCTTAGTTCATTCAAATCTTTTTTTGAAATAAAAGCCTTACTATCAAAATCAGCCTCAATATTTTCTAAGTAAAATTTACTATCACCAAGCTTTGATAAGCTGCTTTTAATAAATTCAAAATTTAGAGGTTTATTTAATGCTTCATCTATATTAAAATCTAATTTTACTTCAGTTTTAAATTCTCCAGACTTAGCTTCAATATATGGAGCTTGACCTAGTTTTATTTTAACAAAAAAGCGTACAGGCTTTTTGTAACTATTTTCTATTTTTTCATAATCTAGATTAATATGCCTACCACTACTTACCCTACTTACAGATTCCCCATGAATAGCATCTGAAAATTTATCTAAAAAAATAAGCTCTCCTTTTTTATAGTCTTTAGGAACTGTAATAGTATAATCTTTTGATTTCAATCTAATTCTTAAACCATCATTTTTGTATATATCTTTTGAAAGCTCAATAGTTTTTTTGTTTTTATAAGTTATAACTTTACCAACTATATTTCCAATCTTTTCATTGTCGATAAAAATATAGTCCCTACCTCTTTCGTTTAATAAATGTCCATTTGTAAAAGGTCTTTTCGATAGTTCACTTAATAGACTCTCATCTATTTTTTTACCTTCTAGTAAATTTTTGTAATATTCAACACTTCCATAAACATATTCGCTTTTTTTCATCCTACCTTCAATTTTAAATGAGTCTATTTTTAAATCTACTAGGCTTTTTACATTATTCATTAAAGCTGTATCTTTAGGAGATAAGATTGGAATATTCTCAAATAATAGCTCGTTATTTTTATTAAATACACTGTAAGTTTTTCTACAAGGCTGAGCACACCTTCCCCTGTTTCCACTTCTTTCTCCAATATTAGAACTCATTAAGCATTTTCCAGAGTAGCAAATACAATTAGAACCATGTATAAATACTTCAAGTTCGATATTAGTGCTTTTCCTAATTTCCTCAAGTTCACTTAAAGAAAGTTCTCTAGCCAATGTAACTCTTTTAAATCCAATTTTTTCTAAATATTTAGTAGCATATACATTATTAGCGGAAAGCTGAGTTGAAGCATGAAAATCAAGATCTTTAAATATTTTTGAAGCAAGATTAAAAAGTCCTAAATCTTGGATTATTACCCCATCAACTCCAATTTTATAAATAAAATTTATAAAATCTAGTGCACTTTTTAATTCCTTTTCTTTTATAACTGTATTTACTGTTATATATACATTCATATTATGAAAGTGAATTTCTTTTACAATTTTTTCAAGATCTTCTTTTGTAAAGTTTTCTGCATAGGCCCTTGCTCCAAAATTTGGACCAGCCAAATAAACAGCATTAGCTCCTGCCGAAATTGCTGCATAAAGCATATCAAAATTACCAACAGGAGCTAAAATCTCATATTTAAAACTCATTAATTAGAGTCCTTTTATTCTCTTAAGATTTTCCTCTAATTCCTTCTGGATTTCTACATTCTCATTTTGAAGATTCTTAAGACTTATATTTAATTCAGTTATTTGTTGAGACTTGCTTTCTAGTGAAATATTTTTCTTCTTGTTTTCTTCTTCTAAACTGCTAATTTTTGCGTTCATTTCGCCTATTTTATTAAGAGATTCAATTAAATCACTTTTTAACTTACTTAAACTATTCTCAAGCTCAGTTTTTTCTTTAGTAATCTTATCAACTTCTTTAGAAATAGTTTGAAACCTTTGAATTGGTTCCTTAGATTCTTCAACTAAAGTATTATATTTAGATTCTTTTTCAAATAATTCTCCAGTTACATTCATTAGAACTAAAGTGTACAGATTAACAGGATTTAGTTTATTATTTCCTTTCCTAATCTCACTAATTTTTGAGTCAACATATTCTGCTATTCTTATAGTTTTATCATTGTTTTCATCAGATGAAAATGTAAATTTCATTCCATCAATAGTTACAGTTGTTCCTGTCGCACTCATTTAATCCTCCTATTTTCTTAAACTGATATTTAATTTTTCCTCTAAACTTTTTAGTATTTTTTCCATTTCTTTATTTATCTCTTCCTCTGTTAGAGTTTTTAAAGCATTTTGGAAAACTATAGAGTAAGAAAGTGATTTTTTATCATCATCTATTTGGCTTCCCCTATATTCATCAATTAGACTTAATCCAACAATTTCTTTAGATGAGTCTAATATTATTTTTTCTATATTTACTGATTCTAGAGTATCTGAAACAACTAGAGAAATATCTCTCTTCATAATTGGTAATCTATTAATCACCTTATATTTTCTATCAGTTTTAGTAAGATCCATAATAGAAGTTAGATTAATTTCAGTTAAATACACTCTTGATCTAAAACCATATTTTTCCTTAAGTTTTGGATTTAACTCGCCAAATGTAGATATAAATTTATCTCCACAATATAAATCTGCACACCTAGTTTTATGGAACAACTTATTTTCTTCATTAGAAATAGCTTCTAAATCACTAAGTCCAATACTAGCTAATACTTCTAATATTTCAGCTTTAAATTTATAAAAATCAGTATCTCCATAACTAATTAATGATAAAGCTCTTGCTTGAATATAGTCATTTTCCTTCTTGAAGAAAATATTACCAAGCTCGTAAAGTTTAAATTTTTCAGCCCCATTTTTTTCATTATTTATAGCAATATCTAAAAGATTTGTAAGAATTGTTGTTCTCATCACAGAATATTCTTCTCCAAGAGGATTTATAATCTTTACTTCTTCTAGTCCATTTTCTATATTAGCAAACTCTCTCTTCTTAGGACTAATAAAAGAATAACTTAAACCCTCAAGATATCTATTTGCGAAAAAGATTTTGCTTTAAAATCCTCTCTATACTTCTTTCTTTACTCTCTTCAGATTTTATTACTGGTCCAACAAGTTTTTTAAGCTTAATCTTGCTAAAACTATATATTCTACCAACTTCTTCAGCTAGATCGCATTTTAAACTTACATCTTCTCTAAAAACAGGATTAATTGATTCAAATGTATCACCTAAATCTTTAGTTCTGAAATTTAAAGATTCCAATATGGAAAGAATCTTTTCTTTTGGTATATCAGTCCCTAAAAGATCATTAATAAACTTATAGCTTGTAACAATTTTAATTTCTTCTTCTTTTTTATCTTGCTTTATAGTCTTTTTAGATGAAACTTCCCCAATAGATAATTTATCTATTAAATGAAGTATTCTATCACTAACATTTTCAAGGTTACCCATAGGTACGCCCTTTTCAAATCTAGTTGAAGCTTCACTCCTTAAATTAAGTCTCCTAGCAGTAGATAAAATATTAGATTTATTAAAACTACAAACTTCAAAAAGAATATTCTTGCTATTTTCCGTAACTTCACTATCAAGTCCGCCCATAATTCCAGCAAGAGATATTATTTCATCTCCAGATCTAATAACAATATCTCCTTCTTTTAATGTACGCTCGTTTTTATCTAGAGTTATAAATTTTTCATTTTCTTTTGCCGAATCAATTTTTATTGATTTAGATTTTAATTTATCATAATCATAGGCATGAATAGGAGATGAATATTCAAGCATTACAAAATTTGTAATATCAACTATATTATTAATTGGTCTAATACCTGATTTCATAAGATAATTTTGTAACCATTGTGGTGATCTTTCAATTTTAACATTTTTAGCTAAGCTAAAAACAGCTTTGTTACATAGCTCTGGGTCTATTTCTAAACTTTCCAAAGGCTCATTAGATAATTTAGACTCAAAGTCTAGAGCTGGATAAATCATCTTAGAATTAAAAGTAGCTTGGGCTTCTCTTGCCATTCCCAAAACTGAAAGGCAGTCAGGTCTATTTGGTGTAATTTCAAAGTCTATTACTTTATCTGAAAAATCTAATACTTCTCCTATATCTATTCCAACTTTAGTATTTTTATCTAAAATCAAAACACCATCTAAAAATTCCTTTGGAATAACATTTTTATTAAATCCAAGTTCTTCATAAGAACAAAACATTCCATAACTAGTAATACCTCTAAAGTCGGTAGGAGAAATATTAAATCCACCACTAAGACTTGCGCCTACTTTTGCAACTGGTAGTACCGCTCCTTCAAATACATTTTTAGCAGCAGTTACAATTGTAAGTTTCTCACTATCTACATCCACTTGACACACTACAAGCTTATCAGCATTTGGATGCTTTTCTATATTTAAAATTTTACCAACAACGACGCCCTTAATACCTTGACCAAAAGAATTAATTGAGTCAACGTGTGAACCGGAATCAGTTAGTCCATCTGCAATATCTCTAATATCTTTATCTAAATTAATATAATTTTTTAATAAATTTACTGAAATTAACATATTATTACCTCAACTAAAACTGTTCTAAAAATCTTTTATCATTTTCGTACAATAGTCTAATATTATCAATTCCATATTTAACCATTGTTATTCTATCTATTCCCATTCCAAATGCAAATCCAGTATAAACCTCTGGATCAATTCCACAGTTCTTTAGTACATTTGGATGAACCATACCACATCCAAGAAGTTCCATACTCCATCCTGTGTAATTGCACTTTTCACATCCCTTACCTAAGCAGTTAAAGCAAGTAACATCTACTTCTGCACTAGGTTCAGTAAATGGAAAATGATGAGGTCTAAATCTAGTTTCAAAATTTTCACCCAATAAATATTTTACAAATGTATTCATTGTTTCAAGTAGATTTGCTAAGGAAACTCCCTTATCAACAACAAGCCCTTCTATTTGATGAAACATTGGTGAATGGGTATCGTCAACATCATCAAACCTAAATGTTCTACCTGCAGAAACCATTCTTATAGATGGCTTATGGGACTTCATATATCTTATTTGAACAGGAGAAGTGTGAGTTCTAAGTAAGTGCTTATCATCTAAGAAAAATGTATCTGATTTTGAAATTGAAGGGTGATCCATAGGAAAATTTAAATAAGTAAAGTTATTATCAAATTCTTCGATTTCAGGTCCATCTACGACAGTGTAACCCATTGTTCTAAATAAATCTTCTAGTTCATCGATTGTTTTATTGATAGGATTATAAGCTCCCTTTGATAAAATGATTTTATTTGCAGTTACATCTAATCTTTCTTTTTCTATTTTTTGTTCAATAGCAAGATCTTTAAGGTGATTAAATTTTTCTTCTAGCTTTTTTTCTATGCTTTCTCTAACTTCATTTGAAAGCTTTCCAATAACTGGTCTTTCTTCCTTTGATAGTTTTCCCATCTCTCTTAATATTAAAGTTAATTCTCCTTTTTTTCCAAGAATCTTAACTCTAATATCTTCAAGAATATTAATGCTATCAGCATTATCTATCTTATCTATAACTTTAGATTTTAGTTCCTTTAATTTTTCTTCCATAATATTCCTCCTTGTACAATTAATAATATTATATATTAAAAGTAACTTTTAAACAATTAAATTATTTTCATAAATATCATGCATTAAAATAGATGCCGCAACACCAGCATTTAATGAGTCTATACTTCCACACATTTTTATTTTTAAGAAAAAATCTGTAATATCATAAACTTCATCCGATACGCCATGAGATTCTGAGCCAATAGTAAGTATAATTTTTTTATCGAGTACAGGTTTTTGGCCCTTTTTATCTAAAGACGAAGAATAAAGACTATAACCTTTATCTTTAAGTTCTTTTATAAAATTAATATCGGCTTCTTTAATATTAACTCTAAAAATAGAACCCATGCTAGAACGAATAACTTTTGAATTATATGGATCACAACAATCGTTAATTAGAACAATATCCCTAAAATCAAATGCATCACATGATCTTATTATTGTACCAAGATTTCCAGGATCTTTAAGTCCATCAAGTAATAGTACTCTATCATTATTAACTTCTTTTTCATCATCTATTGAAACAAGTCCAAGCATGCCTTCTGGTGATTTCATCTCAGTTAAATTAAAAAACAAATCATCCTCAAAAACAAAATATTTATATTTAGATATTTTTTCAGTAATAAAAGAAGGATTCTTCTCTAAAAAAGAAGAATTAAAAGCAATAAGCTCTATATTCTTTTTATTTTTTATAGCCTCATCTATTAATTTTATCCCTTCTATTATAAAGAGTCCTTCTTGCTTCCTATATTTTTTTATCGAAAGTTTTTTTATTAAAGAAAAATACTTATTTGATTTCGATTTTATTATATTATTCATTTATAATTTTGATACCTTTTGAAGTTCTATATCTGTTCCTATAACAACCATGCTAGAATTTTTTTCAAGAATTTCTTCTGGTCTTGGATTAATATTAATTTGCTCATTATTATTTTTTATTGCTACAATATTTACTCCAAACTTTTCCCTTATTCTTAAATCTAAAATGGATAGTCCAATCCACTTATCAGGCGTCTTTATTTCAACAATAGAATAGTCTCTTGAAAGTTCTATAAAATCAACTATTCCATTATTACAAAGTAAGCTAGCTAGTCTTGTTCCCATCTCTTTTTCAGGAATAAAAACCTGATCAACCCCAGCTTTAGTAAGAACTCTGCCATGCATTTCATCTTTTGCTTTTGCTATTACTTGTTTTACACCAAGTTCCTTACAAGTCATGGCTGCAAGTACCAAGGCTTCAAAATTGTTACCAATACATACAATGCAGCAGTCAAAGTTAGATAATCCTAGTTCCATTAAGGCTCCTTCACTAGTTACATCACATACAACTGCATGAGACACATTTTCAGCAATTTTGTCTACTATCTCTTCATTTTTATCTATCGCTAATACTTCATTTCCAAGCCTTGAAAGCTCTATTGCTACAGAATATCCAAAAAGTCCTAAGCCAATTACAGCGTATTGTTTCATAAATTATTCTCCTATCCTACCATTATATTACCATTAGCTTCTTTATATGATCTAATCTTTTTATTTTTTGAAATTGCATACGCAAGTTCCATTGGGCCAAGTCTACCAATAAACATTGTAATGATTATCAGTGACTTCCCAATTGTAGAGAGTCTAGGTGTTATTCCCCTAGTTAATCCAACAGTTGCAAATGCAGATGTTGTTTCAAATAGCAAATCCACAATTCTTTTATTTTCTATTACAGATAAAATAAAAGTAACAAACAATATCCAAATTATAGAAATTGTAAAAATTGTTAAAGCTTTTCTTACAACGTTTGATTCAATCCTTCTATTAAAAATTTCAACATCTTTAAATCCTTTAATTTCACTTATGGAAAGCATAATTACAAGTGCAAAAGTTGTAGTTTTAATACCTCCAGCAGTACCAGATGGAGAACCACCTATAAACATTATTAAAATGCAAAATAATGATGTTGATTCTCTTAAAAGACTTTGATCAATTGAGAAAAAACCTGCTGTTCTAAGAGTGATTGATTGAAAAAAAGATGATAAACTTTTATATGATAAGCTCTTTCCCATGAATGTAGATGGATTATTAAATTCCAATAAAAATATTACAATCGCAGGAAAAACAATCAAAATTAAAGTCATTGTTAAAACTAACTTACTATGAAGCCTAAGTTTTTTATAATTTTTCTTTTTAAGTATATCAATAAATACATTAAAGCCTATTCCTCCAAGAATAATTAGGCTCGCTATCGGAAGAAGAACTAATATTGAATTTGAATACTTAGAAAGAGACTCTTCTCCGAGTATATCAAATCCAGCATTACAATATGCTGAAACTGAATGGAATATACTATAAAAAATTCCCTTCTTCAGTCCAAATTCAGGTATAAAAGTAAATGATAATAAAACTGCACCTATAGATTCTATTAAAAAAGTAGATTTTAAAACAAAAATAATAAGCCTAACCATTCCAGAAAATGATTCTTCATTCATCTGCTCATGAATTAGTATCCTATCATAAAAAGAGATCCTCTTTTTCATTAAAAGCTGCACTAAAACAGCCCAGGTCATAAAACCCAAACCACCAAATTGGATAAGTGACATAATAACTATATATCCAAAATTTGAAAAATTAGCTTTTGTTGTAACTGTAGTTAAGCCTGTAACGCAAACAGCAGATGTTGATGTAAATAAGCTATCAATAAATGGAGTATGATTTCCAGTTCTACTTGAAATAGGTAGGGAAAGAATAATTCCGCCCAATAAAATAACAGTTAAAAATCCTAGTGCCAACATTCTCGGAGGGGATTTTCTAAAAGATTCCCAAAAGCACTTTATTTTGCTAATCATATAAACCTCATATAAAAAAAGCATAAAGCTTCAATGAAACTTTATGCACCTTTAACAATATTTACTAATTGTTCAAATCCCTTTGGATCACTAATAGCCATTTCAGATAATACTTTTCTATTTACTTCAATGCCATTAGACTTTAAGCCATGCATAAATTTGCTGTAGCTAAGTCCATTAAGTCTAGCAGCGGCATTAATTCTTGAAATCCATAATTTTCTGAAATCTCTTTTTCTATGTTTACGACCAACAAAAGAATAAGTTAAAGATTTAGTAAGTGCTTGCTTACCTGTCTTAAATAACTTAGACTTTGATCCGTAATAACCCTTTACTTGTTTTAAAACTTTCTTATGTTTTCTATTTGTAGAAATACCTCTTTTAACTCTAGCCATCTATATTCACCTCTTCTTTCTAATTATCTAGGAATCATTCCATCAATTCTCTTTTGATCTGATGGACTAACTAAAGCTGATTTTCTTAAATTTCTGATTCTTTTTGGTGATTTTTTACCAGTAATATGGCTCTTATAAGCCTTAAATCTTTTTAATTTTCCGCTAGCTGTTCTTTTAAATCTTTTAGCAGAAGCTCTATGTGTTTTCATTTTTGGCATAATAATTCTCCTATTCTTCTATATTAGAGTTAACATACATTGTCATAAAACGTCCCTCTAATTTTGGTTTTTTATCTATTTCTCCATAGTCTTTTACAAGCTCATAGAAATCATCTAAAACTTCTTTTCCAGAATCTGTACGATCCATTTCTCTTCCTCTAAATCTAACGCTAATTTTTAATCTATCACCATTTTGCAAAAATTTTATGGCACTATTAGCTTTAGTTTGCAAATCATGTCTCTCAATATTTGGCGTCATTCTTATCTCTTTGATATTGATAATATTTTGTTTCTTCTTAGATTCTTTTTCTTTTTTTAGCATTTCATATTTATGCTTACCATAGTCAATGATTTTGCAAACTGGTGGTTTAGCATTAGGTGCTACCTCAACTAAATCTAATCCAGCATCTGCAGCTAGATCTAATGCTTTATTTATTGGAACAATTCCAACTTGTTCCCCATCTTTTCCAATTAATCTGACTTCGTTTGATCTAATTTCTTCATTGATTTGAAGTTCCTTAATTTTATTTACACCTCCAAAATAAAAAATAGCAGGTAAAAATACCCGCTACATTAACTTCAGAAAATTAATTTATAACCTTTCAGTAAATACCGATAAGGTGAGAGCGGATACCTCTACTTAAAACTTACTAATTAATTATATCATATAAATACATAATGTCAACTATAATTTAAGTAAAAATGGATTTGTTTTAAATTCATATGAAAGAGTAGTTTCTCTTCCATGTCCAGGATATACTTTAGTCTTTGGATCTAATGGCATTATTTTTTCTTTTAAAGAAAGCATTAGATCATCTGTACTTGAAGTTGGCAAATCACTTCTTCCAATACTTCCCATAAATAGTGTATCTCCAGTAAATAGATTATCTTCTGCTTTATAACATACAGAACCAGCAGTATGCCCAGGTGTCGCAAAAACTTCAATACTAAATCCAGAATTTTCTATAACATCTCCATCATTAACTTCTATATAATCAGTTATAGATATTTCTGCTGATGGCATCCTCTTTGTAAGATTTATTTCTGGATTTGCTAAAAGTTCTTTTTCTAAAGCTGATGCATATATAGGAATTTTATATTTTTCAATAAAAGGCTTAACGGCACCAATATGATCTCCATGCCCATGAGTTAATAAAATAAACTTAAGATGAACTCCTAAATCATTTAAACTAGCATCTATATCTGAAAAATCTCCACCAGGATCTACAATAAATCCATTCTTATTTTCATCATATACAATATAGCAATTCGCAGCATAAACACCAGCCATCATTCTATAAACTTCCATTTTATCCTCCAATTTTTAATAAATCTTTTCACTATCAATAATTATAGTTACAGGTCCGTCGTTAACTAATGAGACCTTCATGTCAGCTCCAAATGAACCTTCAGAAACTTTAATCCCAAGATCTCTCAATCTCTTTATAAATTCCATATAAGTATTATATGCATTTTCTCTTTTTTCGCTTCTTACATAACTAGGTCTATTACCCTTTCTAGTATCTGCATAAAGAGTAAATTGAGAGACTACTAAAATTTCTAAATCTAAATCCAAAATAGACAAATTCATTACAGAATTCTCATCATCAAAAATTCTTAATCCACTTATTTTTTTTACTAAATAGTCTAAATCTTCTTTCTTATCTCCAACTTTTACACCCAGGAATATTAATGCACCTTTAGATATTTCTGAAATTATTTCTCCATCTACACTCACGCTTGCTGATAATACTCTTTGAATTAATGCTCTCATGATGATTTTACCCTATATACTTTAATAGACCCATCAATTTCCATAATTTTTTTAAATAATATATCTAACTGACCCTTTTCCTTAACCTCAAGTAAAAGATCTATTAAAAAAGTATGATCCTTATTTATTTTTGCTGAAAGTGTTGAAATATTCATACCCATATCACCAATTATCTTTGAAATATTTGCTAGGTAACCCATCTTATCATAAGCTAGTATATGAAGATGAACATTATATTTAATGTCCTTAGTATCATCCCAAGCAACTTCTAAAAACCTTCCAGGATTTACACCCTTCATATTAGGACAATCTGCTCTATGAACACTAACTCCTCTGCCTCTAGTTACATATCCTACTATCTCATCACCAGGGACAGGGTTACAGCATTTAGCAAGTTTAACTTCAATATTATCAATTCCATCAAAAATAAGACCCATAGTAGATTTTTTATTTGATGTAGATTCTATAGCTTCTAAATCTTTTAAAGAAATATCATCAGGCTTGTAATATTCTTTATATTTTTCCTTTAGCTTTGGCATAATTTGACTTATAAGAGTTGTACCATATCCTACAGATGCATACATATCTTCTAAGGAATTAAAAGAAAGTTTCTTAGAAATATCTTCAAGCCACTCTTTTTTTAGAATTTGATTGTAATCATAGCCCCTTTTTTCAGCTTCTTTCTCAAGCATATCACGCCCTTTTATTAAATCCTCGTCCCTTTGAGATTTTCTAAACCATTGTTTAATTTTATTTTTTGCTTGAGGAGATTTTACAAATTTTAGCCAATCTTTTGAAGGGCCAGTTGAATTTGGAGATGTAAGTATTTCTACAATATTACCATTTTTAAGCTTAGTTGATAGAGGAACAATTCTTCCATCAACTTTCGCTCCAACACATTTATTACCAACAGCTGTATGAACTCTGTAGGCAAAATCAACAGGAGTAGACCCTTGAGGAAGTCCTATAACATCACCTTTTGGGGAGAAAATATATACTTCATCAGAGAAGAAATCACCCTTTAATGTTTCCATAAATTCAGTTGAATCGCTTAAATCTTTTTGCCAATCCATAAGTAGTCTTAACCATTGTAATTTTTCATCAAAATTAGATGATTTTGACTTGTTTTCTTTATATTTCCAGTGAGCAGCAATACCATATTCTGCAGTTTTATGCATTTCAAAGGTTCTTATTTGAACTTCAAATATTTCACCTTCAAGTGCGACTACAGTTGTATGAAGCGATTGATACATATTTGCCTTAGGCATAGCTATATAATCTTTGAATCTTCCTTGAATAGGTTTCCAAAGTGAATGTACAACACCCAAAACATTATAACAATCTCTTACTGTTTCAACAATAACTCTTACAGCTGTTAGGTCATAAATTTGCTCAAAAGTTTTCCCACCATTTTTAATTTTGTTATAGATGCTGTATATGCTCTTTGGCCTACCAGAAATCTCACATTTAATATTCATCTGATCAAGGTTTTCATGTAAGATATTTATGATTTTATTAATGTCCTCTTCCCTATCTTCTCTTTTCTTTTGAATTTTTTTTGCTAAATCATAATAAGTTTCAGGTTCTAAATACCTTAATGATAAATCTTCAAGTTCCCACTTAATAGTTGAAATCCCAAGTCTATGTGCTAGAGGAGCGTAGATTTCGATAGTCTCAGTTGCTATTCTAAACTGCTTAGCCTTAGTCATATATTCAAGAGTTCTCATATTATGAAGTCTATCGCAAAGCTTAATAATAATAACCCTTATATCATTGGCCATAGCCATAACCATTTTCCTAATATTTTCAGCTTGAGATTCTTGTTTTGTCTTATAATTAAGATTCTTTAGTTTAGTTACTCCATCTACAAGATTTGCAACCTCTTCAGAAAAAAGTTCTTTAATATCGTCATAAGTATACTCTGTATCTTCTATAACATCGTGCATCATGCCCGCCATTATAGTTGTATCATCCATATTAAGATCTATTAGAAGTAAGGCAACGTGTACAGGATGAATGAAATACTCTTCACCTGAATTTCTTTTTTGTCCTTCATGAGCTTTTTTAGTGAAAAGATAACACTTTTCTATTTGTTTAGGATCGTATGCAATTTTATTTTCATCCATTTTTTCATACATGTATTCTAATGAAATGTTATCCATATTCTCACCTCTTTTAATTAAATATAAATTTGTATAATATATTAATTATATCAGATTTTAAAAATTATTTCATCTAATATCTTTAATATTTAACTGAACTCTCCTATTTCCGTTAAATTCGTTTATTGTAGGGTAGTAAATAATATCAATTGGTAAATTATATTGATTTGAATAATTATTATATATCTTATTGCCAAATTTGTTTTCTAAATAAGACAAAATTTCATCACTTTTTGTGAAATTTATAGCTTCTAATACTCTATTATTTTTTAGTAAAGTGAGTTTAATGACATTTTTATTTTTACCAATAATTTTAACTGATAATAAATTTATATTCTTATCAGCAAGTACTGGTCTACTATTGCCCTCGCCAAAAGGTTCTAAATCACTAAGTTCATTAATAAAGTTCTCATCTATACTAGAAATATCTTTCTTAATATCTATATAATGTACCTCTACAAAATCTTTCTCAGATAGTCCACTATCTTCATTTAAAGCTTTGTTTAAATCATAAAATCTACTTCTTTCAATTGAAAATCCTGCAGCCATTTTATGTCCGCCAAACTTTAAAAAAAGATCTTTCTGATCTTCGAGTTTGCTTATCATATTATAAGGCTTTATACTTCTTCCAGATCCTTTTAAAGTATTCTCTTCGAGTCCATTTGTAAAAACTAAGGTTGGTTTATTAAATTTTTCTTTTATTCTTCCTGCTATTATCCCAACGATGCTTTCATGACAAGGCTCAATATTAACCATGATGACATTATTTAAATGGATAGATTGCTCTTTAATTATTTTTAATGCTCTAGTTAAGCCTTCGTTAGTTAGATTTTTTCTCTCGTTATTTAGTCTTACTAATTCATAAGCATAAGATTCACAATTATTTATATTATCTTCTAAAAATAGTTCTACTCCGAGTCTAGCAGTTGAAAGTCTACCTGAAGCATTTATAGAAGGGCCAATAACAAATCCAAGAGTAAATATATCAATATCTTTATTCCAATTATTTGCTTGAACTAAAGCTTTAAACCCTGGATTTTTAAGTTTATTTAGTTCTTTTAAACCCTCCTTCACAATTATTCTATTTTCATCCTTAAGTTCAACTACGTCGCACACAGTTCCCATTGCTGCGTAGGATATGAGAGGAATGAGTTTTTCATCCTCAATCCCTATCGAATTATATATAGCTTGGATAAGTTTAAAACTAACTCCAGCACCGCAAAGATTTTCGAAAGGATAAGTTTCATCTTCTCTATGAGGGTTTATAACAGCATTTGCATTTGGTAAAAAATCTTTCTCTCCATCTCTTTTTATAGTATGATGGTCAGTTACTATTATATCTATTCCAAGTTCTCTGGCACGATTTACTGCATCAAATTGAACTATACCATTGTCACATGTGATAATTAAATCTACATTTTCTTTTTTCATTTCTTCAACCATAGATGTATTTATTCCATAGCCGTCAACAGTCCTATCTGGAATTGAATATGTTACTTTTTTATGAATTTCTCCGAGGCCCTTCATCAAAATAACTGTAGAAGCTATTCCATCTTGGTCATAATCCCCACAAATATGAATATGAGAGTCTTTAGATATATGGTCTAAAATTAAATCAACAGCTATATCCATATCCTTCATTAAAAAAGGATCGTGCATATTTTCAAAATTTGCATTTAAATAATAATCTATTTTTTCTTTTGTATCTATTCCTCTATTTACTAAAATATAAAGAAACTCATCACTAAGCTTACCCTTAAGTGATGAGATGTCTCTATTATAAATTCTCCAAATACTCAAATTAACTCCTCTTTATATTTCCCCTTTATTAGCTAAGATTGAAATTGCACATTCCAATCTCTTTCTTTGCATTTCACAGCCAATTTTGTAAGGCTTATTTAATGAGTGATTGTTAAAATAAGCGTTAGCATGACAGCCTCCAGAGCAATAAAATTTCGCCCAACACTCTTTACAATCTTCCTTATTAAACACATTGGCCTTTTTAAATTTTTCAGTTATTTCTCTTTTATCTATACCAGTAAAAATATTGCCAAGTTTAAAGCTTGGATCAGATGCAAATTGATGGCAAGGATAAATATCACCATTTGGAGTTACAGATATATATTCACATCCAGCTCCGCACCCTATGGACCTTTTAGCTAAACAAGGGCCATTTGATAAATCTACCATAAAGTGAAAGAATAAAAGCTTATCTTCATCTTTATTAATATCTAAATATATTTTAGAAAATTTTTCATACTCTTCTAGTATTTGTTCAAGGTGTTCTTCCCTTATTGCATACTCTTCTTTTTCATCAGTTACCACAGGCTCTAAAGAAATCTTGTCAAATCCTTCTTTATAAAATTCTAGAGCATCCTTAGAAAAATCTAAATTGTGAGAAGTGAAAGTCCCTCTTATATAGTAGTCCTTATCTCCTCTTCCCTCTATCAATTTTTTGAATTTAGGAACTATAATATCGTAAGATCCCTTACCATTAATGGTTGGTCTCATATAATCATTGATTTCTTTTCTTCCATCTAATGATAGAACAACATTGTACATGTGCTTATTTATAAAATCAATTTTATCATCATCTAGGCCAACACCGTTTGTTGTAATAGTAAATCTTATATTTTTCCCAGTTTTTTTATTTAGTTCATCTCCATAAAGGGTAAGTTTTTTTACAACGTCAAAATTTAATAAAGGTTCTCCACCAAAGAAATCAACCTCTAGATTTTTTCTATTTCCAGAGTTTTCAATAAGAAAATCCAAGGCTCTTTTTCCTGTTTCAAAGTCCATCAAGGACCTTTCGCCGCAAAAATCTCCCTGAGATGCAAAACAGTACCTACATCTTAAATCACAGTCGTGTGATACATGAAGACACATTGCCTTTATTATATTATCTCTATTATATTCAATGTCTTCACTCTTTATTTCTTCAGAAAAAAGATATCCCTCTTCCTTTAAGTTTCTAAGTTCACTTAAACACTCATCAATTTCTTCTTTAGAATACTCACTAAAAAGCGAATAAACCTCATCATTAGTTTTATCAATTTCATCTACTATGTCATAAGTCATTTTATCTACTACAAATATACTTGATGAATAAACGTCTAAAATAATATATTTATTATTTAAATAAAATTTATGTATTTTCCCCATAATACCTCCAAAAAATATAGACAAATAAAAAAAAGGTGACCAGCACCAATTTTTTTATTTGTTTTCATTTTCGCACTTTTGATTTCCAACAGTGCAAGATGTTTTACAAGCTGATTGGCAAGATGTTTGACATTCGCCGCATCCTTTATGAGAGCAAGTATCTCTCAAACTTGATTTTTTAAGTACAGTTATATGTTTCATATTAAACCCCTCCTTGTACCTAAATATTATATCATAAAATAATTATTATGAAAAGAAAGCTAAAAAACTACTTAGAATAAACTAATTATTTTTCAATTACTTTATAGATGGCAGTTCTAGTAACTTCCATTTGGGCATCTTGAGACTTAATTGTTATATAATCTTCTCCAGTTTTAGTAACCTTTCCTTTAATTCCACCAACTGTAATTATATTATCTCCAACTTTTACTCCATCTCTTATAGCTTGAATTTCTTTTTCTCTCTTTTTTTGTGGTTTAATCATTAAAAAATAAATAATTACAAAAGCAATTATAAGTGAAAGAAATGTCGGCATTATTGAAGTAATTCCTTCAGGCATATTATCCCTCCTTTTTTAATACTATATTTTTATTATATCAATTATTATACCTAATATCCATAAGAATCGTAAAATTCTTTTTTATATTCTAAAAATCTATCTTCTTCTATAGAACTTCTTATATTTTTCATTAAATCTAGTAAAAAATAAAGATTATGAATTGTGAGTAGTCTTGCTGCTAAAATCTCATTTACAGAAATCAAATGTCTTATATATGCTCTTGAGTGATTCTTGCAAGCGTAGCATGAACAATTCTCGTCAATTGGTCTAAAATCTTTTCTATACTTAGCATTTTTAAGAACAAGTTTACCATTATAAGATATAGCAGTTCCATTTCTAGCAATTCTAGTTGGTAATACGCAATCAGCCATATCAACTCCAGCTTCAACTGCCTCAAATAGATAGTCTGGACTGCCAACCCCCATCAAATATCTAGGTTTATTAATTGGCATAAATTGTGTTGTATAATGTAAAAGCTCAACCATCATATCTTTAGGCTCTCCAACACTTAATCCTCCAATTGAAAAACCAGATAAATCAAATGCAGTAGTTTTTTCAGCACTATATTTTCTAAGATCCTTATACATTCCACCTTGAATAATTCCAAATAAGGCTTGATTGTCATTTTTGTTGTGCTTAATACACCTTTCAAGCCATCTCAAAGTTCTAAGCATAGAGTCCTTAGTATAGTCATAACTAGCTGGATATGGAACACATTCATCAAAAGCCATCATAATATCGGATCCAAGAAAATTTTGGATATCTATAGATTTTTCTGGAGAAATAAAGTGTTTAGAACCATCAATATGAGATCTAAAGTGAACTCCCTCTTCAGTTATCTTTCTTTGTCTAGAAAGACTAAAAACTTGAAATCCACCTGAGTCAGTTAATATTGGCTTATCCCAATTCATAAATTTATTTAAGCCGCCAGCTTCACGCATAATTTCTTCGCCAGGTCTTAAATAAAGGTGGTAGGTATTTCCAAGTATAATTTGTGAGCCTATTTCTTTTAATTCATCACATGTCATAGCTCTAACACTTGCCCTAGTCCCAACCGGCATAAAAATTGGAGTTTTTACTTCTCCATGATTTAATTTTAATGTACCAGTTCTTGCCTTGCATTCACTGGACGTTTTTTCAACTTTAAACTCTAACAATCAATTACTCCTTTATAAACATAGCATCTCCAAAACTGAAGAATCTGTATTTTTCCTTTATAGCTTCACTATAAGCATTTAAAATATTTTCTCTAGTAGACATGGCTGATACAAGCATCATAAGTGTAGATTTAGGAAGATGGAAATTTGTTATTAAACTTGTAACAACTTTAAATTCAAATCCTGGATAAATAAAAATATCTGTTGATTCAGATTTTGGAGTTAACTCATCTTCTCCTCTAATAGCAGATTCTAAAGTTCTAACAACAGTAGTTCCTACTGCTACAATTTTTTTGCCAAGTTTTTTTTGCCTATTAATAACATCTGCCGTTTCCCTAGATAAACTATAAACTTCCTTATGCATTATATGTTTTTCAATATCATTTACCTTGACAGGTCTAAAAGTTCCTAGTCCTACATGAAGTGTGACAAATTCTACATATACTCCCATATTCCTAATTTTATCTAAAAGTTCTTCAGTAAAATGTAGTCCTGCTGTTGGTGCAGCAGCTGATCCGTCATACTTTGCATATACAGTTTGATAATCATCTTTATTTTCAAGTTTTTCAGTAATATATGGAGGTAGTGGCATTTCTCCTAATTCATCTAGTCTTTCTTCAAAAATACCATCATAGAAAAATTCTATTATCCTAACCCCATCTTCTATAACATCCAAAACTTCACAGCTAAGTCTTCCATCTCCAAAAATTAGCTTGGAACCAACCCTCATTTTCTTACCAGGCTTTACCAAACATTCCCAAATATCGTCTTTAGTATTTTTTAGCATCAAGACCTCTACTTTTTCTTCCTTACCATCTCTATGGCCGTAGAGTCTTGCAGGGATTACCTTTGTATCATTTAATACAAGTACATCTCCATCTTCTAAATAATCCACGATATCATAAAACATCTTGTGGCAAACTTCACCTGTAGTTTTATCCATGACAAGAAGTCTTGCATGGTCCCTGTCTTTTAATGGATGCTGAGCAATTAAACTCTCATCTAATTCAAAATCAAAATCATCTGTTTTCAAAACTTATTATTCTCCAAACTTATATCCTAAATGATCATAGGCTTTTTTAGTTAAAATCCTACCCTTAGGTGTTCTATTTAAAAAACCAATTTGTAAAAGATATGGCTCATAGACATCTTCAATAGTAACCGATTCTTCTCCAGTACTAGCTGCAATTGTATCAATTCCAACCGGCCCGCCTGAAAAATTTTCAATAATAGCTTTTATTAACCTTCTATCTGTTGAATCTAATCCAAGCTCATCAATCTCTAAGAGTTCTAGCCCTCTTTTACTTACCTCATCTGTAATCTCTCCATCAGCTCTAACTTCAGCATAGTCCCTAACTCTCTTTAATAGTCTATTTGCAATTCTTGGTGTTCCCCTACTTCTTTTAGCTATTTCAATAGCTCCTTTTTCAGTAATATTTACTCCTAGAATATCAGCACTCCTAGTTACTATAGTTTTTAAAGATTCAGTATCATACATCTCAAGATTCAATATAACACCAAATCTATCTCTTAAAGGAGAAGAAATTTGCCCTGCTCTAGTAGTTGCGCCGATTAAAGTAAAATTTTCCAAATCAATTCTTAGACTTCTAGCACTGGGACCTTTTCCAACCATAATATCCAGTGCGTGGTCTTCCATTGCTGGATAGAGAACTTCTTCAACTGACCTACTAATTCTATGAATTTCATCAATAAACAAAATATCTCCATTTTGAAGATTTGTTAAAATACTAGCTAAATCAGATGGCCTTTCAATAGCAGGCCCTGATGTTATCTTAATATTAACTCCCATTTCATTGGCTATAATGCCAGCTAAGGTTGTCTTTCCAAGACCAGGAGGTCCATGCAATAAAACATGGTCCATAGCTTCTTTTCTATTTCTAGCAGCTTCAATAAAAATATTTAATTTTTCTTTAGCCTTTTTTTGACCAATATAATCTTTCATCCATCTAGGTCTAAGAGAAATTTCTAAACTTTCTTCCTCAAAATTCCTATTTGAACCGATTATTCTTCCTTCATTTTCCATAAAAACCTACCTTGAAAGTTTTATCATACTCTTCTTAATAATATCTTCTAAGTCTAAATCTTCTTTAGCAACTTCATTTATAACTTTAACGACGCTATCCCTAGGATAACCTAAAGAAGTTAGTGCAAAAATTGCATCTTCCAAATCTTCGTCTTTAATTATAAAGTCGTTTTCTTTAAAGTCATAATCAAACCCACTAATTTTATCTGATAATTCCAAAATAATCCTAGATGCAGTTTTCTTCCCTACTCCAGGAGCCTTTGTAAGTAAATTAATATCATTTGTCTTTATAGCTGAAATTATTTGGGAAGGCATTAGACTAGATAAAATAGCTAGTCCAACCTTTGGTCCAACAGATGAAACAGTAGTTAATTTTTTAAATAAATCTAACTCATCCTCGCTATAAAAACCGTAAAGGCTAAGAGAGTCTTCTCTAACAACCATTTCAATATGAATTGCAAAAGTTTCATCTATTACAAAATTTTTCATAGAGTTTAAAGATGTATAGACCTTATATCCTATTAAGTTATTTTCAATAACTACATAATCATTTTCTATTTTTTTTATTTCTCCAATAATATAATCAATCATTTAAAACCTACTTTATTAAAAACATTTCCTTGTTTCTTCCCTGAAAATAATGAGTCATAGCAACAGCAAGTGCATCGGAAGCATCATCAGGTTTTGGAATATCCTTTAAGGAAAGAATATTTTTAACTTGATTTTGCACCTGCAATTTTTCAGCTCTACCATATCCTGCAATAGATGATTTAATCTGTAGAGGTGTATATTCATAGATTGGAACTGAGTTTAGTTTTAAGCTAACCAGTATAACACCTCTTGCTTCTCCAACTGTAATAGCCGTCTTAACATTTTTATTAAAAAATAGTTCTTCTATAGCTACCTCATCTGGATTAAAATCTTTAATTAATAAATCTATGTTTTTAAAAATAATCTCCAATCTTTCAGGTAGAGTTGATGTTGGAAGAGTTTGAATAATTCCATATTCAACTAAACTTATACGGCTTTTAGCTTCAATAACTCCATATCCAATAGTTGCAAGACCAGGATCTATACCTAATATTATCATACTTTCTCCTATAAAAAAAACCCCTCCGACAAGGAGAGGCTTAGTATCTACTTAAAACCCTATCATTTACGCCATACCAGTAACTTGTAATATAAGTCTTAGTAAGACTTCTTAAATAAGAATAAATAATTTTTTGGTAGATATTTGTTAGCTCTGGAATAGTAAGAAACTCAGAACCCCTATCAATTCTACCATTATCTAAATTGATTTTAATTTGCTTATCTAAAAAATTATTTATTGTAAATATCTTAGTTTTGATAAATTTATTTACATAAGTAATAGTTACTGACCTAATTTTTTCTGTCAATTCTAAATCTTCTTGAATAGATTTTTCAATTAATTCATAAACTTCTAACTCTTTTTCAGAATTAATCTGATGAAATAAAATATCCCCTTTATAAAAACATTCTCTTCCGAAAATAGTTAGAGCAAGTTCTTCAATCATGTTTGCATAATAATCATCTTTATATCCACTTGAATATCCATCTAAATATGTGGAAAGCTCTAATCTATTTATATCATCATTAATAAGTTTATCAATAGTTCTTATTATATAATTTTTGTCATCCCTATAATAAAGACTCCTTGAAACTGACCTATTTATAGATTTCATACAATAGTATTTTGGCTTAAATTTTTTAAGCTTGACTTCATTTTCAAGCATCTGAAGTAGCAGATGCATAGAGTTTAAATCTTTATTATATAAAAAATTATACTCAAGAGACTGGTGTAATTTTTTTATATCCGTAATTGGTAATGCCATCTGCTCCTCCCCCTTGTTTATTTATTATACTCCAAAAAAAATTAAATTTCTTTTAAAAATCTAGGATGTTTTATAAAAAAATTCGCTAGAAAAATCTAGCGAGCTAAAAGACCTAATTTTGCTGTGCTTAAATTATTAGAGTAAACATTTATTATATCTATTACAAAATAAATAATATTTAAATTTATATTGTAAGCAAAGGTTAAATCTCTTTCTAGAGACTTCTCTTTTCTATAAAGTTTTAAAACTTCATCAATATTATTCCTTATATTTTTTCTTAAACTAAATATATCATCTAAATCAATCCTAAGATTAATAACTTCATTTCTCGTAAAGTCAAAATTTTCAGCAATGTGATTTAACTTTCTTTCATAACTCACGTGCTTAACCATAGAATCTTTAAAGCTCCAATTTTCATAATGAGCTAGTGTTACATAGTCGGTTAAATAATGAGAAATAATTCCGAGTTTTTTAGAAAATATCTTTTTAGTAACTCCAATATATGATGATTCTTCAAGATTTGTAAATCTGGCTAATACAATTAAAGAAATAATCTCACCAACAATATAGTCGATAGACTTATCATAGTAATGAGGAATCATTTTATGTTTCGGACTATAATCTGGAAGCTGAGAGCCCCAAATTAAAGATTTTTTATCTAGTTTTATATTATAAACCCTATATATTTCATTATAGAGTTCATTTGCAATAATTCTGTGGGTATTTGGAAATATAAAAATCACTTCCCTTTTCAAAAATTTAATATATCCAACTATTATATATATTCCCTACACATATATTTTATAAAATATTATACGCTTTGTAAATAGTATTTAATTTGATTTTTTTAAATTCTTTTCAAATTCACAATTTTCATTGGAACATTTAATAAATTCGCCATATCTATTTTTTACATGGGTAAGTAAACTTTGGCATTTTGGACATTTTTCATTGATTGGTTTATTCCAAAGTGCAAAATCACAGGAAGGGTAATTTGAACAACCATAAAATACTTTTCCCTTTTTAGAAACTTTTTCTATAATATCATGTCCGCACTTAGGACAGCTAACACCTGTTGATTTTACTAAAGGTTTTACAAACCTGCAATTTGGAAAATTAGAGCAGCCTATAAATTTTCCATGTCTTCCATTCTTTTCAACTAAAAGGTGACCGCATTCTGGGCACTTTTCATCTAAGACCTTGTCCTTAACCTTATAATCAGAGGAATCTTTCTTACAGTCCTCTAATAATTTCTCAAAAGGCCCATAAAATTCATTTAAAAGATTTATATAATTAACACCTTCATTTGCAACCCCATCAAGTCTATCTTCCATATTGGCTGTAAACTTTTCATTGACAATATCTTCAAAATGTTTTAAAAGTAAATCAATAACTTTAAAACCGATATCAGTTGGTACAAGCTGTTTATTGTCAATTACAACATAATTTCTGGAAATTAGAGAGGAAATTATACTCGCATAAGTTGAAGGCCTTCCTATTCCATTTTCCTCTAAAGCCTTAACAAGTGACGCTTCATTATATCTTGCTTTAGGTTTAGTGAAGTGTTTAATTTTTTCTAAAGAAGTTGTATTTAATATTTCTCCCTCTTTTAATAAAGGAAGTTCATTATCCTTTTCATTACTTGTCCAAACCTTCATAAAACCATCAAATATAATTATGTTACCGCTGGCTTTATATAAGTTTTTATTTGATGAAATGGTAACAGTTGTTATATCATAACAAGCTTTAGCCATTTGAGAAGCAAGTGTCCTTTGCCATATTAAATTATATAACTTATATTCATCATCTCTTAAATACTTGCTAATTGAATAGGGAGTTCTATATATTGATGATGGTCTAACAGCCTCGTGAGCATCCTGAGAGCCCTTTTTTACCTTAGAATAAGTGCTTCCACCGTTAGAATATTCCTTTCCAAAATTTTTCACTATATATGATTTTGCTTCAGCAACAATATTTGATGAGAGTCTTGTAGAATCTGTTCTCATATATGAAATAAGACCAACTGTTCCTTCCTCGCCAATATTTATTCCTTCATATAAACTTTGTGCTATTTTCATAGTTCTTGAAGTGGAATAACCTAGTCTCTTTGAAGCTTCCTGTTGCAAAGTAGAAGTTGTAAATGGCATAAATGGATGCTTGTTTCTTTTCTTTTTTTCTATTTTTTCTATTTTAAAATTTTTCTTATCTGAGCTTTTTAAGATTTCATCCGCTAAATTTTCATCTATATAATCATTTATCTTTTTTTCTTTTCCATTTTCGCTAAAAGCATAAAATTTACTTATAAAATCTTTTTCTTTTCTATGAGTAGCTTCAATAGTCCAATATTCAGTCTCAATAAAGCTTTGAATTTCTTTTTCTCTATCTATAATTAATTTAAGAGCAACTGACTGAACTCTACCAGCAGAAAGTCCATTTTTAATTTTTTTCCATAGTATAGGCGATAATTTATAACCTACAATCCTATCTAAAATTCTTCTAGCTTGCTGAGAGTCAACTAAGCCCATATCAATTTTTCTTGGATTTTTTATTGCTTCTTTTACATAATCTTTAGTTATCTCTGAAAATTCAACCCTGTTTTTTTCTTCTAAATCAAGGTCAAGCAAATTTGCTAAATGCCAAGATATAGCTTCTCCCTCTCTATCAGGGTCAGTTGCTAGATATATTTTTTCAGCTTCTTTAGCTAATTTTTTTAGCTCATTTATCTTATCGGCTTTTCCTCTAACATTTATATATTTTGGCTTAAAATCATTTTCAATATCAACACCAATTTGACTTTTAGGTAGATCTCTTAAATGTCCAATCGTTGCTACTACTTTATAATTTCTTCCTAGCATCTTACCAATTGTCTTAGCTTTAGTCGGGGATTCGACTATTACTAAATTTTTTACCATAATATAACCTCCCTTAAGATACAAAAAATAATATATATTATAGGCTGGTATTTGTCAAATTAAAAATCTATCAAGCGTTTTAATTATAAAAGATAATTATATCTTTTTAGATCAATAAATTTAAAAAATAAGCCAATCTATATTTTATGTTTTTAAATAATTTTGTGATATAATTCATATATAATATTATTTTTAGGAGGAAATTATTTGAAAAAATTTACAAATTTTTTATTGGCAATTATGGCAGGAGCTTTTATTGCAATTGGTGGAATTATATATTTATTATTAGAAAATAAAATTATTGGATCTTTACTATTTTCCACAGGTCTATATGCAGTTTTAACCCTCGGTTTAAATTTATTTACTGGTAAAGTTGGATATCTTTTTCAAAACAAAGCTAAAACTTATATTCCATTTTTAGTTATAGTTTATTTAGGAAATCTAGTTGGTTCTGTTTTAGTTGCAGAGCTTATTAAACTAACTAGAGCTAGCCAAGCTATAGTTGAAGCAGCTACAAAAACATCGCAGCTCAAAATTGGAGATAATTATTTAAGTTTATTTGTTTTAGGTATTTTTTGTAATCTTCTTGTTGTTCATGCGGTTTACCAATATAATAGTAATAAGCATGAAATAGGTAAATATATAGGAATAGTTTTATCTATTATGGTATTTATTCTTTGTGGATTTGAACATAGTATTGCAGATATGTTTTATTTCCATGCAGCTGGTATGCTCTTTACAGCTAAGGGTTTAACTTCACTACTAGTAATAACTTTAGGTAATATTGTTGGTGGTGTTATTATTCCATGCTTAATGGCTTTTAAAGAAAAGAATTTATCTAGGTAATAATTTTTTCGCTTTCTAAAGAATCTATCTTTGGAAAGCTTTTTTTTGAATATATCTATATATAGATTTATTAATTTTGTTATTATTTTATTCTTTGATATAATAAAAAAGAATATTAAATTAGAAGAAGTGATAAGAATGAAAAATAAAGAATATTGGCTAAAAGCTATAAAAATAGCTTGGCCATCAGTACTCGAAAGTTTTTTCCTAGCACTAGCTGTTATTATAGATACCATAATGGTTTCAAGGCTTGGTCCAAGTGCTGTAGCAGCCGTTGGTTTAACTAACCAGCCTAAGTTCATTGGTCTAACAGCTTTTTTCTCAATCAATGTTGCAATATCAGCAATTGTTGCAAGAAGAAAAGGACAAGGAAAAAGAAAAGAAGCACATGAAACTCTACTAACTGGATTTATTCTTTCAGTAATTTTATGTATTATAATTACCTCAATATTTTTATTTAAAAGCGATAAAATTTTAGAGCTTGCTGGAAGTAATCCCGATACTCATGTTAAAAGTAAAGAGTATTTAGATATAATAATGGGCTTTTCAATTTTTTCAGTTATTTCTATGTGCATCAATGCCGCTCAAAGAGGCTGTGGAAATACTAAAATAGCCTTCTATACAAATTTAATATCTTCACTTGTAAATGTTGTATTTAACTATCTACTTATAGAGGGTAATCTAGGAGCACCAAGACTTGAAATAAAAGGTGCTGCAATAGCAACGATACTCGGAACAGTTGTCGCATCAATAATTAGTTTTAGTTCTCTCTTTAGCAAAAAAAGTTACTTGAGTGCACATTTTATAATAGAAAAAAAGATAAAGGCTAAAGCTAGATCCTTAATAACTATTACGAAAATTGGGTTAAATATGTTTGTAGAAAATATATTCATGAGGGTTGGCTTTTTAGCTACAGCTCTTTTAGCTGCTGGACTTGGCACAGATGAATTTGCAGCCTATAATGTTGGACTTAATTATCTTTCTTTAGGTTTTGCCTTCGCTGATGGGATGCAAGTTGCATCAGTTGCTTTGACAGGAGAATCCTTAGGAGAAGGAAATAAAGAAAAAGCACTGCTCTACAGCTCAATTTGTCAAAGAATTGGACTTATAATATCTATAGTTCTTTCCACATTTTTATTTATATTTGGAAAAGACTTATTTAAATTATATTTTAAAGAAGAGCATATTATAGAATATGGTGTAATAATATGTAGATTTATCATGATTATAGTTCTTCTTCAAATCTCTCAAATCATCTATGGCGGAACACTTAGAGCTGCGGGAGATATAAAATATACTCTATTTTCAACAATTTTAGCAGTAACATTTATTAGAACCATCGTAACTTATATTTTAGTTAAAATAATGGGACTTGGGATAGTTGGAATTTGGTTAGGAATATTATCAGACCAATTCTCTAGATTTGTATTTCTATCATTAAGATATAGGTCTAAAAAATGGCTAGATATGAAAATATAAAATTACCTGTATGTAAAATTACATACAGGTTTTTTTGTAAAATTTATTAATTTCTACATTCCAAAAATTAACCAAATTAAAATATATCCAGTAAATACAGCAGATAAGGTATATGGAACGGAAATTTTCATAAAAGTTTTATTTAAATCCTCATATCCTTCCCTATAGAGAATTCCCATAGAAGTTATATTTGCACTTGCACCAATTGGAGTTAGATTACCACCTAAAGTTGCGCCAGATAAAAGTCCAAAGTAAAGAACAGTAGGATCAACTTGAAGTTTACTAGCGATTAGAGTAACAACAGGTAGCATGGTAGCAACATAAGGAATATTATCAATAAAAGCAGAAAATATTACAGATATAAAAGTGATGAAGGTGTACATAGCAAAAACAGAACTGCTTCCAACCTTTAAGAAAAGATTTGAAATAATATCTATTACCCCTTGCGCCTTAATTCCTCCAATAACTACAAAAAGTCCAGTAAGTAAGGCTAACGTGTTAAAATCTATGTCCTTCCAAATAACTCTAGCAGCATTTGGAAAACCAAATCTAAAACCTTGAACAATAAATCCTAAAAGTAACATTCCCATACATATATAACCAGATATATTTCTTTCAGTATCTGGAAGAAATTTAATTTCTGGAATATTTACCAGAGAAGCAATAATAAGTAGAACAATTACGCCAACAAGTAAAAATGTAGGAAAATAATCTCTAACTACTGTTTTTTCCTGACTAGTAACTTTTTCATTATCTTTCCTAAATATATAATAAAGGACTCCAGTTGCAACAATCATACTTATTTGAACTATAAAGAAAAGTCCCATTTTCCCATTGTAGAAAATAAAGTCCATAAAATTCATATCTGCATAACCGCCAAGTAAGATAGAAGTTGTATCACCAACTAAAGTTGCCGCTCCTTGTAGATTTGATGCTACAGAAATTGCAATTACCATCTTAACAGGAGATACATTTAATTTTTTAGATACCTCTATTGCAACTGGTACTATCATCAAAACAGTAGCCACATTGTCTACAAAAGCAGAAATAAATCCAGCAAATAAAGAAAGTGCCAATATAACCCATTTTAAGTTTGGCATCTTGTCAATAATAATATCAGATAATAGCTCTGGCATTTTAGACTGAATAAATAAGGCAACAATCCCCATAGTCCCAGCTATCATCATTATTACATTAAAATCTATTTCTTCTAAAACATTCTTAACAGGTAGAAGCCCTAAGATAACCATAAGAATAGCAGTTGTCATGACAACATAGACTCTCTTTTTTGGAATGGCTATCATCAAAACATAATTTATAATAAATAAAACTAGTGCTATTAGTGTCGTTTTTTCCAAATTATCTTCTCCTTAAACATTATTAATAAAGGCAAAAATTAAATATTTGATAAAAAGTAATATATAAATAATTAAAAAGGTTTAAAATTAACCTTTTAAACCTCTTGCCTGTCTATCCATATCTTCAACTACAATATCAAAAATTTCTCCAAGGCTACTGCAATATTCTAAAACCTCCCAAGGCTTATTGGTATGAAAATGAATTTTAATAAGATTTTCATCACCAACAGCTAAGAGACAATCTCCCTCAAGATTTTCTATAAAATATTTATTTATAGCTTCCTCGCTTAAATTTTCTCCCTCAATCAAAAGTTGAGTATCATATCTAAAATCTATCATTTATTTTCCTCCTTAACGATAATTCAACATTTATTATATATTAAACAAATATATTATACAATATAAAATTTTTAAAATTCAACATTTATAAAACTTAAAAAGCACTTAAATCAAAATGAAATAAGTGCTTTTAACCCACCCAACCAGATATAAAATCAATTCGTGGTAATTAATTGTATTATATAAATTGTGCTCATGTAAATTGTCAGCTTGTGAATTGTAGAAAGGATTCGAACCTTATATGCCAACTATAAAAAATTTTTTTGAATTCGCCTTTTATATCTTCCCACAAGTTTTTACTTTAACTCAGTTAACCAATTTATTTCTTGAATTTTAATATCCATAAGTCTTGCCTTTTCAGAGGTGCTATTTAGTCTATTCATACACTCATCATAATCTAGTGCAAGAAGCTGTCTTATCTCAGATGAAGAATACCTATCTGTCCTACTATTAGCCGCATCTAAATAACTCTTATAATAAGATGCAAGTTTAATTAGACTATTTCTTTTAACAATAGCATTAGCCAGAGAAATCTCATCATCAAATAAAGTTTCATGGTTAGTTTTATTGATCCTAAAAATTAGATCTTCTCTTTTATTAAATGCTTCCTCAAGATCATTTAAAAGTTTGTTAGGGTCTTCATTTAACTTTGTTCCCTCTTGGTAAAAAATATTTCCATTAATTCTTTGAGAAATATTATAAATATCTTCATCTAACTTACTTTTAATTAATAATGCTTCTGCAAGTTTCATAACTAGCCTCCTAACTTTTACTTTATAAATTTATTATCCCAAACCATCTCTAAAATACTTTCAGCTGTAGTATTATAAGGACTACCTATACCTAACCTTTGTATTTCCATTGGATCAAACTCTGGATCAAATGGAGATAAAGCTAACTTTTGTTTAACATATACTATAGCTCTATTTTTATAGCTATGGCCATCATAAGAGCCTTCTTCTAAAAGATGTAAAAATTCCTTTTTAGGTGGATCACCATAAGGAAGGGCTAAAACATCAGTAAAATATTCCTCTTTAGAGAACGACTTAATAACCTTATCTTCACTTGCTATAGCTTTTTGAACATCTTCAGCATTATCCATTTCTCCAAAATGTAAATGATTAAAAGTGTGATTTCCAACTTCCATTCCATTTTCATATAAAATATCTATCTTTTCTTCTGCAGAATTCTTATCATAAAAAGGAACATCTCTTATAACATAAAAAGAAGCCCTAGGTTTAAAAAGATCAAAATCTTTTGCAAATTGCAAAATAACTCCAACTCCGCATTTTTTGTCTATACTTCCATCTTTTTTTAAATCAAAATTATTTTTTTCTCCATCATCAAAAGTAATTATATATGGTGAAAACCCCTTAGGAATATTTATTTTTTTATTAATATAATCTTCCATAGATATAGGTAAAAATCCGCGTTTATAAAAATCTAAAAGATCCATATAAAGTTTTTCAGGTCTTACTATATACCTATCATCTTTTTCATAAATATTATGGTACATAAGAATCGGGATATTACCAAGGTGATTTTCTTCCCCCCTATCCCAATAAATCATATCAGAAGACCTTATAAAATTTGAGATAGTATCACTTGCAGCTTTCAAATAATTATTTAAAGAAAATCTTCTGTAAAGCTTTCTTAGCTCACTATAAAGCTCAATTTTGTCAAAATTCTCTAAGTCAAAATTTATAGAAACAACGTTTTTTCTAGCAAAATTACTTGTAGATGAAAGAGATAATATTGGTTTTTCAAAATTTAATTTATCTTCATTCTTACCAATATAAATAATGCCAGATATGTCAAAGTTTGAATCAATCTCGCCACTAAGCTCCCCAATTTTACTAGAAGAAGTTAAAATATAAGTTCTATGAAAATTAAATTCTGGATGAGCATTTTGAAAATCCTTATTAGAAAAGAGTCCAATCAATTCTTTTATATCATCATTATTTAAATCTTCTTCACTATTTTTTAAAGAAACATAAGCATAATTTTTATAGATAATTTGTTTCTTTAAAAAATCACTATCCTCTTTTTTAAAACCATCACCAGCATAAATAATAATAGGAAATTTCCCAACAATCTCTTCTTCTGGAATATCCTTTTTTTCATAATAAATGCAGTATCTATTTGAAATATCTATACTACTTTTAGCTTCAGATTTTGAAATAAGTATCAAAAAGCAAAAAAACAAAAGTAGCAAAATCTTAATATTTATTTTTTTTAACATGAAGTCCACCTTAATATTGAAATATATAAAAATAAGGGAAAAAATCAAAAACTAATATCTATTTCTATTTGCAGCATAACTAGCTATAAAATATATAACAAATCCAATAACTAGAACAAGTAAAATCCCAATTGGATGAGAGATAAAATCTACAATTGGACCAACATTTCTAACTCTTATATCAGAAACCCCAATAATAGCAGAGCTATCAATTTTAATAGGCTCTTTGTCATCAAGTTTTTTAGAAACCTCAACTTCATTTCCGTCTTTTTTAATAACCCAAGAAGTTATAGCATCCTTGCCATTCTTTGCCCTATAGAAAATAAGATCTCCCTCTTTAATATCTGTAATAGAACTATCTTTTACAAGAACAGCATCATTGATATCAAGATTTGGACTCATAGAACTTTCTCCAACGACAAACATCCTATGGCCAAAAATAGAAGGTTCTACCCCCTTGATAAAAGAGAAAGTATTTAAAAATATAACAAAAATCATACTAACAACAAATATAATAAAAATAAGATTACCTATAAAAGAAAATATTTTAAATAAAATTCCTCTTTTAGGCTCCTCATCTATATCTTCTTCATTTTCATCAATAGGTTTATCATCTTTAGAATAATCATAAGAGTGATTGTTCTCTTTCTCGCTTATAAAATCACTATCAGTATCCTTACTTAATTGAGCATTTTTTTCTTCAAAATCATTAAAATTTTTATCTAGCTTTATAGTCATATCCTCTTCAATTTCTTCAGAAGATTTATAATCGCTTATAATATTTTCACTCTCACTTGCTTCAGAGCTTAATGAATCGGCTTTTTCCAATTCCTTAGCTTTATCATCATTATCTATAGATAAATTTTTATTAGAATCATAAGAGGCAGTATCTCTTTCATAAACTTTTTCAACATTTGCATTGGAAAGTTCTTCTAAAATATTATCGTCTTGTTTTTTACTCATAAAATCACTTCCTCAACCTATATAATACACAATAAAAGGAGATTAGTAAAGTAAAATATCAAACTAAAGCAAAGAAAATAGAAAACAAAATCTAAAATAGACCACCATCCAAAGTTATAATCTGTCCAGTTAAATATTCTGGAGACTGGGAGATAAGTTTAACCATTTTGCCGCACTCACTAGGTAGTCCAAACCTACTTGCAGGTATTTCCTCGGTCAAAACTTTTTTTTCATCATCATTTAAAAAATTATTCATTTTACTATCGATAACCCCAAAAGAAATAGCATTAACCTGTATATTAGATGGGGCAAGCTCTTTGGCAAGAGCCTTAGAAAAAGAATTTATAGCACCCTTAGAAGCCGAATAGCAAACCTCACAAGACGCACCATAACTTCCCCAAATAGAAGAAATATTAATAATTTTTCCACTTTTATTTGCCACCATAGAAGGAATAACCTTTCTAGACATTAAAAAAATAGATCTTAAATTGGTATCTATTACCCTATCCCAATCTGAAATTTTCATATCCTGTAAAAGTCCAATATAAGAGATGCCAGCATTATTTACTAGAATATCAATACCCTTACTTATCTTGAAAATTTCTTCAAAAAGAGAATCAACCTCATCTTCTTTCGAAAGATCACATGAAAAAGTATAAACAGACGAATTACAACAAGACTCAATTTTCTCCTTCAAATCCCTTAAAAAATCCATAGATTTATGCCCAATTAAAAATAACCTAGATCCGTCTTCAGCTAAAGCCCTACTAATTTCAGAACCAATACAGCCCGATGCCCCAGTAACAATAATATTTTTCAAAACACCCTCCAAAAAAATAAATAAAAATAATTTCCTAAATACAAATATATTTTACTTTATAAATAAAAAGAATACAAAAAAGAGTATTTAGAAACATTATGATGAAATTTAGGATTTAAAAAATAAAAAAACTCATACTAACTTAAATTTAAAATTAAAAAAAATTAGTATAAGTTTTATATTTATAAATATAAAATTCATGTAAAACAAACGTTACAATTCTAGTCTTATCTTAGTTAAGAGATAAATTTGAAGAAAAATATTTTGAGATGATAATATAAATTATATTATATTTATTGTATATAAAAATAATCAACTCTATTACTCATATGTTGTGTACCCTCTTTACTGGATATCCAGTAAGAATGGTGCATATCATTTTGATTTTGAGTCTCTTACTTCCTTTTCTTTCTGCTCCGACAAAAATAGCTTAATCTGCCCTAAGATAGAAGTCTTCTCTTTCCTTGCGTGAAAGTTATCCTCTACGTCATAAGTTGATTCAAAGTAATCACTATCTTTAAAATCATTGTCATATCTATCTGGTATTCCGTCATTATCAAGATCTTTTGCATGTGGATCATAAAAGTTTCCATCATCATCTATTTCTAGTCCTAGAGCTTGTTTTAAATCTTATTCATCTACTGATACCAGATCATCAAAACTTGACATCTTTATGGCTTCAATCATATCTTTAAGAGCTTGTGAATTAGATATATCTTCTTCTACAAAAGTTTCTTATCTAATAGCAACATTATCTACATACTGAGTCCATGTTTTTTCTTCCAAATTTACCTCATATTGAATAGAGTGCTTACCATCAGGTGTTTCTGTATAGGCAGGTCCTATATGGCTTAAATCAGGGTATAGTTTGTCAAAGTCTTCATAGCTATTAGATTCTGAAAACTCATAGTTGGAATAATCAAATATAGCTCTTTTTAAATCTTCTAATAATGGCGACTCATTTTCTAATTCTTCAACTTCTCCCATATCATATAAACAGTTATACATGCTATCTATAACTGATTTAGGAGTATAAAAAGCAGTTAAGGTTGATTCTCTGGCACTTAAACACTCTTTTTCAGATAAATTCTCTTTTAAAAATGTTCTTGCTTAAAGCCATTATCCTCCTTTTCTTCATCAAAGACATCGGCAAGACCTCCCCAGCCAACATATTTTTCCAAGACTTGCTGAGCTGCTAAGTTAGATTTTATCTCTCCATTTTCAATTTTATTTAGCATTGATATAGCTTGAATATTGTTATTTAATCTTTCACTAGGTGTGAGTGATTGAGACATTAAATCTTCAGAAATAGCAAAATTTTTAATAGAATCAATTTCAGGATTTACCTTTATTTTTTCTTTATCGCCTGTATTATTAGAACTTTTTTCTTGCTGTATATTATCTTTAGAAGAGTTTTCAAATAAATCTGAATTTTGAATTGCTTTTTTATCGGTATTGACAATATTTCTACTTTGATGTATAATTTGTTTAGATTCAAAGTTAGAAAAGTTCCCAGACAATTGGAGTCTGGCAAAACGTTCTAAACTTTGAATTTTTTCTTTATCAAAATACAAAATTTTATTTTCTTTAATATTTCTATCTATAAATTTTTCAAAGTTATCTTTACCATAAATGGAAGTAATATAATTTGATTCTAATGTTTCTGCTTCATATATTCCTTTTCCATTAGGTTTTATCGTAATCATAATTGGTAGATTATCATTATCTAGCTGAGTAGTCACTAAAACAACACTATCATCTTTAGATAGGCTGTCCATAATAATAGATGGATCATTTAAAAAATTATTAATATTCACTAAAAAATCTTTTTTAATTTCATGCCAATGCGGATTTTTACCCTTTTCATGCATTGTAGATAAAATATGTTTTTGAGATATAAATATAGGTAAATCTTCAAGTCCTACCTTTTTTAGAATATCCAGAGTGCTAGAGCTTATTAAAATAGAATCATATCTATTAGTATTTTTATTAATTGTATCTTCTATGCTTTTATTTAATCTTAACTCATTTGAATTAGTAAGAATTTCATAATTATTAGTTTTAATACTGTCTGTATTTGAGTATTTAAAGTTAATTAAATCTTTATCCCAATAAGCTTCAAATCCATAAAGTACTTCACTCTCAGAAAAAATATCGCTATATAATTTAATTCTTTTTATCAACCAATACTCATGTTCATTTATTTTTACTACATCACCAACTTTTATAGGTTGTTTTTCTGAAGTTTTTGTTAGATTTTCAATGTTTTCGTCATTAAAAAAAGAAGCTTCATCAGCTTCCTTTTCTTGTTCTTTATCATTTTCTATGATTCTATTATTTCTTTTATCATTATCTCTGTTAATGCTGAAATCATTGTTTGATACTCTGGATCTTCCTCCGATTGTATTTTCCAGCTTTTCATCATTAATGGTTTCTCTTTTTTCATAAAGTCCATCGCTTGAATTTGTATTTTTTTCAAGTGTGGAATCAATGTTCTGTCCCAGTACATTTTTCTGACTTTGTCTAGATTCTCCTCTGTTGAATCCAGTAGATAGTCCAGTCTCATTTTTATCCAGTAAGTTGTCTGATATTTTTCCAGAAACTCTTGTTCCCTCTCCTCTATCCTGAGCATTGTTAGCTCTTCCATCAGATCCTTCTCCTCGTCTACTAGTGCTAGGTCGAATACTGTCTCCTCCAAGGTATGATAATATAGAAAGTTGTCTAGGATAGGATTGTCTGGAAGTGGGCCTTCCAGCTTCTCTGGAAATGGCCATTCCAGAATTGGATCTGCTTCCAGTTCGTCTAGCGAAACTAGGTCTCTCCAATTCTCTGTATCTATTTCTCTCAGTAGTCTTAACATTTTCTCTTCTTTTAACTTCATTTTCATTCCTCCTAGCTTTATCTTTAATGTTATAATACATTAAATCATTACTTTTTGTCAAGCTTATTTTCTTTTCAATTGTTTGTAGAAATGAAGCTGATATATCTCTTAGTAATTCCCCGAAATCTACTAAATTGCCAATATCAATTCCCTTTAAGTTTTTTTATAATTCTGAAATAGAAGCATTATTTAAATCAGATTCCAAATCTAGTCTTGAACAAATAGATAATCAATAAATTCTTTTAGTTCTTTAACAATTTCTTCATCTGGATTATTCTTAATATAATCTAATATTAATTTTCTAAGCCACTATCTTTTTTTATAATCCTTGAATCAATTCCAGTAATTGCTTTATCATATAACATATTCTTTAATTCAAAATCTTTATCATAAGAATAATAATCACTTAATAGATTGTTAAATTCTAATAGGTCTTTATCTTTAATAGATAATATTCCTTTTCCATTTGCAATTAAATCTTTATTAGCTATTATGAGTGCTGTTCTTTTATTGCCATCCCAAAAAAGTTGAGATTTCATCATCCAAAGCATTCTATCTAAGGATCTTTCTGTTACATTTATATTTTCATTAAATGAGATTAGTTTTTGCTGAACTTCTATCTTGTCTGGTATATGTGGAATGTAATCAGTGCCACTAATTCCTACATGACCACTTCTTAAAACTCCCCAAGCTAAAGCTTCATCTTTGGCAACCTCATAATGTACTTTTGAAATAAACTCTAAATCAATTTCCTTATCAATATTATTTAGAATATACCAACAAGCATGCTTAAGATTTAAAATTGTGCTTACTGTAGATATATCAGCATTTTGTAAATAACCCTTTTTTAAAATAACATCAGTTTCAGAAAATGTAATATTTAAATTATCAATTCTTGCTGCACTATAAATAGTGTCTACAATATTTCTTTTTGCTAATCTTATATTATCTAAGACATTCATTTTATACTTATCCTCAAACATATAATAACCACCTTATATATAATTATATCATTAGATAAATTTTATTAGCTAATTGACTACCTATCAAAAAAATCTATTTTAAAGTTACCCACTTCTACATAAGCATGGTGTTTTGAACATTTGCCAATAGGTCCTGCAACATTTCTTGCCAGATCAGGCTTTTCAGCAATGATTAATTTCAAAAATTGTACCTCCTTTTAAAGAAAATAAAAAAGAGTAGATAAAAATCTACTCTTTCTTGAGAAAAATATGCAAAATAAGCTTTTATATATACATGCATCTTAAATACTATTTTCACATTATTATAATAACATTTGTTTTTTAATATTTCGCCCTTATTTAGTTGGTACTTAGTTTGTTTTTAGTTTGGTTTTAGTACTTAATTAAAAATTTTCATCTAATATTAATTTTCTTTTGAAATTAATCTATATAGTTTTCCTGGAATCTTAAATAAAAATTTTATAAGTTTTGAAAATAAGTATGTTTCGTATGAATCTCACTTTAGTCTTCTTTAAAAATTATAGTAAATGTTATCCAAATCAAAGCCTTTTTCTATAGCAGGCTCTAAGGCAAATTTAAGTGTTTCGTATGGCATATTCCATTTTTTAGCATATATGACAAACTCATTCAATTTATTTTCATAAAACATTTTTTCTACTGCTTCATCTGTTCTAGAGGTATCTATTCCAGAATATATAGAATCAAATAAGGCATGGTTTAAAGTAACTAAATAAAAGCCATCTTTCTTTATATATTCTTCATCCATGCAGTTTGACCAGGTACATATAAACCAATCTCCATTAGACTTTAAATTTAATCTAACTTCTAATACTCCTAGATCATAGTCAGCACAATAGCCATACCTTGAAAGAGCAGAAAATCCAGTTAGAACATAATTATAATTATAATTTTTAATACATTCTCTAATTGAATAATTGTCAATTAATCTACATTGCTCATCTCTATTTAAAGATTTAATATTCTTATCTATTGTAATCATTATTAATAATCCTCTCTCTTTCTAATATAGACTCTCTTTCAAGTTTTAAGCTCTTTTCTAAGATTGTTGTAAGAATATAATCAGCTGAGTATTCTTTAATAGGATTAGGCTTATATTTTTCTAATGCTAGCTTTACCTTTTCTATCCTATCATTATTTTTAAACCAGTAAAAATTTCCTAATTTTCTACCTATTAATTTCATTTCCTTAAGGATTTCAGAATATGAGATTTTTTCTTCTATGTATTTATCTATTATAAATACATCAAAAATATCTTTTGTACGCCTAATAAGTTTATCTGAAGATATTGAAGCAAATTTATTGCATAGTATGTACTTTATAATAGCTTGTCTTTCATTTACACTCCTAATAATGCAATCATTTTTAGCTTTAGATTCATCTATTATCTTATATATTTCATCAATATAACTAATATTCATCATTATCACCTTATTTGAAAGTATATCATATTCTTCAAGGTATTTATATCTTTTATATTTAGTAATATCATTATCGATTTTTAAACTTGGCACAGATTTCCCTGCTTCTATTTTATTTATACTTATTCTTGATATTCTAATTTTTTACCTAATCTATATTGAAACAACCCCAAAGTTTTCCTATATTCTTCAATCTTGTTTCTCATAATCTTGCCCTTCCATTTGATTAATGCTAGTTTATCGTACTTCTCTATATAAATCAAAATTTTTGTGTTATTCATGCTAATTTTTCTTGTTTTCGTTTAATCTAATAACACCTATAAAGTTAAAGTACACTCCGACTTGTTGTTTTTTATCTTTTCCTTCATTCGTAGATATTCCTTCAATTGCATTTGATGATTTTGTTGATTGAATTTTCGAAACTTCTACCATTTTTTCAAGTATATCTTAAAAATTAGCTACATATAGTTCTTGTTTTCCCTTATACTCATATATTTTTGATATTAAATCATACATATTTGCTGGTATATTTAAACAAAGTAATTTTGAATAATTAAATTCTCTCATAAGCTTTCACTACCTTTCTCGCCATTATGCCATAATTGGCGTATATAAATCAATATTGGCGAGATTATTCTCGCCATTTATAAATATTTGGATATGATAAATCAAAAATGGCAAAAAAAATAACTAATCCTCTATAATATAAAAGCTCACTCTTGACTTTAATGTATTTTATTATCTTATAAATAACTTAAATTACAAATTGAATATATTTCAATTCTTAATATATATTTTTAAAAAATTATATTTAAAAAATTTTTTCAGCCTATTATCAATAAAAAATCTGTGTAATATGAATGAGATTACTTCTCTAATTCAACCTACACAGATTAAAAAAACTTTATATTTTTCTTAAATGAAAATAGTAATTCTACACTACATTTCATCTAATTTTTTATATTGTCTAAATATTTATTTGCAAAAAAAATTAATGTTAAAGTTTCAGTTATAAATATAGCAATTATTAACCCGATAAAAGATAATTTTAAAACAATTATTGTAATAAACATAATCAAAACTGCGAGTGCATCTATAAATATTGAAGTATATAAAACGAATTTTGATTGATTAATTGCTTGCAAGGCCAATTTATATGAATATGATATACAAGATATTGAATTCACGGCAATAAAAACTAAGATATATGTTTTCACAATTAATATAACATCTCTATTATCACTAAATAAAGCAACAATATTTTTATTAAATATAAGTATAAAAACTGCACCAATAAAATATAATGTTAATGCAAGTCCTGAAGAATACTTAGGATATTTTACCATATTTTCTTTATTTGAAGCTCCACTTTTAATGCTAATCATACTTAAAACTGCTGAACCATATACATATTTAAATAAAAATAACAATCCAATAATTGTATTTATTATTACATATCCAGCATAATCTATCGTCCCTATGCAGGGTTCATAATCCGTCCAGAATTATGAATAAACTGATTGAATATACAAATCAAGTTAGTTTAGTCCTATATGAAATTACATAACTCTCAAACCAGTTTACATCAGCTAACAACATTATTTTGGTTTTAGTCCTATATGAAATTACATAACTCTCAAACACTCCTCGTTGTATGTTTTTATTAATTTTTGGTTTTAGTCCTATATGAAATTACATAACTCTCAAACGGTAACAACATAAGTTGAAAATAAACCATGGTTTTAGTCCTATATGAAATTACATAACTCTCAAACCAAGCTTTCTTATAATCCTTTTCTCCAATTGTTTTAGTCCTATATGAAATTACATAACTCTCAAACAATGTAGTATCTCCAATCTTTGTTATTTAGGTTTTAGTCCTATATGAAATTACATAACTCTCAAACCTCAAATTCAAATTTGAGAGTTATATAGCCTTGACGATGGCTAAATTTCACATAGGTCTTGATCAATTATTCTTAAATGTTCACAAGTTCTGACTTGTCTTGTGATTTTATTTTGTAGGGCTAAAACTCTAATTTCATTGTAGCATAAGAATTTACTTAGTTCAACTATGTCTTCTTCAGTCAAAAAGCTATCTAGGTTTACTATTATAAATAATTTTTTATTCAATAGTTCTGAACTTACCTTTATATACTCGATTAGTCTGTCTAATATTGATGTTTTTTCATAATCAAATTCTACTGAGAGTGCTTTAAAGAAATTTTGGTAGTTTATTTCATCTGATTTTAGGGAAAATCTAGACCTATACGTTAATTCATCTACAATATTTGCGACAGCGCTTTCCATTTCTAGCTTTTTTATATACATGTCCTCTGAACATAAGTCTTCTTCAAGCTCTGTATAGAGTTTTTTCAATATAGGAGCTGCATTGGCTTCTATGTTAAATAGATCGAATATTATATCAGTTGTTTTAGATATATCTATCTTCTTGTAGTCGTCTATAAGTTCAATTTCTTCACTCTCTTTATTGCTAACTTCTATTAATGTCCTAAGAAAGTTAGCAAAGTGTTCTGTGTTTTCTATAACTAGGGTGTTTAAAGTTTTTGCCTTTATTTCATAGGAGTTTTCAAAGTATTGGCTCACAAGGTTCATAATATTATAAGTCTCCTATCATCCGTAATATATTCATCTGAAACTTCGCCTACTAATATTTCCATCCTTGAAAATTGTTTTTCAGTTATAATAAACATTTGAACAAGCCCTTTGGGCGGTTTGTTGTCCTTGACTTTGTTTGCTATCAATTGCGCCATGCTTTGGTTAAATGCAATCTTTGTGTAGACTGATTCTTGCATCATCATAAAACCATTTTTAATTAAAAATTTTCTAAAGTCTCTGTAGTTTCTCATGTCTGTTGCATTTAAAGTTGGGAGATCAAACATTACTATTAGTCTCATATATCTATAGCTCATACTTCGGGAACCTTAATAGTGATAGGTCTCTATTGTTTAGTGCATCAAAAATTGACCTAACATAAATATCTATTGCTTGATTTACTCGTGTTCTTTTATTATCTATTGTTATCTCCTTATTTAATAAATTAATTAACTCAAACTTTTGCTCTTGATCAAAGATCTTTTTAACGCTGTTGTACACATAGTCATCAACTATTGCCCTCCACGGCTCTATGAGATCGCTTGAGAGATTGAATTGGTTAAACATGTTGTCATGAAATATTCCAATTTGCGTTATATATCCATTAGATACAACCTGTCTATTTATTGATGAGAGTAGAATTGAGTATCCATAATTTAAGGCAGCGTTTAAATTAGAATCGTCACTTCTTGAAAAGTCCTTGCCAAATAGGGCGTTAAAATATACTTTTGCTGCGTGTCCTTCACGATTTGTGCTGTCATAAAATTCAACTTCATCTATATATTTTTCTAACAACTTGTATTCGTTTTTCCCACAGGATTTAAGTAGGATCATCTGATTTTTTATTTTTTGCCTGACTATTAGCTGCCAGACATCCCCTTTTATATAATCGTCCCACTTAATCTGTGATCGGATTTTCTCACTGGTATTGTAGGATGAATAAAATGGGGATACCTCTGCTGTGGGATTCCGCTTTTCATCGCAGAATATTAATTTGATTTTGTTTTTGACTATCTCATTTAATAGTGCAAATGTAATAGAGGCCTCGGTCGTATTTACAATAATATGAGATATGTCTTTTAAGTAAATTTTGTGAACTTTGTTGCCATCTTGCCTGACGACAAGATGGCTTAATTTTAATTCAAGTTTCGCCCTATTTTCTATTACAACAACTCTCCATGTCATAGCTTTATCAAATCCAATTCATTTTCAAATAGTCCAGTTATTGATTGATTAATCAATTTAAACTCATTATAATTAATCTTTTTTGATAGAAGTGTTTTCCCTGAAGCTTTTATTGGTTTTTTAGTTTTTTTGTTCACGTTCCCTATTAAACTTAAATCAACACCATTATTTATATTTTGGAAAAGTAACAACATTTCTTTTAAAACCAAAATTTGATCTTCTTTTTTTAAATTTATAAACAAGTCTCTTCCTGATGCTATTACTTCAGATAAATTCTTAATTCTATATTTAAAAATAGAGTTATTTAATTTATCAGATAAATTATCGTACAAGCTCAATAAATCTTTTGATTCAATACCATCTGATTTTAGTACTTTGGTATTTTTGTCTTTTAATTTTCTACTTAAGAACTTTTCTAGTTTTCTTATTGTTCTTTCATCTTTTTTATCAAGAATAAGCTGCACTGCAGAAGCTATTAAATAATAATCATTTGTTTTTCCTGTTATATTATAGAAAAATCCATCTAATTTTATTAATGAATTAATTTTAATCTTATCTACTAATAATTCTGGATTTTTCAATCCAAGATTTTTTGTTAAATAATTATAAATCGCATCTTTTTCCCCATTTTTAACTTTATTGTTCACTATTATAGGAATAGTCTCTAAAGTTTTTTCCCTTTCTTTTTTACCGTCTGACTCAACTAGCGCAAAATATGCTGATCCTGCTTTGTTATAACCACCATATTTATTTATATCGGATTTTTTCGAATTTTCTTTTTGTGGAAACTGACCATTTCCTTTTCTCTTCAAATTTTGATTGTAAAGTTCCCCTTTACCTATATAACTCATGCGAGTAAATCTATAGTTGGTCCCCTCAAGCTCTTTTCTGATTCTCTTGATGGTAGCATTTTTAACTGCGCCTTTTTCATCGTCTGCTATCCAAGCTGTATAGCCTCCACGCTTTACGTCATACTTAAACATATTCTCTAGGTTGTAACTTCTGGCTTTTTCTTGTTTTTTGACGAAGTTCATAGGGTCTTTGGTAAATTTTGTATTATAAACACTACCAACGACAATATTTATATAGGCGTCGTGCATGTGGTGGAGGTCATTTACTGTACGGCATTTTACAATATCAAATTCCTGTCTAAACCTGCTAGCATTTTCTGCCTTTGAGTAAACTATTTCTGAATTTTTGCAAATAGTTTTCAATAGATTTGCAGTTTCTTTAGTAGCCTGCCTGGTCTCAACAATTTGCCTAGATATAAACTGAACGAGTTCTTCATCAGTAAATGGCGTGCGGCGAGTCAGTCTGATGTATTTCTTTTGACCTATTAATCCCTTATCATAAAGTATTTTCCAATAAGCATAGCAATTTTTAGTCAAAACCTGGTCAGGGATCGGGTATAAATTACCTTTTTTGCTATTTAAATCTTTTTTTACCAAAACTCTGTTTTCAATTGAGTCATCATAAATTTTTGACTTGGGATAAATATGGTCTTGGTCATAGATGTTTTTAGATGAAAGTTCTGAAATATCAATTGGCTCTAAGCTGTACATACACCTGCCAAGTTGGGTGTAATAAAGATACAAGTTATCCCACCTGAATTTTGATTCTTCCTCTCTTTCAATTTCACTTAACAGATAATTGTACCTATCTTCTCCAAGTTCTGCTATAAAGGCTTTTTTGCCATCCTTATAAAATTTTAATAGCTGATTTTTTCTAGATTCTTTTCTAGCCTTGACTTCTTCTTTCCCCCTGGCCATTTCAATAAAGATTTTTTTGGGGTCATTGCCAATAATATTTTTAATTTCATCAACTATCCTTAGACTTTGCCATAACATTCTCTTAACTGAAGGTGATAAATAAAGCTCATCTACCATCTCATAAGAAAGTTTTCTATCGTCAGCTGGATTGAGCTTTTGAATTTCTTCTGTAAAGGTAAAGCTGGCACTCATTAATTCCATTAAATTTAAATTATACTCACGCATAAAATGGATTATAGATCCGCTTTCGCCTGTAATTTTATTGGCACCTTCTAGACCTACGAGTAGTTTTTTACTTAACCTGCCCCAGTCTTTATAATTTAGGCCCGCCATCTTTTTGATTTCTAAATCTGTAAAATACTTACCATATCTAGCCTTTATTTTCTTTTGCAAGTAAGATTTGTCATCTCCATAGAGTACGACTAGCTTGATAATTTCTTCGATTTTATCCCTATAGTCGTCGCTGTTAACCTTGTCCCCAACTATTGCTTTAAAATCATTATAAGAATTTAGCCCTTGTTTGAAATCTCCATCTGTGCCGGACAATAGGATCTCTCCGTTTATATTAAATTCTTTTTTTAGAAGATTAGCTATAGCCTTTAGAGTTACTTTTTTCCTAGTCTTAAAAAGTTGGCCATAGATTTTCTTCTTCATTTCTTCACTAATGGTTAGGTCATTTAATTTTAAATTGTTGAGTTCGTTTAAAACCATATACTCATTGTAGATAAGAGAGGCCTTTGGTAGAACTTTTTCATCTTTTAAATATGTGCATCTGCCAATTAGGCTGTCTATAAACTCTTCCCTTGAAGCATCCAAATCAACTACATCTTTAAAATTCCACGGAGTGATTTTGCTCTCCTTTTGCTTTTTAATCCAAGCATATTTTGACTCAGGATTTAATGGGCCAACATAATATGGAATCCTAAACTCCATAATTGAAGCAATCTTGTCACAGACGCTTCCATATTCATCGCTTGCATTTAAAAACTCATGATGTTTGGATTGATTTTCAAGGATCTTATTAAGTTCCATAAGTTTCAGTTGATAAGGAATAACTCCGTTATCAGATGATTTTATTTTTGGCATGAAATTTTTCAATTCTATGTCTCTTAACATTTCATCTATTAGTTCAAGGTCAGCTTTGCTTCCATTAGCTTCTATAATTTTATCCTTTATAGTTTTTTCTAGATGTTTTTTAGCAAAAATATAAAAAGTCTTCTGGTCAGCAAATTCACCTGCTTTTACCCTCTTATTATTAGAAATGCTTGACTTTGTATAAGCCACGTAGTTTTCTGTTGATTTTTCACTTCTAAATATATCTGTATAAGCAGCTTTATTATATTCCCTAACTAGTCGTTTAAACTCCTTGAGATCGGCTCCATGCTTGTTGTATCTTTTTACAAAGGCATTAGAAATATATTTATTGCCATCCTTTGATCTATCAGCTTCTTTTAATAAATTTTCAAGTATAGATGAGTCATAAATTTCCTTTAAAATATCTATAAGGGCAATTTTATCACCTAATGCCAATTCAAGCTTGCTATAGTTTTTATCGTAATCTGCCTTAGAAAACTCCACTGATTCTATTATAGAATCATCAAAGTCTTCTGGATTTTCAAATAAATCTGCCAAATTTTGTTTACTACCAATAATAATAGCAGATACAGCATTTAGAAATTTTGTATCCCCAATAATACTTTTTAACTCTTCCTTTTTTGTTTTCTTTCCGAGAGTTTTATCAGATAGAACTGTAATTAGCTTCTCCATATCTTCATTATTAATTTCAATATCAATATCATAATAATCATGCAAATGTATTAATAGTTTATTAATTGAATAATTGATTGAACCATTATTTTCAAATTTTTGCCCCTCAAAAATAAAATGACCACGATTTTTAAGTAAATAATGACAGGCTAAATAAACCAGTCTAATATCCTTTTTGCTATCATCTTCAATCAAATCCATAAGGAGATGGTGTATGGTTGGATATTTTTTGTGGAAGTCCTTATCTTTAAAATCCTTATCGTTGAATAAAGTGTACTTGGACTTTAACTTTTGATCTTTGTCTTCCATATAAAGGTCACTGTTATCTAGGCGCAAAAAGAAATTCGGATCTACTTTAGCAATTTCTTCAGCAAAAAAATCCTGCAATAAATTTATGCGTTCTTTTTTACGGTCGAGCCTACGCCTTGCACCTCTAAAAGTTCGCCTTTCTTCAGCGACTTTTGCCTCATCAAAAAGACGCACTCCCCACATCTTCTTGGAGTTAAATTTCAAAACATTGTAAGACTCATCTGTTACTGCCCAACCAACAGATGAAGTACCAATATCAAGCCCAACATAATAATCCTTAAACAATTTTATAAAACCTCCTTGAAAAATTTGACAAGCAAGTAATCTAATGTTACAATGTATATGAAATTACATGACGAGTTCAAATAAAAATTTATTCAAACCGCCTATTTAATTATAGGCCGCAGATGTTCTGCATTATGCTTGCTAGCTTGCAAGCTTTTTTATTGCCCAAAATTAATGCAGTAATTTCCTTCTTGTATTAAAAGCTTAAATCTGAAAAACTTCTATAACACATTTTTATTTTTATACTGATTAATCGCTTTACTCTATTATATCATACTTATGCTTTTCTTTCATAAATAGAAAGTGTTTTAATTTAATTTTTATAAGTAAAAATAAAAATTTTTTTGTCCATTGTGTTAATCGGTTTGCTGGTAATTCTCCTTAGGATTGTTGCAGACAAAAAGACAAAGTTTTGATCGGTTTTGTCCGCAATGAAGTCGCATTTGCAAGAGCGTCTCAAGTGCACAAAAAAGCAAGCACTTTTCATGCTTACTATAAAAATTTATTTCTTTCCCTATAATTTTTTAATATCACTATCACCAAGTTTTTTAAGTGACATCAATTGTGTCCTAGCAAGATTTCTTAGATCTACATTCTTTTTTTTAACCTATACCTTTACCAATAAGAATTACATTATAGCTTTCCATATTTGCAAGCACCAATAACTCATTTAAACTTGCATAGTCTCTCATATTACCTTTTAAATCCTGATTTTTTTCATACCACTCTTTAGCAGTTTTATTAAATATTATTACATTTAGAATATCCGCTTCCCTTGCATACTTGAATGATAATTGGTCATTGGTCAAATCTTTAAGAAGGTGTTCTTTTATTGAATCTGTATGAATTTTATAATTAATCTTTGATATTTCTCTATGAAGATTCCAAGTTAATGATAATTTTGAGTTTTCATCTACTTTTAGTCTTTTGTAATCTTGAATAATATATAGCTTAAATTTCGGAGAAAGCCAAGATGCAAATTTAAAAGCTATATCTTTATGAGCATATGTGCCACCATATCTGCCTGCTTTTGAAACTATACCTATAGCATCTGTAGATTCTATCCATTTTCCTGGGGTCATTGTGAATCTATTTAGTCCCACTTCACTTCTAAACGTACTAAATTGCACACGGTTAAAAATTGGATTATTTAAAATTTCCCATAATCCCATAAATTCAAGCGTGTTTCTATTTAAATTTAAAATATCATATTTTAAAAACTGATTACAGGTCTTAGATTTATTAAATTTGCTATCTAAACTAAAATTACAAATAATTAAAACTCACAAAAAAAACCGCAGCTTTAAACTACGGTCTGATTTTTTATCCTCATGTTAACCACTTAGAACTATTATTTAGTTTATTCTTTTTTACAAATGCACCCTATTCGGTGTTATCTTTTTGTTTTCCTTATTGAGATTCAAAATAATTTTTGAGGAAAAATGGATGAAATAGACGAAGTACAGGAAGTGCCGTAATGAGGCATACAACAAGTACGCCGCAATGAGGTGCTTTCGAAACGAGCCTAGTTCGCCATTTTTACCAAAAATTTATTCCCATTCTTCTTTTCCAAACGTACGATATATCCTAAGCACTCAAAATACTTGTTTTTATTTTTTCTAATACAACTAAATACATCTAATTATAGGACGTTTTCAGAATTTTAGTCCCGTCCCAGTACCAGTACCGGATAAATTTATAAATTATCATCGTTTGTCAAATCATCTTTTAAGCAAAACTCTTCATTAATTTTGATAACCATTAAAGCAAAAATCTTTAATAATTAATAATAATCACTTTCATGTTCTTCTATGCGTTGATTGTTATTACCATGTAAATACTTATTTCTAATAGCAGGTCCATTATCAAATTGCCTGTCATTAAGAATATAGTTTAAATAATCCTGCTCTGGTTTGGAAAAAAGTGTAGATTCAAATATAACTTTTTTATTAGTGATTAGCTCGTCTAATAAATCACTATTTTTATAATAGGATAAGCTTATCACATCATTATTATAAAAATCCTCTAAAATTCTCACTATTTCCATTCTAAAACGTATATATCCATATTTATCTTCATGAATAATATTTTTATCTTTTAGCCAGTTTAGGCTTAAAACCTGATACTCAAAGAAATCTGAAAATAACATATCCTCATTCTTTATTAAATCTGCAAAATTATTATAATCTTTCTTGCTTTCAACATAAGCTAGTTCGAATTGATCCGAAAACAATAAGTACGAAATATTTAATAATTCTGTATCGACTATGTATCCATATTTTTTTACAAAAAAACTTGGAATATCTTCTATTAATGGTGAGTTTCTTGATATTTCTAATAATTCCATATCTATCTCCCCATTATTAACAAAAAGCATAAATTGTCTTAAAATTGAATCCAACTCGGAACACATTGTTCTCATTTTTTCCAAAAAAGATGATTTCGAACTTGGTATTAATAGAGAAAAACCTTCTGCTTTGAACTCTTTATTAAGGTATTCTTCAAAAAACCACTTGAAAATATTTTCCAATCTTTTGTCTAATTTATGAAGTTCATAATAATATGATCTAATTTGCATACTAGATATCATTTCTTTAAGCATAAAGGATGCTCCAATCGCGTACTCTCTATTTCCTTTTACGCCAACTAATCTTTCAAGACTTCCAATGTGATTTTTATTTGATGGAAAAGTTGATCTGAAAAAACGATCTACATATCCAAAAAGATATATGAAATTATTTAGTAGTGTTGGATTATCTAAATTTTCTTCTAACCATAAACGACTATATATAATTTTGGGATTCAATTCATCTTCATAAGAAACATCAATCTCTTCTTTGTTATTAGAAAAGCCCACAATAGCTCCAAATGAAAATCCTGTGCCAGATTCAAAGCTTTTTTCAATAATTCTTTCATGTTGTCTTTTTGACTTTAATCGAATTTTATCACTAATAGGAAACTCTTTTGTCCCTCGAGATTTAGAAAGTAGAAATAAATAATTCGGGTTAGCATCTTCTCTATCAATATACTTTTATATTATTTCGATTCTCCGATTTGTTTGTAATGCACTTGGAATATAATATATCTTATGGTTTCTTTCTTTACTTGCTAGATGATGCGAAATCAAAATATCAGCACTAGACTTAGATTGCTTCATATAATCACTAATTTCATTATTATAATATTGAACTATGTCCTTATGCTCTAAGATTATATAAAGTGGAACATTAAATATTTCTAACAAACTTATAAATTCTTCAGGAGATATATTTTTATAAATTTTATATGTCTCAAACACATCCCAAAAAGAATCCCTATAGTGAATGCTAATTTCAGGATAAAAAGTTTTAATACATAAGTAATCAATGTCAGAAAAAAATCTTCCTATTATGGGTCTGAAACTATTTGCCACTGAGGTTAATTTCCTATAGTACTCTTCACTCCATGACTGCAACATAACCTTAGAATCAAATAATAAACAAATATTATACATTTCCAAAATATTGTTTGTTGTATATCCCGTATTGGTTTCATCAAAAACATTAATTATTTTTTCAGCTTTTTCCAAGTTCCATCCAATGCTCAAATCCGATTTGCTATAAAACTTCGCTCCAATATACTGTGAATCCATTGATTCAACCTCTTTTCTAACATTATTTGACCTCAACTACACTCATCTTTGATCTTAATTTTCTCTTATCATATCCTATTATTTTGCTTATCTCAAAACAAGTCGTATCATATCATTAAAATTACCAGAACAATTATATTTCTTTTTTGAAAAATTTTTATTATATAAATTTGCCATACTCTACCTCACTTTATTTACCAAACTATTAACTAAATCTTCATCTTCTATCTTTGTAATTCCAAAGCTCTTTTTACCAGCATCTTTGATAAAAGCTCCAATATGATAAACTTCTACTTTATCTATGATTAAAAATCTATCGTGAAAATCTGTTGTAGTTTTAACTGATAGCTTTGGATATTGAGCATTAAATTTCGTTATATCTTTTGTTGATAGATTTCCTTTTCCTGCTGTCATAATTACAACATCTACACTCTTATTCTTCTTGCAAAGAATATTTAAGGTGTTGACATCGACATAGTTGTCAATCAAAATTATTTCTTAATTAGCCTTTTTAACAAGTCCTACAATAAAGCTAAACGCATCATAAATTTGCCCATCGAAAAAGATATTTTGCTTAACCTCAGTATTGGTAGCTAAATAATTAAATACTTCTTCCAGATTCTTATCTGTTTCCAATTGCTTTAACTCAATCCTATCCAATCTTGAAAACAGCTCTTGATTGGAAATCAAAAATCTTCTCATCTCCACAAAAGCTATTCATAATTTTAATACTGACTTCGACTGCTACATCACTTTTAAGAACAGCAGAAAGCATGGCGATACCTTGTTCTGTAAATCCATATGGCATATATCTTCTGCCACCATAATTATTATTGGAACTTGAGCTTCCATTTTGTCACCTCAAGTTTTGTTTATTTCTTTTGCTCTATAATTGAAACCGTATCTCCAAAATCAACACCTAATTTGGTTCCGATACGATATAAAACATCCATGCTAACAAACTCTCCTCTGCCCATTTTGGATATAGTTGCAGGAGATAGTTCACAAGCATTTGCCAAAGCTTTTTTATTCATATTTTTGTCTATTAAAACTTTCCACAATCCATTATAACTGACTTTCATATTTTCACTCGTAAATTATAGGTTTATGAAGTTATTTTATATATTATAGCATTTTTTACTATATTTTTTAAGAGCTAAATTTTGAAAGAAGTTTATTTTTGTATCCAACAAATTACTTCTTCCGCTTCAGCAATAATGAAGTACATAAAGAATATCCAATATTAAACTCGATATCATCATTTGGAGCAAATTTGTTTTCTTTGATATTAGGAATTATTGCTTGTAGTTTAATAGATAAAAAATTAATTCAAAATAGAGTTAAAATATATGCAATAGCAATAGCAGTTTTAATACTTGTTTTCATTGTAATCGTAATAATAAAAATATATATTTACTTTAATATAAAAGATAAATATGCAAATCAAAATCGAAAATTAATTATAGAGTTGAAGCGAATAAAATTATTAAATAGAATCATATAAGTACAAAAGTAGGTATAAGTATGTTTCTAATGAATGCAAACTTAAAATAAAGTATTATTAATAATTCAATTTAACGGATAAGCAATAAATTCAATCGTTCTATGCTCAAAATTTGAAATAATAGTTGGGAATGAATGAAAAACATTGCTAAAAAACTATAAATGAACAATCACAATAGCAGTCTAAGTAATTGATATAACACTATTTCTTGATAAGACACTTGAATATATTATTCTGATAATAATGACCGTGTTTTGTACATCTAACCTAGTTTTAAAAAAGGGATTATGATAGTTGAAAATGTAGTATTGGTGTTAGGTACGATTATTCATTTTAATTTACAGACAATTTCAAGTTTATGGGTTATAGAATCATAACCACTGGCGTAGCTGGTGGTTTGCTCTATCCCTGCAAGGGGCTTTTACCTGCTGTGCACCTTGTGCACGTTGAAAGTCTACCTTTTGCACTACTTTCTCAACTGACGCTAAAGCGCCTCTTTACTTCTTTTTACTTATTTGTCTTTTCTCCAGTGAATGGATCTATATATTCTTTTAGATTTATTTGATCTTTTGTAAAATCTTCTTTAAGTTGATTGCATATATATTCTTGTATCTTTTTAGCATTTTTCCCTGCTGTATCTACGTAGTAGCCTCTGCACCAAAAATGTCTGTTGCCATATTTATACTTCAGACTCGCATGTCTATCAAATATCATCAAGCTACTTTTTCCTGTCTCGCTAGCCTTATTGATACAAGATGCTAGTAGGGTCATAGTCAACATTAATCCTAAAATTTTCTTAATTTTCATTATATCCTCCATAATTTCTGATAGACTTTTATCTAACAAAAAAACTCGCCCTGTATAGGACGAGTGTATTCGTGGTACCACCTAATTTCATAATCTAAAGATTACCTTGACAAGAGTCTATCAACTCCTTGCTTCTGATAACGGTAGTTTCCGTAATAGCTTACTAGATTCGGCTATTCTGCATACAGAGGGAATAAGTAGATAATCCTTACAAGACTTGCACCAACCGTCTTTTCTCTTAAGTAATTCATATAAACTATCTTTCTGTAATCACTTTTTCTCTTTAACTAGATAATACAGCCTTTCAAAATATTTGTCAAATATTTTTGATAAATTATTTGTTTAAGTATATAATTACTCGTTTTTCAAAGTAGAATACAAGATTGCCTTAACTGCTGGTATCCTATTTTCTGTCTGATCGAAAACCATGGACTTCTCTGATCTAAAGACTTCGTCGGTAACTTCCATCCCATCGAAGTCCATATCCTCAGGAAGTTTGGCTAAAACCTTTTGGGCAAGCTTTGATTTTGTGTCGTGTAAGGCCGGTAGGCAGTGCATAAATATCGTAGTATCCTTTGTCCTATCCATTACCTTCCTATCGACCCTGTAAGGGTAAAGCTTAATAATCCTATCGATAGGCACATCATCTGCCTCTGTTAGGTCAATCCACATATCGGTATAGATTATATCAGCTTTTCCTATAGCTTCATTCAAATCTTCTGTATAAATAATCTGAGATCCATGCTTTTTGGCAAAGTCCTTGGATAGCTTTATAAAATCTTCTTTTGGGAAATATTTCCTAGGACCTGCTGCAGTGAAGTTTATTCCAAGCTTGGCACAAGTTATAGATAGGGAGTTAGGCATAATATCTCCAGGATAGCCTAGATATAATAAATTAAGACCCTTAAGATATCCAAACTTTTCCTTTATGGTAAGCATATCGGAAATCATCTGGCTTGGATGAGTCTTTTCTGTCATGGCGTTATAGATTGGAACCTCTGTCATCTTTACTAGTTTTTCTAGCATATCTTGTTTGTTGCCACGATAAACTATTCCGTCATAATAGCGGTTGAATACATTTATGCTGTCTTCTATAGATTCCTTATCTCCGAGCTTTTTTGTCTCTGAATCTATCAGGCTAACTCCCATGCCCAAATCAAAGGCTGCTACTTCAAAGGATGTTCTGGTCCTTGTGGATGCTTCCTCGAAAAAGAAGGATCAAATTTTGTCCTTCTAAAAATTTATGAGGCTTCTTTTCTTTTTTCAACTTTTTAAAGTCACTTGCCAAATCTATTAAATAAAGAATCTCCTCCTCTGTAAAATCTTGCATAGCGAGCAGATTTCTATTTCTTAAGTCAATTTCCATCTCTTTCTCCTTTGTACTAATTTATATATTATATTATAGAAAAAGGGGTTAATGAATAAATCGTACCATTATCGTTAGAAGAACCTCCACGTCGATTTTGCCTCCTTCAGCTGGCAGGCACCACTGAAAATTTCCTTAGAGAACCTTCTAACGATGGTACGATGATTATTCATAGTTTTGCAACAACCCCCTCATTTTTTATCCAAATGTAAACCACTTGGAACTATTATTTAGTTTATTATTCCTTACAAATGCACCCTATTCGAAGTTATCTTTTTGTTTTCCTTATTGAGATTCAAAATAATTTTTGAGGAAAAATGGATGAAATAGACGAAGTACAGGAAGTGCCGTAATGCGGCGTACAACAAGTACGCCGCAATGATGTACTTTCGAAACGAGCCTAGTTCGCCATTTTTACCAAAAATTTATTCCCATTCTTCTTTTCCAAACGTCCAATATATCCCAAACCATTCAAAATACAAGATTCTATTTTTTCTAATATCACCAAATCCACCTAATTATAGGACATTTTCAAATTTTTAGTCCCGTCCCAGTCCCAGTACCAGATAATATTATTGTTTTGAGCTAAATTCATATTGTATTTTAATTTTGTAGTTCTGGTATATAATTTTTGAATATCTCTAATACTTCTGTTTGTTCCTTATTTCGCAAGATAGAAATAACTGTATTTAAGTAATCATTGTTTTGAAAACCAAGATAATGACCTATTGATTTAGCTAATCCCTTTTCATTAAACATTTCTAACACTTTTTTATAATCATTACTTAACAATGCTTGTTTATATGAATTTAATGTATCTTCATAAATATTATCAGTATTAATATTTCCAACAGCATTAGTTAAACTTTCTTTTGTATTAATCTCAGAGATTTCAGCCATTGATAATTCATATTTTATCTGAGATACTACATTTTTCCTAACCTGACTATGGATTTGATTACCAAATCTTTGCTTAATTATATAATTATTAATATCACTAAAAACATCACTAAAATTCTTACCTAAATGATTTGCTAAAAAACTGATCAGTTCTTCTATAACAAATAAATTTTCCACTTCTGAGACCTTTAATGTATAAATATTATCTTTTTCTAATTTATTTATTTCTTCTTCTGTTCGAAAGTCACGATCAATTATTCCATACACGTTATAATTATGAATCTTTTGGGTTGAATTAAAAGATTTTGTTCTCATAATAACCTGCATACAACTTCCACAAGGAATAATAAAAAAGTCAGGGTATAAAATTGAGTATAATTGAGTGTCAAAACTACTCTCTTCTCCTTCTACAAATAAAATATTTTTACGTGAACCTAAAATATCAAATAGCAACTTTTCTGGTAATTCATTAGAAATTATTTTTTCTAAATCCCAATTTTCCCCATCATAACTCTTTATCCATATCTTTTCTGAATTCTTATGAGAAGCAGCAAAATTTGTATCATGTGTTATATAAATAAACAAACAATCAGAGCGATATTCTTCTAGGGTTTCCCATAGTTTATTCATTATTGTTCCATGAAGATGTATTTCAGGCTCGTCGATTATAAGTGTTTTATTTTCAGGAATAGCTAAAACTTGTGAAGCCAAGTATAATACAGATCTTTCTCCATCACTCATTTGGTTTGCAGAATACTTTTCAGAACTTTTGTTTCTTTCTTGGGCATAAAACTTAGAATCTTCAAACAGAATATTTCTTTGTGGAAATATACTATTCCATATTTCCATTAGTATATCTATAACAGTCAAATTAGTATTCGGCTTAACAGAATTATTTTTTTCCGCATTTTGACAATTTTTAAAGTATGTTGATGTCTCATTGTTATATAACGCTATTAAAGCTGCTAAAACGTCATCAAAATCATCTATCAGCTTAGTTGTTTTTGATTTTCCCCAATCCCATCTATAGCATTTATCACGTCTTTTAACCGTGTCTTCATCATCTGTACCGTAAATTATTTTATTTTTGGCATCATTATAATTACTAAGTTGTAAATTAGGCTTAAAATTAAGATTTCTTTGGGCTCCAATCCTATGAACAATATCTGAATCTTGATCTTCTATCCACGCTCCTAATTTACTTTTTCCACTACCATTTGCCCCTATAATAATTATTGAATTATTATTTGTTGTATATTCTTTAAAACCACCATTAATTAAGGTGACCCCAAAAAGTTGGACTTTATACCAGAGACATTTAGAAATATTTGTCTCTGGTTTTTTTGTCCTCATATTTCCCCTAGGGGAAATCGCAGCTAAGCTGCATTCAATTTCCTATATTCAACTGGACTTAAATATCCAAGTTTTTCTTTTATTCTATCTTCATTGTAATATTTTATATATTCTTCTATTGTCTTTTTTAGTTCGTTAAATGATTTAAACGTTCTACCATAGTAAATTTCTTGTTTTAATATCCCGAAGAAATTCTCCATAGGAGAATTATCTAAGCAATTTCCTTTTCTTGACATACTCTGTAAAATTCCATTAGATTCTAATTTTTCAGTATATTGTTTTAATTGATATGCCCATCCTTGATCTGAATGGAATATTCTTTTAAACTTGCAATCTGAAGTCTTTGAAATTGCTTCTTCAAGTGATGTTATTATTGCATCTAATGTAGGTGAAGTTGTTATTGAATAGCTAATGATTTCTCCATTAAACATATCCAAGAAAGGATTTAAGTAAAGTTTTTTTACTTGCATATTCCCATACTTATCTGTTTCATAGTATTTGAATTCACTTGTATCTGTTGTGATTTTTTGATGTACTACAGATGTTTTAAATCTTCTTTTTATCCTATTTGGTGCTACTTTACCTACTGTTCCCTTGTATGAGTAATATTTTCTTGATTTACGTGCAAAGTTTGTTACCTGAAGTTTCAGCTTCTGTACCAACCTTTGAACTTTTTTCTTGTTTATTAAAATTCCAAGTCTTCTAAGCATCGCATGTATTCTTCTGTATCCATAGTTTGGATTATCTTTTCTCATTTTCTTGATTTGATTCTCAAAGGCTTCATCTTTATTTTTTCTATCAAATCTTTTTTGCCAATACATGTATGTTGATTTTGGAAAATTAAATTGTTTAAGTAAATCTTTTAGTGGATATTTTTCTCTTAATGAGTGAATTATTCTAGCCATTCTCTCATTTTCTGATCTTCCTCGTCCTCTAATTCCATCTTTTTTTTTTAGAAAATCTATTTCCATTTGTGCCCAGTAAAGCTTATCTTTAAGTTCAGCAATTTCGTCTATCCCTTCCTTAGAATATTCTTTCTTTACTTGTTCTTTTTCTTTTTCATTATTTTTATCTTTAGTCATACTTGAAGGTCTTCCTCTCTTTTTAGGTCTAAGTCCATCAAGTCCTTGATTTCTAAAATCAATTACCCATCTAGCAATGATCGCTGGATTATTAATCTTAAATTGATTAGAAAGTTCTTGATAGGACATTTCTCCTGTTAAGTACAAGTTTACTATATTCTTCTTAAATTCGAAAGAGTAACTATTATTTTTTCTAGAAATTTTTAAGCCTTCATATCCTTGTGTTTTGTATGAATTTACCCATCTTCTGACTACTGAATGATCACTGAGTCCATATTTATCAGTTAAATATTTATATCCTCCTTCTTTATTTAAGTATTCTTGTACTATTTTCATCTTAAATTCTGTACTATATTTTGTCATGAAAAAACTGACCTCCTCAAAGTTGGTTTTTTTAGGTCCAACTTTTTGGGGTCAGTTCAAATTGTAGGTAGTTTATAATTATAATTTTCCGCATTCTTCAATATATTACCTATCCTTTAAATTTATCTTCAAATTCATACAATCATTTTATCTAAACCTAATTTGAAGATTTAACTTAATAAAATCTTCTCCATCCTCACTATAAACTTCTCCAAAATCATGTCTTGATGTGGATGCTGTTTCATATTTTGTATTATTAAGTAAATACTCTTCAAAATAATTGCGATTATAAATATGATATACTAATACATCCCCTTGTTTGGTTACAATTATATATCCTCCATTAGCTTCATCAATGCCATCCCAAATTGTTGCTGGTTTCATACCTAGCGCTACTGCTGTTAAAAACTTTTTGAATTTATACCTATAGGCATTAACATTTCCATAGTTCATTGGATTTTCAAGTTCCAGTTTTTTTACCATATCTATACAATTATTAATCCCATCCCTGTAAAAATATAAAATAGTTTCTGAAATAATATTATCCATTGAACTGTCGATCAGCACTAAATTATCAGAAAAAGTTTGATTTTGAATCTCGATATATTCGAGTTGTCCATTGCCTTCAATTATGCTTTTAATTCTTCCCCTAACATCAGTGTGTCTTTTACCTTTTGAAACTTTGTATATTTCATTAATTTCTTTTACCAATAAGGGATTATTATGAATGATTTTATAAATAAAATTTGTTGTTTTTCCAGCATTCAATAAAGTAGGCGAAGAACCTAATTCTGATTTTATTGAAAATCCAACTATTGGAGAATATCCTGTATTTATATCAACTATTTTCATGGTAATATCACTTTTATCTCTTGCAGGTGCAGATAATTTATAACAAGATATTCCTTTCATAAAATTCTCAGTTTTTTCTATTTGAAATGCAGAACCTTTTGCATTACAAATTTCATCAAAAAGCTGCTCCGATTCTTTTTCAAACTCATTTCTATCAACTGATTTTATTTTTTTATCGTTAATATAAATATCTATTAATTTTCCTGTTATATATTCTTTTAATTCTCCAGATATTTCCTCTCTAATAATCTTTATGATAGGAAAATAAATATCATGTAGTTTATTTAGCTCACTATCAGCAGCGTATATTTTCCCGTCAGCTAGGAGTTTAAATAATACATATATTTCAGACCATTCTCCTTTATTTCCACTTATCACTTTTTACCTCCATGCAAACTCTAATTGTTCATAATATTCTTTATCTTGAACAGCATCTTCAATTACAACACCTTCTAATTGCTTTTTAATATTTTTCGCAATTGCTTTTATTACAGGAACGGTTACTGAATTTCCAAATTGTTTATAAAGATGAGTATCAGCAACAACTAGTTTAAAATCATCTGGGAAACCTTGTAGTCGTGCCCACTCTCTAGGTGTCATTTTCCTAATATATTCTCTATTTATTTTTCCTTTTATATGAGTTACAGGAGTAAAATCAGTTAATCTCTTGTCTATTATTAAATTTCTTTCTCTTCCCATTCCTCCACATACAATAGCTCCAGCAATAGAATTTAAATCTCTGATTTCATATCCAAAACCATTTCCCTTTGCTTTGTGTCTTTGCTTATGTTTCCTTAAAGATTCAAGATAAACATCAGACAGATAATATTTAGGAGAAGTCTCTTTTTCTTCCATAATATCAGTTATAACTTTAGTATCGTCAGTTTTTTCTGGAAATATAAATTTATTAGGGGATATATCTTCTCTAAATGCAACTATATATATTCTTTCTCTATTTTGTGGAACTCCAAAATCTTTACTGTTGATAACTTTGTAAAAAACTCTATAACCCAAATTATTTAATGTTTTTTTAATAATTTTAAATGTTTTACCCCTGTCATGATTTATCAAGTTTTTTACATTTTCACAAAAAACAACTTTAGGTTTATGAAACTCCACTATTCTTGCTACATCGAAAAATAAAGTACCTCTTGTATCTTCAAAACCTTTTTTTTGACCAGCTAACGAAAATGCTTGGCAAGGAAATCCAGCTAATAAAATATCATGGATAGGTATATCAATTTCATCGATTTTTGTTATATCCCCAAAAATTTTAGGTTTTTCTCCAAAATTAGCTATATATGTTTCTTGAGCTTTCTTATCCCATTCGGATACAAAAACTGTTTCTATATCATTACCAAATGCTTGATCAAAACCAAGCCTAATTCCGCCTATTCCTGCAAATAGGTCTATTGATTTATACATTGTTAATCACCTACAATACTCCACTATATCTTCAACCTTACACTCAAGAACACAACAAATTTTTGCTATAGTTTCTAAATCAATTCTTTTAACCTTGTTATTACAATAAGAATTAAGTTGCGTCCTTTGAAGATTTGCTTCTTTTTCTAATTTGTTTTTGCTTATATTTTTTTCTTCTAAAACCTGGTCTATTTTAAAAATAATTTTCCCAAAGTTTTGCATAAATTTCTCTCCCTTGTCATTTTAAAAATCGGCATTTCATTTGAATATATTATATCATATTTTAAATACTTCTTACAGGTCTAAGATTTGTTTTGGATAAATTTTATTTTGTTTTTCTTAATAACAGGGAATGTATATCCCATATTTCTTTTGACAATTTTTCTATTTTTTCTCTCATATAATCAATGTCTTTCTTGTAAATAACACCAGTTACATTAGTTGCTTTTGCAATCTGGTTTATATTATTTGTTGCATTTGAAAGTAGCCATTGAAGATCTCTAAATGGTTCTAAATCTACAACATAAATCTCTTTTTCCAACACACATTTTCTAATAAAGTGGGACATTGTTTTGCAATTTGCAAGTTTCATTTTCTTTTCAAAAATTTCTTTTTCTTCGTCTGTTAAATATATTTTAAGTTGATTTTTTAAATTTATTTTATACTAGATGTCGCTTTTAAGTGTACAACCTATAAAATAAAAAAGACCATAACACTTAAGTTATGATCTAATTTTTTGTCCAAATGTAAACCACTTGGAACTATTATTAAGTTTATTCTTTTTAACAAATGTTCCCATTTTAATCCCAGTTACAGTTTTTAATCTTCTGTAACCGTTGATTTTTGACGTCGTAATTTTATAGAAGTCATTGACTATAATATCCTCTCGAGGCCTTCAGCCTCTCGCTTAGTTTTTCGGACTCAGCTACGCTTCGTCTCGAAAATGACCGATGCTTTTGCGAAGATTTGTCAAGGACATAAACAAAATTTCTTTGATAAATTTATATCTTCTCTGTTTCTCTCTTGATTAACTTCAGTATTTTATCTTTGTATGTTTCGCCTGTGCCTTGCTTGAAATGTAGGTTTACAGTATATTTTGTCTTTCCAATATCCATTATTAGCTGTTTATGTTGTAGTTTTTTTATATCTCTTTTTTCTTCTTCCATGTGTCCTCCTTTCCATTTTTAGACAAAGAAAAAACAGTAAACCTTTTATGATTTACTGTTTCGTAAGTTGATATGTTATAGATTGCATTTAGTTGCTTGAGTTAAACAAACTCAATTTTATTTATAGCCATCTTCATCATATCATCGCCTATCTTTGCAAGTAAGCGATGAGAGAAACGAATCTTGGGGCTTTTCATGTCATAGTAGCCTAACATATAGCCTTTTGATGTAATTTTTATTTTGTCCGACCAGTTAAGCTCTTGCATTGGATTATTTGTATAGAATAATCCTTCTACATCGCTGATGCCCATATTCTTTAGTGTCTTTGACATCATTAGCTTTAAACCAAGCTTGCCTACACTATCAAAAATCAAGCAGCCTCCTACATATCTTTTAGAAAGCTCTAAAACCAAATCCTTTACTTCGTTTCTCTTAAAATAATGAAATACCCCTGCCGCAAAGAAAACAACTCCATTTGAACCGTCTACTTCGTTCATCCATGAATAATCTTTTAAATCACAGGCAACATTTTTTTCTCTTTCATAATTTGAAATAAGCTGATTACGAACTTCTATAACATCGGGGAAATCTACATTGACTATCTTACAACTTCCATTATCACAAGCTTTTCCTGTTTCGTCTAAGCCACAGCCAAGATTTACAACAGTTGCCTTCGGATAAGTCTTTAGATATTCTTTGACTTCCCACATAATATCTAACTGACGCATTGCTGCTTCAAGTGATCCAAACTCATATAAAAACGAATTATTTTTTCTATCTAATTCTGAAAAATCATAATCCAAACTATTGCATAAATTCTTTGCGAAAATGTCTGTATAAAGTTCAGGAAATTTTTCAGAACACATTTTTCTACCATATAGTGGTACAAGCAATGTTTCCTGAACGGTATTCTTTTCTATCTTTACTTTTTGTATTTCAACACACCTCCTTGAGTTAATTGAAATTTTATTTCACTCTATGTTTATATCATTATATCAATATTTTCAATTAGTTTCAATATTTTCAATTAGTTTTACAGCCTTAACTCCTGCTTCTTGACCTGTGTTAATTCTCTGTTTCCTTGTAGTAATTTCTCTATGCAGCTCCTAACACTCTCGGCTTGTTCAACCTCTTTTTCGCATATCTAAGATTTGAGAATATAGGCTATTTTTCTCTTTCTTCAAAGTGGTAACTTCTGATTTCCATTTTGATATAGCTAAGGTCTTGCTTTCTCCTAAATGTTCTTTTAGATATTTTCTTGCACTCTCAAATAAAATAATCTCTGCCGTATGTTCGTTATAAAAATCTTCTTGTTTGCTTTTCTTTAACCTGGTATAGGCTTTGTAGGTGTCTTTATGTTTCAAATATTTTTCTGCTTGGTCGATAAGCTCTACTTTGTCATTGGTTTTCTTTTTGGTATCTTTGATAGCTCTTGTAGTCTTGTAGTTCTTATCTCTTAATACTGATATACATTCTTTCAATTCGGGTATTGATGTAATATTTTTCTCTTTAAGAAATTGATAGCTTTCAATGTATTGTTCTAAATCTGTATTATGGTTATCTGCATTTTCTTTTATGAAATGAGAAAGTATATCTATTAGGTTATTTTGTTTTGGCAAGGTAGTGGATTGTACAGATATATCCTCTTGGTTCTCTGTTAGATTATCTTTGCTTTTGTCTATCGTCAAACTTCTTATCCATCTCATTAAGGCTTTTATTCTTCTTGCAATTTCTTTTAGTATTTTGTTTTGATGTTTTATTTCTCGGTTGATATTTCCTCTATCGGTGGCTATGCCTTTCTTCTCCATTTGACTTGCTGATACACCTAAGTGAATTGTCGGTATTTGTTCTATGCCCTGTCTTTGATAAGAGCGGTGGTCTACTTTTTCTTGTATGCTATTTTCTTCAAGATATTTGTTTGTAATGTCTGCCCACGACTTTCTCCACTCTTCTGCTTTGTCTTGTTCGTTCCAATCTACTGTATCTATTTTTCTTGTTTTGTAATTTCCGTTTTTGAGTTTTACTTTCTCGCCATTTTTATCAAGGATATATTCCTTTTTTGATTTTGCTCCCCATGTTGTATCTTCATTTAACGGTCGCATGGTAAGTAGGATATGTGCGTGTGGGTTTCCATCTCCTTTATCGTGCAAAGCAATATCGGCACACATACCGACTTTTACAAAATTTTCTTTTACATACTCTCTTACAAGCTCAATCTGTTTTTCCCTGTCTAATTCTTTGGGCAATGCAATTTCTATTTCTCTTGCAAGCTGTGAGTTTTTACTTTTTTCGATTTTCTCGACACTGTTCCATAAAATAGAACGATTTACAAATTCTTCAGGTGCATTTTGAGGTAATAGAATTTCGGTATAGGCTATTCCTCCTTTTCTTGTAAAGTCATGGACTATTCCGTCATATTCGTTTTTTATCTTTTTTCGCCACTACGATAAGCTGAAGCTGCTACTGCACTTTTATTTTTTCCTCTTGAGATAATCTTTATACTAAGATGATATATTGCCATAGTCAAAAACCTCCTTTCCATTTTCGATATTGATATGGTGGCGATGATAAAGACTTACTAAAAAAATCGGATTGCTTTTTATCCGATTTCTTTTGGTAAGTACACAAGGGGTAGGAAATTTATTTCCATAGGGGGGTGTAGCTCCCCTGTATCAGCGTTAGCTGATATGCCCTCTGCTAAGAGCCTTCGGAGAACGCACACACCCTTTAGGGTGTATAAGTGCGCCCTTGTAAACAAGGGACTATTCCTCTATTTCCATTACTCCCTCTTGTGTTTCTGTAATTTTATTTTCGCTTTGTCCTCGTTCTTCTACTATTTTTAAGATTTTTTGATTGACTATTTCTTTTATATTCGGAAATGTGATTAGCTGATAAAATTCGTCTTTGGTAAAATCCCTACTCTCGTTAAAGATACTTTCAAAAACTGCTCCTTTTTCATATATCCTTTTATCTCTCTTTTTTCTTTCTTCCTGTTTCTGCTGACTGATGGGCTTTTTTCTTTTGTTTTGTAACTGCTTAATCTCTTCTTCTGCCATTAAAATTTTTTCATCTATGTTTTTCATTTTCTGTTTTCCTTTCTTTCTAATTTTGAGCAAAGAAAAAAACAGTAAACCTTTTTGATTTACTGTTTTCATTCTTGATAATATTTTTAAGCAACTTTATTATTTTTTCATATCAAGATATATTTCATTTGCCTTAAGCAATTTCTCATAGTATTCGTCATAACTCGTACTGAATTTTCTAATTAGAGGAATTGCTATTTCATAATACTTGTTGTCTTTCATAAAGTTTTTCAACTTATCTTGAATTTGCTTCATTAAGCTGTTTTGATATTCTTCGCTATTTTTATATTGTTCATATTGAGAAATAGCATTATTATTTTCTTTTAGCCATTCTTCAACATTTTCAATAGCGTTAATTTTATCTTTATTGACTTTTTTTAATGTCTGCATATCAAAAGTAGAACTTATCTTTTCAATGTAATCTTGCTCATCCTTACTTAACTGAGGTGATGGTAAATTGTCTAAGTAATTTACATATTTTTCAAATGCTTCTTTCTCATCTTTTCCTAATGGTTCATTTAAGAATGGTTGATATGCTGCAAATAACATCTGTCCAAAATATCCGGGAAATAATCTCTCTAATCTTTCATAGATTGATTCTTCTGCTTCAATCAATTTAATTTTTTCATTTATAAGTTCCTGACTTTCACCTTTTACTACAAGTTCAAGGACTTCTTTTCTTTTCTCTTCAACTTCTAATTGATGTTGCTTTCTTCTTAAAACAGAAGATAATGAACTAATACCATTAGATAGATAATTTTTTATTTCAGTTACACTAATTCCAAGTTTTCTAAATAAAGATACTTTAATTAAAACCTCTAAATCATTCTCGCTATAATCTCTATAACCGTTTTCAGTTTTTTGAGGATTTATAAGTCCTTTCTCCTCATAATATTCAATTGCTTTTCTTGTTAAACCTGTTTTGTTTTGAATTTCATTTCTTAACATGGTTTGCCACCTCCTTTAATTAAAAGATAGCACTGCCCCCAACGGACAGGTCAATACATTTTAAAATTTTATTTTTGAAATTTCTAAAATAATACTGTCTTAATTATACAATTTTTGTGGTACTTGGCAGTTCCCTATAAAGTTAAAGCAAACATCAATTTGTTGTTTTCTGTTTTTTCCTTGTCTTCCTCCTGTTGCTTCATGGACTACAACTTTTTCTATATACTCGTTTATCATCGGCACTGTGAGTTCCTCAATATCTGTATATTTCTCTATCATTTTTAAGAATTTATCGGTGTCAACTTTTCTTTGATGATAGCTTTCAATTTCTTGTTCAAAATACTGTATTTGTTTTTCTAAGTCTTGTTGCTCTGTATCATAGGTATTAAATAATCTATCAAAGTGTTTTACAGGAATTTTTCCAAGTGTATGGTCTTCATATAGCTTTGTAATAAGGGTTGTCAGTTCTTCATTTCTTGAAGATAATTTTTCTAATTTCGTTTTATCATCTTGATACTTTTCTTCCCTTTTTTCATCGGATAATTTGTTCATCACTTTTAGAAATTCTTGCTTTTCTTCTTTGGCAAAGTCTGTGATTTCTTTGATTGATTTTAATAGAATTTCATTTACTGTTTTTACATTGATGTAGTGCATACTGCAAGTGCCTTTTCTGTGTCGGTAATGTTGACATACAAAAGAGTAATCACTATCATATTTCTTTTCCTTATGTTCTGCCGGCTCTCTGTAACTTAATTTTCCTCCACAATCTGCACAGATTAAAAGTCCTGTAAACGGGTGTGAGGTTGTACCATACTTTGGACTTCTTCTCACTGTTTTTCTTAATCGTTGAGCATTGTTCCATGTTTCTTCATCAATGATGGCTTCATGGGTGTTTTTGAATATAATGAGTTCATCTTCTTTCGCCTTTCTTCGCTTTTTGGTTTTATAATCAAGACATATTGTTTTACCAAGTACGGTGTGCCCCATATATTCTCTTTTTTCTAAGATATAACCTACTGTGGTCGGTGTCCAAAAATACGGGTCTTCAATTCCTCTTTTCTTTGAGCTATGATTATTTTCAGGGTAATGTATTTCTGCATAGGCTGACGGTATAAGGACTTTATCTTTGGTTAATATATCTGCTATCTGTGTTACTCCATATCCCTCTATAACAAGATGGTAAATGCGTTTTACGACCTTTGCACTCTCTTTATCGACAAGTAGCTCCTGTTTGTTCTTAGGGTTTCTAAAATAGCCGTATGGCACACTTGGGGATACTCTTTTACCCTCTTCCATTCTTGCTCTGAAGATAGATTGTATTTTTCTTGAGGTATCTCTCGCATACCATTCGTTCATAATATTTAGAAATGGGTTAAGTCGCTTTCTGCTTGTTTTTCACTATCTATTCCGTTATTGATGGCTATAAATCTTACTCCCTTTTCTTTGAAAAGTATTTCGGTGTAAAAGCCTACTTTGAGATAATCTCTGCCAAACCTACTCATATCTTTTACTATCACAGTAGATACTTTGTTTTCTTCTACTGCTTTTATCATCTTTTGAAATCCCTCTCTATCAAAGGTTGTTCCACTTACTCCATCATCGGTATAGTTATAGATATTTACAAAACCGTTTCTTTTGGCATAGCTCTCAAGTAGCTGTTTTTGATTGGTGATGGAATTGCTTTCTCCTTGCATTTCATCATCACGACTTAAACGCTCATAAAGGGCTGTTTGTCCTGTTCTTTTTCGTATTTGACATGAGAATTACCTCCTTTCCAAGTTTTTATTATTTTCTCTGTCCCTAAAAGATTAATCCTTTTGCATCGGTCACCCTTAGACGTTAGGACTATTCCCATTCTTCTTTTCCAAACGTCCGATATATCCCAAACCATTCAAAATACTATATTCTATTTTTTCTAGTATCACTAAATTCATCTAATTATAGGACATTTTAAAATTTTTAGTACTGTCCCAGTCCCAGTACCGGTTTATTTTTTAATCTGTGTATTTATAATTCTAATATTTCTCACTTAAAATGAACCTTATATTTACCTAAGTTGTCTCGAGCATCTGAATCATAGTCTATATAGTCATATCTCACATCATCTATAGATTTTATACCTAATTCAACATCTTCGGAATATGTCATTTTAGGCATAGGTGTGAAAATTGAAGTTTGTGAAATAATAAATTCCATCATTACAAAGTCAAATATAATAGCTTGGTCAATATTATAAATTTCATTTTTATCTTCATTATTATAATCAATAATAGTATATCTGACTATATTTATACCTACAAATTGCTTATTGATTTCTTCTATATAGAGCTCTTGTTCCATAAAAGAGGAATCAAGCTTATTATTTTTTTAACAATTAAGCATCACAGTCTGCCAATTCTTCTTCCGCACCATAATATGGTACTAAACAATAAATATTTTTTTATATTATCCCAATTAAATTAAATGTCCTAAAAATGACAACATTTAGGATAAAGTATTATATTTTTTAAATTAACCTATTCTGATATACCCATCATCATATTATAGTGTTCAATATGACCAGTTTTATCAAAAATATCCCTAAAAATCCTTTTAAATATATCGCTTATATCGGAGTTCATATCTATATTCAAATCATCATATATAGTATGAGAACCATCATTTATCCAATACAAAAGTGATTCACAAACATTTTTTTCTTCTTTAGTTTTAAACTTTGATAGTATGTAGTCATCTCGCTTTTTACCAATTATTTTAAAATAATTTTCAATAATTCTTCTCATAGTGTTTTGCATGGAAACAGCTGAAATGTTTTTGTCCTCTCTAAGCTCTTTCCATAATAATTCATATGTAGATGAAATCGGATTAACCATTTCATAACTTTGAATTTTTGATATACCATTATTTTTTCTTACAATCCAAAAATTAACATCTCTATCTTCCATTGTTCTTCCGTTTATAAATGATGCTTCTTTATGAAAATAAACATTATGAGTGAATATAAATAATTGTTCTACATCAGAATCACCATTTTTTATTTCAATTATTAATTCTTTGATCATAGCACTAACCAAATATAGTATATTACTATCTAAACTACTTATAGGATCGTCCATAATAATTATTTTCTTTTTATTAACAAATTCTTTATTCGTAGACTCTTTAGTCAATTGCATAAAATACAAAAAAGTAATAAAAGTCGATTCTCCTTCACTCAAAGTGTGATTAGCATCTGTCCCATCATTTCTAATTATACGATACTTATTTAATTGTTCTCCTTTAACTTCAGAGTATGGTTCAATTTTAAAATTCGTAAATCCATAGCTAATAAAGTTTTATTTATTTGATCTACTGCAGGTTGTACACTTGTTAAATTATTTGACTTATCACTTATTTCTTTTTTAATTTTCTCAATTTCATCAAAATTATTCACTTGTTTTTTTTCATACCTTTTAAAGCTTTATTGATTGAATTCATATTTTTCTCATATAGTTTTATCAAATTTGCTGAATCATAGATGCAATAACACCAAACATCATCCACTAGTTTTTTATATTCATTATTATATTCATTAACTAAATTATTATTCTTCTTAATCTTATCATTATAACTAAATAATAAATCATTAATCTCATTAAATGATTCTACTAGTTCAAAAAAAAATTTTATTTTCTGGAGCCTTAATCTTCTTTTCTATTTTATTATTAACACTTTCTAATTGTGCTTCTATTTTACCTATTAGTGCATTATATGTACTAATATTTAATTCAGCAATATTGCAAGATTCCTGCATTTCCAAATTATTACGGAGTCCATCTAATATTGAATATACTTCATTAAATAACTCTTTCTTCTTCAATTTCATATAGTCTAATTTTTCTATATACTCATTGTTAAAGAAATCATTTAATTTGTTTCTAAAAATCTCATCTATCGTATTATGTTGGCAAAAAGGACACACAGAGCTGTTTTCTTCAATGTATTCCATACCTTTGTGAACCCAAGATGAATTATCCATTTTTTAATCAGCTTAGCTATCTCTACATCATCACTACCAAAAATAACTTGATTCCAAATTGAATCTTCACTTATTTTTTTGACATTTTTTAATAAATACTCTGGTATTTCATACAAATTTTCAACACTAACTGGCTTTCTTTTGAATAGCACAGAAGATCTATCTATCAGATTTTTCCTTTCATTTAATTCTCCTTTATGATTTTTGATACGCCTTTGTAATTCTTCGATAAATTTATTTTTATTTCCTCTAAAGCCTTCAAAAGCATTACTGAAATCATTTTCATTACGTTTAAGAATTTGTTTCCATGCGTCTTCCTTATATTTTTTTTCTAATTCTTCTTTTTCATAATTTTTCTTTTCAATGGATTCTTTAGTCTTATTATATTTTTCTTCTTTTTTTCTTAAATCCTCTTTAAGTTTTTTAATAGCTTCTATATCTTCGATTGAGTCTTCTCCTAATGTAAATACACCGAATTCCTACTTCATTTTTAAAATTATTTTGTCGAAATTGACGATTGTAGACATATATCGGGGTTTTATTACTAGATTCCCACTTTATCTGACAAAATTTATATCTATCTGAATATATTTCATAGGTCCTTAAATACTCAATAATGGTAGTCTTTCCACTACCATTAGCTCCATAAATAAAGTTTACTTTTTTACAATTACTTATACTAGCTCCCAATTCATTATAAGGAGTAAAAGACTTTATACAAATTTCGTTAATCATTTTTCACTTCCCGTCTCAAACTTCAAATTTATATCAAATTCTTCCATCTTATATTCCCTATTAAAGAATGGAAGCCCTATAATCCTATACTTATTATCATCTACATAAGTTTTTGTTGGTATCCCTTGCTCTTCAATTTTTAGTAGGAAATTTTCTTTCCATTTATCTTTTCCTAATAAATGGCTCCCTTTAGGCTCAATGTAAATTTGTTCTTGCAAATATCCATCTGTGCCTTTCTTTTGTAAGAACAATAAGAAGTCTGGCTCAAATCTTTCACCTGTATCAAATTCATAAATAGCCAAGGCCGGAATCCTCTCATTTCTTACAAAATATATTTCATCATATTTACTTCTTAAATCCTTAAATATCCCTTTAAAATATTTTACAAAAGCTTTTTCTTCACCTGTTCCATAGTTATCATTATAGACATACCATGGTTCAAAGGCTAAATCCATGCTATCTTCACTAACTATCATAGCTTGAGACACTCCTACTCCATCTCCATGTGTATTATCTATATATGTTTTTTTATCTTTTAATACCTCGTGGATTCTCTTAGCATAGAACTCTTTAGTTCCTTCATACTCAGTCTCTATCTTTTGTATATATGATGCTATTTCTTTTAATATTTTCATAGTTCCATTATATAGACCTTTAGCTTGAAGTTTTTCATAAGGGCTTTCTATTTGTAGAGTTATATTTCCTAAACAATTATCTGAATGTAAAAACTCTCTTTTGGATTTTAAGTTAGGAAAATATGATTTTAGTGTATTAAATTTAAGTATTTCAAAGTTTGCCATCGCTGCTTCTGTGATATTTAGTGGTATTTTCTTAAATTTATATCGGGAAGTATTTATAAAACTATTAGTATTGATTTTTTTCTTCATCAAATAATCCATATATAAATGAACTACCACTTGATACCTTATATTGGTAAAATCCATTTCGCATTTTTTTGTCTATTCCCATAACTGACTTTTTTGACTTCTCAACTTTTCTATTTGAAAATACATAGGCTTCTCTAAAAAAATCACTTTGTTTAAATTCATCTTTTAAAATATAGTTTATTTCCATTGGAGCATCGGCCAATAAACCTGTTTGTTTTAATTCATATCTTAATTCACTAATATATCTTGAATCTTGCATTGAATGATATAAAAGAGTTTCTAATATTCTATTTTCATTTGTTACATCATAATCATATTTACGCTTATTTCTTGGCTGATCATCTTCAATTTTAAATGGACAATACCTAGCTCCACGTCCTATTAGTTGAGCTTCACTGATAGTTGTTTTCCCAGGCTTCCCATTTTTTCCATCTCTTGTTTCATACAACCTTACAATATCAAAAAGATTTAATACATCCCAACCCTCATTTAGCATATCAACTGTGAAGATTATTCTATATGGATTATCTTTTACTTAAAGAGAGTTTACGGCAACCTGTTTTTCCTTTTTTTCAGATTCACTCTTAGAATTTAATATTATAGAGTTTTCAGTTGCAAATCCTAATTTTATATCAGATACAAGAGCATTTAGACTTGGGTCTTTATTTAGAAAATAATCTATAGAATTTCTAAGGTATTCATTATCAGAATCCTTATATTTTAGAATTTCATCAGCCTTGAGATTATTCAATTTTTGGTAAAACCATCATAAAATGCTTTTGACTCTTTAATAGTTTTTGACTTTAATAAAACAACAGGTTTTATATTTTGGCCATTGTCTCCAAACAAATGTCTCCTATATTCACTTATTACAAGCGATAGCAGCGTTCTTGTCCACCTGTCATAATCACCTTGCATATTATTAAAATCTTTAGTATATCCACTTTCTCTAAATTTAGATAAGGTGTAATCATATACAATTTTATCCAAATATTTCTTCTCAACATTAGGGTCTTTCAAGTCAGCAGTTGCTGTAAATTCTAACAAGGCATTATCTCTATTTGCTCTAAATATTTTTTCAATTGTGTATTCCCAGCTTTTGGCATTTTCTTCTAGGTTTGTTTTTTCAGTTTTTGTTAGACCCTTGGTCACAGTATTTATATGGTGGGATTCATCAGATATTAAGACAATTTTATCATCCTCAAAATCCTCAATGGTAGGAGAATTCTCCTTAATAATATTAATGTCCATGTGAAGTTTTTGCGTGGAAGTAAAACAAATGTTTATAGCATTTTTATCATAAAAGGCAAAATTGTTTACTTCTTTTACTTGAACTTGTTCTCCCATAAGTTCAATACTATCAGCAAAAAGATATTTAATAGAAGATTGATTGAGAAAATTTTCTTTAGTTTTTTCTATAATATTATTCTGATTTACAAAAAATAAGAATTTTCTATAACCCTTGGTATATAAATATAGAATAAGTCCTGTCATGATAACAGTCTTACCAGACCCAGTTGCCATATGAAAAAGGTATGGATTTGTTTATTTTTAATCAAATCACTTTCAACATAGCTTATAAAATATCTAAAAGCATCTTCTTGGTAATCACGCAAAATTATATTGGGATTTAAGTTTGACTCTATATAGGAAGGCAATTCTTTTAAAGCTCCTATTTTTTTAATAACATCTAACTCTTGGTACAAATATTGGTCAGCCATAATATCACTCCTTGCCATAGAAGCTTCTTGTAAATACCTTATCAGCCTCACTCACCTTATATTCTTCATCACCTATATCTGATAAATTTACATAAAGCTGATTTTTATTTAAAAGCTCCATCACTAGGTTTTTTTGCTCATCAAGACTTAGCTTATCAAAATCATCTTCATTTTCTTTTAAATCCCTAGGAAGTACAGAAGGAATTAATTTTCCATTATCAATGGCCTTATTCAAAACAATTTTAACTTGCTCAGTATTTTCCGCTTTCTCTAGTTAATTGACTAGACTTTCATTATCATCTAAAAGTTCACAATAAACAAAAGATCCCCCACCTTGCCAGTTTACTGATTTAGAAATTCCACCTTGTTCACCTTCAATTACTTTTTCAAGTCTAGGAACTGAAACCGTATTTATATAATCCATTTGCTCAACACCAATATAACGTCGTTTTATTTTTTGAGCTACAGAACACGAAGACCCCGAGCCAAGACAATAATCCAATACAATGTCGCCCTCGTTAGTTACCATAGATAGGATACGCTTAATTAAAGCTTCAGGTTTTTGTCCAGCACCAAATTCTATACGTTCTGATGACATAGGATTAATCGCAAAAATATCTGACCATAGAGAATTTACAGGCTGGCCTTTATATTCATCTAAAAATATTTTTCGGTTAATATTTTTATCCTTTGAATTTGGAAATGCTAATCTTCCTTCTTTATCCCATTGTTGCATCACTTCTTTTGATACAGAATATCCTTTCTTAGGTGTTTTGTATCCTTTGTAATCATAAATTAAATTTTCTCGGTAGTTTGGACTCTGAATAGGAGACTTCATATATTTTCTTCCATATTCATCTACAAAAGTAAATCTTTCTTTAATATATTTTTGTGTATTTTCATCATCTAAGGTAAACACAGGACTATATTCCATTTCATAAACATCTTTTGAGTACCATAAAATCCATTCGGTCACATTATTTAATTGATTAGATGGATTAGCACTACCACCCTTTCGCTTCCAAGTAATCGCATTTCTAAAGTTCTCTCTCCCAAAAATCTCATCCATAATAATTTTTAAATATGCTTGTTCAAATGAATCTATTTGTATAAATATTGATCCACTATTACTTAATAATTTTTTAGATATTTCTAATCTATTTTTCATAAAAGTAAGCCAGGATGAGTGATTAAAAGAGTCATTATAACAAAAACTATCACTACCTGTATTATAAGGTGGATCTATATAAATACATTTAACTTGACCCTCATATCTTTCTAATAAAGAAGTCAAAGCAATCAAATTATTTCCTTTTATAATTAAATTATCATCTTCTCTAAATTTTATATTTTCTTCTAGTCCGTCTTTAGTATATCTCTTAGCATTTCCTAAAACTTTTGGAGCTAGAAGTCTATTTACCTGGTCTGGGGCTAAGGTTTCATTATAAAAAATTTCATCTCTTTTTTGGTCTTCTTTGGTTTGTCCACCTTCAAGGACGCAGTCTTTATAAGGCCATACCAAGGAAACATCTTGTTTTTGACTAATTAGATTATTGTTAGAGTCTACAAGTCCTATCTTGTTTTTATACATAGTATATGAATCCGGAAGAAATTCTTTTGATTCTAGGATCCAAACAAATTTATTTTTATCAAAAACATATATATCATCAACTTTTGTAAAGAAAACATCTTTCTACAATTTGTTACCGAGAAGTGCTTTCAATAAATTTTCGTCATTACTTCTTGCAGCATCTCCTACTTTTGTTTTATTATCTGATTCTTTTCTCCAACAAATCTTTCATCTGCGCTCAAAACATTTTTTAATTCATCTAAAAATTTCATATACTAGCTTACAGCCTCCATACCATCTTAATTTACGCATCCAAGAACTGAACAAATCTTTAAATAATTTCTAAAATTATACTTTTTACTTTGTTATTCCCCCAGGAATCAACATATATACCTTAAAGAATAGCTTTTTATGTTTGTTCTAAACTAATCAACTTATCATATTTATCCCAAACAATTTAATACGGGATTATCATATTTATATTATATCATATAGTAAAATCTATCGACTTTTCTAGGTAGCTTTTACTTGATTATTTCATCAAGGCAAAAAAGACCACAAGTCATAGCTTGTGGTCTTTTTTGCTTCTTCTTGTTTCTGTTTTTTTACTTGGCATAAAAATTCCTCCTGATTAGTCTCTCTTTACCTAATCAGGAGGTTTATATACATAAATTTTAACTTGCCTCTAACATTTTTATTTATTCTCGTTTGTGTAGATTCTTTTTCCCTTGGGAGATTTTTTAGGGTAGTCTAGAAACTTATTTAAAGCAAGAAACATTTCATCACTTGTGACATGCTCTAATAAATCTGATTGGTCATGGACAACTTCCCCATCAAGACCTAAGACATTAACAAGGAAAAATTCCCATATTCTGTGTTTTGATAAAACTTCCTTAGCATCCCTATCTCCTAGGTCACTTAGATATATCTTGTTTTTATCTTGGATTACTAAGCCATCTTTTACTAGTTTTTTAATCATTTCACTAACAGATGGCCTGCTTATTGAAAAATAATCAGATATGCTTATATTATTTGTATATCCCTTATCTTTTGAAAGCCTGTATATGGCTTGGATGTAATCTTGCCTGATAGAATTCATAGTTTACCTCATAGTGCGTAATCTTTTAACAAATTTATATATAATATTCTACCCTTTTCAGTTAGTTTATAAATGTCTCCTTCAACTTTTATCTTTTTTTCTGATATCAAAATTTTACTATATTTTTCTATATCTTCTTTTTCGCCATGATAGATGCTTAGCGATTGTTGTAAGTCCTAACTCATCACTTGCATTTGCTCTTTCTTGGTGGTTGCCAACGTGAATCACAAATGTATCCTTTTTAAATTCCACATGATTTTTCTTACGCCTTAATATTTTCATCAAAAATCCATTTTTGTTAAATAAAAATGTAAGAAGAAAAGTAATCCCTGCCATGGTTGCTGACATTCCAGACATGGATAGGTTGAAATACATGGCTAATAAAAATCCTAAAACAGAATTTATTATTGAGTAAAGGACTGATATTAGGATCATGACCCTTAGATTTTTGCTTATCAAGTATGCACTTGCGGCAGGTGCTATTAGAAATGATATTACTAAAATAGCTCCCACAGCCTCAAAGGCGACCACCGTTGTAAATGAAGTAAGGGTCATTAGGGCGTAGAATAAAAGTACTTCTGAAAATCCTGCAATTTTTGCAAATTCTGTATCAAAGGTTGTTAGTTTTAGCTCTTTAAAGAAAACTATAATAAAGGCTAAATTTAATATCCCTATCACAGACATTTCAAAAAGGGATTTTGGAATTTCATAACCAAAGAAATTCATAGTATTTAGAGGTGCCATTATAACCTCTCCCATGAGGACGACGTCCACATCAAGGTGGACATTTCTCGCATACTTTGTTATAAGTATAACTGCCAAGGCGAAAAACATTGGAAAAACAATACCCACAGCATCATCATTTTTTACAAGTTTTGTCTTCGATAAAGATTCTATAGAAAATACTGTTATTATTCCAAAAAGTGCCGCCCCAAAAACTAGGTAAACTGAGCTAATATCCTTTACGATAAAATAAGCAATTACAATACCAAGAAGTATTGAGTGGCTTATAGCATCAGCTAACATTGATAGACTCCTTAGTACCAAGAAAACTCCAATAAGACTGCAAGCTATAGCTGTGACTAAGAGCACTAATAAGGTTTGGTAATTCGATATAAATGAGTATCTTAGAAAATCAATCATATTTTTTCCTCACAATCATTTTTCTCATCCCCCTTGGACCAACTAGCATTGATAATAAAGATATAAAGCTCATTATCAGAATAATTGTAGATCCAGTACTCATACCGTCATAGGCTGTGGAAATATAGGTACCTATACATGCAGAAATTCCACCAGATACTCCTGCAATTATTAACATAATATGAAACCTATCTGTCCACTGTAGGGCCGTAATTGCAGGAACTATAAGCATAGATGAAATCAATATTGCTCCAACAAGTTTAAGTCCTGTTATAATCAAAAGCATAGTCGCAATTAAAATCACAGTATTCATCAACCCTGGATTTATTCCAATTGTTTTTGCATAAACTTCATCAAATACATAGACTTTTATTTCCTTATAAAAGGCTATAAGCATTAAGATTGAAAAAATTGATACTATAAATATTATCTTTACATCGTTTTTCATAATGTAAGAAGCCTGGCCAAAAATATAGTTTTTAAGACCAGATTGGGAAACTCCAGCATAGTCAGGATTGCCTTGGATAAAACTTTTTAAAACCATGCCTAGTCCAAAAAAGCTTGATAATACGATGGCTAAAGTAGCATCAAGGTCTATTTTTGAGTTGTTTGAAATAATATCAATTAAGAAAAATGATATAGCACCTGCAAAGGCAGCCCCAAACAAAAGTATGATTGGGGATTTTTCCATTGATAGCATAAAGGCAATGACAATGCCAGGATAGGTACTATGACCTATAGCATCACCTATTAAAGACTTCCCCTTTAAAACGCTTATTGAACCAATTATACCAGTAGCCATGGCTAGAATTATTGTGCCTAAAGCTACTATTATAAATGAATAATTTCTTAAAATATCCATATCCTTACCTCACAAAGGCCTTGTCAACATTTTCTTTTGTAAAAACTTCAGAGACTTTACCTTGAGCTATTACTTTTTTATTTAAAATTATGATATGATCGAAGTATTTTTCTATAGTGTTTAAATCGTGATGAACAACTATGGATGTCTTTCCCTTCATTTGAGAATCCTTCATAAAGTCAAATATAACTTTTTCTGTCACCTTATCAACACCAGCCAGTGGCTCATCCATGAAATATATATCAGCATCTTGGGCAATAGCTCTTGCTATAAACACTCTTTGCCTTTGGCCGCCTGATAATTCTGAAATTTGTCTGTCTTCAAAATCGTGCATACCAATTTTTTTAAGGGCGGATCTTGCAAGATCATAATCATTCTTACTCGGTCTTTTGAGCCAACCAAGATGGACATACCTACCCATAAGCACAACATCTAAAACTGTTGTTGGAAAATCCCAATTTACAGATGCTGTTTGGGGTATATAGGCAATTTTTTTCTTGACCTCTCCAAAGGACTTTCCCATGATAACCACTGACCCTGATAATTTTTTTTGTAAATTTAAAATTCCCTTTATCAAGGTTGACTTTCCAGCTCCATTAGGGCCAATTATTGCTGTAATTGAATTATTGACTATTTCAATATCATTATCCCAAAGAACAGGCTTATATGCATATGCAATTGTCATGTCCTCTACTTTAATAATTACATCTTTCATAAGCCACCTATTTCAAGTTTTCCACAATTAAATCGACGTTGTGTTTGTACATATCTATATAAGAGTCGCCTGCTTGACCTTCTGGTGCTAGAGAATCAGAAAATAATTCCTTGCCTTGGCCTGATACAACTTCAACATCAATTCCTTTAGCATTAACAGCTTCCTTTAACTTTTCCATCCTCATTGGATCAGTAGTTGATTCTGCAAAAATAGCTTTAATTTTATTTTTTACAATAAAGTTTACAGTATCTTCTATATCTTTGTTCGCAACTTCACTATCAGTTGAAACTCCTTGGGGTGCCTTAACTGGTATGTTATAGGCCCTAGAAAAATAATTAAAAGCATCATGTGGGGTAATTAGGTACCTACTAGATTCTGGAATTGAATTTATTTTTTCTTTATTTTCTTTATCTAGGTCATCAAGCTTAGCTAGATAGTCTTTTAAGTTTTTTTCAATGTTCTCTTTTTCCTCAGGAAGAAGTTTTTCTAAATCTTCTGCAGCATTTCTTGTTGCTTCCTTATAAAGATTTATATTAAACCAAAAATGTGGATCAACTACAACTTCTCCATCTTGCTCCATCTCCCCAACATCTTCCTTTTTAAAGCTTCTAGCTACTGCAGAGCCTCTCTTTTCTAAAACATCAACCATCTTTCCCTCAAAATGTAAACCATGATATAAAAGAAGGTCAGCCTTCTTAATCTTTTCCAAATCTTGTGGCTTTGCAGTATAAAGGTGTGGGTCCTCGCCAGCAGGAATTATAAGTTCCCTATCAACCTTATCCCCAACTAGGTTATATACCATATCATATAAAAATGAAGTTGTAACGGTAACAACTTTCTTCTCCTTTGATTGATTTCTAATATCTAAAGCATCTTTATTATCATTTTTTGAACAGGAACTAGCAAAAATAAGTACCGCTAGCATAATAAGTATCTTTTTAAATTTCATATTTCCTCCAATGAATTAATATTTCTATAAAAGTTAGGCGTACCTAACTATTTATATTGTAGCTCCTTCATTTATTTTTGTCAATTATTTTTTGATAATAATTATCATTTGTGCATGGATAAGAAGATCAATCTATATTTTAAGGGGATTAATTTATTAAAGCAATAAAAAAGTGATATGCAGAACAGACTTACCTATTCGCCAACACCAGTAAAGTAATTCTCCCGAATATTGTATTATTTCCGGGAGAATTTGATTTCTTATTAACTTTATTTGTTTACTTTCCAATATCCATCTTTAACGCTGCCATTATAGTCGATTGTTTTTTCAATTTTAAGAACTTTTGAATCTCTTTCAATCGTACTTACAGATACCAATAATATATGAGGTAATTCAATAGTTCTTATGTCGTCTGTCTGTTGTCTTTAACTTTTTACCGTCATTTTTACCGTCATTTTTACCCTCATTTTACCCCTCATTTTGCTTGTCATAATTTAGATTTTTTAGAATTGTAGTTAAAGAAGATTCTGTGGATTAAGCTCTGTCCTTAATCCTTCTTTATAATTTTCTTCCACATTCCTTTTGAACTGTCAATTTTAAGTTTACAGTTGAATTTTCTAACTAATAGTTATTAAGTATTGATTTTGCCTTAGTCGCTATTGTAAATAATTATTTCCTCAAGCCAAAAAAGACCGCAAGTCTTAGCTTACGGTCTGATTTTATCTTTCTCTTGTATTTACTTTTATTAGCCTAGTTAGTAGTCTTTCTGGAGAAGGAGTTATGTTTATAGAATCTCATTATTTCTACGACTGAAGCGTAGATTAGGGATATAGAAAGCATAGCGATTAGTACCTTGATAGGTAATGCAATTAAGCCTAAGTAGCTGTTGATAGGGCTGTAAATTATTGCAATTAAGCATATACTTACGGCTATTATGGATACTATAAGCTTCTTACTCGCCTTGCTTTTAAATACTGGTCTTGCAGTTCTTACTATTAGCATTACAACCATTGCAGAGATTACGGATTCTAACATCCAGGCGGTTTGAAAGAGTTTTTCATCGGCCTTAAAGAAAATCATCATTATAAAAAATGTTAGATAGTCAAAAAGGGAAGATATTATTCCAAATACAATCATAAATTTTTTGATGAATTTCATATCCCATTTTACAGGACTTTTTAACCAATCATCGTCTACTGAGTCTGATGCAATTTGCAAGGATGGAAAGTCTGTAAATAAATTTGTTAGTAGAATTTGTTTTGGCAAAAGTGGCAAAAATTTTAGGAATAGACTTGCCCCAGCCATTGAAAACATATTTCCAAAGTTGGCACTCGTTGCAACGAATATATATTTCAAAGTGTTAATAAAGGACCTTCTGCCTTCTTTTATTCCATATAATAAAACTTCTAAACTATTTTGTAAAAGAACAATGGATGCTGCATCTTTCGCCGTATCAGCCGCTGTGTCGACTGATATTTCAACATCAGCTTGTTTTATGGCTGGCGCATCATTTATACCATCACCCATATAGCCCACTATCTTGTCTGCTTCTTTGTAGGCTCTGATTATTTTTTCCTTTTGATTTGGACTTATTTCAGCAAAAATATCAATGTCTAGAACTTTTATGTTTAGTTGACTTATAGAATATGAGCTTAAATCTTCGCCAAGGAGAATTTTGTCTGGATTAAGGCCAATTTGTCCTCCAATATTTTTGGCAATTTCTTTATTGTCCCCCGTTATCATTTTTAAAGATACCCCTAGGGTATTCATTTGCTCAATTACATCTTTTATATCTTCTTTTAATGGATCGATAAATAGCAAGAATCCCTTAAAAATCATGCCTTCCGCCTTTTGTTTTTGTAAGTTACAATCATCACTTAATTCTTTATAAGAAAGGCCCAAGACTCTGTAGCCCTTGCTTGAAAACTCATCAAATAAATCAAATATATGACTTTTAATTTCATTAATGTTTCCAATAGAGCCATCGGATTTTTGATAAGAATTATTTATTTTTACAATGTTTTCGAAGGGCCCTTTTGTTACCATCAAATTTTTATTTGAAAAATCAGATCCTGCCTTTACTATTATACTTAAAAGTTTATTTTCAAAGGAGTAGGGAATTTCAAAAAGCTTTTTATAAGATGAAAAATCGACCTTATTTGAACTTAAAATCTCTTCATCAATTGGATTTTTATAGCCTTCTTGAAAATATGAATTAATAGCCGCAAATTTTTCTAAAGAATCAGATTCTTCTCCATTAAAATCTAATGCCTTATCTAGCTTGACCTTTCCTTTTGTTATCGTTCCAGTTTTATCAGAACACATAATCGTCATGGAGCCGAAATTTTCTATAGCATTTAATTTTTTTACAATTACCCCTTCTTCAGACATTCTTTTAGCCCCTTGTGACAAATTCACACTTATTATAGCAGGCAACATCTGTGGGGTTAAGCCAACAGATAAAGCCAAGGCAAACATAAATGAGTCTAAGAAAGATTTATTTAAAATAATATTAAAAATAAATATTAAACCGATTAAAATAGTTGTAACACGTAAAATTAAGTTTCCAAAATTCTTAATGCCTTTTTCAAAATCTGTATCAGCATCCTTTTGGCTAAGAGATGAAGTGATTTTGCCAAACTCAGAATCCTTCGCTAAATTAACAACAATAGCCCTTCCTGATCCGCTAATAATATGGGTTCCCAATTAAAGGCAATTTTTCCTTTCAGAAAGAGAAGTCTTGGCAGGAACTTTCCCAACTAGCTTTTCAACAGGGAAGGTCTCGCCCGTTAGGCTTGACTCATCGCTCGTAAGTGAATTACCTTCAAGAAGCAAACAATCAGCAGGTATCATGTCGCCTGTTTTTACGCTAATGATATCACCAATGGTCAAATTTGCATTATCCAATTCTTTGAAAGAGCCATCTCTTAAAACAGCAGATGTTACACTTACTGATGAAAGGAGCTTTTTTACAGCATCCTTTGCCTTACTTTCATGAAGATAGCTTAAAAATGAAGAAATAAAAATTATAATCAAAATGATAACACCATCAGAATAATCCTTCAAAAATATAGATAGAACTGCGGCAAATATAAGGATCATAGTTATTGGACTTTTAAATTGCGATAAAAAAATCATAAAATTAGAGCTAGATTTCTTTTCCGCAAAAACGTTTTTACCATAATTTCCAATCCTATCACAAGCTTCTTTACTTGATAATCCAGCTTCACTTGTATTTAACTCTTTTAAAATATCATCTTTATCATATGCCCAAAAATCTTTCATTCCTGCCTCCTATTCGTTTCAATATATATCAAAAAAATTTAAAAAGCAAAAAAGAAAGACAAAATAATAAGATAAAAAACCAGACTTAGCTTTATAGCTAGTCTGCTAATCGCCCTAGTTTACATGCTTAAAATCTTTACAAGATCTCTTGCTATATAATCTCAGAAACTTTCAGTTACTTACCTTAGTTTTCGAACTCATATGCACTTCGTTTTAGTTGGACTTTGGAATCCTTGAAAATCACCCCGTAATATTAAGATTTTTAGTCCCGTCCCAGTACCAGTACCGGACAAAACACGATAATAATTTTACTTAGAAAGTTTTTAAGCTTTTCCTAGATCTGTTTCATTATGCTATTTTGATACTCTTCACTATTTTTATAGCTTTCATATTGAGAAATTACATCCTCATTATCTTTCATCCACTTTTCAAAACTCTCTATAGCATCGAGTTTAGCCTGATTTATATCCTTTAAGGTTTTCATATCAAAGGGTGAACTAATCTTCTCAATGTATTTTTTCTCTTCTTCAGTTAATTCAAACAAAGGAAGCCTATCAAGATAAGCTATATATTTGTAAAATGAATTCTTACCATCATTTTCTAATGGTGTATCCAAAAATGGTTGATAGGCAGCAAATAACAATTGTCCAAAATATCCTGGAAAGGCAATTTCTAGTTTTTCGTAGATATTTTCTTTGATCTCAAGTAGTGAAACTTTCTCATTGATTAGTTCATCGCTTTCACCTTTAACACTCATTTCTAGTATTACTTTCCTTTTTTCATAAAGGTCCAATTGATGTTGTTTTTCCCTTAAAACAGAAGACAGAGTATCACCACCTGACGATATACACTGATAAATATCTGAGATACTCATTCCCAACTTTCTAAATATAGATACCTTTTTAAGAATTTCTAAATCCTTTATACTATAGTCTCTATAACCATTCTCAGATTTCTGAGGATGGATAAGTCCTTTATCCTCATAATACTCTATTGCCTTCCTAGTTAGACCAGTTTCTTTTTGAATTTCACTTCTTAATATGGTTATCTACCCCCTTTGATTAAAGGATAACACGGTCCCCAACGGACAGGTCAAGCCACATACACTATATAAAATTCCCACTTATCTATAAACTTAAACAGTGCCTTATCATTTTTGCAAAATGCTTATTTTCTTTTTGATAAATCTTATTCAAACCGACGCTCAAACCGACATTTTATTGTCGCTTTATTTATTTGTTTGCTAAGTTATATAAAATATGTATGCAAAAAAGACCGCAGCTTGAAACTACGGTCTAATTTTTTTACATTTCTTTTTCAAATTTAGAACGCCAAAAGACTGCATATATTTGTATAGAAAGATAGATTGCAACTAGTATTATTATTTGTAACTTATCAACACCCATCAATGAAAACATAATAAGCATGGCTGCAAAGAGATAGGTCATTAAGTCGTAGGCCTTTGCCTTTGATTTTTCTGCAATCAATACGTTTCTTTCGTCCTTCTTATCAATTTCAAGCTGTCTGATTAACTCTTTGTTATTTTTTGTAGAGAAATATTTAATTATATTTCCCATGAAATGTCCGAAAACTCCACATCCAATACCGATAAATAAATACGGAATAGCGAGGACTGTCTTATTTACACTATCAATTCTTTTGTGAAGATAGAATCCCGTTAAAACCAGTGCTACTCCAAAAAATACTAAAATCCAATCTTTTAAGATGCTTTTGCTTCTATTCATTTTCTTCCTCCTCATAAATAAAAATGTCTTCAATAGTCAAATTAAAAAATTTAGCAATTTTAAAAGCTAAAATAATTGAAGGGTTATACCTTCCATTCTCTAGTGAACCGATTGTCTGCCTCGACACTTCAAGGATATTTGCCAGTTCCTCTTGAGTAATTCCTCGACTTTTTCTAATTTCTTCAAGTCTATTTTTCACATTTAATTACCTCCCATCAAATGACAAGTTAACTTTACATATATTGTAATTGTTTTTTGAATAAATGTCAAGTACGCTTTCCATTTTTTGTGATGATAAATTTTATTTATGGTGTTGGTTTATTATACATTTTTAATATTTTGTTTAGTCTTCTCTCTGGTCTTTTTCTTGCCATAAAAATTCCTCCTGATTATTATTATCTAATCAGGAGGAGTTTCTATACACAAACTAATTCAAAGTCTCAATTTTTTGTCCAAATGTAAACCACTTGGAACTATTATTTAATTTATTCTTTTTTACTTCCAGTACCATTTGAGTACCAATAGCCATTTTTCATTCTCTTTATAGCTTGTAATTAAGCCATTTTAGAAAATTTTGCTACTATTCCCATTCAATTGTAGCTGGTGGTTTTGTTGTTATATCATAGACTATTCTATTTATTCCTTTTACTTCTGATATTATTCTACTGGATATTTTTTCCAGTATTTCGTATGGAATTTTTGAAAAGTCTGCTGTCATAAAGTCTGTTGTTTCTACTGCTCTTAGGGCAAGTGTATAGTCGTAGGTTCTAAAATCACCCATTACTCCAACTGACCTATTGTTTGTTAGAACTGCAAAGTATTGGCTAATTGTTTTATCTAATCCTGCTTTTCTAATTTCATCTCTATATACAAAGTCAGCTTCTTGTAGAATATTTAATTTTTCTTCTGTTATTTCTCCAATTATTCTAATTGCAAGGCCTGGACCAGGAAATGGTTGACGATTTACTAAATAGTCTTCTATTTTAAGTTCTCTTCCAAGTTTTCTAACTTCATCTTTAAATAGTTCTCTTAGCGGCTCTATAAGGTCTTCGAAGTCAACAACATCTGGAAGACCGCCTACGTTGTGATGAGACTTTATTACTGCTGAATCACCAAGTCCAGATTCTATTATATCTGGATAGATTGTTCCTTGTGCTAAAAAATCTACTTTTCCTATTTTTTTTGATTCATCTTCAAAAACTCTTATAAATTCTTCGCCTATTATTTTTCTTTTCTTTTCTGGATCTGAAACACCTTTTAATTTTTCTAAAAATCTATTTTTTGCGTTAACTCTAACAAAGTTTAAGTCCCATCCTTTGAAGGCACTTTCTACTTCGTCTCCCTCATTTTTTCTCATAAGACCTGTATCTACAAATACTGCTGTTAGATTTTTTCCTACTGCTTTAGATAAAAGTCCTGCTAAAACTGAAGAGTCTACTCCTCCAGATAGAGCCAGTAAAACTTTTTTGTCTCCAACTTTATCTTTTACTTTTTTTATGCTTTCTTCTAATATATTTTCTATTGTCCAATCGCCTTTTGCTCCGCAAATGTTATATAGGAAGTTTTTAAAGATTTTTTTGCCTTCTTCTGTGTGGTTAACTTCTGCATGATATTGAAGTCCATATATTTTCTTTTCTTCATTTTCTATGGCTGCATATTTGCAGTTTTCTGTTTCTTGCAAGGCATAGAATCCTTCTCCAAGCTTTGTTGCCATATCTTGATGGCTCATCCAAACTATTGAACTTTTCTTTACATTTTCAAGTAGTTTTGAATCTTTTATATTTTTTATTTCAACTTTTCCAAATTCTTTATGATTTGTTTTTTCTACTTTTCCACCAAATAAATATGTTAAAAGCTGCATGCCATAGCATAGTCCTAAGACAGGTACTTTTAGATTTTCAATAATTTTCTTATCTATCTTTGGTGAAGATTCTTCATAGACGCTATTTGGACCGCCTGTAAATATAAGTCCTATTGGTTTTTTCTCATTTATTTTTTCTTCTAATCTTTTATATGAGATTACTTCAGAATATACGCCTTGCTCCCTAACTCTTCTAGCTATTAACTGGTTATATTGTCCTCCAAAATCTACTACATATATTGTCTCGTGCATTTTATCCCCCTTAAAAGAAAGGGATAACAAAATGTTATCCCTTTAAAATTTTATTTTATTCTAACCTGCTTGTGTAGTTAGGTGATTCCTTGGTTATTGTTATATCGTGTGGATGTGATTCTATTAGTGAAGCGTTAGTTATCTTTACATATTGTGTATTTTCTTGAAGAGATGTAATATCTTTTGCTCCAACATATCCCATTCCTGCTCTTAAGCCGCCTACTAATTGATAGACAACTTCTGCAAGTGATCCCTTATATGCGACCCTACCTTCTACTCCTTCAGGAACTAATTTATCAGCTTTATCTTGGAAATATCTATCGTTAGATCCTTGTTTCATAGCGGCAATTGAACCCATTCCTCTATAAACTTTAAATCTTCTTCCTTCGTATATTTCCATTTCTCCTGGTGATTCGTTGGTACCTGCTAAAAGTGATCCTAACATAACTACACTTCCACCAGCAGCTATAGCTTTTGCTATATCTCCTGAATATTTAATACCGCCATCTGCGATAATAGGAATATCATATTCTTTAGCTACTTTGTAACATTCCATAATTGCTGTAACTTGTGGAACTCCAATACCTGCAACAACTCTTGTTGTACAAATAGATCCAGGGCCTATTCCAACTTTTACGCAATCTGCTCCCGCTTCTATAAGTGCTCTTGTTGCTTCTCCAGTAGCTACATTTCCAGCTATTAATTGAAGGTCAGGATATCTTTCTTTTATTTCTTTTACCTTGTTTAAAACTCCTTGTGAATGACCATGAGCTGTATCTATAACTACTACATCAACTTTTGCCTTAATAAGTGCATCAAGTCTATCAAATACATCAGCTGTAACCCCTATTGCAGCTCCAACTAAAAGTCTTCCATTTGAATCTTTTGCAGAGTTTGGATATTCAATAGATTTTTCAATATCTTTTATGGTTATAAGTCCTTTTAACTTATTTTCGTCATCGACTAAAGGTAATTTTTCAATCTTATGTGATTTTAAAATATCTAGCGCATCTTCCATTGAAATGCCTTCTTTAGCTGTAACTAGGTTTTTGCTAGTCATTACTTCTGATATTGGTCTATCAAAATTTTCTTCAAATCTTATATCTCTATTTGTTATTATTCCTATTAAATTTTTATCTGATTCAACTATTGGAACGCCAGAAATTTTATAGTGAGCCATTAGGTCCATAGCATCTTGTACCTTATGGTCTTTTGATAAATAGAATGGATCTGTTATTACTCCATGTTCAGACCTTTTTACCCTATCTACCTCTGAAGCTTGAGCTTCAATGGACATGTTTTTATGAATTATACCTATACCGCCTTCTCTAGCCACTGCAATTGCCATTTTAGATTCTGTAACTGTGTCCATACCAGCTGACATTACAGGTATATTAAGCTTTATTTTCTTTGTCAATCTAGTTTCAAGTTTTACTTCTCTTGGAAGCACTTTTGAGTGTGCAGGCACAAGAAGTATATCATCAAATGTTAGTCCATCACCAAAAAATTTCATCTAATCCTCCTAATAATTTTTATGATTTGTATTAAATTATAGTATATTTTTTATTAAATGTAAATAGGAAAATTTAAGCTTTACTCTATAAAATCAAATTTAAAAAATATTAAAATTTTTATAATAAATGTTATTTATTGTTAGGGTATGGTTCTAGGAAAGCGTGGAAATGGCGCATTGGTAAATTTTTACCCCAGACAATTCTCATATTTGGAATACTCTCTCTATCTTCATATAACTGTTTTACTGCAGCAATTACATAATCCAAGTGTTCTTTTGTAAGTCTACTTCTATCAACCGCAAATCTTACTACATTTGCTAATTCAGCTTGTTGCTCTGGAGTTTTAAGGTCGTATTCCATAGAAAAATCACCAAGTTCAGCAACACGTATTCCATATCTACGAATAAGTTCTAGAGAAAATCCTTGTCCAGCAAAAGATTCGTGAGAGCGTTTACCATCAAAAAATTCATCCATATTAATGTAGACAGCATGTCCACCTGCTGGTAAAACTACTCCCTTTACTCCAGATTTATAAAATCCTTGTGCTAAATATTCACACTGTTTAACACGTTCATCCATATAGTTAAAATTACAGCTTTCATAAAGTCCAACACTTAAAGCCATTATATCTCTACCACTCATCCCACCATAAGAATCATTTCCATAGGAAGAAATTTGTTTTACTTTTATTCTAACTCCAACATCCATCTTAAGTGAACCATCTTCATTGAAATCAGAGAAATTTTTCCAAAATAGTCCTTTATCTCTAAAAGCTAACATTCCGCCCATATTGGCATGACCATCTTTTTTAGCTGACATGCAAAAACCATCACAATAAGAAAACATTTCACTTGTAATTTCTGCTATTGATTTATCACTATAGCCCTCTTCATTCATTTTTATAAAGTAAGCATTTTCTGCCCAGCGTGCGGCATCAAATATTAATGGAATATTGTACTTATGAGCAACTCTATTTATTTCTTTTATATTTCCTAATGAAACTGGCTGTCCGCATACTGTGTTGTTGGTTATTGTTGTAAATACAAGTGGAACATTTTCTGGACCAAGCTTTTCAATTAATTTTTCTAGCTTTTCTATATCCATATTTCCTTTAAATGGATTTTTTTCGTATTTCCCACCTTCAGGAATTTCATATAATATTTCTTTATTATATAAATTTCTAGGTATTGATCCCATTTGTTTTATATTTCCCTCAGTAGTATCGAAGTGTCCATTGGAAGGTATTGTAAAAACTTTTCCAGGATGTCTTTCATTTAAAATATTCCTAACTATTTCCATAAGAACAGACTCAGCTGCACGCCCTTGTTGGATAATAAATGAGTTTGGTCTTTCCATTTGAGAAGCTCCAGCATTAAATAAGCCGCCTTCATATTCACAAAGGTAGACTTCATCCATCATCTTTTCTACATCTCTACAATCAGTTCTTACAAGGTCTACGATTTTCTTCCAGTTTTTTTCACCTTTTCTTTCAAAAATATCTCTAAAAGTGTCAAGAAGAACATAGTATCCTGTATTTCTTCCGTATGCCTCGTCGCCATAAAATAAAGATGCCCATTGGGTATTTGTCATGGCAGTTGTACCTGAATCTGAAAGCATATCTACTGTTAAAAGTCCTGAAGGAAATGCAAATTCGTTGTAGTGAGTTGCTTTTAATGCTCTTTCTCTTTGCTCAACTGTTACATCCGCTAAATCTCTTACTGCAAATGTGAAATGTCTTGGTTTTGGAACATCTAAAGAATATTCTTTAGTCATTACTATTACCTCCTTAAGTATTAGCCTAGTTTTATTTTGCTCAATTTAATGTAGTTTTTAATTTATAAACAATAGACTTTTTTAAACTTTTTAATAAAAATATTTTTCTTGTTAAGTCATTTTTATTATATCTATTTATCAAGGAATAGTCAATTTATATAAATTTATTTTTAATATTATAATCAAATAAAAAAAGACCAAATGAAAAGTCATTTGGTCTAAAATATTTTTGGGTAAATTACATCATGCCGCCCATTCCACCCATGCCGCCCATACCTGCCATTGCAGCTGCCGGGTCTTCTTTTTCTACATCTGCTACAGCAGCTTCAGTAGTTATTATCATAGATGCAACAGATACAGCATTTTCAAGTGCAGATCTTGTAACTTTTGTAGGATCAACTATTCCTGCCTTAAACATATCTACATATTCTTCAGTAATAGCATTAAATCCAACGCCTTTTTCTAACTTTTTAACTTGTTCAGCTATAACTGATCCTTCAAGTCCAGCATTTATAGCAATTTGTCTAACAGGTTCTTCTAGTGCTTTTACAATAATATTTACACCTGTTCTTTCATCGCCTTCAGTTTCATCTAGAAGTTTTTTAACTTCTTCTATAACATCAACTAAAACTGTTCCACCACCAGCTACTATACCTTCTTCAACAGCAGCCTTTGTTGCAGCAAGTGCATCTTCAATTCTAAGCTTTCTTTCTTTTAGTTCAGTTTCAGTAGCAGCTCCAACTTCAATGACAGCAACTCCACCAGCTAGTTTTGCAAGTCTTTCTTGTAATTTTTCTCTATCAAAATCAGATTCTGTAATTTCAATTTGTTTCTTAATTGAAGTTACTCTTTCATTTATAGAGTCTTCTTTTCCACTTCCTCCAACTATAACTGTATTTTCTTTTGTTACAGTTACTCTTCTTGCTTCTCCAAGCATTTCAGGAGTAGTTTCTTTTAAATCATTTCCTAAATCTTCTGTTACAACTGTTGCACCAGTTAAAATTGCAATATCTTGAAGCATTTCTTTTCTTCTATCTCCAAATCCTGGAGCTTTAACAGCAACTACATTTAAAGTTCCTCTTAATTTATTAAGAACCAAAGTAGCCATAGCTTCGCCCTCTATATCATCTGCAACAATTAATAGAGGTCTTGATTGTTCCATAATTCCTTCTAAGATTGGAAGAATGTCTTGAATGTTAGTAATTTTTTTGTCTGTTAAAAGAATTTTTGGATTTTCAAGATTTGCTTCCATCTTGTCAGTATTTGTAGCCATATATGATGAAACATATCCTCTGTCAAATTGCATACCTTCTACAACATCTAAAGTTGTACCCATGCTCTTTGATTCTTCAACAGTAATTACACCATCTTTACCAACTTTTTCCATAGCTTCAGCGATTAATTTTCCTACAGATTCATCTTGAGAAGAAACAGAACCAACTTGTGCAATTTCTTCGTTTGAAGACACTGTGTGAGATAAATTTTTTATCTCTTCTACTGCTTTATCTAAAGCTTTTTTTAGTCCTCTTTGAAGAATCATTGGGTTAGCGCCAGCTGCCACATTTTTTGATCCTTCTCTAACTATAGCTTGAGCAAGTAGAGTAGCTGTAGTAGTTCCATCTCCAGCAACATCATTAGTTTTTGTAGCAACTTCTTTTACAAGTTGAGCTCCCATATTTTCATATCTATCTTCAAATTCAATTTCCTTAGCTATTGTTACACCATCGTTAGTGATAAGAGGTGATCCAAATTTTTTATCTAATACTACATTTCTTCCCTTAGGTCCAAGAGTTATTTTTACAGTATCAGATAATTTATTAATACCACTTTCTAAAGACTTTCTAGCATCTTGTGAATATTTTATTTCTTTACTCATTTATTATCCTCCTTAAATTATTTTTCAACAACAGCAAGTACATCAGAGTACTTAACGATAGTAAATTCTTCACTATCTATCTTTACATCTGTTCCAGCATATTTTGAATATATAACTAAATCTCCAACTTTAATATTTGCACTTTTCTTTTCACTCTTTAAAATTTTATCGCCAATTTCAACAACTTCTGCAAATTGTGGAGCTTCTTTTGCTGAAGATGGAAGAAGTAAACCAGATTTTGTCTTTTCTTCAACATCACATTTTTTTATAACAATTCTATCATCTAGTGGTTTTAGTTTCATATATTTTCTCCTTTATAATATAATTTTTATTTGTTAGCACTCATCGCTTCCGAGTGCTAACACTTACAATATAATAATACTATCTAAATCTAATATTATCAAGTCCTAATTTCTTTTAAAATAATCAAAATATAGTTAAAAAAAGCTTTTATTTATATATAAGCATAATTATTTTGCTTTATTCTCTTTTTTTCTTTCTTTTCCTATATTGTTTTCTCTGCCATAATAAAATAGATATTGTTGTGCGTAGCCAGCCAAATTTCCAAAATATTTATTAGCATATAATTTTATTTTACTTTTAGGTACTTCTTCTCCGATAAAAAGTTCTTCCATGACTCTTTTAATCCAAACATCAACAGGAAAAACTTCCGCTCTTCCAAATCCAAAAAGAAGTATGCAGTCTGCAACCTTTGGACCTACTCCAGGAAGCTCAATTAGTTTTTCTCTTAGTATGTCTGTTTCCATATTTTTTAAAAGATTTATATTAAAACTAGGTTCTAAAAGCATTTTTGAAGCAGTTACAATTCTCTCATCCCTAAATCCAACTCTAGCGTACTTTCTAAGATCTTTAGGATCAGCACTAGCTAGTCTTTCAGGACTTGGAAAAGAATAGTATCTTCTCTTTTCATCTTCAAATATTAAATCTCCATACATGGAAGATATAGTTTCTATTGATTTTTTTATTCTAGGAATCATATTATTTGCAGATATTATAAAGCTAATTATAGTTTCGAACTCGTCTTGCTTTAAAATTCTTATTCCATATCCAAATTCTTTCGCTTTATTTAATTCTTCATTATCAATTAAAGAATTTTTAATCTTTCCATAATCTTTTTTTAGGTCAAAATACTTTTCCCAAATTTTGCTATCAAAATCTTCTAGTGGAGAATTGATATAGATTTTATTTTCTTCTTCTCTTATATATATAACCTTGCCCTTATGGATTGAGGTAAAGTGGTCTCCATCATCGTACCATCTAAAAGCTTGCCCGCATTCAAAAATATGTTTTATATTAAAATCTTTTTTTTCAAATTCAATTATCACTGTCTAATTCCTCTTCCAAGGCTTGCCACTTATCAAAAAGCAAATCTATCTCTTCCTTGTTATTTTTAATGATGTTATTTATTTCAAAGGCTTTTTTGTAGTCTTCATAAACTTCTTTTTCTGTAAGTTTATTATTTAGATATTCAATTTCCTCTTCAAGCTCTTCTATTTTATTTGAAACAAATCTAATGTCAGCCCTGATTTTCTTTATATTTTTCTTTTTCAGGTTATCATTTTTCTTAATTTTCTTAAGTTCTGTTTTAGTAAATCCAGAAAAATCATCTGATAACTCTTCTTTTTCTATTCTTCTTTCTTCTAATTTTTCCAAATAATAATCATAATTTCCTAGAAATACTTCACATCCATCTCTATCTACAACAATAAGTTTATTTACAACTTTATTAAGAAAATATCTATCATGACTTATTATAAGAAAAGTTTCCTTGTAATCCTTAAGTGCATTTTCTAAAATCTCTTTAGATTCAATATCTAAATGGTTTGTAGGTTCATCCATTATTAGAAAATTAGGTTTTTTTAGCATTATCTTAAGTAGGCTAAGTCTACCCTTTTCCCCTCCAGAAAGCGAGGATATTTCCTTAAAAACATTTTCACCAGAATATCCAAAAGCTCCAAGATAATTTCTTATTTCACTTAAATCCATATAGTCATAGTTATCATAAATTTCTTCTATAACAGTGTTTTCTTTATTAAGTGATTTTTGCTCCTGGTCATAATACCCAATTACAATATTTGATCCAAAGTTAACTTCACCCTCGTCTAAATGATACTCTCCTAGAATCGACTTTATAAGGCTTGTCTTTCCTATTCCATTTTTTCCTATAATTCCTACACGATCATTCTTATAAATATCAAATGAAATATTTGAAAAAACTTTCTTCTCTCCAAATGATTTTCCAGCATTTTCTACACTTAATATATCTTGTCCACTTTTTATATCCGATTCAAAATTTAAGTGAAAATCTGTAGCCTGCCTTTTTGGATCCTCAAAAACATCAACTTTAGCTAGAAGTTTTTCTCTTGATCTAGCTTTTTTATAGAATTTTTCTGTAGCATAAGATTTAAATCTTCTTATTATTTCCTTTTGCCTTTCTATCTCCTTAGCTTGATTTTCAAAAGCTTTTTTCTTGATTTCATATTCCTTATCACGCAATTTAATAAAATCAGTGTAGTTAGTATTGTAAATTGTTAGCTTTTTGTTTTCCAAGTGAAAAATCTTTTTGCAAACCCTATCTAAAAAATATCTATCGTGACTTATAACCATAAAAGCTTTGTTATAACTTCTTAAAAAATTCTCTAAAAACATAGTAGCTTCTATATCAAGATGGTTTGTAGGTTCATCTAATAAAAGTAGGTCGGGGTTTTCAAGTAAAATAGAGGCTAAAAGAAGTCTTGACTTTTCACCTCCAGAAAGATTTTTTGCCAAGCTTTCAAATTCATCTTCAGTAAAATTTAATCCCTTAAGCATCCCCTTAATTTTAGAATCATACATATAACCTTCTTTTTTATTAAACTGTTCAGTCTTATTCTGATATTCTCTAAGAAGTCTATTTAAAATAACATGATCTTTTTCACTAGAGATTTTTTCTTCTAATTTTTTTATATCTTCTTTTAAATCTATTACATCTTTAAATTTTTCTAGGCAGATTTCATAAATAGTCTTATTTTCATCTACTTCAATGGACTGTCTAAGATAACCAATCTTTAAACCATTAACATAGCTAATACTTCCACTATCAGGACCAATAACATCGTAGATAATTTTGAAGAGGGTAGTCTTTCCAGATCCATTTATACCAATTAAACCAATCTTGTCATTTTTTTCGACATTAAAAGTAATTGATTGTAAAATTTCCTTTAAGTCAAAAGATTTACTTATATTTTGTACTGTTAGTATCGCCATATTTCCCCTCAAAAAATAATGGGACAAATTCACTTGTCCCATCTTATATAATATCTAAGTTTCCAATCTATAATAGATTTTAAACTAATTTTATTTCTTTTCTGCTGCCCATGGATTAGTTAAATAGAAAGTTAAAGTGAATAAAGAGTCATCTAGATGAACGTTTTCAACTCTAACTCCTTCTCTAACCTTTAAGTCAAGTGGTGCATAATTCCAAATTCCCTTTACTCCATTATCCATACAAATATCAGCAAGTTCTTGAGCTGACTCTAAAGGAACGGCTATAATTGCAATATGAACATCATTCTTCTTTAAGTAAGGCTCTAAATAGTCTATTGGATTGACTTCTATGTCTGAAATTTTCTTTCCAACTAATTTTTTAGATTTGTCAAAAATTGCAGTGATATTAAATTTAGTGTCACTTAAACCAGTATATTGAGCAATTGCTTGTCCAATATTACCTGCCCCTAAAATAATAGCATTGTATTTTACAGTCATTCCTAGAATGTTTTGTAATTCACCAATTAATTCTTCTACATTGTAGCCATAACCTTGTTGTCCAAATCCTCCAAAGTGATTTAAATCTTGCCTAATTTGTGATGGAGTAAGACCTGTAATTTGTGAAAGTTCGCTTGAAGAAACCCTAACTATTCCCTTTGACTTAATCTGCTTTAAATATCTATAATATTTTGGAAGTCTTTTTACTACTGCTTTTGATACTTTATATCCCATTTTTTTCCTCCTAATTAATTTTATTGTTTATATTTATTATAAATGATTTTAGATATTATGTCAACTTGCTTTTTATGTATAAAGACGATAGATTATTTATTATTTTACTTTATAAAAAAACCAGCCTATTTTTAAAAATAATAGACTGGTTAGATTTTTACTTAATTTTATTCAACTGGCATTCCATAATATTCAGCAATTGCTGCTGCAGTTTTTTCTGCCATTTGAGCTTTAAAGCCGTTATCCATTAATAGTTCACAATCAAGAGCATTTGTATGGAAACCATGTTCTAGTAGCATAGAGTGGGTTGCTTTGGAATTTCTTAAAACTCCGTACCAATTGGTTCCAGTACCATCATCATTAACTCTATACTTAACACCTCTAAATGGGTGATCAAAGTGGTTTGCAACAGTTTTTCCAATTAATTCAGCTAAATCATTTCTTGGAGTGTTAACAGAATCATATATTTCACTTCCTCTTACATCTTTATAGTTAAGAAGACTTGAAGGCATCGCGTTAGAATGTAGTGAAATTAGTAAATCGAACCCTTCTGCTTTTTCTCCTCTTTCTTTTAAACTAATTCCATCAGATGATGAGAATTTAGATTCAATTAAGTCTTGTAATTCTTTTTCAAAATCTGTCCTTGTAGTTTCAACGTAAAAGCCATATTTTTCAAGTTCTTCTTTTAACTTCAATCCATAATAAAACATAGCTTCTCCCTCATAATAATCTTTATAAAAACCTTGATTATAAAAAGGACCATGACCTTGGTCTAACATAATTCTGATTGGATTATCTTTTGTAGGTATTCTTTTTTCAATATTATGAACAATAACCTTAGCTTCATCTTTATTTTCTCTATTGTCTTCAGTTTTACCAGGTAATTCCTCATTATTTTCATCTTTAGGTGATTTTTCCGGCTTAACGTTAAGATCTGTGTTAGATTTTATCTCTTCAACTACTTCATCTGATATAGTTTCATATCCTCCAAATACATAAGCTTTGTAAACTTCATTTTCAGAGATAAATTTTATAATACCGCTATTCAAGTTATCAGCTTGTGAAAGAATTATAGGTGAACCTAATTTTGAAGCAAGAACCCCTCCAGCTAATGCATCTGGAAACTTTTCTCCACTTGCTACAGTAACTATTTTACTATCCTTAAAAAATCTATTTGCTATTGCATTGGATGTTATATACCTATTCTCTCCCTCTATTCTAATTGATGATATATCTAAGTCACTTAAAATAGACTCAACTTTATTGGATACAGAATTTTTCCCTCCAATAATAATAGCTTCAGATATATTGCTATCTTCTAAGAATTCTGTCACTTTTCCATCTATATTATTTACATCAGTGTAGATAATAGGAAAATTCTTAGATCCTGATAAAGCACCCGCTGAAAGTGCGTCTGCAAATGAATCATAATTTACTAAGATAACTTTATTAATTTTTTTAATAGAATTTAGTTCTTTTGAAACTTTTAATGCAGTTTCAATTCTATTGTCTCCAGAAATTCTTTTAACGCTTAATCCCAAATTTTCAAGAGATTCAAAATAATTTGAAGAAACGGACTCTCTTCCGCCTACGATAATAGCTTTTTTTGCACCTAGTCTTAAAACTTCAGCCTTTGCTTTTGAATCAATAACATCTGAATTAGCAAAAATAATTGGGGCTTTTAGACTTGAGGAAAGTGATACTGCTCCAAGTGCATCAGGAAAATTTAGTCCATTTGCAACTATAACTGTCTTAGCTTTACTATAAGCCTCTTGACTTATAGCTATAGCAGTTTCATATCTGTCACTACCTGAAAGTCTAATTGCTGATGGGCTTGCTGCAGATAGAGTGACAATAGTATTATCTAAAATAGGCATAGATGAAAGTCTAACATAGTCTGACTCAGAATTATTATCAACTACTTCTATCTCTTTTTCTAAAGTCTTTCCTTCTGCTTCAAATCTTACCTTGTAAGTTCCTGGAAGCACTTTTTCTCCAAATTCAAAATCAGAAATTATAGAAAGGCCATCATTTAAAATATTCATTTCATAATTTTTTACACCTTCCATAAGTACATGAACTTCAAGTGCTTTAAGATCCCTGTCATAAAATCTAACTTGACCTAAAGCATTAACTATGTCCTTTGATTTTACTGTAGATATTCCATCAAGATTTTCTGCGTTTGTATATGGGAATTTTTCTCCAGGAAAAATATCTTCTATAGAATTAAAAGCTTCAAAAGAAGCATAAAAATCCTTCCCATCATATTTAGTTCCATTAAAATTTAAATATAGAAATTCATATTTTCCAGTCATATCAGCTTTAAAGTCCAAATAATAATTTCCACTATTTTTATTTTTTAAAAAAGTCTTTTCAATTAGCTGACCATTGGGTTTTTTATATCCTGCTGATACTTCTCCATCTCCAAAAGAAGAGCTAAGTTGTAGCGATAAGCTTGCTCCAACTAGAGTCTTTGATTTATCTGCTTTTAAAAGCTTTATCTTATCCTTACTAATTTTAGTATAAGAATCTGCAAAAGCAGTAGTAAAGCTAGAAAAAATCAAAACAAGTATAAAAAATATTCCAAAGATTTTTTTAATCTTATTCATTTTATCCTCCATAATAAATCTATTAAATCTACATACAGTTTATATTATTTTTATAATAAAATCTATAAAAATTATAAAAGATATGAAAAATGCAAGTCAAAAGTTACAAAATTGTAACTTTTTGTATCCTTTATCCAAAAAGCTTAGAAAATTTATAAAAATTTAAAAATTTACTTGCAAAATTTTAGAATTTATCTTAAAATATATAAATGTATACAGTAATATTAGATTTTAAATAGAAAAGGATGTAATAAATGTACAAATTAGAAATTGCTTTTTTAAAAGCACTAAAAGAACAGAACAAAGAAAAAGCTATAAATAACCTAGATGCAATTTTCGAAACTCTTATTAATAAAAAAGATTTTGGACCAAGAGGATTAAAGAATCAATTATTAACCATGAATGGTATGCTTTATAGATCATTTAGAAATGAATTACAAGACCTAGACGATATTTATGAAATTAGGCAAGAAGTTATAAAGGTAATAGAAAAAGCTCAATCATTTGAAGAAATTAGAGAAGCTGGTTATGTAATGTTAAATAATTATCTTGAACTTTTTAGCTCAAAAACTATGAATTCAAACAATATAGCTGTAAATAGAGCGCTGCACTATATGAATAGTAATATTCATGAAAATATAACTCTTGGAGATGTAGCAAATGAGGTACATATAAGTAAGTCTTATCTATCCTCACTTCTCGCAAAACATACAAAATCTACATTTCCAGAAATAATGAATGGTCTAAGAATAGATAACGCTAAATATCTTTTAAGATATACTAATATATCCATACTAGATATATCTTTTAAATGTGGATTTAACTCACAATCATATTTTTGCTCAACATTTAAAAAACAAACTGGCTATACACCAAGTGAATATAGGGTTATGATACTAGAAGATTAAAAGGACTTAAGTCCTTTTTTTAATTTACACATTAATTTTATTAATGTTATTTCTTATAATAAGCAATAATTTTGATTTCTTCATTAAATATGTTATAATATATTTGAGGTGATAAGATGATTAAGAATATTTTTAATTTAAGAAATGACTTACCAATAATCTACTACTCTCTAAAGAATAAAAAATTACCTATCAAATCAAAATTAATTATAGCAATTGCAATTATATATTTAATAAGTCCTATTGATCTACTACCTGATAACTTTATAGGAATGGGTCTTATAGACGATCTTTTAGTTGTCCCAGGACTACTAAGTTTTTCTAAAACTTTTATTCCGAGTACTGTTCTGAATGAATCAAAAGAAGAAGTTGAAAAAGGTAAATCTAAGATAAAAAAAGATTTAATACTTAGCATAGTTTTATTTGCTACAATAATTATAATTAGTATAATAAGTAAAATTTTATAAATTTTTAAGACTATTGTATAAATAATTTTAATAATAAAAAACTAATAATAGTAAAATAAACTGATCTTTAAAAGCTAGACAAAAAATAGCTTAAGGAGGTCAGTTTTTTGATGGAATAATGCATATAGAATTTAAAATGAATAAATAATATGTAAGTAAAAATATAGGTAGTTTTTTACGATTTAAAAAAATTGTTAAATACTATAAAGAAAGATAAATCTAAAGAGTTAATTATCTATAGTAGAATTATTAAATTATAAAAATGCCAGAGCTATCAATTGTTCTAGCTCTGGCAATAAATTTAGATTTATTTAGTCAGCTTTATTTTCTATTGACCAAAATTTTCTAGTATTTAATAATATTTACATTTTCATCAAAAACGTCTCTTCCTAAAACTGTTTCATTAGGAACTTTAACTTCCTTTATATTATTCGTTTTAAAAGCACCGTCGTCAATCTTTTTAATATTTTTACCTATCTCAATATTTTCAAGTCTATTATTAAAAAATGCTGCTGTTTCGATTGTTTCAAGGCTCAAAGGAAGATCTACATGAACAAGATGATTTACATATAAACATCCTGAACCTAATGTTTTTAAGCCTTCAGGAAGCTTTACTTCTGTTAAGAAGTTTTGAGCAAATGCATAGTCAGCAAGTCTTTCTGTATTTTTAGGAATAGTGACCTTCCTTAAGTTGTTATTTTGAAAAGATTGTACTCCAATTATAGTATCATCTGAAAAATTAACCTCTTCTAAACCGCAGCTATAAAAAGCTCTTTCTCCTATTTTGCTTGCTCCTAAAAAACTTGCAGTTCTAATTGGACTATTTGAGAAAGCTTCTTTACCAATAGTCTTTACTGATTCAGGCACTTTAAGTTCTGTAAGTCTTGTAGCTTTGAAAGCTCCATCACCAATTATTTCAAGTTTTTCAGGTAGACTTATTTTTACTAGAGGATTTCCTATAAATGCTCCCATTTCTATTGAACTAACACTCTCTGGTAATAAAACCTCTGTTAAATCATTAGATGCAAAGCTATTTGCTTCTATAGTTGTTAAAGCTTCTGGTATTTCTATAGTTTTAAGATTGTTATTCATAAAAGCTTCTGGTCCTATACTTCTAACATCTTTAGCCATAATAGCTTCTTCAAGTTCGTTGTTCCTAAATACACCTTCTGGAATTTCCTTAATTTGAGTTGGTATATTTACAGATTTTATTTTATTATCTGAAAAAGCATCTTTTTCTAAAAGCGTTAAAGATTTTGGAAGATTTAGAGCTTTTATTGAATTGTTCTTAAAAGCTCCTTCTAGTATCTCCTCCACTCCTTCAGGTATTGTAAGTTGTAATATCTCTTTTCCTTCGAATGCTCCTATTTTAAATTTTTTTATACCTATATAGTCTTCATAATATCCAATTCTCTTAACTTGTACGCCATCTATGGTACTTGGAATCTTTACAATAGGATCATCTGATAAATATTCTGTTATAGTTCCAGTTTCTTTGTCAAATGCAAAGTCTTTTTCATCAGAAACTTCTTTTTCTGGCTTTTTAGGAATATTTGTTTTTACATTTTCATCAAACGCAAGTAAGTGAACATCACAGTCATCTGCAAGCTCTACACTTAAAAGTTTATTGTTAACAAATGCCATTGAATCTATTTTTTTAACAGAATAAGCAAACTTAGCTTCTGTTAGATTATTATTATAAAATGCTTTTTTACCTATTTCCTTAACTCCATCAGGAATTATTATTTTTTCTAAGTTGTTACTTTCTAATAGAGATTCTGGAATTATTTCTAAATTTTTAGGAATAGTAAATTCACTTATTGAATTTCCTTTAAAAGCACCTTTACCAATCGATTTAATATCTTTTGGAAGTACTATCTTTGTAAGTCCTGCTTCTTTAAATGCTCCATCTCCTATTTTTTCAACTGAATCAGGAATTGTCACAAATCCTAAATTATTTGAATTAAAAGCTAAATCCCCTATCTCTTTAACTGTATCGGGAATTTTTACGCTGTTAAGACCTTTATTGTAAAAAGCATAATCTCCTATAGCTTTTACTTCTACCCCTTTTATTGTTTTAGGAATTATAACGTCTTTCCTTCCACTATAACTATAATCTGTAATAGTTCCAGTATTTATATCAAATACAAAATCGCTTTCTGGATTTGGATCGGTAGGTTTTTGAACATATTTAACTTCAATAGTCGTACACTTATCTAAATAAAAACTATACTTGTTATTTTTTAATTGGCCAATTAAATTTTCACCATTTACAAGAAATTCACTTACAGACTTATCATCTCCAGGATTTACAGTTATTGTTATAAATGTTCCAGGGATTATTTTGTTACTTGGCTCAATATTTGATGTTATCCCTTCTCCAACAAGTTTAAGTTCGCATCTTCTTTCGATTGTAACTTCAATTGTAGTGTCTTTCTCCATAATAAAGCTGTACTTATTATTTTCTACTTTTGAAACTTCATCGACTCCATTAACTAATAGTTTTGTTACAAAATGTTTTTCTTCTGGTGTAAAAGTTAATATAACTTCCTCTCCCTTATCAACCATATCTGAATCCTGATTAGAAGTAACATTTTCACCAATAATTGTAAGCTTAAATCTCTTAATAACTGAATCTTCTGCTAATTTAATAGCTTCTTTTAATTTTTCTGTGGCTTTATCTAATTCATCTTGAGTATTTGCACTCTTTAATGTATCTTCAGCCTCACTTATTGCTTTTTCTAGTGATTCTTTTGCTTCATTTGATATTTCTAACTTTAAAACTTCTTTTGCTCTAGCTATTTCATTTTCAAGGTTACTTTTTATTAGATTATCTTCTTTTGAATCTTCTATAACTAAATCAATATCACCAATATTCCAAATAAATTCATATAAGAAATTAATTTCAAGATTAAGTTTAATTTCTTTCCCAGAATTTGCTTTTAATGTATCATCTTTTATTGTAAGGTTTATTTTATCAGTAGATTTATCATAATAAGCTGTAATTCCAGGAATATCCGTAGAAATATTTTCTAAGATATTTAAGTCATCTTCCAACTCGTAAGCATTTTTTAAGGCATCTTCAATTTCGTGAAAACCCTTATAAGGATTGTCAAATGAAACTGGATTTTCTTTAAAAACTAATTTGTTTGGAATAGTAACTTTTTGACTTGAAAATCCTATACTTGCTAAACCTTCATCTTGTTTTAGCTTAAGATCCGCTATAAGATTACCTAGTCCAGTATAGTCGGATACTCTATTGCCAGAAAAATCTAGATTCTTTAAATTTTTAAAATTTTTAATTACTTCAATATTTTCAATCCTATTTGCTGAAATATCCAAAAATTCTAGTTTGGTAAGATCCTTTAAAGCTGAGATATCTGTGATTCCCTTAGAAATAATCTTGTTATTCTCATCACCTTTAACTGTTACATTATAGTGTAGGTCAAGACCAGTAAGATTTGTTAGACCTTTTAAAGGCGATATGTCTTCTATCAAATTATTATATAATTTTAAGAATTCAAGATTTTTTAAGTTAGCCAATGGTTTTAAATCTACTATTCTATTTCTTTGAATTTCAATATACTTAAGATTTACTAAGTCTTTAAGTTCTGTTATGTCCGAAATTTCATTTTCATTTAGCTTTAATTTCTCAAGATTTTTACAATACTTTATTCCTTCTATGCTTTTAATGCCCCTAGTTACAGCAAATTTAAAATCTTCAGTTCCCGACAAGCTTTTAGGAACACCTAATATAGAATACTTAAAACTTTCTCCAAAGGTTGGATTGCCATTTTCATCTAAAAATATTGATATTCCTTTTAAAGACTCTAATTCTTCTCTAGTAATAGGAGAATCATCTTCTCTATCCATAGATATATTCTTATTTAGTACTTTTTTAAATAAAGGATCTGGAATATTTACATATACTTTTCCTTCATTAGTTTCTATTGCTTCTCTTAGTTTTTCTATAGCCTTATCTATTTCTTCTTGAGTTTTAGCATTTTTTAATGATTCTTCAGCTTCAGCTATTGCCTTTTGTAAATTATCCTTTGCCTTATCTTCAATTTCAGAATTTACAATTTCTTTTGCTCTAGAAATTTCTTTTTCTAGTTCATCTTTTTTTATTTCAGGCTTTTGCGTATTTTCTGTAGGATTAGTATCTTCAATATCAATTCTATTATTATCTTTATTGCTATTATTTGTATTATCTTTTAAACTTTTTAGAATTATATTTTCAATATTTTCCCCTACTGAATTTGTGCCTCCTAAAATTAAAACTGTTTCAATTTTATTTTCATTTAAATATTTTAATAATGAATCTTCAATTTTATCTCTCATAACCAAGACAATTGGTGCACTTTTTTTTCTTTGCTACTAAGGCTCCAGATAAAGCATCTGGAAAGTTCTCCCCACTAGCAATAACTATATTTTTAGAATTAAACTCTCTTGCAATTTCTAGTGAAGTTTCATATCTATCGCTACCTGCTATTCTTTTAATTTCATCAAATCCAGGAATACTATTTTTACCGCCAAAAATTAAACTTGGACTATATTTTTTTAAATCAATACCGCATCCATCATCGTATAAAATAATAGATCCTTCATTATAAATTAAGGGTGCAGCAACTAGTGCATCCGCAAAGTTTTTTCCACTCGCAAAAAATATTTTTGTTGAATTTGGATTAAGCTCTTTTTTATATTCAAATACTAAAATAGAGGTTTCATATCTATCACGACCTGAAATTCTTTTAGTTTTAGCTACTTTTGATAATTCATTTTCAACACTTTTTGAGATTGAATTTTCTCCACCTATTATAAGAATTTCTTTAGCTTCTACTCTCTTAATTTCATTAAGTAAATCATTGTCTATCCTATCTTTTTTTGTTAAAAGAATAGGATATTCGTTTTCGGCTGAAAGTGCTGATGATGATACAGCATCAGGAAAACTATCTCCAGAAACAACAATTACTCTTTCTGATTTTTCTATATTTTTTCTACTAATTTCAAGAGCAGTTTGAAATCTATCACTGCCTGAAACTCTTATTAGTTCTTTTGCCTGATATGTAGTTGGTATAAAAGCCAAAAAAATAAAAGACAAAATAAAAAATAAATACTTTTTACTATTTTTCACATTACCACTCCTTTTTTTAAATTTATCTTGAAATTTATTTTTTCAATAATTTCAATGATAATTATAACACAAATTATAACTTTGTGTATAGTGAAAGTGCAAAAAGTTTTTATATAGAAAAGTATTATGTATTAATAATAAACTCTTTAAAAATAAATTTTAAAAAAATATATAATTTGCTTTTAAATAAAAAACCTACTAATGAATTAATTACATTAATAGGTTTAATATTTTTATAAATCAAAACTTTTATTTAAATTATTTTTAAGAAATTCTCTTAATAGATTTTCATTGAAATTAATTACAAGTTCTTTTGGAAATTTTATTTCTTCTATTAAGTCAATTGCTAGCTTTATATCTCCGACACTTTTATAGTAATGAGAATCAGTATTTATAATAATCTTTCTATCGTCTTCAGCAAGTAGACTTAAAAGTTCAGTTAAATTTTCTTTTGCACCGAGTCTAAAAGAAGTTTCGCTTAAAGATGAGTTGTTAAGCTCAAGTATAGTCTTAGAATTTTTTAATTCACTTACTATTTCTTTATAGTCCACAGGGAATCTACTGTCATCTAAATGACCAATAATATTTATTTTTTCATTATTTAAAGCTTTTAGAATTGTTTTAGTGTTTTCTTTTTTACTGCCAGGAGTAAGAACATTTAAATGCATTGACGCAATAACATAATCAAGGTATTCTATAACCTCTCCTTCACCAATATTGCCATCAAAATCAACAATATTTGCCTCCATTCCTTTTAATAAAAGTGGATTTTTCTCTTCCATTACAGCTAGATTTTTAAAAAACGTTTTATTTACACCTGCATCCATAGCATATCCATGTTCACTAATGCCATATACGTAAAGCCCTAATTCTTTTGCCCTATCGTAGTTTTCTTTAATTGTAGAGTATGCATGTGAACATGAGACTGAATGTGTGTGTATATCAATTAAATTCTTCATCTCTCTCCTATTCTAATCCTAAGTTTGGATAAACTTTCATATCTAATTCATCTGTATTATCTTCTAAATATTCATAATAGCCAGAGGAAGCTATCATAGCAGCATTATCTGTACATAAAATTAAATTGGGATAATACAATTTAACTCCTCTTTTGCCTAATTCCTCTTCAAATCTTTCCCTAATTCTACTATTTGCAGAAACTCCGCCTGATATTGCAAATTCTTTATGACCAGTTTTCTCTAAAAGTTTTAAACTTTTACTTACCAACACATCTACAATTGCTTCTTGAAAAGATGCTGCTAAGTCTTTCTTATCTACTTGTCTACCAGCCATATTTTCTGTATTTATAAAGTTTAAAACAGCCGTTTTAAGACCAGAAAAAGAAAAATTAAAATCTTTTGAATCAATCATAACTCTAGGAAAATCAAAAGCCTTTTTATTTCCCTCTTTTGCTATCCTATCCACAATTGGTCCGCCTGGATAACCTATTCCAACCTTTCTAGCAATCTTATCATAACATTCACCGCAGGCATCATCTAAAGTTCTTCCCACAACTTCAATATCATTATATGATTTTACAATAGCTAAATAGGTATGACCTCCCGAAATAATTAAAGTCGAAAAAGGAGGTTTTAAATCCTTGTGACATAAATAATTTGCAGCAATATGTCCCTTTATGTGATTAACACCAACTAGAGGTTTAGATAAACTTAAACTTAGGGCTTTTGCACAAGATACTCCTACTATTAAAGCTCCTATAAGTCCAGGCCCTTTTGTAACACTAATAATATCTATATCTTTTAGAGAAAGATTTGCATCTTTAATAGCTTTATCTACAACTTTATTTATCATCTCAAGATGAAGTCTAGATGCTATTTCTGGAACAACCCCTCCAAATAATTTGTGAGTGTCTATTTGTGATGATATTACATTCGATAAAACTTCTCTTCCATTTAAAACAATAGATGCAGAGGTTTCATCGCAGGAACTTTCAATTCCTAAACTATATATATCCATAACTACTCCTTAAAAATGAGCTGCATATTATATGCATCTGCATTTTCTTTTCTATAATAATTTTCTCTAGTGGAAATAATTTTAAATCCAAATTTTTCATAAAGCTTAATAGCATTTAAATTTTTAGTAGAGACTTCAAGACTTATCTCTTTAGCTCCATTTTCCCTAGCAATCCTAATTAAATCTTCCAACATAATAGATCCATTTCCCTTTGATCTCTCTTTTTTAAGTATTGCAATATTCATTATGTGACACTCGTCTAAAACAAGCCAAATACCATAAAAGCCAATAACTCTTTCATCATCTAATAACACTCTATATCTAGCTAATTTATTTAGACTAATTTCCTTTTTTATTGAAGTTTTTTCCCAAGGATCTATAAAAGAGTCTCTTTCAATTTTATATATTGCATCTACATGACTAATATCAGCGTCAATTATTGTAGTAATTTTTACCACCTACATTCTACTTTCTTCAGCTTGCGATTTTCTGACATAATTTGGAGCAAGAGTCATTTCATCAAACTCTTCTCTTAAAAACTTATCTTCAGAGATTAAAGCAATTTCTCTAGCTAATCTTGAAAGAATCTTATTATTATAAAAATTTATTTTGATTTCACTTTCATTAATTAACTCTTCTAAATCCTCATTTATTTCTCCACATATAAGATAATTAGGATTGTTCTTTAAAAAGTCAAGAATATCTTCACTTAAAAACAAATCATCTTCGCTTAATCTTATTAGCTTTCCATTTTTTCTTTCAAACCTAGCCCCAAAAGATCTTTCTGCTCTTGCATCAATTAAAGCTAATATTTTACTATCTTCCATTACAGAATTTGCTGCAGCCTCAAGAGTTGATACAGAAATTAATTTTTTATTAAAAACTTCATTAAATGTCTTTATAACTGTCATGCCAATTCTAAGTCCAGTAAATGATCCTGGTCCCTTTCCTACAGCAAATGCATCCATATCATCAAGAGTAAGATGAGAATAGTCTAAAGCATTCTTAACCATTGGAAGTAGAGTTTCCGAGTGAGTTCTAGCCTGATTAATATTTAGTTCACTTATAACTTCTCCATCTTCTACTATACAAACTCCTGAAACAAAAGTTGATGTGTCTATAGCAAGTATTTTCAATTTTCTTCCATTCTTTCTTTTAATTTTCCAAATATATTTATATCTCTTTTATTATCATCAATTTTTATGATTTCAATAGTAGAATATTTTTTAGGTAGGTAGGACTTAGCCATTTCCGGCCACTCTATAAAAGTTAAAGATTTAATTGGATAAAAATAATCCTCAAAGTTAAAAGATTCAATTTCTTTTTCTTCCTCTAATCTATAAAGATCTAGATGATTTATAACTATATCTGCTCTATAAATATTTACTAAAGAAAAAGAAGGTGATGACACCTTGTCTTTACTGTTTAGAAATTCTGCTATATAAGTAACTAAAGAAGTTTTACCAGCCCCAAGATCTCCTTTCAATAAAATAACATCTTTTTCTTTTAAATTTATAGCAATTCTTTTTGCTAAATTTTTTAAATCATTTAAATTTTCAATAACCATAACTTCTCCTAAAAAAAATCTACTTTCCTTTACTATTATATGATTTAAGATATCATAAATCAAGTAAAGAGGAAAGTAGATCTAAATTAGCTATCTTCTTATAATTTTATTTGTTTTTTTATATAAAATAAAAGTAAATATTGAAGTAATTAAACCCTTTAAAAGATTGAAAGGTACAACTGCAAATAGCATCAAACTTAAATAACTATTTACTAGTGGATTAAATTCCTTAACAGGCTCAGCAAATGCTTCTAGCGGAATTCCCATTAGCCTTCCATATAGTGGGAAGATTACAAAATAATTTGAAAGGGTTGCGACAATACTCATTGATACAACACCAACAGCTAATGCAATTATAGCAGATTTTAACGTTTTATTTTTCTTATAAATAAGTCCAGCCGTTACAACAAACACTGAAGATACAATAAGATTCGATAATTCTCCAACATAAGCAGTTGTTGTTCCTTGAAGTAGAGTTTTTAAAACTATCTTAATAAGAACTACTACAAATCCTAAAAGTGGTCCAAATGAAAATGAAGCTATAAGTGCTGGCATTTCTGAAATATCAACATCCATGAATGATGGTGCAAAGAAAACCGGCATCCTTACATACATTAGTAAAAATGCAATAACACTAAACATTGAAACAATAATTAATTCCCTTAATCCAACTTTTTCTTTTTTTGATACTTTTTCCATAAATATCCTCCTTGAATTTAGGGCTAAAAAAAAGCCCCTTTATTTAGGGGCGTAAAAAACATAAATATAACTTCTCCCATCCAGACTATACTGTCGGTTTTGGAATTTCACCAAATCAACCCAAAATAGGTTCACGGACTTTTACCGCCGGTGAGGAATTGCACCTCGCCCCGAAGACAATTACATTATACTATTATTTGTTAATTTGTCAAGTTAATCTATCTTTTTCCTTAACATATAACCAGTTTTAACTTCTTTAGGCATTTTTATTTTTATAATTTGTTGAGCGTGAGGAGCTTCATTAATATTATCTCCATTTTCATCACTTAAATTATCAATAGTCATTTCAAAAAAATCAATATTAGGTCCAAAAACCTCTACCTTATCTCCAAGAGAAATTTTATTCCTTTGTTCTAAAGTTGCTATAGAAGTTTCTTCATCATAGCTTAAAACTTTTGCTAGAAAATCGTATAGCCTAATATAAGAAGATCTGTCATATATTTGTGCATTTGAGTCTGGTTTTTCTAGGAAAAATCCATGAGTAAAATCTCTATGTGATGCTTTTCTTATTTCAGATAAGAGTTTTAGGCTAATATTTTCATCATATCTTCCTTCATAGTAAGCATCAATTGCCATCCTATAGCTTCTAACAACAGTTGCTACATAATATTCACTTTTTACTCTTCCCTCAATTTTTAGTGAATCAATGCCGCATTCAATGAGTTTATCTATATTGTCTATCATACAAAGATCTTTAGAATTTAGAATAAAAGCTCCATCTTCAGTATCTTCTATTTCATAATATTCTCCAGGTCTTTTTTCTTCTACTAAATGATACTTCCACCTGCAAGCGTGGGCACAGTCACCTAAGTTAGCGTCCCTACCACACATATAATTAGATAATAGGCACCTTCCTGAATATGAAATGCACATTGCCCCATGGACAAAAGTCTCAAGATCAATATCAACTTGCGATTTAATTTCTTTGATTTCCTCAAGTGAAAGTTCTCTAGCTAAAATAATTCTATCTACTCCTTGTTCCTTCCAAAATTTACAAGTTTCAAAATTTGTTACTGAAGCCTGAGTTGAAAGGTGAATTTCAGCATTTTTTACAACTTTTTTAAGAAGACTTATCATTCCAACGTCAGAAGCAATAATAGCATCTACACCTATATCATCTAAAAATCTAATATAATCTTCAGCGCCCTTAAAGTGCCTATTGTGTGCAATAATATTCATCGTTACATAGATTTTTTTGCCTCTATCGTGACAATATTTAACAGCTTCTCTCAAATCATCATTTGTTAAATTTTTAGAAGCAGTTCTTAAGCCATAATTTGTTCCTGCTAAATATACTGCATCTGCCCCATAATCAATAGCAGTCTTTAATTTGTTTAAATCTCCAGCTGGAGCCAATAATTCAATTTTTTTCAAACATTTACTCCTTTTCTATAAGGGAAATAGCAACTCCATCGCCAATAGGAATCACACTAGTTTTTATACTATTTTGACTAGTTAAAAAACTTAAATATTCTCTCATATTTCTAACAATTGTCCTATCTCTTCTTGGAACAAGCGAATCATCAGCAATCATACCCTTGAATAAAACATTATCAGAAAAAATAATAGATCTATTACTTAAATTCTTATATATATCATTAAAATATTCTAAATAATGTGATTTGGCTGCATCAATAAATACAAAATCAAAAATTTCATCTTCTCTAAGCTTTGTCAAAAGTTCAGAAGCATCGCCAAATCTAACTTCAATTCTATCTAGTAGTTTCGCCTTTTTAATATTATCAATTGCAATATTATAATTTTTTTCATTTATTTCAAATGATGTTATATTAATTTTGCTATCAAGCTTTGCCATAGATATTGCAGAATATCCTATAGCAGTTCCAATTTCAAGTATCCTATTAGGTTTAAAAATACTTATAATTAATCTTAAAAGCTCTAAAGATTCCTTTTCAATGATTGGAATATTTTCCCTCAAGCCATATTCTTCAATATTAGCTAAAAAAGGGTCCTTTTCTATATAAAGACCCTTTAAATAACTTTCAATATAATCATAATTTATATTTGGCATTAATCTAATTGAACGCTTTCTATAATTATCTTATTTATATCTTGAAAAAGAATGGAGAACTTTACTTCTGCTTGAAGAAAATTTCTAATATCTTCATCTTGAAATAAAATATTTTGTAAATTTTCTAGCTTTTCTAATCCTTCCTTATCCTCTTCTTCTTTACCCATATTTTTCATCTGAAAATCCATAGCCTTTTTTCTAAAATCATCGACCATTTCTTTCTTCCTAGGGTTAGCTAAGATAACACTATTTAATCTCTTGTATTCTTTGAATTCTTCTGAATCTTTTAAAGCATTAGATAATTCTCTAGCCTTATCATAAACGTTAATCATCTTAAACCTCCATAATAATTGGTAATATCATTGGATTTCTCTTAATTTCTTTAAATAGAAATGTTTTTAAGTCATCTCTAATATTATATTTTAATGTTGCCCAATCGTATAATTTTTCATCATTAGAATTTTCCAGTGTCTTTTCAACAACTCTCCTACACTCTTCCATAAGATCAAGTGATTCTTTAACATAAACAAATCCTCTAGATATAATATCCGGCCCAGCTACAACATTTCTCTCCTGCTTAGAAATTGTAATAACTACAACAATAAGTCCATCTTCAGCTAAATGTTTTCTATCTCTTAAAACTACAGAACCAACATCTCCCACGCCAAGTCCATCTACTAAAACATCTCCAGCTTCAACTTCCCCAGCAATTTCAATTGACTCATCATCCATTTCAAAAACAGTACCGTTTTTTCCAATTAAGATATTTTCAGGTGATAGTCCAAGATCCATAGCAAGTTTTGCATGAAGCTTAAGATGTCTTATCTCTCCATGAACAGGTATAAAATATTTTGGTCTAACCAAAGTATGAATAAGTTTTAACTCTTCCTTACAAGCATGGCCAGAAACATGGACTTCAGCTAAAGCTTGATAAACTATTTGACATCCAATTTCTGTAAGTTTATTTAAAACATTAAATACAGTTTTTTCATTTCCAGGTATTGGAGATGCAGATATAACAACTAAGTCTAGAGGAGTTAATTTCACCTTTCTATGTTCTCCACTAGCCATTCTTGCAAGTGCACTCATTGGTTCTCCCTGAGATCCAGTTGTTAGAATAGTGATTTGATTTGGCTCATAATCGTCAATTCTATTTATATCAATCATAGTACCTTTTTTAACTTTTAAATATCCAAGCTCTAAAGCAACAGAAATAGTATTAACCATACTTCTTCCAGAAACTGCAACTTTTCTTCCAAAATATTCAGAAGCACTAATTACTTGCTGAACTCTATGAAGGTTTGATGCAAAAGTAGCAACGATAATTCTAGCAGTTGCCGTTGAGAAAACATCTTTAAATGTTTCACCAACCCTTCTTTCACTCATGGTGTATCCTTCTCTTTCTACATTTGTAGAGTCAGATAAAAGGCAAAGCACACCCTCATCTCCTAAAGCGGCAAGTCTAGGTAGATCCATTAAACATCCATCAATTGGAGTATAGTCAATTTTAAAGTCACCTGTAAATAAAACTGTTCCAACTGGAGATTTTATGGCAATAGAGCAAGAATCAGGTATTGAATGTGAGGCTCTTATAAATTCAATATCAAATTTTCCTAGTTTAATCCTAGATCCTGCTTGTACTTCTCTTAAATTTTCAGTTGAAAGTTTATGTTCAGAAAATTTATTCTTTATTAAACCTAGAGTTAGTTTTGTAGCATAAACTTTAATATCTAATTTTTTTAATATATATGGAACTGCTCCAATATGGTCTTCATGCCCATGAGTTATAACAAGTCCCTTTATTTTATCTTTGTTTTTTTCTAAATAAGTAATATCTGGAATAACAATATCTATCCCAAGCATTTCCTCACTTGGAAAAGTTAACCCGCAGTCAACTATAACTATATCATTTCCATATTCAACTACGGTCATATTTTTCCCTATTTCAGCTAATCCTCCAAGGGGAATTATCTTTAATTTTTGTTTCTTTCTTCCCATCATTCATTCCTTTCCCTGCATTTTTTACATAGTCCATAGAAAATCAATTCATGATTCTCAACTATGAAATCATACTTTTCCTTTACTTTCTCCTCAACACTTTTTAATAAATCACTATCAACTTCAATAATTTTTTTGCAATTCTTACAAATCAGATGGTGGTGGTAGTGATCCATTTTGTTACTCATAAGCTCATAATAATAAGTTCCTTCAATTGAAGTTTTTTGAACAATACCCAAGCTTAAAAATAAGTCAAGAGTCCTATAAATTGTCGCAATCCCAATATTATTATCTTTTTTATATGCTTTTTGGTAAATTTTTTCAATCTTAAGGTGAGAATTTTCATTCTCCTTCAGAGTTTCAAAAACTAGTATTCTCTGCCCTGTTACCCTAAAATTGTATTTTCTTAAAATTCCCTTAAATTCTTCTAGTGTCATTTTCTTCAATTAACTCTTCATAACAATCAATAGCTTCATTTAATTCTGCATCATCTTCAATTTGAACTAAATCATAACCATCTTCATTTTCTTCTAATCTATAAATATATTCATCTTCATCATTTTCTTCTTTAACTACTGCGTAAGTAATTTCATCTAAAGAAAAAGTTGAAAGTATATATAAATATATTTCTTTTCCATCAAAATCTGTAAATTTAACCTTTTCCAACTTATCTCCTATCTAAATAACTTTTTAATATAATGCTAGCAGCAATCTGATCCACGTATTTTTTTCTATTTTCTCTTCTAACTTTAGACTCAATTAAACATCTCTCTGCTGATACTGTAGTTAGCCTTTCATCTTCATAAACAAGATTAATCCCAGACCTATCTTTAATTCTTTCAGCAACATTTTTTACCCTACTTACTTGCTTACCAGAATCACCATTCATATTTAGTGGTAGTCCACAAACTAAAAGTGTAACATCATATACATTTATGACATCAATAACACTTTGTATATCAGTGTTTAAATCTTTTCTTTTAATAGTCTTTAGGTTAGAAGCTATCATGCCTAAAGGATCAGAAATGGCTAGACCAATTGTCTTCGTACCTATATCTAGGCCGAGTATTCTTCCCATATAACCATCCTTTTTATATAATAAATAATACAAAATTAAAAAAAATTAATTAAAAATTATTATATAGAAAATCTAATTTTAATTATAGCTTATCTTTTTATATAGCTATGTAAATTTAAATTATGTTAAGCTGTAACAAAATTAGAGAGTAGCAGTAGTATAACTACCACTACTCTTAATTTTTATTTATTTTTTAAATAATTATCAAGCAATTCTCCTAGGATTTTATCTCTATCTATCCTTCTTATAAGGTTTCTTGCATTATCATGACTAGTAATATAGGTAGGATCTCCAGATAGAATGTAACCTATTATTTGATTTTTTGGATCGTAACCTTTTTTTTCTAGTGCTGAATATACTTTAGTTAAAATATCTTTTACTTCTACAGTTTCTTTTTGTGGTTCAAATCTCATAGTTTCATTAAATTTTTCATTCATAATAGATCCCCCTATCTTTTTTATATTAAGTCTTTTACTTTTTTTAGAGCATCATCTAATTTAGATATATCCTTACCTCCAGCAGAAGCAAAGTCATCTCTACCTCCACCGCCGCCTCCAGTTAGCTTAGCAACCTCTCTAATAATATTACCCGCTTTAACACCTTTTTTAATAAAGGATTTACTAACTCCAGCTGTAAATTGAATAGACTTTCCATTGGTACTTGCAAGTACAACTACCCCATCTCCAATTTTATCTTTGATTTTGTCAGTTAAGCTTCTTAGTGTGTTCATATCAAGTCCATCAAATTTAAATGTGACAAGTTTTCCGCCATCAAAATCTTTTGCCTCACTAATTGCTTTTTCTATATCACTATCAGTAGAGCTTAATCTTAACTTTTCAATTTCCTTTTCCTTTTCTCTAAGATCTATCATAACAGTTTTAGCTCTCTTTGACAAATCATTTTGATTTGTTTTTAATTCAATAGCAGTATCTTCAATAGTCTTTTCAAGCATTTTAAAGTTTTTATAAAATTCTCTACCTGTTATAGCTTCGATCCTTCTTACGCCAGCTGCAATTCCTTCTTCTTTTTGAATGGAAAACATTCCAACTTCACTTGTTCTAGAAAGGTGAGTTCCTCCACAAAGTTCCATAGAAACATCGCCCATCTTTACTACCCTAACAATATCCTTATACTTATCTTCAAATAATCCAATTGCTCCTATTTTATTAGCCTCTTTAAGATCCATCTGGCTAGTTTCAATTGGAAGATTCATATCAATATAGCTATTTACAAGCTCTTCTATTTTTTCAAGATCTTCTTTCTTTATAGCTTCAAAGTGAGTAAAGTCAAATCTTAACCTCTTATCATCTACCAATGAACCAGCTTGATTAATATGAGGTCCTAAAACTTCTTTAAGCGCCTTGTTTAGTAAGTGAGTTGAAGAGTGATTTTTAGCAATTTGATGGCGTCTAATTCTATCTACTTCAAAAGTAAGCTTATCATTAATTTCCACAGTTCCTTCTACTATTTCACAAATATGATAGATAATTCCATCTGCATTTTTCTTAGTATCTATAACCTTAATTTTTAAATTATCTCCATAAATAAATCCAGTATCTCCAACCTGTCCTCCACCTTCTCCATAAAAAGGAGTCCTGTCGGCAACTAGAATAAATTCACCTTCACTTACTTTATTTTTTCTATCTTCATCTACAAAAAGTTCAGTCACGCATCCCTCAGATTTAAGTTCAGTGTATCCTAAAAACTCAGTTGATTTGCTATTAAACTCAATATTAATGCCTGTGTTTGAAAATCCACCGCTTGAAGTTCTACTTGCCTTACTTCTTAGCTTTTGCTTATTCATTAATTCTTTAAAAGCATTTTCATCAACATTGATATTTTTTTCATCAGCTATTTCTCTAGTTAGATCAATAGGAAATCCATAGGTATCGTAAAGCTTAAAAACTTCTTCTCCATCCAAAATATCTCCATTTTTTAAATTAGCTAGAAGATTATTTAATTTTTGAAGGCCTGCCATTATAGTTTCTTGGAATTTTTCTTCTTCTGCATAAATAATTTTAAAAATTCTTTCCTTATCACGTTCTAAAACAGGATAAGCATTTTTATATGATTCAATAACAGTTTCTCCAACCTTAGTTAAAAATTCTCCATCTATACCAATAAGTCTACCATGGCGGATAGCTCTTCTCATAATTCTTCTAAGAACATATCCCCTAGCCTCATTTGAAGGAATAACTCCATCAGCTATCAAAAACATAAGAGCTTTTATATGATCGGTTATAACCCTTATAGAAGAATCAATTTTTTTGTCTTCACCATATTTTTTATGTGAAAGATTTTCAATAGTCTTTATTATTTTATCATTTACATCAATTTCAAAAATATTTTCCTTACCTTGAACAATTAAAGCTAATCTTTCAAGGCCCATTCCAGTATCTATATTTGGATGATCAAGAGGAATATATTCGCCATCTTTAGTTTTATTAAATTGAGTGAAAACTAAATTCCAGAACTCTAAAAACCTATCACAATCACATCCAGGCTTGCAATCATCTTTGCCGCATCCATATTCTTCTCCCCTATCAATATGGATTTCAGAACATGGTCCACAAGGTCCAACTTCTAGTTCCCAAAAATTATCTTCTTTACCTAGTCTAACAATTCTTTCCTCTGGAAATTTAACCTCATCTTTCCATATATTATAAGCTTCATCATCATCCTTATAAACTGATACCCAAAGCTTATCTGTATCCATTTCAATAACTTCAGTAATAAATTCATAAGCCCATTTAATTGCATCCCTCTTGAAATAATCTCCAAAAGAAAAATTCCCAAGCATTTCAAAGAAAGTTCCATGTCTTGAAGTCTTACCAACTAAATCGATATCAGCAGTTCTTATACATTTTTGAGAAGAAGTAGCTCTATTGTTAGGCATCTTCTTAACGCCCATAAAATAATCTTTTAGTGGTGCCATTCCTGCATTTATAAGTAGAAGAGAGTCATCATTCTCAGGTACTAAAGAAAAAGATTCAAGTCTATTATGTTTTTTTTCAGCAAAAAACTTTAAAAAAGCTTCCCTTAACTCATTAACACTTAAATTTTTCATAATTACTCCTTTTTATAATCGATTAAATTAAAAAACTTTTCCTTCATAGTAGGGCCAAGGTGTTTAATAACAACTTTTCCTGTTGCAACTACAGGAACAGAAAAAATCATTCCTGCAACTCCAAACATTCCTCCACCAATTATTAAAGATAAAAGAATAACGAGTGGGTGAAGGCCAACAGATTTACCCAAAATTCTTGGTCCAATAACATTATTTTCAACCCACTGAATTGCAACAAAAAGTATAGCCACAAGAATAGCCATATAAGGTCCTTTTATAAGGGCTAGGACAATAGCTGGTACAAATCCCAAAAATGGACCAATATATGGAATAATATCAGCAATCATAGTTATAAGACCTATAACTAAAGCAAAATCTATTCCTAAAATAAGTAGCACAATAGTGGTTACTACTCCAACGAAAATAGCCATGAGTATTCTAGCTCTTACAAATTCTGACATAGATTCATCAATATCTTTAAATAAATTTGAAACCTTGTTATTTTTATAAATGCTTAAACTTTTTATTTTAGAAATTAACTTATCCTTATCAAGAAGTATGTAAAAACTTACAACTGGAATTAAAGCTATCCTTATAAAAACACTGGCATAACCGGAAGCATTAGATCCAAGTTCTGTAATGAATTTAAAAAGTGAAATTTGTATTTTATTTGCATATTCTTGAAAACCTTCTGAAATATTATTATAAAAAACAGCTAACTGTTCATTGTTTCCTGTGAAGTTAACTGCAATAGAATCAATTGTCTTTTCAACTTCATTTAAAATATTTGGTAGGGACCTCAAAAGTTTCTTTAACTCATCAATAGTAATAGGTACAACTAGTCCAATTAAAATAATGAAAAATCCAAAAATTATGAGATAGCTTACAAGAATAGCATAGGCTCTTTTGTTTAGCTTCTTTTCAAAATAATTAACTAATGGATTTATAATATAAGCTACTACTACCGACAAGATTAAAGTTATTATAGTGCTAAGTATAATAGGATATTTTTTAAAAATAAAAATAACAAAAATAACACTTATAATTAAAATTAAGGTTCTTATAATATTAACTCTACTTAAAATAATTTTATTTGATTCACCAACGTGCTTATTACCAATATTAATTAGATAATAAATTGAAGTTAGAACAAAAGCTATTATAATAATAATTAAAATATTTTGTAAATTAATTTGTTCCATAACTCCTCCTATATAATATATTATACCATTTTTATCTAATAAAGAAAAGTAACCAGCTTAAAGTCTTAAAGCTTCAAGCTGGTTAAAAATTAATGATCGTGATCAAAATCTTTATTTGGGTCGTAATTTTCTAGTCCCTTGATTTTATATCCTGATTTTTCTTGATAATCATATAGAGCAGCTTTTAAGGCACCTTCTGCTAAAACTGAGCAGTGCATTTTAATAGGTGGAAGTCCGTCAAGTGCTTCAGCAACAGCCTTATTGGTAAGCTTAATTGCCTCATCAACTGATTTTCCCTTAATAAGTTCAGTTGCCATTGATGAAGATGCTATAGCAGATCCACATCCAAAAGTTAAAAATTTTACATCTTCAATAATTCTATCTTTATTAATCTTTAGATACATTCTCATAATGTCTCCACACTTAGCATTGCCAACTTCGCCAATTCCATCAGCATCAGCTATCTCACCGACATTTCTTGGATTTCTAAAGTGATCCATTACTTTTTCTGAGTATAACATATTTTAAATTATTTCCTTTCAATAAAATTTTTATATAAAGGTGACATATCTCTAAGTCTCTGTACAATTTCCCTTAGTGATTCTACAACATAATCAACATCTTCTTCAGTTGTTTCATCTGAAAGAGTTAATCTTAAAGAGCCATGAGCAATTTCATGAGGTAGACCTATTGCTAACAAAACATGCGATGGGTCTAATGAACCTGAAGTACAAGCTGATCCGCTTGAACCCATAATTCCCTTGTCATCTAATAATAAAAGTAAAGACTCTCCCTCAATATATTTAAAGCAAATATTAAGATTGTTTACAAGTCTTTTTTCATCATCCTTTGCTCCATTGAGTCTAGAAAATTCAATTTCATTTAAAATTCTATCCCTTAATCTATCTCTTAGGGCTGAAATTTTTTTGTTTCTAGCTTCTAAGTTTTCATAGGCTAATTCAAAAGCCTTAGCATATCCAACTATACCTGCAACATTTTCAGTTCCAGCTCTCTTTCCTCTTTCTTGGTTTCCACCGTCAATTAAATTGTCAAGTTTAACCCCAGTTCTAACATATAAGATACCAATTCCCTTTTGAGCGTGAATCTTATGTCCAGACATACTCATCAAATCAATATTATATTCGTCTGGGTTAATCCTGATTGAACCAACGGCTTGAACTGCATCTGTGTGGAATAATACTCCCTTGTCCTTACAAATTTTACCAATTTCTTTAATTGGTTCTATAGTACCAATTTCATTATTCGCAAACATAATAGAAACTAAAATAGTCTTATCTGTAATTGCGTTTTCTACATCTTTTGGATTAACAAATCCTTCTTCATCAACGTCAAGATAAGTTACTTCAAAACCTTCTTTTTCAAGAGCAGCCATAGTGTGTAATACAGCATGGTGTTCAATCTTTGTCGTAATAAGATGATTTCCCTTATTTTTGTACTTATGAGCTACACCTTTTATAGCCCAATTATCTGACTCAGAACCGCCTGATGTAAAGAAAAGTTCTTTAGGTTTGCATCCAAAATAGGAAGCAATTTTATCTCTAGATTCTTCTATAGCAACTTTGGATTTATTTCCAAATGAATATATAGAAGAAGCATTTCCATAGCCTTCTTTAAGCCATGGTAGCATTGCATCTAAAACTTCATCAGCTATCTTTGTAGTAGCTGCATTATCTAAATAAATTTGTCTATTCAATTTTTATCCTCCAATCTTATAGACTCATTTGCTTTTTTTCATCACTTAGCATATCTTCAAGCGTATAACCATCAACTGCCTCATCTAGATAACTCTGAATTCTCTTATAAACTATCATTTCAGCAACTGCATCACTTCTCTTGAAAATATTATCTTCTAAAGCACTTTCGGCTGAAAAAAATTGATTTTCCATATTTCTAAAAATATCACCAATTGTAATATCTTTAGGACTTCTAGCAAGACTATATCCTCCATGAGCACCTCTTGTACTCACAACTAAGTTAGCTTTTTTAAGTTTTCTAACTAACTGTTCTAAATAATTTTCAGGAAGCTCCATATTTTCTGCAATTTCTGAAAGAGGAGTAGGCTGATCAGAAGAGTATTTTGCTAAGTAGTACATAATCTTTAGTCCGTAACGACCTTTTGTAGATAATCTCATAATTTCTCCCCCTTAGAGAAATAATATATGTTAAATTTATATTTTAAAATACCCTCTGCTTTATATAGCAAATTTTAATACATACTAATATCATAAGTATTATACTATATATAGATTTAAAATAAAAGCAAAAATATAAAATAATTACTCTATCAAAGATAGAATGCCAATATTTTATATATACCCAAAGTTTATATTATTTAATAATTTGTAGTAAAAAATATTATAACCTATTTATGCTTTGTAATTTTAGTGTTTTTTTGTTAAAGATATAGTAGTTTTTAAAAATCCTGCTTAAAATTTATAATTTTATTGTTAAAATATATAATTTAATATTAAAATTTTGGAAAATAAAATAATTAGTAAATAAATTTTGACTAAAAGACTAATTAATGAAAAAACCACCTAAGTATAGGTGGTAAAAAGAAAAAAAAGACAAAAACATATATAAAAGGTAATTTAGAAACATACCTTCCAATTTATGTTTCTATATTAATTTTATCACAATTAAAATAAATTACAACAATATTAAAATTGTATCTCATAATTTATGATTAAGTGAAAATTTTTTTGTGCTAAAACATAGTAAAAAAACAAGGGTCGATATTGACCCTTGTCCATTAATTTTTTATTTTACTATTAAATTGATGATTTTTTCCTTAATATATATTACCTTTACTATATTTTTACCTTCTAGATATTTTTTGAACTCATCTTTAGATTTTATTAGTTCTACTAAATCTTCCTCATTAATTTCTCTGTCAACATCAATAGTATCTTTTGTTTTTCCTAAGATCTGAACTGGAATAGTTACTGTGTTTTCAGTTAATTTATTTTCATCATAACTTGGCCAGTCTTCATCATATACATAACTATCAAAAACTTCTTTGAAAAGCTCACTGGTAACATGAGGAGCAACAGGATATAGTAGTGTTAAATAAGTGCTAAAGTCTTTTTTAGTGATTTTATCTTTCTTTCTAAACTCATTCAAAAGTTCCATTAGAGCAGCAATAGCAGTATTATATTTTAAATTTTCATAATCATCTGAAACTTTTTTTATAGTCTTATTGATTAATATTTCTAAATCCTCTGAATAATTTTCCCCGTCTGTGATAATATCTCTAAGATTAAACACCTTTTCTAAAAACTTTCTACAGCCATTCATGCTACTATCTGACCAAGGAACGCTTTTTTCGAAGTCCCCTATAAACATTTCATAGCATCTTAGGGTATCTGCTCCATATTTTTCTACAACTTCATCTGGATTTACAACATTTCCTCTTGACTTAGACATTTTTTCACCATTTTCTCCAAGAATCATACCATGGCTCGTTCTTTTTAAGTATGGTTCTTTTGTTGAAACAAGATTTAAATCATATAGGAATTTATGCCAAAATCTTGAATAAAGTAAGTGTAGAGTTGTATGTTCCATTCCACCGTTGTACCAGTCAACTGGGCCATAATAATCTACAGCTTTTTTTGAAACTGGTTCTTTGTCGTTATGTGGATCCATATATCTTAAATAATACCAACTTGATCCTGCCCATTGAGGCATTGTATCTGTTTCTCTTTTTGCTGGTTTTCCACAAATTGGACAAGTTGTGTTAACGAATGAATCTATTTTTGAAAGAGGACTTTCTCCATCGTCTGTAGGTTCATAGTTTTCTACATCTGGTAATACTAATGGAAGATCTTCTTCTTTAACTGGAACATAGCCATGTTCCTCACAATATATAAGTGGAATAGGCTCTCCCCAATATCTCTGTCTAGAAAATACCCAGTCTCTTAATTTAAAGTTTTTAGTTTTCTTTCCTACACCTATTTTTTCTATTTCTTCTATGGCTTTTTCTTTTGCCTCATCTACGCTAAGTCCATCTAAGAATGAAGAGTTTATTAATGTTTTTCCCTCTGTATCAGTTATAGCTTGATCTTTAAAATCTCCTGAAATTACTTGTTTAATTCCCATATTAAATTTCTTAGCAAAAGCGAAATCTCTATCATCGTGGCAAGGAACAGCCATTATAGCTCCTGTTCCGTAAGACATAAGTATATAATCACTTACGAAGATTGGAAGTTTTTCCTTAGTAAATGGGTGAATGGCATATATTCCATCAAGAACTACGCCAGTTTTATCTTTATTAACTTCAGATCTTTCAAAATCAGATTTTTTTAGAGTAGCCTCTATATATTTTTTAACTTCATCGTAATTTTTGATTTTATCTTTATTTTTTTCAATTAGTTTATGTTCACAAGCTATTGCTAGGTAAGTTACACCAAAAATGGTGTCTGGTCTAGTTGTAAATACATTAATCTTTCCACCATCACTTGTTTCAAAATTAATTTCAGCCCCGTAAGATCTTCCAATCCAATTGATTTGAGCTGCCTTAACTCTTTGAGGATAATCTACTTCTTCAAGATCATCTATTAGTCTATCTGCATATTCTGTGATTTTAAGCATCCATTGGTTTTTAACCTTGTGAATAACTTCTCCTCCACACCTTTCGCAGCAGCCACCAATAACTTCTTCGTTAGAAAGACCTGTTTTACAAGATGGACACCAATTTATTGGCATTTCTTTTTTGTAAGCTAAACCTTTTTCAAAGAATTTTAAAAATATCCATTGTGTCCACTTATAATATTCTGGATCTGTCGTATTAATTTCTCTATCCCAGTCAAATGAAAATCCTAATGAGTTTAATTGACGTTTAAAATTGTCAATGTTTGCTTTTGTAACTTTTGCTGGATGAATTTTATGCTTTATAGCATAATTTTCAGTAGGAAGTCCAAATGCATCAAAGCCCATAGGATATAAAACATTATATCCTTCAAGTCTTCTTTTTCTAGCAACTACATCAAGAGCTGTATAGCTTCTAGGGTGACCAACATGAAGTCCTTGACCAGATGGATAAGGAAATTCAACTAAAATATAATATTTTTTCTTGTCTTCATTAATTTCTGTTTTCCAAGGTTTTTCTTTTCTCCAAATTTCCTGCCATTTTTTTTCAATAGCATTTGGATTATATTTATCCATTATATATTCTCCTTTCTAAAAGTCACAAGAGTTTACAGTTCTTGGGAATGGAATTACATCACGAATATTTTTCATACCAGTTAAGTACATTACCATTCTTTCAAAGCCCAATCCGTATCCTGCATGCTTAACTCCGCCATATTTTCTAAGTTCTAAATACCACTTGTAATCTTCTATCTTCATATGATTATCTTTTATTTTTTTCTCTAAAATATCAAGTCTTTCTTCCCTTTGTGAGCCACCTACAATCTCTCCAACTCCTGGAACTAGAAGGTCCATAGCTGCTACAGTCTTGTGATCATCATTTTCTCTCATATAAAATGCCTTGATTTCTTTAGGGTAATCAATTATAAAAACTGGACCATTAACTACTTTTTCAGAAATATATCTTTCGTGTTCAGTTTGTAAATCTATTCCCCACTCAACTGGATAATCAAATTTTTCTTTTGACTGTTTTAAAATTTCAACAGCTTCAGTATAAGTCATAACTTTAAAATCTTTACTTATAACATCTTCTAGCCTTTTTATAATACCTTTTTCAATAAAAGAATCAAAAAATTTCATTTCATCTTTTGCATTTTCTAAAACATAGCTAATAATATATTTAAACATATCTTCACAAAGGGCTATATTGTCATGTAAATCTGCAAAACTGATTTCAGGTTCCATCATCCAGAATTCTGCTGCATGTCTAGCTGTATTTGAATTTTCAGATCTAAAAGTAGGTCCAAAAGTATATATGTTTCTATGAGAAAGTGAATAAGCTTCACCTTGTAACTGACCAGATACTGTCAAATGTGTTCTTTTATTAAAGAAATCTTTAGTATAATCAACTTTACCATCTTCATTTTTTGGTGGATTTTCTATATCTAAAGTTGTAACTTGAAACATTTCTCCCGCACCTTCTGCATCAGAACCAGTGATTATAGGAGTGTGAATATATAAAAATCCTCTTTCGTTAAAGAATTTATGAATAGCAAAACTTAGCAAACTTCTAACTCTAAAAACTGCATTAAAAGTATTGGTTCTAGCTCTTAGATGTTCCATAGTTCTTAAATACTCAAATGTATGTCTTTTCTTTTGTAGCGGATAATCACTTAAAGAATCAGCTAAAAGTTCTACTTCTTTTGCTTGAATTTCGATTGGCTGTTTTGCTCCTTTTGTTTCAACTAATTTTCCAAAAACTCTAATACCGGTATAAAGATTAAACTTTCTAACTTCTTCAAAGTTTTCTAATTCCTTATCAACGACAATTTGTATTGGCTTAAAACAAGTTCCATCAGAAAGTTCTATAAATACAATGTTTTTAGAGTCTCTAAGATTTTTTACCCAAGCCATTATTTCAATATCATTTTCAATTAGTTCGGATTTTTTTTCAAAAATATCTCTTACTGTAAGCTTCATTTTTCCTCCTAAATTTAATTATATAAAAAAGCCTCCGTCCCTAAGGACGAAAGCTATTATTTCGTTATGCCACCCATAGAAGATTTTAACGCTATCCAATGCGTAAAGGCCTAATTAATTTCAGCATTTAAGCTCATAAGTGTTCTTCATATAAGTATTTGTTCGCTTCTCTCACCCTACAAGCGCTCTCTGTGACAAATTTAACCTATACTACTTTCTTAATCATAGCTTATTTTTTAAAATTATACCGAAATAATCTGGTTTTGTCAAATAAGATAAATTTTTATAAATGATAAAGTATTCTTATTTCTTACTAAGAATATTATAATAAAAATATTTTTTAGAATTCTTTTTATAATTAATATCTTATTTATATATGACTAACTTTTTTTCTTTATTTCATTAAGTCTTTCATTTAAAAGTTTTTCTTCTCCCCTCATTACTTTTTCATAAAACTTTTCACTTATGCCATCTGGAAGATAGTTTGCATCTACATATCCATTTTCATAATTATGGGGATATTTATAATTTATACCATAGCCAAGTTTTTTAGCAGATTCATAATGTGTATCTTTTAAAAAATTAGGTACATCATTATTTGGATTATTTCTAACAAAATCAATTGCCTTATCTATAGCTAAATATGAGGAATTAGACTTAGGGGAAAGAGCTAAGTAAATAGCTGCTTCTGCTAAAGTAATCCTTGCTTCAGGCATGCCTATTTTCTCAACTATATTTAATGAGCTTGAAGCAACATTAATAGCGTTTGAATTAGCTAGCCCTATATCCTCACTTGCAAGAATACATAACCTCCTAGCTATAAACATCGGGTCCTCTCCAGCCTCTAAAAGTTTTGCTAAGTAGTATATAGCAGCATCAGGACTTGATCCCCGAACTGATTTTATAAAGGCAGAAATCGTATTATAATGTTCATCATCCCTATTTCCTATATTCTGATATTTTTTTTCTAAAATATCTTCAAGATTTGATTTTGTAATAATTGATTTTCCATCTTTATAATCAGAGCTTACAGCAGCATTTTCTATAATATTTAAAAGCATTCTTGAATCTCCATTAGAAAATCTTAGTAAAAAATCTCTAGCATCGCTGTCAATTTCAACTCCCAAGTTTTTAATAATTTCATCCTCATTAAGCGCCTTATCAATAAGTCTATTAAGATCCTCTTTTCTAAGAGCCTTTATTTCAAATACAATTAATCTTGAAAGAAGTGCCTTATTTACGGAAAAATAAGGATTTTCTGTAGTTGCTCCAATTAAAATTATAAGCCCATTTTCTACAAAAGGTAATAAATAATCCTGTTGCGATTTATTAAATCTATGAATTTCATCTAGAAATAATATACTTGGCTTTTTATATAATTCTATATTTTGCTTAGCTTCTTTGACTAGTTTTTTTATATCCCCAACCCCGCTTGTTACAGCCGATAATTTATAGTAAGGGTATGAAAAACTATCTGCCAATATTGAAGATATACTAGTTTTTCCAGTTCCTGGTGGGCCAAAAAATATACAAGAGGGTAAATGATTAGACTTTATCATTTTTTTAAAATAAGCTACAACTTTTTCTTGCCCTAATATATCATCCATTGTTTTTGGCCTTAATCTATATGGTAGAGGTTTAAAAGCACTTAGATTTTCCTTAGCTTCCATTTCAAATAAATTCATTAGTTTTCTCCTTCTTTCTTAGAAAATCCGCATTATATAAATATATTTCTTATGTATAAATAAAATAATAGGTAAATCTACTATCAATTATAACAATTAAATATATAAAAACAAAAAATAGGAGGAAAATCCTCCTATTTTAATTATCTTCCTTGTTTAAATTTTTTACCTCGCTTAAAAAGCCAGTAACATCTTTAAACTCTCTATATACGCTTGCGAATCTAATGTATGAGACTTCATCAAGCTCTTTGAGTTTATCCATAACCATATCTCCAATAAGTGTAGAAGTTACTTCCTTTTGATTTAAGTGATTGAGTGAAATTTCAATTTCATCAACAGCAGCTTCAAGGTCTTCAATGCTTACCGGTCTTTTCTCGCAGCTTCTAATCATTCCCTTTAAAACTTTTTCTCTAACAAAAGCTTCTCTTGTTTGGTCTTTTTTAATAACCATCAAAGTCGTGTCCTCGTATCTCTCATAAGTTGTAAATCTTTTATTACAGTAAAGACACATCCTTCTTCGCCTAATTGACATATTGTCTTCAGTGGGTCTTGAATCTACAACTTTGGTATCATGAAAATTACAATATGGACACTTCATCTAAAAACCACTTCTTTTTAAGAATGAAGGTATGCTAATTTCAGAATCTATTTCTTGTTCTTTTTCTTTCTTTTCTTCTTTAGTTGTATTAACTGCTGGCTTTTCTGGATCAAATCCAGTAGCTATAACAGTAATTTTAATATCATCTTTCAATGTTTCATCAGTTCCAGCACCGAAGATAATGTTGGCATCTTTATCAACTGATTCTCTAATTAAATCTGCTGCTTCATTAATTTCAAAAATTCCAAGCTCTCCACCAGTTACATTAATTAGAACTGACTTTGCACCATCAATTGAAGTTTCTAATAAAGGAGACTTAATAGCAGCCTTAGCAGCTTCAATACTTCTATTTTCGCCACTAGCAATTCCAATACCCATATGAGCGATACCTTGATCACTCATAACAGATTTAACATCAGCAAAGTCAAGATTAATTAGATTTGGAACAGCAATTAAATCTGATATACCCTTAATACCATTCATAAGTACTTCATCAGCCATTTCAAAAGCTTCTACCATAGTTGTTCTCTTTTCAGCAATTTGTAAAAGTCTGTCATTTGGAATAGTTACTAAAGTATCTACCTTTTCTTTTAATACTTGAATCCCTTGTTCTGCTTGAATTTGTCTTTTTCTTCCTTCAAATGAAAAAGGTTTTGTTACAATTCCAACAGTAAGTATTCCCATTTCTTTAGCAGTTTCTGCAACAATAGGAGCAGCTCCAGTACCTGTTCCGCCTCCCATTCCAGCAGTTATAAATACCATATCTGCTCCTTGTAAAACATCGGCAATTTCATTCTTAGATTCTTCTGCTGCTTTTGCTCCAACTGTAGGATCTCCTCCCGCGCCTAATCCTCTAGTAAGCTTTGTACCAATTTGTAGTGCAACATCTGCATTAGAAGATGCAAGAACTTGTTTGTCGGTATTTACTACTATAAATTCAACTCCCTTTAGTCCATGATCAATCATTCTTTTAAGTGCATTATTTCCACCGCCGCCAACTCCAATGACTTTAATCTTAGCAAGGTCATTAGAATATACTTCCATATCAAACATTTATTTCATCCTCCAATTCAAATTCACAAATTAATAAATTTAATATCAATGTAATTATAGCAAAATTTAAATATTCTTTCTAATAAAAAAAGTCCTAAACTAGTATAATTTAGGACTTTTTCAGAGAAAATCATATTTTTTTGTATTACTTATATAGATGTAAAAATCTTATATTTTAGCCATTTTTGATTATAAAATTTTTATTTTCTTTAAATATTGTATCAAAAATATAAACTTAATCTTTTACAACAATTGGATTATCTGTATCTTTTAAAATAATTTCCTTAGGAGAAATTTTCTTTTCTTTTAAGTCAATTATAATCTTTTCAATTAGAGAAAATTTGTAATCATAATCTTCTAATTTGCCAAAACTTATAATTGTATGAGAGTTAACTCTTAATTTAACATCATCCTCAGCTTCACCAAAGTCAATTTCTTTTGTAACTGTATATAAGTCTTTATCAATGAGTGTTTTTAAAAATTCTTCTTCTCTAGGACTACTTGTAATCTTAGCTCCAATTTGTAAACTGTCATAGGATGCATTGATAATTTTAATAAGTTTATTTTGCTGTTCTTCACTTAATTTTTTTTCAAGTCTATCAACTATAAGATCAGAAGAAATAATTAAATAACCCTTATCCACACTAACGTAAGCAAAATCAGCATCTTCAACAACATTAATTACAATCTTATTTGGTAAAAGTTTTTCTACTTTTACAGATTTTATATTATCTAATTGCTTGATATTATTCTCTATATTCTTAGTATTTAGCTTGAAGAAATTCTCCTTACTTATATTTGCCTTTTCAATAATTTCTTCATCCTTTAATAGAATATTGCCCTTAACGACAATATCATCTCCAGTTTTAAAATAATCATGAGTTAAGGCTAAAAAAGCTCCCATGAGAATCAAACCTATGATAATAAATAGAGAAGTGAATGCTATCCATTTAGAATTATTCTTCTTTTTTCTTTTTTTATTATATTTTTCATCTTCTATAGTTTTATTATCGATATCATAATCATTATTTGAAAACATTACTCTCTCCTATTTATAAAATTTTTAAAATCTCATCAACTATTATCTGAGAAGAATTTTCTTTGGCTAATTTGTAAGAATTCTTGCTCATAGCCTCTAAAATTTTTTCATCAGCTAGTATTTCTTTTATTTTATCATATAATAAAGAAGAATTTAAGTCTTTTTCTAAAATCATAGAAGAAGCACCAACATCTTCATATAATTTAGCATTATATTCTTGGTGGTTTTCCGCTGTATAGCTTTTAGGAATTAAAATCGAAGGAATTTTTAAAAGAGATAGTTCAGATAAAGTTATAGCCCCGCTAGAAGTAACAGCTAGATCTGTAATATCATAAACTGTGTCTATATCATGAACAAAATCTACAATCTTTATATTGTCTTTTAAAGGACCCTTTAATCCATCCATAAAGCTTTTATAATTATCTTTTCCAGTTTGATGATAAATATTAAAATTTATCTCATCGCTATATTTGTTAATCATATCAAGTACAACTTTATTTAGTTTTTCATATCCATTAGATCCACCAAATGAAAAAATAGTTTTAAGTGATGGATTAAGTCCTAATTTTAAATATGAGTCTATAAGTTTCTCTCTTTTTTTCTTGAAATTTCTAATTGGATTTCCAGTAACTACTATTTCATTTTTATTTTTTAAATAAGTTTTAGAGGCTTCATAAGTCGTAAGTACTTTATCTACTCTTTTTGCTAAAAATTTATTTGTAATACCTGGAAGTGAATTTTGCTCATGAATAACTGTTTTTTTTCTTAAAAGCGTTGCAGCTAATAGTACTGGTCCAGATACATAACCACCTGTACCTATAACAACATCAGGTTTAAAATCTTTAATTATTTTTCTAGCATCATTAATTCCAATAAGAAGTTCTTTTAAACTTATAAAAAGTTTCTTTCCAAACCTTCTTGGAAGAGGTAAAACTCTAACCGTTTTAAAGTTTATACCATTTTTCTTAGCTACTTCCTCTTCCATAGAATCTTTTTTCCCTACGTATAAAATCTCAACGTCTTTAAATCTATTTCTAAATTCTTCTACTATAGCAACAGCAGGATATATATGTCCGCCAGTACCACCGGCAGATATTATTAATCTCATAGTTATTCCTCATTTCTATATCTATCTTTTGAAATATTTAAAAGTACACCAGACATAATAAAAGTAATTATTAAAGATGTTCCTCCATAACTTATAAAAGGAAGAACCAAACCTGTTGGCGGAATTGCCCCAAAAGAAACTCCAATATTTATAGCAGCTTGAATACCTATCGATAAAGTTATTCCGCTAGCTAAAAATCTTCCAAATTCATTTTTTGCATCTTTAGCTATAGCTAGTCCTAGCCTTATGAAGTAAAAAAACAAAATAATTATAATAAAAGCTCCAACTATACCAGTTTCTTCAGCAATAATTGAAAAAATAAAATCATTATGCGCTTCAGAAAGGTATAAGTATTTTTGCCTGCTCATACCTAGTCCCTGACCAAAAACACCGCCCGTTGTTACAGCAAAAAGGGCCTGAGAAAGCTGCCATCCCTTATCATGAAAGTCCTTAAGCGGATCTAAAAAAGCTAAAACTCTGTTTTTTCTATAATCAGCACCTGAAAAAAATATAAAATAAATTACACTAACTACAAACAAAGTAGAAGAAACAACAAAATGACTTATTTTCATACCGCTTAAAAAATACATAGCTCCTAATGTAAGTGCTATAACTAATGTTGTGGATAAGTTTGGCTGTAAATATATAGGAATAATGGTAATGGCTATAATAATCAAAACAATAAGTAAACCTTTTTTTAAATCAGTTCTCATTTTTTTATTTTTAGATAAATATGAAGCCATTAAAAGTATACTTGCCCCCTTCATAAAATCCGAAGGCATAAAAGAAATTGGTCCTAGATTTAGCCACCTTCTAGCAAAAGTTCCATAATCGCTTGATAAAGGAGTGAAAATTAAAATAAGTAGGATTAAAGATAGAAGATAAATTACTAGGCTAAACTTTTTATATACTCTATAATCAATAAAACTTATTAAAATCATAGAAATTATTCCAATTATACCAAATATTAATTGTTTTTTTGCAAAATAATTACTTGCATAGTTAAGTCTTTGAGCGTATGGCCAAGAAGCACTATATACAAAAATTACGCCTATAATAAATAAAAGAATTATTAGAGCAAACAACTTTTTATCAAATTTAATCCTATTCATATCATAGTCTCCAATATATCTATTATAAATTATTTACTATCTCCTTAAAATGTCTACCTCTTGTTTCATAATTAGGATACATATCCCAAGATGCACAAGCAGGAGATAATAAAATATTAGATCCATCTTTAGCCTTATCGAAAAGAACATCAACAGCTTCTTCAAGGTCACTTACGCTAATAATATTTGTAAAACCACTTTTTTTAGCTTGGTCTAGAATCTTTTCTTTAGTTTGACCAAAAACTGCTATCATCTTTACTCTGGATTCAAAAGCATTAAATAAATCTTCAAACGAAACAAACTTGTCATATCCACCAAGTATTAAATAAATATCTGAATCAAAGGCCTTTATTGCATTTATGGTTGCATCTACATTGGTTCCTTTAGAGTCATTATAGAATTTTACACCTTGTACTTCTCGCACAAATTCTATTCTATGTTCTACTCCTTTGAAGGTTTTTACAGTGTTTCTGATACATTCAAAAGGTACAGATAGTGAATCTGCTATAGCAATAGCAATTAAAACATTTTCTAAATTATGTTTTCCTAAAAGTTTTATCTCACAAGTCTTCATTATAACATTATCTTCTGAATCTTTTACTATATTTTCACCACTTACAAAAATTCCTTTTGATAGTTTTCTTCCCTTACTTGTTCTAACTAGATTAGCTTTAGTTTGAACTTCATGTAGTATTTTATCATCATCATTAATAATTAAAAAATCTTCCTCAGTTTGATTTTTTGTTACTTTAAGCTTTGCGTCCCTATATGCTTCAAAAGATCCATGCCAATCATTATGATCTGGGGTAATATTTATAATTGAAGCTATATTTGGTTTGAATTTTGATGTATCTTCTAGCTGAAAGGAAGAAGATTCAATAACATATATATCTGAATCAGATCCACTAATAAAATATGGAAGCATACCAATTCCTATATTGCCAACTAAATGTGATTTATATCCTGCATTTAAAAGAATTTCATTTACAAGTGTAGATGTAGTAGTTTTACCATTAGTACCTGTAATTGAAATTATTTTTCTCTTCGGATATAGTCTATATGCAAGTTCCAAATCAGAAATAATTTCAACTTTTTCTTTAATTTTTTTGACAATTGGGTTTGATGGTTTGATCCCAGGAGATTTTATGCAATATGAAAAATCTTCTAAATTATCTAATTCTTTTAAAACTTTTAAATTTTTATTGTTAGCTAGTATCTCTTCCTCTTCTAATTTCTCATCATAAATATAGACTTTTTTACCTAGCTCTAATAGGGAACTAGCTGATGCCTTTCCTGTAATTCCATATCCTAAAATTAAAACTTTTTCTTCCATTTTTATCTCCTAAAGTAAATTTGTAGCTATTAAGCAGCAAATAACAGATATCACTGAAAATGCTGTTACAATCTTTTGTTCATTGTATCCTTTAAGCTCATAATGATGATGAATTGGGCTCATTAAAAATACTCTTTTTTTATTTCTTGTCTTATAACTTATAACTTGAATTATTACTGATAATGCTTCTATTAGATAAATAAAACCAAATATTGGTATGAAAAGTGCCATATTATACATAAGTGCAATTGTTGTTATTAGTCCACCTAAAAGCATGGATCCTGTATCCCCCATGAATACAGATGCTTTATTGGAATTAAATACTAAAAATCCTAAAAGTGCTCCAAATGTAATTATAACTATTCCACTTGTACTCAAATCATGATTTGAGGCAACTAGCAAAAATCCTAATACTGGAAGTGTAACTGTTGAAACTAATCCATCTAGTCCATCAGTTAAATTAACTGCATTTACAGTACCAAGCATTATAAATGGGTAAATAATAAATATTGAATATCCAAGGTGAATTGTATTTTTTGAAAATGGTAAAATTACTTTATCATAGTCCACACCTAACTCTTTTTTTAAAAGATAAATAACTATAAAAGATATGGCAAATTGTAAGAGTAATTTGCCTTTTGCACTTAAACCAAGCGATCTTTTCATAACTAATTTTAGGAAATCATCTATAAAACCTACAAATCCAAATCCTAAAGATCCTATTATTATAATTAGTAATTTTAAATCTTTTGGTAAGTATATGATAGATAAAATAATTATGGTAAGAAGTATTATTATTCCTCCCATAGTAGGTGTTCCTGATTTTTTATAATGTTCTTTTGGACCTTCTTCTCTTATGTTTTGTCCTATATGCATTTTCTTTAGAATCGGTATAAATAGTTTTCCTAAAATAATGCTTAAAACTATCGCATTCAAAAGAAGTAGTGTTATACTCTTTATTTTTTCCATTAATATCTCCTATTCATTGGTCTCAATATAAATATATGATCCTTCTTCAACATAAAAACCAGCACTTGGTTTTTGGTAGCTTATTACACTATCACCTTTATGCTCATCATAACTTAGGTGCATACTGTCTAATATACTCCTTGCATCTTTAAATTTCAAGTTTAATATATCTGGCACTTCAACTTTTCCAATTAAGTTATTTTCTGTCATTATATCTACAATAGATCCTTTTCTGATTTTTTTCTCCTTTTGCTGGTGCTTGTGATAAAACAAGATCATCTGAATCTACTTCAAATGAAGTTATTGAGTGTTCAAGTCCATTTTCAATAAGTAAATTAACTGCATCTAAAACTTTTAAACCAACTATATCTGGAACCTCTACTTCCTCACTATCAGTTTCTGCGCTACTATCAGGTAGTATCCCTTCAAGGTCAATTATAGACTTTATGATATTTTTGACACATGAAGCTGCTACAACATTTCCTGAAGAAGCTCCCTTTGGTTCATCAATAACAGCAAGTATTGTATATTTTGGGTTTTCTGATGGAAACACTCCTAAAAATGAAGCTACTGTAGTTTCCATTTGATAAGCTCCATCTACAAATTTAACACTTGTACCTGTCTTCCCACCTACGTCATATCCTGAGATTTTTGCTCCATCAGCAGTTCCATGTTCCACTCCAGATTTCATCATCTCTCGCATTTTTTTTGATGTTTCCTTAGATATAACTCTTCTAACAACTTGCGAGTTATTTACAAAAACATTATTTGTATCACTATCTTCAATTTCCTTAACAATTCTTGGTTTATATAAATTTCCACCATTTACAACTGCGTTTATAGCAGTAATCATCTGGATTGGTGTAACAGCTATCCCATGACCATAACTAAGAGTAGCCAGTCTTACATTTGAAATTTCATCCAAACTTTTAGGTATAATTCCCTCTTCTTCAGCTGGTAGGTCAATTCCAGTCTTCTTTCCAAATCCAAATTTCTTTATATATTCATACATTTTTTTCTTTTCCAAGATCTTGTGCTATTTTTATGAATGCTGGATTGCAAGAATGGTCCATAGCTTCTACAAAATTTTGATCACCATGTGGATCATAATACCTATAACATCTAAGTATTGTATCATCAACCTCAACTTCTCCATCACACCTGTAGTTAATGCTGTCATTAGCAGTTTTTTTCTTCATAGGCTGCAGAAGCTGTAATAAATTTAAATACACTTCCTGGTTCATATACATCATTAACTGCAAAACTTCTCCACATATCATAATATTTTTCTGTTACAGCTTCATCTGATAAGGATTCGAATAATTTTTGCTCCTTTTCATCTAATGACTTTCTTGGAAAGTTTGGATCATATTTAGGATAATTATCTAATGCTAGTACATCACCATTATTAGGATCCATAACTATTATAGAAAGTTTTTTGGGCTTGTATTTATTATAATTTTCTTCTCCAAACTTTGATACAAATTCTTGTATCCTCTCATCTATAGTGAGAACTACATCGTTTCCCTGATCTGCTTCTACTGTTTCTTTTTTTTTCAAATGGAATTAACTGTCCAAGTGGATTAACTGCTTCCTTGCTTTTCCCACTTTTGCCAAAGAGTTCTTTATTATAGGATGCTTCTATTCCATATTGACCTATCCCATCTGAATTTACAAAGCCAAGCACAAAAGGTAGACTTTTTCCTGAAGGATAAAATCTATTCTCCTCCGGAGAAATGGATACACCCGTAATATAGTCATCATTTTTATAATCCATAGCTTTTTCTAGCTGTGTTTTCATTTCATTAGAAACACGATCTTTTATTTTGACAATACTTTTCCCAACTATTTTCTCATAAATTTCTTCCTCATCTATGCCTGTAATTTCAGAGACTTTAGAAACTGTTTTTGCAACATTCTTCATTTCATTTGGCCAAAGATAAAGACTATTTATAGAAACATTTGTTGCTAAAATATTTTTATTTCTATCAAGTATCTGTCCTCTTTTTCGGTTTAAGTTCTACTTCACTTATTCTTTGCTCAATCGCTTTATTCTTGTACTCATCCCCACCTTCAGAGTTTAAATAAATTAGTCTTACTCCATAGTAGATAAAAAGTATTATAAAAAGAGAAGTAATAAACTTAACCCTAGAAGAAAAATTATAAGATATTGTTTTCTTTTCTCTCTTTTTCCTATCTCCCATATTAATCACCTAATATATTATCTAAAAAAGTTTAATATAGAAGACAAAAGCCCATAAGATTTCTCAGGGTTTTTTTTTCTTCAGCTAATTCATGCTCTTTAAAATCAGTATCTACACTTACATACTGGTCAGTTCTAGGATAGTCCATCCCAAGTCTAATCTTGGCTAAGCTTTCTATCCTATCTGTAGCCTTATATGGTTCTATCTCTGTTATTAAAAAATCTCTCTCTGCTTGTAAGCTTTTTATCTCATTATCAAGTTCAAAAGACCTATTCGATAACAGAGAAACTTTAGAATATCTAGATAAAAGTGTAAATATCATGGCAATAGATAAAATCCCCATTATGGATAGTTTTATATTTCTTAACTTTAATCTTCTATATAAAGTTTTTTTTCTATTCTCATTATTAGGCATGACAGTTTTAACTATTTTTACTCTTTTTCTTTCAAGACTGTCTTTTTTTCTAATTCTTTCTTCCATATCTAAACTCTTTCTGCAACCCTAAGTTTTGCACTTCTAGCTCTAGGATTTTCTTTGTTTTCACTATCACTTGCAACTATAGGCTTTTTAGTTATAATCTTTATTTTCTTCTTATGTCCGCAAACACAAATTGGTAATTCTTTAGGACAAATACAATTTTTACTTTCTCTTTGAAAAATTGATTTTACAATTCTATCTTCAAGTGAATGAAAAGTAATTATAGCTATTCTTCCTTCTTTATTTAAAATATCTAGTAATAAAGGGATAGTCTTTTCTAGGACATCAAGCTCCTTATTTACTTCAATTCTTAAAGCTTGAAAAACTCTTTTGGAAGGATGAGTTTCATAATTTCCCATAACACTTTTTTTGATAATTTCATTTAACTCAAAACTTGTTCGAATTTCTTTTTTTTCTCTTTCTTTTAAAATATTCGAAACAATTTTCTTTGAATACTTTTCTTCTCCATATTCAAAGAAAATTGTTTCCAACTCTTCTTTTGAATACCTATTTATTATATCTTTTGCTGTTAAAGGATTTGACCTGTCCATCCTCATGTCTAGCTCACTATCCTGAGAATATGAAAAGCCTCTTTCCTTATCATCTATTTGCATAGATGATACGCCTATATCCATTAAAATTCCATCAACAGAATATATTCCAATTTCCTCAAGTCTTTTTACTGAATTAACAAAATTATCCTTAATAATTGTTACATTTTGGTAGGATTCTAATCTTTTTTTAGCTATATCAATAGCATTTTGATCTTGATCAAATGCATAAAGCCATCCAGTATTGTTTAAATGCTTTAATATCTCATTGCTATGTCCACCAAGACCAAGAGTTAAATCTAAATATATTTTATTTTCTCTAATATTTAATGATTTTATAGTTTCTTCTAATAGAACTGGTTTATGTGATGGATTCATATTATTCTCCTACTAAATTTCTAGATCTTGTAACTTTTCCGTAATTGAATCATAGTTAGAACTTTCATCTTCATTGAAGGCTTCCCACTTTTCCTTGTCCCAAATCTCGATTCTTTTAGCAACTCCAATTATATATACTTCCTTATCCAACTGAGCATATTGTCTTAAATTTTGTGGTATTGATAGTCTTCCTTGCTTGTCAAGTTCACAAGGACTAGCTCCAGCGAAAAACAATCTAGCGAAAGATCTGGCCTCTTTCATTGATAGTTGCTTAAGTCTACCAATTTTTTCCGCTAAAATTTCCCACTCATTATTTGTATATATAAAAATGGTATTTTCCATTCCTTTTGTGGCATAAAAAGTAGTCCCAAGTTCTTCTCTGAACCTAGGAGGAAATACTACTCTACCTTTTGAATCAATGCTATATTTAAATTCTCCAGTAAACATAAAGTCACCTACTTTTTACCACTTTTTACCACTTTTATACCACTCATATATATAATACCCTATTTTTATATATTTTTCAAATAAGCAAAAAAAAATAAAAGGCTATTTCTAGCCTTTTATAACTTATGTGAAAATTTATTTTATAAAAATCTATTTAATTATTTTTTTTCTAGAATTTATTAATAAATAAATACCCACCAAGATAAATATTATACTAACGATTTGAGAAATTCTAAATCCTAAAAAGTAAAGTGAGTCTGTTCTTAGGCCTTCTACAAAAAACCTAAGTATTCCATAAAATATAAGGTAAAAGCTAATAACTTCTCCCTTAGCTTTTTGTTTTTTTCTAGAATAATATAAGAGAAAGATAAATATAATAAAATTTCCTAATGATTCATATAAAAATGTCGGGTGGTAGCTTTTCCCATCAATTATTACTGCCCAAGGAAGATTTGTTTCAGTTCCATGAGCCTCCATATTAATAAAATTTCCCCACCTGCCAATAGCTTGGCCAAGTGCAAGTGAAGGGGCAGTTAGGTCTGTAATATCTAAAAAGTTAATCTTTTTTTTTCTTAGACATAAAGTATGCAGCCAAATATGCAGCAATTATACCCCCATAAATAGCAAGTCCACCGCCTCTAATATTTATTATTTCAATTGGATTGTTCTTATAATAATCCCACTGAAAAATGACATAATATAATCTAGCACCTATTATTGATAAAGGTAGAGAAACTAATAAAATATCAGATAGATCATCTTCTGAAATTCCTCTTCTCTTGGCTTCCTTAGTTGCTAATAGTATTCCTAAAACCATCCCTAAAGATATAAGAATGGCATACCACATTATATCAATTCCAAAAATTGAAAATGCTACTCTGTCCAGTTTTGGTATCAATTTAAACCTCCTTGAAATTTATCTACTAATAGATTTTTTAAAATTTAATGAAATTATCTTTAAAAATAAAGATAATATAAAAGAAAAAAATCAAAAAGTATATAATAATTCTAATACAAATTTGATAGAAAAAGTCTCCAGTTAAAATTCTAATCATAATATCAGTATTTGGGTTCATTAGCCATAAATCATTGTTAAAAAATATCTTATGAAAAATAATAAAACTGTTTTCAAAATTCAAAAACAATAAGCCAATCAAGGCTAAAAAAATAAAAGAACCAAAAAAAAATATTTTTGCTAAGTTTATTGAATAATATATAAGTATTAGTTTTTTTTAAATAGTATAAAAGAATGATAATTACAAATATAATTAATATTAGTCTTAGAGCTTTTCCACCACTATATAACTTATATACATCTTCCATGTGTTTTACTTCATTTTCATTAAAATGTTTATCTAAAAGTGAAGTATCACCCTTCTTTAAAAATAAGATAAAATCATTATTAATTTCTTTTAATTTTTCTTTGCTTAATCCGCTATCCTCACTAATATTATTTTTTTCTTGAAAATTATTATAAAAATTTAAATCATAAGAATTTATTTCTAATGAAGTTAAAAGTAAAATAATTAATATAAAGAAAGAAAGAGTAAATGAAACAACTCTATTCATCTACTCTTCATCCCAATTATGATATACTTCTTGAACATCATCGTTATCTTCAAGACTGTCAATTAATTTTTCCATCTTTTCTATGTTTTTTTCGTCTGATATTTTAACATAATTTTGAGGAATATATGAAATATCAGCTTTTTCAAACTTATATCCCTTATCTAAAAGATAATCTCTAACTTCAGCAAAATCCTTATCAACAGTTAATATTTCAAAAAAACCATCTTCAGAGATGAAATCCTCAGCTCCTGCTTCGAGTGCATCATTCATAACACTTTCTTCGTCAAGTCCTTCACCATTTATTACTAATTGTCCTTTTTTATCAAACATAAAGGAAACCGAACCATTTTGACCAAGATTGCCACCAAATTTATCAAAAACATGCCTTACATCAGGTGCAGTTCTATTCCTATTATCTGTTAGACAAAGAACCATAACTGCAACACCTTCGGGTCCATATCCCTCATAAAATAATTCTTCATAACTTCCAGCATCTTCTGCGCCTTGGGCTTTCTTTAATGCCCTTTCTATGTTGTCATTTGGTATATTTTCTGCTTTTGCTTTTTCAATTGCAGTTTTTAGCTGAGCATTATATTCAGGATCAGCTCCTCCTTCCCTTGCAGCAACAAAAATCATTCTTGCAAGTTTAGTAAACATCTTTCCTTTTTTTGCATCTTCGGCACCTTTTTTATTTTTAATCTTACTCCATTTATTATGTCCTGACATAAATTCACTTCCTTCATTGTTTGTTATAAAATTATTTTACCATCAAGTTCTGGTAAAAAAAGTTCTTTATTTATTTTTATATCTATATTACCATTTGTAAGATCATTAAGATCTTTAATAAGTTTCTCCCTACCTTGAGTGTGTATATAGATTCGTATGCACACCTTATCAGTAAAATCTTCTTTTAAAATATGGATATTTTCTATAGACAGGTAATTTTTTATTCTTCCCAAATCTAAGTAACTAACGATTAATTGTACATCAAAATATAGGGCCTTGTCAATAATTAAGGCCTTATCTAGTGCTAAAAGAGTAGCTTTTGAGTATGCCCTAACTAATCCTCCCTTTCCAAGAAGTCTGCCACCAAAATATCTAGTAACAACTACTACCGTCTTTTTTAAATTTTTATTTTGTAGAATTGATAAAATTGGAGGACCAGCAGTACCACTCGGCTCTCCATCGTCAGAATATTTCATAACTGTATTATCTATTATATAGGCATATACATTGTGTGTTGCGTCTTTATATTTCTCACTAATTTCCCTTATGAAATTTTCTGCTTCTTCTTGAGTCTCGGCAAATTGTGCACTTCCAATAAATCTAGACCTATCTACCTCAAATTCATCTATCCCTCTTTTTAGTATAGTTTTATAGCTATTTGCACTCATATTTTTTAAATCTTTCATAGTAGTATTTTTCTAAATCAGCATGAATTAATAGGCCTGTATCTTTTTTTTTCTACTTTCTTATTGCTTGCTAGATCTAAAAGTTCTGAAATTATCTTTTGCTCCTTATAATCAATAAAAAAATCTGTACTTACTAAATCTTCAGTTAAAAGTTCTTCTATCTTTTCAAATAATTTTTTAATATCTTCATCTTTTCTAGCTGAAATCCTAATCTTATTATCAGATAAACCAGCATCTGATATTAAATAGTCATCTTCAAGCAAATCTATTTTATTGTAAACTTCAAGTTTTTTTATTTCTTTTAAGTCTAACTTTTCTATTAAATCATTAATAGCATGAATTTGCCTTTGGGCATTTTCACTAGAGGTATCTAGCACAATTAATATTAGGTCAGAATACTTAAGCTCCTCTAAAGTAGACTTAAAAGACTCAACTAGTCCAATAGGTATATCTTCTATGATTCCTACAGTATCAGATAGAATAAACTCATATCCACTAGGACTTACAACTTCCCTTAGAGATGTATCTAAAGTTGCAAATAAAAGGTCATCTGAATATACTTTTTTATCTTCTCTTTGACTTGAAGACTCAATCATTTTATTCATAATAGTGGATTTACCAGCATTGGTATATCCGAAAAAGTGAAACAACTTTTTTGTCAGTTCTATTTCTATTTCTTCTCTTGTTGTCCCTCGTCACTTCATCTTTTTGAAGTCTATCCTTAAGATAATTAATCCTAAGTAAAATATGCCTCCTATCTGTTTCCATCAGAGTTTCTCCACCGCCTCTTGTACCAATACCTCCACCTTGTCTATCAAATGATTGGAATGATCCTTTAAGTCTAGGAAGCATATATTTTGCTTTTGCAAGCTCAACCTGCATTTTAGAAATAGGTGTATGAGCCCTATTTGCAAAAATCTCAAGAATTAGTTGAGTTCTATCAATTATATTCTTTTTAATTATTTTTTCTAAATTTTTTTGCTGAGAACCTGTAAGTTCATTGTTGAAAATAATTGTATCAACATTCAAATTTTCACTGGCTTCTTTAAGCTCCTCAGCCTTACCTTTACCTATATATGTTTTAGAGTCTATTTTCATATTGTTTTGAACTAAAGTTCCGCAAACTTCTGCTCCAACAGACTCTGCTAATCTTTCAATTTCTTTTAAAGAAGACTCAAAATCTTTATTATCCTCGTAATTATTTAGTGCTGCAATTATAACTTTTTCTTTCAATTTATCACATCCATTGGTTATATTATACAATAGCAATACTTATTTTACAAATAACTGTATGTTAGATAAGATAATATTAACTAAGCTTACAATTATATGTTATAATAAAATATATATATTTAATGGAGGTATGATATGAAAAATCCTTTGAAGATATTCTTCAAATGCCTACTTACTTTGATTCTAATAGTATTTATGTGTGCAGCAATTTTTGTAGGTGCAGTTGGAGGATCAACAATTGATGTAATTAAAGAATCACCCGATATAGATTTGTCTAAAGTTTCCAGTGCCTTAACTGAAAACTCTGAAATATTTGATAATAAAGGAAATTTAATTGAAAAAGTAGAGTCATCAGAATATAGAGAGGTGCTTTCTATCAATGATATGCCAAAAAATTTAAAGATGGCTTTTATTGCTGTTGAAGATGAGCGTTTCTACAAACATCCTGGCGTTGATATTATAGGTATTGGAAAAAGTGCACTTGATAATATTACAGCTGGGGGATTTGTTAGAGGAGGATCAACAATAACTCAACAACTTGCCAAGGATCTATATTTAAATAGTGAAAAATCCTTAGATAGAAAGATAAAAGAAGCTTATATTGCTCTAAAAATGAATAAGGCTTTAGAAAAAGATGAAATCCTTGAACTATACTTGAACAAAGTTTTTTTAGGACAAAATGCCTATGGAGTTGCAGCTGCAGCAGATACTTATTTCTCAAAAAAAGTGTCCGATTTAACATTAGCTGAGTGTGCTGCCCTAGCTACTATACCTAAGGCTCCAACGGACTACTCCCTATACTTTACCCTATATCCTGAAGATGTAGGAAAAGATGATAAAGTGCTAGCTGAAACAGAAATTTCAGGTAGCAAATATGTAATAGTATATAATCCAGCTTTTGAGGATAGAAAAAATTATGTATTATCTAAAATGGCTGAACTCGGTTATATTAATGAAAATGAAAAAAATGATGCTCTTAAAGAAGATATATCAGCAAGTATAAATCCTCCAGAAAGAAAATTAAAAGATGTTTCATCATATTATACAGCCTATGTAAAAAGAGATGTAGTAAAATCACTAATGAATAGTTATAGTTTAAGTGAAGATGAAGCTTATGAAAAATTATATCATGGTGGACTTAAAATTTATTCTAATTTAGATGTAGACTTACAAAAAAAATTAGAATCAGTATATTCTAACTTCAACCAAGCTATTTTAGGCGAAGGTGGAGAAGGCAGTTTAAACTATTTAACAGTTAGAACAAACGATAATGGAGATATAGTAGATAACGCTGATGGTGTTATATTCTACAAAAAACCAAACATATTAACTGAAGATAACTCTATTTACCTATCAAATGGAGAATTTGAAGTATTAGATAATGGACTTAAGATAACTAGCCCTAAAGCCTACTATCAGGAAGGCTCTTTAATGTTTAGACCATTTTATACTATAAATGAAAATGGAGACCTTTATAGTCATGACTGGACTGTAATTCCATTAGAATCTAAATTTATTCAAAAATCAGATGATGGTTCTATTACAATAAATAAAGAGTTTTTAGATAGCAATAAAGATTTTTACTCTGTTGATGAAGTTTTAACTTTTAACAAATCATTCTATAAAGTTGACACAAATGGACTAGTTCAGCCGCAGTCTTCAACTGTAGTTATGGATCAAACGAATGGAAATGTCCTAGCTATGTTAGGCGGAAGGGGAAAAAGTCTTGGAACTTCTTTAAATAGAGCTGTAGATTCAGCTAGACAACCAGGTTCAAGTATAAAACCAATAGCAGTTTATGCTCCAGCTTTGGAAAAAGGAGACACTCTTGCAACAGTAATTGATGACCTTCCTCACTACAATGACAAGGGAGAATTGTGGCCACAAAACTGGTATGGAACTTATAAAGGACTGATTAGTCTAAGAGAGTCAATAGAAATCTCAGCCAATGTAAATGCAGTAAAAAAACTAGAAGATATTGGAATAGATTATTCTAAAACTTTCCTATCCAAATTTGGACTTATTGATAAAGGCCATCCCGCTAATGATACATTTATTAGTAGAGCTGAGAATAATAGTATAAATGATGAAAATACAGCTGCTATGGCTTTAGGCGGTATGACTTATGGCTTTACTAATTTAAAGATGACTACAGCATATTCTGTATTAGCAAATGGTGGAAAATATAACTCACCAAAATCTTTTTCAAAAGTTTTAGATTCTAGAGGTAATATTGTTTTAGAAAATTCTCAAGAGAATAAAGAAGTTTTGAAGCCAGGAAACGCATTTTTGATTACAGATGCTCTTCATTCTACAACAAACCATGGTGTTGCAGCTAATGCTCAAGTCGAAGGTTTTGATGTAGCTGGTAAAACAGGAACTTCTGGTACCGTAACTTCTAACCAAGACTCTTGGTTTATGGGATATTCACCATATTATACTGTTGGTGTTTGGATAGGTGCAGATAATCAAAACCTTAAACTATCAGAGGTTTCAGTTTATTCAACAAAACTATGGGGAGCAATAAATAAAGCTCTTTTAGAAGGACATACAAGTAAAAAATTCCAAAAACCTTCAGATATAGTAGAAGTTGAGGTATGCGTTAAATCTGGTGATCTTCCTTCAGATGCATGTAGAATTAAAGGAGAAATAAAAAAAGAATATTTTGTAAAAGGAACTGAACCTAAAACTGAATCTAAAGCTTATGTATGGAAAAAAGTTGATTTAAAAGATGGTCTTTTAGCTCCCGATGATGCTCCAGATGAATTTGTAGAAACAAGAGCTTTCTTAACCAGAGATCCAATATATGATCCTAGTAAAAACAATGGCATCGTTCCAGAAGATTGGGATCAAATGGTTCCGAGTCAAAAAACAACTACAGACTATGAAGAGTTAGCTAAAAAGAAAGAGGAAGAAGAAAAGAAGAAAAAAAGAAGAAGAGGAAAAGAAGAAAAAAGAAGAGGAAGATAAGAAGAGAAGAGAAAATGGAGAAAATCCACCAGAAAATCCTGATGATCAAGAAGACGATGGAAATATCCTAAACTCTATTCTAGATCTATTTAATTAATCACATAAAAATGGCTTACCAAATTTGGTAAGCCATTTTATTTATAATAATGTATATTTTATTTGTTTTGAATTTCAGCTGCCTTTACAACTTGATCAAATAATAGAGATGTTGTTATAGATCCTACTCCACCTGGAACAGGAGTAATCTTATTTACATAGTCTTCAAGTTCATCAAAGTTAGCATCTCCTCCAACCTTTCCTTCACTATTAGCTGAAACACCAACATCAATTATTATAGATTTTTCATTAAAGAATTTCTTATCTAAGCTGCCCATTCTTCCTATTGCTACAATAACAACATCAGCCTTGTTAGTTAATTCTTCAAGATTTTGAGTTCTAGAGTGAGCAATAGTCACTGTTGCATTTTTTTCTTAAAAGCATCATTGCTATAGGCTTTCCAAATACTAAAGATCTATTGATAACTAAAACATTTTTACCCTCAAGTTCAACGCCATAGTGTTCAAGCATCTTCATAGCAGCCATAGGAGTTGCAGGAACCATAGAAGAAAAATCGCCTTCAAATACTTTTGCAAGATTATAAGGATTCATACAGTCAACGTCTTTACTTGGATCAATTTTATTTCTTATAAGATTTTCGTCTATATGTCTTGGAAGAGGTCTGAAAAGAAGTATTCCAGAGATCTCTTTATTAGCATTTAATTTATCGAATAAGTCTAAAAGATCTTCTGTAGTCGAACTTTCTTCCATTTCAATAACTTCTGTTAAAATTCCAAGCTTATCAGCATTTTTTAATATTCCCTTTTCGTATGAAATATCATTTGGATTTGCTCCAAGTCTTACAACACATAGCTTAGGATTTACTTCCCTATCTTTTAACTTATTTACTCTTTCAACAATATCAGCCTTTATAGCATCTGCAACAGGCTTTCCCTTTAAAATTTCAGTCATTATATACCTCCATAATTTTATATATATATTTTATCATCTAATTGAAAAAAATAAAAGTATTAATCCTAGCTAAATAATTATTATATAATATAGTTTATAATTTAATCTATATAAATCTAACTAACTAGTTTATCAATTATAAAAAGTTTAAGAATGAAATTATTTCTACTATATTACTTTTTTACCTTAGTTTTTGCAAAAAAAGCATTTATAATCTTAAATATTATAAATAAATACACTTATTTTACTTTTATATTTATAAATTATAAAATAATCTTCTTATATTATAAATTAAACTAAAAAAATAATGTTTTTATCTAAACGGATAATATAATAATTTTTCCCATTAAAAAAAGGTATAAAGATAATTATCTTTATACCAATTAAATTATTTTATTTAATTAAATATTCTTCTAAAACCAACAGTTTGGTTTTTAAAATATGATCCCTCTACAGAATCAATAACTACTCCTCTATCCTCTGTAGCAGCATGAATATATTCTCCATTTCCTAAATATAAAGCTACATGATCAATATAGTCAGACCATGAATTTTGGAAAAGGATAATGTCACCAGGTTCAAGTTCTTCTTCAGTAATTGCAAAACCGTTGTTAGCTTGACCAGTTGTAATTCTATTTAAAGTTACTCCTGCATATTCTTGATATAAGTAGTATATAAAACCTGAGCAGTCAAATCCAGTTTCTGGAGAAGCTCCACCAAATAAATAATTTGTTCCTAAAAAGTTTCTAGCATTTGTAACAACTGCCTTAACCTTGTCAGATAAATTAGGATCTATCTCTATGTCTTTAATATCTTGCTCTTTTTTTGCTTCTTCAGCTTTCTTCGCTTCTTCAGCTTTTTTAGCTTCTTCAGCTTTTTTTGCTTCTTCAGCTTTTTTAGCTTCTTCTAATTTCTTCTCTTGAGCTATTTTTTCTTTAGCTTCTTTTGAAATTTCATCTTCTGTTAAGGATGTTCCTGTTTCAGAAACAAATGATTCAGATATGTATCCTATTTGACCATTATAGATGATCTTTACCCAACCATCCTCAACACTTCCAGAAATTTCACTACCTGAGGCAAGTATTCCTAGAATTTCTGAAAATTCTCCCCTCTCACTCCTTACATTTATGTCGTCTGTAGTGTAGCCTATAAGTGAAAGTGAAACTGTATTGTCACTTTCCTCACTAGCAATTTCTGTAACTTCTTCAGCTTCATAAAGATCATTTTCTTCTACATTTGAATTGTTAATAATATCACTTTGACTTTGAGTATCTTGGACTTCAGGAATTTCTTCTAAAGTTTCAGAATTTTCTTTTTTAACTTCTAGATATTCTGATTGAATAGATTCAGCCTCACTAGTAGCGGAAGTAGAAATTGTAGTCCTATTTTCTTTTAATTCCTCTTCAGTATTTTTTGCATCTGCAATCTTTACTTCCTTAAGATTGTTTTTATCAGATACTCTTACTTCTTCAGTCCTATTTTCTTCTTTTGCTACTTTTGCTACTTTTGAATTTATATAATTTATATTTTTTACTTCAGTAAATTTTTCACTTGAATTTGATACTATTTTATTTTTTAATTGTATTTTTTGAATGTTATAATCTCTCTCCGCAATCCCTTTAGATTGAATCGAAGCTATTGCCATTAGACCTAGGGCCAAGGCAAGCTTGTACCTTTTCATAAATAAAACTCCTCCCAAATTCATCTTATTTATAGGTATATAATAATGTAACCAAATTGTAATGTCAATAAATTAGTTACAATTTGGTTACGATTTATGTCATTTATTACATTTTTGTAATAATTGAATAGTACTTGGTTTTATTTGTCAATTCTCTCTATATATGATGTATGAAGTAATTCGTGAGCTTTACTGCTTCCTGGCTCTCCTAAAAACTCTTTATAAAGCTTTTTAATTGATTCATTTTCATAGGACTTTCTAAGTGGTTTATTTCTATCTTCTTCTCTTATTGCATTCATCCTTTTTATAAGTTTATCAGATCTTCCTCTTAAGAAAGGTTGACCTCCTCCACCTACACATCCTCCAGGACAAGCCATAATTTCAATTACATCAAATCTAGATCTATCTTCTGATGCCATCTCAAGTAATTTTCTAGCATTACCTAATCCGTTTGCAGCAGCAACCTTAACATCTGTACCTTGAATATTAACAACAGCTTCTTTAATCCCTTTAATTCCTTCTAAATCATGAAACTCTACGTTTTTAAGGTCTTCACCTGTAATCATATTGTAAGCTGTTCTTAGAGTTGCTTCTAATACTCCACCGCTTGCTCCAAAAATTACAGCAGCTCCAGTTGATTCTCCTAAAGGATCATCAAATTCTGCATCTTCTATATTTTTGAAATCTATATTCATATCTTTAATCATTGTTGCAAGTTCCCTTGTAGTTACAACATAGTCAACATCAGCATAACCTGTAGATGAAAGTTCTTTCCTATTTGCTTCATATTTTTTAGCAACACAAGGCATTATCGATACAACAACTATATCCTTAGGATCCAAGTTCATCTTCTTAGCAAAATATGACTTTGTTATTGAACCAAACATTTCGTGCGGAGATTTACAAGTTGATGGAATATCTAATAGATTATTAAACTTATGCTCAATAAATTTAACCCAGCTAGGACAGCAAGATGTAAGAATAGGAAGATTTTTCTTAGTTTTAAATCTTTCTACAAATTCAGTTGCTTCTTCCATAATTGTAAGGTCAGCAGCAAAATTTGTATCAAAAACATAATCAAAGCCCATTTGTTTAAGAGATGCAACCATCTTTCCTGTTACTATTGTTCCCTCTTCCATATAAAACTCTTCACCTAAAGCTACTCTAACAGCAGGCGCAGTTTGAACGACAACAGTCTTCGTTTCATCCATAAGTGCTTTGTAAACTTGGCTAATATTCGAAACTTCACTGATAGCTCCTGTTGGGCAAACGGCTAAACACTGCCCACAAAATGTACAGTTTGTATCTATCATTGGTCTATGCATAGCAGTTGTAACTACTGTATTAAATCCTCTACCAACATCAGTTAATGTTCCTACCGTTTGAACATTATTACACATAGTTGTACATCTTTTGCAAAGAATACACTTATCAGGATCTCTAATTATTGAATATGATGAATTATCAGTTGGAAAAGTCATTCTTTCTCCATCATATTTAATTTCTCTTACATTTAGTGCGGCAGCTAATGACTGTAATTCGCACCTGCCATTTTTATTACAAACAAGACAGTCTTTTGGGTGGTTAGAAAGTAGTAATTCTAAATTCATTTTTCTAAAGTTAATAGCTTTTATAGAATTAGTTTTTATATCCATACCTTCTTTTACTAGAGTGTTACAAGCTGGTACCATCTTTTTGCCATTTTCAACCATACAAATTCTGCAGTTAGCTTCTTCATTTACAAAACCTAAATCATGAAGGTCTAGATGACAAAGTGTAGGTATATGGATATTTACCTTCTTAGCAGCTTCTAGAATTGTAGTTCCATTTGGAACGCTTACCTCTTTATTATTTATTTTTAGATTAATCATATTTTCCATTATATACACTCCTACTTAAGAATAATTGCATGTATTGGACAGACGTCGAAGCAGTTTCCACATTTTATACATTCAGCTTGATTAATATGATGAACTTCTTTTCTTTCACCTTCTATACAAGAAACTGGGCACTTCCTACTACATAAACTGCATCCAACACATTTATCAAGAATTTCATAATTTAATAAATCTTTACAAACTTTTGCAGGACAGTGTCCGTCAGTATGAGACTTGTATTCATCATAAAAATAATGCATAGATGAAACTACCGGAGTTGTTGCTGTTTGACCTAGTCCACATAAAGATGTTTTAGTAATAAGTTCTGAAAGGTCTTTTAACTTTTCAAGATCTTCTTCAGTTCCTTTGCCCATTGTGATTTTTTGAAGAATTTCATAAACTCTTTTATTTCCAATTCTACATGGAGTACATTTTCCGCATGATTCATCAACAGTAAATTCCATAAAGAATTTTGCAATATCAACCATACAGTCATCTTCGTCCATAACCACCATTCCACCTGAACCCATAATTGATCCTATTTCTTTAAGGGATGCAAAATCTACTTTTGTATCAAATAAATTCTCAGGTATACATCCACCAGAAGGTCCTCCAGTCTGAACAGCTTTTACCTTTTTACCTCCACTTGCTCCACCACCGATATCATAAATAATCTCTCTAAGAGTTGTTCCCATAGGAACTTCAACTAACCCAGAATTTTCAACCTTACCAACTAAACAGAATACCTTTGTTCCACTTGAATCCTCAGTTCCGTATGATAGGTACCAATCTGCACCCTTATCTATAATTTGACCAATATTTGAGAAAGTTTCAACGTTATTTAAAACTGTAGGTTTATTAAATAATCCTTTTTCAGTAGTCCTATACACTTTTTGTTGAGAAAGACCTCTGTTTCCTTCTATTGACTGAATAAGTGCAGTTGATTCCCCGCAAACAAAAGCGCCAGCTCCAAGTCTAATTTCAAGGTCAAATGAGAAATCAGTTCCCATAATGTTTTCGCCAAGCATATTATATTTTTTAGCGCTCTCTATTGCCTTCCTAAGCATTGATACAGCCTTTGGATACTCTGCTCTAACATACACATATCCTTTATTGGAACCAATAGCATATGCAGCTATTAACATTCCCTCTATAACGCAATGAGGATCACCTTCTAGTAAAGATCTATCCATAAATGCACCAGGGTCACCCTCATCTGCGTTGCAAACTACATATTTGGGATAATCTTCTACTTTAAAAGCCCCTTCCCACTTTCTTCCTGTAGGAAATCCAGCTCCACCTCTTCCTCTTAGATTCGATTTTTTAACTTCTTCAATGACCTCTTGTCTTGTCATCTCAAACAATGCTTTATAAAGTCCTCTATAACCACCTAGTGCAATATACTCTTCAATACTTTCTGGATTTATTATCCCATAGTTTTTAAGAGATATTCTTGTTTGATTTTTGTAAAAATCTCCAATAAGCTTTATAGTATCTCCTTCAATTAAGTAATTTCCATTGGAAGATAATCTATCAAATAATTCTTTTTTAGCTTCTTCCTTTATTTTATCAAGTTTATCCTTAAACATTTTACTCCTCCTCTTGAGATAATTCATAGATTATGTTTTCTACATCTTTAGGAGATACTTTTTTATATACCTTGTCATTTACAGTTACTACGGGAGCATTTGCACAGTCACCGACACATCTAGTTTCAACAATCGAAAAAAGTCCATCATGTGATGTTTCACCAACGCCTATTCCAAGTTGCTTTTCAAACTCTTCTAATACTTTATCTCCGCCCTTCACATAACAAGCTGTACCCATACAAACACTTATTTCAAATTTTCCCTTAGGAACTAAACTAAACCTAGAGTAAAATGTACATACCCCATAAATTTTAGAAACAGGAACATTGAGTTTATCCGAAATTCTATCAATTACTTCTTCTGGTATATAACCAAACAAATCTTGAGTTTTATGAAGAACTTCAATTAGGTCTTCACTTGTTTTCCCTTTTAAAAAACTATCAAATTTACTTGTGCCCATACTATCTCCTCCGCTCATTTTAAGGTAAGGCTACCTTTTCTAATATATCTGTAAGACCAGCTATTGTAATGCCGAAATTAGTCATATAAACTCCATTTTCTTTTGCAAAGTTTATTAGATCTAAAACTTCACTACTGGTCTTTGTACAGCTACCACAAATTATTGCAAGATCATTTCCTTTTAAATCATTTCTATTTCTTGTAAAGGAAAAATTTTTGTCTCCAAATTTTTTTCTTATAAGATTTGGAATTTTAACCCTAGCAATATCATCTTCTCCAGGGTGATGGAAGCACCCCTCATATATTACGATATTTTTTGAATCTTTTATTTTATAAAAAGACTCTATAAAGTAATCTAAATCTCCTTTAAAAGCTGCAAAAAGAATTGAGAAACTTGTAATCTTAATTTCGTCCTTAGCTATCTTGTAAACCTCTTTAAATGCTTGAGAGTCTGTAATTATTAAATCAATTTTATCTAGTGATGACTTTAATTCTAAAATCTCTTTCGGCCCGCAAATGCTAATTAGAGCTTTTTTGTCAAGTAAGCTTCTAATAACCATCTGCTGAGGCAAAATTATCCTATCTTTTGGAGATTGATCATCAATAGGTATAACTAAAACAACCCTATCACCTTCTTTAACTAGGTCTCCTAAAAGATGTTTTTTGCTATCACTATTTAAGAGTTTTTTTATTATTTCAAAAACCTTATAATTATCTTCTTCTCCTCTGTAAATTAGAGAAGGTAGGTAAAAATCTTTTTTGAAATCCTTGTTAACTCTAGCTATATAAATTACTTTTTTTTGAAGACTTTCAACTCTTTCAAGAAATCCTTCATCAATAGGGTCAATTGATTCTTTTCCCTTATTTAATGTTAAATCAATTACATATATACATAAGTCACACTTATCAAGAATTTCAAAGCTTCTTTCTTCCCTTACCTTTCCAAGTTTTGACTTGTCACCAAAGCCAGCTGTATCATAAATAACAGTCTTTCCTAAGTTTTTTATTTCATAATAAACTTTAACTGGGTCTGTGGTAGTTCCCTCTTCACTTGATACAATAGATGCATTTGATTTGGTAAGATTATTAATAAATGTTGATTTTCCTGAATTAACCTTGCCGAATATCCCAATTATCTTTCTTTCACCTGTAATCATACTCTTATATCTCTCTTGCCTAATTCAATTTCCTTTAGCCATTTTGTTAGATTATCTTTTAATTTTATATTTTCTATCTTTTCTAATTCTTCTTTTAAAACTCTTTCGCCAATTTCTTTGGTCTCTAGGCTAGCATAATCTAACAGATACTCTTTTAGAGTTAAAAGAGCATTTGGTGTGCATATATATCCAATATTACCTTCTTTTGCAAGCTGCATAAACCTATCGCCAGTTCTACCTTGTCTATAGCATGCTGTACAAAATGAAGGGATATACCCAAGCTCTAATAACCATCTAACAATCTCATCTAAACTTCTAGTATCTGAAATGTCAAATTGCTGAGAGTTTTCTGCCTCTAATCTGTCAGACTCAGAATATCCTCCAACAGTTGTTTTAGATCCTCCCGAAATTTGACTTATACCTAGCTCTAAAACTTTCTTTCTAACTTTTTCAGATTCTCTAGTAGATATAATCATCCCAGTATAAGGAGTAGAAACTCTAATAATAGCAACAATTTTTTCAAAAATATTATCTGGAACAGCATTAGTAAATTCATCTAAATCTATGTCATCAGCTGGGCAAATTCTTGGTACTGAAATTGTATGAGGACCAACTCCAAACCTAGCTTCTAAGTGGTCTCTATGCATAAGTAGCCCTATAAAATCATATTTGTAACTATTTAGACCAAATAAGACCCCAATTCCAACATCATCAATTCCAGCTTCCATTGCCCTATCCATAGCTTCTGTATGATAAGCGTAATTAGACTTTGGTCCAGTTGGATGAAGCTTTTCATAATTTTCCTTGTTGTATGTCTCTTGAAATAAAATATAGGTACCTATGCCTGCTTCTTTCAATTTTTTGTAATTTTCAACAGTAGTCGCTGCTATATTTACATTAACTCTCCTTGTATCTCCATTTTTATGGTGAACGCTATAAATTGTTTTTATAGCGTCTATTATATATTCAATTGGATTATTTACAGGATCTTCACCTGCTTCAAGAGCTAACCTTTTATGGCCAATATTTTGAAGTGAAATTGTTTCTTCTTTAATTTCATCCAATGAAAGTTTTCTTCTAGGAATTGTCCTGTTTTTTGCATGATAAGGACAATATGTACAACCATTTATACAGTAATTTGATAAATAAAGAGGTGCAAACATTACTATCCTATTACCATAAATCCTATTTTTGATTTCCCTAGCCAGTTTAAATATTCTGTCGTTAATATCATGGTAATCGGAAACTAAGAGTAAATAAGCTTCATCATAAGAAAGGCCCTTTTGTGCTTCAGCTTTTTTTAAAATTTCAACAAGCATTTCTTTATTATCTTTATTTTCCTCAGCCCAAGATATAGTTCTTTTTATTTCAAGATCATTAATAAATTCTTCGGCTTTCATTGAATCTATTTTAAATTCTGTCATTTATTGTCCCCCTTTGAATAATCAATTTCATATCCATATTCATTTAAAAGTTCATCTAGGGCTTTAAGACCATAAAGCGACTCAAGTCCAGTAGAATTTTTGTTATCATAAAGTTTATAATTTTCCTTTGCAACATCTGGGCTTATATTTGGCATAACAACATTTGCTCCTGCTAAAATTCCTTTAATTCTTCCATCCTTATCAATGGTGTTTAGAGCTGTAGTTGATGGAATTAAGCTATGTGGATTTTCAATTCTTAAAATTGATAGTATTTTTAAAGTGTTTTTAACAGAGCCAGCAGGATATTTTTCAAAAATAGTTCCCTTAGCTGGTATAAATGGTCCAATGCCAATCATTTCAGGCTCTAGCTCTCTTATAAACTTTATTGAGTTTAGAGTGTTAATATGATTAGTAAATGGAGGATCAACTAAAAATCCTGTTCCGATAACAAATCCAACTTCCCTTAAATCAAGTAAAGCTTTTTTTCTTATATTTAAAATTTGAGATGATTCATGTAGTTTCTTAAATATTTCATCTTCAGCTTCAAATCTAAGTAAATATCTATCAGCGCCACTTTCTTTAAGAATTTTATAGGATTTTTTAGATCTTACTCCTAAGGATAGAGTGATTCTGGTATCTGGAAATAAATTTTTTATTGAGTAAATTATCCTAGACAAAATATCATCAGTAAAAAAACTATCTTCTCCTCCCTGTAATACGAAAGTTCTAAAACCTTCCTTATAGGCAAGTTTGGAAGAGGCTATAATTTCATCACTACTAAGTCTAAATCTTTTGATTTTCATTTTATTATTTATTCCGCAGTAGAAACAATTATTTTTACAATAATTTGAAATTTCTATAAGTCCTCTTATGAAGATTTTATTTTGATAGATACTATTTGTAATCCTCCTAGCTTTTTCATTTAAAGATATGATAACCTTTTCATCGTTTGACTTAAAAATATCTAAAATATCTTCATCCGAAAAAAATTCCCTAAACATAATATAACCCCTTTTATATTATAGCATATCAGATTTTAATTGTAAATTTGTAAAAAAACGATTTTATGAAATAAAAAAAGCACTATTAATTTTATAAAATATAATTATAAATAATGAAAATTATTAGAATATAGTATATAATAGATAGGTTAGAGAATTTATTTAGAAAGGATGATTAGATGAATACAAAGAAACTAACTAGAATAGGACTTGTTGCTGCTATATATGTAGTTCTTACTTGGATTCTTCCAATGTTTTCTTATGGTCCTATTCAATTTAGAATTAGTGAAATTTTAACACTACTAGCGTTTTACAATCCTATATATGTATTATCTATTACTATTGGAGCTTTTATTTCAAATATTATTTCTCCATTAGGTATTATTGATATGTTTGTTGGGGCTTTACACTCATTTTTATCTGTATACGCCATGACAAAAACTAAAAATATTTACTTAGCATCAATTTTTCCTGCCTTATTTTCATTTATTATTGCTATAGAAATTTTAATTGTATCTGATGAAAAATTGTCATTTTTCTTAATTACCGGTCAAATTATGCTATCAGAATTTATTATAGTAAGCCTAATTGGTGTAAGTGTTTTTAAACTGCTTGAGAAAAATAAGACTTTTAAAGATTTTGTATTATTAGATGGTACAAATAAAGTAAAATAAAATGATTAATTTCATAAATTTAGCCCAGGATTTATTCCTGGGCTTATTTTTTAATTTAATCATAAGATTTTTTATTTTTTAAATTTAATAAAAGCTCTCTAATTGGAAGCCTATAAACTGGATGGATAAAATTAGGGGCTAGTTCATTTAAAGGTTTAAGCACAAATTCTCTTTCTCTAATATATGGATGGGGTATAATTAGCTTATCAGAATAAAAAATTTCATTATCGTAAAATAAAATATCTATATCAATTAGTCGAGGACCCCATTTAACTGTTTTCTCCCTTCCAATTTCTTCCTCTACTCTTTTTACAAAATCTAAAAGTTCTTCTTTTGAAAGGTAGGTATAACCATAACAAGCTGAATTTAAAAAATCATCTTGCTCAACGCCTCCCCAAGGTTTCGTTTTAATATAAGAAGCTGTTTTAATATTTGAGATATTTACTGAAAGTTTTTCTAAAGCTAAATCAATATTTGCTTTTTTATCTCCTAAATTACTTCCTAGTCCTAAAAAAACTCTTTTTAGTGTTCTTTCAGATGAAACTACAACTGTATCTAATGCTAAGCCTATAGGTGCCCATGGTTTTTCCACTTCAACTCTACAATATTTAATACTCTTGTATTTATCCATAATTCTTTTGCAAAGATTATCTGAAACATTTTCTATGAGGTCATATCTTTCACTTTCAAATATTTCTTTAGCAAAATGACTTAATTCTCCATAATTAACTGTATCTTCAAGATTAATAGCTTTATTGTAATTTATATCGCTTTTTAGATATATATTAAGATAAAATTTTTGTCCTAGTGTTTGCTCTTCTTTAAATACACCATGTTTAGCAAATATTTCTAATCTTCTTATTTCTATATCTGTCAATTTATTCTCCTTTAAATTTTTATCTTTAAATTTTTCTTTTCATCAGACCACTTGCAAAGTCCTATAGCTTTACAGTTAAAGCATTCTCTAGAAAGCTTGTCAGCCTTATAAAACAAGCTCTCTAAGCTATTGGTATATGTTTTATTTCTATGATTTTCAATTAGAGAAATAATAATTTTTATTTCTTCTTTTGTAAAAGATGTTTCTTTAAGAAGCTCTTTTGCAATTTGAATAGAAGCTAGGTCATGACTAATTCCATCTTTATACTCTAAAGCCCTTCCTATATCATGAAGAAGGGCTGCTGAGTAAATAATATCAAATTTAATATCTAATTTTTCTCTTTGAATAAGAATTGTAAAAATTCTTGCTACATCTAGAAAATGACTTAAATCGTGCCTGCAAAAATATCTTTCTTTTTCAAAATTTTCAATTTCTTTTAGGTGCTTTTGATAAGTCTTATTGGAGAAAATTATATTAGTATTTTTTAAATCTATATCTAACATTTAAATTCCCATAAGTCTTAATGCGTCTTGTTTGATTTTTTTCATCTTCTAAGAACTTACCAGTCATATGCATAGTTACAGTCTTAGCTCCAGGTCTTTTTATTCCTCTCATATTCATGCAAAGGTGTTCAGCTTCTACAACTACTAAAGAACCTTCGCAATCTAGAAAATCTTTAAGTGCATTTGCTATCTCTTCTGTAAGTCTTTCTTGTAACTGAGGCTTTCTAGAATATAAATCTACAGTTCTAACTAGTTTTGAAAGTCCTGCAACTTTATTAACTGGTAAATAAGCAAGGTGGACTTTACCATAAAATGGTAATAGGTGATGTTCACACATTGAATAAAAAGGTATATCTTTTTCAACAACAATATCTGAGTTTTCTATTGTAAATGTTTTAGATAAATGCTCACTTGCATCCCTTCCTATTCCATAGAAAATCTCTTCGTACATTCTAGCAATTCTTTGAGGTGTTTCCAAAAGACCTTCTCTGTTTGGATCTTCCCCAACAGCTTCTAAAATCATTTTTACGGCTTTTTCTATTTTTTCTTTGTCCATATTATCTCCTAATTTCTTCTAATTAATATTTCTATGAGTTTGTTTTTTGTATAAGAAATATCATATATTATTTTTCTCAATTCAAACTCTCTTTTAAATATGTCAATAAGTCTGAATAAACTTTTATTATCAGTTCTTATAGCATCGATTATAATTATACCCTTAATTTCATTTATTACAAGTGCATTCAATATATGTTTAACACAAAATTCATTTACATACTTAGCTGTTTTAATTTTTGACTCTAATTTAAAAGATCCAGAATTGATGTCAACTACACTTAAGGCTTCTAATCTATCAAGATAAATACTTATGCCACTGTCTAAATCTATTTTTCTCTTATCTTTAATAGAAAATAAATTTGAAATCTTGTAATCATAAAATGGATTATAGTTTTTATCAAATTGAATATCAAAACTATCCTTTAGCTTATTTTTTAAATCTAAAGAATTAGTTTTTATAAATTTTATATCGAATTCCTTAGCTTTTTCCTTGACCAATTTGAATTTATCAGAATATAAAATAGCTGGACTTGGAGTAAAATTTACCTCATCTTTAAACTTTTCTACCATCTGAGTTTTTTCGGATAATCTTAATGCTTTTTGCAGGTTTGCTTCATGAGTTATTTCTAATATTTTCTGCCCAGTTATAGGTAGTGAATCCTTAAAAGGTAGAATTCCCTTTACTCCACTTGGAAGAATAACCTCATACGAATCAAGTGCTTTTAATTTTCTAAAACTATTTGCCCTAACAATAGTCCCTTTTGCTAAGTTATTTACTATAGTTTTAAAAAATAATAATCTTTCATCTCTTACTATACCAAAATATGATTTACTATCTTCAAAATAAAAAGCAAATTCATTCATATTAAGCTAATTTCTTTCATGTTTTCATCAAGTTGAGATAATTTAAGAACACTTAATATAGATCTATCAAAATCTAAACCCATAAGTTCAAAAAGTCCCTTAAATAAATCATCATATCTTAAATAAACCTGGTCATCCACCTGACTTGTATAATAAAATGAAGCATCTTTTTTATCAAGGTAACAATCAGTCAAGTAACTTCTAATATTGAGATTAGTTTCTATATATTTAGGACCTTTTCTCTTTTTATTTATTTTTACCTTTTTTATAAAATAACTTTCACTTTCTAGTAAAATTTTAATTGCTTCTTCTAATTTATCCATATCAAGATCTTGATAAAAATTAATTCTATATTTTTGAAATTTAATTAAATTTACAAGTCTTTCTTTTTTTTTCAGAGTAACATAGATAATAAAATCTAATTCCATTTGGAAGTTCAGAGTTTATTTTGTCTATGGCTTTTTCTAAATCAATTTTTTCATTAATCTCAAAGTCTACAAATTCTTCTAAAGACTGAACACCTAAAGGAAGACTTTGAGAAAGTGCTAATTTAGGAGACTTATTAAAGCCTTCAGAATAAGTAATAGGAAGACCAGCCCTATTAAAAGCTCTAATTATAATCTTCATTGTATCAAGATGTCCAACTAGTCTTATATATCCAATTTTTTTAAATCTTCCCCTTACATACATGGACAATAGTCTCCCTTATAACCTTCTGAAACTCCGCAGTAAATACAGCCTTCTCTACAATCTTTAGTTGTAATTTCCTTGTTTGAAAGTTTCTTTTCCTTAATTAAAAACTTTTTACTAACCCCAATATCTATAAAATCCCATGGCAATATTTCATCAAAATCTCTTTTTCTCTTTGCATAAAAATCCATATTTAAGCCTAATTCTTCTGCCGCACTTGTCCAAGCATCAAATTTAAATTGATCTTTCCATGAATCAAATTTTGCTCCATTTTTAAAAGCTCTATAAATTAGCTCGCCTACCCTCCTATCTCCTCTTGATACAACAGCCTCCAAATAAGATAGTCTAGGTTCATGATAATTATAATTAATTTTTTTATCTCTAATAATATCTTTTAAAAATTTAACTTTTTCATAAAGATTTTCTAAATCATCCTGCGGGTCCCATTGAAATGGAGTAAAAGGTTTAGGAACAAATAAAGATGTAGAAACAGTTATTTTTAAATTGCCTTTAATATCTTCCTTATCTCTATTAAAGAACTTTTCCTTAATATAATAAGCTATTTCTTTTATTCCCTGAACATCCTCCATAGTTTCTGTTGGCAGTCCAAGCATAAAATAAAGCTTAATAGTAGAATATCCCTCTTTAAAAGCATAGCTAACTGCTCTTTCAATATCTTCATCTGTAATATTTTTATTAATTACATCCCTTAACCTTTGGCTACCCGCTTCAGGGGCAAATGTAAGTCCAGTCTTTCTAACTTTTTCAATATCCTTTAATACTGATAGAGAATCTGAATCAAGCCTAAGTGAAGGAAGGGAAATTGAAACATTTTCTTTCTCATATTTCTTTAAAAGCTCCTTTACAAGTTCTTGCAGTTCTGTATAGTCGCAAGTAGAAAGTGATGATAAAGAAACTTCATCATAACCCGAGTTTTTCAAGTTAGAATCAATTATATCTAAAATTGTAGCAGTTGATTTTTCCCTTATTGGTCTATAAATCATACCTGCCTGACAAAATCTGCATCCTCTAGTGCACCCTTTAAAAATTTCAGTCACCACTCTATCATGCACAGACTCAGTATTTGGAACGATTGGTTTTGTAGAAACATAAACATCATTTACATTTTCTATATATCTTTTTTTAATTATATCCTTAGCTTTATCATATAACTTAATTCTTTTATCAATAGTCTCATCTTTCTTATAAGTTATTTCATAAAATTTTGGAACATAAACACCCTCGATATTTTCAGCAGCCATTTTTAGAAAATCATCTTTAGTTAAATTATTATCTTTTTTGTTTTGATAAAGTTTTAAAATTTCTAAAATTCCTTCTTCTGCCTCACCAATATAAAATAGGTCTATAAAATCAGCTAATGGCTCTGGATTAAAAGCACATGGACCTCCAGCAATTACTAAAGGTTCTTCTTCCTTTCTATCAATTGACTTAATACTAATCCCAGAAAGCTCAAGCATATTTAAAATATTTGTATAACTCATCTCATATTGAAGAGTAAATCCAACTATATCAAATTCTTTAACAGCTCTTTTACTCTCCAAGGTAAAAAGAGGAAGATCATTTTTCCTCATTTCTTCCTCCATATCTACCCAAGGAGAAAAAGCTCTTTCAAAGCTAAATTCTTCTTTATCGTTTATTAAATTGTAAAAAAGGTTGAGTCCATTGTAACTCATGCCAACTTCATATACATCCGGAAATAAAAATGCCATTGATACTCTTTCATTTGAATCATCTTTTAAAATAGTATTTATTTCATTTCCAATATATCTTGATGGTTTTTCAACCCTATTTAAAATCATATTTAACTTATTTTCAGAAATCACTTTATAAATATTCCTCTAATTCTTTCTAAGACCGATTCTTTTTTTACAAATGATTTATTTAATAAATTATCATATATTTTACTTACAGGATAGTCCCAAAATCCTAAAATATTTTTCATGCCAACTTGAAATTTAGGTCTATCAATTACAAAATATATACTATCATCTTCTAAATAAGTATCACTAATAATATAATCAAAAAAATCGGTTCCAAAATTTATATTTTCCTTGCTTATAATAAAAATATCATCAAAATTTGTTAAATACTCATCATTTATAAATTTTCCGATATTTTCCTCATTTTTCTTTGCCTTATCTTTTTTTATAGAAGCAGCAACAACAAAAATATTTTCATTCCTCTCAGATTGAACTGCTACATCCTCTAAGTCAACCACATCATTTAAATAATCGTCAAAGTCATAAATAGAATCACTTAAAGTATCAAACTTTTCAGATAAAAGTCTTCTCTCTCCAAAATTATCAACTATTAAAGATTTACTTGACTTAGCTAAAAAATACTCAGCTAAATCTAATAAAAAAGAAGACTCCCCCATAAATAGATAAATCATTCTAACGTATCCCCTTGTCCAGTACTTTCAGTACCATTTTCATCCAAATTACTTTCGCCTGTAGCTTCATTTTTAGGTTGAAGTTTTAGATATTCTCCAGCTACTTCTCTAATAATTGGAGCACAATTTGCCCCAGATCCTCCTTGAAAAATAACTGCAGCTATAGCTATTTTTGGATCATCATAAGGAAAATATGAAATCATCCAACTATAGTCATCATAAGCTTCACCTGTAACTGGATTAGTTGCTCCTCTTTCAGCAGTTCCAGTTTTTATGGCAAATTCTCTAGGAAAACCACCAAAAATATTTTCTAGTGACCCAAAGTGAGAAGCCATATTCATACCTTCACCAATATATTTTAAATTTTCCTGATTGTTTAACTGAACTTTAACATTAGATGGCTCATTTTTTAATAGAACTTTACTATTATCATGACTTTTTACTTCTTTTATTAATGAAAGCTTGTTCCTATAACCATTATTTCCAAAGATAGATACATAATTTGCCATTTGTATAGGTGTATATGCATTTTGTCCTTGGCCTATAACTACATTCATCATATCTGAAGTGTTCCACTTTGCACGATCTATATAAGTGTATTTTAAAATCTCAGCTAAATTTTCTCCTCTATCATTTAACATTTCCAAATTAAATCCTTTTTCTACTAAGTCATTAGTTAGATCTTCTAAACTAATGGAATCGTTAAATTCACAGTTGCTAGCTATTTCATCAATAATCTCACTTCTTTTTTTAGGATTAATCTTGTCGTTTGAAATTAAATATCTTTCAAAATTTTCATCTAAAAAATTCGCTGTTAATGCTTTAATAGTTTCTTTCTTTTCTTCTGGATTTGGAATTCTTCCTCCTGCCTCATATGGAATATTAATTTCTATTCCTGTTTTTTGATCAAGCCCAAGAAGCATACAGGACTTTCTTATATCATCAACTGTAGATTGAACACTTATAGTTTCATTAGCATTTGGATTTCCGCCAAGAGCTGTAGCATAAAAATATACATTACAAGAATCTCTAATAGCTGTAAACAAGTTTTCTGGTCCATGGGCTCCACCATATTGGTTATATATCCAGCATCCAAATCTTGTATCACCAATATCAATATAGCCTGTACAGTCGACAGTTTCATTAGGTGACATACCCTTTTCAAGAGCTGTTAAACCGGAAAGTAATTTAAAAGTTGATCCCGGCGGAATCATAGACTGAGTTGCAATATTTGTAAGAGGCCTATCAGCCAGTGGATCATCCTCGTTTTTAGGAAATAGAGATTCCCAGTCATCATCTGAAATTCCAGTTGCAAAAAGATTGGGATCATATGATGTCTCGCTTGCCATTGCTAAAACTTCACCAGTTTTAATGTCAAGTACTACAACAGCTCCAGCATTTGCATTCTCATAAGGTCTACCCTTGCTTTCATTAGTCCTAAGCTCAACATTACCCCATTTAGATTCAAATTCTCCACCAACTCTTATTTTTTCGATTGCTTGCTTTAGAGAACTTTCAGCAACTTTCTGTAAATTTAAATCAGTTGTTAAATAAACATTCGAACCAGGAACTGGTAGTTTTTCATCAATAGTCTTAGTTCTATTTCCCATAGAGTCTATTTCAACTACTCTTTTCCCATCCACTCCTCTTAAAGTAGATTCAAATGATTCTTCAATTCCAGTTTTGCCGATTAAATCATCTGGACGGTATTTTTTTTCATCAATATATTTTTTTATCTCGTCTGGCTGAGAAATTCTTCCTAAATAACCCAAAGTATGTGCTGCTAGACTTTGATTAGGATAAAATCTTACAGGAATATAGGAAATTTCTATTCCCCTATTATTGGAAATTTGTTCCTTAATTTTAGATACAGTTTTTTCCTTTAACCCATAGGCAATATTTATTGGTTCATAACCTAAATGTCCACTTTCCTCAATTTTTTTATAAAAAGAAACTAAAGCCAACTTTTCATAGTTAGAACTACTATTAATTCCATAATATTTAACCATTTTATCTAATAAATCTGTAGCTTTTACATCTTTTTTTAGGTCAAATCTTTCAAGTAAATCAGATTTATTTTTAACAAAAATATACTCCCACCTATTAACATCAATTTTTGGAATTATACCAGCTTTTGTATTTGACTCTTGAGCAATATATTTAATCCTATCATCTTTTACAAAATCTTTAATTAATTTTTCTTCTTTGCAAAGTCTTATTAATTTCTGTTTAGCAGTTTCAGAAGTTTTTTCACCCTCATCCTTATAGTCAATATATACTTTTTCATTATTAAGATCGATATTAGAAACTATTCCAATATCATGACCAAGCTTCTTTTCAAGCATTTCAATTAATATTTGTGAAGGATTAATAACTTTATTATCTTCTGAAAAATCAATACTATCTAATAAGATAGGTAGCGAAGCATTTTCTACTAAATATGAAAAGTCATCTAAGGCAGAAGACTTCATAGTTATAGCTTTGAAATTTTTACTTAATTCAACTTTATTTAAAAAATAATTTCTATCGTCTTCAAATTCTAATTCATTAAGTTTTAAATTATCATCTAATCCGCTAGATTTTAAGTAATCATAAATAAGTTTTCTAGCGCTTGGATGAGAAATTATAGTATTTATAATAGTTACGTCATTATTAATAAGTTCATTTAAAATATCAAGTGGCTGATCAGATTTTAGTTCATATTTTTCCCTATACTCCTTAATTTTTTCATCTGAAAGATTAATATGAACTCCATTATCATAAGTAATATCAAATTCTACAAGTTTTCCTTTTTTTTGAAGTCCACTTATAGCCTTTGATGCAACAGTAAATGAAGGAGAATTTTCATCTTGTTTTAATCCAAGTTCTAAAATATCCCTTAATAAATTTTTTTCTATAATAATATCAACTACTTTTTTATTTGGTAATTTATTTTCTTTTTTATAATCTTCAACACTATTGTAGGCAAATTCATTGATACTAATTGGAGTGTTAGCTAAATAGTTTACTCCATCCTCTTCTAATAGATAAAATAATCTCTTAAAAAGCTCATTTCTCATATTATTATCTAAATCCATTAGTTCATCTTTGATAAATGAACAAGTAAACATAGATCTAGATCCAGCTAAAAGCTTTCCATTTCTATCATAAATATTTCCTCTTGAAGCTGGTATATGGATATCTTTCAATCTTTTTTCTTCAGAAATTTCTCTATATTTGTTACCTTCAACTATCATTAGTTTAAAAGTAAATATAAAAAGTATGCCCATCATTATAAATAGGATAATTTTAATATCTTTAAATCTTTTAAAAGTTTTATCCTTCATATTTATCACCTAATAAAATCTAATATTTGGAAAAATAAAAAATTTATTGAAAAATTTCATCATAAAATAATAAATTAAAGAATTTAATACTATTTCTATAAATATTGGACCGAATAGATAGCTAGCTATATTTAAACTGCCTGAAAAAACTAATTCTCCCAGTAAGATGAATAAAAAATTAAGCATAGTAAAAAGTGCTGTAAGTCCAATACCAATTCTATTATTTTTTGTACTAATCCTATATTCGAAATGTCCCATAATGTAGCAAATTACAAAATATATTAGGGCTCTTGGTCCAAGCATATTTGAAAAATATACATCTTCGATTAAGCCTAAAAATAGGCCCGAAAAACCACCTTCAAAAGATCCAAAGCCAATTGAAAGCATTACTAGAACTGGTATAGAAAATGAAGGAGTCACTCCAAATATTGAAATTCTTGGAGCGAGTGCTATTTGAAGTATAGACGTTAAAAAAACAGTTATTATTATTCTAATCTTATTCATAGTCTCCCTCATCCTTATCTAATATCAAAACTCTATATAAATTTGTAAAATCTACTTTAGATTCTACAATTATCTTTTCAATGTTTTCATTTTCCACTATTATTTCAGTAATATCTCCGATATAAATATCTCTAGGAAATATTCCTCCAGTTCCAGAAGTTAATAGTTTATCTCCAACTTTTACATCTGCTGCTTCATCAAATAAGTTGCCCGAAAATCCATTTTCAACTCTTCCATCTAAAACTCCTCCAGCTCCAGTTCTTGCAGTTTTAAATGATATACCCTTGTCTTCATTTATTACAGCACTTACCTTTGAATAAGAGTTTCCAACTGTATCTACTGTGCCAACTAAGCTCTCAATATATTGCTTGTTTCCAATTTCTTTTCCTATCACAACAATATCTCCAGCTTTTACTCCATCTTTTTTCCCCTTATCAATAGTAAAGCTTAAAAAATAAGAAGAAGGATCTTTAGCTATAATGTAGCTAGGCTTTAGTTTATATTTCGTATTTGCAATTAAGTTTTTTTCTTCTTCTAAAAATTTTGCATTTGAAATTAAATTTTCATATATTGCTATATTTTTTTTAAGTTCATTATTTTCTAATTTTAAGGCTTCGTTTTCATTTCTAAGTTTTTCTGAAGCAAAAATAGTTGAAAAAAGATCCATAAATTTATCACCTGCAAAACTAAATCCCTTTAGAGCAGGATTATAAACCTTAGCTATTATATTTTGTACTGTGGAGAAGCTATTATTTTCTTCTTTTGTTACAAACATTATTGACAATATAATTACTATCGTGCTTATAAAAACAATTATTTTTGACTTTAAACTAATCTCTTTCATTTAAAATCACCTTGTTCTCTTTCTTCTTTCTTTTAGACTATTATATCTTTTTAGTAACTGTCCAATCCCCTCAGCTGTTGATGTTTCAGGGTTCTCATCAAAATTTAACCTATAATTTAAATATTTTGATAAGAAAGGCTTTAATCCATTGATTCTTGATAGGCCACCTGAAATATAAATTCCATTATCCAAAATGTCCTTGGATAGAGATGGTGGGGTTCTTTCAAGAACATCTCTTACCAAATCAACAACAACTAAAAAAGCTTCTCTAATTTTCGCATTTAATATGCTAGAATCTACTTGTTTTATAGTTGGTAGATAGGTAACCTTGTCCCTACCAGATACATCAAAACTTACATTTTCTTTATATTCTTCAATACTGATTATTTCTTTTTTTATTCTTTCCTCTTCTTCAAAACTAATTTGAAGCGAATAAAAATCTTTAATTTCTTGATTAATTATAGAGTTAATCTTTTCAGATCCAAAACCAATTGACTTAGAAGACACTACCCCTCCTAAAGATACAACACTGCACTCACAGGTCCCAGCACCTAAATTTAATACAAGGCTTCCCTTTGCGGAAAAAGCATCGAGCCCCATCCCAACTGCAGTTGCTAAAGTTTCAGGAACAAGAACTATGTCTCTTGCTCCCGCTTGAAGAGCTGCATCTTCAACCGCTCTTTTTTCAACATCTGTAATAGATGCTGGAATTGTAACAAGGGCTCTTGGCTGAAGTAGTGACACTCCATTTCTTGACTTGTCTAAAAAATACCTTAACATTGTTTGAGTTATTTCATAGTCTCTAATAACTCCTTCTTCAAGAGGTTTCATAATTGTAATATTTTGAGGAGTTTTACCAAATAAAATAAAAGCTTCTTCTCCAACGGCAATTATCCTTCCCGTATTCACATCTATTGCGACCATACTTGATTCATTGATAGTAATTCCTTTTCCATCAACATAACATAAGGTATTCATTGTGCCTAAATCTATAGCAATATCTTTTTGTAAAAAATTAAAAATAGCCATTTATTACTCCTAAATAAGATTTTCTCTTTTTAAACTAACATAGTTATCATATCCAATAATTATATGATCTAAAACTGTTATCCCTAAAATATTTCCAGCATCTATAAGTCTCTTAGTTACTAAAACATCATCCTTTGACGGTTCTGGATTGCCACTTGGATGATTATGTACAAAAATTATAGACTCAGCACTTCTTCTCACAGCAAATTTATAAACCTCTCTAGGAGAAACCAAAGATCTTGAAAGATCTCCAATAGATATTTCTTGAATCCCGATTAGTTGATTTTTAGTATCAAAAAGAAGAGTTTCAAAAAACTCTCTATCTTCATATCTATATTTTTCAACAAAATAATCTTTTATTGACTCTGGTGAATTTACAGTAATTTTTCTAATAGTATTTTTTCTCCTAATTCTGGAAGAAAACTCTAAACAAGCAACGATTGTAGTAGCTTTAGAAAGTCCAACTCCTTTGAACTCTTGAAGTTCCTCAACGCTTGCTTGCATTAGCTGCTCAGGATTAGTATATTTAGAAAGTATCTCCTGTGCCAAAGAAATAGCAGTTTTTTCCTTTGAGCCAGTCTTTAATATAATTGCTAAAAGCTCAACGTCTGATAATGATCCCTTACCTGAAAAAACAAGCTTTTCCATTGGCCTATCTTCTTGTGCTAATTCTTTTATTTTTTTATGGATATAAGTTTTATTAATTTTTGAGTCTATATAATCACTATCAATAAGTTCAGAAGGGAGCCTATTCCGACTTTTTTCTTTTAAAATATTAGGCTCAATAATCTTTATATTTTCATTAACTATATCTTTATCTAAGTTGTTTTTTTTCATTATTATCTACCATCAATTCATTGAAAATATTTATTTTTTTAAGTTTTTCACATGTGAAAATTGAACTTATACCTACAAAATAGCCTGAAAAAATTCCAACTAAAAGAAGGATAGGAAGGTAGTTAAACATTTTAATATTTTCAAGCATTATACTTGCAACTAAGAGCTGACCAATTGAATGAAAGCTTGATCCAATAAGGCTAACTCCAATTAAAGACAGGCTCTTAATTTTCTTATATGCAAAATTCATACTTATTACAGATAAAAGGCTTCCTGCCAGTGAATAAAAAAATGATGTAACTGCACCAGTTACCAGCATAAGTAGTATTGACTTCAAAACCCCTACAATAAGTGAATCCTTAAAGCCAAAAAAAACAATACATATCAAAATAACAATATTTGATATACCAAGTTTCACTCCAGGGGCAATAAATGGAAGCGGAATTAAACTTTCAATAACTGATAAAGAAAGTGCCATTGCAACCATTAAAGATAAGAAAGAAAGTTTTTTCATTTTAATAATTAATGTGGTCTATATAATTTCCACCCTCTCCTTCTTCTTTAATTTCAATAACTAACCTATGTGGAAGACATACCAAAGTTTCGCCAGTATTTTTAATATAGCCCTGTTTTACATCGACCTTATCCTTGCAATCTGCCTCAAGCACCCTGACTTTATCTCCAAAAACTTCTATAATGTTGTATCCATATTTTGAATCAATTCTTTTTTCTTCTTTAGTATTTTCTTCTAAAAAATCAAGCTTCATTATTTCTTTTCCTTCAAGCTGAACTGATATATATTTTTTTCCATTATTGTTTTTTGGTTTATTAATAAAAATAATACCAACAATAGAAATAAAAAAAATAAATAAAAAAACTATCATATCAGCCTTGTTTAATTTATACATAAATTCCCCTTATATTTTGTATCTTCTTTTTAAGTTTATCATTAAAACGATCAATAGACAAGCTTTTATTTTTTAAGTTAAATAAAAAAAATCCATTAATAAATATCGTACAAATGGATTTTTAAAAGCGAGTAAAAGTCTTAAAAATAGGTCTTTACATCTTGTATTATATTAATTTTTAAAATATAGACATCAGTTAAAAGTATAAAATTTTTAAGCCTAGCTAACTTTATGAGAATTTAAATAATCTTCCCTTTTGATAATATTTGTAATAAGGTTTACTTTTTCTCCTAATCTAGTATCTTCGAAAGTTTTATAATATTTAAAATTAAGTTTTTCTTGGACTCTTTTTGATCTTTTGTTGAAATCAAAATAACCACAAATTATAATATCTAATTCTAAATCCAGAAAAAGATAATCAACAACCCTAGTTAAAACCTCTGTCATAAGTCCCCGTCCCCAGTAATCTTTTGAGAGTACAAAACCAATTTCTCTAGCCTTTTTCTCATTAAATTCTGGTAGCCTTTTCTCATTATATTCTTTTATAGCTATAGACCCAATTACCTTATTCCCATATACAATTGCAAAGACTTTTTTATGCAAAATTAAATTATTTAAAATAACTCTACTTTCATTAATTGAACTATGATGTTTCCAGCCAGCCATCTCACCAACGCCTTCGACTTTTGCAAATTCGTAAAAATCACTTAAATCACTGATTTGAAATGGTCTTAAAGTAGTTCTTTCCGTTTTTAATATACAATTACTTATATCAATATTTACATTCATAAAAATGCCCCTTAATTTTTTGTAGTAAAAATAATGTTAAATTTCTAAAAAATATAAAAAGCTCTAGTAAAAATACAAGAGCTTTAATACTTATGAACTAATACTAGCAGAATAAAGCTTACCATCTTCTATTTCTAAAACTAACCCAAGTCCAGAATTTTCTACTTCTTTAAAATATTTTTTAAATTCATCTGCCTTCATTATAGTAGGCTTAGACAGTCCTCCAACTAAGCTAAATTTTGTATTTTCTTCTAGTTCTACATAATAAATATCATTTTCTAAAGTTTTTTCGATGCTAATGGAATCTTCCTTATTCATTTTAGCTAAAGATCCATAAATAATCATAAAATTATCTTGAAAATCTATTTTATAAACACTTGGAAAGTCATTATTTAACTCCCCATTTAAATCAGCTATTATTGAAGATGTGAATATTCCACTTTCTAATTCTTCACCTTCAGATGGCTTTTTTTCTTCTTCTCTAATATTTATATCTTCTTTTTCAACTTTTTCATCAGGAAGTTTATTCTTTTTTGGCCCATCTTTTGAATTATCTTTGTTATTATCATTTTCTTTATTGCCTTTTAATGAATCTTTATTTTTCTCATTATCTTTTTCTTCTTTAATTTTGTCCTTTTTCTCTACAAAACCATTATCATTATTAGAAGTATTTGTAATTTCTTCTACCGACTTGTCATTTGAATCATCTTTTTTTTTGACAACTAGTTTGAAAAACTAGTAAAAATACAAAAGCTGCAATTATAAGAAAACTTTTTTTTGACATTTTATTCTCCTTTAATTTTTTCAATAATATTTACCTTTTTTTCTTTCAAATTCTCTCTAAATTCTTTAATTGATAAAGCTTGATCCTTAAAATAAGCTGTAGGATGTTTCTTACTTAAATTTTGAAGTCTACTATTAAGCTTTTTACTTAAGTCATCAAGTTTAAACTCTTCTAAACTTAATTTTTCTTTTAATTCGCTTAAATCATTAATGCCCTCACTCAAATCCTTGTTAAGTTTCATAATCTTTTCATTTATAGAGTTTAATACCACGCTATTTTCCTTAAATTCTTCAAGTATCCTTCTTAAATCAAGAGCAGATTTTATAGATATAGTACTATCCACTGCAAATGCAGCTAGAAGAATATGACTAAAAGTATCTATAATTTTTGATGGTATTTTTAAAACAAAAGCCTCGACTGGTCTATGAAACACTCTTACTAAAAGTATCGAAAATGCTCCCCAACACAAAGAAGCTAATAGACAAATATATCCATTTAGATTAACTTTTTTGTCACTATAGTCCCAGTATCTAACTTTGAATATTTTCTCCATAAAATATCCTGTTATATACTCGAGAACACTTGCACCAATCATTCCATATATAAAAATAAGTGCTAAGTTATCCCTAACTCCTAAAGTTAAATGCAGAATAATAACTGCTCCAAATCCATAAATTGGAATCCACGGTCCAAATAAAAATCCTCGATTAACCCATTTTTTACTCCTTAAAGAAACTAAGCTGGTCTCCCAAATCCATCCAAACAGGGAATATATAAAAAAGAAAATAAGCCACTGATCGATAGAATATGACATATACTCCTCCCAAAAAATTATATATATTTATTATAACATTAAAATTCACAAAAAATTAATTAAAATAAAAAAAAGAGACAAATAATGTATTTGTCTCAAATAATAAATCTAAGAATTTTTATTTTAAAAGCTCTTAAATAACTTTTTTCTCCCTGAAATTAACAAATATAGAGCTAAAAAAACTATTGTTTGAAGAATCATAATACTATATGGTCCAGTTAACTTTTCTATACCTAAATTGTTATCTACAATTTTATTTGCTTCTACTAACCAGTATGTCGGAAAAAAGCTAGCAAACTTTAATATCTTACTAGATATCATTTCTTGAGGTATAAAAGCACCGCTTGTAAAGGACGTACCCAAGGCAAAAAGCTGAAAAGCAGCATTTACAGCTTGATCATTTCTTACTAATAAACTTATAATTTCTCCTAAGGCTATTATAGGGAATATGAAAATAAATTGATTTAAAGCATATAACATCCAATTTTTTGTAAATAAAACTTTAAAAAATGCTCCTATAGTAATGTTTATACCAATCCAGAGGATCAATATAAAAAAAAGAGAAGCAGCAAATATTTTAATAAAAAAATCTTTTTCTCTTAGCCCAGATACAACAATTCGATCCATCATATTTTTATCTATGAAATTTTTTAATCCTAAATAAACTGCATTAAAAATTAGAGCCATAAAAGAATAAGCTATTACCTTGTACATGCTTGAAAGACTAATTTCCTTAACTTCCTTTCCTTTTTGATTAGCGTAAGAATATTCTATATCATCATAAATAATCTCTTCTATCTTATCAAGGGATAAAAAGTCTTTATAATTGTCTAATCCATTTAAATAGGACTCAATCTTTTCTTTAATTATAAATGAACTAGCATTATTTTCTTTTGCATAATATCTTAATTTGTCCTTATCAATAATTAAAAAGAAGGCAATTTTATCAAAAAATATCTGATCTTTAATTTTATTTTCATCAAAATTATCAACCAGGTCTACATTTGTTGTTTTTTCTAAATACTTTATTAATCTTTTTGATTGTTCATTATTTAAATTATCTAAAATTGAAATATCTTTTTCTATAGAAAGTATATCTTTATTATTAGAATCTTCAATTTTAGCTATAAAAAGAAATAGCATAAAAATTCCAATATAAATAAACAAGGATTTTCTATTTTCTTTTAAGATTTTAAAATATGATTTAAATAGACTCATGCTCTTTCCTCCTAGTTAAAACAAATGTAATTGAAATTACAAACAAAATTACTATAAACGCATTAAATATGTTTTCTTTAAACATTTCACTTGAGTCGAAGTAATAAATTGAAGCATATAATCTATATATAATACTAGCTGGATTAAATCTATCAAGTAGAGGCAATTTTTCTGCAACAAATAATCTAATGCTAGCCTGCATCATTCCAGCTAAGGCTGAAGATAACATATATACACCGACACCTATACCAAGTTTACTTTGAAGATCTAATTTGCTAGAAACAGAAATTAAACTTCCTAAACTAACTCCTAAAAGAGTTGAGATAATAAACGTAATTATAAAATAAAGAGGTTTTGTAAATATTCCAGCTTTTAAAACCAAATCTATATAAATAGTTACAAGGATAAGCTGACCAATTGTAATTAAAAAAGTACTTAACATAACAGCTGCTAAAAAAGAAAATCTCGACTTTGGAGCAGACATCAGTCTCCTTGATATTCCATGTTTGCTATTTATATCGAGTAAATCTAGATTGTTAACTACATAGCTCATAGAAGATAAGGAAACCATTCCCAGCACTGTATAGAAAAAGCCATTAATATAATTTTTATTTGAAAGATCATGAGCATTTTCTAAATGTGACTTATAATTAGATGAACTATCTATTATTTTATCTATATTTTCTCCTCTATTAGCCTCAATGGCTAATTCAATAAGTTTCATATTCTTATTTATAGCATTTGAAATCTGATAAGCTATTAGATCCTCTACTATATTATCGCCTAATATTATTTTTAGATTCTTTTGTCCTTTTACTATTGCATCTATTTTCCCATCTAAAATATCCTTTTCAGGATTATTAGAATTTACAATATTTATTATATCTTCATTTCTAGATATATTTTGATATATATTTTTTTTATTTCACTATTCTCAACATAGATATTAGTTTTTCTAATCTTATCTGAATTTTGAATACCATTTAATGCTATAGATAAAAAAGTAGAAAGAACAATCGGAAAAATCAAATTCCAAAAAATGACTGTTTTTATTCTTAAATTATCTTTTAAACTATAAAAAAGCAAATGTTTAAACATTATCTCTCAACTCCTTTCCTGTTACTTCAAGAAATACATCATTGAGATTTGCCTGTTTAATATTTAAGTCCTCATAATATATATTGTTTTCTTTCAAAAATGTTATAATTGTTCCAATAGCCATATCAGAGCCTAAACTTATACATAGAGTTTTATCCTCATAAGTAATACTGTCAATATATGGAAGTTTTTTTATTTTATCTACTTTTTCCCTATCAATATTAATTTCATTTATTATTAATTTATCTTTTAAGGAAGTTTTCTCAGTGATTTGTTTTTTTGTTCCAGTTATTAAATTTCTTCCTTTGTCAATGATTGTTAGTCTATTACATAGATATTCAACTTCTTCCATGTAGTGAGATGTATAAACTATAGTAGATCCATTACTATTTAACTCTTTTATACCTTCAAGAATTTTATTTCTAGATTGAGGATCAACCGCTACTGTTGGTTCATCAAAGAAAATAAGTTTTGGTCTGTGGCAAATTCCGCATGCAATATTAAGTCTTCTTTTAAGACCACCTGATAGTTTATTAGGCCTAAATTTTCTAAAATTTTCAAGTCCACAAAAATCTATCGCCTCTTCAACTAATTTCTTTCTTTCATTTTTGTCGTAAATATATAGACCTGCAAAAAAATCTATATTTTCATAGACGGTAAGTTCATTCATAAAGGCTAGTTCTTGAGGAACATATCCAATATTTTTTTTAATTTCAAATTTGTTTGGTGACATTTTTTCTCCAAATAAATAGATTTCTCCACTGTCGTATGGAATTATTGAAATTATAGAGGAAATTGCTGTAGTTTTACCAGATCCATTAGGCCCTAATAATCCATATATTTCCCCGTCCTCTACTCTTAAGTTAAAATTGTCTAAAGCTACAATTTCTTTATACCTCTTAATTAAATCTTTAACTATAATCATATCTACCACCTCTAACTATATTTTATATAAAATTTTTTTAACTTGTAAGTGAAAAATATCATTAATTTAGTTGACATTTGTAATTTTAATTAAGAGAATTGTGTTATCCTATAAATAGGGGGATAAAATGAAAAAAAATTTTTCTATTATAGTTGTTTTTATGTTCTGTTTTTATTTTATAGATAAATTTAATAATTTTTTTGAAAGTCAAATTTACTTTGCACTAGGAATTATTATTGCACTCCTAGCTTATTTGATTGACAAAAAAAGAGTTTATATTAGCATATATGTATTTTTATTAATACTTAGTCTAAAATTCCAATCAATTCTTTTTTTTAGTCCTCTTATTTTTTTGCAAGCAGAGAAATTCGATGATATAAGCTTACTAACATTTTTACCAATACTAATAATAAACTTTTTTATTTACTCTGATATGTTTTTAGAGACATGTTTAATGAATATGCTTGCCATATATTTTTTCTATTCAAATAGAGAAAGAAATATACTATATAATAATTATAAAGAATATTTTAAGAAAAATTCTAAGGCAGCACAGGAACTTAATAGAATAAATTTAAGTTTAATTAGTCTGAGCAATGATAAAATTGAATCCGCAATCTTATCTGAGAGAAATAGAATAGCTAGAGATATCCATGATGGAATTGGACATAAAATTACTAGAAGTATAATTCAGCTAGGTGCATTACAAATTCTAGAGAAGGATAAAGAAAAGAAAGCCCAGTTAGGACTTATTAATTCAAACTTAAAAGAAACAATGGATGATATTAGAAAATCTGTCCACTCTATAGTGGATGAAGATTTAGATTTAGAAAATGAACTTAAAAAAATAGTTAATGGTTATATAGATTTGGAAATTGTTTTTTCATATAAAAGCACCTACTCTTTTAGCTTAAATGAAAAATATAGTATAATATATATAATAAAAGAAGCTCTAAACAATGTAAGAAAACATTCAAATAGCAATTTTGTTACGCTATCCATAAGGGAAGTCGAACTTTTTAATTTTATACTAATAAAAGATAGTGGAAAAAATATAAAAATTAAAGATGAAGGAATTGGCCTTTACTCAATAGCTTCAAGAGTAGAAAAAATGGGTGGTTCTTTTGAATATACTATTGAAGATGGATTTAGAATTTTTATAGCACTAAAGAAAGGTAGAAAATGAAAATACTTATTGTAGATGATGATAAATTAATTACAAGTGCCATGTCAACCATTCTTAAGACTGACTTAAGCATAAAGGAAATTTATACAGCAAATTCATTTATTGAGTCCATAGAAAAATACAAAAATTTTAATCCTGATATAGTTTTAATGGATATTAGAATGGGTGAAAAGTCTGGCTTAGATGCCTTAGAAGAAATAAAAAAAATTGATAAAAACGCAAAAATAATTATTCTTACTACTTTCTCAGATGATAATTATATAAAAAAATCCATAGATCTAGGATCATGTGGATATCTTATTAAGTCAGATTTTGAAAATATTATACCCGCTATACATTCAGTATATCGTGGTCAGCTAGTTTATGATAAAGATGTATTTCAAAGAATTCCAAAACTATCAGAAGACAAAAATAATTTTTTGAAAAGCCTTACAAAATTAGAAGTAGATATTTGTAATCTAATATCTGAAGGAAAATCTAATAGAGAAATAGCAAATATATTAGCTTTTAGTGAAGGAACTATAAGAAATTATGTTTCTAAAATCCTTGCAAAACTTGATATCTCTGATAGAACAAAACTAGCTATATATTTAATTACTGGTAAAAAAGAATAGTTTATAGAATAATTTATGATAATTATAATTGCTTTTACATAAAGTATTTTATTTTTTATTTATTTGTTTTTAGAAAAAAAACAATCATAACCACCGGCTAAGCCGGTGGTTTGTTTTGCCCCTATAAGGGGCTGTTACCGGCAGCATTTCATGCTTCGAACTTTCTTTCTCGTGCACCAATTTTCACAGCTGGTGCTAAAGCACCTTACTTTTTGCTTTTGTTTACTTGCTCTCCCGTAAACGGGTCTACAAATTCTTTAATGCTTATTTGGTCTGCCATGTAATCTTCTTTTAATTGATTTTTTATATATTCTTGTATTTTTTTCGCATTTTTTCCTGCTGTATCTACATAATATCCTCTGCACCAAAAATGTCTATTTCCGTATTTGTATTTTAAGTTTGCATGTCTATCAAATATTATCAAACTACTTTTTCCTTTTAAATAGCCCATTGTTTGAGATATGCTGTATTTCGGTGGAATTTCTAACAACATATGAATATGGTCTGGACAACATTCTGCTTCTATTATGCTTATTCCTTTTCTATCACATAAGTCCCTTAATATTTTTCCTATATCTTGTTTTAACCTTCCATATATTACTTGTCTTCTATATTTTGGAGCAAATACTATATGATACTTACAATTCCATGATGTATGTGATAAACTATTATTATCCATTTAGGATACCTCCCTTTTCTGTCTATGCTACTGCCAGTAACATAAATAGTTTATCATGGGAGGTTTTTTGCTTGAAGCTAAAGCTTATTTTTTCTACCACCAGCATAGCTGGTGGTTTATTCATGCTAAAGCGCACAATAAAAAACTACCTCCTTAAATAAAGGAGGTAGTAATCTTATCTTTATATTTTACTTATCTTTTTTAAGTCCCTTAGCAATTAGATTATCAAGAACTATATCATATCCATCTGCTCCATAGTGAAGAGCTCTATTTACTCTAGAGATAGTAGCAGTTGATGCTCCTGTTTCCTTTTCAATTTCAGAATATGTTTTTCTAATCTTTAATAGCTTAGCAACTTCAAGCCTTTGAGAAATTGAGTTAAGTTCTCTTACTGTACAGATGTCTTCAAAAAATTTATAACAATCTTCAAGTGTTTCAAGCATTAATACTGCTTCAAAGAATTCTTCTAATTCATCTGATTTGTATTTTGGATTAGTCATATATAATCTCTCCTTTTACTAAAATAGTCCTACAATTTCTCCATCTTCTTTAATATCAATATTATTAGCAGCTGGAACTTTTGGAAGTCCTGGCATAGTCATTATATCCCCAGTAAGTGCTACAATAAATCCAGCTCCATTAGATACTTTAATGTCAGAAATTGTTAATTCAAATCCTTCTGGTGCTCCTAATAACTTAGGATCATCTGAGAATGAATATTGAGTTTTAGCCATACATATTGGCATTTTATCTAGTCCGATAGCTTCAATATCTTTTATTTTCTTTTCAACTGATTTTGTATAAACAACACTGCCTGCTCTATATATTTCTCTTGCAATTGTTTCTATTTTTTCTTTGATTGATAGATTTACATCATATAGTGGTTTATAATTAGATTCTTTTTCTTCAATTGTTTTAATAACAGCTTTTGCTAAATCTTCTCCACCTTCTCCACCTTTTGCAAATACTTCAGTTAAAACTGCTACTGATCCAAGTTTTTCAGTTTCTTCTTGAACGTATTTTAATTCAGCTTCAGTATCAGTTGGAAATCTATTAATAGCAACTACTGCAGGTACTCCAAATTTATGAACATTTTCAATGTGTCTTTTTAGGTTTACAAAACCTTTCTTTAATGCTTCAAGATTTTCAGCTTGTAATTCTTTCTTGTCAACTCCACCATTATATTTAAGAGCTCTAACTGTTGCTACGATAACAGTTGCATTTGGTTTTAAATTACCAAATCTTGACTTAATATCGAAGAATTTTTCAGCACCAAGATCAGCACCGAATCCAGCTTCTGTAATTACATAATCTGCTGTTTTAAGTGCCATTTGAGTTGCAATCATAGAGTTACAGCCATGAGCTATATTAGCAAATGGTCCACCATGAACGAATGCTGGTGTGTTTTCTAGTGTTTGAACTAAATTTGGCTTTATAGCATCCTTCATAACAAGTGCTACAGCTCCTTGAGCATTTAAATCTTTTACAAATATTGGTTTGTTTTCAGTAGAGTAAGCAACTAAGATATTACCAACTCTTTCTTTTAAATCCATTAAATCTTTAGATAAGCAAAGAATTGCCATAATTTCAGAAGCAACTGTAATATCAAATCCATCTTCTCTAGGAACGCCGTTACTCTTTCCACCTAATCCAATAACTATATTTCTTAAAGCTCTATCATTCATATCAAGAACTCTCTTCCATATAATTCTTCTAGTATCAATTTTTAGAGCATTTCCTTGTTGTATGTGATTATCTAGAAGTGCTGAGATTAAGTTATGAGAAGTAGTAATTGCATGCATATCACCTGTAAAATGCATATTAATATCTTCCATAGGAACAACTTGAGCATATCCGCCACCAGCAGCTCCACCCTTAATACCAAAGCTTGGTCCAAGTGATGGTTCTCTTACAGCAGTTACAGCATTGTAACCAAGTCTATTAAGTGCCATTGATAATCCAATATTTACAGTTGTCTTTCCTTCTCCAGCAGGAGTTGGGTTAATAGCAGTTACTAAAATTAGTTTACCATCTTCTTTATCTTCTCTGTCTGTTAAAACTTTAAGGTCAATTTTAGCCTTGTCTTTACCATAAGCGGTAATCTCTTCTTCTTTAATTCCTAATTTGTTAGCTATTTCAATAATTGGAAGCATTTTTGCTTCCTGTGCAATTTGTACGTCTGTTTTCAAACTATCCCTCCTTAAAATTAATACTTTACAACAGTATAATATCACTTATTTCTATTTTTTGCAAATATCATTGCCAATGTCATCTCTATAGTACACATCGTTAAAATGTATTTTAGATATATTACTATAGATTGCCTCTCTAGCTTCTGACATAGTATCTTTCATAGCAGAGCATGAAAGAACTCTTCCACCATTTGTATAAAGTTTGTCAGAAACTATTTTTGTTCCATTATGGACTAAATATAAATCTTTATCTGATTTTAAAAACTCTTTAGTTCCACTTATTTCATACCCTTTTTTATAACTTTCAGGATATCCTCCAGAAGTTAAAATTACAGTCATAGTAATTTTTTCAGAAAATACTATATCTTCTTCCTTAATAGATTCTTTGTCAGAACTTGCCTTATAAAGTAAGTCGAATAAATCTGACTTAAGTCTAGGTAGCATAACCTCTGTTTCTGGATCACCAAATCTTACATTAAACTCTAATACTTTTGGACCATCTTTAGTTATCATAAATCCTACAAATAAAATTCCGCTAAAATCCATTCCTTCTTTTTCAAGTCCTGTTTCTAACTTTGGAACAATTTTAGCTAGTATCTCATCTCTAGTTTTATTATCTAACAAAAGGTTAGGTGAAAAGCAACCAACTCCGCCTGTATTAAGTCCCTTATCACCTGTGCCAATTTTTTTATAGTCCTTAGCTGTTGAGAAAAAGTGTAATTTGTTATTTGAAGCTATTAAAAAAACGCTCGCTTCATAACCCTCTAAAAATTCTTCAACTATTAGCTTTTCACCTTGATCTTTAAATTTTTTTTCAACAAGAATATCCTTTAAAGCATATAAAGCTTCAACTGGACTATTGCATATAATTACACCCTTACCTGCACAAAGTCCATCAGCTTTAATAACAAGAGGATAAGAAAAATCTTTTATTCCCTCAACAGCCTTGTGGTAGTCGTTAAACTCTTTATATTTAGCTGTAGGAATATCATATTTTAGCATAAACTCTTTTGAAAATGCTTTTGATCCCTCTAATTGAGCAGCCTTTTTATTAGGCCCAAAAATTAGTAAACCATCTTTTTTAAATTCATCTACAATTCCATCAACTAAAGGCTTTTCTGGACCAACAACTGTAAGATCAATCTTATTATCTAAAGCAAATTTTTTTAAAGACTTTATATCATCTGGATCAATGTCTACATTTTCTGCAAAATCAGAAGTTCCAGCATTTCCAGGTGCAACAAAAATCTTATCAACCTTTTTTGATTCACTTAGTTTAGAAGCGATAGAATATTCTCTACCACCACTACCAATAACTAAAACTTTCAAAAAAACCTCCTAGTGTCTAAAATGTCTCATATTTGTAAAAATCATACTTATTTCATGCTTATTTGCATAGTCAATAGTGTCTTTATCTTTAATTGATCCGCCTGGTTGAATAATAGCCTTAATGCCTTTTTCATCGAAGGCTTTAATAGAATCTGCAAAAGGGAAAAATCCATCTGAAGCAACAACAGCACCTTTTGCATCATCCTTTGCCATATCAAGTGCATGACTTGATGCAAAAAATCTATTAACATCACCTAGTCCAACGCCCAAAGTCCTCTTGTCCTTAACTATACATACAGAATTTGATTTTGTACATTTAACTACCTTATATGCAAAAATTAAATCTTCAAGTTCTTTATCACTTGGTTTTCTATCAGTGACTACATCTAAGCTATCATATAAAGATAAATCTTTTTCCTGAAGTAAAATTCCTCCAAAGACTTCTCTAATCTCAGTCTTCTTATTATTTATACCCAATTCTTTATATTCAATAACTCTTAGGTTTTTCTTTTTAGTAAATACTTCAATCGCTTCTTCAGTAAAAGATGGAGCTATTACAATTTCAAGGAAAAATGAAGTCATTTTTTCAGCTAAAGACTTTGTGACCTCTCCATTAAGAGCAACTATTCCTCCGAAGATAGATTCACTATCTCCTTTTATACACTTGTCATATGCAGTTTCTAAATCTGAATCACTTGCAATTGCACATGGATTTAAATGCTTTATACCTATGACTGTGTTCTCATCAGTAAAGTTTTTCATAAAGTCTATTGCAGAAGAAATATCAAGCATATTGTTATAAGACAATTTCTTACCCTGGATAATATTTAATTTTTCAAATTCATCATCATTGATAGGTTTATAAAAAGCTGCTTTTTGATGAGGATTTTCCCCATATCTTAACTCATCTTCTTTTTCATATCCAAGTAGAAGATTGTCCTTAAAGTCTCCTTCATCTCTCATGAAATAATTACTAATAGCTATTTCATATTTACAAGTTCTAATAAAAGCTCTTTTAGCAAGTTCTTTTCTATAATTGTAGTCATCTTTTCCACTAGATATTTTTTCTATAACTTCGTTATAATCTTTATTAGAAGTAACTATGATAACATCCTTATGATTTTTAGCGGCTGCTCTTATCATAGATGGACCACCTATATCAATTTTTTCTATAATTTCTTCTTCTGTTGAATCCTTATTTGCCACAGTTTCTTCAAATGGATAAAGAACATTTACAACCATATCGATTGGTCTAATATTTTTACTTTCAACAGTTTCAACATGGTCTTTTTTATCTCTTCTATATAAGATTCCAGCAAAAATTTGAGGAGCTAAAGTCTTTACTCTACCGTCTAGTATTTCTTCAAAGTTAGTTAATTCAGTTACATCAATGGCATCTATTCCATTTTCTCTAAGCATTTTTAGGGTTCCGCCTGTTGAAGTTATATCGTATCCTAATTTAACTAGACTTTTTGCAAAATCTACAACTCCTTCTTTGTAGTAGACGCTTATTAGTGCTAATTTATTTTTCAATTATATCTCCCTCCAATAAAGTCTTAATAATTCTTGGATAAATTCTATGTTCAGTTTTATGAATTCTTCTCTCTAAATCCTCAAGTTTATCGCTATTATATACTGGAACAAAATCTCTAGCAATTATAGTTCCATGATCAATCTTATCATCTACAAAATGAACTGTAACTCCACTTATTCCTTCCTTGTTTTCTAGAACTAATTCATGAACTTTTGATCCATACATTCCCTTACCGCAATATTTTGGAATTAATGAAGGGTGGATATTTAGAATATGCCCTTTAAAAGAGTCAATAAAATCTTTAGGAACAATACTTAAAAATCCAGCTAAAACTATTAAATCAATCTCTCTTTTATCAAGCTCACTTAAAAGTTCCTTATAATTTTTTTTAACTATAAAAGTATCTATCTTGGCATTTTTTGCCCTCTTAAGTCCATAGGCATTTTCATTGTCACTAACTACAAGTTTTATGTTAGCTTTTAAATATCCATTTCTACTTTTATCTATTATCTCTTGAAGATTTGTCCCTGATCCTGATATAAATATGGCTAGATTCTTTATCTCCATATTTTAATATTTCCTGTTCCTTTTACTACCTTACCAACTTCAAGGTATTCTGTATTATTTTTATCCAGTATTTCCTTAGCCTTATCGATATTCTCCTTAGAAACAAACATAATCATTCCAAGTCCCATATTGAAAGTAGAAAACATTTCTTTTTCTTCAACATTTCCAAGCTCACCTACAAAATTAAAAATTTCTGGAATTTCATAATTTTTTAAGTCAAATTCTGCATCTAAATCATTTGGCAGAATTCTTGGAACATTTTCATATAATCCTCCACCTGTAATATGAACCAAGGCATTTACATAGTCTAATTCGAGTAAATCTTTAACATCATTGTAGTAAATTTTTGTTGGTGTTAGAAGTTCTTCAGCAAGTGGCTTATCTGAAAAAGATAATTTATGATTTGGACTAAATTTCCCATCTTCAAATACTAATTTTCTTATTAGAGAATATCCATTTGAATGAAATCCTGAAGATTTTAATCCTATAAGTATATCTCCTTCTTTAATTTTAGATCCATCTAAAATTTTATCCTCTTCTACAACACCTACAGCAAATCCAGCCATATCATATTCACCATCGTCATAAAATCCAGGCATTTCAGCTGTTTCTCCACCTATTAAAGCACATCCTGACTGAACGCATCCATCTGCTACTCCCTTTACAATTTCAGCCATTTTATCTGCATCAAGATGACTACATCCTATATAATCTAAGAAAAATAAAGGTTTTGCACCTTGACATAAAATATCATTAACACTCATTGCAACAAGGTCAATGCCAACTGTATCGTGAATTCCAGTCATAAAAGCAAGTTTAAGCTTTGTTCCAACGCCATCTGTTCCAGTAACTAAAATTGGATTTTTATATCCTTGTAATTTATATAGGCCTGAAAATCCTCCAATTTTTGAAAGTACATTTTCATTATTAGTAGCTTTTACTATTTCTTTAATTTTTCTTACTTCTTCATAGCCAGCTTCCCTATCTACACCAGCAGCCTTATAATCTATCGCCATTTAATTCCTCCAAATTTTCTGGATATACATTATTAATACATCCTGTACAATAGTGACCTTCACCGCCAAAAGCCTCAACCATGTCTCTATATGTTATATATTCAAGTGAATCTGCTCCAATAGCTTGTCTAATTTCTTCAAGTGAATGATCCATTGCAAGCATTTTACCGGTTACAGACTTATTAACACCAATTTTACAATTATAAAATACCATAGGGGAAGCAACCCTAACATGAACTGATTTAGCTCCAGCATCTTTTAACATTTTTACCGTTCTCATCATAGTAGTTCCTCTAACAATAGAATCATCTACTACCAAAACATTTTTTCCATCGATTATTTCTTTAAGAACATTTAGTTTTATTCTTACCTTATCAACTCTTGTTTTTTCTGTTTTTTCTATAAAAGTTCTACCTATATATCTATTCTTAATTATTCCAATTCCATAAGCTACTTTAGAACCTTCAGCAAATCCTATTGATGCAACTGTACCAGAATCTGGAGCTGCTATTACAACATCAATTCCTTCTGGACAGGTCTTAGCAAGCTTTCTTCCAGAGTTTCTTCTCATTTTATAAACAGACATTCCATTAATTATAGAGTCAGGTCTTGAAGTATATATGACTTCAAATATACAAGATTTGTTGCACTTTTTATCAAGTATTTGTTTGCTTTCAATTTTGTCTCCTTCAGCAACAATCATCTCGCCTGGTTCTAGATCTCTAACATATTCAGCTGAAAGAGCATCAAAAGCGCAAGTCTCTGAAGAAAACATACTAGCGTAATCATTTTTGCCATAGACTAAAGGCTTTATACCATATCTATCTCTAATAGCGTAAATTTTATTTTTCTCCATAATTAGAATTGCAAATGCACCTTCAAGCATTTTAATAGTCTTAACGATAGCTTCTTCAATATCGCCATTATAATTAATAGCTATTAAATTTGCTACAATTTCAGTATGTGTGTCATTTTCAACCTCACAGCCATGATCTAAGGTTATTTTTTTTAACCTATCATAGTTTAATAAGTGACCATCAAAATTAACTGCAATCGTACCATCTTCATAACCTATTACCTTTGGGTCAATTTCATTTTTTTCAATATCTACTTGAGAGTTAGAAACATGACCTAATGAAACTTTTCCTCTTAAGATCTTAAGCGTTTCTTCTTCTATAACAGAACTTGCTAGACCATAACCTTTTTTATAATCAATATAACCACTAGTATTTGTTGCTATTCCGCATGCATATTCTCCCCTATGTTGAAGAGCATATAGTGCATAGTAGGTAAGCATCTGTGAATGACTGTTGTTAGATGTAACTCCGAAAATACCACTCATCTATTTTAATTCCCCTTGTAAGCTTAAATCATCTTCTAAAATTTTATCGTTCATACTTTTTTTATAATCTTTTAATTTAACTTTTAACTCATCATATTTTACAGCCAAAATTTGTATAGCTAATATAGCTGCATTTTCTGCTCCATTTATTGCAACTGTTGCTACAGGAATACCTGAAGGCATTTGAACTACAGATAATAGTGAATCAAGTCCATCCATAGTTGAAGATTTTATTGGTAGACCAATTACTGGTAATGTAGTTATCCCTGCCATAACTCCTGCTAAGTGCGCAGCTTTTCCTGCAGCACAAATTAAAACCTCACTTCCAATATCTTCAAGTCCCTTTGCATAGTCATGTGCAAGCTGAGGAGTTCTATGAGCTGAAATAATTCTAAAATCAACTTCTACTCCAAATTCCTTAAGCTTATTGACAGTCTTTTGTACTACTTCCCTATCTGACTTACTACCCATTACAACTGAAACTTTCATTATGATACCTCCCTAATTATAATTTCTAAATTTATTATATCATATTTTGATAAGTTAATTTAAAAAAGAGACATGTAGTCTCTTTTTTATTTTTTTGAAAGAACATTTATTCCTAAGCATAAAAGCATAAAATTTGTATAGTAGTACAAATCCTTTTTCCCAAGGTACTCTTTCAATATGACCTTTTTGTCATAGTCTATTCTATTGTCTGTATCAATTTCTTTACAGTGATACTCTTCATTTGGAAATTCTTCTATAAAAATAGGGCTACTATCTGTTAATTTAAATACAAGTATATTATTCTCACTTTTTTCAATCCAAAACTCATCAAATTTTAGAGCTTCAGACTCTATATTTTTAATGAAAATCTTATAAAAGGATTTTAATTTTTTATTTAACATAAAGCACCTACTTTTCTAGGGTGATTATCTTTTCTCCACCCTTAATTAAAGTTTCTCCATTTGGGGCTACAACATTTCCCTCAGAATCCTGTAACATTACAATTAAGATATCTTTTGAAATATCTAATTCCTTGATTTTCTTACCCTTCCAACTGTGAAAAGGACCAACAGTAAATTCTTTTAAGTCATGGTTGCTATCTCCAAAATAGCTCTCACCACCGATAATTATTATATCATTTTCTTCAAAACTTGTATCACCTTTTGGAATAATTGTTTTATTATCTCTAATAATTTTTGCAACAATTACATTAAAAGATAGATTTAAGTCTTTTACTTTTTTATTAATTAGGTTAGTTGATTTTTCAACTTTAAATTTTATAAAACCAATTGGAGTTTTATCCATATAATAATTAAAAGTATTTAAAACAGTGTCATTTGGATCAATCATATCCATCTTTTTAGAAAAAGCTGGCAATAAGAATCCTTGAACAAGACTAGAAATAAGGCAGACCCCGAAAACAATATGGAAAACATCACTTTCTAAGGCGAGTCCTTGATTTATTGCCATTATTGCAAATGCTATGGCAGCAGCTCCTCTTAAACCAGCAAAGGAAACAACTGCAATTTGATTTAAAGGTTTTTTAAATAATTTCATAAATATATAGACAGCAATCGGTCTAGCAATAACCATTAAAAAAATAGCAACAAAAAATGAAGTAAGCAAATTTTCCACTATCATTTTTGGATTAGAAAGAAGGCCTAAAAGAAAGAATAAGCCAATCTCCATAATATTTGTTAGACCATCAAAAAAGAATATAACTTCCCTCTTTCCTTTATAAAACTGATTTCCAATACAAATTCCTAGTACATATATAGCTAAATATCCATTTCCTGAAATTAGGTTTGTAAATGAAAATGTAAAAGTAACTATAGCAATTATAAAAATTGTGAGTAGTCCATCATCGTTAAAATCTAACTTTTCAATAATCTTATATGTTATATATGAAAATATTAGTCCAATCAAAAGCCCTATTAAAACCTGCTTTAAAAGAAAAAAATCCAACATTGATTTTTTTCTCCCTTAAGTAGAGAAATAAAAACAAATGTTAATGTAAAAGCTGTTGGGTCATTAGATCCAGACTCTACTTCCAAAAGAGGAGCTGTATTATATTTTAAATTAAGGTTTTTGCTTCTTAGTACATTTGATACAGAAGCATAGTCGGTGGATCCTACAATTGAACCTATTAACATTCCTTCTAGCAAAGAAAATCCTAATACATAATGAATAAATAAACCAGTTAAAAGTGCTGTAATAATTACGCCAAAAAAGCTTAAAACACTTGCTTCTTTAAAAACAGGTTTAGCCATAGACCACCTTGTACCAAATCCACCATAAAACATTATTACAACTAGGGCAATAGAAGATAAGCTTTCAATAAACTCAAAGTTATTAAAATCATATCCAAATAAATTGAAACTCATACCAAAAAATATAAACAAAAGTAGAGATGGAATTCCAGACTTATTTGAAAATTTTATTCCAAAAAGCGCCATTATTAAAACAAAAGATACAATTATATATGCTATTATAATCACCTCCTAATTTTTTGTTATATTTTCAAAAGCCCTTATACCATCTATAGCCGCTGAAACAATTCCTCCACTATATCCAGATCCATCTCCAATAACATATAAATTCTCTATTCCAATGGACTTCATCTCTTCATTCCTATCTAATCTTACAGGCGAGGATGTTCTACTTTCAACTCCCGTTAAAATAGCATCTTTGTAGTCAAAGCCTTTAAGTTTTTTCCCCATAGATAAAATACCATCTTTTATTCTTTTATTTATTTGTGAAGAAAAAACCAAGTTTAAATCTGTAAGAGTGTATCCTGGTAAAATGCTTGGCTTAATTTTTCCTATAGAAGAAGATTTTACTCCATTTATATAGTCTTCTAATCTCTGGCAAGGAGCAAAATAATTCCCTCCTCCAAGTAAAAAAGCTTTTCTTTCAATTTCTTTTTGATAGTTAAGAGCGGATAACTCACAATCTCCATAATCTTCCTCGTTAACGCTTGTAACTATCGCACTATTAGAGTTAACAAAATCTCTTTTATGATAGCTCATACCATTTACTGAAAGGCATCCCTCATAAGATGATGAGTTAATAACATAACCGCCTGGACACATGCAAAATGTATATACACCCTTATTGCCTTCAGCCTTATATGATAGATTATATGAAGCTGATGGAAGATTTTTATAATTTTCTTTGTATTGTGCCTTATCTATATCTTCTCTTAGGTGTTCAATCCTAAAACCAACAGCAAAGTTTTTATTGGAAATTTTAATTTTACCTTTTAAATTTTCAATAGTGTCCCAGGAACTGTTTCCTATAGCTAAAACAAAATCATCAGCTTCAAATTCTTTTTTCTCCAGCGAAAACTTTAATAAGTTTTCCATCTTTAAATACAAAATCATCAGCCTTAGTTGAGAAATAAAACTTTGTTCCCAAATCTTCTAAGTGCTTTCTCATTTTTATAATTATCTCTCTTAAAATATCCGTACCTACATGAGGCATTTTCTTGTGTAGAATTTCACTAGGAGCACCAAATTCGGTTAAAGTCTTTAAAACTTCATATAATCTTGGATCCTTAGATCTTGACGTAAGCTTTCCGTCAGAAAAAGTGCCTGCTCCCCCTTCTCCAAAAGAAATATTTGAATTAAAATTTAGACTTCCCTTTTCAAAAAATTTTCTTACAGATTGAGTCCTATCTTCAATCTTTTCTCCTCTTTCAATTACAGTTACTTTTACACCACTTTTACTTAAATAGTATGCAGCAAATATACCGCTAGGCCCAAATCCAATTATAACAACGCTCTTTTTAGTGTTTGTAGGCTTGAATTCATATTCTTTTTTTTTCAAAAATTTGTACCGATTTGTTTTTTAATAAATGTTTTGGAATATCTCCGTCAATTAAAACACTATAAACATATTTAATCCCACATCTCGCGTCGATTGAAGATTGAAAAATTTCAAACTTAGATTTTTTAGTTCTAGTTAATGAATCGACTTTTTCTTGTAAAGAATTATAAGTTGAATCCTTTAGTTTTATTTCTCTAATAATATACATATTACTTTGAAAGTTTTGCAATATTTACAATAGTTTCAACAGCTTTTTTCATAGAATTTATAGATACATACTCATATTTTCCATGGTAATTCATACCACCTGTAAAAATATTAGGAGTAGGTAGTCCCATAAATGATAGCCTAGCTCCATCAGTACCGCCTCTAATTGCTTGTACCTTTGGCTCAATTCCAGCTTCTTCCATAGCACTTAGTGCTAAATCGATAATATCCTTTCTATCCTCTATTTTTTCTCTCATATTATAATAAGAATCTTTTATTGAAAGTTCAATTATCTTACCGTACTTTTTATTTAAAAAATCTACCACTTCTTCTAGTAGAATTTTTTTAGCTTCAAATTTTTCCCTGTCATGATCCCTAATAATATAGTTCATTTTAGTTTTTTCTACGCTGCCATAAATGTCACTTAAAAGGTAAAAGCCTTCGTAATTTTCCGTAAATTCAGGCCTATCGAAAGTAGGAAGCATTGATTGTAGTTCCATAGCAATTAAAATTGAATTGAGCATCTTTCCTTTTGCTGAACCAGGATGGATATTGTTTCCACTTATGCAAATATCTGCACTAGCAGCGTTAAAGTTTTCAAATTCAAACTCCCCTTCATATCCACCATCTATAGTATAGGCAAAGTCAGCCTTAAATATATCAAGATCAAAGTGATCAGCTCCCCTTCCAATTTCTTCATCTGGAGTAAAGCCAACATAAATATCTGGATGAGGAATATTTTCTCTTATAATAATCTCAAGAGCAGTCATTATTTCAGCTATTCCAGCTTTATCATCAGCTCCAAGTAGAGTTGTTCCATCTGTTACAATAATATCGTGGCCCTTAAAGTCTAAAAGTTCTGGGTAATCAGTGGTCGATAATATAATATTTTCTTTTTCATTTAAAACAATATCCAAACCATTATAATTTTTTATTATTTCAGGTTTAACATTTTCTCCTGAAAAATCTGGAGCTGTGTCCATATGAGAAATAAATCCAATTTTATTTTTTTTGTCAGAGTTAGATTTTAAAAGTCCATAAACATAACCCTTGTCATCCAGAACTACATTTGTAAGTCCTAGTTCAATAAGTTCATCTTTTAAAATTTTTGCTAGATCTAATTGATCTTTAGTTGAAGGAATGCTCATACTTTCTGGATCCGAAGTAGTCTTTACCTTTACATATTTTATAAATCTATTAATTAAATTATCCATATTTCACCTCTTTTATAATAATACCATAATTTTAAGGAAATATTAATATTATATTGCAAATTGATTCTTATAATGTTAATATATTTTCTGGAAAGAAGGTATAAATATGATAAATTTTAACTGTGACTACCTTGAAGGTGTCCATCCTAATATTATTAAAAAAATTTCAGAAACAAATATGGTTCAACAACAAGGATATGGATTTGATGACTATACAATAGAAGCAAAGAAAATGATTAAGCCTCTAGTTGAAGGGGATATTTGGTTTATTCATGGATCAACTGCTATAAATAAACTAATAACAAAAACTGCTCTAAAACCTTTTGAATCAATTATTGCATCATCAAAGGCTCATATTAACACACTTGAAACAGGTGCCATTGAAGATGCTGGTCATAAAATAGAAACTATAAGAGATGAAGATGGTCTTTTAAACGCAAAAGATATTGAAGATTTTATAATAAAAAAAGAAAATGATCCATCTAAATTTCACAAACCAAAGCCAAAAATGGTTTACATAACCAACGCTTCAGAAACTGGAACAATATATACAAAAAAAAGATTAACCGAAATAAGTGAAGTTTGTAAAAAACACGGACTATTTTTATTTATGGATGGGGCAAGACTACCTTATGCTATTTCAGCTTCAAATAATGATCTTACCTTAAAGGAATTAACTTCTTTAGTTGATGCAACATATATTGGCGCTACAAAATGTGGAGCAATGTTTGGAGAAGCACTTATTATCAATAATGATTACCTGAAAGAAGACTTTAGATACAATATTAAATGTAGTGGAATGCTTTTTGCAAAAACAAGATTTATGGGCATACAATTTACCGAGCTTTTCAGAGATAACTTAATCTTTAAGCTAGCAAAAAAAGCAAATGACCAAGCTGATAGGATAAGAAGACGTTTAGTTGAAAAAGGATATAATCTAACTTCAGCCTCAACATCAAACCTTATATTCGTAGACATACCTGTAGAAAAATTTCTTGAACTTAGAGAAGCTTTCAATATGTGGGTTATGTCCTATGATGATAAAATATGTAATGTGCGTATATCTACATCTTGGTCTACAAATGATGCATATGTTAATGAACTAATTGATAACTTATAAAAAAAATCTTATTTTAAATTTATCTACCGTTAAAATAATGTTATTTATTCGTTGATTTTTTTAATAAAATAAAGTAAAATATACTTAGTTAAAAATTCTAACTTTTTAATAAAATATTATTTTATAAGGAGAAAAAATTGAAAAAAGATTTATTGCCAAAGCTTGCACTCTTAATTGTAGCTATTCTTTGGGGAACATCTCTAACTGTTGTAAAAAGCGCATCAGATGCTTTTAATCCAAACTTTATTTTGGGTATGCGTTTTACAATTGCTGCTATTATATTGGGGATAATTTTTCGTAAAAGATTGATTAAGGCAAGAAAAGATGAAATAGGTGCTGGAATTATTATTGGCTTTTTTTTATTTATTGCTTATTCCAGTCAAACTTTAGGAGTTACATTTACAACTCCTGGTAGATCTGGTTTTTTGTCAGCATCTTACTGTGTTATTGTCCCTTTTATTTATTGGTTTACAAATAAAGTTAAACCGGATAAATACAATATGATAGCGGCAATTTTTTGTGTAGTAGGTATATTTTTTATTGCTATGGCTGGAGAAAGTGGATCTATATTTAAATCTTCTACTGAAGCTATAATTGGAGACGGACTTGCACTTTTGTCTGGAATTTTATTTGCAAGTCATATAGTTGCAGTTACAAAATTCGGTGTAATGAAAGATCCTTTTGTACTTACAATCATGCAATTTACTGTTTCAGCTATCCTATCTTGGATTACAACTCTTATTTTTGAAGACAATTCAAATTTAGTTTTTAAATTAAGGCCCATGCTAGAAGTCATTTATTTGTCTGTTTTTTGTACAGCTATAGCACTACTACTTCAAAATATAGGACAAAAATATACAGATCCAAATTCTGCTTCCATTATTTTAGGGTGTGAATCAATATTTGGCGTAATACTACCTGTTTCACTTGGTATAGAGTCTCTTACTTTTAAATCACTTTTAGGATTTATTTTCATATTTTTTGCAATAATAATTTCAGAAACAAAACTTGCATTTCTTTTTAAAGGAAGAAAAATAAAAAGTTAAATATATTTATTTTTTTAAATTTAAAAAGGTCGGTAAATTACCGACCTTTTCTAGTGCCTATTTTTTCTAATAGAAAGAGGTTTGTCTAAAAGCTCTTTGAAAATAAATATTTCTCTAATATCCATATTTTCAAATTTATCTAATCTTTCTTCACTTTTTTCACCCTCATCTAAATTATAATTTAATTTTAAATTATGATAATCAGTATCCTCATTAAGATTAGTATCTGAGTATGAAGATGCTGCTTTTGAGAGTTCACTTTCCATAATAACTTTTTCTTTTTGTGCTAAATGTTCTTTTATATATTCCTTTTCACTTATATAATCATTAGACTTATGCTTCTTATTCTTAGAGATAAATAAGTTATTGTTTTTATGTTTTATTTTTTCTTTATTTTTACTACCATCTTTTTTCTTATTAATATTTTGAAGAGTCTTTCTTTCATTGACTGATAATGTTTTATTTTTTAATTTAAAAGCTTGGAAAATAATCCATAGTATTACTATAGCTATAAATTTTTGAAACATCCTAGTCCTCCTAAGAATTTAATAAGCTAATCATTTTTACTTTGATTTTTTTCTTTATTTGAAAAAGACTCTCTCATATCTGTATCAGCTTTAATATTATTTAGATTATAATAATCTAAAACTCCTAAATTCCCACTCTTCAAAGCCTCTGCAATAGCTAAAGGCACTTCTTTTTCAGCTTCAACAACTTTTGCTCTCATGCTACGAACTTCAGCAATCATCTCTTGTTCTTTTGCAACAGCCATAGCTCTTCTTTCTTCTGCTTTGGCTTGAGCAATTCTTTTATCAGCTTCTGCTTGATCTGTTTGTAATTTAGCTCCAATATTTCTTCCAACATCTACATCTGCAATATCTATTGATAATATTTCAAATGCAGTACCAGAATCTAATCCCTTACTCAAAACTGTTTGTGAAATTGAGTCTGGATTTTCTAGAACTTCAGTATGACTCTTTGCAGAACCAACAGTTGTTACAATTCCTTCTCCTACCCTAGCTATTATTGTTTCTTCTCCAGCACCACCAATAAGTCTATCTATATTTGCTCTTACAGTAACTTTCGCTTTAACCATAACTTCAATACCATTCATGGCTACAGCCGAAATTAAAGGAGTTTCTATAACTTTAGGATTTACAGAAACCTGTACAGCTTCTAAAACATTCCTTCCTGCAAGATCTATTGCAGCTGCTCTTTCAAATTCAATGTCAATATTTGCTCTTTGTGCTGCAATTAAAGCATCAACTACCATATTTACATTTCCACCAGCAAGATAGTGAGCTTCTAGTGTGTTTACATCTATATCAATTCCAGCCTTAGTTGCTTTTATAAGTGGATTTATGATTCTTGAAGGAACTACCCTTCTAAGTCTCATTCCAACTAGAGTAGATATCTTTACCTTTACTCCAGAAAAAATAGCAGTTATCCATAATCCTACTGGAACCATGGTGAAGAATATGGATAGAAATATTATGATTATTAAACCAATCAAACCAATAAAAACTATATTATTTGGCATTTTACCCTCCTGACAAAAATTTTACTTCCAACAATTCTTGAAACAATAATTTCTACATTGCTTTCAATAAATTCACCTTCTGTAAGTGCATCATATCTTTTTCCATCTATTTCAATTATACCAGATGGTCTAAGGATTGTGACAGTTTTTCCAATTTTGTTGTAAAGATTTGTAAAGTCCTCAGCTTTTTTATCTTTAACTTCTAAGCTCTCATTTAAAATTACCTTGCCAAAAAGTTTACTTTTCATACCTTTTTTAATCAAAATGTATGAAACAATAATGGATATGAATATGGCTATAGAAACAGAAACAATTCCATGACTAATATTTTGGCTGGATAGAATTAGTCCAGCAATTAGTGAAAATATTCCTGTGACTCCTGCAACTCCAAATCCTGGGATTAAAAGTTCAATAAATAACAAAACCAATCCAAGTGCAAACATTGACATAGATATTATATCAACACTACCTGTATTGATTCCCCCAATAAAAAACAATATAAAGGAAAATAGGCTTAAAAATCCAAAAACACCAAATCCTGGAACAAATAATTCTACAACTAAAGATGTAAAAGCTAAAATTAATAGAATAGTATTAACTAAAGGACTCGATATAAAGCTAAGAAAAGCATTATCTGAATTAAGAGTTTTTCCCTCATTTGTATCATTTATACTTAGACTTTCCATGTTAATGCTAACTGGAAAAATACTTTCTGAATTATAACTATCAGCTTTTACAGAATTAGTAATTTTTAAGTTTAGCACTGATAAAATCAAAATGAGGATTAATATAAATTTACTACATCTTTTCATGTTCACCACCCTTTCTAATAAAATTATACCCTCATTTATTCTATAAAAAATAATCTTAATAATTTTTTTATAATTAAAACAAAAAACCACCTGTAAAACAGGTGGTAGTAAGCATACTAGAATTTTCTTTTCTTTCTTCTTGCTGCTTCAGATTTCTTTTTCTTCTTAATAGATGGTTTTTCGTAATGTTCTCTTTTTCTATATTCGGATAAAACTCCTGAACGAGCACATTGTCTTTTAAATCTTTTGAGGGCATTTTCTAACGATTCATTTTCCCCAACTTTAATTTCTGTCATAATATCCCTCCCCTCATTTTCAGCTGTATTAATAGCTTTAATACATATAGATTATAACCTATTTTTTTAAATTATGCAAGTATTAACCAGCAGGCCAAGCTAATTTTTTACCAGCCAACACATGAAAATGAATATGTTTAATAGATTGAAGTCCATCTTCTCCGCAGTTATTAACAACCCTATATCCATTTTCTGCAAAGCCTTCTTTTTCTGCATATTCTTTAATCTTAAATAAAATTTCTCCAATAAGATTTAAGTCTTCTTTTTCAAGTTCGTTAAGTGATCTTATATGTTTCTTTGGAACAGCTAAAAAATGAATTGGTGCTGTTGGATTTAAGTCGTTGAAAAAAATCATCTTATCATCTTCATAAATAATATCTGACTTTATTTCACCAGAAGCTATTTTGCAAAAAATACAATCTTCCATATTATTCCTCCTAGATAATTTTACTAGTAATTAATGTGTCATTAATAGTATCTTCTATTATAACACTAACTATCTTACCTTCCAAATTTTCATTGGAAATAATTTTAACATGAGAATAATTTTTAGAATAGCCATAATTTTTCCCATCTTCAAACTTTTCAACTAAAACTTCCTCTAGCCTACCTATTTGCTTACTATAAATTTTATTTTGAGCCTTTTTAGATACTTCTTCAAGAACTTTTAACCTTTCATTTTTTATCTTTGGATCAATTTGATTTTCAAACTCTGCTGCAGGAGTCCCTCTTCTTCTAGAATATTTAAAAAGATGCACTTTTGTAAATTCAATTTCTTCGATTGCTTTTTTGCTTTCTAAAAAGTTTTCTTCACTTTCTCCTGGAAAACCAACTATTATATCTGTAGTAATTCCTGGATTTTCATAGTATTTTCTAATTAATTCTATCTTTTCCTTATATAAATCATAGTCGTATTTCCTATTCATCTTCTTTAATATTTCACTGGAACCTGATTGTAGAGAAAGATGGAATGATTCACAGAATTTATCAACCTTTATTAGTCTATTTAAGAATTCTTCAGTAATAATCCTAGGCTCTAAAGAAGATAATCTTATTCTTTCTATTCCTTCAATTTTTCCAACTTCTTCAATAATATCTATTAACCTATATTTTTCTTTTTTATCTATCCCGTAACTTGAAGCGTGAATTCCAGTTAATACAACTTCCTTATATCCATTATTTCTTAAATCTATAGCCTCTTTTATTATGCTATCAAAATCTCTAGATCTAACTGGTCCTCTAGCATAGGGAATAATACAGTAAGTACAAAACATATTGCAGCCTTCTTGAATTTTAATATAGGCCCTAGTTCTACCTTCATTATCTCTTAGTGATAGGTTCTCAAATTCAGAATCTTTTGAATATTCTTTTACGGAAATAATTCTCTTTTTAGATTTATAGCTCTCTTCCATAATTTCAACGATTTGTTTTCTATCTTGAGTTCCTAAAATCACATCTGCTTCTTCTATTTCTGTAACTTTATCTTTAGAAACTTGAGGATAGCATCCAACTACTGCAACTACTGAGTTAGGATTCGTCTTTTTGCTTTTTCTTATAAAACTTCTAGATTTTCTATCAGACATTTGGGTAACTGTACAAGTATTTACAATATAAAAATCTGCATAGTCATCTTCTGTTATCTCATAATTTTTTTGAATAAATAATTCCTTCATAGCTTCTGACTCATACTGGTTTACCTTGCAACCCAATGTCATAATTTTTACCTTCAAGTTATTCCCCCATATCTCCTAATTCATATTGACTAATAGCTATTGCTGCAAGTCCTGCAGTCTCTGTCCTAAGTATTCTTGGACCTAAAGATAATATTTCAGCTCCTTTAGATCTTAAGATTTCAATCTCTTCTTCTGAAAATCCACCTTCCGGCCCAATAATAATATTAATTTCTGTAAAATTTTTATTATAAAGAAAGTCTTTTAGAGATTTTTTACTATTTTCATAAAAGCAAAATAAATTTTCTCCCTCAATTTCTTTAATATCTATTCCACCTTTAACTAGAGGAATTTTATTCCTTTTACACTGCTTTGAGGCTTCTATAGTAATTTTATTTAATCTTTCAAGTTTTTTCTCTAATCTTTTTTTGTCTAATTTTACAACCGTTCTTGAGCTTTCAAAAATAATTATCTCATCAGCTCCAAGTTCCGTAGCCTTTTGGCAGATGAAATCAAGCTTTTCACCTTTAGCAAGAGCTTGAAAAAGTCTTATCTTCAGTTTCTTATTTGTAAGATTCTTTTTTTCTAAAATTGTAAGTTTTACCTTATCTTCTAAAAATTCATCAATCTGGCAGGTGAAAAGTTTATCGTAGGAGACAACTTCTAATTTATCTCCCAGATTTAACCTTAAAACATTTTTTATATGGTGAAAATCACTACCACCTATAAATAAATCTTTATCATCATCATTAAAATTCAAAAAATATCTACGCATCTAATCTACCATGAATTATAACCCAATTATCGAGTTCTTCTCTTTTTAGTAAAGTAAGTTTTTCTTTTCTTAACTCTTCTACAACTAGCTCTTCTTTGCTATCAATTATTCCTGTAAATAGGAACTCTCCTCCAACTTTTAAGTGGCTACGAATTGTTTTTATTTGAGGAATAATAAGACTTGCTAGAATATTAGATACATAAAAATCACACTTTTCCTCAATTCCATTTTGAAGGTCAGTTAGTCTAAATTCAATCTTACTACAGGAATTAAGCCTAGAATTTATCTCAACTGCCTTTTGTGAATCCTCTGAAATATCAGCAGCATATACTTTTTCTGCTCCCATTTTTTCAAGTAAAATTGCTAAAATTCCTGATCCAGTTCCTATATCGTAGCAAACTCCACCTTTAAAATTCTTATATATATATTTAATCATAAGTTCTGTTGTTGCATGATAGCCAGTTCCAAAAGACATTCCAGGATCTAATTCCAAAACTATTTCATCATCTTTTTTTTCATATTCAATCCATGATGGTTTAATAACAACTTTATCTAAAAATTTTTTAATATCATAGTGTTTCATCCACTCTTCATTCCAATTTTTATTTTGAACCTTAAAAAATCTATAATTAATAATTGAAAGTTTTTTTAGAGCTTCCTTTATTTCTTCACTATGATTATTAAAATAATCCTCTTTAAAATGAGTTGTTATTCTAATATTTTTATCATAACTACCATCAAAATCTACTAGTTCGCTTTTATCTTTTAAAGATTTTTTTAAATCATATAGAAGCTTTTCATCTTCTATTTCAATTCCACTTATTTCAAAATTATAAAGTGAGTCTGTAATTAACTCTTCAAACATACTATCTGTTATTATTTCAAGACCAATATAATCCATCTTTACCACTACTCAAACAAATCTTTAACTTTATCAAAAAATCTACTTTTCTTATCGCTTACTTCTTCTCCAAAACTTTTGTCTAATTCTCTTAAGAGCTCTTCCTGGTCCTTGTTAATATTTGTTGGAGTTACAATATTTAACTTAACATAAAGGTCTCCTATTTTTTTACTCCTTAAACTTACAAATCCCTTATTTCTTAAAGTAATAATTTCTCCAGACTGAACTCCTTTAGGAATAGTGAATTTTTCTATACCATCCATAGTAGGAATCTCAATTTCATCTCCAAGAACTGCTTGGGTAAATCTTATAGGAAGCTCTAAAAGTAAGTCGCTTCCTTCTCTTTTGAAAATTTGACTTGGATTAACTGTAACCCTTACCAGTAGGTCGCCATTTTCTCCGCCTTTTAGTCCTTCGTGTCCCTTGCCGCTAACCCTTACTGCCATTTGGGAATCAATTCCAGCAGGAATATCTACTGAAATTTTTTCATTCTTATAAATAAATCCTTCACCAGAACACTTAGAGCACTTCTTTTTTATAATTTTCCCAGAACCATCGCAGTTATGGCAGGTAGTAACCTGCTGAAAAAGACCAAAAGCCGTTCTTGATGAAATTGTTTCTTGACCTGATCCGTGGCAAACAGGGCAAGTTTCTAAATCTTCTTCACTTTCTGCTCCACTTCCATGGCACTTTGTGCAAACAGTTTTCCTCCTAACTTGGATTTCTCTTTTTACTCCCTTGTAAGCATCTTTAAAATCAATAGTAACTTCCTTTAATATATCATCTCCAGGAACACCTCTTGAGTTGGATGAATAAGTAGAATATGAGCCTGAAAAGAAATCTGAAAAAATATCAGAAAACAAATCAGAAAAACCTCCATACTCACCTCTACCAGAAGCTGCGCCTTCAAAAATTTTATCTCCAAATCTATCATAATCTCTTCTTTTATCTTCTTTTGATAAAACTTCATAGGCAAGATTAATTTCTTTAAGTTTTGCTTCAGCTTCCTTATCTCCTGGATTTAAATCTGGATGAAATTTTTTAGCTAGTCTTCTATAAGATTTTTTAATCTCTTCGTAGCTAGCCTTACTATCCACTTCTAAAATTTCATATAAATCTTTCATTTTTCCTCCAATAATTTAATACTAATATATTTTATCTATTACTATAATTTAAGTCAAATAAAAAGGCGAGCATAAACTCGCCTTCTATTATTCCATTAATAGAATCTAAATTACTTTTTTGCTATTTTTTCGCCCTAAAATAATTTATATCTATTTATCCTCATCTTCATCTACAACTTCATAATCAGCATCTACTACATCATCGTCAGCTTTAGTTTCTCCTTCACCAGAAGCATTAGTACCAGCTTGGTTAGGATTTACATTTTCATATAGCTTTTGACTAATCTTGTAGAAGTCATTTGTTAAATCTTCACTCTTAGATTTAATTTCCTTAGGATCATCTGAATTTAACGCATTCTTTAAAGCATCAACCTTAGAAGTGATTGAAGATTTTTCATCATCACTAATCTTATCTCCTAGATCTTTAAGTGATTTTTCAGTTTGATAAATTAGAGATTCTGCACTATTTTTAGCTTCAATTAATTCTTTTCTCTTCTTATCTTCATCAGCAAATTGCTCAGCTTCTCTTACCTTCTTTTCAATTTCGTCATCTGACATATTCTTTTGAGAAGTAATTGTAATATTTTGAGACTTTCCTGATCCTAAGTCTTTAGCTGATACATTTACAATACCATTTGCATCGATATCAAAGGTTACTTCAATTTGTGGAATTCCTCTAGCTGCTGCAGGTATTCCAGTTAATTGGAATCTACCAAGAGTAGTATTGTCACTTGCCATTTCTCTTTCACCTTGTAGTACGTGAATATCTACAGAAGTTTGTCCATCAGCGGCAGTTGTAAATACTTGAGATTTCTTTGTAGGAATAGTAGTATTTCTTTCAATAAGTTTTGTTGATACTCCGCCTAGTGTTTCAATACCTAATGATAGAGGAGTTACATCTAATAATAGTAAATCCTTAACTTCTCCAGCTAATACCCCACCTTGAATAGCTGCACCAACAGCAACACATTCATCTGGATTAATATCCTTTTGAGGATCTTTTCCTATAAGTTTTTTAACAGCTTCTTGAACTTGAGGAATTCTTGATGATCCACCTACTAATAAAACTTTTTCAACTTCATTTGCACTAATTCCAGCATCTTTTAATGCTTCTCTAACTGGTCCAAGAGTTTTTTCTACTAAATGTTCAGTTAATTCTTCAAATTTAGCTCTCTTAATATCCATATTTAAGTGAGCTGGAACTCCATTGATAGCAGTTATAAAAGGAAGATTTACATTTGAAGTAACAGTTGTAGAAAGCTCTTTCTTAGCCTTTTCAGCAGCGTCTTTTAATCTTTGGTGAGCAGTTGGATCTTCTCTTAGATCAATACCAGATTCTTTTTTATATTCTTCTGCTATATAGTCAATTAATTCCTTATCAAAATCATCTCCACCAAGTCTATTATTTCCTCTAGTAGCTAATACTTCAAAAACTCCATCTCCAACTTCTAGAATTGAAACATCAAATGTTCCACCACCAAGGTCATAAACCATAATTTTATGTTGATCAGTTTCCTTATCTACACCGTAAGCAAGAGCTGCAGCAGTTGGTTCATTTATAATTCTCTTAACATCAAGACCAGCAATCTTACCAGCATCTTTAGTAGCTTGTCTTTGAGCATCTGTAAAATAAGCAGGAACTGTGATAACAGCTTCAGTAACAGTTTCTCCTAAATATGATTCAGCATCCTTTTTAATTTTTTGAAGAATCATAGCTGAAATTTCTTCTGGAGTATATTTCTTTCCATCAATATCAACCTTGAAATCTGATCCCATTTCTCTCTTAATAGAAGAAATAGTGTTTTGAGGATTTAAGATTGCTTGTCTTTTAGCAGTTTCTCCAACTAATCTTTCTCCATCTTTAGTAAATGCAACTACTGAAGGTGTTGTTCTATTTCCTTCAGTGTTAGGGATAATAACAGCTTCCCCACCTTCCATAACAGCAACAGCTGAGTTTGTAGTACCTAAATCAATTCCAATAATTTTTCCCATAATAATTTCCTCCTAAAATTTATTTACTTACCTTTACATAACTAGGTCTAATGACCTTATCTCCAACTTTATATCCTGTTTGTAGTGTTTCTATTATAATTCCTTCACCTAAATCAGAATCTTCCATCACAACAGCGTTGTGCAAATTAGGATCAAACACCTTTCCATCAGACTCAATAACTTCTAGTCCATTTTTTTGTAAAATATCAAATAATTCTTTTCTAATTAACCTAAAACCTTTATTATACTCACTTTCATCTTCACTTTCAGGTCCTAAAGCCCTATCAAAATTATCCAAAACAGAAAGAATATCTGTAATCATACCTTCAGTAGCATATTTAACTAAGCTTTGCTTTTCCTTATTTACCCTATTTCTATAATTGTTAAAATCTGCTTGAAGCCTTACTAATGTATTTTTTAAATCTTCATAATCATTCGAAACATCATTTTCTAAGGAAGAATCCTCAATGTTAGAATCATTTTCAACAGACTCTGCTTCAAATATTTCTTCTTCTACACTATCCTTAACTTCATTTTGGTCTTCAGATAAATCCTTTTCTTCATCAGAAAGCTTTTTTTTGTTTAAATCTTCATTCACTTTCTTCCCTCCTTACTTTTAGAGCTAGTATTTAATTCATTTATTAAGCAAAGTAAATAATGAATAGCACTATCATAATCCATTCTTGTTGGTCCCAGTAGTCCAATTTTGCCATGAAGACCATTTTCTAACATATAAAATGAATCAATAATTGAAAGTCCTTTAAAACTATTGTCTTCATTTTCTTCTCCAATAGCAATATTTATCTTTGCATCTCCACTTACAAGAGCTTTAATTATTGTTTCCTTACTCTCAATAAGACTTATAAACTCTCTTACCTTATTAATGTCACTATATTCTGGAAATTTAAAAATGCTTGAAACCCCATCTAAAATAAGATCATATTTTTTTAGCTTTCCTATGTCATCTTTTACTGCTTCTTTTAGCTTTATCTTGAAATTATCTAAGCTTTCACTACTTTGAGTATCCACCATATCTAAAAACGATGGAATTTTTTCAATATACATACCAGAAATCAGATCATTAAAAATATAGTTAATCTTTATAAGGCTTTTAATATCACTTGTAAAGTCTTTTTTAATATGATGATAGTAAATCTTATCATTATCATAGACCATCACAAGTAGTAAAGTCTCTTCGCTTTCTTCTAAAATATATATTTTTTCAAGCTTTATATCTAAACTTTTATAAATTATGGCAAGTGTTGTATAGCCAGTTAAATTAGATAGCTTATTAATTGCCTCTTCAATAAGGGACCTTCCATTTAATGATCTATCTAAAAGATCTTTATAATCAGAAAACCCCATCATAGAACGCGATTCAATGAGATTATTTACATACAGCCTATATGCTTTATCTGACGGAATTCTTCCAGAAGAAGAATGTGCCTTAGACAAAAGGCCCAAGTCTTCAAGATCACTCATCTCATTTCTAATGGTAGCTGAACTGACTCCTAAGTTATAATTTTTAGATATAGTTCTTGACCCAATGGGCTCAGCATTTAGTAAATAACTTCCGATAATAGCTTCCAAAATTAGCTTTTTTCGTTCGTCTAACATAACTTTACCCTTCTTTGTTTTATTGTTAGCACTCTCACTCCTTGAGTGCTAACAACATTATACCCTCTATTTTTTCTTTTGTCAACATTTTTTGAATAATTTTATTTTTTCTTAGATAGATTAAAATAATTAAGTATATCTACCTTTGAATTAAAGAATCTTATTATGCAAATAAATATTTGAATGTTAAAGTTGTTTTTTATGTAAATTTTAATTTTAACTTTTATAAAATATTTTCAAACTAAAAAATATAGTTACTAAATAATTGATAATAAAAAAAGAAGCTAAAAGCTTCTAAATTAAGTCTACTAATATATGATTAGAAATATCTACTCCATCTAAAGAAAAAAATAAATTATTATCCATTAAGATTAAAAAACCTTCATCTAAATATTCTTTTATTTTTCTTTCTCTTTCTTTAAGTAGACTTATTCCAAAAATCTCCTCATAATTTTTAAGATTTATGCCTTCTTTTAACCTCATATTTGTAATTATATAATCTGTTCTAAGTTCTTTTAAATTATATTCACTATAATCACCAATTGGTAATACTCCATCATTTATCATTTCACCATATTTTTTAAAATTACAGACATTTTTATATCTGGCTTTTTTGTAAAATCCAGATGCTCCCATTCCAATTCCAAGTACTTCCTTCATTTGCCAATACTTTTTATTGTGAACTGATTCGTAGGATTCTTTTGCAAAATTTGAAATCTCATATCTTTTTAATCCAATTTCTTCTAAGCTCGTAACTATTTTATGGTAGAAGTTCCTGTCCATTTCATCATCATTTAAAGAAATTTTATTTTCTCTTACAAGCCTATGTAGATAGGTGTTTTCTTCTAATATAAGCGAATAATAAGAAAGATGGTTGGGACTTAAATAACTTATTATTTTTAGATCATTTTCTAAGTTTTTTTCTTCTTGTAATGGTAGGGAGTAAATCATATCTAGGTTTATATTAGCAAAAGAATTTTTATTTAGTAAGTCTATTGCTTCAATTACATCACTAGACTTATGAACCCTTCCTAATATCTTTAATATATTTTCATCAAAAGTTTGAACTCCTAAAGAAATTCTATTTACTCCGTAATCTTTAAGAATTTTTAGCTTATCTTGCCTAACATCTTCTGGATTCATCTCTATAGTAAATTCTATTTTTGAATTAAGATTAAAATTTTCATGAATTCCCTTTAATAGTTTATCTAAATTATCTAAGCTTAAATATGAAGGACTTCCACCGCCCAAAAATACTGAGTCAATTAAGATTTTCCCATATTTATTTTGATAAATTTCCATTTCCTTCAAAAGATTCGATATATATGAATCCATTCTTTTTTCTTGTCCAGGAAAAGTTAAAAAATCACAATAATAACATTTCTTATGACAAAAGGGGATATGGACATAAAGTCCCTTAGCCCCTTTTTCTTCTTTTTCAAAATATTTATCTAATCTATTCATCGTCGTCATACTTAAGTACGGCAAGAAAAGCATTTTGTGGAACTTCTACATTTCCAATTTGCCTCATACGTTTTTTACCTTCTTTTTGCTTTTCAAGAAGTTTTTTCTTTCTGGAAATATCTCCACCATAACATTTAGCAAGTACATCTTTTCTAAGAGCTGATACAGTTTCTCTGGCTATTATTTTAGAACCAATTGCCGCTTGAATAGGAATTGCAAATTGCTGTCTTGGAATTTCTTTTTTAAGCTTCTCAACAATAGTTCTAGCTCTTTGAGCTGCTTTTTCCCTATGAACAATAAGTGAAAAGGCATCAACTAACTCTCCATTAATTAAGATATCCATCTTTACAAGATCTGATTCCTGATATCCTTTTAAATCATAATCTAAAGAAGCGTATCCTTGTGTTTTAGATTTTAATGTATCAAAAAAGTCGTATATAACTTCATTTAAAGGCATTAAATAATGAATAGTCACTCTTTTTTCATCTAGATATTCCATATTTTCAAAGACGCCACGCTTATTTTGACAAATTTCCATAATAGGACCAACATAAGTTTTTGGCGTCATTATTTCACATGCAACCATAGGCTCTTTCATATAATCTATTTCTGTAGCTGGCGGCAAATTAGATGGATTTTGTATTTCTAAAAATGTTCCATCATTTTTCATAACTTCATAAATTACTGATGGAGCTGTGGCAATTATATTTAAGTCAAATTCTCTATCAAGCCTTTCCTGAATTATTTCCATATGAAGTAAACCCAAAAAGCCGCATCTAAAACCATATCCAAGTGCTTGGGATGTTTCAGGCTCGAAAACTAATGAAGCATCATTAACCTGTAATTTTTCCAAAGCTTCTCTAACCTGTGTAAATTCTTCGCCCTCTGCTGGATATATCCCGCAGTAAACCATTGGCGTTACTTTTTTATATCCTGGTAGGGCATGCTCAGTTTTATTTTCAACTTCTGTTATTGTGTCCCCAACCCTAGCATCTCTTACATTTTTAATAGATGCACAAATATATCCAACATCTCCTGCTGTTATTTCTTTAGATTGAATTCTTTCATTTTGAACGTATCCTACTTCTGTAACTTCAAACTCTTTTTTTGTATTCATCATGTAAATATTTGTTCCTGTTTTTACTTTTCCTTCAAAGACTCTTATAAAGCAAATTACTCCCTTATAAGAATCATAGTAGGAGTCAAATATTAGTGCTTTTAGCGGCTTACTTACATCTCCAACTGGATGAGGAACATTATATACAATATCTTCTAAAACATCTTCAATATTTAATCCACTTTTAGCAGAAACCAGAGGGATCCCCTCTGTATCAAGTCCGCAAGTATTTTCAATTTCACTTTTTACATACTCAACATCACTACTAGGTAGGTCAATCTTATTAAGAACAGGCAGAATTTCCAAATCTTGCTCTAAAGCCAAATACAAATTAGCTAGGGTTTGAGCCTCAACCCCTTGAGTAGAATCAACTACTAAAACCGCTCCTTCACATGCAGCTAAAGATCTAGAAACTTCGTAGTTAAAATCTACATGGCCAGGTGTATCGATTAAATTTAAAATATATTCCTCACCATCTTCAGCTTTATATATCAATCTTACAGCTTTAAGCTTGATAGTAATACCTCTTTCTCTTTCAAGATCCATAGAGTCAAGAACTTGCTCTTTTAATTCTCTCTTTTCAAGCATGCCAGTTTTTTCTATGAGCCTATCAGCAAGTGTTGATTTTCCGTGATCAATATGTGCAATTATTGAGAAATTTCTAATTTTATCTTGTGAAACCTTCATTAAACACCTCTTACAATTTTCCTATTCTATTAAAAGGGAACAGTCTAAAAACAGAAATACCCTTAACTCTACTCTTTTCTATCTTTCCAAATGCTCTTGAATCATTAGAGTGAGCTCTATTATCTCCCATAACAAAGTATTCCCCATCATTTAAAACCCATGATGTTTCACCATTAAGTGAAAGAGTTGGATCATAGTTAGTATAATCTTCATCTAGTTTCAAATCATTTACAAAAACTTCTCCATCTTTTAATTCTACCCTATCCCCACTCTTAGCAATGACTCTTTTTATATAATTATCTCCAGAATTATCAGGAGCTTTAATAACAACTACATCACCTATTTCAGCTTCTTTAAAAAATAAACTAACTCTTTCAGTAATAAGTATATCCCCATCATTTAAAGTTGGGACCATAGACATACCAGAAACATGGGTGATATTGAAAATAAAAAATCTAATAAATAAAGCAATTGCAACTACAATAATAAGTTCAAAAATAAATGGCATTTCTTTTTTATTATTACCTTTCTTATTGTTTTCTTCAATCTCTATTTCTTGACTTTCTATATTGTTTTCTAATTCGCCCTTATCTTGATTGTTTAAATCTTGCATTCCTATCATCCTTTCAAAAAATACATATTAATTATATCACAAATAAGTTTTTCCATCATTATTTTTTTAAATATACTTGCAAATATAGTCAATAAATGATAAAATATTTTTTGTAATATTTAGGGGGTGAGAAAATGGCAAATATTAAATCAGCACTTAAAAGAATTAAAGTTAACGAAACTAAAAGAGCTAGAAATAAAAGTAAAAAATCTGAACTTAAGACTTATATGAAAAAATTAAATATAGCTATTGAAGAAGATAGATTAGATGATGCAGCTGAACTATTAAAATTAGTTGATAAAAAGCTTAAAAAAGCTGCAAGCAAAAACTTAATCCATAAGAATGCAGCTTCAAGAAAATTAAGCTCATTCCAAAGAAGACTTAATTCTGCTAAAGAAGCCTAAACTTCCTATTCCTAAGGAAGTTTTTTTATTTGAAATATTCTATTTAATTTTTACACGCCTTAGAAATTTAAATTCTAAGGCGTTTTTATATGCTAGTTAATTTAATAATAAGTTTTTCAATTTCAAGTTTTGTGTGGTTACTATTAATTCTCATGTTTTTTTCACATTCATAAAGTAGATTAATAGAGCTTCTGATTTTATTTTCTCCCAGATCAGAAATGGCTCTAAAATTTTTATCATATTCAAATTTTTTAATACCAAGAATATTCATAATAGCTTGGTTTGACCTTCCATTATTTAGAAGATTTTTTATATAAAACAAATTATTGAAAGTTCTAGCTATCATAAAAAAGACTTTTTCTACAGGTTCATCACTTAAATTATAGAAAACTTCTAATGATTTAGCCGTGTTTTTTTTTAAAATATTATCGGTTAAATCAAATATATTTTCATTAATGAATGGAGTAATGAATTTATCGATTAATTTTTTTGTAATTTCCTTATTATTTATCTTTACTCCCTCAATAAGAGCTTCAAGGTCATTGTTTATAAAGTTTAAATTAAGCTCTGAATCCCTATCTAAATATCCTGTTCTATCCATAATATAACTAATTTCACTATTTTTTATTGAAAGTCCATCTGATATAAATTTTTTTCCAATAAAATTTTTAAGCTCCATGCTATTTAGCCTATTCATTTCGACAAAACTAGCTAGATTTAAGAAATTTTTGTAAAGTTTTCCCTTAAAAAACCCAGCTTTTAAATCAAAAATAATAGTGGTGAAATTAGGAATATTAGAAGCATAGTTTAATATATTATTTAGTTCATTTTCAAACTTAGAAATCTTATCCCTAGAAAAATCTAAGTGCTCTATTAAAATAACTCTCCTATCTGACATAAAAGGTAGAGACTCACTATTATCAATTATACTTTGAGAATTAAAATTTTCATCATTGAACTTAGTAAAATTAAAAACATCATCTTTTAAGTCTCCAGCAATTTCTTCAATAAATGTTTTTTTTAGAAAATCCTCTTCTCCATATACAAATATTAAATTTTTCAAAGTTTTATTTCTAAATTTTTCTATAGCCTCTATATAATTCATAATCATTTTCCTTAAATAAATCCTTCAATAAAAGTGTAAAAGTTCCAGTTAAAACTATAATATATAATAAATCTCCTAGTAAAAAACTAGCTAGGCTTTTTTTATTTCTTAATTTATGTTTTATTTCATTTCCAAAAACACTTGATGTTATCCTAACTTCTCCATCTCTATCTGTTCTAAAGTACCTAACACCATATTTTTCAAGTTTTTCAATAGTTTCTTTATGTGGATGAGAAAATTTATTTTTATATCCAGCAGAAATAAGTGCAATTTTAGGATTTACCTTTTTTAAAAAATCATCTGATGTTGAAGTCATTGAACCATGATGACCTACTTTTAGTATATCATGTTTTAAGTCCATGCTTAAATTCTTTTCCTTATCAACTTCCATGTCTCCTGTAAATAAAGCTGAAAATCCCTTTTGTTTATAACTTAATACCAATGATGTATTATTAGATTCATCATATTCCTTGCCGTCATCTAAAACTTTTATAGAAAATCCTGTAGATTTTATTATATCTTCATTTTTAAGAATTTTTCTTTTAGGACTTGAAATTTTAGATTTTTCTGATGTAAAAATAATTGGATCATAATCCCTAACAATATATTTTAAATTTCCAGAATGGTCAATATCATCATGACTAATAATTACAAAATCTAGTTTTTTTACCCTCTTTTTTAAATAAGGACCTAAAATAAATTTATAAGTAGATCCTTTTATATCTCCACCTGTATCTATCATACCTGTAAGTTTTCCATCACTTATTAGAAAAGCATCTCCCTGTCCAATATCAATCATGGATAGGCTTGTATAAGATGCAATTTCAAATATAAAACTAAAACTCAATATAAGTATTGCAATAATTTTAAAGCCTTTAATTTTATCAGTAAGAGATAATCTAATATAATTTCTTTCAAATATAAAATATAGAACTAATAGAAATAATACTATTACAAAATAGTAATTCATATTTTTAATTGAAAATTTGAAAAAGTCAATGCCTGAAAATAAATCTACCACAAAGTAAATAATATCTAATAAAAAATCTATTAAAAAAGAAATAAAATAAGCTAATGGCCTTATTGTAAAATATAAAATAATTTTCAAAAAGACCAAGGCAAAGGTAGCTGAAAATATAGGAACAACAATCAAATTTACCGGTATTAAAAGTAGGTTTACACTTCCATAATAATATAAAATAAGTGGTAAGAGAGAAATATTTACAGTTAAAATCGTTTTAAATGCCTTTATTAAATTTGAATCTTTTTTTACATTAATAAATAAAATATCTTTTAAGTAAAATAAAGAAAGTATTGATATAAAACTCAGAGTAAGTGATAAGTCAATTGCCCTATATGGCATAAATAATAAAATTATAAAAAAAGCCAGAAATATGAGTTTTAATCTATTTAACCCCAGTTTATATATTCTTGTCATTTCAACAAAAAAAATAATTAAAAACGCCCTTAATGCAGAAGATTTCATCCCCGTTAGGTAAATATAGGATATGGTTATCAAAAAAGAAAAAAAAAGATTCTAATCTTATAATTAATAGGAAATATGCTTAAAAAGCCGCATAAAAATAAATATATTATTCCTATATGCATCCCTGAAACAGCCAAAATATGTGAAAGTCCGAGATCTTCCACCTTATCTTTATAACCATCATCCATAAAGTTTTTAGCAAAAAATACTGTATTTACAAAATCTGCATTTTGTTTTTTTAATGCCCATGAATTAATATTATTTAATTTCTCAACTACATTATTTTTGATATAGAAAAACTTATTATAATTTAAGTCCAAAATTTTAGGACTTGTTTTTAAGAAAAGACTAGCAAAAATCCCCTTAGATCTCATGAAGTCTTTACTGCTAAATTGTCCAAAGTTTCCAGAGTCTCTAAAAGGTTCTAGTTCTCCTTTAGCTTCAATTAGACTTCCAACTTTTAACCTATCCTTATAGGTTAAAAGTATATTTTCATTTATAGTATCATCGCCCACTTTTATAGCCTTAGCTTTATATGTATAATAATCTTCAGAAATAGAATAAACTTCTGTTATAAGAATCTCTATCTTGTTAATTCCTTCAATTTTATCTACTTTTATATTTTTTTCACTTATTGTAATTACAAGTAAGCCTAAAGAGAAAAAAAATAAACTTAAAAATATATATATCCTATTTTTTTTCTTAATATCTATAAAAAATGACAAGAAAATGAAAAGGACAGAAATAAAGATATTAACATCTACCCTATATCCAAAATTTATTCCTAAAAAATAAAAAAGGCCTATAAAAATTATCCCTAAAAACATTTTCAATCACCAAAAATATTATAACAGTTCTTTATTAAACTTGCTATAAATGATACAATATATAAAAAAGGAGTGATAATATGCTTTACTATATGGACTACCCTTATATGTTTGAGATAGAAACAACTCTAAAGTCAAAAAAGGGTTCAAGAAATAATTTAAATTTAGTATTAACAAACTCAATAGCTAGTCCTAGCTCTAAAAATATACCCACAGACTTAGTTAAGTTAAATGGGATTAAAGTAAATAAAATTACAAGGCAAGAACAAGACTTTGTTTATGAAATAAAAGGTAGTCTATCAACTGATAAGCTTACTATTGAAATAGATAAAAAAACAAGAATAGAAAATATGAAAAATTATTTAGCATATATTATTCTTTCTTTACTTTTTAAAAAAATATATGCTCTTGATTGTAAGATAGTTAGTTTTAATGAAGACTTTTTTAAAGTTATTGTTCCAGCTGCTGGACTAATTAATGTTGAAAGAGATCTTAAGGATATGGAGTTTACATTAAATCATATAATAAATTCATCACTAGATGTTAAGGTAAATCAAAATAAAGATAGCTACACTATAAATATTCCTTCTGTTGGACAAGGTAAAATTTTCTACCCAGTTCCATCAAATACTGCTGAGTTAAAACTTGCTATCATTAAAAGTTTTGAGAAAACTGATAAAGGGCTTGAAATTACTTTTCAAACAGGAGATAAAGCATATAACTACCTTCTTTTGAAAAATAAAGAAATAATTGAAATAAAAAATCTCATAAATTATGAAGGCGAAAATATAGTAGATGAGATTAACTTTACAAAAAGAAGTCTAGAAGATTTAAAAGATGAGCTATATGATCTTAAAACAAACGTATATAAATATTACCTAGATTTGATTAATGAGGATGTCTATGAAATAGATGGAAAAAAATTTTTAACCCACAATATCAAAGAAATCTTTATAAAGGATTTAAAGTTAATGATTGATAGTTTCGATGCTGATTTTAAATTTATTACCAATCCAAAAGATGAAAATAGTGAATTTATTTTGAAAAATAGCCTAGAAGAAATTGATGACTTAGATTTAATAAAAGAGCTTCAAAATATATATCCTTTTAATTATGAAATTAAAAAGCAATATATTTATGGAGAAATAAAAGATGAGTATAGAGAAAGATTAAAGGAGCTTATTGATAGATATATTTACTCCAAATTAAATAAATAGCTTAATATAAATTTAAAAAGCTTCCTGTTAGCAAAGTAATTACTAATAGGAAGCTTTTTCTGTAAAAAAATAATTTTCATAAAAATCTAATTTTCATTATTCATTATTGGCGGGAGTACGTGAGAATCGAACTCACCCAAGAAGCTACAAACCCCTCGCGCTGGTTTTGAAGACCAGAGAGCCCACCAGGACTCATCTACCCCCATAAAACAAGATGCTAAAAGCACCTTGTTTATTATATAATAAAATAATATTAAATTCAAGTTAAATATCATCTACATCTTTAGTAGAAAAGTAATATCCTTTGCCCCATTTCGTTTTTATATAGGACTCTTTTCCTAGTAAGGAAAGTTTTTCTCTAAGCCTTCTAATATGAACATCAACAGTCCTTAAATTGCTTTCATATTCCTTTCCCCATACTTTTTCAGCCAATTCCTTTCTTGAAAAAATTGTATCTGGATTTAATGCCAAAATAAAGAAAAATTCAAATTCCTTTCCTGTCAGATCTAAATTTTCTCCTAAGTAGTTTACTCTTCTAGCAATAAGATTAAACTCAAATCCACTTTCTACTAAATTTTGCTTTTTATTTTTTGACTCTTCTAAAACTTTTTGAGTTTGGATTACACGTCTTAAAATCGCCCTAATTCTCGCCTTAAGTTCAAGTATATTAAAGGGCCTTACAATATAATCATCGCATCCATACTCTAGTGCTAATACCTTCTTTAAATCATTATCAATAGTAGATATTACAATTGTTGGAATATCTTTCTCCTCACTCATAATTTTCTTAAGGTCAAGCCCAGTACCATCTTTATACTGCATATCTATTAAGGCAAAATCAATTTTTCTATTTTTGAAAATTTCAATTGCCTCTTTAATACTTCTAGAAACATATATATTATATCCTTCAGTATCAAAAGCATATTTAAGTTCTTCCAAAATATCATCGTCATCAAAGACTAATAATAATTCAAGATTCATGCTTCACCCCCTATAAAAGGACTCTATTTTCACCATCTCTTTTTGTTATCTTTCTCTTATCGAGATCTTCAAGAATTAAAAGTGCATTCTTCCTATTTGAATTTGTTATATCTCTAGCTTCACTAAGGGAAATTTGTCCCTTATCTTTGATATATGATATAACTTTTTCTTCAAAAATTTTAATATCTTTGCTTCTTAAAACTGTATCTTCAAATTTAGTAAGCTCCTTTTTTGCTATTAAAGAATTTACGACTTCATTTATTTCTTGAGGATTAAAGTTACTATTTTTGAAGATTTCTGAAAATCTAGGTGCTTGCATTTTATATTCTTCTAGAGAGGATAAAAGTTTATTTTCTATCTCTTTTTGAGTCTCGCTTTGGCTTTCTTTAAAAGATGAAAGTCTTATAAATTCCTTATAGGTTTCTAGTTCAGTTCCATAACTAATAACACTTAAGAAAATATCGCTAACATTTTTTGGTAGTTTTGGAAAAATTTTACTTTTTATTTCCTCTTTAGTTATACCTGGTCTCAAGCTATATTTTTTATGATAATCCTTTGTTATTTGTATTGTCCTATTTGATAATTCCTTTAAATAATTATTATGAATAATATATCTATCTTTTTGAACTGAAGCATAAGTTATTTTTCCCTCTTCTTCAAGCTTTTCTAAAAGACTTATAATCGACTCTTCATCAATGTTTCTTAGCTTAACTAAATCATTTAAAGTAATAAAATTCCCTTTAGCTTCCTTTATAGTAGCTTCAAGTTTGTCTTTTTCAGATGATGATTCAAAAAGACTAATTAGTTTTAAGTCTTCTTCATTAAATCTTTTTTTCTTTTTTGGATTTGCATCTAGTACTCTTCCACCACCAATAGTTACAACTGGAGAAAATAATCTAATTATAAATCTATCATCTTCTTTACATACAATTTCTTCCTCAAGTCTTAACTGAGCTAGATATTCTTTTCCTCCCTCGCAAGTATCATCTTCAAGAAGAATGAGTCTTGCGAAAACTTCATTTGATCCTATATATAATCTAACCCTAGTCCTATTGTTTATCGTATATGGACTATCAATAATTTTAACTTTTACATCAAGCATGCTTGTAGGGATTAAAGAGTCTACTGGAGCAATTACAGAACCTCTTTCTACATCTTCCTTCTTTACTCCTTGTAAATTTAATGCAACTCTTTGACCCTTTTCAGCTTTTTCACTAGCTTTGTCGTGAACTTCAATACTCCTAACCTTTGTAATAATATTGTTAGGGTAAATTTCTACTTCTTCATTTACAGATATAGTACCTGAGATAAGTGTACCAGTTACAATAGTACCAATTCCAGATATTGAAAAAGATCTATCAACAGGAAGCCTAAAGATTCCACTTGTTACAGTTTCTTCCATATCTTTAATAATTCTATCTATTTCATTCTTTACTTCATCTATCCCAATATTTTTAACAGAATCCACTTTCAAAATATCTGCATTTTCTAAAAATGTGCCTTTTAGCTCTTCTTTTACATCAGATTCTACCAGTTCTAACCATTCTGGATCTACCATAGAGGTTTTTGTTAATGCAACAAAACCCTTTTTAATTCCAAGTAAATCTAAAATATGAAGGTGTTCCTTAGATTGAGGCATCATCCCCTCATCACAAGCAACAACAAGTATTACAAGGTCAATTCCAAAAGCGCCTGCAAGCATATTTTTAATAAATTTTTCATGTCCTGGAACATCAATTATTCCTGCTCTAGTTCCAGATGGAAGATCGAAAAAGGTAAAACCAAGATCTATTGAAATTCCTCTTTTTTGCTCTTCTTTTAATCTATCAGTATTTCTTCCAGTAAGAGCTTTTATTAAGGTGGTTTTACCATGATCAATATGTCCTGCAGTACCTACAATAATATTTTTCATATATTACGCTCCTAATAAATTTAAAGCCTTTGCAATTATTTCAAATTCATCATAAGATACAGTCCTTAAATCGATAATAACTTTTTCATTTTCAATCCTAGTTATTATAGGTATCTCATAGCCCCTCAAAAATCTTTCTATTTCAAAATCCTTATATACATCAGAATTGATTGCAAGAGCGCTGGATTCTAATTTTTCCCCTGGCATAGATCCTCCACCTACTTCAGATAAGGTATCAATAATATCCACATTTAAATTATTATTATCTATCATTGAGGCTAATTTTTCAGCTTTTTTTCTAATAAAATCTCTCTTTTGAATAATCATATTTAGTGTAGGTATTCTTTGAGTCGCAATATTTTCATCAAGATATAATCTTAAAGTTGCTTCAAGAGCAGCAATTGTAAATTTATCTACTCTTAAAGCTCTAGTTAGTGGATGAGTTTTTATCTTATCTATAAGGTCCTTTCTACCTACAATTACTCCAGCTTGAGGCCCTCCTAATAGTTTATCACCAGAAAAAGAAACGAGGTCTACCCCACTTTGAATTGAGTTTTGGATCGTTGGCTCATAACTCAGTCCATATTTTGAAAAATCTACCAAAACTCCACTACCTAGGTCTTCTATAATTAAAATATCATGATCTTTTTTTAGGCTTGATAAAGTTTTGTTGTCAACTCCCTCTGTGAATCCAACAATTTTATAATTACTTGTATGAACTTTTAATATAGCAGCCGTATCTTCATTGATAGCTTCCTCGTAATCTTTTAAGTGAGTCTTATTGGTAGTTCCTACTTCTATAAGACTACTAGCACTCTCTTTACAAACATCTGGAATTCTAAATGCACCACCAATTTCTATTAACTCTCCTCTAGATGTAATTACTTCTTTTCCTGAACAAAGAGCACTTAAAATGAGAAGAACTGCTGCTGCATTGTTATTAACAACCATGCTTGCCTCTGCTCCAGTTATTTTGCGAACTATTTCATCTAAGTGAGAATATCTAGAACCTCTTTTACCTTCATCCAAGTCATACTCCAAATTTGAATATGATGATGCCAAGGAAGTTAGAGAATCTACAGCTTCTTTAGCAAGAGGACTTCTTCCAAGATTTGTATGAATAACTATACCAGTTGCATTTATTAGTTTAACTAAATGATGTTTCTTTTTATTTAATATAGATTCTTCTACTAAGGAGTTAATATTTCTTATATTATTCATAAGAATATCTTCGTCTATACCAGATTTAATTTCTTGTCTTAAATCATCTAATACTTCTCTTATAGAATCTACTACAATTTTTCTAGAATTAAGCTTAATTAAACTTTTTATTTCTTCTTTTTCTATAACTTCATCCACTTTTGGAATAAGTTTAAATAAATTTCCCATTTTTCCCCTTTAATTTAAAATAATTTTCTTATCTCTTCCCTCAACTATCCTTCCAACAATAGCTGCTGGAAGCTTTGAATTCTTTAAATTTTCCATTGCCTTTTTCGCCTCTTCTTCAGGAAGAGATATTAGTAGCCCCCCTGAAGTTTGAGGATCAAATAATAGATCTATTACTACACTATCTACTGATCCAAGATCAACTAAACCCTTGCAATATTTTTTATTTGCATAGGTTCCCTCTGGTACTAAACCCATTTCCGCAAAAGACATAGCTTCTTCAAAATATGGAACCTTATCAACATCTAAAATACAGCTGACATCTTTTTGTAATACCATTTCCTTTATATGACCTAAAAGTCCAAATCCAGTTATATCCGTACAGGCTGATACTTTAAGGTCTTTAATAGCCTCAAATCCAAACTTATTTAATGTTTCCATGCTGAGTACAAGTTTTTTATAAGAGTCTGAATTTTCTTCAATTAATCCGCCCTTTAAAGCTGTATTCATAACTCCAACCCCAATAGGTTTAGTTAAAATCAAAACATCTCCAACATTTGGAGTATTATTTTTCAAAATTTTATCTGGATGGATAAAAGCTGAAACTGAAAGTCCAAACTTAGGTTCATCATCCTGAACAGTATGACCACCAATCACTAGGCACCCAGCTTCATCACACTTGTCATGAGCCCCGTGAAGTATTTGTTTTAATACCTCAGGCTCTAAACAATTTGGAAAGCAAACAATATTCATAGCAAGCTTTGGCTCTGTTCCCATAGCATAAACATCAGAAAGAGAATTTGCAGCTGCAATTCTTCCAAAAGTATATGGATCATCTACAATAGGAGTAAAAAAATCTAAAGTATTTACTAGGCAAATATCATCAGTTATTTGATAAACAGCGCAGTCATCAGCACCATCAATTCCGACAATTAATCTTTTATCTGTAATTTTTGGTAAATCTTTTAAAACCTCTTCTAGAACCTCCGGTCCAACCTTAGCAGCTCAGCCTGAAGTTTTAGTCATTTGCGTTAATTTAACATCTTTTAATTTCTTCATATCCTACCCTCTATCTTTTATATTATATCTGAATTAGATCTTTAAGCCTTTCAAAAGTTTTATCCCCAATTCCATTAATATTTTTAATATCCTCAATAGATTCAAACTTATTCTTTTCTCTATATTCTATTATTTTATCAGCCGTTTTAGGACCAACTCCTGGAAGGGTCATTAGCTCTTCCTTGCTTGCCCTATTTAAACTTACCTTTCCATTTTTATCTTTTGTATCATATAGGCCAGAAATTTGAAAATTATCTGAACTATTTTCATCTAAACCAAGTTTTTTGTATTCTTCTAGTGTATAAATAGTTACCTTCATCTCATCTCTTAACTTTAAAGCAAGATTAATTCCATCCTTATAAGCATTCTCGGTTAAACCTCCAGCTTTTTCAATTGCATCATTAACCCTATCACCATCTTCAAATTCGTAGATTCCAGGATTCTTAACCTCTCCAGATACGTGAACTATAATTTTTTCATTTTCATCTTCATCTGAACTTTTCTTTATGTTAATATCATTATCCTGAGTATTTTGATTTTTATTCGCACTATCATTTGAATAAAAAAAATTCATATCTTTATCGTTTCCATCAGTTAGAATATTTTCAGAATAATTATTAAATCCACCCTTAAACAAAAAGACAAGTAGGAATAAAACAAGCACGAAAAAAACTAAAATCTTATCACCATATTTCTTAAAATTCATAGCTTACTCCCAAACATAAATTTAAATGTTAAGAAAATTTAATATATTAATTATACCATAAAATAACTAATCTTCAAATATTAAAACTAACCTTGATAATATACTTTTAGAGCTTTTTCCTCTACCTTTATTGAAACAGGAAGATTTTCGCCCTTATCTCCATCTATATCAGTTTCTACAGGCTTCTTAGAAGAGATTTTTAAACTTTTAGCTTTGCGGTAAATTAGATTTTCATTATCTGAACTCTTTTTAAATGCCATATCAGAAAGTAATCCTACCTTTTCAGTTAATGAAGCTTCAGGCATAAGGAAAATATGAAGAAATCCATCGTCCATAGCCATCTTATACTCAGTTAATTCAAAATTTTCAAGTTTATCTGAAAGTAGAATTATAACATGGTGGAATAAGCCAGAAAATTCTTCGCCATCTATATCTATATCTAAATCATAGACTGAGTCATCTGCTATTTTTTCTATAATATTTTTTGCGTATGCAAGCATTTTAAATTTTGATTTTTCTTCATTTGAAACACTGTGAATAGCTTCTGGAACATCTCCTATAGAAAAAATCAAAGAAAACACAGAATCATTGACTACTCCCATATCCATTTCTTTTATTTTATCTAGGCTAAAATTCTCAATTGCTTTATCTTTAGCTTGATTAGACTGAAGAACTCTTGCAACTGCATTGAAAGTACCTCCAGGAATTACTCCTAATATTGGTCTATTTTCTTTTTCTATTGAAAGAATTCCTTTAAACACTTCATTTACAGTTCCATCTCCACCAATTACAAAAACAGAATGATAACTATCATAGGTGGAATTTTTTGCGAAAAGAGTAGCATCACCCTTTTCTTTGGTTCCCTTTATATCAATTTCATCAAAATCTTTTTCTAATCTTTCTTTAAATAAATTTGCAAGTTTTTCTCCATTTTCGCTACCTGCCATTGGATTATATATAATTAATGCTTTTTCCATTTCCTATCTCCTTAATTTTTTTCTAATATAATTATACCCATAATTGTAGGTTAGTAAAATAATATATTATAAATTTGATAATCAAAAAATAAAAAAGAACTAAACTTCAATTGGAATTCTGAAAATCCAATTAAAATTTAGTTCTCAACTTAAATTTTCTAAAAATAATCCTAATATAAGCAAGTTGCTTCAATCTCAATAACTGCATCTTTTGGTAATTTAGATACTTCTACTAAAGCTCTAGCTGGTTTATGATCCTTAAAAAAGTCAGCATAAACTTCATTAATTTCTCCAAATTGTCCAATGTCTTTTACAAAAACTCCAACTCTAGCAATGTTTTCTAATTTCAAGCCAGCTCCTTCAACTATCGCAAGTACATTTTCAAGAGATCTCTTTGTAGCTTCTCTAATATCAGTAACTAATTCTCCTGACTCAGGATTTATAGGAAGCTGTCCTGAAACAAGTAAAACTCCTGAAGCTTTAGTAGCTTGTGAGTATGGTCCGATTGCTGCTGGTGCGTTTTTAGTTTCTATAAATTCTAACATATTATTTTTCTCCTTCTTTATTTTCCCAAAGTCTTTCTAAATCATAGTATTCTCTTTGTTCTTTAGTGAATACATGAACTATTATATCACCATAATCCAAAAGAATCCAAGTACCTTCTCTAATTCCTTCAATTCCTACATGCTCATATCCTTCTTTGTAAAGTTTATCCTCTATCTCTTCTGCAATTGCCTTAGCATGATTTTGATTATTAGCAGTAGCTATAACAAAATAATCACATATAGCAAGATTTTTATCAATTTCAATAATTTTTACATCTTCTGCCAATCTATCTTGGCAAGCCTTTTCTACAATATCAATTTTTCTCAAATATTTCCCTCCAGTTTTTTTAATAAATAATTTCTTGACTCCAATGCCAAAGGATGTATAGTTCTATTTTCCTCTATTAAGTATATAATATTTGCATTTAAAGTCTCTAGCGTACCTAATGCTAAAGAAGTAAAAGCAGCTTTTTCAAGCTTTTCTCTCTCTTTATAAGTCCTTCCTGGTTCAAGCTTATCAGCTAAAAAAATAATATTTTCTAAATCAGAAGCCATTTGTCTACTAGTAGTATGAAATTTAATAGCATTTAAAATATCCTCATCATAAATATTAAATTTATCTCTAGCTAGTATAACTGCAAACGCTGCATGGCTAAGTTTTGGATAATTTTTAAGGTCTAAAATTTTAAATTCTTCAGTTTCAACTAAAGAATTTGAGAAGTTATCTTCTATTCCTTTTGCACAGTCGTGTAAAAGGGCTGCTATCTCAGCCTTATCTTCGTTTAATCCATAATATTTAGCAAGCTTTCTAGCGTATTCACTAACTCTAAAAATATGAGAAACTCTGGATTCTTTAATATTTTTTTTAAGAAAAGATACAATTTCTTCTTTTTTATCTACCATATAAACCTTCCTTCAAAATGAAATTAAAAACTTCACTAGGAACTTGATACCTTACCAAATTTTTATTAATTTTTAAATCACTTCTAATTTTACTTGATGAAATATCAATAAATGGAATTTGAACTAGATCAATTTCCTTTGAAAATTTCAATTGTTCCTTTTTATTTTCAATTCTGGACTTACCATCTAGGCTTCTATTTACAACTACAATTTTATTTTCTAGTAAAAAGTCTTTATAGTTATACCATTTTTCAATCTCCAAAAAAGAATCTTCACCCATAATGAAATAAAAATCGTAATCATACTTTTCCTGTAAATACCTCATAGTAAAAAGCGAATAATTTGGTTGTTTTAAAGAAGCTTCAATATCTAAAATCTCAAATCGTAAATCATCTCTAATCGCTAAATTTACCATTTTATACCTATTCTTAAAGTCTACCTGTAAACTGTCTTTATGGGGAGGATCATAGCTAGGAATAAAGAAGATTTTATCTAAATTTGTTTTTTCATATACAATTGAAGCTACTATAAGGTGACCAATATGGATAGGATTGAAACTCCCTCCATAAATTCCAACCTTATTCATCTAATACTTCCATGTGTAAATTTTTTATTACATCAAATGCTTTCTCCTGAATTTCTAAATCATTAGATCCTGTTAATTTTCTATTAACATAAATTCTTGACTCAGGAGAAAAAGCCTTAGCTAAAACCATATTTGAAATTACACAAATATTTGATACTAGGCCGCAAAACTCAATTTCATCATATTTTTTTTTCACCAATATATTCTGCGAGTTCTTTAGATCCAAACGTATATTTTATAAATGATTTTTTTCTCCTTTAGTAAATCTTTTATAGATCCATATAATTCATGGCCTTTAGTCCCAATTATGCAGTGTTCAATTGGTAGATTATGTCCTTCATTTGACTGTAAATAATTATCCTTGTGGGTGTCTAATGTATATACAACATCATCTCCAGCACTTAAATATTCTAACACTCTATTTTTTATAGGATCCTCTAATTCTTCTGCACCATCAAAACCTAAACTACCACTTACAAAATCATTCTGATAATCTACTACAACTAAAAGTTTACTCATCATTTTCTCCTTTATCGAAATATTTTAAATACTCCCCATAACCTTCTTCTTTCATCTTATCAAGTGGAATAAAATCAAGAGAAGCACTATTGATACAGTATCTTAAACCACCAAGTTCCTTTTTACCATCACTAAAAACATGGCCTAAATGGGAATTAGATTTTTTCCCTTTAACCTCAGTTCTTTTACGTGATAGCTTGTAATCATCTTTATATTCAAGAATGTTTTCTTCTATTGGTTTAGAAAAAGCTGGCCAACCACATCCTGATTCAAACTTATCCTTAGAAGAAAAAAGAACTTTTCTCGAAACTTTATCTACATAAATTCCTTCCTTAAAATTATTATTATATTGGTTTTCAAATGGTCTCTCGGTAGCACCCTTCTGAGTTACATCATAGCTTAATTTGTCTAATTTTTCAATATTTTCTTGTATTTTTAATTCCTCTGTTGTTTTAAAATCACTCAGATTAATATGGCAATATCCACCAGGATTTTTTTCTAAATAGTCTTGATGATAATCTTCAGCTTCTACTAGGTTAGAAATTTTATAAACCTCTGTAACTATAGGTTTATCATATTTATTTTTTATAGATATTATATAATTTAGTATTTTTTCCCTATCATTTTCATCTTCATAAAATATTGCTGACCTATATTGCCTTCCCCTATCATTACCTTGTTTGTTAATGGAAGTTGGATCTACAATTCTAAAAAAATGCATTAATAGATCCTCTAAAGAAACTTTTTTTTCATCATAAACTACTTCTACAGTTTCTGCATGGTCCGTTTTATAAAGGTTTCTATATTCAGTTTCAGAAGTTGTTCCATTTGCATAAACAGCTCTTGTAGCCAAAACTCCTTCAACTTTTTTAAAATATGCTTGTGTTCCCCAAAAGCATCCTGCTGCAAAATAAATTTTCATCTTTATCCTTTCTTTAATTTTTCCTAAATCTATTTAAAATTAAATCTACATTAGATTTTATACCCATACTAACTATAATTCCACAAGCTAAGAGTCCCGCTGTTGCTATAGCATAAATTCCTCTTAGAAAAGCTTCGTTATAATTTTCCATAACAATGTTATACATAGTAAAGTATAAACTCATTCCAGGAACAAGTGGAATTATACTAGGAATTATATAAACAGTGGATGGTAATTTATGCTTTTTAGAAAAAAATATAGCCATAGTTCCAATAGTTAGTGAGGCTAAAAATACTCCAAGATATTCTTTATCAATACTTCTTAATAAGGAATAAATAATCCATGAGACTCCACCAGTTAATCCAACTGCTAGAAGTGATCTAGGCGGAATATTATAGGCGTAAGCAAAAGAAACAACAGAAATCGCCATAATAACAAATTCAAAAATAATATCCATTTTATGCTCCAAAAAATACATTTAGTTTAATCATTATACCAACACCAAGGGCAAGAGCAATAGCTACAAAAATTGCATGAATAAATCCCACCATTCCACTAACCATATCCCCATTCATTATATCTCTTACAGCATTCGTCAAAGAAAGGCCTGGAAAAAGAATCAAAATAGAACCAACAATTACATTTTCTACCTTATCAATTAAGTTAAGTCTAGAAAATATAAGAGCGAAAATTGTAGCAATTAGACCACCAATTAAAGTTTCCATAAAATATTTTCTTCCACCAGCTCTTGTAACTCTTAAGAAAATTTGGCTAATAATAGTTGCAAAAAAGGCTGCCAAGAAGTCTTTAAAGCTTCTGCCTATAGTAAGTGTAAAAAGAGAGCAGCCTAATGCAGACATTATAGTTTTTTTATATTCACTAATTTCTTCAGAATTAATAATTTTTTCAAGTAAACTTTCTGCTAAATCTAGATTCATACTTGAACTTACAAATTCTCTTGATAAGCTATTTATTAGAGAAACCTTTTCTAGATTAACCTTCCTATCCTTAACTTTTTTTATAGCTGTGTAGGCCTTATTTTCATAATAAAATGTAATTAGTATAGATGAGTAAGTAAATACACACTCAGCTTCAGAAATATTTTTATTGGAATTTAAAATTCTTTCAACTGTATCTTCCGCCCTATATATTTCTGCTCCATTAATTATCATCTCGTTTCCAGCTTTAATTGAAAGTTTCATAAGTTTTTCTGCATCTTCAACTGATAATACTCTAATAGCCATTTTCCTCTCCTTTCCTATATAATAGCATATTTTATGCCTAAAAATAAATGGAAATTCAATAATGTAATTATAAATAAATTTTTTATTAAAAAACTGACCTCCGTTAGTTAGTTTTTTGGTCTAACTTTTGGGGGTCAGTTCACTAAGCCCGAGTTTAAATTTTATTTTTTCCCTTGACAAGAATTTTTATAAACGCATCCACTACATCCACAAGAGCAGGAATTATTCTTTTTATCTTTTCTTATTTTTCTTATAATTAAAAATATAATAAGAATTAATATACTAATAACTAAAATATTTCCTAAATTGTCTAAAATAAAATCCATTTAAGCCTCAACTTTCTTTAAAACTTTTCTTTCTCTTCCTCCAAAAGCTATGAAAAGTGCTGTAATTAAAACTACTGCAATTGCAATAACAGTCAAAGCATCAAATCTGCCCATAGTAAAGAATAGTCCTAATCTATAGAAAGAGAAAGCTACCAAATATGCAAAAGTCGTTTCATATAAAACTGCAAATAGTGTCCATCTTAAGTCGTTCATCTCTCTTCTTATAGCTCCAACAGCAGCAAAACATGGTATGCATAGAAGATTAAATATTAAAAATGAATAAGCTGCAAGTGGTGTAAATATATTTCTAACATTTTCCCAAACTTGCCATCCATTTTCAGCAACCTCATCAAAACCTCCAAAAACAACTCCGAAAGTTGATACAATGTTTTCTTTTGCTATTAAACCAGTTATTGTAGCTACAGCTCCTTGCCAATGTCCCCATCCAAGAGGTTTGAATATAAATGCAATAACTTTACCAAATTGAGCAAGAATTGAATTTTCCATTGCTACTTCTCCAAAACTTCCATTTTCAAATCCAAAACTTGTACCAGCCCAAACTAAAATAGTAGCCAGCATAATTATAGTTGCTGCCTTTACAACAAAAGCTTTTGATCTATCTATAGCTGATTTTATTACTCTTGTTAACTTAGGAAGATGATAATTAGGAAGTTCCATTATATATGGAGCTACTTTTCCCTTAAATCGTCTAGTATTTTTAAGAATTAGGCCCGAAACAACTACTGCTAAAACGCCAAGAATATAACTTGAAATTGCAACCCAACTTGATTCTCCAAAAACTGCACCTGATATTAAAGCAATAACAGGAAGTTTTGCTCCACAAGGAATAAATGATGTTGTAATAATAGTCATTCTTTTATCTTTTTCATTCTCTATTGTTCTTGAAGCAAGAATACCTGGAACTGAACAACCAGTACCTATTAACATTGGAATAAATGATTTTCCTGAAAGTCCAAATTTCCTAAAAATTTTATCCATTATAAATGAAATTCTAGCCATATATCCACAAGCTTCTAAAAATGCTAAGAATAAAAATAATACAAACATTTGAGGAAGAAATCCTAGTACAGCACCAACACCAGCTACAATTCCATTTATTACTAGATCTCTTAAAACTTCTGATACATTAATTTTTTCTAGAAATCTACTTAATACAATTGGAATACCTTCAATAAATGTTCCATAATCTTTAGGATCAGGCTCACTTACTTCTTTCATTTTTTCATAATCTTCATAAGAATAGGATTTTACTTCTTCTATCTCACCCTTATCATCACGGTGATTAACATCTAATTTAAGATTATTTTTGTTAGCTTCACTTAAACTATTTTTTTCAAAATATTCTTCAAAAGTGCCAACAACTTCATCCGCTCTAGTAAATTCTTCGCTAGCATCATCATATGCTTCTCTGCCTCTTCCAAATAGGAAAAATCCATCCGCAAATAGTCCATCATTTACGAAATCAGTCGCTCTTGTACCAACTGTTGAAATAGAAACATAATATACTAAAAACATTATAATAAAGAATATAGGTAAAGCTAAAAATCTATTCATAATAAACTTATCTATTTTTTCGCTAAATGTACTTTTTCCATTATTTGAATATACCAAGGAACCTTTTACTAATTGTTCAATTTGATTATATCTTGAGTCTGCAATTAAAGCAGCTGAGTCGTCATCGTATTTTTTTTCAATTTTACTTATTAAATCTTCAATATTTTTATAATCTTCGCTACTTAGATTTAATTTTGGTCTAATTTTATCATCATGTTCAATTAATTTAATTGAATAATATCTTTTTAATTTTTCCTCTTTATCGATAAATTTAGATATTTCCTCAATTAAATTTTCAATATCGTCATTAAATGTATGAATTCTCTTATTCTCTGTCCCTTTTAAAGATATCGCAATATCCATAAGTTTATCTATGTTTTCACCATTTAATGCTGATATTTTAATCATTGGATAAGATAATATTTTTGATAATTTTTCTTCATCTATACTAATCCTATCTTTAATCATCGCATCGTGAAAATTAATCGCAAGTACCATAGGCACGCCTAGCTCAGATAATTGTGAAGTTAAGTACAAGTTTCTCTCAAAATTAGTTCCATCTATTATGTTAATAACTACATCGGGTTTTTCTTCAACTATATAGTCTCTTGTTATTATCTCCTCTGATGAATAAGGAGAAAGTGAGTAAATGCCTGGAAGGTCAATAATTTCAACGCTGTGATCTGTTTTTAACTTTCCTGATTTTTTTTCAACAGTAACACCAGGCCAGTTTCCTACATATTGGTTTGAGCCTGTAATTGAATTAAATAAGGTAGTTTTCCCAGAATTAGGATTTCCTACTAATGCAATTTTCATATTTATTTCACCTCAATATTCTCAGCTTCTTTTTTTCTAATACTCATAGAGTAGTTTCTTAATTTTAATTGAATTGGATCACCAAGTGGAGCAAATCTTTCAATTTTAATTTTTGTTCCCTTTGTAATTCCCATGTCCATTAATTTTCTTTTATTGGCTCCCTTGCCGTGAAGCCTTATAACCTCAGATTCAGAACCGACTGAAAGTTCGGATAAAAATTTCATATAAACACCTTCTTTCTAGTTAGGCACACATAGCTGTTTCTAGTTTACAAAATTTAAAATAAAAAGTCAACACTTTTGATAAATATTATCATTAAATATGAAATATATATGCTATACTCTTTTTAAGGGAGTGAAAGCATTGAAAAGAAATGAGTCAAAAGAAGATTATCTAGAAGCGATTCTAGTTCTAAAAGAGCAAAATAAAGAAGTTGGGCAGATAGATATAGCTAAATATCTTGATTTTTCAAAACCAAGTGTTTCATTAGCCATGAAAAACTTATCAGAAGGCGACCTAATTGAAATTAAAACAAATGGAAGTATTGACTTTAAAGAAAAAGGTTATGAAATCGCAAAAGAAGTCTACGAAAGGCACACTATTCTAAGAAGCTTTCTAATAAAACTTGGAGTGAGCTTTAAAAATGCAGATACAGATGCTTGTCAAATTGAATATGTAATAAGTAATGAAAGTTTTGAAAAAATAAAAAAACTATACAAATCGCTTGAATAAAAAAAATTATCCCCTAGAAAGTAATAATTTTACTTTAGGGGAAGTTTTTTTATTTATAATCTGTTCTCTAATAAAATAAAAAACATCTAATTCTCATCAATAATAATAATTGAACATAAATAACCATCTTCTTGAAAAAGCTCAAAATGTCCATTATTTTTTTGAGCAATAATAGATACTATAGAAAGACCAAGTCCCAGACCTTCTGTAGATCTTCTTGCCTTATCAAGTTTATAAAAAGGAGATTTTATTTTTTCTAATTTGCTCGGATCAATAATTTCAGCTCTATTTACAACTCCTATGTATAGAGCTTTATTTCCCGTTGAAATCTTTCCTTCTAGAAAAGGAAATTTAGAAAGTAAATCTTCTTTATTAGAAAAAGCAAATACTGTAATTATTGAATCCTTAATAGAATATTTAATAGCATTCACTATTAAATTACCTAAAGCCCTATCAATAGATTCAACATTAATTTCAAACTCTCCATCTAAATTCTTATAAAACTTAATCTCCCTATCAGAGCTTATCCCAATATCTTCATATCCATAAGATATGGTATCCCAAGCCTCATCAATATCAACTAGTTCAAGATCTAAATCTGCCTTAGATGAAAGCATATTATAATTAAGTAAATCATCCAGCATCTTCTTCATAGAGTCAACCTTATCAATAACGGACTTTAATCTATTTTCATCATACTCTTTATTTAATATCATAAGCTCATTCATAGCCCTTATTGAAGTTAGTGGCGTCTTTAAATCATGATTAATGGCAAGTTGAAGGTAATTTTTTTCCTGATACTCTTTAGAAAGCTCTGCATTTTTTTCATTAATAGTTTTCTGAAACACATTAAATTTCTTAATAAGGTCTCCAATTTCGTCATTTTCGTATATTTTTATGCTTGCATCTTCATTAGTTGTAAGCTTCTCAAAAGATTTAGAAAGAATACTTAGCCTTGATAAAATTCTATCATCCACAAACCTACTAATTAGCTTATAAATTAACCTGATGTAAAAAGTAGTAAAAAATAAAATTAGAATATATATAAACAGCCTATTTGAAAAAAAATCTCTTTTATAATTTATTTCGTATATTGCTTTTATATTTTCACCTCTTTTAATAATATTCTTATAAATAAAGAAATTATCTTTTTCAAGAACTTCATCTAAATTTTTAAAATCTATAGTGTCATTTCTTTTTACTTCAAAATTTTCCTGATTGAAAATTAAATCTCCTCCTCCACTATAAATATAAATATTTAAATTTTTGTCTTGCTTAAAAGTACTTTTATAATATTCTATATTATTTTCATTTATAAGCCCTTTTTCAACAAGCTTAACATAACTATCTATTTTATCCATAGCACTTTTTTCATTCCTTCTTTTAAGCTCAGGGCTAGTAAACCACGCAAAAAAGCTTAAAATTAGAACAATCGGTATAAGTATAATGGCAAAATAAGAAAGCATTATAGTTTTTTTAAGTTTCAAATTCTCTCTCCTATAAATCTATAACCCTTGCCCCAAACTGTTTCAATTAGCTTAGGCTCTTTTAAATTTTCTCTTAATTTTTGTCTTAAGCTTTTCATGTGAACAGTAACAGTACTATTACACAGTTCACTATCATCTGCCCAAATAATCTTATATATTTCTGACTTATTGAATAGTTTTTTAGGATTTTTCATCAAAAGTAAAAGAATCTTTTCCTCAATTTGAGTTAAGTGTATCTCCTCATTTTTTATAAAAAATTGTGATGTATCTTTTATATACTTTAGGTCTCCATCATAGATTACTTCATTTTCTTCTTCACTATTAGTTAACTTGCCTGCATTTTTTAGGTGGTATTCTATTCTAATTCTAAGCTCAAGCAGGCTAAAAGGTTTAGTTAGGTAATCATCAGCTCCCAAATTAAAACCCTCAACTTTATAAGATGTTTTTGTATTAGCAGATATAATAATTACTGGAATATTTGAAAATTTCCTTAACCTATCTAAAAATCCATAACCATCTAGCTCTGGCATCATAATATCTAAAACTACAAGATCTACATCATTATTTTGAAAATCTTCTAAAGCTTCATACCCAGTAGAAGACCAAATAACTTTATATTCAAATTCTTTTAAATATTCTTTTATAAGTTTAGCAATTTCATAATCATCTTCTGCTATAAGTATAGTCTTCATAATATCACCTCTCTTTATTAAATTATACTACAGAAAAGAAAATTTAAAAAAAGATATATTATTTCTTAATATTTAAAAATTTATAGAAATAAAAAAAGCCATGAGAAAGACTCATGGCAAAATTTATTATAGTAAATATTCCATTGTATCTATTGAACTATTACCCATATCATAGAGTTTTCTATAAACTCCATTTTTATTCATAAGATAATTGTGACTGCCAGATTCAACTATTCCATCTTCTGTTAATACAATTATTTTTGAAGCATTTCTAATAGTTGATAACCTATGCGCAATAGTAATTGTAGTCCTATCTTGAGCTAAAATTTCAATAGACTTTTGAATTATTTTTTCACTAGTATTATCTAGTGCACTAGTAGCTTCATCTAGGATTAATATAGGAGGATTTTTTAAGAAAACTCTTGCTATAGAAATTCTTTGTTTTTGTCCTCCTGAAAGTCTAATTCCTCTTTGACCAACATTTGTATTAAATCCATCCTCTAGTTCCATAATGAAGTCATAGCATCCAGCTAATTTTGCAGCTTCTTCAATCTCTTTTTTGCTGGATCCAGGCTTACCATACTCAATATTTTCATAGACTGTTCCTGAAAATAAATAAACATCTTGCTGAACCATTCCTATGTTTTCTCTTAAAGATTTTAAGTCCAGATCTCTTACATCTTTTCCATCAATTAGTATTGCGCCGCCCGTAACATCATAAAATCTTGGAATTAAATTACAAATTGTTGTTTTACCTCCACCACTAGGTCCAACAATTGCAACTGACTCTCCAGCCTCAACCTTTAAAGAAATGTTATCTAATACTAATTCACTACTATCACTATAGGAAAAAGAAACGTTTTTAAGTTCTATATCTCCCTTAGGATCTTTTAAAATCTCAGCATTTTCTTTATTTTTAATATTTGGCTTTTCATCCATTATCTCAAAAAATCTTTCAATACCTGTAATTCCTCTTTGGAACTGTTCTGTGAATTCTACAATTCTTCTTACGGTATTTAAAAGAGTTGTTACGTAAAGGACATATAGAACAAGGTCTCCAGCTTCTATTTTCCCCTTATACATCAAATATCCACCAAGAACTATAACTGTAAGGTTCATAAGTGCATCAAAAATTCTATTTACAGAATGAAAACCAGCCATATATTTATAAGTTCTTTTTTTGATATTTAAAAATTCATTATTATCCTTTTCAAATTTTTCTCTTTCTAAATCCTCATTTGCGAAAGACTTAACTACCCTAACTCCAAGCAGTGAATCTTCTATAGAAGAATTAAGTTCTCCTATATGAGCCCTTTGATCCATAAAACTCCTTTTAAGTTTTTTTCTAAAGCTTGTAGATAAGATAATCATCAAAAATATAAGAATATAAATTATAAGAGTTAAAACTATATTTGTCCTGATTAATATTATAAAAGATATTACAATTTTTATAAAACCAATAAAAAACTCTTCAGGACAGTGATGAGAAAATTCTGTTATATCAAAAAGGTCTGATGTAATCCTAGCCATTATAGACCCAACCTTAGTGTGATTATAAAAATTATCATCTAGAGTTTGTAGATGCTCAAAAAGATCTCTTCTCATATCCTTTTCAATCCTAGCTCCCATTACATGCCCTATGTTTTGCATATAATATTGAGCAAGTATTTCAACTAATCTTAATAAAAGGTAAAGAAAACCGAGCTTACCAATTAAATTAATGGTAAGCTCCTTAGTATTATTTAATCCAGTATTAGTTAAAAATCTAAAAATCATAGGAAAAACTAGTTCGCAGACTGTTGTTAATGCTGCAAGTAGTAAATCCAAACTTAGAACATGTTTATATGGTGAAAAGTATGGAAGAAATCTACGAATTGAATTTTTATTATTTTTTTTATCCTTCAAAAAATTCCCCCTTAAAACTAATTAAAAACTTTTTCAAGTAAATTATTATAATTGATTTGATCTTCTGCAAATCCCCATGAATTTACATACCATTTACCATCTTCAGGTAAATAAGTTAAATTAAAACCAGTTACTTGTTCAAAAACTTGTGGTTCGTATCCATCTTCTACACTGCCACCTTCAGGATATTCAGATGCTATATAAGATAATACCCCAACAATTCTAGCTGTTTTTGTTCCGTCTTCGTTTGCACTAACTTTAAATGTATCTCCATCATATTTTACATATTTATATTGTCTAAAATAATGAAGTCCACTTTCTATACCATTATTTATAATTCCCCTGGTTGTAGAAATTTCAGGTTCAATAATTGTAGTAAATCCATCCATTGACATAGAATTCCTAGCAGCCTCATCTTCTACGAGCATTTTATTTATTAGACCCATAACTTGATCCATTTCTGGCTTATTATTTTGGTCATCCTTAACTATCTCTAAATTTTGCTCCTTATTATCTCCAACTAAAACCTCTTGAGAAAAATAAACTTTGCCATCAATTTCTTTTCCTATTTTGATTTTAGTATCTGCTTTGATGTTTTTTCTTTCAATTTTATTAAAATCATCAATAGTAAGACCGCTTGACTGACCATCAATATATACAATAGAGCTAGTATCGCTACTAGTTATTATATACTCTATTCCTTCTGTATCTGTGGATTCAGCTGTTGGCTTATCAGGCTTATTAGTATTACTACTAGTCTCACTAACATCAGTAGAATTATCAAATTCAACACTGTTAAAATCTAAACTTAAAGTGCCGTCCTTGTATAGAGGGCTTAGACTTGAAAGACTTAGTGTACCCTTCTTTCCATTTCCTTCAAAAGAATAAATTCCAGGTAAAAGTTTTAGGTTTGCTGATAGCTGTTTATCACCAATCTTATATCCATCAAAATTTGTAAACAAAATATTTACTGGATCTACAACTACCCTATATTTATCAAAAAATATAAATTGTTTTCCAACATTTTCTAACCTATATGGTCTAGTTGATTTATAAGATTTATCGATTGTAAGTTTGTTAGAATCTTCTTTTAAAGCCCCTACAACATTTGATCTATAAATTTGGTCCTTATTTAATAGTGATTTAAAGGCTAGAATCTCACCATCTTCTATTTTTGAATCTTCACCAGATTTTACTAACAATTTTTCCATATCGGCAATCTTCTCACTTTGTATAGCACTTTCAAAATTTGTGATTACCCTTTTCTTATTTGAAACTGAACTAAATGTTGCAAATAATATTGAAATAACTGCTAAAAAAGTAAGAATAGGGATTAGAAGTTTATTTAGAATAGAACTAGATTCTTCCCCATCACTATCTGAACTATCTGAAAATAAATTTTTTACAAAATGTTTATTATTAGTTTCTTTTTCATTTTCACTTTCTTTTTCATTTAAGCTGTAATTAGACTTTTTATTTTGATTTTTAGCAGCTTTTTTAGTCTTAATAACTTTTCTTTGCTCAAATTTTTCATTATCTTCATTAAATAATTCATCTTTATCATAGAGCTTACTTGAAGTATCTTCTATATCAACTGACTCTTCAACTACATCTTCTACATGATTAAATGTGTCGTTAATATTCTTAGAGTTATTAATTTGATTTTTTTTGTCTTCTGAAAGAATATGTCTAGATTCAAAATCTTCTTCGTAAGCTGAGAGGTCAGGCAAAAAGGCTGTTTCATCATTTTCTAAAGCTTTTTTATTATTTGATTCACTCTTTTGTTTTTTTAAGCTATCCTTACCTTTTTTTATGCTTTCCTTTTTGTCTTCAGTAATTAAACCTTCTCCCTCTAATTCTTCATCAGATCCAAAGAAAAGTGATTTAAAAAAAGATTTTCCCTTTTTTTGTTCTGTTTTTTCATCTAAGTTTTCATTATATAGCTCACTATATGGCTTGCTATAATCAAACTTTTCCTTGTCAAATTCTTCATTTTGAATAGGAGGCTTCTTTTCTTCCTTAGATTCTTCCTTAGTAGAAAGTCCAGTTTCAGGTAATTTTGTGCCACATTTTTTGCAGAATTTGTCTTCGGCCTTATAGTGATAACCACAAGATGGACAAATTAATGCATCTCTTAGCTCATTTTTCGCCCCGCAAAATTTGCAGAATTTATCCTCTTTATTAATTTCTTTATTACAATTACTACACTTCATCCCCATCATCCTCTTCATCTAAAAAAAGATTTTTAATTTTTCCTAAAAATCCTTCTGTTTTAGGCCCTTCTCCACTATCAAAAAGGCTAGATTTTTCAGCAATTCTTAGCATGTTTTCTCCACAATGAGAACAGTAATTACCCTTAATATCTTTACCTGTTTTACTGCAAAATCCTTCATGATAATAATCTATATTTAAATCTAAATTCTCTCTACTTCCGTCTTTTGTGTTATAATTCATAAAACTTACCTCTTATATCCACAAATAGAGCAGAACTTATCGTCAGCTTCCATTCTATTTCCACATTTTTCGCATACAACTTGTTCTTTAAAAAATTTATCCAAATTTAAACCACAGTTAGAGCAAAAATTAGAATCACTATCAAATGAGTAGCCGCAGTTAGGACAGCTGCAGTCTTCTCTTTTAATTGCTTCTTTATATTCAGGAGAATTTTTTTCAATTTCTATTATGCTTTCAGAAATCTTATCAAATTCTTTTCCTAGGCTTTTATGATCAAGATAGTATCTGTGTGCAAGTTTACCTATTTCAAAATATTTTTCAACTAATTTATCCATGTTTTTCTCCTATTTTTTGTAAGTTTCTTTAAAATCTTCTACTAATTTTTTGAAAACATCTAAAGCAAGTCTCAAATTATCTTTATTAGCTATATCACATCCAGCACTTCTTAATTGATCTAGAGGGTAATTGTTTGATCCATCCTTTAAGAAGTTAAGATAGTTTTCAAGTCCATTTTCATTTAAAATTTTATGAGAAAGAATTTCTGCGCTGGTAAATCCTGTTGCATATTTATAAACATAAAAATTAGAATAAAAATGAGGTATTCTTGCCCACTCAAGTTTTATATATTCATCTGACACAACGCCATCACCAAAGTATTTTTTATTTAAATCATAGTAAATTTCATTTAGTTTATCTACTGTTAAAGACTCACCATTTTCTACAGTTTCATGGGTAATCTTTTCGAACTCAGCGAACATTGTTTGTCTAAAAACTGTTGATTTAAAACTATCTATATAGTGATCCATAAGATATAATTTTTCATTCTTATCTTTAGCATTTTTAAGAAGGTGCTTTAGCATCAAAAGTTCATTTGTAGTTGATGCAACCTCAGCTACGAATATACTATATTCTGAGTAAATTCTATCATTATTTTTTCTTGAGAAATAGGAATGCATGGAGTGTCCAAGCTCATGAGCAGTTGTAAATAGAGAATCTAAGTCATCGGTATAATTTAAAAGAATAAAAGGATCTGAGTCATAATCTCCCCATGAATATGCTCCATTTTTCTTGCCATCTTTTGGATACACATCTATCCAATTATTTTCAAGCCCATGATTTAATATTTCTATATATTCATCCCCAAGAGGTTTTAGGGCAGTTTTTATAGTTTCCTTAGCTTCATCAAACGGAATTTTTTTTGCAAATTCACTTACAGTTGGTAGGTAGACATCATACATGTGTTCCTTAAACCCAAAAATCTCATTTCTAAAATTATAATATTCATGTAGATATGGAAGGTACTCATGAACAATATCTATAAGATTATCATAAACTTCTAAACTAACATTATCTTTGTATAGCTCCATAGATCTAGCAGAATCATAGCCTCTTAACTTAGCTTCTGTTACTAGTTTATTTACGTTATTATACATTAAACTTGCAAAAGTATTATCAACAAAGTCCATAGTCTTATAATATGAATTAAATGCCTCTTCCCTTACTTTTCTATCTGGATCTTTTAAAAGTGAGATATAATTTGCATTTGTAAGCCTAATATTTTCTTTAGATCTAATCCTAGGAAACATCATATCTGCATTTGTTAGGAAATAATAAGCACTTTGAGGAGCATTTAGGGACTGACTAAAAGAAGAAATTACCTTTTCAGCCTCCATTGAAAGTGTATATTCCTTAAATCTAAAAATTTTATCTAAATGTCTCTTGTAATGCTCTAAGCCATTATCTTTAATTAACTTAACATACTCATTTTCTTCAAGACTAAGTAAGTCTGGCTCAAAAAAAGCGAGCTTACCAGAAATATCTGCTTCTAGAGATTCTATTAATAGGGCATCCTGTTGTGATTTAGTGATTTTAGTATTTTCATCTTGTTTCATATGAGAATATGTGTATAATTTACTCAAAAGTCCCATTATCTCATCTATTCCTATAACAATTTCTTTAAAATTCGCTCTAAAATCGTCCTTTATTGTCTCAATTTTATCTGCAAGTTTTTTAACTTTTTCAACATCCTCAATAAATTCAACGTTACTTTTATATATTTTACTTAAATCCCATGAATATTTATCCATTTATTCTTCCCATCCTTTCAATATGTTTTTGTGCACTATCTAGAAATATTTTCATTACTTCTATTCTAGCATACTTTTTATCGTTTGTAGGGATAAAATTCCACTTTGTATTTTTTTTAGAAGTATAATTAAGCATATCATTATAGGCTAAAGCATACTCGTCCCATTTTTCTCTATTTCTCCAATCCTCATCAGTAATCTTATACCTCTTATTAGGGTCATTTTCCCTATCTTTAAATCTACTTAATTGAGTATCCTTATCTATACTTAAAAAATACTTAATAATTAGAAAGTCATTATCATAAAGATATTTTTCAGTTCTGTTAATTTCATCATAGGCATCCTTCCACCTATCCTCACTAGCAAATCCTTCTATTCTTTCTACTAAAATTCTGCCATACCATGATCTATCAAAGACAATCATTTTTCCCTTTTCAGAAAGCACATCCCAAAATCTTTTCATATAGTGGTAATTATACTCATAATCTGTTGGCTTAGAAATAGGCACAACCCTATAAAGCCTTGGGTCAAAATTTCTTACAAGCCTTTGAATTGCTCCGCCCTTTCCAGCAGCATCAACTCCTTCAAATATAAGTATAGAAGGTATTTTTTTAATGTATAACTCATACATTGTTTCATGTAACTTATTTGAAAGATTATCCTTTTCTTCTTTATACTCTTTTTCACTTAAAAATTTAGAATAATCTGCTCCATCAAAATAATCTATATAATTTTTTTTATCTATATTTTCTTCTTTAAAATTATTTTCTTTAATTAAAATATTAGGACTTTTACTTTTCAATAATTTTTCTAATGCCTTATTGGACCTAGCTATGATTTCTTTAGCTGCATTTTTTTTATCTTCAGCATCCACTATCGTCCAGTTTGCAAAGTCAAAATTTGTTTTTTCAAGTATTTTATCATAATAATCAAAATATTTTTTAAAATTATCTATTTGATCTAAATCTCTTTGGCTTATTAAAGCTCTCTTGTAGCTATCTAGGTAATCCTTAATTCTCTTCTTTTGTTCATCCTCTGAAATATTAAGGAAAAACTTAAGGATTATAGTAGAATCTTTAACTAAATCTTTCTCAAAATTATATATAATATCAAGTTGATTTTTTATAAAATCGCCACTCACATTAAACTTTCTCATAAGATTATAGTAATAAGACTTATCAAAAATACTAATTTCTCCTTTGCCTGGAATATTAGCCCAATATCTATAAAGGGCTGGATATATTTTTTCAGAAGTCTTTCTTTCCAGATATTCATTAACCTTTACATATTTATGGTTGACATCATTTACAAGTTCACTAATTACATAGCCTTTTCCAGAAGCTTCAAATCCCTCTATAAGTATAAGAACCTTACATCCATTTAGATTTATTTTTCTTTGTAAAATTCCAAATTCTTTTCTTAGGTCTTTTAGTTTCAAATCATCATATTTTGAATTTTTACCTAGTTCAAATTCCTTAAGCATAAAGTTCTCCCCCTTAATTAAATTATACCCGAAAGCTATATATATTTAAAGTTAAGGTAAAAATAATATAGAATATTAGAGTAAAATTATGTAAAAAAGTCCCAGCTATTTGCTGGGACTTTTAAAATAACTATCTTACTGAAACTGTTCCCTTTATTGTTCTTACAATATTTAGTACTTCGTCAGTTGAATTAAAGTAACTTACGTTAGAAACATTTCCGTCCTTATCTAAATATAATAGGCATGGAACATAATTTGAACCGATAATATTAGATAATCCTCTTGCATTTACATAGAAATATGATTGCATTTCACTTAGTCCAAGTCTTTGAAGAATATTAATAACCTCACTTTGACTAGATGTTGTCATTGCTTCAATCATATTAAATTCAGATTTATCCATTCCTTTTAAACTTCTCCATGAAGCTTGGCAAGCTCCACAAGTTGGATAACCCATAGCTATAACTGTTGGTCTCTTACCATCTGTAATGTCAGAGATAGTATAAGATCCACCATTAACTGATGTTAATTGGAAATTATTAACATTTGTAGAGTAAGCGTTTCTTAATTTTGATCCAAGGTCATTATTTAATATATGATTAAACTCGCCTCTATTATATCTATCATTGTAGCTTAATTTGTTTAGAGGTGTAGGATCTGGGTTAGGGTTAGGGTTTGGATCTGGATTAGGATCTGGATTAGGATTTGGGTTAGGATTTGGGTTAGGAGCATCTTTAGCTCTTACTTCAAATGAAGTTGTAGTAGTTGCCTTATCATAATCTGATCCAGTATAGCTTGTTATAATTTTGTATTCACCAAGTGTAGCTTCAACATGAGTTGGAATATTAACTATAGCGATTCCGTTATAATTTATAACTCTAGAGAATTTGAACTCTCTTCCAACTGGATTTTTAACTATTATATCAATTGGTGCATTATAAGCAGCTTGTCCCTTATAGTTTGTAGCCTTAACTTCTAAGTTAACACTTTCCCCTTGTTTAACAACTCCAGGTTCAACCTTGCTTGTTAAATTTAAAGCTCTTTCATTTACTACATTATCTTCTTTAAAAGTCTTATCAAAATAAGCCTTAAGACCAGCAGCATCTTGTTCCTTACTAATATTAACAAGTCTACCTTGTTCATCTAATAGAACTGTATTTGGAGTAGTTAAGAAGTCTAATCTTGAACCCCAAATTGTATCAACTGCATCGTAGAAAATATGTGGTTTTAAATTTTCAATATTTAGATCCTTTAAAACTCTTTCAGCAAAGTCTATTGTAGTTTTTACATCTTCTTCTACAGAAGTAACAACTTCAATAAAGTTGTATCCATCATGTGATAATGGAGCCATAGCTTTCCACATTTCTACACAAGCTCCGCATCCTGGATAACCAAATACTAAAACAGTTTTCTTGTTTGGATCAACTAAATCTTTAAGTTGAACTGTTTTTTGATTTCTATCTTTTACAAAATATTTAAGAATATTTCTACCATAATTTTGTTCAAGTGATTCATATTCAAAATCAGTTTTTGCTAAGTGATCAAAATCTCCCCTAGCTTTTCTATCTTGGTAAGACATTAAATTTTCTTTTTCCTTTAAACCTACTTCAAAGAAAGTGAATCCATTTCCGCTAACATAATTTGTGTGGTTACCTTTTGCTTCAGCATAGTATTTTCCACTTGGTGCATTTTGAGGAAGAGTAAATGTTATTTCTTTATTTCCATAATCATTCATCTTAACTGTTTCAGTATAGATTTCTTTTTTGTTTGAATCATATACCTTTACCACAGCTTCTCCCTTACGAATTCCATTATGGTCTAAGTCTTCTATATTAACATTAATTGTTACAGCTTCTCCTGATTTATAAGAAGTTTTATTTGTTGCTAGATTAACATCTAATGTTTTATCATATTCAGGGAAAATTGATGGTCTATTTTCTCTTAACCACTTAGTCATTCCACCATTCATATAATAAAGTTTACCAAATCCAAGTTCTTTTAATCTTTCAGCTGAAGCCTTTGATCTAACTTGGGTACGGCAATATAATAGATATGTCTTATCTTTGTCTAAAGTTTTTAGGAAATCCTCAAAGTCTTTTTTGTAGAAGTCATGATGAACAGCACCATCAATATGTGATTCCATATATTCAGCGTCTGTACGAACATCTAGAAGTACAAAATCCTTGTTATCCTTATTGTCTTTAATCATTTTTTGTGCTTCTTCTGTTTCAATCATTGTTAAGAAGCCTTCATCAGCTGGTTTAGATTCTTTAACTATAAATGAAATACTAGAATCTTTACTTACAAAGCCATTTTTCTTTACGCTTACATTTACAGTATATCTTCCATCTACTAATTCTTTTGCTAAAGCATAAACAGCTTGTCCATTTGCTGAAGTAGTCATAGTTTTTCTTTCTACTTCTCTAGAATTTTGGTCTAAAACTACAAATGTAGCTTCTGCACCTGAAATAGCCTGACCTTTTACTGATTTAGAAATTAAAGTAAGTTTAGGGTTTTCACCTACTGAATATTCTTCCTTATCCTTAGTAAGTTCAAGAACCATTTCCTCTTCTTTAACTTCGCCAAATTGAATTTGGTAAGTTTCTTTTACTTTTCCATAATAGTAGGAATTTGCTTCAATTGTTATAGTATAAATACCTTCAGCCATGCTTGCATCAGGTCTAATATATAGTGAAGATTTTCCATAGTAGTTTGTACTTTTATTTAAGCTAGTTTTAAATCCTTCTGGTCCTTCAACTAAAATGTTTAAGTTAGCATTTGAAATATTTCTATTATAAAGATCTGTAAGCTTGATATCTATATTAGCTCTTTCTTTTGCTGCATAAACTTTTTTACGTGAAGTTATTGATAAATTCATATTCTTAACTTCTTCTTTTTTGATTACCTCATAAGTTGTCTTTGAAACCCCTGTTGGATAACCATTCTTGCTAGCAGTCACAACTACTTCATAAGTTCCTGTTTCATCATTTGTACTAGGAATGAAGTTAATATATGTTTGTCCATAATATCCAGAAGAAATATTTTCAGTATAAACTTTTCCATCTGGAGTTTTAGTTTCAATTTTTATATTTGCGTTAGATAGTCTACTATTTGAATAACTTGTTCTAATATCATATCTAATAGCTTCGCCTTGAATAACGCTATCTTTAGCAGTAGATAGCTCAACAGCTATTTTTTCTGCAACTTCTTTTTTTACAGTAAGTTTAAGTTCTTTTGTATCAGAATTATAGCTATCTCCGCTCGCTTCAACTAATACTTTATATTCACCAGCACCATTTAATTTATCTGTGTTAATAGTAAATTCAGCTTTACCATAAGCATTTGTATAAGCTGAGTCGCTTAGTATATTACCATTGCTACCAGAAACTGTATACTTAACATTTGCGTCCTTCATATTCCAGCCATTAATATTCTTAACGATTGTACTAAGAACTACTGATTCTCCTGCTGAAATATTTGTTTTTGAAAGAGAAGCAGTTAGATATAGGTCTCTGTTATTTTTAACTGTAAGAGTAAACTCTTTAGAATCAGACTTATATCCATCTCCACTTGCTTCAACTAAAACTTTATAATTTCCGCCTTCTTTCAAATTAGTTCCTGGTATATTAAAGCTTATTTGACCAGATTGATTTGTATATCCATTAGCATTAAATGTTCTACCACTTGGTGTAGTTATTTGGTAGCTAACTGTTGCATATCTCATGTTCCAGCCATTAATGTTTTTAACTATAGCAGAAATAGAAATACTGTCTCCAGGGTTAATACTTGTTTTAGATAGTGAGGCTGTTAAAAATAGTTGTTTTTCATCTGAAGGGTTAGATGAGTCAGTAACTGTAACATTGAGTTTAGCTGAAATATTTGAGCCATCTGTTGATCTTACAGTTATAACAGCATTACCTTTTCTTAATCCAGAAACTAAACCATTTTGGTCAACTTTTGCAACATAACTATTTGAAGAAACATATTCAATATTTCTAGATTGAGAGTTTGGAGTTACATTTGCATTTATTTGGTAAGTATTACCTTGAACTAAAGTAACGCTAGTTCTATCAAGTGAAATATTTGTTATTTTTTGATCATCTGGATTTGGGTTTGGATCTGGATTTGGATTTGGATCTGGATCAGGAATTACTCCTGTATAAGGTTTTGTCATAGCCTTTAAGCATACATTAGTATTTGCATTTCTATATGCTAAGTCTGTCCAGTTGTATCCATCGTAAGATATATAAGATTGTCCTTGAGCGGCAGTAGCTCTAGAAGTGAAACCCCATTGTCTACTTTCTACAGGAATTGGGTAGTTATATCCAGGTGTAGTAATTTTAACTATAGGTGCAAACATTGCTCCTCTAGGAATAACTTGTCCTTTAAAAGTAACTGTTTGGTAACCAGCAAAAGTTGAAGTACCTTTTGCTACTAAAACTCTATTGTTAAATCCGCTATTTTGTCCAATATTTGTATTTACATAAACTTCGTAGGAAGCATTGTTGGAAGGTACAAAAAATCCTACTTCAGAAATTACACTATCTCTATTAACAGGTCCAAATACATTTGAAAAATAACCTGTTTGACCATTACCTATACTATTAGTCATTCCAAGTGGGTCATGGTACCATACAGATTTGCTATTGTCCTTTGATTTTAATACAAATATAGTATTGTTCCTAGCAATAAATCTATCATAGTAAGATACATAGTAGTATCCTCCCATTCTTCCCCAGTTAGTTCCCCATGAGTTTTTTACAATCCATGCTCCATCTCCTGGAGGTGTGATTCCAAAATTGTATCTGCTGAAATTGTCATCCCAACCTACAATTGTTACCGCATGGTTTGCATAACCATATCCAGGATTATAAAGACCCATAGTATTAAAATTAGTATAAGCATCATTTCCACAAACTGTAGTATAAGAAGCACCATATCTCATAATATTTTCTTTTAAAATATCACGATCTCTATTATTGTTAACATCTGGGATGTAAATTGCTTCTTTTAATTCCTTAACTGGTCTTAAACCACTAGGTGATCTGAAATCGTATGGAGAATAAGGCTCGTCTCTTTCATCAATTGGACCGCTAAATCTAGATAGATAAGCTGCAGCTATATCTCTATTTCCTCCTTGGTCTGGAGCATAGTCAAAGCCATGAGTGTTTCTTAAATTCTTTTCAGAAAAGTCTCTAAGTTCATTTGGAAGAAGCACAGACTCTGCTGATCCATAAGTTGCAAAAGCCCAACATGATCCATTCGGACCTTGATCCTTCATAGGACTAACTCTATTATGTTCTCTAAGGTCAAATCTAGCAGGAATTCCAGGAGCTCCCACTCTACCAAAAGGATCTGGCTTGTCGTTTTCTTCGTAAAGTAAATCATAATTTGTGTTGATATAGGCTGTAGCTTCTTTTAGCCCAAATCTTTTGTCAGTAATTCTTGAAGACCTAACTGCTTTAAAAGCAGGATTAATAGGTGCTTTATCAATCTCTAAATTTTTAGTTATTTCATTTGCTGGAAGCTGTACTTTTTGACTAGCAAAAGCTGTAGCAGAAAATAAAGAAGTAACTAAGAGAATTGATAATAATGTTTTCTTAAATCTCATACATTTTCTCCTTTCAAAAATATATTTAATAATCTCGCTCGCTTCTTTCCCCCTCCTGAAAAAAAGCTATAGACCAACAAAATAAAATTCCTCGCACTTATATTAGTCTATACTTATTTTATACCATAAATGTCCAAATATTACAATAGAATTTATTAAAATATTTTTTTCGTTTTACCTTTTCATAATAAATTATTTATTCTGTTAATTATTATCAATTAGTAATCTTATTTATGTAAAAATACAAGAAAAGATTGTTGATTTTGGGGGTTTTAAGAATTAATTTTTATAGGCTCAAAAACTCATTTAAAAATTTATAATTACAAGGGCTAAATTCAATTTAGATAAAAATAAGTGAATTTAGATAAATTATTAGTAAATTTTATCAAAAATAAAAAACCTGGATAATTTATCCAGGTTTAACATCTTTTGAATTTTTATTTTTTATACTAATCTATCATAAGAATTATTATTTTGTTCTTCTCCTACATCAGCTCTAGAGTTTACACTTTCAAGAAGTGATTCCTTAAGTTTATTTTCAAGTTCCCTAAGCTGTGCTTCAGCTTGAATCCTCTTTTGTCTACCTTCTTTTTGAATTTGAATTGTCTCGCTAATTGTAGATATAAGGTCTTCATTTACCTTCTTAAGTGTTTCTATCTCAACAATTCCCTTTTCACTTTCCTTAGCAACTCCAATAGTATTGGATTTTATAAGCTCACTATTTTTCATAAGTAGTTTATTTGTAGTTTCTGATACTTGAGACTGCATTTTTAATGCCTCTTGCTGCTTATTTAGTCCAACTGCTATTACCATTTGTGATTTCCACAGAGGGATGGTATTTAAAATTGCTGTTTGAATTTTATCTACTAGAAGCTTATCATTATTTTGAATTAGTTTTATTTGAGGAGCAGTTTGAATAGCTAAGGTTTTACTAAGCTTAAGATCATATAATTTTTTTTCAAAACGATTAAGGCTCTCTTCAAAATCATTTACTAGCTGTGCATTCATTGGTTCTCCAGAGTCTATAGCTTCTTGTCTTAATCTTGGAAGCTCATTTTCCCTAGTTTCTTTTAATTTTTCTTCCCCTGCAACTATATAGAGCTGAAGTTCATTAAAATAATCCAAATTTTTCTCATAGAGAGAGTCGAACATAGATATATCTTTTAAAAGTCCAATTCTTGCACTGTCTAGCTTTCCTTCAATCTTATCTATTTGAACTTCAACAATATCATACTTACCCATAAGTTTATCGATTGATCTTTGAATATCCTTGACAAAAGGAATATTATCTAAAAATCCTTTTTTTTCACCAATGTTTTCAATATCTAAGGAACTAACCTTCTCCATAAGGTCAGTCATTAATTCGCCGACTTCCCCTGTATCCTTAGTTCTGATATTGTTTAAAATTGTATCAGAAAATGTAGAAAGATTTTTTTGTGCGGCTACACCATAAGTTGTAGAAACTTCAGAGTCAAGAAGATTTATATTGGTTTTAAGTGAATTTATTTTATTTCTATCTTCTTCAGAAATCGTCTCTACCTTTTTATTTATTTCCTCTACTTCTTCAACTTGCTTACTTTCTTCAATTTCAGTTTGCAGCTTCTTTTTTCTCAAAGCGTCAAGTGTAATCTCATTTTGATTCATATAAATCTCCTTTCAGATGTTATTATAATTTTTCTTTTTTTAGTGATTCTAAAACTTTAATATCAGATTCAATATCTAAAAATTCGTTTTGAAATAGGCTTTCTAAAAAGTTTTTGAGTATAACATCTAAAGACTTTAAAGCTTTAATAGTATTATCTCTAGCTTCTAATTTTTTTGTATCAGAAATGTTTTTATCTAAAAACATCTGATAAGTCCTGCTTACCTTGCTCGCAGTTTCTAAATGGTGATCAAAAAATTTTCTTGACCTATTAATCTTATTTGGATTGTCTTTTAAGTGATTGAAAATACTGTAGGAAGTTTGGAAAACATCCTTTAGAAGAGATTTTACTTCTAAATCTTTTGTCTTAATATAAACTTTATTTATTGTGTTTAAGTCTTCATAAGCCTTATTCATAAGCGCCAATTCATCAGAGTCTTTAAACATTTGTTTAAAGCTTTCTATTTCTTCTAATTCTTTCTTTTTCATCTCATCTATTCTTTTATTTTCCTCTAGCATTTTTTTCTTCTGATCCATCTTAATCATCGTACTCTTAGCTTTTTGATATGCTAAAAAAGATAAAATCATACTTAAGAAAAAATTTATATCTAAACCAGCACTTAAAACAAACATGCAAATAAAGCCGATTAAAATTGGAAATAACTCTTTAGCCTTCATACAATCTCCTCCTAGCTATATATTAACACAAAAACATATATTTTAGAAGACTTATATTAAAATAAATATATTTAATATTTTTTTAATTTTTTTTAAATATATTGAATAAATATTTTATGTTTTTTAAGATATAAATTAACTTTGTCTTTGTATTCATATTTCTAATTTGTTTGAAGGATTTCAATTAAAATAAAATTTACTAATAATTTTCTAGAATTTTCCAATAAACAATGAATTTTATTTTATTACTTTATAACCAGCTTCATTAATAGAATTAACTAACTCATCTTCTCTAAATGAATCATTAAATTCGATATAAAGCTCTTTTTTATCTAATGTAACCTCAGCCTTATCTACGTCTTTAGTATTTAAAGCTATTTTTTCTACAGTTTTTTTGCAATGGTCGCACATCATATTTTCAACAGTATAAGTTTTTTTCATTTTTCCCTTTTCTCCTTCAATTTTTTTATTAATTTTAATTTGATCTTTATCATTTTCTATGTTTTTTAAATTGTATTTTTTGTCTCTTTCTTCAATTTGTTCTTTCATAGACTTATGAAGCATCTTATAATTGTTTAACCTAAGAGCGTTGCCAACAACAAAAAGAGATGATAAGCTCATCGCTAAAGACCCTAACATTGGATTTAGTACAATCCCAAAACTAGAAAAAGCTCCTGCTGCGATTGGTATTAGAATAATATTATAAATGAAGGCCCAGAATAAATTTTCTTTAATATTTCTTAAAGTAGCTTTACTTAAGCCTATTGCATTTACAACATCGAGTAAATTATTATTTAAAATTACCATATCAGCAGATTCAACAGCTATATCAGTTCCAGATCCTATAGCAATTGAAGACTTTGCCCTAGCTAAGCTAGGTGCATCATTTATTCCGTCTCCAACCATCAAGGTATTATAACCTTCTTCATTTTTTGAATTAATATATCTTTCCTTGTCACTTGGAAGAACATCTGCCTTAAATTCTTCTATATTTAAATCTCTTGCAAACTTGCTAGCTGTATTAAAATTATCCCCTGTAAGCATCAAAACTTTTATCTTCATATTTTGAAGACTTTCAATAGCCTCTTTAGAGGATGGTTTTATGAGGTCTATTACAGCAATTAGTCCCAAAATCTCACTATCATCTGCAAGTCCCATAACGGTCTTCCCATCCCTTGATAAGTCATTCATAAGCTTAGAAGCTTCTTTATAATTAGCCCTATTTTCAAGACTTGATATCTTGCCTAAAAAATATTTTTTCCCTTCTATCTCTCCTATTATCCCGCTTCCACTTAAATTCCTAAAGTTGTTTATTTTATAAAAACTATCTGATGATTTCATATATTCATCTACAACAGCTTTTGCAATTGGATGCTCAGAATGTTTTTCAAGTGAAGCAGCTAACTTTAGTAACTCTCCATTTGTTTCTTTTATTTCTAAAATATCAGTAACAGCTGGATATCCATAAGTTATAGTACCTGTCTTGTCAAAAATTGCTAGATCTGTTTTACCAATACTTTCTAAGCTTTGACCTGATTTGATTAAAATAGAATTTCTTGCAGCCTTACCTGTAGCAACCATTATTGCAACTGGTGTTGCTAGTCCTAGTGCACAAGGGCATGATACAACTAAAACCGAAATTGCATATATTAAAGACTTTTCAAAGCCAATTCCAATTATATTCCAGATTAAGAAGGTTACTAATGAGATTAGTATTACAATTGGAATAAAAATTCCAGAAACTTTATCAGCTAATTTCGCAATGGGTGCTTTAGTTTGGTTCGCATCTTCAACTAGCCTGATAATCTTTGAAATCTCAGTATCGCTTCCAACTTTTTCAGCCTTTAACTTAACAGTTCCAGTAAGAATAATACTAGATGAAATAATTCTATCTCCAACTTTTTTATAAATCGGAAGAGATTCACCGCTAATACTTGAGGTGTCAACATCTGATCCACCTTCCATAACTATCCCATCAACTGGGGCCTTTTCTCCAGGCTTTATTAAAATTATATCGGAAACTCTTAAGTCATCTACAGAAACTTTTTCTTCCCTTCCATCTACAATTCTAACTGCAAATTTTGGAGCTAAATCCATAAGGTCTCTAATTGCCTTAGTAGCCTTGTGCTTGCTTTTATCTTCTAAATATTTACCGATACTTATTAAAGTTAGAATCATTGCAGCTGACTCAAAATATAGTGAGTGTCTTAAATGGCTTACACTATTAAAGTCCATATACATCAGACTATCCAAGATTTTAAATAAAACATATACACTATATATAAAAGAAGCGGAAGAACCAAGCGCTATTAAAGAATCCATATTTGGATTTTTATAAAAAATAGCCTTAAATCCTCTTGTAAAATATTCATAATTTATTAACATAATAATTGCTGATATTAACATTTGGCTTAGTGCAAAAAGTCCAGAAGCTTCAATTTTTTCAAAATTAAATGGTAATTTTAGTCCCAGCATTTCCCCCATAGCTATATACATTAAAATAAGCATAAGTAAAATAGAAAAAATAAGACGAATTTTTTTAGACTTTAATTTCTTATCACTTTTGATATCATTTTGTTTTTCTTTTGTAATCTCTTTTGAAGCTAAACTTGCCCCATACCCAGCTGCTTCGCATGCCTCAATTATCTTCTCAATATCACTAGAATTTTTATGCCTTACGGTCATTTTATTAGTAAGAAGATTAACAGCTACAAATTCTACTGAGTCCAAATTTTTTACTGCTTTTTCAATTCTAGCCTGGCAAGATGCACAGGTCATTCCCTCTATATTAAATTCTGATTGCATAATTCTCCTTTTATTAAAGTTAATAACATATCTAAATAATACAACTGCTTAAATTATTTATTTAAAGTAATCTTTTCTTTGCAAAAGCTAGTCAATTGACTAGCTTAAAAAACAATTAAAATGTATTTCCATCCTCAATAGTTCCATATTCAAATCCCTTATTAAACCATTTCATTCTATCTTCACTAGTTCCATGAGTAAAACTATCAGGATTTATTGTACCTGTATTTTTCATTTGTAAAGTATCATCTCCAACTGACCTAGCTGCTTCCATAGCCTCCTCTATATCCCCTTTTTCCAAATATCCCTTATCCTGAACATATCTTGCAAATACTCCAGCAAAATAATCGGCTTGAAGTTCCAATCTTACAGATATTTCATTGGCTACCTTTTTTGAGCTAGAGGCCATTTGTCTGTGAGCATCATTTAAAATTCCAAGTTGGTTTTGAACGTGATGTCCAATTTCATGGGCTATAACATAGGCAAAGGCAAAATCTCCCTTTGACCCCAAATCCCTTTTCATTGTATTATAAAAACTGAGGTCAATATATATTTTCTCATCAGCTGAACAGTAAAATGGGCCAACGGCAGAAGAAGATACTCCGCATCCAGATTTAATTCCTCCAGAATAAATAACTAAGCTTGGCTCCTCGTAAGTTTTTCCAATTTCTTTAAATTTTTCATTCCATACATCTTCTGTGTCTGCAAGCACAACCCCAGTAAATTTTTTTATATCTTCACTGTCTGAAAAATCTTCGTCACTTATAATATTTGTAGATTGACTTTGACTTTGAACTCCACTTAATATATAAGGTAAGCTGCTAAGTTTTCCTCCAAATAATAAATAGGCTACGGCTAAAAGAACCATTGCTCCTCCCGAAAGCCTAATGCCTCCAAGCCCGCCTAGTCTACCACCAGAGCCGCGTCTATCTTCTATATTAGAACTTGATCTTCTATTTTCCCATTTCATATACATCACTCCAATAAATATTTTACATATATTATATACCCATAATATTGTAAAAATAAATTCAAGCTTGAAATAATATAATTATGTATGATAGAATTGAGTTACTTAAATTTAGGAGGATATAATGAAAATTTTATTAACTTCTGATTGGTCCATTGGAAATATCAACGGTGTAGTAGTTTCAATAATGAATCTGTATAATGAATTAAAAAAAGACGGTCATGATGTGAGAATTCTTACTCTTTCAAAAAAAGATGAATCCTATGTTGATGGAGACTTCTATTTTGTGAGATCTTTTGGAATTAAATTTTATCCTGACCTTAGAGCTACTTTCGCTATAAATAGTAGAATATTAAAAAAACTCATAGAGTGGAAACCTGACATTGTTCATTCTCAGTGCGAGTTCTTTACTTACTATTTTGCCTATAAAATCGCAATTGAATCTAGTGCTCCCTTAATTCACACCTATCATACACTCTATGAATACTATACAAAATATGTAATACCATCTGAAACAGTTGGTAGGCTTATTGTGCAAAATTATATGAGGGTTAGATTAAGAGACTGCGACGCTATAATTGCACCAACAAACAAGGTTAAAAAATCACTTGAAAATGCTAAAGTATATGGAAAAATAAAAGTAATTCCAACTGGAATTGATTTAGATAAATATAATAAGAATCTTCCTAGTGAAGAACTTGAAGATTTAAGAAAAAGTTTTAATATAGATAAAAATAAAAAAATAATTCTTTCACTTGGTAGGGTTGCCAGAGAGAAAAAATATAGATCTTTTATTAAAATATATTAAATCAAGTCTATCTCATAGGGATGATTTTGTTTTTATGATAGTAGGATCAGGTCCATATATAGATGAAATAAAAAAACTTACAAAAGAATTAGATCTTGAAAATAAGGTTATATTTACAGGTCTAGTTAAGCCAGAAGAAGTTACAAAATATTATAGGCTTGCAGATATTTTTGCATGTGCATCAAAAAGTGAAACTCAAGGACTTACTTATATAGAAGCCCTAGCAAATGGCTTAGTTGAAATTTGTCTAAAAGATGATGCTATAGATGGTGTTATTGAAGATGGATACAATGGATTTATATTTGAAAATGAAGAAGACTTTTCAATTAAATGCCAAAAACTCCTTGATGATGATAGTTTAAGAATAAAAATGGGAGAAAACGCTAAAAAATCTAGCACTAAATTTTCTACAACAGCTTTTAAAGATAGAGTCTTTTTGCTTTATAAAGATGTTTTAGAAAATTTTAACCCAAATAATAAAAGAGGTGTAACTTACATGACACATAAAATAAAAGTTACTGGTACAGTGCTCATGAAAAAAATCCTAAAATAAAGCTGATTTAAATTTCTAGATAACTAATAGTTTTAAAAAACAAAAATTTATAATATTTAAAAAGGAGAAGCTAATAGCTTCTCCTTAATCTTTGTTTTTCCTCTAATATTTGTCTTCTAGCATCTTCATAAGACTGATTATCCGATTCCAATTTACTAATCCATGAAAGAGCCTTCCCAGTTCCCTTAACTACAGCTGAAATAGCTTCTTCTGAAACTTTAACATCAATCCCAATTCTATCCATTATTCTTTGAGAAAGTCCCTTTACAAGAGATCCCCCACCAGTCATAATAGCTCCTTTTTCAAAAAAGATCTGAAGCGATTTCAGGAGGAGTTTTATCTAAAACATAATAGCATGCATTAATTATTTCATTTATTGGAGATTCCAAGGCTTCTAAAACATCAAGTGGAGTTACAAAAACCTGCATTGGTAATCCATTAATTAAACTTCTTCCTCTTATTTCAAATAATTTATCTGTGTTTTGAATATCTTCTACATCAGATAAAGAAATTTTAATATCTTCTGCTGTTCTTTCTCCAATTAGCATATTATATTTGTTTTTAATATATGACATAATTGCTTCATCAAGCTCGTCTCCAGCAATATTAATAGACTTATTGATAACTATAGAACCCATAGCAATAACTGCAACATCAGTTGTACCACCACCAATATCAATTATCATATGACCACCTGGATCTGAAATATCTATTCCGCTTCCAATAGCAGCTGCAAGAGGCTCTTCTATAAGATATGTTCTATTTGCTCCAGCTTTTCTTGATGCCTGAAGCACAGCTCTTTTTTGTACAGGAGTTATTTGGCTTGGAACGCAAATTATAACATCTGGCCTAATTAGAGATTTTCCAATAGATTTTTCTATAAAATATTTAAGCATTTTTTCAGTAGAATTGTAATCTGCAATTACTCCGTCCTTCATGGGTCTTGTTGCAATTATATTACCAGGAGTTCTCCCAAGCATTTTTTTCGCTTTAGATCCAACTGCCAATATCTTACCAGTAAAAGCATCCATGGCAACAACAGATGGTTCATTTAAAACAACTCCTCTACCTTTTACATAAACTAAAACCGAAGCCGTCCCCAAATCAATTGCTAAGCTTCTTCTTAAAGTTGCCATATTCCCCCCTGAATTTTACTTTAGATATTTTTTAAGATCTTCAACTTTATCTAATTTTTCCCAAGGAAGATCAAGATCGGATCTTCCAAAGTGACCATAAGCAGCTGTTTGTTTGTAAATAGGTCTTTTTAAATCAAACTTTTCTATAATAGCAAGTGGTCTTAAATCAAAGTTTTCTTCAATAATTTTTACAAGTTCTTCATTAGTAAACTTACTTGTACCAAAACTTTCTGCATATATTGAAAGTGGTCTAGCAACCCCAATAGCGTATGAAAGGCCAATTTCAAGTTCTTCAGAAAGTCCTGCGGCTACCATATTTTTAGCAGCATATCTAGCTGCATAGGCTGCAGATCTATCAACCTTAGTTGGATCCTTTCCAGAAAAAGCTCCTCCACCATTTCTTGCAAAGCCGCCATAAGTATCGACAATAATCTTTCTTCCAGTAAGTCCAGAGTCTCCCATTGGTCCACCAATTTCAAATCTACCAGTTGGATTGATATAATACTTAGTATTCTCATCAATTAGATTTTCTGGAATTATCTTTTTAATTAACTTTTCTTTTATATCACTTCTTAAACTTTCTGTATCTATTTCTGGTGAGTGCTGAGTAGAAACAACTACTGAATCAACTCTAACAGGTTTATAATTATCATACTCGACTGTAACTTGACTTTTCCCATCTGGTCTTAGATAATTTAAAACTTCATCTTTTCTTAGCTTTGTTAAACCTTTTGTAAGTTTGTGAGCTAAATATATTGGAAGTGGTAGGTACTCATCTGTTTGATTTGAAGCGTATCCAAATATTATGCCTTGATCTCCAGCTCCAATTTCATCATATCTATCACTAGCTCCGCTTTTCGCTTCAAATGACTTATCTACCCCTAAAGCTATATCTTGAGACTGCTCATTTATAGCTGTAAGAACTGAACATGTTTCAGCATCGAATCCATATTTAGCTCTTGTATATCCAATTTCTCTAACTGTGTTCCTAACAATATTTTGAATATCTACATAAGCACTTGTAGAAATTTCTCCCATAACCATTACAAGTCCAGTTGAAACAGTTGTTTCGCATGCAACTCTTGCATTTTTATCTTTTCTTAATAATTCATCCAAAATCGCATCTGATATTTGATCACAGATTTTATCTGGATGTCCTTCAGTTACAGATTCAGATGTAAAAAAATATCTAGTCATAATTTCCTCCTATTTCCTTTAGAAGACATACACTGTATGCCTCTATGCCCTCCTTTTTTCCTACAAATCCCAGTCCTTCAGTAGTTGTAGCCTTAACTGAGACTCTATCTATTTCTATTTCAAGTATATTGGAAATTTTTTCTCTCATCTTATCAATATAATTTTTTAATTTTGGGCTTTGACAAGCAATGATAGAGTCAATATTTTCTATCCTATACCCCTTCTTCAATATCATACTATTTACTTTCTCTAAAAGCAACAGAGAAGAAATATCTTTATACTTATTATCCGTATCTGAAAATTGGTAACCAATATCCCTTAATGCAAGTGCTCCAAGCATAGAATCCATAATAGCATGCACTAAAACGTCTGCATCAGAGTGACCTAAAAGTCCCTTATCATAAGGAATTTCTACTCCACCTAAAATAAGCTTTCTACCTTCTTTAAACTCATGAACGTCATAACCATTACCTATTCTCATAATAATCCTCCTCTTTTGCAATTAAATCTGCCAAATAAAGATCTTCAGGAGTAGTTATTTTGATATTATTATAATTTGACTCATAAATATATACTTCTTCTCCAAGCTTTGAAACAAAAATAGAATCATCAGTCGCTTCAATTTTACCATAAAATTTATTGTAAGCTTCTTTAATAATCTTATTACTAAAAATTTGAGGTGTTTGAACCCTAAAAATATTCTTTCTAGCTGGTGAAGATATAACTTTCATATTATCGACTACTTTAACAGTATCTTTTTCTCTAACAGCAAAAACTACCGCATTTTTTCCTTTAAAAAAATCCAAAGCCCTAATAATATCATCTTTTGATACAAATGGCCTAACTCCATCGTGAAAAACAGAAATTCCATCGTCATCTAGAAGCTTAATTGCATTGAAAGTAGATTCCTCTCTAGTTTTTCCTCCAATTATTATCTGAATATCCCTGAACTTTTTAGATAAATTTTCTTCAATAAATTTCTTATCTTCTTGTCTGATAACAAGAAATATTTTATCAAAAATATTTAGATCATAAAATTTATTTAAGGTCCTTTCAATTATAGGAATATTATTTACTTCAATAAACTGTTTTGGAGTTTTCATTCCCATCCTATTACCAGACCCAGCAGCAGTAATTATAGCATATATCTTTTCTCCATTATACATAATTTACTCATCAACCCTTACAAAGATCATCTTGCCAGCAGCAGTTTGTAATATGGATGTAACAACTGTGTCTACTCTTTTACCTATATAATTTTTCCCATCTTCTACAACAATCATAGTTCCATCATCTAAATAAGCAAGCCCTTGATTATGCTCCTTCCCCTCTTTTACAACCTCAACGCTTATATGCTCTCCATGTAATACATCAGGTTTTAGGCTCAAGGCAAGTTCATTGATATTTAATATCTTTATTGATTGAAGTTGAGAAACTTTATTTAAATTATAATCAGTAGTTATAATCGAAGCTCCAAGTTCTTTTGCTAGCCTCATAAGTTTTGTGTCAACCTCTTTTATATCTTTATAGTCCTTATCAGTCATACTTATATTAACAGACTTATTTTCTTTAAGTTCATCTAAAATATCTAGTCCTCTCCTACCTTTTGTTCTTCTTATATCATCAGATGAATCTGCAATATTTTGAAGCTCCAAAAGAACAAAATTTGGAACTAAAAGCTTACCATCCAAAAAGCCAAGTTCAATAATTTTCTTAATCCTACCATCAATAATAGATGAGGTATCAAGTAGTCTTATACTTCTATTATCCTTAGCTTGATTTTTATTCTTTTCTTCCTTATTAGATTTTCCAATAAAACCTACAAGTTCGGATGAACTTTTTAAAGCGAATTTAATTCCCAAATATCCTAATACGATGTAGAGAACAATAGTTATAATGAGGCTAAATATACCGCTAATATATGGTATTTGGATATCCTTTATAGGAAGAGAAATAAAATAAGATAAAATAAGTCCAAAAATAAGTCCAAAGCTTCCAAATACAACATCTCTAGCAGGAACTCTTGATAACTCAAGCTCCATTTTAGTAACTAATTTTTCTAAACCCTTTATTAAAGTTGGCGTAATTAAATAAAACAAAATTGCAAAAATTAATGAAAAACCAATTTTTGCAAAAATATTTAAATAGCCCCTAAAATTAATAATACCTGAATGTGATAGTGCTAAATTAAGAGAGAATCCTAAGACTCCTCCTAATAAAGCTATCACAAAACGTAAAATTTTCTTTAACACATTAGCATCTCCTCTTTCTCAACTAAGAATCTTTAAAATTATATATAGCATTATCTATGATTTCATAAACTTCGTCAATATCTTTTCCAGTAGCCATAACAATTTCTGAAACTAGCACTTTTTTAGCACTATTTAGCATTTTTTTCTCACCAGTAGATAATCCTTTATTGTCTTCTCTAATAGATAGATTTCTAACTACAATAGCAATTTCTTCAATGTCACCTGTTTTAATCTTATCAAGATTTTCCTTGTACCTTTGAGTCCAATTATCAGGCATAGAGGAAGATTTTCCTTCTAATATCTCAATAATTAGCGGGTACTTGTCCATGTTAAATATTTCCCTAACGCCCATTTCACCAATCATATCTACTGGAACTGAAATCTTCATACTATGAATTGGCATCCTTAAGATATAATATTTCCTTACTTCTCCAAGGACTTCCTTTTCTTCAATATCTTCAACAACTCCAGCCCCATGGAGAGGATAGACTATCTTGTCGCCTATCTTGAACAATATACTCACCCCTTTTATATTATAAATATTCCTACTATAATTATAAACTAAGTGATAAATTAAGTAAAGCTTATATTATATATAAATATGCTTTTAATGTCAAGAATTTTTCCCTTGAGTATTTTTTAAATAATCAAGAACATGGACAAAATTTTCAAATTCTAAAATTTCAATTTTTGTTGAAGATCGTAAATTAGTAGATGTCCCCTTTGGAACAAAAACTTTTTTAAATCCCATTCTGTCAAGTTCTTCAATTTTTTTATTAGCATCTCTAATTTTTTTAAGCTCTCCAGTAAGGCCAACCTCTCCAATAAATGCCCATCTAGGAGAAATCTTAATTTCAAGTAATGAGGAACTAATCGCAATCAAAATTCCAAGATCAGCTTCTTCGTTTCTTAAGCTTAAACCTCCTCTTGATTTTACAACAATATTTTTATCATATAGTTGTAAAAATGCTCTTTTTTCTAAGATAGCAGTTAAAATTAATAGTCTATCCTTGGACATTTGATCACACGTTCTTAGAGGGTAGGAGTCAAACGATTTACTTACAAGCGACTCAATTTCTACTGCAATATTTCTAGAACCTTCTTTTATAATTGAAATAGAGGATCCTTCTAGTGGTTTATCTTTATCATTTAAAAATTCACTTGAAAGATCTAAAACTTCTTTTAAACCATTTTCCTGCATTCTAAAAATCCCTACTTCTCCACTTCTACCAAATCTATTTTTGGTTGAATATAGCATTCTTAAATTTTGATCCAAGTCCTCTCTTAAAATAATTACAGTGTCCACCATGTGTTCAAGAGTTCTTAGCCCAGCCATTTCATCGTTCTTAGTCATGTGTCCAACCATTATACAAGCTCTGGGCCTTAGTGGATTTTTGCAGATGTCAATTATTTTTGAAGTACATTCCACCGTTTGAACAGGAGACCCTGTCTTAGAATTAAATTCTAAAAGCCTTACAGTTTGAATACTATCTAAAAATATAATATCTGGATCAATTTCTTCTATGGCATTTAATCCATCATCAAGAATTGATGTAGAAACAATCCAAATACTCTCAGGCAGCTTAGAATTTATCCTCAGAGCTCTAGATTTAATTTGAGATGCTGATTCTTCTCCTGATATATATAAAACTTTTAATCCTTTACTAGCATAGCAAATGGATAGTTCAAGAATAAGTGTTGACTTGCCTGCTCCCGGAACAGCTGTAAGTATTGTGACTGAATCTTTTACTAAGCCTAGACCAATAGTCCTATCAAACTCAGATATTCCTGATAAATATCTTTCATTTCCTTCGATTTTTATATCTTTTAATTTTTTAATATCATTATTAGATTTTCCTTTATCGGATCTAGAAAAAGTTTTTTTATTCTCATCTGATAGGATTTTCTCTTCAATAGAATCCCAAGCTCCACAATTTGGGCATCTTCCCATCCAGCCATTAGTCTTATAGTTACACTCTTTGCAAATATATTCCTTTTTAATTTTCATTTTAAAAAACCTTGAAGAGGTTATTTAACCTCTTCATAATCCTTTTCTTCTTCAAATATTATTTCGTCGTCTTTAATATCAATATATAAACTATTATTTTTAATTTCACCCATAAGAATTTTTTCAGAAAGTGTATCTTCTATTTTATTTCTAATAAATCTTTCTATTGGCCTTGCTCCATAAGTCTTGTCATATCCCTTATCGGCGACATAATTAATTATATTTTCACTATACTTTGCACAAAGTCCTATTTTAGAAATCTTTTCAATCATTTTGTCAAGTAAAAGCTTGGAAATTTTTTTTGTAGCATCGAAATTTAGACTGTTAAATACAACTATATCGTCAATTCTATTTAAAAATTCGGGCTTAAATGTATTTTTAAGTTCCCTATCTACAACAGATACAATTCTTTCATATTCAGTCTTATCTTCATCATTTAATGTTCCAAATCCTAGAGTGGACTTTTTATCAAGTAAGTCTGCCCCAACATTTGATGTTAAAACAATAATTGTATTCTTGAAATTTACAGTTTTACCTTTTGAGTCTGTAAGTCTTCCTTCATCCAGAATTTGTAGAAGCATATTAAAAACATCTGGGTGTGCTTTTTCAATTTCATCAAAAAGTACAACCGAATAAGGTTTTCTTCTTACTTTTTCTGTAAGCTGTCCACCTTCATCAAAACCAACATATCCTGGAGGAGAGCCAACTAATCTTGCCACAGAATGTTTTTCCATATACTCACTCATATCTATCCTAATAATAGCATCTTCGTCTCCAAAAAGAACCTTAGCTAGAGATTTTGCCAAAAATGTTTTACCAACTCCTGTAGGGCCTACAAAGATGAATGAACCTACTGGCTTGTTTGGATCTTTAAGTCCGACTCTAGCTCTTTTTATAGCCTTTGAAATAGATTCTACCGCCTCATCTTGACCAATTATGAATTCTTTTAGTTTTTTATCTAAGTTTAAATATTTTGACTTTTCTTCTCCAGTCATCCTATTTACAGGAACATTTGACCAATCTGATACAATTTGGGCGATTTCATTATAACCTATTTTTAAATCTTTATTGTTTTTTTCTTTTGACCAACCCTTTTCTAACTCTTCAAGTTCTTTCCTTAACTCTTTTATTTCATCCCTTTTTTCAGCCGCCTTTTCAAATTCTTGCAAAGTTATTGCCTGTTCTTTTTCCTGAACTACCATATCAATCTTATTCTCTAAAGCTTTTTTATCTTTTGGTGGAATATAATTTTTAACTCTTATTTTTGATGCGGCCTCATCAATAAGGTCAATTGCCTTATCAGGAAGAAATCTATCAGTTAAATATCTTGATGAAAGCTCTGCAGCTGCTACAATCGCTTCATCTGTAATTTCAACTTTGTGATGAGCTTCATACTTGTCCCTAATTCCTTTTAAAATAGAAATTGTATCCGATACCGTAGGCTCATCAACCATTATCGGCTGAAGCCTTCTTTCAAACGCCTTATCCTTTTCAATATGCTTTCTATACTCATCTATAGTAGTAGCTCCAATTATTTGTAGCTGGCCCTTAGTTAATAAAGGTTTTAGAATATTTGAAGCATCCATAGCTCCTTCTGCACCACCAGCTCCAATCACATTGTGAATCTCGTCTATAAATAGAATAGTATTATCCATCTTGATTAAGTCTTCGGTAAGATTTTTTAGCCTTTCTTCAAAATCCCCCCTATACTTTGTGCCAGCAATTAAAGAACCCATATCTAAACTTAAGATTCTATAATCTTTTATTATTTCAGGTACATCTTTTTCGACAATTCTTTGGGCCAATCCTTCAGCAATTGCAGTTTTTCCCACTCCTGGTTCACCAATTAAAACAGGGTTATTCTTGGTTCTTCTTAAAAGAACTTGAATTATTCTCTCAATTTCTTTTTGTCTACCAATAACAGGGTCAATTTTTCCATCTTCAGCAAAACTATTTAAATCTTTAACAAATTTTACCTCAGTATTCTCATCCTCATCTCCCATAGCTGAATCCTCATCCTTAGAATTTTTAAATCCCATTATTTTAGCAAGCTCTTCAATAACTCTTGTAGGATGAACACCTGAAAGAGTTAAAAGAACATAGGCAAAAGAGTCTCTATCTTCCATAAGTGAAATTAATAGATGCTCTTGACCAACATAGTTATGGCCAAATTTTCTAGCAATAATTCTAGCATTATCTATTATTTTTTTAACCCTAGGAGAAAGAGATGCTGGTGGCATAAGTGCCTCTCCATATCCTATATTTGAGATAACAAAATTTTTTATAACATCGTAGTCAACTCCAGCGTTTTGAAGTGCCATAGCATCTACTCCGTTTGATGTTATGTGAGCGAGGAGTAGATGCTCTGTACCTATATAATTATGTTTCAATTTATAAGCTTCTTCTTTAGCTTTATTTATAATACTATCAATACTTCCATAATTTTTATCCATATAAGCCCTCCTTTACAAATGATCTCTTATATATTTTGCCCTAGCTTCATTTTCACTTAAATTAGGGCAGAATTCTTTTTTATAAGCAAGTATATGGTTCTTTTGAATATTTTTACTTAAATCAAAAAGCATCTTATAATCATAAGAGTTTAAGACACCTAAACTAATACCCAATCTAATATTTGAAATCTCTAATAAGGCTTCATCTAGACCAATACTTCTGGCATATTTTAGGGTTCCAAGACCTCTATAAATTTTATCTTCAAAAAATAATTTATACTTTTCATAAAATGTTTCTCTAAAACTTGATTCAGTTTTAATTAGTTTATCAGCTACCTTTTTAATATTATCTATAGTGTCTACTTCGCTAATTCCAATATTTTTACTATTATATATAGAAAACATTGCAGAATCAGAAAGAGACTTAGACCCATTAATATCTTCAATTTTTACACCATCAATTTGGATACCATTCAATATTTCAGTTAAAATTCCAGATCTTTTAGATACTGGAAGGTGCAAATAAAGATCAGCTCTCATAGCATTGCCAGTAATGGAAACATCACTAGTAAGAGCACCAAAATAATTATCATAAGAGAATTTTAAACTTGGATCAAGTTCATTAATTAGAGATTTGCTGCTAGAAAATAATTTTTCTAAATCCATATCATTTGAATAAATATCAAGTTTAAAATGTTCGCTTCCTAAAATTGAAATTATAAGTGACCTATTGTCATTTATATAAAACGAAGAAAAATCCCTATTAGATAATAAATCACTAGTTATTAATCCATCTTCAAAGTAAATTTCAGGACTTTCAATTTCAGATAATTTTATACACTTAAGTTTATCCTTAAAAATTCTTTGAATTTCATTTTCTATTTTTTTTTGAATACTTAAGCTAGAGGAATCGTTAAGATTTGATGTAAAATTAAATCCATTGAGATTCCTAGATATGCTTAATTTAGATCCAAGAACAATCTCAGAATTAATCTCTTTTCCCATCTAATTTTTCACCCTCCTCTTTTAGAGCCTTAATCTCATCTCTAAGGTAAGCTGCTTTTTCATAATACTCATCCTTTATTGCAGCTTCAAGCTCTAGCTTCTTTTGCCTAATTAATAAATCTTTTTCATTTATACTACTAGAATTTGAATTTTCTGAATCTAATAAACTCATTTTTTCATCTAAGTTATTGTTTTTATGATTAAAATAAGATTTATTTTCTAAAGTTTTACTATCTTTAGATAAATACTTTAAAATCTCATCTCGAAAAGCTTCATAACAAGAACTACAGCCAAGCTTTTTATTTTTATAAAAATCTTTTAAAGTTAATCCACAATTTTGGCAAGTCTTGTCTTGAAGATTTTTTTCTTCATCCAAAATAGCATTAAAAATACTTTTTGCTAAATCTTTCATATAGTTAGGATTAAATTCCCCAGTATTTGAAAGATTTTCACTCAGCATATTAGAGTAGCAATTAAAACATAGATTAAGTTTTTCTTCAATACCATCTGCCTTTAAGAAAATTTCAATATTGGCATCTTTCCCGCACTTATCACACTTCAAAAAAATCACCTACCTTAAAAAGACTAAAAGCATATTTTTTAGAATATCTGATCTAACATAATTCTTCAAATCCATAGATACATTAGAAAGAGCATAGTCTTCAGTAGCATGGATCATAAGAAGAGCTTCATTTTTACTTATTAGCTCATCATTATATAGCTCCTTAATTATATCCTGGGCCTTGTTTTTTGTAATTCTATCTCCTATACTTTTATCTAAAAGATCTTTAAAAACAGTATCTTCATCAATATCAGCTTTAATTATTTTTATATATCCGCTACCGCCTCTTCTACTTTCAATAAAATATCCTTGGGCTGGTGTGAACCTAGTTTTTAGTACATAGTTTATTTGAGAAGGAGCACAGTCAAACCTAATTGCAAGATCATTTCTACCAAATTCAATAAGACCCCCTTCTTCTTTTAAAAGTTCCTTTAAAAAATTTTCTATACTATTAGATAAACCGCTCATTTTTCCTCCTACATAATAATTTTTATATTGACTTTCTTTGACTTTTAATATTTTAAAAAAAGCCTAATTTCTTAGGCTAATTTAAGTGTAGCATATATTATTTAAAAAAACAAGTTCAATCTTGAACATATTTAAATAAATTATAAATTATTTGAAATTTATTCAAAAAAAGAAATAAAGTATTATAATCATGATAAATAGCCTATTGATTTTATTTTCAATTATAAAATTACAACTTCTTTATAAAATGTTATATAATAGTAATGATTAAACAAATAGGAGACAAAAATATGGATTTAAACTTACTAAAAAAAGATTTACAATTAGAAAAGGAAAAAATAGATATAGATAAGAGAATTGATTTTAGCAATTCTTTCAAGGTTGAACTTTCACTAACTTTAAAACAAAATCAAAACATGTTAAACAAAGACGAAATTAAGAGAATAATTATTTATAAAGAGTCTGTTATTTCTAATAATATTTTTAACCTATTTGAGGTGTTTAATATTAATAAAGCTTATGAATTTCTTTTAGAAAATTTAAATTTTGATATATCTTTCCCACTAGTAGAAAAAATTGTAGAAACTTTAAGCTTTTACGATAATGATGATATATTTTTCAATTCAAACGCACCTAAAAATACAGAGGCTGAACTATTTATGAATAAGCAAAAGAGAAAACTCGATTTTGAAAACTTTTTAAATTTATACTATGATCAAAAATCAAAATTAAAGCCTATAGAGCTTGCAGCTTTTGTTTTAGAAAATATATATAATATGAAATCTCTATATAATTTAAACAAAATATTATCTATTTTATTTATGAATTTTATACTTATTAAAAATTCTTATCTGCCAATAATTTTCGATGATTTTGATAATTTAAATAATACTTTTGAAACAATATATAATAAAGAAATTTTACAGATTAATAATTTCTTAAATCTAGCTAAATAAAGTGGGTGCAAAATGAAATTTATTCCAGAAAAAAAATACACAACTATAGCTATTTACGCTTTTATAGTGCTTGCTGCAGCAATAATATTTTCAGAATTAGTAAAAAACTACCAAAAGTTTTTAGATTTTTTTAATCTACTAAAAACTGTTTTAAGCCCTGTTATAATAGGATTTGCCTTGGCATATTTTTTAAATCTATTAACAAATCTTTTTGAAAGGAAATTATTTTCTCATATTCCGCTTTTTAGAGAAAAAAAATTTATGTCCTCAAGATCTATTTCAATTCTCTTCACTTATGTACTTATAATTGTAATTTTTGTAGCCTTGGTTGTAGTTTTTATTCCAAAAACTATAAACTCAATCTCAAAACTTATAAAAGACTTACCAAGCTATGCAAATACTGCTACAAACTGGCTATATGAAACAACTGATAAGCTAAATATTGATAGATCTATCTATACAAATATTACAAAAAAAGTTAATGACTTTACAATGAACCTAGATAATATTTTTACCTCTATAATTCCAAGGCTTGGAGGTATAATAACGAGTTTATTATCTTCCATTACGACAATTATTATATCAATAATAATTTCTATCTATGTATTAATTGAAAAAGATAAATTTAAAGCCCAAATTAAAATGATTTTTTACTCTATATTTTCAGTAGAAAAATCAAATTCTTTTTTTAACCTAGCTAGTAGAATGAACGATATCATGAAGAAATTTATTTTTGCTCAAGGATTTGTGTCACTTATAGTAGGTATTTCGTTTTTTATAGTTTTAAATATAATGAAAGTAGAATATCCTGGAATATTAGCTACAATTCTTGGTTTTACTAATATGATTCCTTGGATTGGACCTTGGCTAGGAACTATACCATCAGCTATTATTATACTTTTTCAAAGTCCAATAAAAGCTCTATGGTTCTTAATAGCAGTTCTTGTGGTTCAACAAGTTAATGGAAATCTGATCTCTCCAAGAATTCATGGCGACTCACTTGGAGTTTCTGCTTTTTGGATTATTTTTTCAATATTAATAGGAAATGCACTATTTGGTTTTGTTGGAATGCTTTTAGGAATACCTGTTTTTGTAATGATCTATACTCTTATAAAAGAGGGGGTAGAAAGGAAGTTAAAAAAGAAATGTTTGCCAACAAAATCATCCTTCTACACTAGATTTCACATAGAAGAAAATTCTTCTGAAAAAGACAATATAAATTAAATTTTTTAATACTTAAATTTATATTAATCAAGATTACTTTAATATTTAAGGGAGTTTAGTTTTCTATATCTTTATGTTAAGCTATACTCCCTATTAATAACTTATATATTTGATTTTTTTAAAATAAATTGTCTTAGTTATAGAGTTTTATAGGTAATATTCGCTATTATTTTTTCTTCACGAAATTATATTTATAGATAAAAAATAGGGACAATAATACATTGCCACTCAAGTTGTTGACAAAGTAGCAAAATCCAAAAGGTAGCGCTTTATACGAAAGAAATTGTAAGAAATTTAAATTGAAATAATCCGCCCGTAAACCAAACTGTTTGAGCGTTAGTGAGTTTGCGATTTACAGGATTATGAGATTTAGAATTTTTGGGTTTCTGCAGTCGGAAAAGCGTTTTTGGATTTTGTCTACACTCTGAGGGACAATAATAAATTGTCTCTATTTTAATTTAAATTAAATAATTAAAAAGATTAAATAATATTGAATTCTTTAAGCATTTCTTCTATATCTGTACCCTTAATAAGTTTTTCAAGCTTCATCTTTAATAATGGATTAAGTGGAAGATAAGGTTTTTCTCCATCAGATAAAGCAATTATACCATTTAGTAAATATCTTAAATCATATCTTGATATATAAGCTTCAAGAAAGGCTATATTTAGCAAATCTTTCTTGTTTAATAGATTTAAAATTCTTCTTTAAAAAGAATTTTAGTATAATTCTTACTCGTAAATTAACACCATCCTCAATAATATAAAAACAATATCTAATATCTTTAGATTACTTAAAATAAAGAATATTCAAAAATCTAATTTGAGACTTTATATAATTAATTTTCTATCTCAAAAAGAAAAATATTTAATTACTTATTAAATAAATTTTTTAATAGATATCTCTTTTTACCTAAAGTCTTATTTCCATATTCAATTGCTGAAGCTGGACACTTGCATATACAAGCTGCACAATGAGTACAGTTTCCATTCCATTTTGGATAACCATTTTCATAGCTGATATTATTTAATACACATACCTTCTCGCAAAGTCCACACTTAATGCATTTTTTACTATAATAAAATTTCTTATCCTTAACTATAAATTTAAAAAATAGTGGGTTTATTAAGCCTGACTCAAATTTTCCAATAAAACCGCTATTATTCTTTGGAAAATCCTCATTATTTTTTATATATTCACTTATTTTATTTAACTTATCTTTAGATTTTAAAACAATCTCCCTATTTTTCTCATCATTATCTAAATCAAAAAGCATAAGATAGTTTTCAGGCATCTTGATCCCATATAATCCCCTAAAATTTAGACCTAATTTTTCTATATCTTTTTTTAAATATATTTCTGCATTTCCAAATGAATCTCCAAAATTTAGAATTACATATATATCAGATGAACCAGAGAATTTACACTTACCTAGATAATTCGATATGAATCTTGGAAGTCTCCAACTATATGTAGGAGCAATTAAAATAAAAGGCTTATCAGAATAAAAATCAGTTATTCTATTTTCTTTAATAAAATCAAAAAGGTTTAAAATACTATCCTCTAAAATCTTCCCTAATTCTTCTGCCAAAAATTCACTATTACCTGTTCCTGAAAAATATAAAATCATATATACTCCTTAATAAAATAAATTAATAATATTTCAAATAAAAAAAATTTCACCTTTATTATAATCCATAATAAAATAATTTTATAGTAAAACAAAAAAAACGTGCAAATAGCACGTTCATACAAAAGACTTGTATTAATAAATACTTATGGTGGGCCTTCGGGGACTCGAACCCAGGACCTACCGGTTATGAGCCGGGCGCTCTAACCAACTGAGCTAAAGGCCCATAAGAAATTTATGGTGGACCTGGGTGGACTCGAACCACCGACCTCACGCTTATCAGGCGTGCGCTCTAACCAGCTGAGCTACAGGTCCAAAATATATTAATAAAGTATGTGGCAGGGGTAGCAGGATTTGAACCCACGACATTCGGTTTTGGAGACCGACGTTCTACCACTGAACTATACCCCTCTACCAGATTGTCAAATGGTGCCCAGAGCCGGAATCGAACCAGCGACACGAGGATTTTCAGTCCTCTGCTCTACCGACTGAGCTATCTGGGCATAAGTAAATTTTCCTACTCAGCCTTATGGCGGAGAAGGAGGGATTTGAACCCTCGCATCCCTATTCGAGATCTACTCCCTTAGCAGGGGAGCCTCTTCAGCCACTTGAGTACTTCTCCCAATTTGAATGGCGGAGAGGGTGGGATTCGAACCCACGTGGGCTTGCGCCCTAACGGTTTTCAAGACCGCCCCGTTATGACCACTTCGGTACCTCTCCATTTAAAATATTATAAAATAAAAATTGGTGACCCATCCGCGATTCGAACGCGGGACACCTTGATTAAAAGTCAAGTGCTCTGCCGACTGAGCTAATGGGTCATAAAAATTGGTTGGGGTGACAGGACTCGAACCTGTGGAATGCCAGAGTCAAAGTCTGGTGCCTTACCGACTTGGCTACACCCCAATGTGGCGCACCTAAGAGGATTCGAACCTCTGACACACGGATTAGAAGTCCGTTGCTCTATCCAGCTGAGCTATAGGTGCAGATGGAGCGGGTGAAGGGAATCGAACCCTCGCAACCAGCTTGGAAGGCTGGGGCTCTACCACTGAGCTACACCCGCCTATAAAATCAGCGTGTATAAATCCATAATAAATCCCAAAGAGAAAATCAAATTGGTGGAGGAGAGTGGATTCGAACCACTGAAAGCGTAGCTAACGGATTTACAGTCCGTCCCCTTTGGCCAACTCGGGAACTCCTCCAAAAATGGAGCTGGTGGGAGGACTTGAACCCCTAACCTACTGATTACAAGTCAGTTGCTCTACCAATTGAGCTACACCAGCATAAAGACTTTCATTATTTAATTATAAATGGTGGGCGCAATAGGGCTCGAACCTATGACCCCCTGCTTGTAAGGCAGATGCTCTCCCAACTGAGCTATGCGCCCGCAGAAGCTCGATGTATTTAACCTCAAACTTCCGATGGTGACCCTACCGGGATTCGAACCCGGGATACCGCCGTGAAAGGGCGATGTCTTAACCGCTTGACCATAGGGCCTTAATATAAATTTACAAATCACTAATAGTAACAAAATACAATTAATGAATTATTAATATAATAACTATTATAAATAATAATTAACTATAATAATAAAATGGCGACCTGGATCGGGCTCGAACCGACGACCTCCAGCGTGACAGGCTGGCATTCTAACCAACTGAACTACCAGGCCAGAAAATAAATATAGTTTTTAATATTATAATAATTTTTATGGTTGCGGGAGCAGGATTTGAACCTACGACCTCCGGGTTATGAGCCCGACGAGCTACCAAACTGCTCCATCCCGCGATAATAATGGTGCCGAGAATCGGAATCGAACCGATACGGTGTTTGACCACCGCAGGATTTTAAGTCCTGTGCGTCTGCCAGTTCCGCCACCCCGGCTAAAATGGCTCCCAGGGTGGGATTCGAACCCACAGCCTATCGGTTAACAGCCGAGTGCTCCACCATTGAGCTACCTAGGATTATATCAAGGAGAAGAAAAATTCTTCTCCTGTCTGGCACCGTGCTACTCTCCCAGTTCGTTTCCAAACTAGTACCATCACCGCTCGGAGACTTAACTTCTGTGTTCGAGATGGGAACAGGTGTATCCCTCCTGCTATTAGCGCCATACATATAAACCTTAAAACTTAAGATTTAAGTATTACTTAAAGTAATACATATATCCGGTCAAGGATTCGAATTATTAGTATCAGTTAGCTGAAAATATTACTATTCTTACACCTCTGACCTATCTACCAGATTTTCTGTCTGGATTCTTAAAGAAATATCATCTTGAGGGGGGCTTCGTGCTTAGATGCTTTCAGCACTTATCCTTTCCAAACGTAGCTATTGGGCTCTGCTCCTGGCGGAACAACCCATACACCAGAGGTTTGTCCATCCCGGTCCTCTCGTACTAAGGACAGCTCCTCTCAAATTTCTTACGCCCACGACGGATAGGGACCGAACTGTCTCACGACGTTCTGAACCCAGCTCGCGTGCCTCTTTAATGGGCGAACAGCCCAACCCTTGGGACATACTCCAGCCCCAGGATGAGACGAGCCGACATCGAGGTGCCAAACACCCCCGTCGATGTGGACTCTTGGGGGGTATAAGCCTGTTATCCCCGAGGTAGCTTTTATCCGTTGAGCGATGGCCCTTCCATGCGGTACCACCGGATCACTAAGTCCGACTTTCGTCTCTGTTCCACTTGTTGGTGTCACAGTTAAGCCTGCTTTTGCCTTTGTACTCTTTGAATGATTTCCAACCATTCTGAGCAGACCTTTGAACGCCTCCGTTACTCTTTAGGAGGCGACCGCCCCAGTCAAACTGCCCAACTGACAGTGTCCCTGTACCAGATTCATGGCACCAGGTTAGAATTCAAAAGTTAAAAGAGTGGTATCCCAAGGGTGACTCCACTAAAACTGACGCCCTAGTTTCTTTGTCTCCCACTTATCCTGTACATTTAACTCCTAAATCCAATATCAGCCTGCAGTAAAGCTCTACGGGGTCTTTCCGTCCTGTCGTGGGTAATGCGCATCTTCACGCATACTACAATTTCACCGGATCCATTGTTGAGACAGTGCCCAAATCGTTACACCTTTCGTGCGGGTCGGAACTTACCCGACAAGGAATTTCGCTACCTTAGGACCGTTATAGTTACGGCCGCCGTTTACTGGGGCTTAAGTTCTAAGCTTCGCCTTGCGGCTAACTCTTCCCCTTAACCTTCCAGCACCGGGCAGGTGTCAGCACCTATACTTCATCTTTCGATTTAGCAGATACTTGTGTTTTTGGTAAACAGTCGCTTGGGCCTATTCTCTTAGGCCGAATTTTGCTTTTAAAGTAAATTCTATACAATCTTCGGCATCCCTTCTCCCTAAGTTACGGGATTATTTTGCCGAGTTCCTTAACAATGGTTCTTCCGCGCGTCTTAGGATTCTCTCCTCGCCTACCTGTGTCGGTTTGCGGTACGGGCAATTACTTACTCGATAGTGCCTTTTCTTGGCAGCCTGGAATCTACTACTTCACTACTTATTTTTCGCTCCTCATCACATCTCGGTATTTTTAGCTCTGCGGATTTGCCTACAGTGCCTACCTACTTGCTTGAACGTACTCTTCCTTCCGTACGCTTAGTATATCCTTCTGCGTCAACACTTCTCTCTAACGCTTGTAATTGGTACTGGAATTTCAACCAGTTGTCCATCGCCTACGCTTTTCAGCCTCGGCTTAGGCCCCGACTTACCCTGAGTGGACGAGCCTTGCTCAGGAAACCTTGGGCTTTCGACGGGTGAGATTCTCACTCACCTTTTTCGCTACTCATGCCAGCATTCTCTCTTGTATAGGGTCCAATTTGCCTTACGACTTATCTTCTTCCTCTATACATTGCTCCTCTACCGATTAGTTACCTAATCCCAAAGCTTCGGTAATGGATTTTAGCCCCGTGTATCTTCGGCGCATTACCACTTGACCAGTGAGCTATTACGCACTCTTTGAATGTATGGCTGCTTCTAAGCCAACATCCTGGTTGTCTGAGTAGTATTACATCCTTTTCCACTTAATCCATATTTAGGGACCTTAGCTGTTGATCTGGGTTCTTTCCCTTTTGACTATGAAGCTTATCCCACATAGTCTGACTCCTATTTATATATATCAGGTATTCGGAGTTTGATAGGCTTTGGTAACGTCTAACGCCCCTTAGCCATTCAGTGCTCTACCCCCTGTATACTTAAAATAAGGCTAGCCCTAAAGCTATTTCGAGGAGAACCAGCTATCTCCAGGTTCGATTGGCTTTTCACCCCTATCCACAAGTCATCCGATAACTTTTAAACGTTACCCGGTTCGAGCCTCCAGAGAATTTTACTTCACCTTCACTCTGCCCATGGATAGATCACCTGGTTTCGGGTCTACACCATGCAACTTATTCGCCCTATTAAGACTCGGTTTCCCTACGACTTCGTAACTTAATTACTTAATCTTGCTGCATAGCGTAACTCGCTGGCCCGTTCTACAAAAAGTACGACATCAGAGCTTATGCTCCTCTGTCTGCTTGTAAGCATAAGGTTTCAGGTTCTATTTCACTCCCCTCCGGGGTTCTTTTCACCTTTCCCTCACGGTACTTGTTCTCTATCGGTCACTAGGTAGTATTTAGCCTTAGGAGATGGTCCTCCCATGTTCACGCATGATTCCTCGTGTCGTGCGCTACTCGTTTGCTAAGTCCACTTTACTCTTTCGACTACAAGACTGTTACTTTCTTTGGTGCTTCTTCCCAAAAGCTTCGTCTAGATTTACGCTTCTCTTAGCTGGGCTCTTCCCCGTTCGCTCGCCGCTACTTAGGGAATCGATGTTTCTTTCTTTTCCTCGGGCTACTTAGATGTTTCAGTTCGCCCGGTTTAGCTCCTGTAAAGCTATTTTGTTCACTTTACGGTACTTGAAGTTTGTTCAAGTGGGTTTCCCCATTCGGATATCTGTGGTTTATCGTATATTTGCTACTACCCACAGCTTTTCGCAGCTTATCGCGTCCTTCTTCGCCTCCTAGTGCCAAGGCATCCGCCTTATGCTCTTTGTTTCTTGACCGGAAATATCTATCACTTTAATTCTATTTTCTCTTCTTTGTTTGAAGTTTCTTTACTTATATCTCTCGTTCTATTGGTTTATATTTAGTTTTTATGGTTCGGTATTTTTTTGATTTCCATCCTTAACTTACGAATGGTGGAGATGAGGAGATTCGAACTCCTGACCCCCTGCTTGCAAGGCAGGTGCTCTCCCAACTGAGCTACACCCCCAAATAATAAATAATGGAGATTAAACTCAAAAAAATAAGAATTAAATCATTTTGAATTTTTTCAATTAATAGAAGTACTTTGACGGAACACATACATCCTTAGAAAGGAGGTGATCCAGCCGCACCTTCCGATACGGCTACCTTGTTACGACTTCACCCCAGTCATTAGCCCTACCTTCGGCACCTGCCGTGAAGCTCAGTGACTTCGGGTATTTCTAACTCCCATGGTGTGACGGGCGGTGTGTACAAGACCCGGGAACGCATTCACCGCAGCATTCTGATCTGCGATTACTAGCAACTCCGACTTCATGCACTCGAGTTGCAGAGTGCAATCCGAACTGGGATCGGCTTTATGAGATTCGCTTAATATCGCTATCTTGCTTCCCTTTGTTCCGACCATTGTAGCACGTGTGTAGCCCAGGACATAAAGGGCATGATGATTTGACGTCATCCCCACCTTCCTCCGGTTTGTCACCGGCAGTCTACTTAGAGTCCTCACCCGTAGTGTTAGTAACTAAGTATAGGGGTTGCGCTCGTTGCGGGACTTAACCCAACATCTCACGACACGAGCTGACGACAACCATGCACCACCTGTATGGCTGCTCCGAAGAGGGCACGTATCTCTACGTGTTTCACCCATATGTCAAGCCCTGGTAAGGTTCTTCGCGTTGCCTCGAATTAAACCACATGCTCCGCTGCTTGTGCGGGTCCCCGTCAATTCCTTTGAGTTTCACACTTGCGTGCGTACTCCCCAGGCGGAATGCTTAATGTGTTAACTGCGGCACCGAGGTTTGACCCCCAATACCTAGCATTCATCGTTTACGGCGTGGACTACCAGGGTATCTAATCCTGTTTGCTCCCCACGCTTTCGTACCTCAGCGTCAGTTTGTGTCCAGAAAGTCGCCTTCGCCACCGGTATTCCTCCTAATATCTACGCATTTCACCGCTACACTAGGAATTCCACTTTCCTCTCCACTACTCAAGTCTACTAGTTTCAACTGCTTAATAGGGTTGAGCCCTACGATTTCACAGATGACTTGATAGACCGCCTACGTACCCTTTACGCCCAATAATTCCGGACAACGCTCGCCCCATACGTATTACCGCGGCTGCTGGCACGTATTTAGCCGGGCTTCCTCCTAAAGTACTGTCATTATCTTCCTTTAGGACAGAGCTTTACAATCCGAAGACCTTCTTCGCTCACGCGGCGTCGCTGCATCAGGGTTGCCCCCATTGTGCAATATTCCCCACTGCTGCCTCCCGTAGGAGTTTGGACCGTGTCTCAGTTCCAATGTGACCGTTCACCCTCTCAGGCCGGTTACCCATCGTCGCCTTGGTGAGCTTTTATCTCACCAACTAGCTAATGGGACGCGAGCCCATCTTACACCGATAAATCTTTGATATTTATTTCATGCGAATTAAATATTTCATAAGGTATTAATCCCGGTTTCCCGAGGCTATCCCTTTGTGTAAGGCAGGTTGCTCACGCGTTACTCACCCGTCCGCCACTTTCCATTTGATCTATTCGACCGAAGTTTCATTTCTCAAATTTCTCGTTCGACTTGCATGTGTTAGGCACGCCGCCAGCGTTCGTCCTGAGCCAGGATCAAACTCTCAATAAAAAGTTTGATTCTAGCTTAAACATTTAAATTATTTTTCGTACGTTTCCTCAAAGTACTTCTTTAATTGTTTGGTTCATTGCCGCCTCTCTTGAGGTGCCTAATTAGTATATCAGGCTTTTTTCCTTTTGTCAACACTTTTTGAAAAGTTTTTTTATCTTTTTTTATTTTGCGTTAACTTGGATTTTACTTCAAGTAGAAGCAACTTTTATATTGTATCACCTTTGTTTTATTATGTCAATACTTTTTGAAAAAAATTTTTTGACTTTAATTTGCATTTCGCGATACAACTTTTTCAGTTTATCATCTTTCTCTATGCTTGTCAAGTCTTTTTTTTCTTTTTTTAAAATTTTTATTTAGTATTAACTTAGATTTTTCTTTTCCAAAGGGAACTTCTATATATTACCAATATTTTTTTTATTAGTCAATACTTTTTTTGAATTTTTTTCATATTAGTTTTTTATTTATATTTTTTTTAAATTATTCACTTTTTACTTTTTTATATTTTATATTATATGGTATAATTGAATATATAATTTATCTTTGGAGGGATTTAATGAATAAAAAGCTAAGTTACATATTTATTTCTTCTATTTTATTATCTATTATACTTACATCTGTTTATTATTCTTTTTTTTATAAACTTCCTAATGGTGATAATGTTAATGAAGAACTTAATAAGTTTAATACTTACACCTCTAATAATATTAGTGATGAAGGTTTTTCAGAAATTAAGCAATCAGAGAATGTAAATACTAAAGAAAATTTTCTAGATCTTTCTAATTTAAAGGCTGATTTTTATGATATAGAATTTATTGGAAGTGGTTTTTTTTCTATAAGTGATAATGATAATCTTATTTCTTATGAAACTTTTGAAGATAATTTTATCTATCGAGCTTATATTGATCCAACTTACAAGTTTTTTGTTTCCAATAATGTAAAAGTTTTATTTAATGATAAACTTGATTCTTCTAAAATTATTAATGGCTACAATTTTGTTAATGAACCTTTTTATAACTCTTTTATTCCCAAGGATATATTTTCTGATATGGCAAGGCTAGATTTTTTTAAAAATGGTAAACTTATTGAAGAAATTAGCTTAAGTAAAAGTGATGAATCTTCTATAAAAGTCTTTAGTGCTAAAGATTATGATTTAATTAATGTAAACGGCGTTAAGGAAATTGAATTTACAAAATAAAAAACTTATTCATTTAAAGGTTTTTCCTTTTTGAATAAGTTTTTTATTTGTTTATTATTTACTTTTAGATAAAAGTATTAGCTTTTATTTTGATTGCTATTTTATATATTTTTTTGATTTGAAAGTACTTATAAAAAGACTATAGCTCCTATTTTCTTATTAAAATAACTTTTATACAATCTTTTAATAGAATTATTGAGTCCTTTAATATTTTTTATTCCTCTCTAATAAAACTTGATAAACTACATATTCCTATCTCTTCTAGGGTATTTGTTGAAACTAGAATTTTAGTTTTGTTTTTTTCCTTTTTACCAGTAGATTCATCTTTATAATTCTCTTCATACTCTAGTATGTAGGCTTTTAGATTTCGACCGTCTTCAGTTAGAGTATCCTCTTTAGTCCCACCACCTACATATGTAATTGTTTGATTTTCAATATAAGCTAAGACTGCAAAATTACATATAGATAGTTCAATTCTTGTAGGCTCTTTATCATTATAGAGGTACGAATTTGATCCTTTAAGCTCTTCTATGCTTTTTTCTACTTCTACCTCTTGATTTTCCAATTCAAACTCTCTTATTTTAATAATTCTTTTAATAGATGTGTCAGAGTAAGAAACAAAAGCTGCATTGGAATAATTGCTTATATTATCTATGTTTGGTAGTAAGACTTTTACCCTGTCTTGTTTTAAGTCCCCATGAAGCTTATAATCTCCTAGGATTTTTGATTTAATAAGTTCATCAAATATATTATTATTTTCTAATTTTTTGTATATTTTAGAATCAAAATAAACTAATTCTTTATTCTTATCAAAGATAAGTATAGATCCCTCTTTAGATGAGAATACCAGATCGCCTTCTTTATATATTTGAATATCTGGAAATGGAACTATAGCGCTTGGAGTCGCTAAATTAACTCCAATATTCTTATTTAAGTACTCGCCAATTGTTTTACTTTTCTTATCATCCAGTTTTTTAAATTTCTCACTACTTAAGTAATTTTGTATAAAATCTATTTTTTCTTTGCTAAATTCTTCTTCTAAATATGTTTGCTTCTTGCAAGATACAAGGAAGAGAGCTGTTAGTGCAAAAAATATTAATTTTTTCATTTATGCCTCCTATTAAATAAAATAAAAAAGGATACAATGAAGTATCCGATTTTAATATCTATACTTTAAATTAAATCCACAAGCCTTATCATATAGGTTATTGTCCAATTTTTTATTAAGAGGTTCATCTTTCACATTTAATGAATGTGCACAATATTTAGCTGTATCTCTTGTACCTTGATCTGTAATTACTAGTACGTCCCTAGCCCATCCATTGTTTGCTCCTTCACTTGTGCATAGAAAAACCAAATCTCCTGGACGATGGGTATTATCTTCTTCTCGGTCAAACCAAGTAGCTTTTGTATAAATTGGTTCTCTTTGTGTAATATTTTGTATTATTTATTATAAATTCTTTCAGATGCTGAGCGTCAGCCCATGGATAACTCCTAATCGAACCTCCACTCATGGCGAACCATTCATTATTTTTATTGGAAGTATCCGTTGTACTAAAAGGTACTCCCGCCTCATGTAGAACCTGGGAGGCAAAGTTGGTACAATCAAAATTACCTGGTGCTACATGAGGTATATATTGGTATCTTTTGCTATCACAATATGGTGGCGTTGTCGCCCATTTTCTAGCATACTCTCTTGCCTTTGTTCTATTAAGATCATAAGTGCTAGAAGCCCTAAGTGCTAACATCTTAACTAAGTCATTGTTGTAATTTGCTGATGATGATTCTTTTACGTCTTCTAATAAACCTTCATTGTAATTTTCATGAGCTTCAGTGTCTTTAAAAAAAGAATCCTCAAGATAAATCTTTCCAAGCCTTCCATCAATATACATTTTAGCTCTTTTCATAATTTCTTCATGGCTACGCTTAACTTCAACTTTTGTGTTTGAGCTGGTATTTTCTAATGATTGTTTAGACACTGAAGGGTAAGGTGAACTTGGTTTATCAAAAAAATAAGATATACCATCATAGATATCAAATAATTTTAATCCAGTTTCCGTTTTTTCTAACTTAATAAAAATTTTGGCAGGAAGCATGTTAATATCTGTCATACTACCATCTAAATTTTTATAAGTGTAATATTTTTCTAACTCAACTCCAACTATATAGTATGAGTCTTCTTCATTTACATCAAATTGACTAAGAAAATTTGTCCTGCTAGAAATAAGCTCACTTCCGTCGCCATAATCCCTGTCGTTAACTGTATTCCTATAATAAAATCTTAACTTCATCTCGTCATTAAAGTCAGTATTATTAGGATCTAAATATTTTTCTAAAAATTCTTCATACACTATATTTTTATCTGATAAATGATAATTTGAAAGAAAATCTTTAGAAAATTCTATTGGGTCGTCAGTGGTAACTGTCCTACTAAACTCATCTGCAAATACTATTATGCTATTTGACGAAATAATGATAGCTAATACTAGAAAAGCAGATAAAATTTTTTTCAGTAAATCTTTCATGGCATCCTCCTTCTAGTTATAATTTTTAATTTCTAAGTAAAATTGTCCTACTCACTGTATCCACTTATGTTTTATCACTAAAAAGCTAATTTGTTTCACCTCTAACATTACAATTTCATTACAATTTATTTCAGCAAAATAAAAAGACCACAAAACTTTGCGGTCATTACTTTTACTCTTCTTCTTTTTCTCTATATATTACAAGCTTATTTCCTATTTGATCCACATATTCAGAATCTGTTGATTCGATTATTTCATTTAATAGGTCTTTTCTATCATCTAGGTTGTTGTTTAAAACCTTAATTTTAACTAATTCATCTTTTTTTAGTAATTCATCAATTGCACCAATTACTTTTTCATCTATGCCATTTTTCCCTATGATAAGTTTTTCTTTTATTAAATTTGCTTCTTTTTTTAAATTTCTTCTTTTAGTTTTTTCCATTATATCCTCTTATTCCATATATTCAAACTCGTATCCTGCTACGAATATAGAGTCATGTTCCCGAGCTCCCAGCTCTTTTATTTTTTCAATAATTCCCACTTCAGTTAGCCTTTTATAGAAATAATCTAAAGATTCGTAATTATCTATATTTGTTCTGTATAGAAGATTTTCTACAAATGGTCCTTCTACATATATAGTGTCATCTACTTTTTCTACTGTCCAAGGCTCCTGTTCTTCAGGTGCATCTATTTTTTCATCATAGTATTCATCAAAGGTTTCTTCTTCAATTGGTAATTTTTGAAGCTCATTATATATCTTATATTTTAATTCTTTTAGCCCAGTCCTAGTAATTGAGGAAGTTACCAAAACTTCATAGCCCCTATCTTCTAGATTTTTTTTAGTAATTTCTAAAAAAAGCTCTGAGTCTTCAATGTCAACCTTGTTTAAAACTACTATTTGCTTCTTTTCAAGTAATTTTTCGCTATAATCTCTAAGTTCATTATTAATTAAGTCAAAATCTTCAAGTGGATCTCTATTTTCTGAACCTGAAACGTCTAGCACGTGAACTAAAAGTCTTGTTCTTTCAATGTGTCTTAAAAAGTCATGCCCTAGCCCTAAGCCATCTTTAGCGCCTTCGATAAGTCCTGGTATATCGGCTATTAAGTAGCTTTTTCCTTCTTCAATATTTACTACTCCAAGATTAGGCGAAAGGGTTGTAAAATGATAGTTGGCAATTTTAGGCTTAGCTTCTGTAAGTATTGATAAGATTGAACTTTTTCCAACATTTGGTAGGCCAATTAGACCAACATCTGCTATAGTTTTAACTTCTAATATTACATTTGTCTCCTGGCCTTTAAGACCACTTTGAGCATATCTAGGAGTTTTTTTAATTGAAGAAGCAAATTTAACATTACCTCTTCCGCCCCTACCTCCTTTTAAAACTAAAACTTTTTCTCCTTCATTTTTAATATCAAAAAGTACCTTTCCAGTTCTTTCATCCTTAATGAGGGTTCCAAGTGGTACTTTTAAAATTAAATCCTGACCTTTTTTCCCGTAGCAGTTTTTCTTCTTACCATCTTCTCCATTTTCTGCACTATATTTTGTCTTATATTTAAAATCCATGAGGGTTCTTAAATTTCTATCTCCAACGAAGTAAATGCTACCGCCATCTCCTCCATCTCCTCCGTCAGGTCCACCATTTGGAACGTATTTCTCTCTTCTAAAAGAAATAGCCCCATCTCCACCCTTTCCAGATTTTAAACTAATAGCCGCTATATCTATAAACATAAAATTCTCCTTTTTAAAAAAACCTGCCAATATTGGCAGGTTTTGTTTTATGCAGATTGTTCTTGGTAAACACAAACTCTTTTTTTGTCACGTCCGAATTTTTCAAATTTTACATATCCTTCAGTTACAGCAAATAGAGTATCGTCTCCACCTTTTTTAACTCCTACGCCAGGATGAATCTTAGTTCCTCTTTGTCTAACTAAGATATTTCCTGCTAAAACATATTCACCGTCTCCACGTTTTGTTCCAAGTCTTTTAGCTCTTGAATCTCTACCATTTTTAGTAGATCCAAGACCTTTTTTACTTGAGAAAAATTGTATATCAAGTCTAAACATCTTTATCCTCCTTTACTAAAATCTTTATATGATTTTTAAATTCTCTTCTAATTTGTGTTAAGCCTACCATAAGAAATTCTATCAATAAATCAAGTTCCCTATTAGATTTAATAAGATCTCTATTAAAATCTATTTTGATTAAGGCTTGTTTTTTATTGATGGTAATATTATAGGTACTTTTATTAAGTCTAAGAACTCTTTCTAGTGAATTAATAAAAGTATAAACCAAAGAAGAAATTGCAGCGCAAACTATATCTTCTCCAGTTTTAGCATATTGTGCGTGATCCTCAATTACTATGCTCTTAATTCTTTTTTTTGAATCCTTTAAGACTTTAACCCTAGTCATTATTAGTAAGCGATTGATTTGATTTTTACTTTTGTGTATGGTTGTCTATGACCATTTTTCTTTCTATAGTTTTTCTTTGCTCTGTATCTAAATACGATAACTTTTTTAGCTTTTCCTTGTTCTAAAACTTCAGCTTCAACCTTTGCTCCTTCAAGAATTGGTTTTCCAGCCTTAATTCCATTATCATCTGATACAAGTAATACTTTGTCAAAACTAATACCCTCTCCAACTTCAGCTTGTAATTTTTCTACCTTAATTACATCTCCTTCTTTTACTTGGTATTGTTTTGCTCCTGTTTCTATAACTGCGTACATAGCGTGCACCTCCTTTTCTAATTTTCTCGCCGATAAAGGTGGCAATTGCACTTGAAACCTTTCTCGAGCGGTTTACACGCATACTTTATATTATCAAAAACTAAATAATAAGTCAAGTTTTTGCATAGAAAATTATATCATAAAAAATATTATTTTTAAAGTATAGGAGAAAGTAGTCTAGAAAAAGATTCTTTAATTTTTACTAATTTATTTCTACTTTCATATTTTTCTAAGGTAAGTTCTTCTGAATTTTTTACATCTTCAAGAAATTGATTGTATAGTTTTTGATTTACATCATCATCAAATATAAGGGCATTTGATTCAAAATTCAAGCTGAAACTTCTTATATCCATATTGGCAGAACCTATAGTAGATAAATATTCATCAACAAGAAGCATCTTACAGTGCATAAAGCCCTCATCATATAGGTATGCCTTTGCTCCAGAAGCAATCACCTCGCCAAGATAAGATAGTGATGCCCACAATACAAATGGATGGTCAGGATTTTTTGGAATCATAATAGAAACGTCAACTCCACTTACTGAGGCAGTTTTTATTGCATCCAAAATTGTATCATCCGGAATAAAATAAGGAGTTTGAATTACTACCCTATCTTTAGCAGAAGTTATCATTTTAAACATCATATTTTTAATATTTTCATATTTTGTATCTGGTCCAGATGTAATAATTTGAATTCCAGAATTTCCAGCTGTTTTAGATGGTCTAGAAAATGATTCAGCTCTTGGATCTGTTTTTTTGGATGCATAGTTAAAATCTTTTAAAAACCTAAACTTTATACCTGCTACAGCTGATCCCTCAACTCTTATGTGGGTATCTCGCCAAAATCCAAAATTTTTATCAAGTCCCAAATACTCATCTCCGACATTGAAACCTCCTATATATCCAATCTTATTGTCAATTATAACAAGTTTTCTATGGTTTCTATAATTAAGTCTTAGATTAAACCTACGAATTAGATTTGGAAAGAATATCTCCACATCAGCTCCAAGCTCCTTTAATTTATCTAAGTCGTGCTTTTTTAAGAATCTGCCCCCAACTCCATCATAAAGTAGTCTAACTTTTACACCTTGAGCTTGTTTGTTTTCTAGCCTTCTAATAAGCTCACTTCCAATTAAGTCACTTTTAAAAATGTAATATTGTATATCTATTGAACTTTCAGCATTATCTATATCATTTAATAAAGATTCAAATTTAGTCTTACCCTGAAAGAAAATATCAATTTTATTATCGTCAGTGTAAAATGACTCATCGGAATTGAGATTTAACCTAATTAAATCATAATACTCTTTAGTTTTTTCGTTGTTACCTAAAAATTTGCCACTTTCCATAAAATTAGCTTGATAGTTAGTAATAGAAGATAAAAAATAATCCTCTTCCTCTTTTAGCTTAAACATTTTTCTTTTTTTGTAGTCTTGTCCTAAAAGTAAGTACAAAATAAACCCTACAATAGGTATCAAAGTCATAACCATAGCCCACATAAGTGTAGACTTTGGAGATTTATGTCTACCTAAAAAGATTATTATAAAAACTAGTCCAATATTAAGAAATAAAAGTATACTAGGTTTTAAACTAATAAAATCAAAAATTTTAATCAGCCCCTATTTTTTATATTTTTTAGATTTATATCTTAGGTTGCTATCGAGAATGTCCTTTCTAAGTCTTAGTGATTTAGGAGTAATTTCAATAAATTCATCTTCTTCAATAAATTCCATTAACTCCTCTAAACTCATAATCTTAGCTGGAGTCAATTGAATTTTTTCATCTGCAGCGCTAGATCTTATATTGGTTTGTTGCTTTTTCTTGCAAACATTAACTTCTACATCAAGGCCCTTAGGATTTTGTCCAACAACCATTCCCTCATAAACTTCATCTCCAGGAACTACAAATAAAAGTCCTCTTTCTTGAGCTGCTCCAAGTCCGTATGCACTAGCAGTTCCAGTTTCAAAAGCTATAAGTGAGCCTAAAATTCTCTTTGGAATTTCTCCTTTAAATGGCTCATATCCATAAAACTCAGAATTTAAAATTCCATTTCCTCTTGTGTCAGTTAAAAACTCTTGCCTATAACCTATCATTCCTCTTGCTGGAACCTTAAATATAAGCCTTGTATAGCCAGATCTTCCCGGCTTCATATCAATAAGCTCAGCCTTTCTTGATCCAAGTTTTTCTATAATATTTCCAACATAAATTTCATCACAATCAATAGTTACATTTTCTATTGGTTCTAAAAGTTTACCATTTTCATCTTTTTTAAATAAAACTTCAGGTTTAGAAATCATAAATTCAAAACCTTCTCTTCTCATATTTTCAATAAGAACAGAAATATGAAGTTCTCCCCTGCCTGAAACCTTAAATGAATCTGTAGAATCTGTATCTTCAACTCTCAAAGAAACATCAGTTTCAAGTTCCTTGTAAAGCCTGCTTCTTATTTGTCTAGATGTAACAAACTTTCCTTCTCTACCTGCAAAAGGTGATGTATTTACTGAAAATTTTACAGCAAGAGTAGGCTCAGATATTTTTACAAATTCTAGTGGACTATCATCTTCTGGATCTGTAAGAGTATCTCCTATATTTATTCCCTCAACGCCAGATAAGGCAACTATGTTACCAGCTGAGGATGATTGAACCTCAACTCTTTTTAAGCCTTCAAATTCATATATCTTAGTTATGTGAATCTTCTTTCTTTTATCTTTTTCGTTGTGATTTACTATTAAAAGCTCATCTCCAACCTTAACCTTGCCTGAATTTATTTTTCCAATACCAATTCTACCAACATAGTCATTAAAGTCAGTAGTAGATATTAGAAGTTTAAATAAGGCATTTTCATCTCCTTCTGGTTCTGGAATATAGGAAATAATTTTATCTAGTAGATCATTCATATTTTCCTTTGGCTCATCTAAACTACTTGAAGCCCATCCATTTCTAGCTGAAGCGTAGATAAATGGAGAATCAAGATAGGATTCATCAGCATCCATTTGTATAAATAAACTTAGAATCTCATCTTCAACTTCAGCAACCCTAGCTTCCTTTCTGTCAACTTTATTTATACATACAAGAACTGGTAGTTTAAGTTCAAAAGCTTTAGAAAGTACAAACTTAGTTTGAGGCATTGGTCCTTCAAATGCATCTACAACAAGTACAACTCCATCAGCCATTTTTAAAACACGCTCAACTTCTCCTCCAAAGTCAGCATGGCCCGGCGTATCAATAATATTTATTTTGTAGTCCTTATATAAAACTGCAGTATTTTTTGAAAGAATTGTAATTCCTCTTTCTTTTTCTATATCTCCAGAGTCCATTACCCTATCTTTTACAGCTTCATTTTCTCTAAAAACTCCAGATGATCTTAAAATACCATCAACTAGAGTAGTCTTGCCATGATCAACGTGGGCAACAATTGCCACATTCCTAATTTTATCTTTTTTCATCATAATAACCTTTCTATAAATTAACTTTTCCATCTAATTTTATCAAAAATATCGAAAGTATTCAATTTTGTTATTTAATATTTTAAAAATATTCCTAAAGCTTAGTAGTCTCAAAAATAAAAGCAAATGACCAAATGGATTAGTCATTTGCAAAAATAAATCTATCTTAACTATTAAAAATTTTTTTAATTTAATCTCTACCTAGTAATTTAAACATATTTTTCTTATATGCCTCAACTCCTGGTTGATCAAAAGGATTGACTCCCTCAATATAAGCTGAAATTGCACAGGAAATCATAAAGAAATAAATAAGTTTACCTAGATTATATTCATCTAATGAAGGTAGATTAATAACAATATTTGGGCAAAGTCCATCTACATGGGCCTGGATAACACCTTCTTTAGCCTTGTTTTGAACATAAGAAAAGTTCTTTCCTTGGAGATAATTTAAATTATCTAAATTTTCTTCATCATAAGGAATCGCCATATCAAACTTTTCCTCTTCAATATATATAATGGTTTCAAAAATATTTCTCTTTCCATCTTGAATAAGCTGACCAATTGAATGAAGATCAGTTGTAAAAGTTGCAGAAGCTGGGAATATCCCAAGTCCATCCTTTCCTTCTGATTCTCCGAAAAGCTGCTTTAGCCACTCTTTTATATAATTTAATTTTGGTTCGTATGATGCAAATATCTCTATATCTTTACCAGCCTCTCTATATTGCTGTCTAAGAGCGGCATATCTTAGAGCATTATTTTCTTTAAATAAAACTGTGTACTCCTTAGATGCTGTAAGTGCCCCAGAGAGAAGCTCTCTGATATTTAATCCAGCTGCCGCAATAGGAATTAGACCAACATCAGTTAGAACTGAGTATCTTCCGCCAATATCTGAAGGAACTACAAACTTTTCAAGTCCCATATTATCTGCTAAAGTTTTTAAAGCTCCCTTTTCCCTGTCAGTTGTAACAATAATCCTTTCTCTTAATTCATCTTTATTATACTTGGTTTCAAGAAGCTTACGAACAGCTCTAAAAGTTAAGGCTGGCTCCAGAGTAGTTCCGGACTTAGAGATAACATTAACGTAAAAATCTTTATCTTGTAAGTATTCAATTAATTCAACAAGTCTTTGAGGAGAAAGATCGCAGCCTGCAAAAATAACTTCAAAATTTTCTTTTTTATATGTCTTTTTTAAAGCTTCTATAACAGCCCTTGCCCCAAGATAAGATCCTCCTATTCCAATAACAACTAAAACATCCGCATTTTTTCTCATTTTGGCTGCAAGTTTTTCAATCCTAACAATATTATCTTCATTGATATTTTTAGGTAATTCTACCCATCCTGTAAATTCACTGCCTTTTCCATTTTTATTAATTAATTTTTCTAAAGATTCTAAAGCATCATTTACATATTTTTCTTTTAACTTGTCAGCCCTACTTAAATCAACTTTTAACTCCATTTTTTACTCTCCTATTTTTAAAACTAATATTGCAATATCATCTGAAATTGTATTCCAAGAAAAATCAGATGTACCTATCAATATATTTTCTATTACATTGCCTTTTTTTTCAACAGATTCCATAATTCTATGAGTTCCATACTCTTCATTTTCATAATTTTTAAATTCCACAAGTCCATCCGTATAAAGCACCAGCCTATCTCCAGAATTTAAAGTTACCTGTGCCTCTTTATATTCATAATCAGGTAAAATATTTGAAATAGGAAGCCCAGTTATGTCTAAAAATTCAGTTTTATTGGATCTTTTTACAATTGGTGGAGCATTGTGACCAGCATTTGAGTAGGTTAATGTCTTTTCCTTTTTAGAATAAATAGCGAAAAATCCAGTTAAATATATACTATCATCAAGCTGAAGATTTTGAAATCTAGTTTTTAGTTCTCCCATTACTAATTTAGTACTTGTAGTACCATAATCCTCTACAATATCTAAAAATGAAATCTTAACAAAAACAGTAAGCATAGCAGCTGAGATACCATGGCCCACAACATCTGCAATATATATGCCCAGTTTATCATCATCTATTTTAAAAACATCGAAAATATCTCCAGATAAATGTTCAGACGGCCTATATATATAATCAAAATATGAACCGTTAATAACTCTTTTCTTAGGAAGAAGAGTGTGCTGGATTTTGTTTGCAAGAGCAATGTCGTAGGCAACTTTTTTGTGTGTTTTAAAAAGTGACCTTCTTATTCCCAGTTCATTTTCAATATCACTAAAAACCTCAACAGCTCCAATTACTTCATTTTTCCTATTAAAAATAGGTGATGATTTAACCTTCATAGCCCTGTCATTTAAAAGAATTTCCTTGGATTGAGCTTTTTTAGTTTTAAATGTAAAAGAAGAAAAAGATTCTGGCAGGGTCTCTATAATTTCTTCGCCCAAATTTGACAATTCAACAGAGTATTTTAAATCAATGGCAAATTCATTTGCCATCTTTTTATTGATAAAAATAGTCCTCTCATCTCTATCAACAACTCTTACCCAATCGTCCATGGCGTTGAGAATCCCAAAGTCGACTTTTTCTTTTAGAAAAATATCTTCACTAAAGTCCTTAATCATCTCTTCCATAATTAAACCTCTTTTGGCTTGTTGCCGTAGTATTGGTAGTAATTAGTTTTAATCTTACCATTATATAACTTTCTCTTCCTGTCTGCTTTTCTTCCAAAAAAATGCTCAAATTCATCAAAAGATGTTAAAAAATAAAGGCTGAGATTTTTAAACTTACTAAACTTTTCACCCAAATCAATTGAAAGTTTTTCAATTTCTTTCTCTTCACCCAATCTAACACCATAAGGAGGATTTGAAATGAGAACAGAGTGGTCATCTCTTAAATCTAATTTTCTAAAATCTTTAACAAAAAATCTAATGTCATCTTCTAGCCCGAGCCTTGAAGCATTATCTTTAGCCTTTATTATTTGCCACTTGTCGATATCAGAGGCTATTATACTAAGTTTTTTATCAAAATCTATTTTAGACATTGCTTCACTTCTAGCTTCTTCGTAAGCCTTGTCAAAGCCTAAATTATCCCAATACATGAAATCAAACTCCCTATCAAGTCCAGGAGCAATATTTCTTTTTATCATAGCAGCTTCAATTGGAATAGTTCCAGACCCGCAAAAAGGGTCAATCAAAGTTCTTTTTTGATCCAGACTATAAAAAGACAGATAAACTAAAGCCGCTGCCAAAGTTTCTTTAAGCGGAGCATCTCCCGCCCTAGTTCTATATCCTCTTCTATGAAGTCCTCTTCCAGATGTGTCAAGAGTTATGGTAGCTATGTCACTATTAAGATCTATTTCAAGCTGGTATCTAGGTCCATCTTCATTTACCCAATCAGTTTTATATTCACTTTTTAGCCTTTCAGCAATTGCTTTTTTTACAATTCTCTGGGAATCTGAAATAGAAAAAAGTTTAGACTTATAACTCTTGCCATTAACTGGAAAAGCTCCTCCTTTTTTAATAATATCCATCCAATTAAAACTATAGGTTTTATCAAAAAGCTCTTCAAAGCTTGTAGTCTTAAAACTTGTTAAGGCTATATAGACTCTTTCTGCGCACCTTAGATTTATATTTAGTCTTGCAATATCATTTGCTGTTCCTTCAAGTTCAATTTTTCTATCTGAAACTTTAAGCTTGTCATAGCCAAGAGAAAATAGCTCTCTTTTTACAACTGCTTCCAGGCCAAAATTTGTAGTTATAATTATCTTGTATTTGTGATTTAAATTTAAATTTTCCATACTTTTATTATAACATACTGTACTTAAAATTAATCGAAAGTATATATAAATATTTAGTAGATTATCATATAAAAAAAGAGATAGAAAAATCCATAAAAGAATTTTCTATCTCTTTGTAATTGATTTTATCTTATTTTTCAAATTCAGCTAGAAAAAATTTACCGCTCAAACTAATTTTTTCTTCATTCTCAATATATACAGAGTTAAGCTCCTTTATATCTTCATTATTTAATTGAGAATCTTCAAAGGCTGTTAAAATATAAGCTTTATTTAAAGCTAAAGGAAAAATCTCTCCTTTTTTTTCAATAGCCATAAGTTTAGCGTTTATATTATTTTTATAAATTAAATTAAAATCCCTAACTTTTCCAAAAGATTTTACCTTATCTTCACCAGAAAACTTAAAAATTTCAAATGGTTTAAGATTTCTTTCTTCTCCATTAACTAAAAGCTTAAGAGGATTATCAAAAGTAGAAATATATCTTGTATAGGAAGAATAATCTGAGAAAGTTGACTCTTCCACTTCTGTAGTTGCAGTAGACACTCTTATAGAAAAATTTCTTTCTCCTACACTTGCATTTTCGGGATAAATAAATATTTCAGATGTAAGGCCTCCAGACCACTTAGTATCCTTGTAATCTTTGAAGGTAATTTTTTTAATCATTTAGAGCCTCATCTTTTAATTTTAATATCTTTTCAATTGCTTCAGATCTAAGTAAAACTTCATTTTCCCTTTCCTTCCTAGTAGAAAACTCAACCTTACCTTCTTTTGCAAGCTTACCAACAGTAATTCTTAAAGGAATTCCAATAAGGTCCCTATCGGCGAATTTTATTCCAGCTCTTTCCTTTCTATCATCAAGCATGGCATCAACTCCCCTAGACTTAAGCTCATTATATATTTCTTCTCCAAGTTTTAATTGATCCTCATCCTTATTATTTATAATAGTAACTATAGCTTCATAAGGAGCAACAGCAATTGGCCAAATAATACCATCATCATCGTGATTTTGTTCAATAATTGCAGTTACAGATCTAGTAACGCCAATTCCATAAGATCCCATATAAAAATTAACTTCCTTACCATTTTCATCTAAGAAAGAAGCATGTAAGGGTTTAGAGTATTTTTCTCCAAATAAAAAGATATTTCCTACTTCAATTCCCCTTTTGAATTTTAATTTTTTACCACACTCTGGGCAAATATCTCCTTCCTTTGCACAAAGAAGATCCTCTGCGACCTCTCCCTCAAAGTCTCTTGAATAATTCACATTCTTATAATGGTAATTTGTTTTATTTGCACCGGTGATTAAATTATTAATTTTTGTAACAGACCTGTCGATAATTACCCTAACTCCATCTTTTAAGCCTACAGGTCCAGTAAAACCAGGTTCAGCTCCACTTACCCTAACAATATCATCTCTTTCAGCCATGGATATAAGGTGTTCAGGAACCTTTAAGTAGGAAACAAGCTTAGCCATATTAAGCTCCCTATCCCCAGGAATAAATACAATTGTAGGCTCTCCATCTACAATCAAATCAACAGCCTTTAGGCACTTCTTAGGATCTTTTTCAAAAAACTTACTTATATCTTCAATAGTTTTTAAATCTTCAGTCAAAACTTCTTCAAGCTCTAACATATCTTCATGAGATTCTTGGACTACAACCTTAGCTTTCTCATCAGTAGCTGCATAAGAACATTCTTCACAAAAAGCAATAACACCTTCTCCAGTTTCAGATAGGGCTATAAACTCGTGGGACATATCTCCTCCCATAGCTCCAGAATCTCCTTCAACAATCTTATAATCAAGTTTTAGTCTATCAAAAACTTTTTCATAGGCCTTCCACTGACCCTTGTAAGACTCTAAGCCAGTTTCTCTACAAGTATCAAATGAATAAGCATCTTTCATTAGAAACTCTCTAGCTCTATTAATTCCAAATCTTGGTCTTTTTTCATCCCTATACTTAGTTTGAATTTGATAGATTACAAGTGGAAGCTGCTTGTAAGATTTTACCTCATCCCTAATAAGAGTAGTGAAATATTCTTCAGCAGTTGGTCCAAGACAAAAATCTCTATCATTCCTATCCTTTAATTTAAACATTTCTGGGCCAAAAACTTGCCACCTGCCAGACTCTTCCCAAATTTCCTTTGGCTGAATAGCTGACATTAGTATCTCCTGTGCTCCAGAATTATCCATCTCTTCCCTAACAATTTTTTCAATTTTTTTAACAACCCTAAGTCCAAGTGGAAGATAAGAATAAATTCCAGATGCAGATTTTCTAATCATACCAGCCCTAAGTAAAAACTTGTGACTGGCAACTTCTGCATCTCCTGGAGTTTCCTTAAGTGTTGGCATATACATTTTTGACATTCTCATAAAATTACCTCCTAAAAAATAAAAACTCTCATCTCATAAGAGACGAGAGTTAAAACAATCGCGGTACCACTCTAATAAAACCAAAAGGTTTCACTTTTAAAGCATAAAGCTGCTTAAAACTTGGCTACTCAAAAAGCAGGTTCAAAATTCTAGTTTCCAGTAAGCTCTAACCACCCTTACCTCGCTGTAGGACTTAAAAAAATTTACTAGTCTTTCTTCATCATAGCTATTTATATCAAATATTATAACATAAAATTAAAATTCTTTCTAGTGAAATCTTAGTGGTATAAAAATATTAGTAAAAGCTTCTTATATTTTATTATAAATAACTTTTATTCTAAAATTTTCTATGGTCTATGCCCTCTCCCAGCCCTAGACCTACTTAAACAGGAAAAAAATCTATATAATCTATCATTTTTTATTAAAGTTTAGATTATAAATATTATCATATATTTCTTCATCTAGCTCCCAGATTCCTTCATAAGGTTTTTCTATATAGTACTTATCATCTTCTTTGTATAAATAAAGAGTTGTCGGATTTTCTTCAGGCTCTTTAGAATTAAATTGGATAAGTGTATAAATTTCAATATTAGTAGGTTCGTCATTTATACTTTTTTTCTTTGTTTTATTTGAATTTTCTTTAATTTCATCTAATAATAAAGATATTTTATCCCTATCCTTGATAGTATATATAGAATCCATAACATTAAGAGAAATTCCAATATCTTCTATCCTATCCAATTCTGGTAGTGGTATGTTTTTGCTGCTCTTACAAGCAGTTAAAAATATAAAGCAAAAAGTTATTGCAATTAGAATATTTCTTTTCATTATTTTATCCTCCAAAATTATTGTAAGATTCTCTCACTTAAAGTCCTATATTAAAATAGACCTATAAATTTTTTAAAAGTTTATAAATTATTTTTTCAAAAGCACAAATATACATTTTAAAAGTTAATACTCCTAGAAAAAAGTAACTATATTCGTAAAATTCATAAAAGCTATCTCTCATCCAGGGCTTCTATTATCCTACCGATAAAGACAATATGTCCCTGCCAGCCTCCTTTATAATCAGGAAAAACCTTCGGCTTAGAAGAATAATAGTCTTTAATCTCATCTGCCATGCCCTCTTTAGAAAATTGATGCTGATAAATCTTTTTACAAAGAAAAGTTAAGTTTGCTTCACTGTAAGTTACGCTTTTCCCTATTTTAACTGGGCTAAATCCACTAGCTTCTACTTTGTTAGTATCCCTACCAGAATGAGAACCCATATAGGCTAAAGCTTTTTTATATTTTTCTGGGAAAAAACTAACTGTAAATGTATCATTTTCTTTTAAAAACTCACTTGTATATCTATCTGGGTGAACATAGATGGTAACCGTCTGAAAGCTTCTTCTCCCATCTCCCCAGATATTGCCAAGGCTTCCCCAGCCAAGAGTGCAGCTATTAAAATTATCAATTGTCCCTGCAGTTACTAAAGCCCAATTATCTTCAAACATTTTAAAAACTTCATATTTTTTTTCCTTTAAATTTTCCATTTTCTATCTCCAAAAAATATTTTATAAAATATTTATACCCGATATTAAATTAAACAATAACCCTTAGCTTTTCATCAATATTAAGTCCCTCAAGTCTTAGAAGTTGAAGTTTTTTATCTAAACCAGCAGAATATCCTCTAAGGTCTCCATTACTAGCTATAACTCTATGGCAGGGAATAATAATACTTATTGGGTTTTCTCCAACAGCCCTACCAATAGCTTGGGCTGACATAGCTTTTTTTGAGAGCTTACTTGCAACTTTTTTTGCAACCTGCCCATAACTTCTAGTAGTTCCGTAGGAAATATTAAGTAATTCCATCCAAACAATTAGGTTAAAATTAGTACCAGTAAGCTTAATTGGAATATTAAAATCCGGCTTGCTTCCAGAAAAGTAAATATCAAGCCAACTTTTTGTTAACTTAATAATATCCGTCTCCCTATATAGAGAATTTACATCTAATCCTTTTCCATAATATTTTGAGCCTTCTAGCCAAAGACCTGTTAGAGAATTTTCATCTGAAGCCAAAAGAATCTTTGAAATAAATGACTTATATTCATATATAAATTTCATAGATAAAAATTACCACCTTTGCAAGTCTATAAATAGACCCAATAGAATAATTTTACTTAAGTGTTTTTTCATCTCCCACATTCATAAAAGAAAGGCTTAAGGTAATTAGCATAAGTAAAATAGCAAAAATGCCATATAAGAAAACCTCTTTAAATATCTTTAGCTTAATAAGAGCACAAATACAATAAGTATAAATACTTAGCCAAAAAATAATAAGTGCGTAGTCTTTCTTTCCAGAAAAAGATATATCTTTTCTATGTCTTATTATAATAATAATCAGCCTAACAAATACAAAAATCCAAATTAGGATAAATGCTAAAAAAGAGAACCACTCATCGCTAAGCCTATTCAAAAAAAGAGCTACTGTGCTAGATAGGGCAACAAAAACTACCCCAGCAAAAGCAATTAATATAGATTTTAAAAGATTTATACTATCTTTGCTATTAGACTTCTCCCAGTGGCTTAGGGTCATATAGATAATAGCTGGAACCTCAAACATATAGCCAAAAAAATTTACCCAAATAACGCTCATAAACATATGATGATTAATGATAAGATTTATAGGCCTACCATCCCAAACCCAAAAACCTCCATCAAGTCTTATAGCTACTACATCTAAAAATAGGTCCATGCTGACAATTAAAAAGCCGGATAACAGAGCCTTGGTAAATTTATCTGTAGAAAACTTATTTGCTATTCTTAAAGCACAAACGCTAACTCCTCCCCACATAAGTCCGCCAAAAAAAGGAAATTGATAGTTCGACTTACCAATACTTATATAAAAATCCTTACTATAATGATAAATATCTGTAAATCTTACTGCTAAAAGTTCCAAGCAAAAGCCAGCCAAGGCTCCAGAAATCAAAAGCCCAAGCTCCCTATAGCTTTTTCCTTTTACAATATCTATTATTAATATTAAAACCAAAAAATAGCAAATTATTTCAAAACTATTTATCCAGTTCATCCTATCCTCCTATTCAAGCTTAAAATAAAAATTTAACCTAGCTAAAATAAATTAGAATCTAGACCTTAATACGTCCATTTTGAAAAAATAATAGTAGTAAAGCAACTTTCTTTAAAAATATGTATAATAAAACAAAAATATTAAAATATTTTTCTTTGTAATTATTATTTGATTATAATAATTATATCAGAGTTTTAAATCTAATTCACTAATATAACTCACAAATAAAAAAGCAGATTTTATCTTAAAAAATGGTAAATTTTTTATTATTTAATTATGTAAAAAGGCTAGCAAAAGCTAGCCTCAAGTTGTTGACAAAGTAGCAAAATCCAAAAGGTAGCGTTCCATACGAAAGAAATTGTAAGAAATTTAAATTGAAATAATCCGCCCGTAAATCGCACTGTTTGAGCGTTAGCGAGTTTGCGATTTACAGGATTATGAGATTTAGAATTTCTCAATTTCTGCAGTCGGAAAAGCGTTTTTGGATTTTGTCTACACTCTGAGGCTAGCAAAAGCTAGCCTTAAATAAGTTAGATTTAATTATCTTTTTTCTTTTCAGTCTTAGGTGGATTTAATGCCTTAAATGCTTCTATTACAGAGTCAGAAACTGAATTTACTCCGCCTACTACAACTGCATTTTCAATTTTGTTATCTTTAAGATAAGCTAATGCAAATTTGCCTGCATTATCCTTATTAACAAGTATGATAGGCATTTTACCTGTACTTGCATAAAGAGCTGATGCTAGGGCATCAATATTATTTAAACCATTTACTAAAACTGCTGATTTAGCATCTGGATAAGCTTTCGCAGCTAGTAAAGTAGCTGTTTCAAATCTATCTTTTCCGCCAATTCTTGTAGTAAATAAATCTTTTAAGCCGCTTTCAAATTTAGTAGAAACTGCTTCATTACCACCAACAATTTGAACTTCCTTTACGCCCTTTTCCTTTATATATTCGCTAAGTTCGCTAGAGATATCTTTACCATCTGTTAAAACAATTGCTAAGGCATTTTGAGCTGCATAGCCACTAACTGCTAGAGCATCGGCTGTCTTAAATCCATTTGTAAGGATTAAACCCTTAAAGCCAAACTTAGAATCTAACTCTTCAGCAACTTTAAGAGAAGTTTCAAATCTATCTTTTCCAGAAATTCTACTTACTTTAATATTTAGGTCTTCAAGTTCTTTAACAAGATTTTGACCTACTGAATTTTCTCCACCCACAATAATAATATTTTCTGGGCTAAGTCTCTTTATTTCATCTAAAACATTTGTAGGTATAGAACTGCTCTTAACAAGTAGGATTGGGCTAGCATTTTTAATTGAAAGTGGGCCAGCTGCTAGAGCATCTGCTGTAGCCTTATCTTCACCAGAAGCTAAGATAATAGTCTTTGGCTTAACATCATTTTCAAATAATTTTTGAGAAATTTCTACAGCTGTTTGATACCTATCTTTACCAGAAATTCTATCGGCATCGTTAACCACTTCAGCCTTTGGAACTTTGATTTTTAGGGTTTCACTTTTCTTGTCACTTCCTAGTTTTGCAACAAGTTCAATAATTTCTTCACCCTTTAGTCCTGTTACAAGATTTATAGAGAATTTTCCATCTTTTCCAGCCTTAACTTCAAATGGTTTTTCAAATCCTTCTCTTTTTAAAGTAACAGTTGCATCTGCTTCAGTTTTTCCTGTAAGAATCTTGTCCCCAGCCTTTACTTCATCATGAGATATATCAATTTTTATAAACTCAGATTTTACAACAGATCTTTTAACATATCTACCATCTTCTAATACTGTTAAAAGTCCAATTTCCTCTCCAACTTTAGTAATTTCATCTGCTAGATAAACAACTACAACATCGCCTACCAAAAAGCTACATGATTTTTTATAAATATGTCCATTAACTACAGAATAGATATTCTTTATCTTAAGATCATCATTAGATTTGCTTAAATGAAGTCCAATTTTAGTATCTCCTACTAGGGCATCTAGTACAGTATAATAATCCTGCATTTCAATTTCTTCAGCTAAATTTAAAGTAACTTCACTTACATCCTTTGGAGCAGTAAATACAATCTTTCCATCTTCCATTGAAAGATAAGGATTATTTTCAAGTGGGTCTATAATTAATTTAGCATTATTTGAAGTGCTTGCAGTAACTACATATTTCTTGCCTGGTTCAACTAAAAGTCCAGTAACTGGAATATTAGTTCCATCAAGAGCTGCTGATTTAAATCCGCTTGGGAATTTATGGAAAACTCTAACCTTTCCAGGAAGCTTTTCAAGTTCAAGTTCTGCTTTACTAGTCCATGATCTTGGATTTCCTTTAAGCTCAGTCCAATCACCTAACTTGTCATCAGCTTCATACTTATTTATTTTAATAACATTAGAACCCTTAAACTTATATCCACTATTTTCTTTTAGAGTAAATTCTAGCTTATGATCATTTTTAATGTCTATATCATTTTTGCTAAGTTCATTTAAATCTACTCCGTCAAGCTTTATAGATAAAATACTATTAACTTCTTCTTTTGTTAAACTCTTATCCTTTGACTTAACTGAAATAGTAAGCTCGCCCTTAAAAGTGTCTTCAGCTTTTTTTACAAGTTCAACTGTCTTAGAAGCCACCCATTTATCATCTTTTAAAAGCCAGTCTCCCTTGTTTGTTTCATCTGTATATTTTTTTATAGTAAGGTCTAAAGACTTTCCTAAATTTTCCTTAAAAACATATTCACTATCCTCTTTAACTTTTAAGGTAACTTTATTATCTTCTTTAATCTTATACTCACCTGTAGGAAGGTAATTTACTTGACCTTCTTCTGAAAAACTAACTATAACCATACCCACTGTAGTATCATCAACTACAGGAGTATTATCTGCATATACTTTTAGGCTAGCAAGTGGTGCAAGTAAAAAAGTAAATGCAAGAATAAGTGCTAAAAATCTAAAACTTTTTCTTTTCATATTATTCCTCCTTAGATTTAGTAACATATATATTATATCATTTTCGAGACCCAGTGTAAATAAATAGGGATATCTCTTTAATGTGAGAAATTAAGTTCATTAAAGAAATTAATAACTATTAGAAAAAACAATTTCTAATTTAAGCTTAGATCTTTTATAATTAAAATTAAAAAAGGAAACTATAAATTAGTTTCCTCAAGTTGTTGACAAAGTATCAAAATCCAAAAGGTACGCTGCAACGACAAAAATTGTAAGAAATTTAAATTGAAATAATCCGCCCGTAAATAGCACTGTTTGAGCGTTAGCGAGCTATCGATTTACAGGATTATGAGATTTAGAATTTTGGGGTTTCTGTAGTCGGAAAAGCATTTTTGGATTTTGTCTACACTCTGAATAAACTATAAATTAGTTTCCTCATATTTAATAATTGGTCTATAAAAAAATTTTTATTTCTAAAAAATCCTTTTTAATTAGGCTAAAAATATTTATAAAATTTCTAAAAAAAAGAGTAGGAAGCCTCCTACGCATCGCATCCTCACTCTTCAACATCTCTTATTCTTACAGGAATATATCCTCCATTACCTACACTATCCTCATAAGCAAGGCTTAAATAAAATCCCTGATCTTTTACAAAAATAACTAAGCTTTCTAAGTCTTCAAAATTTGGAAGCTTAAGCTTTAATTTTTCTCCATCAACTTCTATTTCAGGATTATCTTCTATAAACTTTTCTGAAGCCTTCTTTATATCTTCGACCTTTAAGTCATAAGCCTTTAAAAATTCTTCATTGTTAATAGGTTCTAAGCCCTTCCATAACATATTTCTTACAAAAATTTTCTTGTTATCTAAAACGCCCTGACTTATATACCTATCAGAAAAAACAAAGGAAAGAACAGTATCATCTCCAGAAAATTCATAGTCCAAACTAGCAAGAGTATCGGTTGTCTTATCTTCTAAAATAGAATTAATTAAGGATAATTTTTCTCCTGTAGCATCCGCTAATAATATTTGCCAGGCATTTTGTGCATTTTCATATTTTTTACTCATACCTAAAATAGGTATTCTATAATAAGAATACTCACTTTTAGAAAGTGGACTTTCAAAAAATTCTGAAGAGCTAGGAGAGACTGCAAACTCGTAAGATCTTATAAATAAAATATAGGCATCTTTCTTTGTACCGTCCTCGAAAGTTAAGTCAACTCTTTTTAAACCTTCTAAAGGTTTATCTAGGACAAATTCTCCCTTTGGCCCTTCCTTTAAAACTTTTCCATCAATCTCAGCCTTAAATGGTCTATAGGTAAATCTATTGTAAACATTTTTGTCTTCATTTGGTCCAATAAGTGGAAGATGAAACTTATATCCCTCAGAAAGAAAAACAATCCCATCACACTCCATATACTTTCCAACTTCTTTTTGAACCTCTTCAATCGACATTAATTTTTTATTTTTTTCTCCATTATTCTCTTTGTTTTCTGTTTGCTTTTCCTTATTTTCTTTAGGTGAATCTACCCCTTTATCACAAGCAGAAAATAAACTTAAACACAAAACCAGTAAGCTTAAAATCTTAAGTAATTTTTTCATCTCAACCTCCAAATATAAAATTAGGATAACATAATATTATTTACAAATCAAGAATTTTATGTAAAAAAAGAGCGGCTAAGCCGCTCTTTTGAATATTTTAGTGAATTCCAGGGTACTCAGTTCTAAGATTTAAAATGTTAGCTAATTGTTCTCTAACATTTGTAGAAATTTGATCAGTACCACCGAAGATTGTTCCTTCAGAAATATTGTTATCCTTTAAGAATTTAACTACTTCTTCAGAAACTTTATCTCTTTCAACTAAGATTATAGGAGCTTTAACTCTTGCGCCAAATGGAGCAGCTGCTAATGCATCAGCAAATGCAGTTCCGTTAGCGAAGAATACTCTTGTAACGTCTTCGAAGAAAGTACCAGCTATCTTCATAGAAGTAAGTTGTCTTGTAGCTCCGAAGAATCTTTCTACTGAATATCCATGTCCTAAGTTAGCAAGTTCGTTTTCAACTTTCTTAGAAACTGAATTTTCTCCACCTACGATAATAACTTTTTCAATGTCCCAATCCTTAAGAGCTTGGATTGTTTCTGGAGCAAGTTTATCACCATGAGTTAGAAGAATTGGAATTCCATAGTAAGCTGCAGGAACAGAAGCTGTTAAAGCATCTGCAAAGTTGTAAGCGTTAGCTAGGAATACAGTAGCTTTTGTATCATAACCTAGGTTGAATGCAGGTTTTTGGTTACCAGCTTGGATTAGACCTCTGAAAGCCTCTCCAACTTGTTGAGCTGTGCCAAATCTGTTATCGCCAGAAATTCTCTTAACAACAACTCCAAGAGCTCTGATTTCATCAGCAGTCTTGTTAGAAATTGTGTTAGGTCCACCAACGATAATAACTCTTTCAGCGTTATCAGCTATATATTTAGCTGTAACTTCTGGAAGTGTATCTTTAGTTACCATTAGAAGTGGAGCGTTGTATTCGTAAGCAACTACGCCAGCTGTTAAAGCGTCAGCGAAAGTACCAACTTCAGCAACAACTACATTCTTGTAACCGTCTTTCTTTTCAAGTCCGTTAGGGAATTGTTTGTCAGCTATAGCTACAGCTGTTTCAAATCTATCCTTACCAGCAACTCTGTTGTCCATACCGAAGAAATCAGCGTGGTTTTCGATTTCGATATCTAATACAGAACCATATTCAGATCTTGTAATAGTAAGATCAGTTCTAGGACTAGATGAACCATTTTCAGTTTCAAAGTAACCTTGAGTTGTGATAATGTTTGGATAAGGTGCTAGACCTTCGTGGTTACCAGTGTCTAATTGCTTAATCATATAAGGCATTGAAACTCCTCTATATGCATTTCCGCCATTAAGTTCTGGGTAGAAGAAAGTCTTAACATTTGAAATAGGAAGTCCCTTAAATTCAACTATACCATAATTGTCAGTTTCTTTAACTAGAAGTTCTTTTCCAAGTTTAAGTTCTTCGCCTATCATAGTGTTTCCATTTTCATATAGACCAACTTTAGCTCCTGTAACAGGTTGTCTAACTTGTGGAGTTCTTCCAGCGTTAAAGATTTTAACTCTGATAGTAGCATATAAATCAGCAAATGGAACAGTAACTACAACTTTATCTTCTCTAAGTTCGTAAACTTCCTTAGGGTCGATTGAAGGTTTCTTTTGAGCTTCGTTATATCTCTTAACATCTTTGATCTTCCAAAGATTTAGAGGATATACATTTCCATTATACTTATATCCAGATTCAGCAGCACGTGCTTCATCTTGGAATGTACCTTCAATAGCTTTAACACCTAATATTTCACCTGTTCTTAATTCATAAGTTTCATTAGGAGTACCATCTGTATTTCTTGAAAGAACAATTGAAACAACACCAGTTTGATTATTTACAAGAATATCATCTCTCTTAATTCCAGTATATCCATTCCAGTTAGTTGGTTCTGTAACATAGATTGGAGCATCTGGGTTTTTAAGAATTAAATTACCATCTTGGTCTTTCTTATAGTGGAAAGCATCAGTTTGGTCTAATACATAGATACCAAATTGAACTTTTCTAACAGGTTGGTTATTAGTTCCAATAGCTCTAATTAGGTATTGTCCTAATTCAACTGGAGTAAGTCTTACGCCAAATTCTAATGTGTTTGTTTGGTTACCCTTTTCATCTCTTTCGATAACCCATTCTTTAGCTCCGTCAACTAATTTAGTTTTAGTTTGAACGTGGAATAATTTTCTTACAGCATAACCTTCATCATTAAGTTCAGCTGGTGTTTCAAATATAAAGCCATTAGCTTTATATTCTACATAGTAGTCTTTACCTACTACTAAATTTCCAGTAAAGCAAAGTTTTCCGTCAGTTCCAATTTCTACATCTTTAACATCATAATCTTTGTCATTTCCATTCATGTGATAAATGTTAGCTTGTAGATTAGTGTAAAGAGCGTATTTGTCTTGAGCAGCATTTGGATCGCTGTAGAAGAATCTTACGCAGAATTTAGCTGGTTTAGTAACGTTAACTTGTTCTGATTCTTTTACTGGTTGGATGTTTTTGTTGTGACCTAGATCATCAAAAGCCCATCCTTGAACTCCCTTAGAAGTTCCATCAGAATTAAGTTCTTCAGATACTAATCCTGAATTAGCTAGAGAAATTCTCCAATATCTAGTTTGAGCATTATCTTTATCAAAAATAGATACAAAGATTTCATTATCAAATTCTACATATTGTTTTACATTTCCATCAGCATCTGGTTTAAGTTCTTTAGCATTTTGGTTGTTATCTGCATCAAAAACATCTTGGAAAGTAGTTCCATAGAATATTCTTGATTTTTCATGATTAACGCTAAAGTTGAACCATAATTTTCCATCAACCAATTTAAGGATTGGTGGGTTGTTAGCTGCGTTAGTGTTATCAGTATTAGTAGCTAATACTGGAACAGCAGCTGCAAAAACCATTACAAATGCAAGCATAAAAGCAAGCACTCTTCTTATGTTTTTGTTCATATTATATTCACTCCTCCGTAAATAATATTTTTCTAAAACTTCCGCCAGACTACCACATCGGCGTTTTCACGTGGGGCAATCCCCTTAAACGTGGATACTGAAAAATTCACCAAATATCCACTCCACATCGAAATCTACGAATGGGTGGACACATCCTTTAAGTAGCTTCGATGTGCTACGTAGTATGTGCGGACTTTCCAGTGTTTAGATTTTTCAATGTACGCTCGAAAAAACATAGACTAATAATTGCAGTTATTAAATGGCACTTTTGCCTCTATGTTTAGTCTTGGGTAGTTTTAGATAAATCAAGGTTTATCCTTGATACATTTATTATAAAGGGTAATTTGGAAAAATGCAAGTTTTAAAATTAAAAATGCCTTAAAAGATTTTCTAATTTCCTCAATTTTATATTTTTATTTAAACTATGAATACAAAAAATATTAATTTTTCTTTTTAAAAATTTTTTTCTTCTTCGTAAAACGTTGAAATATAGTATTTTTAGCTAGGGCGACTTTTCTCTTAGATTGTTTTATCTATTTATTATACTAAAAATATTAATAAATATTAAAAATTACTTTTTGTTAACATTTTGTAACTTTTAGGATTTTTTCCATTTTAAATGTCTATTTTTAGGCTTTATATCTCCCATTTCTTTTATGGTGTTTCTTTTTGCTTTATTTAAGTATATTTCATTTAGTCATTCTTACAGATTTAATATGCATTAAATTTATGGATTATTTTAAAATATTTTAATATTCATTATATCTAAAGTATAAAAAGTTTTTCTTTAAAATATATGTAAAATCGGCGAAAAAAATGGATGCTTCCCTTATAATTTGGTCTGCATCCAGCTATAAATTTTACTTTTTTCTAATACTAGCTTTTTCCCTCCTAGAAAAAAAGTAATTTAATTATTCTATTTTTGAGTTTATAAGACTCTAGTATATTCTTCTTTGGTCTTTTTTTTGATAGGCTTCTCTTATATATCTAGTCATAGATACATCTAAGTTTTTTGGATAGTTATAGCCAAGTCTTTCTGCTAGAGTAAGTCCAAATTTTCTAAAAAGAGCTAGGGCTTCTAAAAGTGCAACAAAGTAGGACTCTCTATCTACTGCCTGGTAAAGTCTTAGGTAGGCTTCTTTAAAATTTTCTTCTATATTTTCAAGTATAAATCTATTATTTTTCCCTAGATTGATTTTGTACTCTTTTTCTTCTGCTATAAGCCAGCCTAAAACTATATTTAGCGAGGAAATTATATGTTGGTAGACTTTATAAGATCCAACCATATCTCCTCTTATAAGATAGGGAACTATGTCAAGCGAGTAGTAGAAAAATTCCCTGCACTTATTTTCAAAAATATTTTTAGTCGGCCTATCTATTCTATAAGATATATCCGATGAGATTGGAAGTTCCTTTATTATATTGTCCTTATCCATCAAAAGATTTATTAGGGTGTTTTCTATTATAAGGCTACTTATTTTACTTATGGGGTAAAAACTTAAATCAATTCTCACACCGTCTATTAGTAGAAGTGTCCATACAAAAGATGCTCCACCAACTTCTTCTTTTTCTGGGCCTAAAAAATAAGTAAATATCCTCTCTCCAAATTTTTCTAAGAAATCCTCCCTATTTATAAATATTTCAGGGTCTTTTACGCAGTAGATTATATCGTAGTCTTGGTATATATCTCTTTTTACATTTGGATTTACTCTGGATCCTGTTTGAAAAACTGCCCTAATGTCTGGTTCTTCCTTGGCTGATGTAAGAACTATGTCCATTATCTGACTTGAGTCACGCAAATTATTACCTTTCTTTCTATTTTTTTATATTTCAAAAACCATTACCATCTCCAAATGATAGGTTCTAGTAAATTGGTCAAAAACAAAGATGTCTTTTATCTTGTAGCCGGCATCTTTTAGTTTTACTGCATCTTCCATAAGTTTTTTAGGGTTGCAGGAGATGTAGATTATTTTTGATGCCTTTTTATCTATAAGTTTTCCTATTGTCTTTGGACTTATTCCGCTTCTAGGTGGATCTAAGACTACTATTGAATTTTCTCCGTCAAGATTTTCTATATATTCATCTACATTTTGGCAAATAAATTCTACATTTTCTATTCCATTTAGTTTTTTGTTGAGATTAGCTGCCTCACATGCTTCTTCTATAAGCTCTACTCCAATAACTTCTTTTACATTCTTTGAAAGGATGATGGAGATTGTACCAGTTCCGCAGTATAGGTCGTAGACTTTTTTTTCTGTTTCACCAATTATATCTGAAACTTTTTTATATAATTTTTTTATAGAAAATACATTTGGCTGAAAGAATGAGAATGGAGAAATTCTAAAGTTTAATCCAAAAAGAGACTCTGTAATAAAGCTCTCTCCATATAAAATTTTTAAATCTCCCTTAACTACTGCGTCTTGCAAGGAATCTGTTACTGTCCAAACTACACTCTTTAAATCAGCTTTTAAGTCTAAAGATTTAAGCATATTTACAAATTCTTCTTCTAAAAGTTCGCCTTTTGATGATGTTACTAGGTGAACCATTATCTCTCCTGTAAAATGTGCTTTTCTAATTACAAGGTACTTTAAAAATCCTTCTTTTTTAATTTTATTGTAAAAAGGTGTATTTTTTTCTCTAAAGTATGATTCTACAGCCCCTCTTATTTTTCTAAAATCTATGTCTATAAGGTTGCAGCCTAGGGTTGGAGTTTTTTCGTGATACTTGCCTTTTTTATTAAGTCCAAGTACTAAATCTCCCCCTAAGCATGAGTCCCCAAATGAATATTCCATTTTGTTTCTATATTCAAAAGGAATAGGATTTGCTTCAAATTTAAAATCATCTTCTATTCCATATTCGTCTAAAAGTCCCCTAACCATATCGACTTTTATATCAATTTCATCTTCTATAAAAATTGTTTGGAAGAAACACCCGCTGCACTCATCGTAGTTATCGCAAAGCCTAATGCTGTCTTTATCTTCAGCTTCATCATCTATTTGACTTCCTCTAATTATTTCATAGGCATAATCTTCTTCCATAAATGACATAGCTAGAATGTCTGTAATCGTTCCTTCTCTATAGCCATCTTTTTTCTTTCCTAGATATCCACTTACTTTTTGACCAACTAAGCCACCTCTAAATACAACTTTTTCTCCTTCAAATGTTGACATAGATTTGTTGGGATATATGTTTTTTTCTAAATAAAATTCATGTAATTCTCTTTTTTTTCTTGTCATTATCTTTTTCTCCATAAATTTGATGTAAAAAGTACCAAAACTGGATATATTTCCAGTCTGCCTATTATCATTGCCATACTAAATACTAATTTAGAAAAGTTGGAATATGCTGCAAAGCTTCCGTCAGGTCCAACTATTCCAAGTCCTGGGCCTATGTTATTCATTGTTGCAGCAACTGCGGAAAAATTCGAAAGAAAGTCTCCTTCTTTAAAAGATACTAGAAAGAAAATTCCCGCAAATACAAATATATAAACTATTATATATGCTTTTATTCCAGAAAGTACACTTTTCTTGAGGGGACGGTTGTTTTCTCTAATGAAAATAACCTTGTCCGGATTCATTATTTTTATTACTTCACTCTTTGCTATTTTAAAAAGGGAATTTATTCTAGAGACCTTTATCCCCCCTGCCGTAGAACCTGACATTCCACCAATAAACATAAGGGCAAGCAAAACTACGTGACTAAACAGTGGCCACTTGTTAAAATTAACAGTTGCGTAGCCAGTTGTTGTAACTATAGAGGAGACCTGAAACAAGGTATCTCTAAAAAGTTTTTCCCCTGAATTGTATCCTCTAAATATATTTACCATAATTAATATTATAGCTCCTGTTACTACAAAAAAATATACCTTAAGCTCTTCATTGGAGAAAACCTCCTTAAACTTTTTAAGTAGTAGGTAGTAATAAAGGTTAAAGTTTATTCCGTAAAGAAGCATAGCTATTGCTAGAGTATATTCAATAGCAGGAGAATTAAAGTAAGCAACTGATGTTGCTTTGTTTGAAAATCCTCCAGTTCCAGCGGCTCCAAATGCATGAACCATCGCATCTATTGGACTCATACCCAAAAGAAGTAAGATAATTATTAGAACTAGGGTCATAATTATATAAATTTTATAAAGTATCATGGCTGTAATGCTTGCCTTTGAAACTAGCTTTCCAAATTGAGGGCCAGGCACTTCAGCTTTCATTACATTTACATCTCCCCTAACTCCCTTAGGTAGTACAGCTAGTGCAAAAACTAAGATTCCCATCCCACCTATAAAGTGGGTAAAACTTCTCCAAAATGTCATAGAAATTGGGAGCTTTTCTACATCTGTTAGGATTGAAGCACCGGTTGTCGTAAATCCAGAAGTTGTTTCGAAAAATGCATCTACTAGACTAGGTATGCTTTTCGATATAACAAAGGGAAGTGATCCAAAAAAAGATAGGACTATCCAGGATATAGAAACTATCCCCAGACCTTCTTTTACCCCAATAATCTGTCCTTTTGTGTTAATCCTAGTTAGTAAAAGTCCTAAAAGTGTTATAAACGCTCCAACTTTTAAAAAGGATAGGTAGATGTAAGTGGAATCTTTGTAAATTATCCCAATTATTAGGGGTAGGATCATTAATATGCCTTCAAGAATGAGTAGTTCGCCGATTGTTTTTAGTACAACTCTCTTGTTCATATTATATAAATAAGTCAGATATTCTAGTTACGTCTTCAAAGGATGTTATAATAACAACCCTATCTCCCATTTTTAGAACATCTTCTCCCGTTGGAAATATTATGTGGTTTTTTCTATAAATAAATGCAATTAAGGTGTTTTCTTTCATAGATAAATCTTTTAATTTTATATCTGTATAATCGGCTTTTTCTTTAATAACAAACTCAATCGCTTCTATTCTTCTATTTGAAAGTTTATATAAGTTCTCTATTGTTGAGTTTCCAGAATCCATCTTGGATCTTACAAACCTAATTATTTGGTTAGCTATAATTCCCTTTGGCACAACAGCTGTATCAAGTCCCTTATTTTCAATAAGTTTAATCATATTTATACGATTTACTTTTGCTATAGACTTATTTACTCCAAGGTATGATGAGTAAAGGGATAAAATAATATTTTCTTCATCTATACCAGTTAGTGACACTACACAGTCATAGGATGTTATGCCCTCTTCAATTAGGTAATTTTGATTTGTACCATCCTTATTTATAACTGTGGCTTCTGGATATTTTATAGCAATTTCTTCAGCGATACTTCTATCTATTTCTATAATCTTGACATCTTTTTTTTTCATTTAATAGTAGTTCTGTTAGGAAGAAACAAATTTTACTAGCTCCAATTAGCATGACTTTTTTTATCTTTTTTGTTTTGACATTTATGGAGTCGTAGAATTTATCCATATCTTTTTTAGATCCAGTTACATAAATGTTATCATTTGATCTAAGAATAGTATCTCCCTTTGGGATAATAACTTCCTCTCCTCTTTCTACTATACAAACTATCATATTGTATCCTAGGGTTTTTCTAAAACTTTTTAGGTCAATTCCATCTAAATAAGATCCATTTGGAATTTTAAACTCTACCATTTGAAGTTTTTTATTTGCAAAATGCTCTATGGATTTTGCTAGTGGATACTTGATTATTTCAAGAATTTGAACAGCAGCTTCTTCATCTGGATTTATAAGCTTTGTGATATTTAGAGAAGAGCTTAAAAATTTTGCACTTTTAGAATATTCAGGAGACCTAACTCTTGCTACAGTTGATTTTGCACCAAGTTTATTTGCAATCATTGAGCTAATTATATTTAGCTCATCAGACCCTGTTACAGATATAAAAATATCAGCATTTTTAGCTCCAGCTTCTTTTAAAACATCAACATTTACTGCATTTCCAAGGATTGATTGTATGTCATATTCGCTAGTTATATCTTCAATTATTTTTTCGCTATTTTCTATAAGAACTATATCGCAAGAATCTGAAAGTTCTCCTATTATTTGTCTGCCAACTTTTCCAGCTCCAACAACTATAATATTCACCAAATTGCCTCCTAATAAACTGCTATATACAGTATATAATAAGTTTTGTCTATTTTCAAGAATTAAAATATCAGCAAATTATATGTAAAACCTCTATTTTTGTAATTAAGATACCCTAGGAAAATATATTTTTTATGTACTTTTTTCTTTATTAAAAAATACTAATAAAAAAAGAGCCTTTTCAGGCTCTTTAATTTTATTTGTTTTATTATTCGATTATCTTAGAAACTACTCCAGCTCCTACTGTTCTTCCGCCTTCTCTTATTGCAAATCTTAGTCCTTCTTCGATTGCGATTGGGTGGATTAATTCGATTATGAATTTTGCGTTATCTCCTGGTACTACCATTTCTACGCCGTCTTCTAGTTCGATGTTTCCTGTTACGTCTGTTGTTCTGAAGTAGAATTGTGGTCTATAGCCTGAGAAGAATGGTGTGTGTCTTCCTCCTTCGTCTTTTGTTAGTACGTATACTTCTGCTTCAAATTTTGTGTGTGGCTTTATTGTTCCTGGTGCTGCTAGTACTTGACCTCTTTGGATTTCGTTTCTTTGTACTCCTCTTAGTAGTAGTCCGATGTTATCTCCTGCTTCGGCTTGGTCTAGTAGTTTCTTGAACATTTCTACTCCTGTTACTACTAGGTCTCTTGGCTTTTCTTGGATTCCTACTAGTTCTACTGTGTCACCTACTTTTACTGTTCCTCTTTCTACTCTTCCTGTTGCTACTGTTCCTCTTCCTGTGATTGAGAAGATGTCTTCTACTGGCATTAGGAATGGTTGGTCTGTTGCTCTTTCTGGTTGTGGAATGTATTCGTCTACTGCTTCCATTAGTTTTACGATTTTATCTCCCCATTCTCCGTCTGGATCTTCTAGGGCTTTTAGTGCTGATCCTACTACGATTGGTGTGTCGTCTCCTGGGAAGTCGTATTCGTTTAGTAGGTCTCTTACTTCCATTTCTACTAGTTCGATTAGTTCTGGATCGTCTACTTGGTCTTCTTTGTTTAGGAATACTACTATCTTTGGTACGCCTACTTGTCTTGCTAGTAGGATGTGTTCTCTTGTTTGTGGCATTGGTCCGTCTGCTGCACTTACGATTAGGATTGCTCCGTCCATTTGTGCTGCTCCTGTGATCATGTTCTTTACGTAGTCAGCATGGCCTGGACAGTCTACGTGTGCGTAGTGTCTTTTTGGTGTTTCATATTCTACGTGTGATGTTGAGATTGTGATTCCTCTTTCTCTTTCTTCTGGTGCTTTGTCTATGTGTGCGTAGTCTATGAATTCTCCTGAGCCGAATCTCTTGTTTAGTACTAGTGTGATTGCTGCTGTTGTTGTTGTCTTACCATGGTCTACGTGTCCTATTGTTCCTATGTTAACGTGTGGTTTTGTTCTTTCAAATTTTGCTTTAGCCATTATTTTCCTCCTAATTTATAATTTAAAATTATTCTGCATTTCTTTCGCCAAGTACCTTTTCTTGAATTGAAGCTGGTACTTTGTCATAGTGGTCAAATTGCATTGAATATGTTGCTCTACCTTGTGTGTTACTTCTAAGGTCTGTTGCATATCCAAACATTTCTGAAAGTGGAATGAATGCATCAAGTATATGAACTCCATTTTTAGGATTCATTCCTTTTATATTTCCTCTTCTTGATGAAACATCTCCCATTACATCTCCAAGATATTCATCTGGAGTTGTTATTTCTACAGAAACGTATGGTTCAAGTAAAACTGGATCTGCTTTTAGTACTGCATTTCTAAGTCCCATAGATCCTGCTATTTTAAATGCCATTTCACTTGAGTCAACTTCGTGGTATGATCCATCATATAATTCAACTTTAATGTCTAGGATTGGGAAGCCTCCAAGTGGTCCAGAGTTTACTGCTTCTTCTATACCAGCTTGTACTGATCCTATATATTCTTTAGGGATTGCTCCTCCAACGATTGAGTTGATAAATTCAAATCCCTTACCTGGTTCGTTAGGTGAAACTCTAAGTTTACAGTGTCCATATTGTCCACGTCCACCAGATTGTCTTACATATTTTCCTTCAGCTTCAGCATCTTTAGAAATAGACTCTCTATATGATACTTGTGGATTACCTACATTTGCTTCTACTTTAAATTCTCTTAGTAGTCTATCTACGATAATTTCTAGGTGAAGCTCACCCATACCGGCAATTATTGTTTGTCCAGTTTCTTCATTTGTGTAAGTCTTGAATGTTGGGTCTTCTTCTGCAAGTTTTCCAAGTGCAATACTCATCTTTTCTTGAGATGCTTTTGTCTTTGGTTCAATAGCTACAGAAATAACTGGTTCAGGGAATTCCATGTTTTCAAGAATAATTGGATGATCCATATCTGAAAGTGAATCTCCTGTTGTAGTATCTTTTAAACCAACAGTTCCAGCAATATCTCCAGTGTAAACTGTATCTATTTCTTCTCTCTTGTTAGCATGCATCATAAGAATTCTTCCAAGTCTTTCTCTCTTGTTCTTTGTTGTATTTAATACGTAAGAACCAGCATCAAGTTTACCTGAATAAACTCTAAAGTATGCAAGCTTTCCAACAAATGGGTCTGCAACTATTTTAAATGCTAATGCTGAGAATGGTTCATCATCATCGGCATGTCTAACTTCTGTTTCTTCGTCTGATCCTGGAAGGAATCCTTTGATTGGTGGTACATCAAGTGGAGAAGGCATATATTTTAGAATTGCATCAAGTAGTGGTTGAACTCCCTTGTTTTTGTATGCTGAACCGCATAGTACAGGGTTAATTTCATTAGCTATTGTTGCCTTTCTAATTGCTCTTTCGATTTCTTCAATTGTAAGTTCTTCACCTTCAAGGTATTTTTCCATAAGGCCTTCATCGAAATCAGCTATGTTTTCAATAAGGTTTGTTCTATATTCTTCTGCTAGGTCTTTTAATTCATCTGGAATTTCTTCTTCTGTAATATCTGTACCTAGGTCGTTGTTATATACAGTAGCCTTCATTGTAATAAGGTCTACTACTCCAATAAATTTATCTTCAGCTCCAATAGGAATTTCAATTGGAACTGCATTTGCTTTTAGTCTTTCTCTAATGGTTTTAATTGATTCAAAGTAGTCGGCTCCAGTAGCATCCATCTTATTTATAAAACAAATTCTAGGAACGCCGTATTTGTCAGCTTGTCTCCAAACTGTTTCTGATTGAGGTTCTACCCCACTCTTTGCATCAAATAATGCTACAGATCCATCAAGTACCCTAAGTGATCTTTCAACTTCAACTGTAAAGTCAACGTGACCTGGTGTATCTATAATATTGATTCTATGGTTTTTCCAGATACAAGTTGTAGCAGCAGAAGTAATTGTAATACCTCTTTCTTGCTCTTGTTGCATCCAGTCCATTTGAGCATTTCCATCATGAGTGTCGCCTATTTTGTGAATTTTACCTGTGTAGTATAAAATTCTTTCTGTAGTCGTAGTTTTACCTGCGTCTATATGAGCCATGATACCAATGTTTCTGGTATCTTTAAGTTGATATTTTCTTGGCACGCTCTAAACTCCCTTCCTTTAAAAATCTTAGAATCTATAATGTGCGAAAGCCTTATTAGCTTCTGCCATTCTGTGCATTTCTTCTCTTTTCTTAACAGCACCGCCTGTGTTGTTTGAAGCATCTAAGATTTCTTTTGTAAGTCTTTCTTCCATAGTTCTTTCGCCTCTTTTTCTAGCGAAACCTACAAGCCATCTTAATCCTAAAGTTTGTCTTCTTTCAGGTCTAACTTCAAGTGGTACTTGGTAGTTTGCTCCACCTATACGGCGAGCCTTAACTTCAAGTACAGGCATAATGTTATTTAGTGCTTTGTAGAATACTTCTATTGCATCTTCTCCAGTTTCTTCTTTAACTTTTTCTAGAGAATTGTAAACTATTCTTTGAGCTACCCCTTTTTTTCCGTCAAGCATTACGTTGTTGATAAGTTTTGTTATAACAACTTCGCCATATACTGGATCTGGTAGTACGTCTCTTTTTGGCACATGTCCTTTTCTTGGCACTTTTCTTCCCTCCTTACCATGATTTAGTATTATCTTCGGTACTCGGTTTCTTATCCCGATAAGTGCGCTTGATTATAATATATTTATTAAAAAACATATAAACCTAAGCGCTTATTAAATTATTTTGCGTTTTTCTTTGCACCATATTTTGATCTGGCTTGTTGACGACCATTTACTCCAGCAGTATCTAGGGCACCTCTTACAATGTGGTATCTTACCCCTGGAAGGTCCTTTACTCTTCCTCCCCTTATAAGAACAACACTATGTTCTTGTAGGTTGTGTCCAATTCCTGGAATGTAAGCTGTAACTTCCATTTGGTTTGTTAGTCTTACTCTGGCTACCTTTCTAAGAGCTGAGTTAGGCTTCTTAGGTGTAACTGTCTTAACAGATGTACAAACTCCTCTTTTTTGTGGAGAGTTGCTGTGTACATATTGTTTTTTAAGTGTATTGTAGTTATAGCCTAAAGCTGGTGATTTGGACTTGTAAGTTGATCTTTTTCTACCGCTTTTAACCAGTTGGTTTATAGTTGGCATTAGTTCACCTCCTGTTTTTTAATAAATATATTTTTTCACACAAAAAAATATGTGGGATTAAAAAATAATCCTTATACATTTTATCATTAAGGGTAACAAGTGTCAATCAATTTAAAGATTTTTTGACCTTTTTTACTCATTTTTTACAAAATGTAGATGAGGATTAAGTAATCTTTTTATCTCACACATCTATTATATCATATTTAGTTTTTAAAAGAAAGCTGAATTTTTTAAAATACCAGTTTTATATTAGATTAGATAATTTACTCTTTTTTAACATTTCTTAAAAAATTTTTTCCTAAGAATAGGCTAAAATGTCCATTATTAAATTTTATTTTTTCATAATATTATTTTTTTAATTTGAAATTTTATCCAATTAAAAAACCCTCTTTACAAAAAGTAAAAAGGGCTTTTAATAAAAATTGTTATGTCAAAAATTATTCAAGGTCAAGTTCTTCTTCGATTAAATCTTTTTCTGTCTTTTCTTCCAATTTCTTTAGTCTATCTTCTTCTTCTTTTTCCTTAGTCTCATAGTCTATATCAATTTGGTCGTAAAGTCTCATACCAGTTCCAGCAGGGATAAGTTTTCCTATAATTACATTTTCCTTTAAGCCTAAAAGATCATCTTTCTTTCCTTGAACTGAAGCTTCTGTTAAAACTCTAGTTGTTTCTTGGAAGGAAGCTGCTGATAGGAAGGAATCTGTTGCAAGAGATGCCTTGGTTATTCCAAGTAGATCTCTATGTCCATCTGCAGGAATTTTGCCCTCTGCTTCTAGTCTTTCATTTTCATCTTCAAAATCTCTAAAGTTTACTAGGGAACCTGGAAGGAAGTGCGAATCTCCCGGATCTTTAACCTTAACTTTTGAAAGCATTTGTTTAATAATTATTTCTATATGTTTATAGTCAATATCTACCCCTTGGAGTCTATAAACATTTAAAACTTCTCTCATGATATAGTCCTGAACTCCCTGAACTCCCTTAACTCTAAGGATGTCATGTGGATTAACTGAACCTTCTGTTAACATATCTCCAGCTTCAATCTTTTGGCCTTCTTTTACCTTAAATCTTGAGCCAAATGGAATTTGATAAACTGTTTCTTCTCCATCTTCTCCAGTTACAACTATATCCATTCTCTTTTTATTTTCTCTAAAGCTTACTATACCATCAACTTCTGTTATATATGCAAGTCCTTTTGGCTTTCTTGCTTCAAAAAGTTCTTCAACTCTAGGAAGACCTTGGGTAATTCCTGTTCCTGCTATACCACCTGAGTGGAATGTTCTCATTGTAAGCTGTGTACCAGGCTCACCTATTGATTGAGCTGCAATTATACCAACTGCTTCTCCAATATTTACCGGGTTTCCAGTTGCTAGATTTCTTCCGTAGCACTTAGCGCAAACGCCGTGCTTGCATTTACAAGTTAGAACGCTTCTAACCTTAACTTCTTTTATTCCCTTACTAACAATAAGATCAGCTTTTGCTTCATCGATCATTTCGTTTTTGTAGACGATAATTTCTCCAGTATCTAGGTTTAAAATATCTTCAAAAGCGTATCTACCGATGATTTGTGATTTTATAGAATCTAAAACTTCTCCATCTTCGGTTATATCTTTTGCTACTACATATTTTTTAGTGCCACAATCTTCTTCGGTTATTATAACGTCTTGGGATACATCAACAAGTCTTCTAGTTAAATATCCTGAGTCTGCTGTTCTAAGCGCAGTATCTGAAAGTCCCTTTCTAGAACCGTGAGTTGAGATAAAGAATTCTTGTACAGAAAGTCCTTCTCTAAAGTTTGCTTTGATTGGAACTTCGATAGTTCTACCTGCAGCAGATGACATAAGTCCACGCATACCTGCAAGCTGACGAATTTGTTTTTCTGAACCTCTGGCTCCAGAGTTTGCCATGATGGCGATATTGTTTTTAGGGTCAAGGTCTTTTAAAAGAGCTTCTGTAACTTCTTCAGTTGCATTTTCCCAAATATCTATAACTCTTTCATATCTTTCTTCTTCTAGTACAAGACCTCTTCTCATAAGTTTTTCGTATTTAGAAACTTCTTCATCTGCTTTTTTTAGTATTTCCTTTTTCTCTTCAGGAACCTGCACATCATTCATGGAGATTGAAAGAGCTCCTATTGTAGAGTATTTGTAGCCAATTGATTTGATATAGTCAAGTAGTCTTGCTGTTCTTATGTTTCCATGCTTTCTAAATGACTTATCTATAATATCTCCAAGTGCTTTTTTATCTACTAATTTATCTACTTCAAGTGAATAAGGGTCTTCATTTCTATCTACATATCCTAAATCTTGAGGAATACCCATATTAAATATAAATCTACCAACAGTAGAGTTAACAAGCTTTCCTCTAAGATCCTCTTCTCCATGATATACTTTTACAAAAACTTTTGAGTGAAGACTTACTTCTTTATTGTAATAGGCTTTTATCATCTCTTCAATGTCTTTGAAGATCATTCCTTCTCCCTTGCAGCCTTCGTCTTCACTTGTTAAATAATAAGCTCCAAGTACCATATCTTGAGATGGAGTTGTAATTGGCTTACCATCTTTTGGTGCTAGGATATTATTTGTTGACATCATAAGCATTCTGGCTTCAGCTTGAGCTTCAGTTGACAAAGGAAGGTGAACTGCCATTTGGTCTCCATCAAAGTCAGCATTATAAGCTGTACAAGCAAGTGGATGAAGCTTGATAGCCTTTCCTTCAACAAGTACTGGCTCAAAAGCTTGGATACCAAGTCTATGAAGGGTCGGTGCCCTATTTAAAAGTACAGGATGGTCTTTTATAACTTCAGCTAATACATCCCAAACCTTAGGACTGTTCTTTTCAACCATTTTCTTAGCTGATTTTATATTTGGAGCAACTTCCTTTTCCACAAGCTTATTCATAACAAATGGTTTGAAAAGTTCCATCGCCATCCTCTTAGGAAGTCCGCATTGGTGGAATTTAAGTTCAGGTCCAACAACAATTACAGATCTACCAGAATAGTCAACTCTCTTTCCAAGTAGGTTTTGTCTAAATCTACCAGTCTTACCCTTTAACATGTCAGATAGGGATTTAAGATTTCTATTCCCAGCTCCAGTTACAGCCTTTCCTCTTCTACCATTGTCTATAAGAGCATCAACTGCTTCTTGAAGCATTCTTTTTTCATTTCTAATAATAATATCTGGTGCACCAATATCTAAAAGTCTTTTAAGTCTATTGTTTCTATTTATAACTCTTCTATAAAGATCATTAAGGTCACTTGTTGCAAATCTTCCACCTTCAAGTTGAACCATTGGTCTTAAATCTGGAGGGATAACTGGAATGACATCTAATATCATCCACTCTGGTCTATTTCCAGATTTTATAAAGCCATCTACAACTTGAAGTCTTCTTGAGACCCTAACTCTTTTTTGACCAGTGGCATCAATCATTTCTTCTTCTAGAAACTTTTTTTGCTCCTCTAAGTCAATTTCTTGTAAAAGTCTTTTTATAGCTTCAGCGCCCATTCCAACTTCAAAAGTATCTCCATAGTCTTCAAGAGCTTGGTTATATTCGATTTCTGTTAAAAGTTGTTTCTTGTAAAGTTTATTTGGAGTCTTGTCCTCTGAAACCTCCTTGTATTTTTTTGAAGCTTCCCTGTAATTTTCTTCAGTAGGAGGCTCAAGTACAACGTATGAGGCAAAGTATAAAACTTTTTCAAGCTCCTTTGGAGTCATGTCTAATATAAGACCCATTCTAGAAGGGATTCCCTTAAAGTACCAAATATGTGAAACAGGTGTTGCAAGCTCAATATGACCCATACGTTCACGTCTAACTTTGGCTTTTGTTACTTCTACTCCACACTTTTCACAGACTACTCCCTTGTATCTGATTCTCTTATATTTTCCACAGTTACATTCCCAGTCCTTAGTTGGTCCGAAGATTTTTTCGCAAAATAGACCTTCTTTTTCTGGCTTTAATGTCCTATAATTAATAGTTTCGGGCTTTTTAACTTCTCCTTTAGAAAGAGCTCTTATTTTATCAGGTGAAGCAAGTCCAATTCTTATTGAATCAAAGGTATTTAATTCTAACAAGATCTTTCTCCTTTCAATTTGTAGAGTAAAAGTTAAATTTCAGTTTCAGTAAAATCATCAGAGTCTTCCTCGTCATATTCATCATCGTCATAATCACGAGAATCATCCTCATCATAATCATCAGAATCATAGTCTTTTTTATTGAAGTTTAAGAATTTTAAACCCTCATCATCTTCATCTTCATCAAAAACTTCTTCTTCTGTAAAGTCCTCATCTTCTTCACTATAAATAGACTTATTATTATCTAGTCCCCTATCCTTTATATATTGTTTTTTAGGCCTATTAACAGAATTTTCTTCGTCTATTTCATGAATTGATTTTACATCTTCTGAGGTTGTATCTTTTAATTTAATTTCATTTTCATCTTTATCTAAAAGCTTAATATCTAAGGCTAGAGATTGAAGTTCTTTGATAAGAACCTTAAATGATTCTGGAATACCTGGTTCTGGAATAGTTTCTCCCTTTATAATAGCTTCATAGGTTCTAACCCTACCTACTATATCGTCACTCTTTACAGTAAGCATTTCTTGGAGTGTATGACTGGCTCCGTAAGCTTCAAGAGCCCAAACTTCCATCTCACCAAATCTTTGTCCACCAAATTGAGCCTTACCTCCAAGTGGTTGTTGAGTTACAAGTGAGTATGGTCCAGTTGAACGAGCATGAATCTTTTCATCTACAAGGTGGTGAAGTTTAAGCATATACATAACCCCAACAGTAACCTTGTTGTCAAAATATTCTCCAGTTCTTCCATCTCTAAGGGCTATCTTTCCAGATTTATCATAGCCCGCCATTTCAAGTGCTTCTTCTATGTTTTTATCACTAGCCCCATCAAATACTGGTGTTGCAACCTTCCAGCCAAGCTTTCTAGCTGCAAGTCCAAGATGGACTTCAAGAACTTGTCCAAGATTCATACGAGATGGTACGCCAAGTGGATTTAAAACTATTTGAACTGGAGTTCCATCTGGTAAAAATGGCATATCTTCTACAGGAAGAAGTCTTGAAACAACCCCCTTGTTACCATGACGGCCGCACATTTTATCTCCAACATTTATCTTTCTCTTTGTTGCTACATAAACCCTAACAACTTTATTAACTCCTGGTTGAAGCTCATCTTTGTTTTCTCTTGTATAAACTTTAACATCTACAACTATACCAGTTTCTCCATGAGGAACTTTTAAAGAAGTATCTCTAACTTCTCTAGCTTTTTCGCCAAAAATAGCTCTAAGAAGTCTTTCTTCTGGTGATAGTTCAGTTTCTCCCTTTGGAGTAACCTTTCCTACTAATATGTCTCCAGATGTAACTTCAGCTCCAATCATTATAATTCCATCTTCATCTAGGTTCTTTCTTGCTTCTTCAGATACATTTGGAATATCTCTTGTTATTTCTTCAGGTCCAAGCTTAGTTTCTCTTGCCTCACTTTCATGTTCTTCTATGTGAACGGAGGTTAAAGTATCGTCAATTACTAACTTTTCATTTAAAAGCATGGCATCTTCGTAGTTATATCCTTCCCAAGTCATAAAAGCAATAAGGATATTTTTTCCAAGTGCGATTTCTCCCATATCTGTTGAAGGGCCGTCACAAATTATTTGACCAGCTTTAACCCTATCTCCCTGCCTAACAATTGGTCTTTGATTGATAGTAGTACCTTGGTTACTTCTCTTAAATTTTAATAATCTATATGTTTCTACTACATTGTCTGAATCTCTTTTAATTTTTACTGAATTTGCAGATACACTAACTACAGTTCCATCTGAATTTGCTACTACTGTAGATCCAGAGTCCTTTGCAGCCCTATGCTCAATACCAGTACCGATAATAGGTGCTTCAGATTTTAAAAGTGGAACCGCTTGTCTTTGCATGTTTGAACCCATTAGAGCACGAGTAGCATCATCATTTTCCAAAAATGGAATCATGGCAGTACCAACAGAAACTATTTGCTGAGGTGAAACGTCCATGAAATCTATCATATCTCTAGGGTAGATATCATTTTCACCATTTATACCACGTCCAGAAACTCTCTCATTTACAAATCTACCATTTTCATCAAGAGGTTCATTGGCTTGAGCGATTATATATCTATCTTCTTGGTCTGATGTTAAATATAAAAAGTCATCTGTTACAATTCCATTCTTTTTATCCACAATTCTATAAGGAGTTTCTATAAAGCCATATTTATTGATCCTAGCGTAGGTTGTCATAGAAGTAATTAGTCCTATGTTAGGTCCTTCAGGTGTTTCAATTGGACAAATCCTACCATAGTGTGAGTCGTGAACGTCTCTTACTTCAGCTCCTGCTCTTTCTCTAGAAAGTCCACCAGGTCCTAAAGCTGACATTCTTCTCTTGTGAGTAAGCTCTGCTAAAGGATTTGTTTGGTCCATGAATTGAGATAACTGAGATGAACCGAAAAATTCTTTCATAGCAGCCGTAACAGGTCTAATATTTATTAGAGCTTGAGGAGTTGCAAGATCTGGGTCTTGAGTTGACATCCTCTCTCTAACGACTCTTTCCATCCTAGATATACCAATTCTAAATTGATTTTGTAGAAGCTCACCGACATTTCTAACCCTTCTATTTCCTAAGTGGTCAATATCATCAGTTGATCCTACTCCGTATGAAAGATTAAATTCATAAGAAACAGTAGCCATAATATCTGATCTAGTTATATGTCTAGGAGATAATTCATTTTTTCTTCTTTTAATAGCTCTCTTTAATTCATCATCATTTTCATAAGACTCAGCTAAAATTTCTTTCATAACAGGGTAGTACACTTTTTCTGATAAACCTATATCGCTTAAATCAATCTTAATGTCAAAAGCGGCTAGGTCAACAAAGTGGTTACCAGTAACCCTGACTGTTTGTCCTTCATTTATAATATCAATTGTATTTATCCCTGCATTTTCTATTTTGATAGCATCTTCTTCTGATAGGATTTTGCCTTTTTCAAAAACAATTTCACCAGTTTCAGGGTTTATGGCATCTTGACCAAGTTCAAATCCAGTAATTCTTGCAGAAATTCCTAATTTTTTATTAAATTTATATCTTCCAACTTTTGCAAGATCATATCTCTTAGGATCAAAAAACAAGTTATGAATTAGAGGTTCAGCTGATTCGATAGCAGCTGGGTCCCCTGGCTTAAGCTTTTTGTAAATTTCAAGAAGTGCATCTTCTCTAGTTGGCTCTATATATATAGAATGATTAGTATCATCTTTAGCTCCACTATCTCTTTTTGGCTCTTTGTCAATTGACTCATTAAGCTCTTTTATATCTCCAAAAAGTTCAATCATTTCTTCTTTTGTATCACAAATAAGAGCCCTAATTAGTGTAGAGATCGGTAGTTTTCTAGTTCTATCAATTCTAGCATTGATAACTCCAGCCGCATCAGTTTCGTACTCAATCCAGGCCCCTCTATTAGGAATTACAGTTGATGAAAATAATTTATTTCCAGATTTATCAACTTCCATATTGTAATAAACCCCAGGGCTTCTAACAAGCTGACTTACAATTACTCTCTCAGCCCCATTAATAATAAAGGTACCATTGTGAGTCATCTTAGGAAAGTCACCCATAAAGACTTCTTGTTCCTTGAGTTCTCCGGTATCTTTATTTATAAGTCTAACTTTAACCTTCAAAGGTGATGAATAGTTTGCATCCCTTTCCTTAGCTTCCTGTTCAGTATATTTAGTTTCATCTTCCATCTTGTAATCAGCAAATTCTAATATTAAAGAACCTGCATAATCTTCTATAGGTGAAAGATCTTCAAGTACCTCCTTAAGTCCTTCTTCTAAAAACCATTTATAGCCTTCCTTTTGAACGGCTATTAGGTCTGGAAGTTCTAAAACTTGGGGAATTCTTGAAAAACTTACTCTCTCAGTGTATCCAAATAGTTCCTTGTGCGCCATTAAATTAAACACCCCTTCAGATTTAATAGTTAGATATTTATATGTATTTATACAAATATCGATAGTATCCCATCATCTTTTATAGCAGTATTAAATATTATCATATTTATATAAGCCTTGTCAAGCTTTTTTATGAAAAATCTTTTTAAAATTCTGATTAATATTTAATTCTAAAAAATTATTTTATGTATTAAAAAATTTTATAATTTAAATATATTTAAAATAAATATTTTTTCTATTACTATTTAAAAAAGTGTTATTTTAAATTATTTTTGAGAATAAAAAAAGCACCTCTAATCAAGGTGCTTGTCTTGTTCTAAATTAAGCTAATTCTACAGTAGCTCCTACTGCTTCTAATTTTTGTTTAATTTCTTCAGCTTCTTTTTTAGCTACGCCTTCTTTAATTGTCTTAGGAGCACCGTCAACTAGAGCCTTAGCGTCTTTAAGTCCAAGACCAGTTATAGTCTTAACTTCCTTAACAACTTGGATCTTTTCAGCTCCAACTTCTTTAAGAACTACGTCAAATTCAGATTTTTCTTCAGCTGCTGGTGCTGCTCCTGCTGCTGCAGGTGCTGCTGCTACTGCTGCTACTGGAGCTTGAGCTGATACTCCAAATTCTTCTTCTAGTGCTGAAACTAGGTCTGATAATTCTAATACTGTTAATTCTTTTACTTCTTCAATTAATTTTGTAACTTTTTCTGATGCCATTTATAAATCTCTCCTTTTAATTTAAAAATTTTTTATTAAGCTGCGCCTTCAGCTTCTTTTTTTCTTTAACTGCATTTAATGCATATACTATCTTAGATAGTGTTTGGTTTAATACGCTAGCAAATCCTGAAATTGGAGCATTTAATCCTCCAAGAACTTGAGCAATTAGGACTTCTCTAGAAGGAAGTTCTGCTAATTGTTTAATCTTTTCAATTTCAATTATTTTTCCGTCAAGAATTGCTGCTTTGATAACTAATTTGTCATTTTCTTTTGCAAAATTATGAGTAATTTTTGCTACTTCTACTGGATCATCAAAGCCAAAAGCAACAGCGTTTGGTCCTTTTAAATGTTCAGTAAAATCTTCATGTCCTGTTTCTTTGAATGCAAGATTCATCATAGTATTTTTGTAAACCTTGTATCCAACATTCTTTTCTCTGTATTTTTTTCTAAGATCAGTTAATTGTTCAACTGTTAGTCCTCTATACTCTACAAGAATGATGGCTTCAGATTTATTAATATTTTCAACTATTTCAGAAACAATTTCTTTTTTCGCATTTAAAACATTCTCTTTCATAATTCACCTCCCAAGTGGCTACTTATATAGGTATTAAAAAGGGTCTTTTCAAAGCATGAAAAGACCCGGTAAATTCTTTTATAATTTCACCTCTGTAGGATTATTAAGGATATTCCCCCTACGGTCTTCGGTAGCCTTATTTTTACTAATATATAATAAACTATATTTTATATAAAGTCAAGTATTTTATGAAAGATTAGTTACTATCTTTATCCCTAGCTTGAGCTGCTTCCATAAGTTTAGCTCCATTAATCTTAATTCCAGGGCCCATTGTTGAAGCAATTGTAACATTTCTAAGGTATTTACCTTTTGCAGCTGCTGGTTTAGCTTTTATTATTGCTCTAAGAATAGTAATTAAGTTGTCATATAATTTTTCTTCTCCAAATGATACCTTTCCAACAGGAACGTGAATTATATTTCCCTTATCTAGTCTATATTCAACTTTACCAGCCTTAGTATCAGCTACAGCATCTTTAATATCAAAAGTAACTGTTCCACTCTTAGGGTTAGGCATAAGTCCCTTTGGTCCAAGAACCTTACCAATTCTACCTACAACTCCCATCATGTCAGGAGTAGCTATTGCTACATCAAAATCAAACCAATTTTCTTTTTGGATTTTTTTCTGCGTATTCTTCTGCTCCTACATAATCTGCTCCAGCTTCTTCAGCTTCCTTAGCTTTTTCTCCCTTAGCAAATACTAAAACTCTAACATTTCTACCAGTTCCATGAGGAAGAACAACTGCTCCTCTAACTTGTTGGTCTGCATGTCTTGAGTCAACTCCAAGTCTTACATGAAGTTCAACTGTTTCATCAAATTTAGCCTTTGCTGTTTTTTCTACAAGTGAGATAGCATCCTTTAATTCATATAATTCACTTCTATCAACAAGAGCTGCTACCTCTTTATATCTTTTTCCTATTTTTGCCATTTAATCCTCCTTGTGGTATTAGCGGAAATCCTCCCACTTTTAATTATTCTTCTACTGTTACTCCCATACTTCTTGCAGTACCTTTAATCATTTCCATAGCTGCTTCTATAGATGCTGCATTTAAATCTTCCATTTTCTTTTCAGCAATCTCTTTAACTTGCGCTTTTGTAAGTTGAGCAACCTTGTTTTTATTAGGAACTCCAGATCCCTTTTCAATTCCTAGAGCTTTTTTAATTAGCACTGGAGCAGGTGGAGTCTTTGTAATAAATGAGAATGATCTGTCTTGATAAACAGTTAGAACAACTGGAATTATAAATCCGTCTTGATCTTGTGTTTTTGCGTTAAATTCTTTTGTGAATTGCATAATATTTACACCATGAGGTCCTAGTGCAGTACCTACTGGTGGTGCAGGAGTTGCCTTTCCTGCAGGAATTTGTAATTTTACTATTGCTTGTACTTTTTTAGCCATTTCTTCCTCCTAAAAAGTTCGTGGTATGGCGGGGCACCCCTTCCACTCATATCTATTAAAAATTTAATTAATTTTCAAATTTAAATGATTTCAATATCTTTGAAATCAAGCTCAACTAATGTATCTCTTCCAAAAACTGATAAATAAGCTTTAAGCTTGTTTTGATCTTTCTGAACAGAATCAACTAGACCAGTAAAATTTTTAAATGGTCCTTCAGTAACTTTAATTTTGTCACCTACATTTATATCTACATTAGATGAATATTCTTTCACCCCATAGGAGTTAAACTCCCTTTCAGTTAATGCAACCGGTTTTGATCCCGGTCCAACGAAACCTGTTACCCCTCTAGTATTTCTTACTAAATACCATGAAACATCTGTTACAATCATTTTAATAAGAACATAAGAAGGAAATCTCTTTCTTTCTTTTCTAACACTTACACCATTTTTAACTTCGGTGTATTCTTCCATAGGAATAGCTACCTCAAAAATATCGTCCTTGTAGCCCCTATTTTCTACCATCTTTTCAATATTAGTCTTTACTTTGTTTTCGTGTCCTGAGTATGTGTGAACTACATACCATTTTGCATCTTTTTCTCTTTCTTTGTATCTTTCTAGATTGCTTTCATTAGACTCTTGCATTTACTACTCCTAGCGGATTAATAAATTTAAAAGCTTTGTAAAAACAAAATCTAAAAGATATACAAATAAAGATACTGCGATAGAAACAACTATAACAACAAGTGTATAGTTAACTGTTTCTTTTTTAGTTGGCCAAACAACCTTTTTAAATTCAGAAACAACTCCACTTAAAAAACCTTTAGTTTTTATAGAGCTGGTCTTGGTGTTTTTTGTTTCTACTGGATTTGCCAATTAAACCCCTCCTTATTTGTTTCTACCTTGTTTCCTTGTGATTAGTGTGCTTTTTGCAGAACTTACAATATTTTTGAAGTTCAATTCTGCCAGTTGTCGTTTTTTTGTTCTTAGTAGTAGTATAATTTCTATTCTTGCACTCTTCGCAAGCTAGTGTAACCCTATCTCTCATGTAACTATCCCTCCCCATCTAAGATTCATTAGAGATACCTCTAATTACATCTATATAAAATATCATAAGCAAGGATACTTGTCAAGAGAAAATTTTTAAACTAAAATTTTAAAATAAGAGTTTACTTGTAAATAGCCCTGCGATTTTTAAGAAAAATATAATTATTACACCAAAAAATATAATTTAATTTTTAAAAATCCTTTTTTTATTATACTAAATATTTGATAATATAAAAAGTCTAATAAAGTAAATATATTATAAATGATAATAAAAAAAATAAATTAGTGCTAGTAGTATGAAACTAACACCAATTTATTTTATGAAAAATTCAATTTAAAAGACTTACTTACTAGTCCTTACTTAATAATATATGTATCTTAGAATTTTTTTGTTTCTAATGATATTTTTAATGCATCATCTATCTTTCTCATAGTATCTTCATCAAACTTTCCAATTTTTTCTCTTAATCTTTTTTTGTCAATAGTCCTTATCTGCTCCAGAAGAACTACTGAGTTTTTTGGAAGTCCGAAGCCCTGCTCAACTTCAACATGGGTAGGAAGCTTAGTTTTGTTAATCTGAGATGTAATAGCAGAAATAATAATAGTGGGTGAGTATTTATTTCCAACATCATTTTGAATAACTACAACAGGTCTTGTACCGCCTTGCTCGGAGCCAATAACTGGAGATAGATCTGCATAGTATAAATCTCCTCTTTTTACCTTCATATTCTATCAAGAATTATTTAATAAATAATTCACCACCTTTGTGGTTTTCCCTCCCTTCTTGTAAACTCTTGAAACCCTTCTAGGAATTCTAGAAAGAATTTCATAGCTAATAGTATTATCCATATCAGCAATATCGTTAACTGTAATTTCCTTATCTCCGAAGATAGTAACTGTTTCTCCAATTTCATGGTTTAAATTTTTTAATTCTACCATAACTTGATCCATACAAATTCTTCCTAATATCTTTGCTTTTTCTTCACCAACTAATATATACCCATTGTTTGATAAGGATCTAGGTAGTCCATCAGCATATCCAGCCATAATTGTAGCAACTTTAATATCATGAGGGGCTGTGTATGTCCTCCCATAACCTATTGTATCTCCCTTTTTTACATCTTTTATATAAGAAATTTTAGACTTTAGACTCATTACTGGTCTAAGGTCAGTTTTTGTATTTTCTTTTACATAACTAGATGGATAAATTCCATATAAACCTATGCCTAGTCTCACCATGTCCATAGAAAAATCATACATTAGAAAGGCAGCGTCATTATCTACATGCCTTATGTTAAATTTTATGCCTTTAGAATTTATTTTCTCTAACATATTGTAAAAGGTTGAAAACTGTTTTTCTGTAAATACTTTGTCATTTTCATCAGCTGATGCGAAATGTGTGAAAACTCCCTCTAAAATTATATTTTCTAACTTAGAAATTTCTACAATATCTTCTATAGATTTTTCATTTGGCAAAAATCCAACTCTTCTCATGCCTGTATCTAGTTTTATATGTACTCCAAGTTTTTTCCCTGATGCTTGAAGTTTTTCATTTAATTTTTTGCAAGAATTTAAAGTAAATATACTTGGCTCAATATTATATTTAATTGCATAGTCAAGATATTCATCTTCTACCTGAGTTAAAATCATTATGTTTTTTTTAATTCCAGATTTTCTTAGTTCAATTCCCTCTGAAATTGATGAAACAGAAAAATAATCTACAATATCTTCAATTTCTCTTGCAACATCAACAGCACCATGTCCATAAGCATTAGCCTTTATAACTGCTGAAATTTTCTTAATTGAAGATTTTTCCTTAAATGATTCTATGTTATGTCTTAAATTATCTAAATTAATTTCCGCCCAGGTAGGACTTATTATATTTTCCATACTGCCCCCTAATCAACTTTAATTGGACTTTTAAAATTTTGGTAAATTTTTATAGCCTTTGGTAAACACCTTATAATATCCCTTGCTATAACAGAATAGTCTGTAAGTTCAAAGCCAGCAATTTCTCCGCTTAATCCGTGTAAAAAAACACTCAATTTTGAAGCTTCAAATATATTAGAATTAGAAGCTAAATTTGAAGCTATTATTCCCGATAAAACATCTCCCGAACCAGCAGTAGCAAGGGCAGAAGATCCAGTTTTGTTTATATATGTAGAGCATCCATCAGTTACAAGACTCTCATGTCCTTTTAAAACTACCACACAATTATACAATAAAGCAAATTTTTTTTGCAATTGAAAGCCTGTTAGCTTTTACATAATCTAGATCTTCTTGGATAAGTCTAGACATTTCCATTTCATGTGGTGTAATTACAGAATTTTTTAAATATTTAAGAAGACTTCTATTTTTAGAGATAAAATTTAAGCCATCTGCATCAATAATCTTTCTAGTATCAAGTTTAAGTATTTTTTCAAAAGCTTATAATCAATATCTTTTCCCATTCCCATTCCAATAGCTATTGAGTCCATCTTTTCTAAAAATTCAAACAATTCTTTATTGTCTTCTAGCTCCATAATGATATTTTCCACAAGTTTTATTTCTAAAATATTTTGTATTTCCTTTGGAACTATTGTATAAGATAATCCCGAACCCGCCTTTAAACTTGCAAGAGATGAAAGATAAACTGATCCTGTCATAGATTTGCTGCCGCCTATTATAGCTGTTTTCCCAAAATCTCCCTTATGAGAATCCTTACTTCTCTTTTTTAAATCTGCTAGGCTTTTTACTAATTCTTTAACCTCACCAAGTCTTTTAATATCTAGTATATTATTTCCTATAAAAGCTGATGCTATTACAAAATCTTTCTCGTGAGAAATGGAAATATCTATATCTAAGATATCCTTATATCTAGCAGATGGAGCACCTAAATTATCCCAAAATAAATTTATATCCTTAAAGCTAACTATCCCAATACCACTTCCAAGAGCTTTACTTATAGCTTCCTTGGCCGCATAGATTCCTCCTAAAGTTTCTACTTTATTATTCTTTGACTCTATGTAATTTAATTCATTGTCATTTAAAATTCTTTTTTTAAGAAGGCTTAAATCCATCGTTTTAAGCCTTCTTAAATCTAATATATCTAATCCAATCATTTGTATGCTTCTTTTCTCTTGTTAGCTAAATTCATAAGAGTATCTTGGCCTAATATTTTTAATTTCCCGCCTTCTAATAGTATCTTTCCATTAACTATAAGGCTATCTACATTTGAAGAATTTGCAGAATAAACAAGGCAAGATATTAGATTGTTTAATGGGTTTAAATTAACTCCACTTAAATCTATGATAGCAAGGTCAGCTAAAAATCCTTCTTTTATTTTTCCAAGTTCATTTTCCATGCCAATTGCCCTAGCTCCATTTACTGTAGCCATTTCTAAAACTTTGTATGCTTTTAGACTTGTTGGAGAATTAGACTTAACCTTAGCAAGAAGTGATGCAAATTTCATCTCTTCAAACATATCTAGATTATTATTTGATGATGAGGAGTCAGTTCCAAGTCCAACATTTATTCCCATATCTAGCATTTTTTGTACATCAGCTATACCACTAGCAAGCTTTAAGTTTGAGCATGGATTGTGAGCAACTGATACATTTCTCTTGGCTAAAATTTCAAAGTCCTTATCCTCTAAGTGAACGCAATGAGCGGCTATTGTTTTAGCATTAAAAATACCCATATCATCTAAATATTCTACAGGAGTTTTTGAAAATTCTTTTATGGTATTTTGAACTTCACTTAAAGTTTCTGAAAGATGGATATGAAGTGGGGTATTCAATTTTAAGGCAAGGTCCCTAAGTTTAATAAAAGATTCTCTAGAAACTGTATATACAGCATGAGGACCAGGGTTTACTGTAACAAGATCACTATCCTTAAATTCTAAGAAGGCCTCTTCTATTTCTTCAATTTTTTCATCGATTGGCTTTTCATTATCTATTACTCCATAAGAAACAAGTCCCCTTACGCCCATTTCTTCCATAGATCTTGCTATAAGGCTAGAAGGGTTATACATATCTACTAGTGTGCTTGTTCCAGATTTTATAGCTTCCATTATGGAATATTTTGTAGCAAGCTCTATATCCTCAGGAGTAAGTTTTGCTTCTCTTGGCCAAATTTCCTTTTCAAGCCAATCCATTAAATTTAAGTCATCAGCAATATTTTTAAAAAAAGACATTCCAAGATGGGTATGAAGATTTATTAATCCAGGAATAACTAACTTACAAGTTCCGTCAATTTTATATGCATCTTTAGCATCAATTTTATCTTTTGAGATTTTTACTATCCTATTGCCTTCAATTAATATATTTACATTTTCATATATGAGGTTTTCCTCTATCATTGGAATAGCTTTTATATTTTTAAGTAAAATCATTAAACTTCAATCTCCTTTTTTAACCTTTCTTTAAATAATTCTATATCCTTTTCCCCAATATCTGACTCTAAGCTTCTAACTGTATCTTCTACTATGATTTTAAGAGACTCAAGGTTTCTATTGGTAAATACATCGCAGGAATATTCTAAAGAGATAAATTCAAATACAGCTTCAACTAGGTGGTTTGTAATATTATCTTTTTCCTTTTCTGTTAAATCAAAAAGTGAGACAGTTTTTCTAATATTTTTAGTAACTAGATAGACAATAAATTCTATAAATGAAATAAATACCTTTGTTTTATCATCTGACTCAAGCTCAAAAATAATAGTCAAAATAAGATTCCACTTTAAATCAAGATTCATTAGAGAATAAATAGCAAGTCCAAAATTTTTTTCAATATTACCTTTTATACTGTCAAGAGGCCCAAGCTCTATATAAGATCCAAAAGTAAAGTTTTCTTTTTTAAGCTTATTTAATTTCATAATTATTTTATTGAAATAATCATCTTCCATAACGCCATCAACATATCTGGCATTGGCAAATAAATACTCTACTATTAAATCAATTGGCTTTCTAAAGTCCAATAAAATTCCAGTATTATCTTTAAAGGAAATTAAAAATATATCATGAATAATCTTGCTTACAAATTTTTTTAGCTGATTTAATTTAGCAACATCTTCATCTTCTTCTAAATTGTAAAGTTTATTGTAAACAACCATTAGTTGAGAGTCTACCATAGTAAGTGTATCTTTAATTGAATACATTACCTCTCTAATAAACTCTTCAGTAATAACATAAGAGTAGTTTTTATATAAAATTCTATGGTCAATATCTCCCCAGAATATATTAACAAAAGACTTTATTTGAAGCTCAAAATGATACTTAGATGAATTAGTTTCAAACTTTCCATCAATCTTGTAAATATCAAATCCATTGTGCTGCTTTTGAGGCTGAGTTTCATTGATTTTTAATTTTATATTCTTTGAATAATCACTATAAAAATAGCCATCTATATCTTCAATATAGAAAATTTCTTTTAACTTTTTGTAAATTGAAGCCTCATCCTTAATAAACCTACACTCTATCCTAAGCCCTATAAGGTCACTCATACTATCAATAACTTTTTTAGGATCGCCATATTTTAAAAAGTAATTTTGCCTTAGGATTTTTTCCTTTAGAGATTCTTCACTCTTAACCCTATTGGTAATATTTAAAAAATAATCGTCGCCTTTAAACATTTTTTCAAAAACTTTCATAATTCCATCGGCAACTATTTCAATTTCTTCTCTTTTTTCACTTAAAATATCTCTGGTTTTATCTATAAAATCAAAAACTTCTAATTTCAAAATTTAGCACCTACATTTCTTTTGATTTGTATAAATATTATAACATGAAGATAGTTTTTTGTCTTTTAGAAAAAATCTATAATTTCACTTTAAAAAAGATAAAAATATGATATAATATAGAAAAGAATTTATGGAGGTTTAATAATGTTTGATGAAAAAGATGCAATTGTAGATGCAATAATAGAAATCCCAAAGGGATCTTCTAATAAGTATGAATATGACCATGAGTTAGGTAGATTTCGTTTAGACAGATGTCTATACTCCCCTATGTTTTATCCTGCAGATTACGGTTTTATAGACGAAACCCTATCAGGTGATGGAGATCCTATAGATATTTTAGTATTAACTACATACCCTACCTTCCCAGGATGTGTAATAAGAGCAAGAGTTGTTGGAATGTTCCTTATGACAGATGACAAGGGAAGAGATGAAAAACTTATTGCCGTTCCAGTTACTGACCCAAGATTTGAACATGTGCATTCACTTGGAGACCTATCTAGCCACCTTGAAAAAGAATTTGACCACTTCTTCCACGAATACAAAAGACTTGAAGAAAAAGAAGTTACAATAGATGGATGGTATAACGTTGGAGATGCAGTTAAATCCTTACAAGCTGCAAGAGAAAATTACAAAAATAAAAATAATAAATAAAAAAGTAAAATCTGATTTATTTCCTCTTTTACTAGAAATTTAAGTAAGAGAGGTTTTTTATATCGAAAGAAAAAAATTTATAAAATCTTAAAAATGTAGAATTCCCTAAGTTTAAACTGTATGAAAATTGAATATCTAGAAAAAGCTAAAGTTTTTAGACTTAAAAATAATTAATATAGTTAAGTTTAAGCTTTTATTTTCAATAATAATCGAGCATAGATAAAAAAACCAGAGTAAGATAAACTAACTCTGGTTTTCACTCTAATTTTTAATTTATAGACTTATTAATAAATATATTAAATTTCTTTTTGCTTATATAATTTGTTGCATATATATGGAGATACAAATGATGTAATTATAACTCCAAATGTTACAATAGCCGCAGCTCTAGGTGCATAAGCATATAAGGCGGAATTTTCAGCTGCCATAAGCATTGGAATACTAGCTGATAGACCTGCTATAGTTGCTAGACCTCCAGCAGACACTCCATCTCTTTTTAAAAACTTTCTCTCTACAAATAACATAGGTAGGAAAATTAAAATATAATATATAATTGCCATTATAATTCCTGAAAAACCTGCTTTAACCGCTTCAAATAAGTTGATACTGTTACCAACAGACCAACCAAGAGCAAAAATCATAAAAGGCATACCAGTAGAAATAAATTTTCCTAAATCCTTATCTATATTACCTATAGCAACACCCAAAATTAATGGAATGATAAGTGAAACTATTGACATATAATCAATGTTTGTAGGCTGTGATAATCCAAAAATAAGCATAGCTACAACAGGAGTTGCAAAAAGAGAGATAAATCCAAATGCTGACATATCAACCTCATCTCCGCAGTCTTCCATAATAGCTAAAAATAAAGAAGGATTAAGGGAAGTAATTGTACAAATAAATCCTACCAAGCTTATCCCTAAAAAACCATCAAGGCCAAAAATATTATAAAATAAAATAGCAAAGATGGCACTTATTGCAGTTCTAACAAAAATTAAAACCCCATAAATTTTAAGAACACTCTTAATACTACTTAATTTCACAGTACAGCCAGAAATAAAAATCGTAGCTCCCAAAATAAAGCTTAAACTTTTTGGTCCAAAAAGAGCTTCAGTAACTCCTCCAATATTAAATAAGTTTGGAAAAAAAGTATGGATTATTGCCGATATCATCATAGGAACAAGCAAGGTTCCACCAGGAATTTTTTTCATTAATTTCATAATTAAATCCCCCTAAACTATTTTTCAGATAAATATTTTAAAGTTGCAGCTCCCATAGCCTTTGCTGCAATAATCATAGAATCTTCATTAATTGTAAATTTAGGATGGTGATGTGGGTAAGCTTTACCATCAGGCTTTGCACCAATATAAAAGAAACAAGCTGGAATTACTTGTGAATAATATGAAAAGTCTTCTGACTGAGCTTGAGGACCACAGTCTTCAATCCCAACGATTTCTGGAATATTCGCTTCATTAACAGCATCAACAACAAGCTGTGTCATATTGTCATCATTGATAAGAACAGGGTAATCATTTTTATAATCCAAATCAATTTCGCAGCTAAAAGCTTTTTCCATTCCTTGACAAATATTTCTAACTTCTCTTTCAATAATCTCTCTTGACTCATCAGACATACATCTTACATCGCCTTCAAGAGTTACAGAGTCTTTAATAATATTAAATTGACCCACTCCATCAAAAGAACCAATAGTAACAACTCCAGGAGTCATAGGATTAACTCTTCTTGAAACAATGGTTTGAAGGCTTAAAACTAAATTACTAGCAATAACAATAGCATCATTAGCTTCATGAGGAGCAGCCCCATGTCCACCCGTTCCCTTAACAACAGCAACAAATTTTGCACGGGCTTGTTGAGTAGGTCCCTTATGATAATAAATTTTTCCAAAATCCATTTGACTCATAACATGGCAGCCAATAATACTATCAACTCCATCGAGGACACCATCTTTAATCATTAGGCTAGAACCTCCTGGTGGCATTTCTTCAGCTGGCTGATGTATAATAACAATCTTTCCAGAAAAATCTTCTTTCATTTCTGTAAGTGCGTCTGCCAAGACCATCAAATATGCGGTATGAGCATCATGACCGCAAGCATGCATAACTCCCTTATTAGTAGAAGCATAGTCTAAGCCAGTTTCTTCAGTGATTGGAAGTGCATCAAAGTCAGCTCTTAAAGCAAGAGTTTTTCCAGGCTTACCAGAGTCAATGGTAACTTTAATACCATAACCCCCAATATTTTTTTCAACCTTGACTTCTTTATTATTTTCATAGTGCTTAAAAATATACTCACTTGTTTCTTTTTCTTCATATGATAATTCAGGATGCTGATGAAGCCATCTTCTATATGTTAACATTAGGTCTTTTTTAGAATCTATTAAAGAAAATAATTTATCATATTTCATAAATAATTCCTCCCTTCATTCTATATTATTATACCCATTTTTTAAAAAAAGTTACCACGCAGAAGTGATAAAAAACCAATATAATAAAATTTAAAAAAATGCTTTTTGTAATCACTAATATATCCCCATAAATATCAATATTCTTAATATAAAGTTTATATTAAAAATAAAAAGATAATGCTTAATAATAAGTGATAGGCTCCTCTTGTTATATTAAAAAGTAAACATTAAACTTATTAAATTTTTTTCTTAATTATTTAGATATTAAATATTTATAAAAAAAGAAACAAAAAAAGAAGCCCAAAGGCTTCTTTTGAAAAAGGAGACCCCTTATAAAAGGGAATAAAATGAAAAAATTAAAAAATTTTATGATTACAAGTTTCTATATACAATAACTCTATTATTATCTATCTCAAATGAATCGGATAATTCTTTAACTATTTTTAATCCTCTTCCGCTTGGCTTTACGCTCAAGGGATCATACTTTAGACATTCTGGAGGTATTCCGCATCCCTCATCTTTAACAACTATTTTTATAGATTCTTCTTTAAGGTCAATAAATATACCAAGCTTTTTATTTGGATTTAATGAATTTCCATGCTTGCATCCATTTATGACAAGTTCGTTTATGATAAGTTTTATGTCTAAAAAAGCTTCCCTATCTTCAATATATTCTTTTAGATGATTTTCAATCGTTGCAACTTTAAAAAGTACATCAGTTAAGTCCGATTTAATTTTTCCTCTATATATATACATAATAAACACCTCAAAAATTATCTACTATATAGATACCCAAATTTTGAAATAAAAAACATATTTCTACATAAAAATAATAATTTTAAAAAATAAGAATTATTTTTTGAAGTATTTACTTATTTTTGGGTATAATAATATTGTAACTACTTTACGAAAGGAGATTATTATTTATGGAAAAATGGGTTTGTGGACCATGTGGATTCGTTTATGATCCAGAAGTAGGCGATCCTGATTCTGGTGTTGAGCCAGGAACAAAATTTGAAGATCTTCCAGATGATTGGGTTTGCCCAGTTTGCGGAGCTACAAAGGATATGTTCGAAAAGCAAGACTAGTAAATTTTTAAAGGAAAGCAGATGCTTTCCTTTTTGCTTTTTTAAATTGGATATTTTTCCTTTAAGAATTTATAATATTTTTCAGTGAGCGAAAATAGTATATAAACAAATATTATAGTAATAGGGATATAAAGACTCTCTGGAAACATCTCTCCAAAAGGTCTGTCTTTTAAATAGAAATAATTTCCATTTAATATAGGATTAATAATTAGAACCACACTTATATAGGCTAAAAATAAAATATAAGCCTGCTTTTTATATATTTTCACACTATGGTCTAGATGATAGGCAAAATAAGTATAGCTTCCTCCTAATAGGTTATAAATATGGTTTATTATAAAGCTTAAACCCATAGGATGAGTAATAGTGTCTATCCTAGATGGATAGATAAAGCTTAGAAGGGCAAAACTAGCAAAGTAGGCTTGTAGATGCGCTATTTTTTCATTCTTATTTATAAGAAATATAAAAAGTAGTATTGAAGAAACTCTGCATGCATGCAGTGGAAGTCCATCTGAAAAATCAAAACCATCTTTATTAAAGTAAGTTTTATACATTATTATTTGCTGAAAAAGAATTATTCCTATTAAATATAAGTCAATTTTCTTTCTATTTTTACATATTACCTGCCTTTTTCTAAATAAAAGGTAGGTAAATAGAATTAATATTCCTATATAAATAAAATGCATTGGTCCAAAAATTTTTATATACTCTTCTTCCAAAATCTACCTCCTATTTTCAAAATATATTATTTTTAAAAATGTTTTGATTAAAAAATTTAATTGCTTTTTGTAGTGAGAAAATATAATAAGCTGAGTCAAAATTTTGACTCAGCTATTTATTTTTTTATAATCTTTTCAATTAGAGAAAGAATTTTTTCCCTATTAGTTTTATTTTCTGCAGAAAAAGGGATTATTTTATCTCTTTCTACGCCTAGTTTTTCTGATATTTCTTTTTTTGCTTTATCAAACTTACCTTTTGATATTTTATCAGCCTTAGTTGCTATTACATATCCAGTAAAGCCATTTGCTATAATATATTCATACATATCAAGGTCATCATCTGTTGGTCTATGTCTAATATCAACAACAAGAAATATTTCTCTAAGATTTTCTCTATCTTCTAAATATTCTTCTATAATTTTAGCCCACTTTATTATTTCACTTTTAGGTGCACTTGCAAAGCCATATCCTGGTAAGTCTACGAGCCTAAACTCATCATTTGCTAAATAAAAATTAACTGTTCTAGTTTTACCTGGTTTAGATGATGTTCTAGCTAGATTTTTCCTAGCCAAAACTGCATTTATCATAGAAGATTTACCTACATTTGATCTTCCTGCAAAGGCAATCTCAGGAAGCTTTTCTTTTGGATATTGCGATTTAAAACCTGCAACCTGTTCAAGACTTGAGAAATTTATTTTTAGCATTTAATCCACCAGTGAAAGAGAAATTACTTCTGGGATATATTTTACAAAATGAATATCAAGTTTTTTTCTAACTGACTCTGGTATATCTTCTAAATCTCTTTTATTTTCTTCAGGTAATATTATAGTATTTATATTATATCTATGGGCTGCAAGAATTTTTTCCTTAACTCCACCAATAGGGAGAACCCTTCCTCTTAATGAAATTTCCCCAGTCATAGCTATATCTCTTCTAACTTTTTTCTTTGTTAAGCTTGAAACTATGGCTGTTGCAATTGTTACTCCAGCACTAGGCCCATCTTTTGGAATTGCTCCTTCAGGAACGTGAACGTGAATATCCTTGTCCTTATAAAAAGTCTTATCTTTTATATCAAACTTATCTAAATTAGATCTTATATAAGAAATAGCAGCATAGCAAGATTCTTTCATTACATCTCCCAAAGATCCTGTTAGAGTTACTTCTCCCTTTCCTGGCATTATACTTGATTCAACTTGAAGTATTTCTCCACCAACGCTAGTCCAAGCAAGACCAGTTACAACACCTACCATTTCCTCTTTATCAAATATATCGTCTGTGTAAATTTCCTTGTCTGCATATTTCTCTAAATTATTGAGACCTATATTTATTTTATCTTTATCACGCTCATACATATCTTTAATGCTTCGTCTTATAACTCTTGAAAGAATCCTTTGTAGATTTCTAACTCCAGCTTCTCTTGTGTAATCTTTTATAAGTTTTTTAATAGCAGAATCGGATATTGAAAACTCTTCTTTGTTTAATCCGTGTTTTTCCATGGCTTCTCTTAAAAGATAATCTTTTGCTATATGAAATTTTTCAACTTCAGTATAAGAAGAAACTTCAATAACTTCCATTCTATCTAAAAGAGCATCTGGAATAGTACTTACTGAGTTAGCGGTTGTAATAAACATGACCTTACTTAAGTCAAAAGGAATTTCAAGATAGTGATCAGTAAATTCATCATTTTGACTTGGATCTAGTACTTCTAGTAAGGCTGAAGCTGGATCCCCTCTAAAATCTGTAGATAGTTTATCTATTTCATCAAGTAAAAAAACTGGGTTAGATGTTTTAGCAGAAATAATATTATTTATTATTCTACCTGGCATAGATCCAATATAGGTTTTTCTATGTCCTCTAATTTCAGCCTCATCCCTAACTCCTCCAAGTCTCATAGAAGTAAATTCTCTACCAGTTGCCCTTGCAATTGACCTTGCAATAGAAGTTTTTCCAACTCCAGGGGGCCCAACTAAAAGAATTATAGGTGCAGAATCTGCTTTAGTTTTCTTTAATACGGCTAAAAATTCTAGAACTCTTTCTTTTACATCCTTTAATCCATAATGGTCATTATCTAAAACTTCTTTGGCTTTTTTTAAATCTAATTTATCTTTAGTAAGCTTTCCCCAAGGAAGATCAAATACATAGTCTAAATAAGTTCTAATAACTTGATTTTCAGGAGATTGAGGTGGAAGATTTTCAAGTCTATTTATTTCTTTCTGAATTTTCTCCTTGCTAGATTTTGGTATTTTTAATTTCTTAAGTTTACTTTCAAAAGATGAAATTTCATCTTCATCTTCATCATCACCAAGCTCTTTTTTTATTACGCTTAATTGTTCTCTTAAGAAATATTCCTTTTGCGTCTTATCTAGGCCTTCTTTAACCTTTAAATTAATCTTCTCCTCAATTTCAAGCATTTCTATCTCTTTAGATAAGATTGATTTTAGGCTCTCTAATCTTTTAATGGTATCGAGCTGAGATAAGATTTTGATATGATCCTTACCCTTCAACTGAATGAGTGAAACTGTAATATCAGCAAATTTTCCAGGATCTTCTATATCTTCAAGCCCAATAATAGCTTCTTTTCCAAGATTTGGGTTGAACTTAGCATATTTTTCTAAATCTTGAAGAATCAGCCTCATAAGTGCTTTTTCTTCTTCACTAATTTCTATATTTTCTTCATTGTAGGTAAATTCAACTGCATCTGCTAAATAATATCCATCTATTTCGTGTATATTATTTATAGCAGCCCTATTTAAGCCCTCAATTAAAACTCTAGTTGCTCCATTAGGTAACTTTAAAGTTTGTTTAATCTTAGAAACTGTTCCCATTGAATATATATCGGTAAACTTAGGTTCTTCCACCATAATATCCTTTTGGGTCGCAAGTAAGATAAGATTATCATTCATCATGGCCTTATCGAGAGCATTTAATGATATTTCTCTTCCAACGTCAAAATGAATTACCATATTTGGAAAAATATATATTCCCCTAAGTGGAATAAGAGGTATTGAAATTTGATTTTCTTTATATTTGTTCATAAAACTTCCTTTTTCTTTATAATAAATAAGTGCTACAACTAAAAGATTAAATAGCTTAGCACTTATACTTCTTCATTTACTTAGTTAATATTGGGTCTTTCTTTTCAAGAACAACATCTTTTGTTATTGTGCATTTTTTTACACCATCCATACTTGGTAAATTAAACATTATATCAAGTAGGATTTCTTCTATTATTGATCTTAATCCTCTAGCACCAGTTTTCCTCTTATATGCCATAGAAGCAATTTCTTTTAAGGAATCTTCCTCAAAGATAAGCTTTACCCCATCTAATTTAAAAAGCTCTTGATATTGCTTGATAAGAGCATTTTTAGGTTCTGTTAGGATTTTAACTAAAGCATTTTCATCAAGTTCTTCAAGTGAAACAATTAGTGGAATTCTACCTACAAATTCTGGAATCATTCCATACTTTAATATGTCTTCGGGTCTAATATCTTTTATAAGTTCAGAATATTTTTTACTTTTTGATAAGCTTGTTTTAGCACCAAAGCCCATTGCCTTTGTTTCTTTTCTTTTTTCAATAATCTTTTCTATTCCATCAAAAGCTCCGCCTACTATGAAAAGAATATTTTTTGTATCTACTTCAATATATTCTTGTTGAGGGTGTTTCCTTCCACCTTGAGGTGGAACATTTGCAATAGTTCCCTCTATGATTTTTAAAAGGGCTTGCTGAACTCCTTCTCCTGAAACATCTCTAGTTATTGATGGATTTTCAGCTTTTCTAGTTATTTTATCTATTTCGTCAATATATATAATACCTCTTTCGCAAAGTTCAACATCATAGGAAGCTGCTTGAAGAAGTTTTAATATAATATTTTCTACATCTTCTCCAACATATCCAGCTTCTGTTAAACTAGTTGCATCTGCAATTGCAAAAGGTACATTTAGTATTTTAGCTAAAGTTTCTGCAAGTAAAGTTTTACCAGATCCTGTTGGTCCAACTAAAAGTACATTTGACTTTCCAATTTCAACCTCAGAGTTTTCGTGATTTATTCTTTTGTAGTGATTATAAACGGCAACCGATAAAGCTTTTTTAGCATTGTCTTGAAGTATAATATAATCATCAAGAATATTTTTAATTTCTTTTGGCTTAGGAACATCACCAATGCTTAAATCTAAATTTTCCTCACTTATTTCTTCTTCACTTAAAATCTCATTACATAATTTGGCACATTCATTACAGATATAAACCCCAGGACCAGCAATTATTCTATCAACCTCGTCCTGACTCCTTCCACAGAAAGAGCAGGTTATATCGTCTTTTTCATCAGTCATAAAATCTCCTATTTGTCCTTACTTTTTACTATTACCTCGTCAATTATTCCATACTTTACAGCTTCTTCACTTGTCATGTAAAAATCTCTATCTGTATCTTTTTCTATTTTCTTAAGTGGTTGACCAGTTCTTTCTACCAAAATATCATTTAATAATTTTCTTACCTTTAATATTTTTTCAGCTTGAATTTTTATATCTTCAGCTTGTCCTTGAGCACCACCTAAAGGTTGGTGGATCATGATATCTGCATTTGGTAGAGCGTATCTTTTACCCTTTTTACCAGCAGCGAGTAAAAATGCCCCCATAGAAGCAGCTTGTCCTATACATATTGTAGAAACATCACATTTAACATACTCAATAGTATCATAAATAGCAAGTCCTGCTGATACAGATCCTCCTGGAGAATTTATATAAAGGCTAATATCTTTTTCTGGATCTTCAGCTACTAAAAATAAAAGCTGAGCTACAACTAAATTTGCGACTTGGTCATTTATTTCACCAGATAGGAAAATTATTCTTTCTTTAAGAAGTCTAGAATATATATCATAACTTCTTTCTCCCCTACTTGTTTGTTCAACAACAACAGGTACCATCATAATATTACCTCCCTTTAAGAAGACTTAAAGCTTATTCTACTTTTCAGTTTCTTCCTTTTCTTCTTCTTTATTTTCTTCTTTAGCTTGCTTTGAAGGGTCAACCTCTTCAAATTTAAAATTATTTATCATGTGATCAAAAGCTTTTTTATTTGTAGCAAAAGATTTAATTTGGCTTGTATCTTCTTTTTCTAAGAAATCATTTACAAATTTTTCTTCATCATCTGAGTTATAAACTTTAGCAAGTTCTTTAAGTTCTTTTTTAATGTCTTCTTCATCAGCTTCTATATTTTCCTTATCAATATAAGATGAAAGAACAATTTCTTCAAGAACTCTTTGTTTAGATCCTTCTCTAAAATCATTTCTCATATTTTCCTTTTGAGTTCCGCTATGTTTTAAATAATCGTCAAATGAAACTCCCATTTGAGTAATTCTTTGAGCAAAATCATTGATATCACTATCAATTTGATTTTCAATCATAATCTCTGGAATTTCTACATCAGTCATATTTGCTAGAGCTTTTATAACTCCATCTATTTTTAGTTCTCTTTCTTTTGCATCTAGGTTTTTTCTAATTTTTTCTTCTAAATCCTTTTTATATTCATCAAGAGTATCAAATTCTGAAACGTCCATAGCAAAATCATCATCAATTTCAGGATATTCTTTTTCTTTAACTGAATTTATATGGCATTTGAATATTGCTTTTTTTCCTGCTAAATGCTCATGATAATCTTCAGGGAAGGTAACTTCTACGTCAAGGTCATCACCTTTTTTAGCTCCAATTAAGCCTTCTTCAAATCCTGGTACAAAGTGTTTAGATCCAATTACTAAATCATATCCTTCAGCTTTTCCACCTTCAAAAGCTTTTTCATCTACAAATCCTTCATAGTCAAGATTTACAGTGTCCCCTTCTTTGATTTCGCTGTCTTTTTCAACAAGTCTAGAATTTTTTTCTTTTTCACTATTAATAGCTTCTTCTAGCATTTCTTCTTTATATTCAACCTTTGGATATTTTATTGTAAGGTCTTTATAATCTTCAAAAGTAGCCTTTGGAGCTTCTGTAACTGTAAGCTCAGCCTTAAATCCATTTTCGCTTAGATCTTTTATATCTACCTTAGGATAGTCAATTGGATTAAGTTCTAATTCTTTTAGTGCTTGTGGATATTTTTTATTTAAAGCAATATTAGCTGCATCTTCATAAAAAACTTCTTTTCCATAGTTAGCTTCAATAATCTTTAGAGGAACTTTTCCCTTTCTAAAGCCAGGAATTTGAAAAGATCCCTTATTTTCATTGTAAGCTTCTTTAATAGCATTTTTAAATTCTTCTTGATTTACCTCTATTATAAATTTTGTAATATTTTTTTCCTTTAAAATAACTTCTACCATTTTTTCCTCCTATAAAAAATCGATTTTTAACAAGTAAATATTATAACATACTTTGTAACATTTACAAATTTTCTAGTATGATATTATAATTCCACCATTGTCAGCATATACTGAAGACAATAGTTTAGTTTTCAAAACATAGATATCTTTTACATTTGTATATTGTTTTATTTTTTCACTAAGTCTATTTGCATTTTCTTCGCTATTAAAATGAGTTATTACAACCGTAGCGCCGTCAAGCTTTTCCTTGTCTTCCAAAACAATATCTAGAAGTTTTTTTTGTGCTGCTTTAAGTCCCCTTGCTTTTGCCTTAAGTTTAATTTCTCCATTTTGACCTGATAAAACAGGTTTTATAGATAAAAGTTCTAGTACAAATCCAGCTATAGTTGAAAGTCTACCATTTTTTCTTAGATTCTCAATAGAGTCAAGTACAAAATAAGTTCTCATATTTTTTATGAACTTCTCCACCATTTCTACGATTTCATTAAAATTAAATCCCTTATCTATATATTCCTTAATCTTTAGTACTATAAGCGATTCTCCAGCAGAAGCTGATTGCGAATCAAAAACATGAACATTTTTTTTACATTCTTCCAAAAATAAATTTTTTGCTAAATTAGCATTTTGAAATGCTGCTGAAAGCTTAGATGAAATAGTTACACAAAATGTCTCCCCTTCTTTTTTAATACCATTTAAGAAATCTCCTGGACTAGGTGCAGCAGTTGTAGGAGGATTTTCACTTTCAGATAAAAGTTTAATTAACTCCTCATTAGATATGTTCTTGTCTATTTTTTTTTTCATTTATACTAACAGAAAAATCTACATAAGTTGGATTTATCTCTTTTATAATCTCTTCTGGAAGTTCACAAGAAGAATCAAGTACAAAATTATACTTCATTATCCAAGCCTCTTTTCTATAAGATTTTTTAAAACATTTGCCTTCTCCTCCAGTTTTGCCTTATCCTTTCCTTCAATCATAACTCTAACTAATGGCTCTGTTCCTGAAGCCCTGATAAGAACTCTGCCTTCTCCTTCAAATTCTTTTTCAATTTCTTTTATTAATTTGCTAATTTCTGGATCGTTGTCATAGTTTTTCTTATTTTCATTTTTTACTCTAGCATTTAATAAAACTTGAGGATAGGAGGTTACCATCTCATTAAGATAGGAAAGTTTCTTCCTTTCATTTAGCATAACTTCTATAAGTTTTAAACTAGATAAAATCCCATCTCCAGTTGTATTATCATTTAAAAATATAAAATGTCCAGACTGTTCTCCGCCAATAGCACCTTTATTTTTTTGCATTTCTTCAAGTACATATCTGTCTCCGACACTTGTATGGACTAGCTCAATATTGTTATCTCTACAAAATTTTGTAAGACCAATATTTGCCATAACTGTTGCTGTAATTTTATCGTTGTCTAGAAGACCTTTCTTTTTCATGTATAAACCTACAGCTCCAAGATAATGATCTCCATCCATAATATTTCCTTTTTCATCAACAGCAATTAATCTGTCTCCATCTCCATCATAAGAAATTCCAATATCACAATTATTTTCTAAAACTATATTTTGAATAATATTTGGATGAGTAGATCCGCAGTTTTCATTTATATCAATTCCAGAATAATTTTCATTCACAATAATTACTTTTTTAGCTCCAAGCTCTGTAAATACACTTCTAGCTATAGTTGAAGTAGCACCTCTAGCTGTATCTATTGCTATCTTAAGTCCAGATAGATTGGCATTTACTGTAGACTTTAAAAAATCTATATATATTCTGTGAAGACTCTCACCTTTTCTGAATACTCCTACTTTATCATCTACTGCATCTTCACCAAATTTTTCAGGATGGTCAATTAAGTCTTCAATTTTTAGTTCGGTTTCGTCTGATAATTTAAAGCCATCTTCATTAAAGAATTTAATTCCATTAAATTCATAAGGGTTGTGGGAAGCTGAAATCATAATACCAAATGCACAGCCAAGTTTTCTAGTTAAGTAAGCAATAGCTGGTGTTGGAATTATGCCTGCATCTATAACATCTATCCCCTCAGACATTATTCCAGCTGCTGCAGCTGTAAAAAGCATCTCACCAGACAGTCTAGTGTCCCTTCCTATAATAACTTTATTTTTATAGTCAGACTTAAGTATATAAGATGCACTTTTACATGCCATATAGGATAAGCTTGCTGTAAGCTCTCTACCAGCTAGCCCCCTAATACCATCTGTTCCAAAATATTTTCTCATTCTTCCTCCGATTTTTTCATAGTTTTTGCTACATTCATAAGAAAATTATAATCATTTTTTGTTTTATCTTCAATAATTAAATTAAATAGTTTTTCTAAAGTTAAACCAATTTCTCTACCTTCTTTATACCCAAGCTTTTTTAAATCATTGCCATTTATTTTTAAATCTTTTAAAGATAAAGGTTCTTTTTTTTTCAAGAATTTCCTTTAAAATTCTTCTACCATTTTCTATATTCTCTAAAAAATCTTGGTGGTTAGTAGCTTTAATATCTGCTTCTTGAAGATAAAAAAGGTCATAAATATTTTCACCCATTCTATTAAATAGTTTTTTAATTGATTTTTTAGTGTAGGTGTTGCAAGCATCCATATGTCTTTCTATTAAATTAGTTACCTTATCTATAGTTCTATTTGAAAATCTATATTTTTTTAAAAATTCCCTGGCATACTCTGAAGATACTTTTTGATGATTAAAGAATCTTCCCTCTCCTCTTTCATCTAAAAAAAAAGTATCAATTTTACCCGTGTCATGATAAAGTGCAGCTAGCCTCTGATAAATATTTTCCTCAGTCTCATCTAATGTCTTAAGGCTATGTTCAAAAAGATCAAGATTGTGAAAGCTTGATTTTTGATCAAAGCCTAGCATCCTTGATAGATTTTTGTCTATTATTTCTAAAATTCCTAAATCATTTAAAAGTCTAATTGAATCTGATGGCTTCTTTGAAAGAAGCATTTTAATAAACTCATCTCTTATTCTTTCCTTGGATAATTTATCTATCTTATCCTTGTTCTTAATAATGCTTTCTTTTAAAGACTTGTCTAGGTCAAATCCAAGGGATGAAGAAAATCTTACTGCCCTTAAAATTCTTAAATAGTCTTCTTCTATTCTTTTTTCTGGCTCCCCAACTGTCCTAATAATTTTCTTATTAAGATCATTAATTCCATCATAATAATCTTTAAATCCTAGAGTCAAACTATATGCCATTTGATTTATAGTGAAATCTCTTCTCAATGCATCATCTTCATAACTTTTTGAATATGATACTGAATCTGGATGTCTATTATCCTTTGAAAAACTATCTTTTCTATAAGTTGTAATCTCCAAAGCCCTATTCTCAACAACAACAATTACTGTTCCAAAGCTTTCTCCAACTGAAATACTTTTATTGTTTTTAAAAACTTTTTTTATTTCAGTTGGAGTGGCATCAGTGGTAATATCAAAATCGCTACACTTTCTATTAAGTAAAATATCTCTAATTGATCCACCAACAGCAAATGCTTCAAAGCCATTTAGTTCCAATTTTCTAAGAGCATACTTAACATAATCTGGTAAAGAGTTGAAAATTTTTTCTTCAATATTAGTCATTTTTACTTGTAATGTCTACCTTGATAGTATTTGGAGATAGACTAATTAAATCCACCCCATCTATTTTTTCAAACTTTATCTCTTTTGAAACACTTGACACTCCATCATCTTTTAAGTCAACATATAAATTAATATTATCAGAATTTATCTTTTTTATAGTAGACTCGTAGCCTCTAATAGTAACAGCTACTAAATTAATTTCGTTTGAAATCTTACTATTTAAAGAAGGGTTTAAATTTTTCATATCAATCTTACTAGTTTTTATATTTAAAGTTTTATCTATAACCTTATCCAAAAGAATTTCTACTTTGTAATTATTATTTGAAGAGGATAAGGAAATTCCATCTTCAATTTCAAAGTCTATATCGTAGCTTCCAGAATCTGTGATTAAAGAAAGATCAATTGGTTTTGTTTTAATTTTTTCAAGCTTTTCAACCTTTTCAAGATCTCCTATAACACTTACTTCTGGAGGAGTCTTTTTGATATCTATCTTTTTAAGTCCATCTTGTAATTTTCCAGTAGTCACAATCTCAATTGGGATGGATTTAACCATCTTGACATTAAATGATGCATTCACAAACTTTTGAGAAATAGTAACTCCATTTACCTTGTTTCCTTTAGCATCAGCCGGATATACCTCTAAATTCATAGTAGTGTTTTTATTAATTGAATTTATATTTACATTTCCAACTACTTGCGTAACTAAGTCGACCTGACTAGATGGTCCTGCAATAGAAATTCTCTCTGGAAAAATTGAATTTGTTTCAACTATTAAGTTATTATTTGGTTTATTTTCAAAAGGAATTTTTACTTGAACAGTTTTTGATATTTCCTTTTCAATTCTTATAGGAACAGAATTTATAGATTTTGATACTATGTTTAAGCCTTCAGGCAAGGTTACTTGTATAGGAAGCTCCCTATCATTTTCGTTGTACTCAGCTAAATTTACTTCGGCCTTAATATCAGAGGTTTTTAAATTCATAAATCTATTTGTACTACCCCTAAGTCTTAAGTTTATAGTTTCTACTTTATCTCCAACAATTGCAAGGTCCCTTTCATTAATTGAGCTTTCATTGAGATAGGTTATAGGAATGTTATTGTAAGTATTTTCTATAGTAGGGTTTACACTTGCAATAACTATATACCAAAGCATAATAGCAGCTATAAGTGAAAAGAACTTAAGCTTAAGATTTTTCTTCAGTATGTTCATCTTTTGCACCTCCCCAAAGTCCAAATAATCCAGATTCTTCTTTATTAAATATCTTATTTAATATAGTTTCCAGAGTTTTATCATCAATATATCTTGAAATTTCTCCATTTGAAGCTATAGAAACTGCTCCAGTTTCTTCAGAGACGATAATTACCTTAGCATCACTTCTTTCAGAAACTCCAAGTCCAGCCCTATGTCTAGTTCCAAGTTCCTTTGAAAGATTTTTATTATCAGTTAATGGAAGAAAACATGCAGCTGCTCTTATTTTTTTCTCCTCTAATAACTACAGCCCCATCATGCAGTGGTGTATTTGGTATAAATATATTAATTAATAGTTCACTCGATATATCAGCATCAAGCATCGTTCCTGTTTCTATAATCTCATTTAGTCCTGTTTCCTGTTCAATAACAATTAAGGCTCCAATTTTTTGTCTGGATAAAGATTGAACAGCAGCCACAATCTCCGCTGTTAACTTATTTATTTTTTCGCTTCTAATTTCTCTCATTGGCTTAGATAGAAAATTGCTTCTTCCTATGTATTCCAATCCCCTTCTTAGTTCTGGTTGAAAAACAATCATTAAAGAAAATACCCCATAAAATAAAGTATTATCTAAAATCCACTGCATAGTATAAAGATTTAGCATTTTGGTAACTTGGGTAAATACAAAAAGTGCCAAAATTCCCTTCATGAGCTGTTCGGCTCTTGTTTCTTTAATAAGCTCCATAAACTTATAAATTACAAATGCAACTATAAGTATATCGATAATATCAGCTATTCTTATATTAACTAAATATGTCATTACTCTTCCCATTTTAGTCTCCTTCCAGGATTTCTAGAGCTTTTTCTCTAGCCCTATCAATCCTATCTATTGTTTCATTAGATAACTTATCTTTTTTGTTTGAGTAGTTAATAGTATCTATTACCTCATATCTCTGATTTTGATTTTTATCCTTGTAGGAATTGACCCATATAGGAACATATGACGCTTCCTTTAAAACAGCCTTATCATCATTAATTGAGACTTTAAATCTAGCAACAGCACCAAATTCTGTATTGAAATTGTCAAGAGTTTCAATCCTCTGATTTGAAATAAAATTACCCAGTGAATAGCAAATAAACTTGTCATCACCATAACCACTAACTACTTTTGCTTTTTGCAAAACATGAGGATGAGACCCTATTACAAGATCTGCACCATTTTCAAAAAGAATTTCTGAAAAATCTTTTTCATTGATAGTTAAATCTTCCATATATTCTGTTCCCCAATGCATAAGAACTACAATAAAATCTGATTTTTCTTTCGCTTCTTTTAATTCTTTTTCTATAATTTCTTTACTTGGTTTAACTACTAAAAATGGTTCATTTTCCGGAATTTCTTTTTCATTGTTATTCAGAAATTCACTATAGGAAATAAAAGCAAATTTTATGCCTTTAACCTTAAAATATCGAATTCTGTCTTTTTCCCTCTTAGATGTTCCAATTGTACTAAGTCCTCTTTCATTGAAAGCATCAATAGTCTTTAAAAGTCCCTCTCTTCCATAATCCAAGGAATGATTAGTCCCAAGATTTACTAGATTAATTCCAAGATAATTAAAAGCATTACATATTTCAAATGGACCATTGAATTTAGGATAGGCAGAAATTGGATATAAATCAGGCACCATTGTCCCATCATAAGTTATAACATTTATATCAGATCCCTCAAATAAATGTTTAATAGTTTTAAAATTACTTGTAAAATCATACTCACCAGTAGCATTATTATAAGCTGAATTTATGATATCCATATGATAAACAGCATCTCCTGCAAAAGTTAGTGTTACAGACTTATAGTCCTTTTCGTTTTGCTGAAGCTCATTCAAATAAATTTTCTTTTTATTTTCTACTGACTTGTTTACAAGTTTTTTTATTGTTATAACCGATATTGAAATAACTAATATAAAAATAGTCAATGAAATAAAAAATTTTATATAATTAATTCTGTATTTTTTTCTTTTTTTCATAACATAAACCTCTATATAATTTTATCATAATTAAGCCTTTATGTCACAAAAAAATAAAAAAAGAGCGATATAATCGCTCTGGTTAAATATCCTCTTTTAAAAGTCGTATTAGATTTTTTAATGCTTCCTCTTCATCATGGCCACTTGTCCTAATTGTAAGTTCATCACCCTTTACAGCTCCCATAGATAAAACCTGCATAATAGATTTAGCATTAAAGCTTCTATCATTTTTAATAACTAAAATATCAGACTTATACTTTACGGCCTCTCTTACAAACATCGAAGCTGGCCTAGCATGAAGTCCAATTTCATTATTAAGTATCACTATTCCTTCTGCCATAAACTTAACCTCGATTAAAAAAATAGGCAGGCAAAAATGTCTGCTAAGTATATACTAGTAAGCTATAAATTTATCTCTAGTAGCTCCGCAAATTGGGCATTTATCTTCTTCGCCATCTAGAGAAACAAATCCGCAAATTGGGCAAAGATAAACATTGCCATCTTTAAGTTTTACATCTTCTTTTTTATCTACATATTCTTTTGCAATTTCAAACATTTTAGCATGAACTTTTTCAGCTTCGATTGCAAACTTCATAGCTCTAACAGCAGTATCTTCATTTTGCATTTCTGCAACGTGAATAAATGCAGGATACATTTCGTTAGCTTCAAAAAGTTCGCCATCAATTGCTCCTTGTAAGTTTTCTGATGTAGTTCCTATACCAAAGCCAGCCCCAGCAGTAACTTGATAGTCACCCTTAACATCTTTTAATGCTTTGAAATGTAATGTTGCGTGAATCTTTTCTGCATCAGAAGTAGCTCTAAAAAGTTTTGCAACATTTTTAAATCCATCTTTCTCTGCAACATCTCCCCAAATATTATACCTAGTTCTAGCTTGAGATTCTCCACCATATGCAGATCTTAGGTTAGCAGCTGTCATATCTTTCATTAATCTTTCCCCCTTTATATTTTTTATTATAATAACTAAGCTTAAAAGGCATTAGTGCCTTTTAAGCTGTGAATATATTATTCTCTATGGCCAAGTACAGTATCATACATGAATAATGCACCAACATTATCTCCACAAAGTTCTAGTTTTTCAACAATTTCAGTAAAGTTTGCTTCTTCTTCAACTTGTTCATGAATAAACCAATCTAAGAACTTTTCAGTTTCATAGTCTTCTTCATCTCTTGCTTCTTTATAAAGTTTTTTAATTTCAGAAGTAATAAGATATTCATGTTCCAAAGCAGCTTTAAAGATATCTACTAGCTTAGAATAATCTTTACTAGATCCTTCTAAATCTTTAAATTCAGGTTTTTCACCCTTTTCTAATAGAAAATTATAGAATTTTTCTGCATGAGATACTTCTTCAGCAGCTTGAACCTTTAGCCATTTATGAGAACCATCAAAATTATTATCTGCTGCCCATACTGCAAGTGATCTATAAAGCCATGCAGAATTATATTCTAGATTCATTTGGTCATTTAACATCTTAATCATTTTGTCATTTAATTTCATCCTAACTAATACCTCCTAAAAGTTTTGTGTTGTTAATCAGATATAAATAAAATATTAGGGTATATACCTTAATATAATGTACTAAAGTCCAAAATAGTACTTTATATCTGAGCTACATAGTATATATACCCAAGTATTAAATAAACTATCATAAATTATGATATAATTATCTTAATGGGAGGAATAAAATGACAAGAAGAAAATATAGAAGACGAAGAAAAAAATATCGTATCAATTTTAAAAAATTTGTACCATTTATACTTATATTAATTTTGATAATATTCTTACTTTCTAGAATAATAGCTTTTATTAAATCGCCAAAAAAGAAAAAAGATGATTCTCTTTCATATCTTACTGCATCTGAGATTAGTGCAGAAGACAAGGTAAAAGATCTTGACTACTTAGCAAGTATAGTTAAAAATTCCTATATTAAATATGACTTCGTAGATATAGAAAAAAGAAAAGTCTTTGAAGAAAAGCTCTCATACTACAAAAATAACTCACAAAACCTTAATGATATTCAATTCAGAGCAGCCATAAGTGAAATTTTAGCTAGCCTTGGAGATGAAGATTTAAAACTTCTTTCAAAAAATGATATGGAATATTTTAAAAGCAATAATTTTAAAGATAGTATGTGGGAAAAAACTTTAAATAACACTTCAGTAGAAAATGCAATGAAAGATATTCCGCAAATTTCTAAAAAAAATTCAACTAATAAAAATATTAACTCTGAAATTGTGGCTAAAGAAGTTTCCAATGGTATATTATATATTAGGCCAAGTGAGTTCTATAAGGAGAATATTAATAGTGACCTTGAAGTACTTAAACCATTTTACAATAAAATTTCTAGCTATAAGGGTATTATTATTGATATTTCAAACCGTGGTGGTAGGGACTATAAATATTTTTATGATGTATTTTTAAAACCTCTTAGTTCAAATGACCTTTATGCTTTTCTAAGACTTGCTAAAAGAAATGAATTTTTCTCAAGCTTTGGTAATGATTTCAATAAGATTCATAAAGAATTTTACTCTATAAAAGAAGAATTTAGAATTGGAGAAATTCCACAAGAAGTAAATATTGATAATTCAATTAGAGAAAAATTTAAATCATACTATAGACTAGATATGAACTCTAAAAACAACCCTGCCTCTAGGTTTAATGGTGAAATTTACCTTGTGCAAAACGATCTTACAGAAGGTGCATGTGACCTGTTCGCTTTCCTTTCAAAAAGTTCTGGATTTGCTAGTCTTGTCGGGTCAAAATCTAAAGGTGGACTATATACTGATGTTATGCCGCAGGGAATAATAATTCTACCTGAATCAAAGTATCCAGTTGGAGTTCCATTTGTTGTATGCCTTGGAGAAAAAGGCGCCTTCACTCAAGATGGAACTATTCCCCAAATAGAAATGAAAATAGATTCTAACGCAGCTTATATTAACACATTAACAGATATAATTAACAGTAATTAAAAAAAAGGCTATCAGTTTAAAATAAACTAGATAGCTTTTTTTAATTTGTTTTCAAAAGTAATACTTTTTTAGTGCTTTTATTTTCTTAAAAATAATAACTTTAAAACATAACTATTCTTGTATAAAAATATTGCCCAAGCTGATGAGGATAATCCCAATAAAAATCCAACTATAACATCACTAGTCCAGTGAACCGACAAATAAATTCTTGATATAGCAATTAAAATACTAACTATAAATCCAGTTGCAATTATTGATGGCATACCTCCAGACATAGAAGAAAGTAGATAAGCTAATGAGATGTATACACTTGTTCCAACAGTTGCATGTCCTGAAGGATATGAATATCCTATTGTATTTACCCTTCTTTTTTCGAGAATTGGTCTTGCCCTCCTAAAAAGGAGTTTGAAAAATTGAGAAGAAAATATAGAAAATCCAAGAGCGTTAATAACAAGGCTTGCTGAAGTATATGATCTATCCCTTATTAATATAAATAAAATAGGCGTTATTATGATAATTAGTGATTCTACATTTCCTAATCTTGTTATTTTGCTAAAAACTTTAGTTAGAGATTCGCTTTTATTTTTATCTATTTTACTTTGAATTTTTCTGTCTATACTATTTTCTCTATTTTTATACATATTAAGACCAACAACAATAGTTATAATTATAATTATTGTTGTTGCTATTATTATATAAAATAATTCCATTTTGCCTCCAAATATGTAAAAAGCTTTTATTAAAGATAGAGCAAAGAAAACTTTGCTCTATCAGTTTTAATCAAAATTGATTAGTATTATTTTGCAGGAGCTGAGTGAATTGATGCACCTTCGAGTTGGTGTACAGCTTCCATAAATGCTTCAGATAAAGTTGGATGTGCATGAACAACCTTTGCAATATCTGATACGCTTAATTTATTAGCAATAGCAATTGCTCCTTCATGGATTAAGTCATTTGCATGAGGTCCAACAATATGAACCCCTAGAATTTCTGAAAGATCTTCTTTTGCAATAATCTTTACAAATCCTTCAGCTTCTCCTAGAGAAACAGCCTTGCCATTTCCACTGAAGTTGAATTTACTCTTAACATACTTTATTCCCTTTTCTTTTGCTTCTTGTTCAGTAATACCTACTTGAGAAACTTCTGGGAATGAGAATGTTGCAGCAGGAACAACGTCAATAACAATTTCTGATGATCCTTTTACTAATTTTTCTACAAGACTAACTCCTTGGAAGCTTGCCCAGTGAGCAAGTTGCATTGAGTTTTTAATAACATCTCCAATTGCATAAACTCCCTTAGCAGTTGTTTCAAGATTTTCATCAACTACAATTCCTCTATCTACTTCAATTCCAGCAGCTTCAAGGTTAAGTCCATCGTAGAATGGTCTTCTACCAGTTGCAATAAGAAGAGTCTTTGCACTAACTTCTTTAGTCTTATCTTTTCCTATAATATCTGCTGTTACTTTATAGCCTTCGCCGTCTTTTTCAATAAGGCTAGCTCTAGCACCCTTAATAAGTTCAATTCCAGCTTTTTTAAGGAATGAAGGCATTCTCTTTTGAATTTCTTCATCTGCTGATCCTAAAACTTCATTAGTAATTACAGATACCTTAGTTCCAAGTTCATTGTAGATACATCCGAACTCTAAACCAATAACTCCACCGCCAATTATAGCCATAGATTCTGGAACATAGTCAATGTCAAGAAGTTCATCACTTGTCATAATGCCTTCTAGGTCAGCACCCTTGATTGGAGGAACGAAAGGTACTGAACCTGTAGCTATAACGATATAGTCAGCAGTTTCTTCTCTTTCTCCACCCTCTTTAAGAGCAATTTTTATAGTTTTACTATCTACAAAAGAAGCAAGTCCTTCAATTAGTTCAAGATTTTTATAGGATCCAACTAAGAATTCTATACCTGACCTAATTTGAGTTACAACTTCATTTTTTCTTTCTTGAAGTCTTTTTCCATTGATATTGTAGTTATCAAATTCAAAGCCAAATTCTTCTTTTCTATTAAAACTATTAGCTATTTCTGCGTTCTTAAAATAAGTCTTAGTTGGTATACATCCTCTATTTAAGCATGTACCACCTAGTTCTTTTTTATCTTTATCAATTAATATTACATCTAGTCCAAGTTGAGCCGCTCTTATAGCAGTTTCATATCCTCCTGGACCAGCACCTATTACAATTATTTTTTTAGTCAAATTTTATCACCTATCTATTTTTCTGGTTCTACATACACTAAAATAGTATCTTTTGCTGCCTTTGTTTCATCAGGTCTTGATACTGGTGTATTGTGTGGAGCTTCGTTAAGAATACTTGGATCTTCTTCAGCTTCTTTAGCAATTTCAATAAGAGCATTTGCAAATGCATCTAATGAAGCCTTGGACTCAGTTTCAGTTGGTTCAATCATTATAGCTTCATTAATAATTAGAGGGAAGTAAACTGTAGGAGCATGGAATCCCTTATCTAGAATTCTCTTAGCAATATCAAGAGTATTAACTTCACTCATAACTCCCTTTAAGCCTGCAAGTACAAATTCATGCTTGCAAATTCTATCTAGTGGAAGTTTGTAGTATTCTTTTAGAATTGCTTGAAGATAGTTAGCATTTAATACTGCAACTTCAGAAGCTTTCTTAAGTCCATCTCTACCCATAGTTAAAATATAAGTGTAAGCTCTTACACAAATAGCAAAGTGTCCGTAGAAATCCTTAACCTTTCCTAAAGTATATTTTTTATCATAATCAAGGAAATATGTTCCATCATCTTTCTTAGAAACTACAGGAACTGGTAGGAATTCATGTAAAAATTCTTTACATCCTACAGGACCTGATCCAGGACCTCCACCACCGTGAGGGGTTGACATTGTTTTATGAAGGTTATAGTGAACGCAGTCAAAACCCATATCTCCAGGTCTTGCATGGCCCATAATTGCATTTAGATTAGCTCCATCATAATAGCATAATCCGCCGGCTTCATGAACGATTCTAACTATATCCTTAATGTTTTTATCACTCATACCAACAGTGTTAGGGTTTGTAAGCATAAGTCCTGCTGTATCGTCCCCTACTGCTGCTTGTAGTGCATCAAGGTCAACCATACCTTCTTTATCTGATTTTATTTCAACAATTTTATATCCTGCCATAGCAGCTGTAGCTGGGTTAGTACCATGAGCTGAGTCAGGAACTATAATTTTATCTCTCTTAGTGTCTCCATTTTTTTCGTGGTAAGCTCTAATTAGAGAAACGCCAGTATATTCTCCATGAGCACCTGCTGCAGGTTGAAGAGTAATATGGTCCATGCCAGCAACTTCTGCAAGGGATTTTTGAAGTTCATACATTAATCTTAATGCACCTTGAACATCTTCAATATCTTCCATAGGATGAATATTTCTAAATCCGTTAAGAGCAGCCATATCTTCATTGATTCTTGGATTGTACTTCATCGTACAAGATCCAAGAGGATAAATACCTTGATCAAGAGAATAGTTTTTGCTAGAAAGATTAGTGTAGTGTCTAACAACATCAAATTCACTTACTTCTGGAAAATTAAGCTCTTCTTTTGTTAAATATTCACTTGCTATAACTTCTTCTATATTACATTCAACATCTAACTCTGGTAATCTATAACCAGTTCTACCAACTTCAGAGACTTCAAAAATTAATTTATCATAATTACTAAGCATCTTTTCCGCCTCCTGTCATAACTTTTACAAAGCTATCCATTTCTTCTTTAGTTCTCTTTTCAGTAACAGCTAGAGTAACTGCTCCCTTTAGGTCCTTATAATATCTTTCAGTCTTAAATCCGCCTATAAATCCAGCTTCTTTAACTTTCTTATTTAGCTCATCAACATCACCATCATAGATTAAAGTAAATTCTTTAAAGAATGGTTTGTCATTAAGTGGTTTAAATTTTCCTGATTCAACAAGTTTATTATATAGATAGTGAGCCTTAGAAGTAGATTGAACCGCAACTTCTTTAATACCTTTCTTGCCCATTACGCACATATAAATTGTTGCTGCAAGAACATTTAGTCCTTGGTTAGAACAGATATTTGAAGTAGCTTTTTCTCTTCTAATATGTTGCTCTCTAGCTGATAGAGTTAGTACATAACTTCTTTTACCATTTTTATCTACAGTTTGACCAACAACTCTACCAGGAAGTTTTCTCATGAAAGATTTCTTAGCAGCCATATATCCTAAATATGGACCACCAAATGCAACTGGAATACCAAAGCATTGAGCATCTCCTACTACAACATCAACATCCATTTCACCAGGTTTCTTTAAGATAGCAAAGCTTAATGGGTCTGCAGAAAGAATAAAAGATACTTTCTTATTTTCATGAGTAATTTTTGTAGCTTCTTCTACACTTTCAATATTTCCGAAGAAGTTTGGAGATTGAATAATAACAGCTCCAACATCTCCATCTATTTTATTTTTTAAATCTTCTAAGTCTGTTACTCCATCTTTTATTTCAATTTCAACACATTCTAAACCTTGACCATGTAGATATGTGTTTAGAATTTGTCTAGTTTGAGGAGAAACTGATTTAGAGACTAAAGCTTTTTTCTTTTTGTTTGAATTTACGCACATAAGTGCAGCTTCAGTAACAGCTGTACCACCATCATATAGGGAAGCGTTTGCTATATCCATTCCAGTTAGTCTTGAAATAAGAGTTTGGAATTCAAATATATATTGAGTTGTACCTTGGCTTATTTCAGGTTGATATGGAGTATATGAGGTAAAAAATTCAGCCCTACTAGTAATGTGGTTAATAATAGATGGAATGTAGTGATCATATGCCCCTACACCTAGGAAGGAAGTTTTGTCAGATAGTGTTACATTTTTACTTGCAAGATCTGTTAGATATTTTGTAACTTCCAATTCGCTTTTTGCTTTTGGAAGATCTAACTCCCTGTTTAAGGAAACATCACTAGGGATGTCCTTAAACAAGTCGTCAATTGACTTTACGCCAATTTTATCTAACATTTCTCTTTCATTTTCTTTAGTTAGAGAAATGTATGGAAACATATTATGCCTCCTCAGATAAGAACTTTTTCGTAATCTTCGTCGTTCATTAATTCGTCAGTGTTAATATCATCAGATTCTAACTTAGCAATCCAAGCTCCGTATGGGTCTTGGTTGATTAGAGCTGGGTCATCATCTAATTCTTCATTAACTTCAACTACTTTACCAGCTATTGGTACAAAAGTATCAGAAGCAGCCTTAACTGATTCTATTGATGCTACTGTATCGCCAGCTTCAAGTTCATCATCAACTTCTGGAAGTTCAACATAAACAATATCTCCTAGGTGATCTTGTGCATAATCAGCTAGACCTATTGTAAATGTATTGCCTTCAACTTTAATCCATTCATGATCTTTTGTGTAAAATAATCCTTTTTCTACTTTCATTTCTAATCCTCCTCTTTGAATCTATTATTTATTTCTGTAAAAATTTTCTGCTAATAAGAACTGCTGGAACTACTCTTTTTCTAATTTGAACTTCTACTTCGTTTCCTTTAACAGCTTCATCAGCATCAATTATTACATTCGCAATTGGTTTGCCTAAAGTTGGTGAAAGATATCCAGTTGAAATATGACCGATTTCCTTACCATCTTTTAAAACAGGATATCCATGTCTAGGAATACCCTTGCCAGTTAACTCTAGGCCGATGATCTTCTTTTTCGATACCCTTGTTATATTCTTCTTCAAGTGGTTTTCTACCGATAAAGTCATCTTCTTTTTTGAAGTCTATAGCAAATTTTAAACCAGCATGAAGTGGATTATTTTCTTCATCCATTTCATTACCATAAAGAGGCATAGATGCTTCAAATCTTAATGTGTCCCTACAACCTAATCCACATGGAACTGCACCCTTTTCAATAAGTTTTTCAAAAATTTCAGCTCCATCGTTCCAGTCAGCGTAGATTTCATATCCTAATTCTCCAGTATATCCAGTTCTAGAAATAAGAACTTTTTTACCATCAAAATCTACACCATCAACAAAGTGATAATATTCTAAATCTTCTAGATTATAATCTATTAATTTTTGTAATAATTCTTGAGATTTTGGTCCTTGAACAGCAATTTCAGCATATTTGCTTGAATCATTTACTACTTCTACATCATATCCTTCTTTATGATCAAGTATCCATTTGTAGTCTTTGTCGCAGTTAGCTCCATTAACTACTAAAAGGAATTTTTCATCATTATATTTACTAATTAGAAGGTCATCTACAACTCCTCCCTTATCATTTAACATGATTGAGTATTGACATTCGTTGTCTGAAATCTTTCTTATGTCATTTGATAAAAGGTAGTTAATAAATTTTACTGCATCTTTTCCTGTAATAAAAATTTCACCCATATGAGAAACGTCAAAAATACCAACATTTTCTCTTACAGCATTATGCTCTTCAGTAAGAGAGGTAAATTCACTTGGTAGTGCCCATCCTGCATATTCTATCATGTTTCCACCAAGTTTTACATGAACGTCATAAATAGGTGTTTTCTTTAATTCCATAAAATCTCCTCCTTTTTTGTATGTGTTATAATAAACATATACACAATGTTAAGGTTTCCCTTAACTTGATTATATAGGAGTGATTAAAAAAATGCAATACCGATATATTACAAATGACAAAATTAAAGTATCCAAACTTGGCTTTGGAATGATGAGATTACCTGTAGTTGAGGGAAATAATGGCAAAATTGACAAAATAGAAGCTATGAAAATATTAAAATATGCTTATGAAAATGGCGTAAATTATTTTGATACTGCTTATGTTTATCACGATGAAACTTCTGAAAGTATGCTTAAAGATTTTATAAAGGAAGTTGGTAGAGAAAATATATTAATAGCTGATAAACTTCCAGTTTGGCTATGTGAAACTTACGAAGATTTTGAAAAATATTTAGATATTCAGTTAGATAGACTTGGAACTAGCTATATAGATTTTTATTTAACCCACTCTCTTTCAAAAAAAACTTTTGAAAATATGAGTAAAAATAATGTTTATAAATTTTTAGATATGGCAAAAATAAGCGGTAAAATTAAATACGCTGGTTTTTCATTTCATGATGAATATGATGTATTTGAAAAAGTAGTTGACATCTACGATTGGGATTTTTGCCAAATTCAGCTAAATTATTTGGATACAGAGTATCAAGCAGGTCTTAAGGGACTAAAATATGCAAGAGATAAAAACCTTGATGTTATTATAATGGAACCTATGAAAGGCGGAAGCCTTATAAATTTACCAAAAGACGCTCTTAAAATAACCTATGATAACTGTCCAAATATTTCTCCAGCAAAGCTTGCACAAAAATGGGTCTATGAAAAAGATATTTCTCTTATTTTAAGTGGAATGTCTACCATGGATATGGTTAGAGAAAATATGAGTATTGCTTCACTTACTGATCCTATTGTTCTTTCAGAAAGTGAAAAAAATGCAGCTAAAGAAGTAAAAAAATTACTTGATTCTAGAGTAAAAGTTCCATGTACTGAATGTAATTATTGTATGCCTTGCCCTAGTGGTGTTTCTATACCGGATGTTTTTTCAAAGTACAATAAAAAATATGTATTTGAAAAAAAAGAGAAAATGGAGGAAAAATATAAAAAAATGTTTGAAGAAGGAAAAGATGCTAGTAAGTGTGTTGAATGTGGATTATGTGAGAAAAAATGTCCACAAACTATTAAAATTATCACTAAACTTAAGGATGCACACAAGGATTTAATCTAATTTTATATAAATTATAAACAATTATAGAATAGTGTGGTATAATGAAATTGTATAATAATTTATAAAAGGAGGGATTTTATGAAATGTAGAAAATGCGGAGCAGAATTAGGTGAGGCTAAGTTTTGTCCAGAATGCGGCGAAAAAAGAATAGATTTAGAAGAAAATTTATTTGAAGAAACAACTTATTCTAAGACTGAAAGTGAAAATCGTGAAAATAATGAAGCATTTGATGATAATACCTACACCTATAAAACTGATTATAAAAAATCAAATAGTTTCAAAATGTCTGAACCAAAACTTGATTTAAAATCAGATGGGCTTTATAATGCAATAGTTGCTTTTAGAAGATTTCTTGATCCTTTAATGATATGGATTAGAAATAATAAACCACTTTCAACTATACTCTTGATAGCTGCCCTACTTATATCCAACTTTAGTGTGTATATAGCTTTAGGTGCATTTGGGCTGAAAAATCTAGCTGGAATTATAATTGTTTTTTATCTTCTTGGAATTGGATTAAATTTTTTATTTGTTAAACTTGTAAGCTCATTTGCTTTAGGTAAATATAAAGTTCATCCATTTTCTAATACTAGGGTTTTATTGTTTATGAATATCGCTGGCCTAGTATCTTCAATTATTGGCCTTTTAAATGGTAAGAACGCTATACTATTAGGAATTATAATAGCTATAATCACAACCCTTATCTCATCTTTTATTTTTGTAAGCTTGTCACTAGATCTATTTGATAATAGATTTTATCAAACAGTTGGTGTAAGATTTATGCTTACTGAATTAATTGTAACAATTCTAATTTCATTATTAGCAGGAGTAATTATTGCAATAATTGCTGCAAACATATTTAATAATATTGGAAATTCATTTGATTCATTTGATTCATTTTTCAATTATTAAGTAAAAAAATCTAAATGGCATAAGGATATATCCTCATGCCATTTTTATTTATAAAATAATTTGATAGTAATTCTTATATTTTTCTTAAAGTTTATATTTTTCCAAAATCCTATTTTTATACCGAAAATAAATAAAACAATTCTACTAGTAATTCTTAAATATTAGTACTATTTTCTTTTACCAATAATACAAGCTCCTTATCAATTTTACTAGCTATATTATACCAAGAATGTTTTTCAATTATTTTGCTAACATCTGTGTATTGACCATTTACTACCCTATCAATAGAAAGATTTATCTTATCTCTAAGTCTTTTAACAAATGAATCAATATCTTCTTTATAAGGCTCATCCAAATTCTTTAATCTTGGAAGACTAACTTCTTCAAACTCATAGGAATTTAAAACTTCCTCACCCAGAAGCTCTTCAAGGCCCTTTATCTTAGTAGTTACTACCTTCATGCCAGAAGCTAGTGCTTCAAGGCATACTAGTCCCAAACCTTCATAATAGGATGGAAGGACAAATATATGAGATGATGTAAAAATTTCTGCAAGTTTTTCTTGAGCTAACTGCTTATGGACCTCGGCGTCAAGTTTCCTAGTTAGAAATCTAAACTTAAAATACTCCTCATTATCTTTAGCTCCTACCATAATAAGTTTAGCATTTTCAATCTTTTTGAAGGCAGCTATTAGTTCATATACACCCTTAGCACTTGAAAATTTACCTGCATAAACAACCTTAATTTTATCCTTTGACTTCTCAGCCTTATGAAAAATATCCTCCCTATATCCACCGCCAAGAACTTCTATCTTGCTTTCATCCATATCAAAAATTTTTGAAATCTCTTTTTTTTGTGTATTTGATAAGGAAAAAACTAGATCTAAATCTTTGATATTTACAGTCATATCTTTAAACACTTGGCTTTTAGATAAGTTTCTCAAATCAGTCCCATGGCAAACACCAACTAGTGGTCCCCTCCAAACCTGTCTTATAATACTTGTAAGTAAAAAAAGATGGTGGGAAATAATAATATCAGGACGAAAGTCCGATATGGCTGTAAGGACTGAATCTAAAAATCTAAGGCGCCAAGTTTCGTACTTCCTTTTGTTAATAGAAAAATAACTATCAGTCTTATAAGGCATTTCTTCACTCATTCCAAAAAGATTAAATCCGTCTTTTTTTTTGTTGAAATAAGCTGGGAAAGATGGATAGCACCTTGTTATGCTATCTTCGTATCCTGTATTTGCCCCAAAAACTATAGCGTTTTGATGACCTAGTTGCTCCATCTTGGAAACAACATTTCTAAAGTATATACCCGATCCTGTTTTGGCTGGTAATTGGCTTATAATATGTAGAATTTTCATAATTTCTCCTTACTCAAGAATCTTAATTTCATTTTATACTTATAGGGATAAAAAATCAAATAAAAAACCCCAACTCCAAAAGGAGTTGAGGCATAAATTGCAAAAATTATCTCTTTGAGAATTGTGGACTCTTTCTAGCTTTTTTAAGACCATATTTCTTTCTTTCTTTCTTACGAGGGTCTCTAGTTAAGTATCCAGCTCTTTTTAAACTTTCTCTATATTCAGGATTTACATTTAGAAGTGCTCTTGCAATGCCGTGTCTAATAGCTCCAGCTTGTCCAGTAAAGCCTCCACCATTTACATTAACATAAACGTCAAACTTACCTAAATTTTCTGTTAGTTCAAGAGGAGATTTTGCTAGTACTTTTAAAGTATCAAAAGCAAAATAATCTTCTAAATCCTTTTTGTTTACAATAAACTTACCAGATCCAGGTAATAATCTTACTCTAGCTACTGAAGATTTTCTTCTTCCAGTTCCAATATATTGTGCCATCATTATCCTCCTATCCTAAAACTCGTACTTTTCTGGCATTTGAGCTTCGTGTTCATGACTATCTCCAGCATAAACTCTAAGCTTTCTGTACATGCTTCTACCTAACTTGTTGTGAGGTAGCATACCTTTAACAGCTAATTCAACTGCCTTTTCAGGATGTCTTTCAAGAAGTTTATCATATCTGATTTCTCTTCTTCCTCCTGGATAACCTGTATGGTAAATATAGTGTTTTTGTGTTAACTTATTACCTGTAAGTTTAATTTTTTCTGCATTAATTACAATTACATAGTCTCCTGTATCTACATTTGGAGTAAATATAGGCTTTTTCTTTCCTCTTAGTATTGCAGCTACTTCGCTTGCAAGTCTACCAAGAACCATGTCTGTAGCGTCAATTACATACCATTTTCTTTCGATATCTTCTTTTTTTGCTACGTATGTTTTCATTCGAAAATCCTCCATTCTTTAAATTCTTTAGCTACCATCAGCAATTTAGACTCCGCACTTGTGCTGATTCCTAGCGGTTTTATAGATCCGAGTTTTATATTCCGCCCTCCTCGGCCACGCAGCGGTCAGCTAATCTATTTAAAGAAAGTCTTTAAATAAAAAAGCCTAGTCACTTTGAGTGACTTACCTATTATATAACAATATTTATTTTTAATCAAGTATTTTTTTATTTATAATTTAAATTATATCCTAATTAATATTTGCTTTTAATTGCTATTATTAATTTTAATAATAAGTATGCCTTAAAAAACTTTTAAAAAAGGACCACTTTCTAAAGTAGTCCATAAGTCTAATTATTTTAATATTTAACATCAAATAGATAAAGACCAGATCCAGTTAGTGTAGGACCAGCATACTTTCGATTTTTTTTTGCAAAAATTAATGGGATCTCTTCTTTTTTTATTTTTCCTCTACCTACTTCTACTAAACATCCTGCTATTATTCTTACCATGTTTCTTAAAAAAGATTCTCCAGTAATTTTTATATAAATTATCTTGTCTTTCTTATAGAGTGATAGGTCTAATATATTTCTTACAGGATTTATATTTTCTTCCAAAGCTTTTGTAAAAGATGTAAAATCTTTTCTTCCTATAAATTCACTTGAAGCTTCTTTCATTTTTTGAAAGTCAAGTTTATAGTCAATTTGCGCATAGTAATTTCTGTATATAGGAGACATATACTCTGTATTCATAATTTTGTAGATATAAGTTTTTGATTTTGCTGAAAAGCGAGAATTAAAATCCATATCCACTTCTTTACTATAAAATACATCTATATCATCTGGAAGATATTTCTTTAAATGATAGTAAAACTTACTTGGGCTTATTTTACTCTTAGTCTTAAAGTTACATACTTGTTTGTAGGCATGAACTCCCTTATCCGTTCTTCCAGAGCCAATTACTTTTACTCTCTCACCTGTTAGTAAATAAATTGCTTCAGTTATCTTTTCTTCGACAGTAATGGCATTTTCTTGAATTTGCCAACCGCTATAATTTGTTCCATCATAGCTCACTTTTAGCATAATATTTTTCATGTCAAAATTTAAAATTTAAACTCTTATCAGCCATAACAACAAGAGCGAAAATAAATACAGAGAATAAAGTAGCACCATAGTCAAATTTATCTACCTTTAGTTCATTAAGTCTAGTTTTATTTTCTCCTCCATGATAGCATCTTGACTCCATTGCAGTTGCTAAGTCGCTTGCCCTTCTTAAAGAATTTATAAAAAGTGGAACGAGTAGTGGAACCATGCTTTTAGCTTTTTTTATTAAATTACCTGATTCAAAATCTGCTCCTCTTGCTATTTGAGCTTTCATTATTTTATCTGCCTCTTCAATTAAAGTTGGTATAAATCTTAAAGCTATTGTCATCATCATTGCAAGTTCATGAGCTGGAAAACCAAATCTTTTAAGTGGAGAGAAAATATATTCTAGTGCTCCTGTAAGCTCTATAGGAGATGTAGTAAGTGTAAGGATTGATGTTCCAACAACTAGAAGAACCAAGCGGATAGCCATAAAGGAAGCTCTTAAAAGGCCCTCTCTAGTTATACTAAAGATGAAAACTGAAAAAAGTTCTTCTCCAGGTGTAAATATTACATTGATTACAAAGGTAAGTATAATTATAAACCTAAGAGGTTTTAATCCTTTTAAGAGATAATCTGGCTTAAGTTTTGAAAGGTAAGTTGCTAGAATGAGAAATGCAATTATTGGAATATACATAAATATTGAACTTAAAAGAAAAATTGTCACCATAAAAAGTGTAACAATTAGAATCTTTATTCTTGGATCCATTTTGTGAACCCTACTAAAAGTATTGATATATTGACCTATTGTAATATCTCTAAACATTTCTATCACCAAAATACTTCATAATTTCATCACTTGCATCTTCTACATTTAAAATATCTGTATTTATCCCATCGAATTTTTTTTCCTAAAGCTCTCATAAGAGATGTTACTTCAGGCACATCAAGTCCTATTTCATTTAGCTTATCTTCATTTTCAAAAACTTTGATAGGTTTATCATCAAGTAAAATTTTACCATCTTTAACAACTAAAATCCTATTTGCGAGTTCTGATGCTTCTTCCATACTATGAGTTACAAGTATAATTGTAATTCCCAAATCATCATGAAGCTTTTTTATATATCCAAGAATTTCCTCTCTTCCTCTTGGATCTAGTCCAGCTGTAGGCTCATCAAGAATTAGTAGGTGAGGGTGCATAGCTAAAACGCCAGCTATTGCAACCCTTCTTTTTTGTCCTCCTGAAAGATTAAATGGACTTTTATCTTTTAAACTTTCATAATCAAGTCCAACAAGATTCATGGCATCTTTTACTCTCGCTTCTATTTCATCTTTATCTAGTCCCATATTTTTAGGACCAAAGGCAATATCTAAAAAAACAGTTTCTTCAAAAAGCTGATGCTCAGGGTATTGAAAAACCATACCTACCTTTTGCCTAATTGTTTTTAATTTGTCGCCTTTTTCTTTTGTGTTTATTGAATATGTTATAACATCTCCAAAGCTTGGCTTATATAGTCCATTTATTAGCTGAATTAAGGTAGATTTTCCAGATCCTGTGTGACCGATAAGTCCAATAAAATCTCCCCTATTAATCTCTAAATTAATCCCATTAATCGCTACTGTTTCATTTGGCCTATTTTCATTATAGACATATTTTACATCTTTAAATTCTACTATCATATTAACTCCAAAAATTCTTGTGGATTAAGTGGCACTTTTGTATCATTAGAAAATTTAAATCCTCTTGATTTGAGATTAAAATAAAGTTCAAGTGACTGAGGAACATCTAAGCCAAAAGACGTTATTTTTTCCAAATTTGAAAAAACTTCTCTTGGACTTCCATCTAGTTTTATCTCCCCGTCATCTAAAACAATTACCCTAGAAGCTAAGGTTGCTTCTTTCATGTGGTGGGTAACATTTACAACTGTAATTCCCTTTTTTTTATTTAAATAATCTATCTCGCCTAATATCTCTTTTCTACCAATTGGATCGAGCATGGCAGTTGCTTCATCAAAGATAATTAATTTAGGCTTAATCGCTAAAACGCCTGCTATAGCTATTCTTTGTTTTTGCCCACCTGATAGTTCATGAGGAGCTTTTAATGCATACTTTGACATTTCCACATCCTCTAAAGACTTATCTACTATATTTCTCAGCTCTGGATTTTTTATTCCAAGATTTGATGGCCCAAATGCTACATCTTCTTCTACTATAGCTTCAACTAATTGATTGTCTGGGTTTTGAAAAACCATTTGAACATTTTTTCTAAGCTCAAGCTCCTTACTTTCATCCCTTGTATTAATTCCAAAACATACAACGTCTCCATCACTTGGTATAATAATTCTATTTAAAAGCTTACAGAGAGTTGATTTACCAGAACCATTATGGCCAAGGATAACCACGTACTCTCCTTTTTTTATACTTAAATTAATATTTTTTAATACCCTTGTTTCAGCTCCATCATAATCAGTGTAAGAGTATGAAACATTTTTCAAACTCACAATATTTTCACTCATATTGTCCCCTTTATATCTATATAATCTTAATAAATATCATATAAACTATTATACTAAGTAATAGCCAAATTTCCAAATAAATTTAATTTTTTATTATAATTTTACAGATAAAAAGTTAAAAGAAAAAATTCATAAAATTTATTTTAGAAATAAAAAAAAGCGGGAAACACCCGCCTTCTTTACACAAGTTCTAATATTACCATTTCGCTTGAATCTCCTCTTCTTGGTCCAAGCTTAATAATTCTTGTATATCCACCATTTCTATCACTGTATTTTGGCGCAATTTCTACAAATAGCTTATCTACAATATTGTCTTTATAAATGAATCTATAAGCCATTCTTCTTGAGTGTAAATCTCCTCTTTTTCCAAGAGTAATCATCTTGTCTGCAAGTCTTCTAGTTTCTTTTGCACGAGTTAGAGTAGTTACAATCTTGCCATGTTCTAAAAGTGATTGAACTTGGTTTCTAAGCATCCCATCTCTATGGTCAGCTCTTCTACCTAGCTTTCTTAAATTTGCCATTTATTTTCCTCCTTCCATAAAAAGAGTTATTCTTCTTTAAATCCTAAGCCAAGATCGTTGAGCTTTTCCTCAACTTCTTGTAGGGATTTTTTACCGAAGTTTTTAATTTTACTCATTTCTTCATAAGTGTTATTGACTATATCTTCAACAGTGTGAATTCCAGCTCTTTTTAAACAGTTAAAACTTCTTAGTGAAAGCTTTAAGTCTTCAATGTTCGTACTTAAAATTTTCTCAATTTCTTCATCTCCAGATTTTGCTTCATCTTCAGATGAATGAATATTTGGAAGATCTAAGAATAGTGATAAGTTATCAATTATGATTTTTGCAGCCTTTGCAGTAATTTCTTTAGCTGATACAGTACCATTAGTCCAAACTTCAACAGTAAGCTCGTCATAATCAATTACTTGACCTACTCTTGTATCCTTAACAGCGAAGTTTACTTTTTCAACTGGAGTAAAGGAGGCATCAATCGGAATAGTCCCTATAGGGTCCTTATCAGACTTATGATTATCGCTAACGCTATATCCCTTTCCGTCAATGACTTCAAGTTCCATATATATTTTACCTTCTTCATTTAGAGTACAGATATGTTTGTCTTTATTGATTATTTCAATATCTGCATCTTCAGAAATATCAGAAGCCTTGACATCTTTTGGCCCATTACATTCTAGCACTAGAGTTACATTTTCCTTGGTCCTTTTTACTAATGCAATATCTTTAAGATTTAAAATAATTTCAGAAACATCTTCTACTACACCTTTAATTGTTGAAAATTCGTGAAGTACTCCCTCAATTTTAATCTTAGCAATAGCGGATCCAGGAAGAGTTGATAATAGAACTCTCCTTAGACTGTTTCCAAGTGTTGTACCATAACCCCTTTCTAGAGGACTGACTAAAAATTTACAGTGACTTTGGTCATCAGAAACACTTAAAACTTCTATAGTAGTATTTAGTTCTTCAGGCATATACCAAAACCCTCCTTTTAGTATATTTGATGAAAAGTAAGCTATTATTTAGAATAAAGCTCAACTATAAGTTGTTCTTCAATTGGGAAGTCAATGTCTTCTCTAGTAGGTAATCTAAGTACCTTTCCTTCATATTTTTCTGCATCAACTTCTAACCATGAACTAGCTCCCCAAACTTTTTCTTCTGTTTCTTTAAATATACCATTTTTTCTTGAAGTTTGCTTAACTGAAACAACATCATTTACAGATAATCTGTATGAAGGTATATCTACTTTTTTTCCATTGATTAAAAAGTGTCCATGTGTAATTAATTGCTTTGCTTCATCTCTTGTTCTAGCAAAGCCCATTCTATAAACAATATTATCAAATCTAAGTTCTAAAAGAGTAAGTAGGTTTTCACCAGTAATGCCATCCATTTTACTTGCTATTAAAAATAATTTATGGAATTGTTTTTCTAATACTCCATAAACGAATTTGGCTTTTTGCTTTTCCTTTAATTGCATACCATATTCGCTAACCTTTGCTCTTGAGTTTCCTGGATTTCTATTAGATTTTTTATTGTAACCTAAAACTTGAGGTTCTACTCCTAAAGCTCTAGCTCTTTTTAATATAGGTCCTGTGTATCTTGCCATTATCTCACCATCCTTTACTATACTCTTCTTCTTTTTGGTGGTCTACAACCATTGTGAGGAATTGGAGTAACATCTTTAATCATACTTATTTCAAGTCCTGTAGCTTGAAGAGATCTAATAGCTGCTTCTCTTCCTGATCCTGGACCTTTAACATACACTTCTACAGATTTTAAACCATGTTCCATAGCTTTTTTAGCTGCTGATTCAGCTGCTTCTTGTGCTGCAAAAGGAGTAGATTTTCTTGAACCTCTAAAACCTAATTGTCCAGCTGAAGCCCATGAAATTACATTGCCATTTGTATCAGCAAGTGTAACCATTGTATTATTGAAAGTTGAAACAATATGAGCTTGGCCTTTTTCAATATTTTTACGTTCTCTTCTCTTTACACGAGTTGGTTTTCCCTTAGCCATAATCTACCTCCTTACTTATTCTTAGCTGCTAGCTTTCTAGGACCTTTTCTAGTTCTAGCATTGTTTTTAGTATTTTGACCTCTTACAGGAAGACCTCTTTTATGTCTAAGTCCTCTGTAACAGTTAATTTCTCTTAACCTCTTGATGTTCATAGAAACATCTCTTCTTAAATCCCCTTCAACAGGGTACTTGTCAAGCTGATCTCTTATTGCTCCGATTTCAGCTTCTGTAAGATCTTTTATTCTAGTATCTGGATTAACGCCAGCATCTTTAAGAATCTTGTTAGATCTACTTCTGCCAACTCCATAGATATAAGTTAAGCCAATCTCAACTCTTTTTTTCTCTAGGTAGGTCGACGCCTGCAATTCTTGCCAAATTATTTACCTCCTATTAACCTTGTCTTTGTTTATGTCTAGGATTTTCGCAAATCACCATAACTTTACCTTTTCTTTTGATGATTTTGCATTTTTCACATATTTTTTTAACTGATGGTTTTACTTTCATTACTTCCTCCTAATAATTTACTTCTTTCTCCAAGTAATTCTACCTTTAGTTAAGTCATAGGGTGAAAGTTCAACAGTAACCTTATCTCCTGGTAAGATTCTTATATAATTCATCCTAAGTTTACCTGAAATGTGTGCTATTATTTCGTGACCATTTTCTAGTCTAACTTTAAAAATCGTATTTGGCATAGAGTCTACTACTACGCCTTCAACTTCTATAACATCTTTTTTAGACATTCAATCCTCCTTATAAAAGCCTTGTTATATTAAGGATAATAAATCTCGTAATATTCTATTTCTATTTTCTGGGCTAAGTCCTTCACTACTTTCAATATCAATAACATCCTTATATAAGTAAAGATGTTTTATATTTTTTAGTTTAGGATTCTCAAAACCTCTATCTCTACCGTTAACTACAAGTACCCTATTATTTTCAAGGACACTTTCGATGACATAAATTTTATTAAAATCTCGACCGGACTTAGACCTTACAACTCGGCCTTTAATAACTTCAATGGTCATTTTCTAGCAAACCTCGAAAGAAGTGATAAGATTTCTATCTAAGAGCATCTAAAATTTCCTTTGAGATTTCATCTATAGCTTTAGTTCCATCAAAGTTTTTAATTTTACCTTGCTTTTCGTAGTAATCAATAAGGACTTTTGTGCTATTATTATAAACATCAATTCTATTTTTTACAGTTTCTTCTTTATCATCATCTCTTTGAATTACATTTTTTCCACAAAGATCACATTTACCATTTTCTTTTGGTGGATTGTTATCAATATGATAAGAAGCTCCGCAATTTTCACAAACTCTTCTTCCGCTTAGTCTTTTAACAAGAACTTTAGCGTCTACATCAATATTTATAACCCAATCTAATTCTAAAGATCTTTCTTTTAAACCTTCATCAAGAGCCTTAGCTTGATTTAAAGTTCTTGGAAAACCGTCCAGTAAAAAACCATCCTTACAGTCATCTTGGTCTAATCTGTCCCAAACAATTCTAGTTGTTAGTTCATCTGGTACTAGTTCTCCTTTTTCAAGATAACCCTTTACTTCTTTTCCAAGTTCTGTTTCTTCCTTGATATTTTTTCTAAAAATATCTCCAGTTGAAATATGAACTATATTTAAAGCATCTTTAATATTTTGCGCTTGAGTTCCTTTTCCGGCTCCTGGAGGGCCGAGTAAAATAAGTCTCATTTAATCCTCCTAGCTTACTTGTTTAAAAAACCCTTGTAGTGTCTCATTAATAACATTGATTCCATTTGTCTAAATGTTTCAAGTACAACACCAACTACGATGATTATTGAAGTACCACCAAATTGAATGTTTAGTGAGAAAATAGCTGAAAGAATTGTAGGTAATACATAAAGTATTGCTAGTGCTAAAGCTCCAACAAATGTAATCCTTGTTAAAATTCTATTCATATATTCACCTGTAGGTCTACCAGGACGAATTCCTGGGATAAATCCACCTTGTTGTTGTAAATTTTTTGAATATTCAACAACATTAAATTGAATAGCTGTATAAAAATATGCAAAAACAAATATTAATAAAACAGCTAATACATTCATAATAACAACCCCTGGCATCATTGACATAGAGAAGTACTTATCAGCAAAAGTTCTGAAGCCTCCTCCTATTAATAAACCAAGAGTTTGTGGAAGAGCAAGTAGTGAAGAAGCAAAGATTATTGGCATAACCCCACCCATATTAACTTTCATAGGAATATGAGTAGATTGTCCGCCATACATCTTTCTACCAACAACTCTTTTTGCATATTGAACAGTTATTCTTCTTTCACCTTCACTTATTAAAATAACTCCAACAATAACAAGTAAAATAGTAGCTAAAATTAAAATAGCTTTTATAGGATTAATTGTTCCATTAATAACTCCCTTACCCCAAAGTCTAGCAGTATGAGGTAATCTTGAAACAATACCTATAAAGATTAGAATTGAGATACCATTTCCAATTCCTTTTTCTGTTATTAAATCTCCAAGCCATACTAAAAACATTGAGCCTGCAACTACAACTAAAATGATTGCAGCTTCTTGTATAAATCCCTTTGCTACAATCGCTTGAGCAAAAAGTGTATTTGAAATTGCAATACCTTCTAAAACAGATAGTATTACAGCACCATATCTTGTATACATTTGAATTTTCTTTTGTCCAGCTTCGCCTTCCTTAGAAAGTTCTTCTAAAGATGGTATAGCATAAGTTAAAAGCTGTAAAATAATTGATGATGTAATATATGGATAAATACTAAGTGCAAATATTGAAAACTTACCTAAAGATCCCCCAGAAAGAAGGTCCATAAAGGAAAGAATATTTCCACCCATTTGATTAAATATACCTTTTAAAATTGAACTATCCACAAATGGAACTGGTATAGCATTGCCAAGTCTAAAAACTACGATCATTAAAAGTGTGAATAGTAATCTTTGTCTTATTTCTTTAACCTTTAAGGCATTATTAAATGTCTTAAACATTTAGATCACCTCGCTCTTTCCTCCAGCCTTTTCGATCTTTTCAATCGCTGATTTTGTGAATTTATTTGCTTTTACATTTAGTTTTTTAGTAATTTCTCCATCGCCTAAGATCTTTAATCCATCAACAAGATCTCTTTTTTTGATAAGGCCATTTTCTATTAATACTTCTGGAGTAATTTCAGCTCCATCTTCGAACATTTCTAGCTCACTAACATTAACTGTAGCAAATTTTTTCTTAAAAATGTTGTTGAAGCCTCTCTTAGGAAGTGATCTGAATAAAGGAAGTTGTCCCCCTTCAAATCCAGGTCTTACTCCACCGCCACTCCTTGAGTTTTGTCCGTCTCTACCTCTTCCAGCAAGTTTTCCCCAGCCTGAAGCGTGTCCACGACCTACTCTTTTTCTCTTCTTAACTTCTCCGCCTTTTGCAGGCTTTAAGTCGTGTAGTCTCATGAAATATCCTCCTAAATTAGATTTCTTCTACTTCTACCATAAAATCAACTGCTTTAATCATACCCCTAATTGCTGGAGTATCTTCCTTTTCAACAACTTGTCCAATTTTTCTAAGTCCAAGAGCTTCAACAGTTCTTCTATGTTTTTCAATTCTACCGATATTACTTCTAATTAATTTTATTTTTAACATTTTAAAACTCCTATCCTAAAAGCTCTTCGACGCTTTTACCTCTAAGTCTAGCAACGTCTTCAGCTCTTTTTAAAGATTTTAAACCTTGAATAGTAGCATTAACAATATTTCTTGCATTTGCTGTTCCTAGTGATTTACTTCTTACATTTTTAATTCCTGCAAGTTCGCAAACCGCTCTTACTGCTCCTCCGGCAATAACTCCAGTACCTTCTGCAGCAGGCTTTAATAAAACTCTTCCTGCACCATAGATACCTGTAATTTCATGTGGAATAGTGTTATTAACAATTGGAACATTAATAAGATTTTTCTTACCATCTTGTATAGCTTTTTTTATTGCTTCAGGAACTTCAGCTGCTTTACCTGTACCAATTCCAACTTTTCCATTTCCGTCTCCTACAACAACTAGTGCTGTAAATCTGAAATTTCTACCTCCACGAACTACTTTAGTTACACGGCCGATATGAACAACTCTTTCAAGTAATTCATCTTTAGATTCTTTTTTAGACTCTTTTTTGAATTTGTCCATTTTCTACCTCCTACTAAAGCTTTAAGCCAGCTTCTCTAGCTGCTTCACAAAGAGCCTTTACTCTTCCATGATACTTATAACCACTTCTATCGAAAACTGCTTCTGTAATACCTTTTTCTATTGCTTTTTTTCCAATTGCCTCTCCAACCTTTTTGCAAGCTTCAATATTTAAGCTTTCTGATTTAAGGTCTTTATCTAAAGTTGATGCACTTAGGATTGTAACTCCTTTAACATCATCAACTAATTGGCAATAAATGTTACTATTTGATTTATATACAGTAAGTCTAGGTCTTTCGAAAGTTCCGGTAACTTTTTTTCTAACTCTTAGGTGTCTAGCTTTTCTATTTGCTTTTTTATCTACCCTATTTAACATTTCCTTTCTCCTTTCTACTTACCAGTCTTACCGACTTTTCTTCTTATATGTTCATTTTCGTATCTAACACCTTTTCCCTTATATGGTTCAGGTGGTCTTTGATCTCTTATTACCGCTGTATAATTACCTAGTTGTTGTTTGTTAATTCCATTAACAACAATAGTTAATTGATCCGGAACTACAGTTTCTATTCCTTCTGGATCTGTAAATTTTATTTCATGAGAATATCCAAGATGTAAGATAAGATCTTTGCCTTGCTTTTGCGCTCTATAACCAGTACCTTCTATAATAAGTTTTTTTGAAAAACCATTAGTTACACCTTCTATCATATTAGCTACAAGTGTTCTAGAAAGTCCATGTAAAGACTTATATTTTTTATCTTCTGAAGATCTTTCAAAAGTTATTACATTATTCTCAATATTTATTTTAATACCACTATCTATCTTTTCGCTAAGAGTTCCCTTAGGTCCTTTAACTTCAACTAAATTATTATCATGAAGTTTAACTTCTACACCTTGTGGGATCTCGATTGGCTTAAGGCCGATTCTTGACATATATTCCTCCTTAAAACTAAGCTATAAATATTATCTATTACCAAACGTAACAGATAACTTCTCCACCTACACCAAGTTCTCTTGCAGACTTATCAGTCACAATTCCCTTGGAAGTAGATATTATAGCAATACCAAGTCCACCAAGCACCTTAGGAACTTCATCTTTTCTAACATAAACTCTAAGACCTGGCTTAGAAATTCTTTTTATTCCAGAGATAACCTTCTCTTCATTTGGTCCATACTTTAAATCAACTGTTATAGTTCCTTGAACATCTCCTTCAGTCACATTATATCCATTTATATAACCTTCATCTAGAAGAATTTGTGCAAGAGATTTTTTAACATTTGAAGCAGGAATTTCTACAGATGAATGCTTAGCATTATTAGCATTTCTAATTCTTGTAAGCATATCTGCGATAGGATCTGTAAACATATTTTTCCTCCTCTTGATATTACCAGCTGGCTTTTTTAACTCCAGGGATTTCGCCTTTGTAGGCAAGTTCTCTAAAACAAATACGGCAGATGCCATATTTTCTTAAATAAGCATGAGGTCTACCACAAATTTTACATCTAGAGTAAGCTCTAGTTGAATACTTTGGTTTTCTACCTTGCTTAGCTATAATTGATTTTTTTGCCACTTAAGTCCTCCTTATTTTTTAAAAGGCATACCCATAAGTTCTAAGAAAGCTTTTGCTTCCTCATCACTTTTAGCTGTTGTAACAATAACTACGTCCATACCTCTAATTTCATCAACTTGATCATAAACAATTTCTGGGAAAATTAATTGTTCTTTAAGTCCTAGTGAATAATTTCCCCTTCCATCAAAGCTGTTAGCCTTGATTCCTCTAAAGTCCCTAACTCTTGGTAGAGCAATAGAAACTAATTTATCTAAAAAGTCATACATTTTTTGGTTTCTAAGAGTAGTTTTACATCCAACAGACATACCTTCTCTTAATTTGAAGTTTGCTATTGATTTTTTAGCCTTAGTAACTACAGGTCTTTGTCCACTAATAATAGTCATTTCTTCAACAGCTTTTTCTAAAGCTTTAGGGTTATCCTTTGAAGAGCCAAGTCCCATATTAATTACTATTTTTTCTAACTTAGGTACTTCCATAATATTTTTATATTCAAACTTTTCCATTAAAGCAGGAACTACCTCATTAATATATTTTTCCTTCAATCTGGAAGTCATTTACATTACCTCCTTCCTGTTATTTGTCAAGCTCATAATTGCTTTTCTTTAAATATCTAACTTTTTTGCCATTTGAATCGATTCTAATACCGACTCTTGAAGCTTTTCCAGTTTTTGGATCATATATTCCAACATTTGAAACATCTATTGGAGCTTCAGACTTAACAATACCTCCAGGATTTTGAGGTCCTCTAGGTTTTTGATGTTTAGATACGATATTTACACCTTCAACTATTACTTTATTAGCTTTAGGATTTGTACTAAGAACTTTGCCCTTACGGCCCTTGTCCTTACCAGCAATAACAACTACAGTATCACCTGTTTTTATACGCATAATATCCTCCCCGCTATAAAACTTCCGGTGCTAGAGAAATTATCTTCATGAAATTTCCACTTCTTAATTCTCTTGTAACCGGTCCGAAAATTCTAGTACCCACTGGGTTTTTATCATCTTTTATAATTACGGCTGCGTTGTCATCAAAAGAAATATATGAACCATCAGATCTTTTTAAACTATCTACAGTTCTTACTATAACTGCTTTTACAACGTCACCTTTTTTTACCACTCCGCCTGGAGCAGCAGCTTTAACTGAACAAACAACAATATCGCCGATTCTTGCATACTTTTTATTAGTACCACCAAGTACTCTTATTACAAGCAATTCTCTAGCACCTGAGTTGTCTGCAACTCTCATACGACTCTCTACTTGAATCATAATAAGCCTCCTTCTTAAAACAAGATTACTTAGCTTTTTCTACTATGTTTACAAGTCTCCATCTTTTTGTCTTAGATAGAGGTCTTGTTTCCATGATAGCAACTTTGTCGCCAATTGCACATTCTTGTAATTCATCATGTGCTTTAAATCTATTAGTTCTTTTAATTTTTTTCTTATAAATTGGATGAGTAACAAAAGATTGAACTTCAACCACTATTGTCTTATCCATCTTGTTAGATACAACAGTACCAACGATTACTTTACGGGCTTTTCTTTCCATCCTAAGCCTCCTTCATGTTTTTAAGTTCACGTTCACGCATAGTAGTTTTTACTCTTGCTATATCCTTTTTAACGCCTTTAATAAGCATAGGATTTTCTAGCTGACCTGTAGCGTGTTGGAAACGTAAATTGAAAAGCGATGCTTTAAGATCTTTTAACTTCTCATTTAGCTCATTATCATTTAATTTCTTGATTTCACTGATTCTCATTAAGCTTCACTCTCCTTTTCTCCTGGTTCTTCTTTCTTAACAAACTTAGTTTTTATTGGAAGTTTGTGAGCTGCAAGTCTCATAGCTTCTCTAGCTATTGATTCATCAACTCCACCCATTTCGAATAAAATTCTACCAGGCTTAACAACAGCTACCCAATACTCAGGAGCACCTTTACCGGATCCCATTCTAACTTCAGCAGGTTTTTTAGTAACGGGTTTGTCTGGGAAAACTTTAATCCAAACATTACCGCCCCTTTTTATATATCTAGTCATCGCACGTCTAGCAGCTTCTATTTGATTTGCTGTCATCCAGCAAGGATCAAGAGCTTGAAGGCCATATTCACCATAAGTAATGGTATTTCCTTTATGAGCAAGACCTTTCATTCTGCCTCTATGAACTCTACGATACTTAACTCTTTTTGGTAACAACATAGCTTTTATCCTCCTATGTTAATTATTTTCTCTTTTACCAGCAGATTTTTGAGAGTTATTTCTCTTTGAATAATTAGCATTTCTCCTATTATCCCTTCTATTTCTGCCAGGTTTTTTCTTATTATCTCTTTTATTTCTATTATCTTCAAGATTTTCCATACCAGGAATAATTTCACCCTTGTATAGCCAAACTTTAACACCAAGCTTACCATATGTTGTATCTGCTTCTGTAAAGCCATAATCAATGTCAGCTCTTAAAGTTTGTAGTGGAATAGTTCCTTCAGAGTAGCCTTCAGTTCTAGCCATATCAGCTCCTCCAACTCTTCCTGAAACTTGAGTCTTAATTCCCTTAACGCCAGCCTTCATAGATCTTTGAATAGCTTGTTTCATAGCTCTTCTAAAAGAAATTCTTCTTTCTAGCTGACCTGCAATACTATCTGCTACAAGTTTAGCATCAGTATCTTGATTTTTTATTTCTTCAATATTTACAATAACTGATTTACCAGTTAATTTTTCTAATTTAGCCTTAAGTGCTTCAACTCCAGCTCCACCTTTTCCAATAACCATTCCTGGTTTTGCAGTAAAGATAGTAACCTTAATTTTGTTAGAAGCTCTTTCAATTTCTACCTTAGAAACGCTGGAATTTATTGTTTCTTTTTTTACCAGTTCTCTAACTTTATAATCTTCAACTAAAAGATCCCCAAAATCTTTTTTATCAGCGAACCATTTAGAATCCCAGTCTTTAATGATTCCTACTCTTAAACCATGAGGATTTACTTTTTGACCCATTATTTTTCCTCCTCAGATACTTCTCTAACAACACAACCAATATGGCTAGATCTCTTTAGAATTGGATATGCCGCCCCTTTAGCCTTAGGATGAAATCTCTTCATAACTGGAGCATTATTTGCATAAGCCTTTTCAACTATTAACTTATCTCTATCTAAACCAAAATTATTTTCAGCGTTAGCTATTGCAGATTTTAAAACTTTTTCTAAAAGTCTAGCACCTTTTTTAGGTGTAAATCTTAAAATTGCTAAAGCTTCATCTACTTGTTTACCTCTAATTTCTTTACAAATAAAATTTACCTTTAGAGGTGATATTCTAAGATATTTACCTTCTGCTCTTGCTGTTTGTCCCATAATATACCTCCTATTTTAACTTGGTCGCTTTTTCGTTTTTGCCAACGTGACCCCTGTAAGTTCTAGTAGGAACAAATTCTCCAAGCTTGTGTCCAACCATATCTTCAGTTATATAAATTGGAAGGTGTTTTCTTCCATCATGAATTGCAAAAGTATGTCCAACAAATTCGGGAAAATAGTTGAGCGACGTGACCAAGTCTTTATAACTTTTTTATCATTTTTTTCGTTTAATGCTTCAACCTTTTTCATTAAGTGTTCATCGACAAAAGGTCCTTTTTTAACCGATCTACTCATTTAATCCTCCTTATTTAGGTCTTCTTCTTATAATATAAGCGTTAGATTTTTTGTTTCTGTCTCTAGTCTTAAGACCAAGAGCTTTCTTTCCCCAAGGAGTCATAGGAGATGGTCTTCCGATAGGAGCTCTACCTTCCCCACCACCATGAGGGTGATCTACTGGGTTCATTACAGATCCTCTTACATGAGGTCTTTTACCCATATATCTTTTTCTACCAGCCTTACCAATAGTAACAAGTTCATGTTCTAGGTTTCCAACTTGGCCGATTGTAGCCTTACATTCTAAGTGAATTAATCTAAATTCTCCAGAAGGAAGTCTAAGTGATGCAAATTTGCCTTCTTTACCCATAATTTGAGCTTCACTGCCAGCAGTTCTAGCAATTTGTCCACCTTTACCAGGTTTCATCTCAACATTGTGAATAGTTGTACCAACTGGAATATCTTTTAATTTTAATGCATTTCCAACAACAATATCAGCATTATCTCCAGATTCAATCATATCCCCAACTTTAAGTCCCTTTGGAGCAATAATATATCTTTTTTCGCCATCTAAATAGTGAATAAGAGCAATATTGCTAGTTCTATTTGGATCATATTCAATAGAAAATACCTTTCCTGGAACGCCATCTTTATCTCTTTTAAAATCTATAATTCTGTATTTTCTCTTAACTCCGCCACCTCTAAATCTTACAGTGGTTCTACCGTAAGAGTTTCTACCAGCTTTTTGGTTTAAACTTACAGTAAGTGATTTTTCAGGTGTTGTCTTAGTAATTACATCAGAGTACTTCAACACAGACATTGAACGAAGTCCAGGAGAAGTAGCCTTGTATTTTTTTATAGCCATTTAAATATACCTCCTGCTACATGCCTTCAAAGAAATCTATAGCCTTTGAATCTTCAGTTAAAGTAACAATAGCCTTTTTCCAATCAGGTCTTTTACCTTTTGTAGCTCCTTGTCTTTTAACCTTTCCAACAACATTCATAGTGTTAACACTTTTAACCTTAACACCAAAAATAGTTTCTACAGCCTTTTTTACTTCAGATTTTGTAGTTCTTTTATTAACTTGAAAAATATATTTTTTAAGTTCAGCCTCATCCATACTTCTTTCAGAAATAATAGGCTTAATAATTATATCGTGAGAGTTAAGCATTACGCATATACCTCCTCAATTACATCAAGAGCATCCTTTGTTACAAGTAAAAACTCTCTATTTAAAATATCATAAACATTAAGATTGTTTGCGCTTAGCACATCAACCTTAGGAATGTTTCTAAATGATCTAATAACAGTTTCGTCTTTTTCTTTAGTTACAATGCAGCAGCTCTTAATTTCTAACTTCTTTAATATCTCAGATGCTGACTTAGTTGAAATCTTGTCCATAGATAATGAATCTAAAACAATAACCTCTCCATCTAATGCCTTCTGAGATAAAACAGATTTTAAAGCAGCTCTTTTAACTTTTTTTTGGAATAGAGTAACTGTAGTCTCTTGGCTTTGGTGCAAAAACAACTCCGCCACCTCTCCATTGTGGAGAACGAATACTACCTTGTCTAGCTCTACCAGTACCTTTTTGTCTCCAAGGCTTTCTTCCTCCGCCTCTTACTTCAGCTCTGGTTAAAGCAGATTTAGTTCCTTGTCTTCTATTCGCAAGAGTATTTTTAACAGCTTCATAAACAGCGTGCTCTTTTACTTCGGCTCCAAAAACACTTTCAGATAATTCTATTTCTTCAAGTTTTTCTTTTGAAGTATTTAAAACATTAACCTTAGTCATATTAACTCCTCCCATTACTTAGAAGACTTAACAGTCTCTTTGATAGTCACAAGAGAACCCTTAGGTCCTGGGATAGCACCCTTTAAAAGGATTAAGTTCTTGTCTGCAATAACCTTTACAATAGTAAGGTTTTGAACAGTAACTCTCTCGTTACCCATCTTACCCATAGCCTTGCGGCCTTTCCAAACTCTACCAGGGTAAGTTCCAGCACTTCTAGCACCTTGAACTCTATGAGATTTAGAACCGTGTTTTTCAGGTCCTCTACCATAATTGTATCTCTTAATAGCACCTTGAGTTCCTTTACCCTTACTAGTACCTACAACATCAACATGGTCACCATCGGCGAAAATGTCAACTTTAATTTCATCTCCAGCCTTATAAGCCTCAGTGTCTTCAACTCTAAATTCTCTCAAATATTTTTTGAAAGAAACGCCAGCTTTTTCAAAGTGACCTTTCAGAGGTTGAGTTGTGTGTTTTTCTTTTTTGTCGATAAACCCAACTTGAATTGAATTATATCCATCAGTTTCAGCTGTTTTAACTTGAGTTATAATATTTGGTTCAGCTAAAACTACACTTACAGGAGTAACTATACCATCTTCATCAAAGATTTGAGTCATCCCTATTTTTTTACCTAAAATTCCTTTCACTAATTACACCTCCATATACGTATAGCGGACTAATCTAGTAGTCTTACTACGACATGTAACCGCTTAAAGCTTAATTTCTATATCTACGCCAGCTGGTAAGTTTAACTTCTTAAGAGCTTCTAAAGTCTTAGGATTTGGTTCAATAATATCAATAAGTCTCTTGTGAGTTCTTTGTTCAAATTGTTCTCTAGAGTCCTTATACTTGTGAACCGCTCTTAAAATAGTAACAACTTCTTTTTCAGTAGGTAGAGGGATAGGTCCTGAAACCTTAGCATCAGTTCTTTTAACTGCCTCTACAATTCTCTTAGCTGATTGATCAATAACTTCATGATCATAAGCTCTAAGTCTAATTCTAATCTTTTGTTTAGCCATAACTAAACCCTCCTCTAAAATTTTTAATCCGAGAAGGCCGATACACTTAACCGGGTGTGCCATACCAGTTTTTTAAAAAAAAGACTTCTAAAAGTCTTTAAGTATCCTTACTTCTCGCCCGAGTCTAAGCTCAAACATGCTCCGCAGAAATTACCCTGCTCTAAATCGGCAAGCAACCTTCTGTTTCTACGCCTTATTTATAGCACTGGTATATAATATCAAAAGTATTATTTAATTTCAAATATTTTTCAAAAAAAAAGTAAAATTAATTTTAAATATTACGAGTTCTTAACATTTTGTCTAAATCATAAAAATCCCTGGAAATTATGGATAGTAAATAATTTCTTTCATTATATATTATATATAATATATATTAATAATTAAAGAGTTTTTACAAATAACTATCTTATTTTTGTAACAAATTTAAAAGTAGCTAAAAAATATTTATTCTATAAGATTATATTTATTCTAAAAGCTAGGAAAAATTTATTATAAAAAAACTGTTCCAGTAATTAATGATATTTACTCCCATTACTATAAAACTAGTAAGGATAGGTAATGTCAAAAATTAAGAACAGCTTTTATATTTATTATTTTAATTATTAAAATGCCTTAGACCTTATTTAGAATATTCGTCAAAAGCTTCTAAAACTTTCCCAGCATATACTCCGCCTGGTCCGCCTTGCATAAGAACTGATACGGCATAAAGTTCAGCCAAAGATTCTCTTGTTCCTCCTACTTCTTTATACATTTTAGTATGATAAGCTATACAAGCTTCACATCTAGTTGCAACTGCAAAAGATAAAAACATTAATTCCTTTGTTACAGGATCTGTTGCTTTTAAATTTCCAAGAGTAGCTGCAAGTTTACCATTGGCTTCAAAAAATTCAGGTATAAGCTTTTGTTCTTCTCCAGTATTATTTCCTAAACATTCTAACATTTCAGTATATTTACCCATAATATCCTCCTAAATTTTATTTTATACTTATATTATAACTTAAAATATACATATTATTTATTCGATTTCTTTATATATATGCTAAACTTATAAGATTTTCTTATGGATAATATTTATTGAAATTGAAATAAAAAACTCCTTTAAAAATTTATCAAAAAAGAGAGGAAAAATCCTCTCTTTTAAAGTTACATTATAAAATACTCATGGTATATAAGACCGAGCTTATTTAAATTTTCAATAATTTCTTCATCATCACTATAAACTCTCGCTGAAGTTCCACACGATGAAGATAGGGCCCTAGGCACAGGCATTAATTTTACATCAATATTTATTTTTTTAAGGTCCTTTTCAAATTTTAAAGCCTGACTTATTGTGTCAAATGTAAATATATATTCTTTAGTCATTATTTTCTACATACAAGTTTGAAGCTATCTCCATCTTCTTTAACTTCAACCTTATATCCAGACCCTTCTAAAAATCTAGTAACATTTTCTTTAGAAACATTTGTGTCAACTAAAACTTCAAGTTCTTTTTCTCCAGAATCAGCTGCATTTTTTGTTAAAATAACTGGTTCAGGGCAAGATAATCCTCTAGTATCAACTACTTTCATTAACTATTCCCCCTTTTGAGATGAAATTGTAAATGCTGCTATTATACAAAATGCTAGTCCAATAATTACAGCAATTTGTCCATTTACAGGGACTCCCTTAGGTGAAGCAGCTAGACCAAAGTTGTGGCAGATTGCTGCACCAACAATTAAACCTAAAACAGTAACAGCTGCATCAGTATCTCCTTCTCCAGAAAGAACTGTTTGTCTAATAGGGCATCCACCTAATAATATACCAGTTAGACCAACTAAACTCATTCCAAGGAAATTCCAAAGATGCATAGAGTGTGCAACAGGTTGTTCAGCAAATCCAAGTTTGAAAGTTCCACCAAAAGTTAAATTACCTATAAGTGCAACTACAAATATTCCTAAAACTCCCCATAGATAGTGGCTATCTTTAATTAAAAAGATATCTCTAAAAGCACCAGCTGTACAAATTCTAGTTCTTTGTAAAATAATACCAGTTATAATACCTGCTATTAGAGATATTATAATAGGAGCGTGTTTTGAAGCTGGACCTTCTTGTGAGAAGAAAATAAAGCTAGGTTTTACTATTAAAAATATAAGTAGAGTAAGTGCAATTAAAGGCATAATAAATCCAGCAAATTTAGGTTGTTTTGTACTTCTACCTAAAGTATAGCCTTTCTTTAGGAAAACTATTCCTAGTAAAATACCACAAATAAATCCTAGTAAACCAACAAGAGCATTTAAGTCACCATTTGAAAGTCTTAAAATCATTCTAAGTGGGCATCCAAGAAATGCTAAAGCACCTATCATCATAAAAATACCCATAACAAATCTTAGAATTGGAGAAGATCCTCCTCTAGATCTAAAGTCTTTATTAAAAAATGAAACTAAAAAAGCTCCCAATACAAAACCTAAAATTTCAGGCCTAATGTATTGTACAACATCTGCTCTATGTAGGCCCAAAGCCCCAGCAGTGTCTCTCCAGAAGCAGGCAACGCAAATACCCATATTACCAGGGTTTCCAAGCTTAACTAAAATTACAGCTAGTAAGCCAATAATACCGCCTCCAATAAACATTTTCAATTTATCATTTTTCACAGTATTACCTCCTTTTATAATTAAAATCTGCCTGTACAAATATATTATATAACTTTATGAGTATTAATTCCACATATTTTTCAATTGAGTAAAAATTTAATGTTAATTAAAATTAATTATAAAAATTTATATTTTTTTTAAAATTATTTATAAAATATACTTATCAAATCTATCCAAAGCTTCCTCTAACATTTTTCTAGGCATGGCTAAATTCATTCTAATTGTAGATTTACCTCCAAAAATTCTCCCATCACTAACTAAAAGCCCATGCTCTATACACTTAACCAACAAATCGTATAGACTTATATTTTTATTAATTAAATATTTTTCAAAATCAGGATAAATAAGGTAGGTTCCCTCAGGCTTAATTACGTCTACCCCTTTAATTTTACTAAAAAAGTCTACTGCAAGATGAATATTTCCTTCAATAACTTCTATTAAAGAATCAAGCCAAGCCTCTCCATCATTAGAGTATGCACCAATAAGGGCAGCCTCACTCAAAACATTATTTAAATTATAGTGGCATAAAGACTCCTCTTTTAAAAGCCTATCATTTAAAAAATCATTATATACAATGTGGTAAGAAACCCCAAGTCCAGCTAGATTATATCCCTTAGTGGGTGCATAAAAAGCAATAGTTCTACTTTTAGCATCTTCATTTATTAGCTGGCTAGGAATATGCTTTTTCCCACTTAAAATAAGATCTGACCAAATTTCATCAGAAACAACATAAACATCATGCTTTTTAAAAATTTCATAAGCTTTCTCCAGTTCTTTTCTAGTCCATACCCTACCAGTTGGATTGTGAGGTGAACACATAACAAATAGGTGAATTTTGTTTTCAACTATCTTTTTTTCCATATCCTCATAATCCATTCTCCAAACATTTTCTTTATCTATTTTTAAATCTGAATAAATTAGGTTGAATCCAAGATTCTTTAAAATTCCATTAAATCCTGCATAAGTTGGCCTGTGAAGCAAAATATTATCTCCCCTAGAAAGTAGGGCTGTTGCAGCAGAAGATAGGCCTCCTAAAACTCCATTTTCATATCCAATATTTTTTTCTTCAATAGAATTAACTCCGTGCCTTCTTTTTTGCCAAGAAATAATAGAATCAAAAAATTCTTTGGAATTTATGGAATATCCAAATACATCCCTTTTAAATCTTTTATCAATTTCATCTATAACAGCAGGAGCAGTTTTGAAATTCATATCAGCAATTGACATAGGTATTATAGAAAAACCATCCTTAGGCTCTACACCTTCAAAAATTCTTGTTTCAACTGATCTGTGATATAAACCTCTTCTATCAACTAGCTCTTCAAAGTTAAACATATTCAAATAAAATACCTCCTATATCTATTTATTACTTAATTATACTATATCACAAAATGAAATTCTGAAAAATAAATTTTATATTTTTTGAATATGTAAAAAGAGAGTGGACTTAAGTCCACTCTCTTAGTTTATCTCTATTTGAAAAGATTTTCGCTTACGCTATTTTCTCCTCCAAGTACAAAGATTTTTTCTATTTTGTTTCTTTCTAGATATTCTTTTACTACTTGTGGTAATTTATCTTTATTTGTTAGTAATATTGGGGCTTCTACTTTTCCTGTTACCCCTCCAAATACTAGTGCGTCTGCATAAGCTGTGCTATTTGCTAGAGCTATTTGTTTCGGTTCTGTAAATGCTCTTTCTGCTATTTTTACTGCTGTTTCGAATCTATCTTTTCCTGAGATTCTGTCCGCTTTTACTCCTAGTTTTACTGAGTTTTCTCCGCCTACTATTAGGATGTCTTTGGCTTTTTCTACTAGTTCTTTTGCTACTTTTGGTATTTCTTCTTTGTTTACTAGTATTATTCCTCTATTTTCTACTTGTGCTAGGCTTGATGCTGTTAGGGCGTCTACTAGGCTTATTCCGTTTGCTAGGATTAGTTTTTCTGTTTTTCCTGCGGCTTTTGCTATTTCTACTGCTGTTTCAAATCTATCTTTTCCTGCTATTCTTGTAATGTTTTGTTTTAGATTTTCTACTGCTTTTTCTTGTATTGAGTTTAAACCGCCTATTAGGATTATGTTTTTGGCTCCTAGTCTTTCTATTTCTTTTGCTACTTCGTCTGGAGTCATGTCTTTCTTTATTAGTAGGATTGGTGCGTTCTTTTCTTTTGCTAGTACGCTTGCTGCTAGTGCGTCTGCTTCTTTTTCTCCATTTACTAGGATTACGGTCTCTGCTCTTTCAAAGTTTTTCTTTGAGATTTCTACTGCTGTCTTGTATCTATCATCTCCAGCTTGTCTTTCTTTTTCTATTCCATCAAAGATGTTCTTTTCTGGTTTTTCTTCTGGTTTTGGTTCTGGTTTTACTTCAGGCTTTGGATCTGGTTTTGTTCCTGGATTAGGTCCTGGGATTGGATCTGTGCCTGGTGTTGGATCTGTTTCTTCTTTTACTTCATACTTTTTAAGTTCAGCCATTGCCTTCTTTAATTGTTCGATTTTTCCTTCTGCATATATAGGAATAGTTTCTTCAATTTCTTTTTTAGAAGCTTCTATTACATCTTCAAGATTCTTTATAGCCATCCTTGCTTCTTCTGAATCTTCAAACTTTTGATTTTTAAGGTAGTTTATAGCTTTTTCATATAGCATTTTGAACTCATCATAAATATGAGTTTGATCATTAACAAAAACTGTAAATGTCATTCCATACTTTTCTTCGCTATCCAATACTTTAATGTTTCCCTTTTCATCTAATTTAAATTCTATTGAATGAGGCTCTGATTCATACATAAATTGTGCCATCTTAGATATGGTAACCGAATAGTCTTTGCCACCTTTTTGTCCTTCAACATTAAATTTAATATTTCCGTTAGCATCTGAATCTACTTTTTGAAGTGTCTTAAATCTTGGTGCAAGAGTCATTATTGAAAAGTTTACTCCCTCAATAGGATTTCCATCTTTGTCAACAGCTTTGAAGTTGACATCAAATTTTTCAAAGACATCACTATCTGGTTCAGTCCCCTTAAATGTAATAACGCCTTCACTTTCATCTTTAATTTCTTTTCCATCAATTGTTACAACTTTTCCATTTTTGTCAGTTGTAAATTCAAATACATCCTTTTCAAATTTCAATTCATTTGCATTTCTCGCTGGTCTAAGTTGATATTTACCATTTGCCAACAACTTATCTATAACTATTTCTCCATTTTTATCTGTTTTTGGTTTTAAAACTGTATTTGGAATTCCAAATTCATCAAAATAAATAAGAGAAATTTGATAATTTGCTTCAGCTTTACCATCTTTTAAAACTCTAACTATTAACTTGTCAAGAGCTTTTCCCTCTTCGATTGGATCTTGTTCTTTTTTAGGTTCTACTGTAATATTTGTAAATGGTTCTTCTGAATCAATTAAAGTAGGATACTCTTCTCCAACTACGATAGTAACAGGTTTCATAGTTTTTTCTTCACTATTTAAGCTTATTTCATACTTATGTCCAATAGTTAAAAAAACATTTACCATAGCATTTTCTGAATCTACAGTTGTAACTTTTCCCGTTTCAACATCTTTAAAAGAAAAGTTTAATTCTTTTGTATATGGTGCATTGTTTTCTTGAACAATAAACGTAGCAAAAACTTCTTTTTCAGCTACCTTGTCTTTTATTTCTATCGTAGCTAATACTTCGCCAGAACCTTCAATAATAGGTCCCATTTCTTCTTTAATTGTAAAAGTAATTTTGTCTATGGTTTTATCTTCGCTATCTAAAGTAAGTTCATACTTATGACCAACTTCCAAATTCGCCTTAATCATTCCATTAGCTGACTTTACTGTTTTAACTTCATTAGTTGCAAGGTCTTTAAAATTAAAATTTAATTCTTCAGTAAATGGTAAATTGTTTTTAGTGACAATTATTGTCACATCCATATTGTTTTGTGCTGGTTTTTCAACTACATTTAAAACTGCCTTAGCTTTTAATTCTTGAGGGTTAACTATCCCTTCTTCTAAGATAACAGTACCTTCAATTTCATATTTTCCAACTTCATCTTTTACATTTGTTAAATCCCACTCAACTTTAAGATCTTTTAAATCTCCCTCTAATGCACCAGGTGTATTAAATGGTAAAGCGGATAAACTTACAAAATTCATTAAATTTTGAGACTTAATATTTAAACCTAGGCCTTCTTCTTGCTTAGCTTTTACGTGAATAGTAAATACATTTTCATTTAATTCATCTTCATGAACTTTATAATAAGTCTTATCTCCAGCATTTGTGTTTTCTACAGTTGTTATTGTATCTTTCCATCCAGCAGAAGCATCATTTTTAACAGTGAATTTATATTCTCCATCAAGTTCAAACACACTTGTAGGATTAATTACTAGTGTATATTTGTTATCTACCATATAACCTGTATTAAAAGTAAAATTATCTTCATTAGCTTTTACTTTGAGAGGATCTTGACCTGTTTGTTCACCCCTTGTTAGAAGCATGTCAGGATAATTTTTAGCTGATACTTGATTTCCACCTTCATCAAGTACTTTAAATGTTATAAATTCATGTCCTTTTATATCTTTTCCTACACCAGGAGTGGATCCTTCTACATATTTAAATCCTGTACTTGGATCTTCTGGCTTTGGTTCTACAGGTGTTTCTCCGCCGCTTGATTTTTCTTTTACAACTATTGTAAAGTATTTTGCATCTAATTTACTTGTGTCATTATTTATAACATCTACTTCTTCACCGTTAAGATACACTTTATTTAGATGTGCACCGTAATCTATATATGAAAAATTACCTTCAAATCCATTTTGACTTACTAATTCATACTTTTCTGATTTTATTGTTAATGGATTATATTTTTCAGTCATTGAACTAAACTTATGAGAGAATAAATCTCCATCAACTTCAAGATTTTTAAATTCATCTAAAACTATCTTTATATCATTTGCTACTTCTGATGCTTTCAGTTGATTTCCTTTTTCATCAACAAGTTTGAAAACTACTTTCCCATCTACATATCCTAATTTTTCAGAAGGATCTGGCTTTGAAGTTTCCTTTTCCTTTACAATTATTGTAAAGTATTTTGCATCTAACTTACTTGTATCATTATTTATAACATCTACTTCTTCACCGTTAAGATACACTTTATTTAGATGTGCACCGTAATCTATATATGAAAAATTGCCTTCAAATCCATTTTGACTTACTAATTCATACTTTTCTGATTTTATTGTTAATGGATTATATTTTTCAGTCATTGAACTAAACTTATGAGAGAATAAATCTCCATCAACTTCAAGATTTTTAAATTCATCTAAAACTATCTTTATATCATTTGCTACTTCTGATGCCTTTAGCTTATTTCCTTTATCATCTACAAGTCTAAAAACTACTTTTCCATCCACATATCCTAGTCCTTCAGATGATTCTGGATTTGGATTTTCTCCTGGATCTGGATTTGGATCTGGAGTTGGTTCTTGTCCAGGATCTTCTCCCTTAGCTTTAACTTTAATAATAAATACATCTTCTCCAGGATTTGAACCAGGTAATTTGTAGTATTTTGGAGTAGAATTTGAGTTATAAACCATAGAAATTGAACCTGCAGAAGTGGTCATATTGTATTTTGTTCCAAATTCATAAGTGCCAACTAAATCATATTCATCTGATTTTAATTTAAGTTCATAGTCTATACTTTCTCCAGCAGACTCAATTGTATAATAATCTCCATCAGTTTTTGGATATTTATCATAATCAGTATTAGAATCTTTATTTCTTGCATAGAATAAGTTAGGATTATCCTTAGCGCTTATAATATTTCCTTTACTATCAACTACTTTATAAGTTATGGTTTCATTTGTTCTAGCTTCACCAACATTATTGATTCCAAGCTTTGGATTTTCTGCTTGAGCTTTTTCTTTTACATGAATCACATAAAATAATTCTGGGTTTTTATTAGCTTCGTGTCTATTCGCCTTATTTTCATTTGCAATAACTTCTCCAACTGTTCCTTCTTTATGGATTGGACAAGGTTCTTGTTTGAAACTATATACGCCATCTATTTCAAATTTATTAGAATTAATTTCAATATTAAAGGCGCGATTAGTATCTTCTGTTATATATTCAAAATAATCTCCAACACTAATAAAAGGATATTCAACACCTAGCTCATCCTTATCTACTACCTTAATAAGATTAGGATAATCTTTTGAGCTGAGAATGTTCCCATTTTCATCTACAACCTTATAGGCTATTGAAATTGGTCCAAATTCTAATCCATCTTTAAAATTTCTTCTAAATGTACCAATTTTAGCTTCTTCATCTTTTGTTATTACTCCTGCATCTGCTAATTTAACTTTAACAGTTTTAGGAAGTACAGTTTTTGGATCATTGCCTTTTTCAAGGGTAAATTCTCCTGAAGGTATTACTTCAATAATTTTCTTTTCTTTAACTTCAGGGTCTGTTGGTGTTTCAGGATCTAATGGATCTACTCCAATATTTTCAAATGCTTTATTTAAAACGCTATCCTTAGTCTTTAAATCTTCAGCATATTCTTTTAAAGTTTCAAGAGTAGTTTTTTTGAAAAATGCTTTTACTCCATCACTTTCATTATTTAATTTTTCAAGTGTATTTAAATCATCTTTTGTAAGAACTTTTTTACTCAGACTATTAAATATTTTTTTAGCTTCTTTGTAGGTATTTTCACTTGTTTCAAATCCTGGATAAGCAGTGTTTCCTTGAACCCAAACTTTATTAAGTTTTGGTAAAGTTAATAATACTTCTAAATCTTCAATCAAGTTGTTTGAAGCTGTAAAAACTTCTAAGTTCTTTAAACCTTTTAAAGCCGATATATCTTTTACATTGTGATTTGCAATATCAAGTTCTTTTAAATTTGTAAGTGTTGATACTGGAGAGATGTCTGTGAGTAATTCTTTTCCATGGATATATTTATTTGCAGGAGCAGATAAGAGCAAGGTTTGTAATTTCGTATGATTTTCAAAAGCTTTTAGGTCCTTTACAAATGAAAATTGTGCATTAAAATATTCTAAATCCTTTAAATCTTTTACAAAATCAGCATTTTCTATCTTTGTTGATTCCATATCTAGATAAGTAAGCTTTGTAAGTTTCTTTAATGGACTTAAATCTTTTGGTCTTGCTGCTTTAATATTTAAAAAATCTAGCTCAGTAAGTTTATTTAAAAAACTAATATCTTCTATTTTAACCCCATCTTTACTACAATCTCTAATATCTAAATGCTTTAATTTTACGCAGTCTTTTATAGGAGTAAAATCATTTAAATTTTGATAAACTAGACTTAACCAGGTCATATTTTCAGCATATTCTAATCCTATCGCACTATTTACCTTGATTTGCCACTCTTTTAAATCATGTGCACCGCATTGTTCTGGAGATAAATGTGCAACTCTTCTTATCATTCTTCTCGTTACTGGAGTATTATCTACAATTTCCTTATTTGCATCAATTTGTGTTGTAGTAATAGCTTCATTTAAAAGTAATATAGCCCTTTTTAAATTCCAACTAGGAACTTCTACTTCTTCGTTATCATCTGCTTTTTTAGGTAATGTTTCGTCCTTTATTAGCCCTGATGATAAAACTTCAAAATCTCCTTCTTTTTCATTAGCATATACTGTGACATTTGTAAGCGAGCTTAATATCATAGCTAATGCTAATACAAAAGATAATAGTCTTTTCATATAAATCACCCTTTAAATAGTATTTATCATATTAAAGCTCAATAAGTCCCAATAATTAAACTATTTTAAGTCACCCCCTAAATAATATTTTTTATAAGTAAAAATATAAGTTTAATTATTGTATTATTAGAAAAGTATAATTAATACTTTAATCTAATTTCAATATCTCAAAAAGCTTTAATAGATATTAGATTAATGATAACACTACCATACAATAGAATCAAGATGTAAAATAAGTTTAGATAATAGAATATAGAATAAATTTAATATAAATTATTTTAATATTAAAATATTAACTTTTATTAAATAAATCTAGGATTTATAATTTTTATGTATCAAATTTTAAAAAAATTATGCATTATATCTTATAAATTGATTAATTTTATCTTTAGCTCCTTAAAATATCCTTAACTTTATATCAAAAAAATTTAAAAAAACCGCCCTATTTCTAGGACGGTCATTAAAAAATTTTCCTTACATATAAAATTGTTCAGCTGAGAAATTATCTGTAAGTTTGATATAGAATTGTAGAAGTTCAGTCATAGCATAAACTGGAACTGGACCTACAAGTTCTGAATCAATAATATTTACATTATATCTAGTAAGTTCAAATTTGATTGTTTCAAAAACTCTGTGAATAGCAGTTTTTTCATAGTTAGTTAAATTCATAGAAACTTGAACGCACTTTCTGTCTGGAATTTCAAGAGCGATGGCTCTAACATATTTGTAACCGCCAGTTTTTTCTCTTACAGTCTTTACAATTTTCTTTCCAATTTCTATATCTTCTGTGTCAATATTAATATTAAAAGCAATTAGAGGAAATCTTGCACCTGTAACAGTAGCCCCAGATTTTTTATTAAATTCAAATGGTCCTTCGTCTGGTCTCCAATTTTCGTCTTTCATTTTTTCTTCTAGTGCTTCATATTCACCTTTTCTAATTTTTGGAAGTGATTTTCTATCTTCACGAGTAGCTGCATCTTCATAATAGTAAACAGGAACTCCAAGTTCATCTCCTAAGAATTTACCATATTTTCTTGCTATTTCTACTGCTTCTTCTGTTGTCACATCTTTAACTGGAATAAATGGAACTACGTCAATTGCTCCTTGTCTTGGGTGAGATCCCTTTTGAACAGTCATGTCAATTAATTCAACAGCTTTTTTAGATAGTCTCTTAGTTGCTTCTAATACATCTTCTGGACTACCCTTGTAAGTGAAAACTGATCTGTTGTGGTTTGGATCTGAATTAAGTTCAAGTATTTCAATATTTTCAACTGAAGTTAGTGCATCTTTTATTTGTGAAATTTTATTTTCATCTTTTCCTTCACTAAAGTTTACCTCTGTCATTAATACTTTCATAAAAAATCCTCCTATCATATTTTAACTAGCTAGAAAAATATAGAGAAATTCTATAAGCCGTGTTCTGTATTTGATAATCATCTATCTAGTCTTTTTGTTGCCAAAAAGCTCAAGCGATCCACCTTATAATCACTGACGAGCAACCAGTTTTTTTGATTAATTCGATCTTGCACCGGATGGGGTTTACAGATGACCCAAGTCACCAAGGGCCATGGTGAGCTCTTACCTCGCCTTTCCACCCTTACTAGAATTTTCTAGCGGTTTATCTCTGTTGCACTATCCTTAAAGTCGCCTTCACTGGACGTTATCCAGCATCCTGCTCTATGGTGCACGGACTTTCCTCGGCTAAGCCGCGATTATCTGAACTACTCTACACATATATAATACCATTTTCTCTTTAAATATTAAAGATTCTAAATAGAAATTCTTATATCTTTTTTCTTATTTACAAAAACTTCGATATTAAAGTTTTCTAAAAAATTTTTGAAAATATCTACGACAATATTTTCTGATGGAAAATGGCCAACATCTATTAAATTAAGTTTTGATTCACTTGCCCAAAAAATTTCAAACTCTCCAAATTCAGATGATATAAGTGTGTCGATTCCTTTTTCAATGCATTCTCCAATAAAATCATCACCAGAGCCAGGAATATATCCAATTTTATTTGGCTTTACGCCTGCATCTACGAAATAGCATGAATTAGAATTTAGTTTCTCCTTAACATAATTTGCTAAAAATGGAAGACTTTCAAATTCTTTTTCCCCATACCTTCCATAGCCGCAGCCTCTATCATTTTCTAATATAATATTTGAAAAATTAAATCCAAGAATCTCTCCTAAATAATCACTTAAACCTCCCTTACACGCATCTAAATTTGTGTGGGCTGAATAGACGCCAATTCCTTCTCTTATAGCTTGCTTTATAAATTCTTTTATGAAAAGATCATCATTTAGATTTCTATGTTTTAAAAAAAATGGTGGATGATGAGTAAAAATCATATTTGCCCCTCTACTCCTTGCAAGCTCTAGAGAGTGTCTATCTAAATTTAAACTAACTACTGCTTTTGTTACTTCTTCCTCCAAAGGAGATATTTGAAGTCCGGAGTTGTCAAAATCCTCTTGGAGATAAAGTGGAGCAAATTTTTCAAATTCTTTAATTAAATCTTTATAATTCATATCTTTTTAATGCCCTTTCGATTAAAATTAATTCCTTCTCTATTTGCTTTTTTCTATTATCAGATATATTTTCTTTTTCTCTAATAAAAATATACCTATCCTTTTCTTTTTTTAAATAATTTAAGGTGTTTTTATCTTTTTTTTCAAGTAAAATTTTTGAGTATTTTAACTCATAATCCTTATAATCTTCTTTCTGTCCAAAAGTAGCTTTAATTATATTGTAGTAGTATCCATCCTCGACTACGCTTACCTCATCTAAAATCTTAAACCCATTAATTAGTAAATATTCTCTAAGTTCATAAATAGTTGTATTGGGCTGAAATATATAATACTTGGCTTTTTCCCTGTAAGGCTTAGCTTTTTCCAAAATATTTATTATAAGTCTTGCCCCCATGCCGCAAATACTAACATACTCAGCTTCATTATCAATTAAATATTCCAAGCCGTCTTGTAGTTTTGTTTCTATCTTAGAATTTTTATCTAGTTTAGATTTTAATTTATTTAAAGAGTCTATAGAAATATCTGTTGCTACGATTTTTTCAAAATTTCTATTTTCTTCTAAAAAAAGAGGAAGATAACCATGATCAGTTCCAACATCTAGTATAGATGATTCCTTTTCAATTAAGTTACTTACCTCTTTAAGTCTTTTACTTATATTCATTATTCTAAGAAATCCTTTAATTTTTGACTTCTTGATGGATGCTTTAATTTTCTTAAAGCCTTTGCTTCAATTTGACGAATTCTCTCTCTTGTTACATCAAATTCTTTTCCAACTTCTTCTAATGTTCTAGGTGTGCCATCAGTTAACCCAAAACGTAATTCTAAAACCTTTCTCTCCCTATCAGTTAAGGTTGATAAAATTTCATCTAGTTTTTCTCTAAGCATAGTATAGTTAGCAGCTTCATCTGGAGCAACTGCTGTTTCATCTTCTATAAAATCTCCAAGATGAGAATCTTCCTCTTCTCCTATTGGAGTTTCTAAAGAAACTGGTTCTTGTGCAATCTTTCTAACTTCTCTAACCCTTTGTTCGTCAATTCCCATTTCCTTAGCTATTTCTGCATTAGTTGGATCACGTCCAAGTTCTTGAAGTAGTTGTCTTTGAACTCTAACAAGCTTATTAATAGTTTCAACCATGTGAACAGGAATTCTAATTGTTCTAGACTGATCTGCAATCGCTCTAGTTATAGCCTGTCTAATCCACCATGTTGCATAAGTTGAAAATTTAAAACCTCTAGTATAATCAAATTTATCCACAGCTTTCATTAGCCCCATATTGCCTTCTTGAATAAGATCTAAAAACTGCATTCCCCTACCAACATATCTTTTAGCAATACTTACAACTAGTCTAAGATTAGTTTCAGCAAGTCTTCTTTTGGCTTTAATATCTCCCTCTTCCATTCTCTTAGCTAGGCTAACTTCTTCTTCGGCAGTTAATAGAGGAATTTTGCCTATTTCCTTAAGGTACATCTTAACAGGATCTTCTACTGAATAAGAGGAAATGTTTTGTGCCTTCTTAAGAATATCATTCGGCTTAGATTTTTTCCCATCATCATCTATATCTTCATCATCTTCAAAAAGTGATTCATCTTCTTCAATGTCGTCTTCGTCACTTTCTTCCTTCTCATCATCGTCGAAATCATCACTTGAGTCTTCTTTTTCTATTTCGTCATCTTCCTCAAGTTCATAACCCATATTTAAGAGTTCTTTTTTTATATCTTCAAGTTCTTCATCTGAAAGCTCAGATATTCCCTCAACATTTTCAAACTTAGAATAAAGAATTATACCACTTTCTTCTCCAAGCAATTTAAGATCCTCTAATATCTGACTTTTTATCTCATCATATTCTTCAAAATTAATCTCAGTCATATAAACTCCTTCCTATGGATTATCTCTTTCTAAGAATCATATCAATTTCAAAAATTCTTCTTAGAATCTCGATTTTTTCATCTTCTTTATCATCTAAAGAATCAATTAAACTTAAATCTCTTTGTAGTTTTTTCTTCTCTAGACTAAGATTTAAATTTTTAAGCCTAAGAGAAAACTCAAAAAACAAGTTACTCCTTACATAGCCCTCGTAAAGAGTTCTTAAGAAAATTTTAATTTCTTCATCATCTATATCAGAAGATAACTTTTCTATTTTATCATTAAAAGGTAAGTCTTGTAAAGTTAAAAGCTTTTCTAGAATCTCTCTTAGATTATATTCGCTTATAAAATAATCCATTTTATATATTTCACTTAATTTTTTCGGGTCCTCAATTGAAAAATAAAGGGCTGTTTTAAAATACTCATCTAGGTCTTTCTTTAAGATATCTAAATTATCTTCCTTGCTATTTAGATCTTTTTTTATATCTTTAATAGCATTTATGTCTTTTCTTAAAGAATTTTCATCAATTCCAGTTTTTTCAGAAATAATCCTTAAGTAGTCATCTCTTTGAATTTCAGATGGAAGAAAATTTAAAAAATCTTTTAATTTAAAAAGAACTTCTCTTAGCTTTCTGTCATCTTTACTATCAAAGTTTTTAAGAATATTATTTAAAAGAAAATCTTTAGAATCAATTGCATTTTCTAGTCTTAATTCAAATCCTTCCTTGCCATATTCCTTTACATATTCATCAGGATCTAGTCCACCTTCCAAAGTAACAATCTTTGGAGAAATAGAAATTTCTTTAAAAACATCTATAGCTTTTAAAGCGGCATTCTGGCCAGCATTATCGTCGTCATAACAAATATAAATCTCTTTCGCAAGTCTTTTTATAAGTTTTGCCTGAGAGTTTGTAAGAGCTGTACCTAAAGCTGCTATCGCATAATCTATACCCATACTGTGTAGGGATATAACATCAATATACCCTTCTACCAAAAGAATTTTTTCTCTATTGTTAGACTTATAAATTTTATCAATAGCATAAAGAGAAGATCCCTTATGGTAAATTAAGCTCTCCTTAGAATTAATATATTTAGCCTTGGATTTAAAAGAAATATCCCTACCACCAAAGCCTATAAACCTCCTATTTTTATCTAAAATTGGGAAAATGATCCTATCCCTATATTTATCATAAATTTTTCCAGATTCAGACCTTCCAACTAGTCCAAGTTCAATTAAATCTTCATCTTTTACTCCATGGCTATGAAAGTAGTTATAAAGTGAATCCCATGAACTATCAGCATATCCTATAAAAAATTTATTTACCTCTGCTAAGCCTAGTCCTCTTTCCTTCAAATAATTTAGCGGATTTTTATATTGAAAAAGTGACTTATAGAAAAACCTTGCAGCTTCCTTATTAATTCTATATAAAAGCTTCTCCCTTTTATAATCTCTAAAATCTCCACCAGAATCTTCATGGCTGATGCCTAAATCATCCAAAAGCTGACCAACTGCTTCAGAAAAAGATAAATTATCCCTAAGCATAATAAAACTTATTATATCTCCAGACTTTCCGCAGCCAAAGCATTTAAAATACTGATTTTCTTCAGAAACAACAAAAGAAGGCGTTTTTTCCTTATGAAAAGGACAAAGTCCTTTATAATTTTTCCCAGTTCTTTTTAATTCAACAAATCTACCAACATAATCGACAATATTTGTAGATTCTTTTGCCCTCTGAACTAAATCTTTTGAAAATCTCAATTCTCATACCCCCAAGATTTAGGAATAAAGAGATCAGAAAAAATATAGCTTGCATACTTATCTGTCATACCCGCCACATAATCCGTAACAATTCTATGATCGGACTGATCATCATCCTTATATTTTTCATAAATTTCCAAATGAGATTTTGGAAGACGACTTAGATCTTTAAGATAATAATTATATATCTGTTCAAGAATAAACTCAGCCTTTTTAGCCTCTTTTTTTACTTTTTTGTCTAAATAAACTCTTTCAAACATAAACTCTCTAAGTTCAGCCATACTTTTTTCTACCTCTTTTGACATAGCAATAAAATCCTTATCATAAGAGTTGTAAATAATATCTTTAACTAATGTGTCAAGTCTATCTGAACCCTTATATCCCAAAGTTTTTCTTATATTTAATGGAATATCCTCATCCTTAAGAATTCCAGCTCTTTTTGCATCATCAAAATCGTGATTTATATAGGCAATTCTATCAGAATATTTTACAAGTTTTCCTTCAAGAGTTTTTGCCAATCTATCTTTACTGTGATTTACAATTCCATCTATTACCTCAAAGGTTAGATTAAGTCCAGGATAAGGCTTTTGCGTTCTTTCTAAGTACTCTACGACTTTTTTTGATTGAAGATAGTGTTTAAATCCATTAGGATTAAGTTTATTCAAAGCCTCTTCACCAATATGTCCAAATGGCGTATGACCTAAATCATGGCCAAGTGCAATAGCCTCAACTAAATCTTCATTGAGCCTTAATCCTCTAGCAATAGTTCTTGCTATCTGGCAAACTTCAAGCGTATGTGTAAGTCTAGTTCTATAATGATCAATCTCAGGAGAAATAAAAACCTGTGTTTTGTGTTTAAGCCTCCTAAAAGATTTAGAGTGAATAATTCTATCCCTGTCTCTTTGAAAATCTCCCCTCACCTCTGATGGACTCTCTTCATATACTCTGCCTTTAGAGTTTCTATCTAAAAAAGCATATTTAGAATATATTTTTTCCCTATCATCTAAAATTCTCTGTCTAATATCTAATTTCATAAACTCACTCCACTCAATCTCTTTATACCCCTTTTTATGTAAAAAGTGGGCAAAATTAAAAATTTTGCCCACATATTTTTTAAGGAAACAATTTTTTCATAATATCTATAATAGTAGAGGCTGTCTTTTCTATAGATGAGTTTGTAACATCTATTATTCTAACACCCAATTTGTCAAATAATTCATAAGCATAAGAAAGCTCTTTTCTTATCCTCTCATCATTTGCATAAAGTGAATTATCCTCTATACCAAGTGCAATAAGTCTTTTCTCTCTAATCCTATTTAGTTTAACAGGATCTAATACAAGTCCAATTATCCTTCTTGGATCTTTTAAGAAAATTTCTTTTGGAGGAGTAATTTCTGGAACGAGTGGAACATTTACAACCTTATATCCTTTATTTGCTAAATACATGGAGGTTGGAGTCTTACTTGTTCTTGATACTCCTAAAAGAACAATATCTGCATCCATAATGCCTCTAGGATCTTTACCATCATCATATTTAATAGTAAATTCTATAGCTTTTATCTTGTCAAAATACTCATCATCTAACTCTCTTATTGCCCCTGGCCTTTCAATCGCCTTTTTATTAAAAACTTTCTCAAGCTGAGTAAGAGGTCCGCCAACTATGTCAAAACAATAAAGGCCTCTTTCTCTAGACTTGCCAATTAAATAATTTCTTAAGTTACTAATAACTATCGTTGCAATAATAAGATCATTTGGTTCGCATGAAGCTAAAATATCATCGACCTGTCCTTCATTTGTTGTATTAGAATATCTTACTATCTTATATTTTTCATCTGGAAATTGCTTCATAATGGCATGGACAAAATTTTCCCCTGTTTCGCCAACTGAATCTGAAAGCACCCTTATAGTTCTAGACAATTTCCCACCTCCTTATAATTATTTTATTATAGCTTTTGCACTAAATAACTTTCCTATTGTTTGAGAAAATTTAGTTACTAAATTTAGCCTATTTCTCCTTATATTTTCATCATCAGCATTTACAATTACATTATCTAAAAAAGAATTTATAATAGAACTTATTTCAGAGTAAATTTCAAAGGCCTTTTCAAAATCTTGAGCTAATATTAAATCATCAATCTCTTCAATTCTAGGAATAGAGTTAAACAAGTTTTTTTCATAAGTATCTGATAATAAGTCCTTATATATATCAGTATCCTCATTATCTTTTACTATATTTTCAAGTCTTTCACCAGCTTCTATACTTCCACCATCTTCTAAGAATTTATTTAAAGCTTTTGTCTTTTCATAAATAGTGGAGATTTTATAGTCACTTGTCTGTAAAGCTGAATCTACAACATCATACCTAAACTTTTCCTTAAGTAAAACTTCTAATCTTTGCTTAAAGAATTCCAAAACTTCTTTCTTTGTTTCATCATAGTCAAAAACAAGTTCATTTTTTTCAAGATAGATATATAAGCTATCTGAAACGATTTTTTCAAGATCAAGATCAAGTCCATTTTCAAGAATTATCCTAATAATTCCAAGAGCCTTTCTTCTTAAGCCAAATTGATCTTTAGATCCAGTTACTTTTAAACCTACAGAGTACATACCTACAATACTATCAAGTTTTGTAGCAATTGCGAGTATCTTACCAGCTGTAGTTTCAGGAAGGTCTTTACCTGATGATCTAGGCATATAGCTTTCCATAATTGCAGTTGATACCCTATCATTTTCTCCACTAGCTTTGGCATATATCATACCCATAATTCCTTCAAGTTCTGTAAACTCTACAACAAGTTTAGTAACTAAATCAGCCTTGGAGATTTCAGCAGCTCTTTTTACAGTCTTTTCAGTTTCATCGCCAACTTCTAAAAGTCTAGCAATATTTGATGATAGAACAACTTCTCTTTGTGCTTTATCATAAATTGAGCCAAGTTTTTCATGAAAAGTTGCAGTTTTTAAAATTTCATTATAATAATCTAAAGGCTTTTTAAGATCCTCATCATAGAAAAATTTAGCATCTTCAAGTCTAGGTTCTAGTACCTTTTCATTGCCCGCCTTAACAATGTCTAATCCCTTTTCATCACCATTTCTAACAGTTATAAAATATGGAAGAAGTTCATTTTCTTCTGAAAGAACTGGGAAAAATCTTTGGTGATCTTTCATAGGAGTTATAACAACTTCTTTAGGTAATGATAAATATTTTGGGTTTATATTTCCAATAAGCGGAGTTGGATATTCATTTATATCTATAACTTCCTCAATAAGATCCTCATCGTAAAGTAGAGATCCGCCCTTTTCTTTGGCAAGCCTGTTGGCCTTTTGAACAATTATATTTCTTCTTTTCTCCCTATCAACAATAACTCCGTTTTCTTTAAGAACTTTTTCGTAAGACTCTACATCTTCAACTAAAACTTCACTTTTACCTAAAGTTCTATGACCTCTAGTTATATTTGAAGCCTTTAGCCCAATAAACTCAAATTCTAAAGGCTCATTATCGTAAATTGAAACTAGCCATCTTATAGGCCTTGCAAATTTAAATTCACTTTCATCCCATTTCATATTCCTAGGAAAGTTTAGTGACTTAATAAGTTCAGGCATAGCTTCTTTAAGAATTTCTTTTACCGGTTTTGCTTTTGGTATTTTTTCTATATATACATATTCAGTTCCCTTTAAATCTTTAATAATGACATCTTCGAGATTCTTATTTTGAGATTTTAAAAAACCTAAAAGTGCTTTTGATGGTTCATTATCTTCGCTAAAGGCAATTTTTTTAGCTGGGCCACGAACAAGTTCTTTATTATCAAGCTCTTTTTCCTCTATTCCCCAAATAAATAGGGCAAATCTTCTAGGAGTAGATTTAACTTCAATTTTTTCATAAGTTAAACTATCCATTAATAGCTTATTTGTATTTTCTATAAGCTGATTAGTTGTAGATTTTATATATGCATGTGGAAATTCTTCCACGCCAATTTCAAATAAATAGTTATGCATTTATACCACCTCTTCTTGCCAATATTGGAAAACCTAATTCTTCTCTTTTCTTATATTGACTTATAGCAACTTGTTTAGAAAGATTTCTAACTCTTTGAATATAGTGGCTTCTTTCTGAAACCCCAATAGCTCCTCTTGCATCTAGAACATTAAAAATGTGTGAGCATTTTAAAACGTAATCATAAGCTGGATAAACTAAACCTTTTTCCATAGTTTCTAGTGATTCTTTTTCAAATTTATCAAAAGTTTCTTTTAACATATCACTGTTACAAGTTTCAAAAGAATATTTTGAATGCTCATACTCTGGTTGTTTAAAAATATCTCCATAAGTGAAATCTTCATTCCACTTAAGGTCATAAATATTATCTACATTTTGTAAATACATAGCAATTCTCTCTAATCCGTAGGTAATCTCACCAGAAACTAAATCAACTGCTAGGCCTCCTACTTGTTGAAAATAGGTAAATTGAGTAATTTCCATACCATCAAGCCAAACTTCCCAGCCAAGTCCCCAAGCTCCTAGAGTTGGAGATTCCCAGTTATCCTCAACAAATCTAATGTCATGAACAGTTTTATCAATGCCTAATGCCTCAAGTGATTCTAGATAAAGTTCTTGAATATCCTTTGGTGCAGGTTTTAAAAGCACCTGCATTTGATGATGCTGATAGAGTCTGTTTGGATTTTCTCCATATCTTCCATCAGCTGGCCTTCTTGAAGGCTCAACATAACAAGCTTTCCATGGCTCTTTTCCAATCGCCCTTAGAAAAGTGTGAACAGACATAGTTCCCGCACCTTTTTCCACATCATAAGGTTCTAATATTGTGCAGCCCTTACTTGCCCAATATTTTAAAAGATTCATCATTATATCTTGAAAATACATTATATTCCCTCCATTCCTTAATTTTATTCTAGAAACGATATTTTTTCAAGCTTATAAAATAAATTCATATTTTTTAAGCCAATTAATACTATTTAATGTATTTAGCTCAAATTCTACTAATAGAATTTTTAGAAAAATACTATTTAGATACCTAATTTCTTCTTCTTTTAAATATTTTTCATAATTTTTAGCTTGACTAATTTTCCTATGTAGGATAGTGTTTATTACTTTTAACTCTAAATTATTTATTTTATAAAGCTTTACATTTCTAGCTTTATCCTTATCTTTTTCACAGTAAAATAAATTTTCCACCAATGAGTAGTAGAGGTCTTTACGCTCCCCACATATTTTACAAGAAAAATCTTTTTTAAATCCTGAAACAGCTAAAAATTTTATTGAAAAAGAAAGGAAAATAAGCTTAGAAAAATTATAATTTACAGCTTCAATGCTCTTTTCTAAAAGGTGAAAAATAAACTCATTTTCCTCTTCATCATAAATGGACCTTAAAATAATTTCAGCAAAAAAACTAGCCAAAACTACTGCCCTAGGATTTTTTGAAAGAGAAAAATTACTATTTATAACTTCTCCATCTTGAACATAGTAATAGTTTTTACTTTTTTTAAGATCAAGTTTTGAGACTGTAAATTCATTAAAAAATTTAGCTATTTTAGAATTTTTTCTAGAAGCTCCTCTAGCATTTATAGTTATTAGACCTAGATTTTTGGAATATGCCCTTACCATTAGCGAACTCTCAGAATATCTACTCGCTTTTAAAACTATAATTTCTTCTCCCTTATTTATATCCAAAATTTTTAACCATGCTTTCCTTGCTTCTCCAATCCTTAGTAACCTTTACCCAAAGCTGTAAATTAACCTTAGTTCCAAGGAATTTCTCAATATCAAGTCTAGCTTCTCTTCCTATTATAGAAATTTTACTTCCATTTTTTCCAATAACCATAGGCTTATGACTTTTTTTCTCTACATGGATTGTCGCGTGAATATCTACCAGGTCTTTATCTTCTCTATCTTTCATAGATTCAACCTCTACCTGAACTCCATGCGGAATTTCATCTTCCATATTATTTAAAATCTTTTCTCTAATAATTTCAGAGACTATAAATCTTTCAGGACTTTCTGTAATCATATCTTCAGGATAGTATTTTGGCCCTTCATTTAAAAGACTTTTAATCGTGTTTACAAACTCATCTACACCGGTAGAATTTAAAGCAGACATTGGAATTACTTTTTCGAATATATTTAAATCTTCATAGAATTTTACTATAGATTCAATCTCGTCTTCCTCTAGTAAATCCACTTTGTTTAAAATCAATATTTTTTTACACGCTACTTTTTTAATCTCATCAAAAATATAAGAATCGAGCCTACCTAAAAGTTTGCCTGGCTCAACCATAAAGGAAATAATATCTACATCTTCTAAGCTAGATTCACTAACTTTTAAAAGATATTTACCAAGCTCATTTTTAGGCATTTGAATTCCTGGAGTATCAAGAAAAATAATTTGAGCTTCATCGTCTGTATATATGAAAGTTATTTTATTTCTGGTAGTTTGTGCTTTATTTGAAATAATAGAAATTTTTTTCTCCCAAAACTTCATTTAATAAAGTTGATTTACCAACATTAGACCTACCAACTATAGTTACAAAGCCTGATTTAAACATCTATATAATCACCTCAAAATCTTATCTATAAATAAAAGATAAAAAATAATAATAGAATTAATAGCAGATAAAAGAACAAAGCCCGCAGATAAATCTTTTATAAATTTAATATCCTTATTGAAATCTTTATCAATTAAGTCCAAAGTCTTCTCTAGACCTGTATTTATCATTTCAGCTACAATTACAAAAAAAATCGTAATGCTTAGAACTGCAAATTCAGTTTTTGAAAGCTTAAAAATAATCCCCAAAGCAAAAGCTAAAATAGCAAATACAAACTCAATTTTTGCATTTCTTTCAGACTTAAAATAAGCTACAATTCCATTAAAAGAGCATTTTAATGATTGTAGGAAGTTTTTATTTTTCATTTAAAAACTCCAACCTCAATAACAGCACTCTTTTCTTTTTCTCTCATAATCTTTTTTTCTGAATCATTCATGTGGTCGTAGCCTAAAAGATGAAAAAAGGAATGGATAGTTAAATATATAATCTCCCTTTTTAAAGAATGATTAAATTCAAGTGCTTGCTCACTAGCTCTATCTAGGCAAACAACTATATCTCCCAAGTAATAGTCAGGATCCTCTTCTGGAAGGCTTAGGGGGAATGAAAGAACATCAGTAACAGTATCCTTCCCCCTATAATTCTTATTTAAATCTTTAATCTCCTCAGGCCCTACAAAAGAAAAAGAAATTTCATAGTCTCCTTCTAATCCCTCTACCTTATAACAAGCCTCAAGTGCAAGTAAGATATCTTCAAAAAAAATATCTTCTAAGTTTTCTTTATCTGTCCTATTATCTATAAGTAGATTAATCATTTTCTTCCTCAAATTTTTCATAAGCGTCAATTATCTTTTGAACTAAAGGATGCCTTACTATATCGTCTCTAGTTAAATAAGAAAAAGATATTCCTTTAATTCCTGCAAGAATCTTTTTAACAGTTAATAATCCAGATTTTTTTCCTCTTGGTAAATCTACTTGAGTAACATCTCCAGTAATTATTGCTTTTGAACCAAATCCAAGCCTAGTTAAAAACATTTTCATTTGTTGATTGGTAGTATTTTGTGCTTCATCTAAAATTACAAAAGAAGACTCTAAGGTTCTTCCCCTCATATAGGCAAGTGGAGCAACTTCAATCAAATTTTTTTCCTTTAATTTTAAATAGTTCTCATATCCCATAATGTCAAAAAGAGCATCATAGAGAGGTCTTAAATAGGGATCAATTTTTTCATTTAAGTCTCCTGGAAGAAATCCTAAGCTTTCGCCAGCTTCAACTGCTGGTCTGGTTAAAACAATCCTATTTACTTCTTTGTTTTTGAAAGCTGTAACTGCTTTAGCCATAGCCAAATAAGTTTTACCAGTTCCTGCTGGTCCAATTCCAAAAACTATCCCATTATTATCTATACTATCTAGATAAACTTTTTGACCTATTGTCTTTGGCCTAATTGGTTTTCCATAAGAATTGAGGCAAATAATATCTTGAAGAAGACTTGATGCAATATCAGTTTTACCTTTTTTCACCATAGATATATAATAATTTAAGTCTTGATCTTCAAGCCTTCCCTTTTCAATAAGTGCCTTTTCTAAATTTTTTAAAACATCTGCTGCTGCTTTTGAACTTACACTTTCACCCACTATTTTTATATTGCCTTCATCTAGGCTTATATTTACACCAAATTCTTCCTCGACTCTTTTTGTATTTTTATCTAAATTTCCAAATATTTCTTTAGTTAAAGCAATATTTTCAATATTTACTTTTTCTACAGCCATTAACTCACCTCTTTCACTAAATTATAACATATAAAAATTATACTTTTTAAAAAATACTTACTATTTTATATACCAAATAGAACTTATCTCGCAAACTATATCCCTAAGCTCAAGCATAGTTAAAGAAGAACTTATATCCTCTATGGCAAGTCCTAACTTTCTTGCAAGCTCATCAGAACTAGTAGGATTTTCCATTAAAATATTATATATGGCAAGCTCCTTATCTGAAAGACTTGAAATATCTTTAAAGGCTTTTTTCTTTTTATTAGTCTCAAATTTTAGCTCATCATAAAAATCTATTATATCTTTTGCGGATGTTAAAAGTCCTGCTCCATCTTTTATAAGTTTATTAGTGCCCATACTATATGGAGAAGTTATATTTCCAGGTAAGCAGAAAATATCCCTATCTTGATCTAATGCATAGGACGCAGTTATTAAAGTTCCAGACTTTTCCTTCGCTTCTATAATAATTACACACCTAGAAAGGCCTGAAATAATTCTATTTCTATAAGGAAAATTATAAGGAAGAGGAGGAGTTCCAAGTGGGTATTCACTAAGAATAATTCCCCCATTTTCTACAATTTTCTCATAAGTTTTTCTATTTGCCTGTGGATAGATAAGGTCTATACCCTGCCCTAAAACAGCCGCTGTATAAAGTCCTGTATCTAAAGCAGCTTCGTGCGAGTACTTATCAATTCCAAGAGCTAAGCCAGATACAATTGCAATATTATATCCCCTAAATTCGCCAATTATTTTTCTTAGAGAACTCTTACCATAATCAGTAGCTTTTCTTGAACCGACGACGGCTATGTTAAACTTAGAAAAATTAGGACTTCCTTTGTAGTAAAGTAGAAATGGATAATCATCAATAAGTTTTAAACTTTCAGGATAAATTTCATCATCAATAGTGAAATATTTTATGGATTTTTCATCCATATACTCCCTATATTTTTTAAAATCTTCCAAGCTTTTTTTACTAAGTTTTTTCTTGATTTTTAATAAAATGGGATCCTCTTTGCCATATTCCTCGCAATAGTTTAGTACGTCTTCTAGGGCATAAAAATTATCACGAAGATACTTAATTTCTTTATTCATAAGTCCAGCAAAATTATAAAATAAAAGATTTTCCATTATCTTCTCCAATACTTATCATCTAATGCCCTATATCTAAGAGCTTCTAAGATATGAGAGGTTTTTATGTTATTTTCTCCATCAAGATCCGCAATTGTTCTTGAAAGCTTCAAAATCTTATTATATGATCTGGCTGAAAAATTATATTTTTCATAAGCCATTTTGAGAATTTTTTCATCCTCTAAACTTATTTTTATATATTTTTTAAGTAGGGATCCAGAAAGTTCATCATTAACTCTAATTCCATCATCTTTATATCTTTTTGCCTGTAGGTCCCTCGCTTTAGAAACAGCCTCTTTCATATCTTTTGATGACCTTTCATTAGCTCCTGACTGAAGATTTTTTATATCAACTGGATTTGCTTCAAGATGAATATCAAACCTATCTAAAAGTGGACCAGAAATTTTGGATAAATAATTATTTATCTGACTAGTAGAGCATGTACATTCCCTAACCTGTGATCCAAAATACCCGCATTTACATGGATTCATGCAAACAACAGTTATAAATTTTGAAGGATAAACTGACTGGCCATTAACCCTTGATATTAATACTTCTCCATCCTCCATAGGCTGTCTTAAAACTTCTAAAACAGATTTTGAAAATTCAGGTAACTCATCTAAAAAAAGTATTCCATTGTGGGCTAGTGAAACTTCTCCTGGCTTTGGGATTCTTCCTCCGCCAATTAAAGAAGCTTCTGAAGCTGTGTGGTGTGGAGATCTAAAAGGTCTATGAATTATTAAACCGTCTGTTCCAAGCTTACCAGCAACCGAATATATTTTTGTACATTCAATAGCCTCTTCAAAAGTCATATCAGGTAGGATTGTAGGAAGTCTTCTTGCTGCCATAGTTTTTCCAGATCCAGGCGGCCCAATTACTAAGATATTGTGTCCTCCAGCAGCTGCAACCTCGAAAGCTCTTTTCATACTCTCTTGACCTTTAATATCTTTATAATCAACATCATAAGTTGGCGATTTTAAATTTATATCAAAAGAAGATTCTATTTTATTTATTAATTTTTCTCCATTTATATGCTGAACAATTTCTATTAAAGTTTTTGCAGGATAGATATTTACATCTGAAACAAGACTAGCTTCTTTTGAGTTATCAATAGGTATAAAAAAATCTTTAAAGCCTAAGTCTCTCATGGAAATAATCATAGGTAGAACACCTTCAACGGGCATAAGTCTCCCATCTAAAGCAAGTTCCCCGATAAATATAAGTTCTTCTGGAATTTTTCTTATCGTAACTCCATTAGCCTCAAGTATAGACATAGCAATTGATAAATCTAAGTGAGATCCTTCTTTTTTTAAAGCAGCAGGAGCTAGATTAATAGTTATTCTGCCCAAAGGAAAACTATAACCTGAATTTGAAATTGCAGATTTAACTCTTTCTTTGGATTCTTTTATAGAAGCATCTGGAAGCCCAACAATATTAAATGATGGCATTCCTCTTGCAATATCCGCCTCAACTTCAATTTTATATCCGTCCAGTCCAATTAACATTGATGTTATTAGTTTTGAGTACATAAGTCCTCCGAAAATATTTTATTCTATACTTAGAATATCACAAAAACTACATATAAACCACAAAAACAAATCTTAATTAATAAATATATTTGTTCTATAAAAAATAAAATGGGTATAAAATAAATGTATAAAATTTTAGGAGGTATTTTAATGGAAAAACTAACACAAACAGTACAATCTGGAGATTGGAAGCAAGAAAAACACGTGCCAAGTATTCACGCTGAAAAAAGCGGAGAAAATTTAGACATTAAAGTCTATATTGGTGAAGAAATTGCTCATCCAAACACATTAGAACATCACATTGCTTGGATTAAAGTATTCTTTAAACCTGAAGAAGGAAAATTCCCTATAGAAGTAGGCAGCTACAATTTTCAAGCCCATGGAGAAAGTGATATTTTATCAATCCCATGTGTAGAAACTAAAATCAAAGCTGATAAAGGTACAGTTTATGCACTAAGCTACTGCAACATTCATGGTCTATGGGAAAACTCATTAGAAGTTAAATAATCTTTCAATAATAAAAGGAAGCTACTGGTTAAAAGTATCTTCCTTTTTTTGTTTTTACTATTTTTTAATATAAAAATTATCCCTAGATGAAAAATTGCTTCACTAGTAAAATTAAAAACCTAAATCTTACCTATTTTAAATCTATAGAGTCTACCTTATAGTCCTTTGTAAAAAGGAAAAGATAATCTATAATTCCCTCACTATAAAGAGCAGTTATCTTTACTTTGCCCATATCTTTTTCCTCGAAGTCTACAAAACCTTCCACTTCTACAGGACCATACTCTACGAATTCTCCCGCTTCATTACTAAGGTTAACAGCTTTATTTAAATCTTCATCTGTTACTACCTCATTGAAAAGTTCACTACCACTTTCTTTTATTTTATCTAAATCACCATCATCTATATAAGTAATTATTTTTTTACCTTCCTCTAATAATTTATCCTTGTCAAACTCACTGCTAAGAGGTTTTGGATCTTTTTTGCAGCCAGTCACAAGAATAAGTAAGGCAAATATAAATATTAATTTTTTCATTTTTTAACACCAATAAACCTTTCTAGTTTCTTTTTCGTCTAACTCATATATCATGTCCTTATTTTCAAGATAAGAAAAATCTACATTTACAAAATTTGACTTTTCAAATCTTTCTTTTTTCAAAGAAGCATGAAACTCACTAATCCCAGTTTTCTCACTTATGATCATTATATTTTTATCGCTGATTCCAGACGCTGCAACGACCCCAATATTTTTATTTATTTTATCTCTAATATATTTTAAATTTTCTAAGGAGTCAGTGGCATTTTCCTTAAAGCCAGAAGTAAGTATCCTATCAAATTTAAAAGAATTTACCTTTTCTATAGATTCGCTTAAATAGATAGTGTTGTCAAATGCTCTTGAGAGTACAGCTTTCTTACCTAAATTGTGGCAAAGGTCAATTAATTCTTTGTTTTTATCTGAAAGTGAAAGATTCTCATCTAATATACCAAATACAAAGGCTTCTACATTAAGCTTCCCAATTTCTAAAATATCTCTTTTCATCTCCTCTATCTCAAGCTCAGAATAAATAAAGCCTCCTGCTCTTGGTCTAATCATTATAGCAATTGGAATATTACTTAAGTCTAAAGCCTTTCTTATCTTTCCAATTGATGGGGTTAGTCCGCCTAAATATAGGGCAGAGTTAAGCTCTATTCTTTGAATATTTGACTTAGGAAGTTTTAGAATATCATAAATGTTTTCAATTAAAATTTCTCTAATCATTATCATCACTTGGTCCTTTTAAGTATTTTATTAGATAATAAGCAGAATAAATATATAAAATAAGAGCAAATGGCAAAAATATCTTAGCCTGGTCTTGAAAATTAGACATCATAAAACTAATTAGATTATTTAATAGATGAATAAATATTACTTTTTCAATTGATTGAGACTTTTTATAAATTAGCGAAAGGAAAAGTCCAGCTAAAAAAGCATAAGCTGCCTGGATTAGATTAAAATGAAGAATTGCAAAAATTAAAGCACTAATTATATGGGAAGCTACTACCCCAAAGTTTACTTCAAGTTCTCTAAATAATATTGCTCTAAGTGCAAGTTCTTCCATAAGAGGAGCAGCTACAACAATACTTAAAAAGCCTAGTAATTGAAAGTTATAAAATGATTCAAAACTATTATTTAGCGAATTTATAGAATCTATGAAAACTGGAAACAAGCTTAGTATTAAAGTTAAAAATGTGCTAAAGCCTAAAATTCCAATTGATAATAGTAAAATATTTGAAAATTCTCCATTTCTAGTTTTTCTATCATAAATATAATCTTCTTTATATTTTTCATAAAATTTATTTTTTCTAAAATAAATGAATAAAGCAATAATAATAAGTCTAAGAATTTGGACTATAAAAGTTAAAGTAGGAGAATTATTTTTAACAAACTCCTCCCATAATATCCCTTGATTAGAATATTTAAAATAGATCGAAACAGCAGATACAGCTGCCATCTCTGATAAGAAAAATAAAATAATAAATATAATAATTACTTTAAGTCCATTAAAAAAATTTTTAACTGTCATTTTAAATCCTCCAAATTTTATCATAAGTAAAAAACTTATAAAAGTCAATACAGCTATTCCTTTAAGTAAATCAATGAATTTATAGTCACATATTAATCTTATAACAAAACTAAAGTTAACTTAAAGCTTTAAATATATTAAGTTTTAATCTTAAATTATTTTAATTTTTTTAAAGTAAAATTATTATTTTTATTAATTAATACTAAAAAAATCGACCTCCAATGCTTTGGAGGTCAATTAAAAATTTATTTTTTTAGTCTATTTTAATTTCCTTTTTACTAATAACTTCAGGCTTTTTAGGAATATCTATTTCTAGAACTCCCTTGTCAAGCTTAGCCTTTATATTTTCATCGTCAATATCCTTAAAGTACATAGTTCTTGACATCTTTGAAAATCTTCTTTCCCTGTGTATAAAATTCTTATTTTCTTCACTATTCTCTTCTTTTTTCTCTAAACTTAAAGTTAATTTCCCTTCATCTAAAGAAATATTAATCTCATCTTTTTCATATCCAGGAACCTCTGCGGAAACTATAAAAGAATTATCTTTTTCTTCAATATCAACTTTAAATGATGAGCTTTTTAAAAAATCTACATCCCTAGCTGAATTGTTAAAGAATCCGTCTATCATATCATAGAAATCTAAAGGTCCATTATCTCTAAATTTATAAGGTTTTAAATTATTCATACATAGCCTCCTAATAAAATATTTGATAGATATTTTCTATCTAAATAAATAATAACACAAAGGTAAAAGAAAGTCAAGGGCAAACTATACTTTTTATAATTTTATTTATTGCTTCTAGCTTATTCTTAAAGAAATACTCGGATATTTTTAAGAAGCAATATTTTTTACTATATTTTCTAACTAGCAAATATTTTAAATATATTAAAAATCTATCCTATTTATTTTCAAATATAAGATTTTATCTATATTTATCTATGCAAAATAATTTATATATTCCTAAATGCAGAAAATATTAATCTTTATTTTTGTGCAAATATGTAGTTGTTTTTTATTGTAAAATTTATATAAAAATATCACTATGTTTTTAAAATACAAATTTCAATAAATATATTTTTGATAAATTATCTATAATAGCTTCTTTTTTTAGCTATATATTTATGTAATATTTAGACTTTTCTAGACAAAATAAAAGCCGCCTTCTTTAACTGGCGGCAGCATTTAAAATTTGTATTATTCGTTTTTTTTATCCTAAGCTAGTACTTCTTAGAATAAATATTTTGCTTAATATGTTCAATTAAGCACGAAGCTCACTAGGTATTGGATTACTTTATACCTATTTAGTAATATATTACTAGTCCCAAAGTGAAGCTTCGGATCTATCTTCATCAAAGACATCTATAACACTCACTGATATTAATCTTGGATCTACAGGCATTATCTCACCTCCATAAAAATTTACCAAATTAAAAATTCTGCCTAATAATCGTACTCTTCGTCTTTATAATCTAAATCTACTATTGAAATTTGAATAAGTCTTTTGTCTGTTGGCATTTTATACCTCCTGTATAAATATTACTTATTGTTAAATCTAGTAAAGCCTACTTAACTTAATTTCTTTACACTTCTTCTTTTAAATTAATTATCAAATCTAATAACTGATACTTCAATTAATCTTTTATCTGTTGGCATATTTTAACTCCTTTCTTTGAATAATTTTTATACTAATTTCTTTTCTACTATTAGTTGTCAAATTTAATTACTGAAACTTCTATTAATCTTTTGTCAGTTGGCATATTTTCTACCTCCTTCTTTTAGAATTGTTATAACTTGTTAGTGTTTTTTAACTAACCTCATATATATTACAACTTGAAAATTACTTTGTCAATAGTTTTTTAAAATATTTTTATTATCTTTTTTTAATTAGCATTTATTGAACTTTCTGGAAAAAAGTTGCTTTTAAATAAATTATTTTATATGATTTTAATTAATTTTGTTATTTATTTCTCCCAATATTTTTTATATCAGTTTTATAATCATTTTCTTACATTTCCTCCAGCATTATATTTATACCCACGATTATTCTTTCTAAACATTTTATTTTAACTTTTTTATTCTTTTTTTAATTTTAGTATTGTTTACCAATTTTTTATTAAAATATTAATTATATATTTAATGGGTATAAATATATGTATAAAATGAAAGAGAGGTTTATATGAAAAATTTATTTGAAACTATGAATGACCATATTTCTATTAGGTCCTATAAAGATAAAGAAATTGATAAAGAAAATATTGACAATATCCTAGACTACTTAATGAAATCTCCAACTTCAATAGGCATGCAAATGGCATCTTTAATTAAGGTAGAGGATCCTAATATTAAGGAAAAAAATCTCTAAGGTTTGCAATCAGGACTATATAGCTACTATTCCAGGACTAATTGTCTTTGTTGTAGACCTATATAGAAATACTAAGATTAAAGAAGAAATTGAAAGTAAAAAGATCGAAAAAGTTACAATGGATAAATTTTACCAAGCTTTCACTGATGGAGTTATTATGGCTACAAATTTCTCTAACCTACTTGAAGCAGAAGGTTATGGAACTGTATTTTTAGGATCTATTTTAAATAATAGTCAAAAAATCATTGAATTATTAAATCTTCCTAAATTTACCTTTCCTATTGTAGCAATTGGTTATGGTTATTCTGATGGAAGCGAAACAAAGAAAAAGCCTAAAATGGATAAAGATTTAAGAGTGTTTACTGACTCTTATAAAATTCTACCTTCTTATTTGGAAGCTTTTAAAGAATATGACGAGATTTTTTATAAGTATTATGAGGAAAATAATAGAGATTATTTAGAAACTTTTACTAATAAAGCTGCTAAATCAATTGATATGGGCCTTATTGAAAGAGATGAGATGCTTAAAGTTATTAGGAGTCAAGGATTTGATTTAAAAGTTTAGTAAATTTTATCTACTTAATAAAATTTTTATAGATATTAAAAACTTTCAGTTATAAATTATATAAATAGATAAAAGACGAGGATAAAAGTTCCTCGTCTTTTTTGATAAAACGTATTTATAGTAAAAGCAAAAGTATATAATAATAAGCTAAGCTTACATAGTTTTTCTTTAAAAAGCTTTTTATCTATTAAGAACTAATTTTATTGGCGTATGATCTTGCCTTGAACCTGAATCAATCATACTAGACTCAAGTAATCTATCATCTAATCTACTACTTGTAATAAAATAATCTATTCTCCAGCCTGAATTATTTATTTTACTTGTCTTAACCCTTTGTGCCCACCAAGTATAAGCCCCTTCAATATTGCCATTTAATTTTCTAAAAGTATCTGTAAAGCCAGATTTTAAAATTTCTGAAAAGCCAAATCTTTCTTCATCTGTAAATCCAGCTGAAAATCTATTATTAGCTGGATGTTTTAGGTCTATTTCTTTATGAGCTACATTAAAATCCCCAAAAGCTATAACTGGTTTTTCTTTATCTAAACTAGTTAAATAATTTTTATATGCTTCGTCCCAAATTTGTCTTTCTCTCAATCTTGAAAGTCCATCACCAGCATTTGGTGTATAAACCTGAGTAATAAAGATATCATCAAACTCTAATGTTAAAATTCTTCCCTCAAAATCCATTGTAGATGGAGCTCCAATTTTAGGTGATGAAATTATTGGATCAAGTTCTTTTTTATAAAGAAACATTGTTCCAGCATATCCTTTTCTAGCAGGCTCACAAGATGAATTGAAGCAAAATTTATAGTTTGGAAATTCTCTATTTAAAATTTCTAAATGTTTTTTACTTGGACCTGAATGTGCTAATTTAGTTTCTTGAAGTCCAATTATATCTGCATCCTCTATTTTTATTTTTTCTAGAACTTCTCTAGACATCTTCGCCCTATTTGAGTCACTGGTAAGGGCAGCATTTAAAGAGTCAATATTCCAAGAAATAATCTTCATTAAATCATCCTTTCTATTTATTATATTTTTCTATAAAATTATTTATTAAATCCTTTTCTTCCCTTTTTGTATCAATCATAAGATATTCCAAGCCATTTGAATTTAAATTTGAAAAATTCTCTCTTGAGGAAAGATGTTTAACAATTCCATCTAATATTTTTTCATTAATGTAAACAATTTTCTCCTTTAGGTCCATATTCATCTTTTCATTTATATAGTCTATAAATATCTTAGGTAATTTGTCCTCAATTACATAAATTTTACTTATTTCACTTTCACTAGAAGCTTTTTCTATCAAAAGTTTAATATAACCTTCAAGTAAGTCTGAAATTCCCATTAGTGCATTTTCTTTATCCAAAAAATTTATTTTTTCCATTATATCAACAATCGAAAACTCAGAAGAATAGATGGATCCTTCATAAGAGAAAGCAATCTCCCCTCTTTCTCCGGCATTTAATAGTAAAGCTTTGTTTTTTTCTTTTAGATTTAGCTCAAAGGCTTCCATAACAAATTTAGAACCGATTAATCTAGAGATTTGTGGATTTATTAAGAAAAGTCCCTCTCCAAAATCTTTGAATGATTTAGAAAAATCCTCCTTATATACTCCTTTTAAACTTCTTTCATATGGAAAGGAAATAAGATTTTCTGGTGAATAGCCAGATAATATATGAGCAAAAATTGAATTTGTATAGAGAGAAATTAGTAGTAAGTCTTTTTTTTTCTCTATTTAAATTAACCAAATCTTTTAAAAGATACTCTTTTAATTTACAGCAAAATTCATTTTTTATATTCGCTAGTACTTTCTTATTTTTACAAGCGAAGGAAGCAATATGAGAGATAGATTTTCCAAATTTTAGCATTGGATTAGCAAGCTTATTTCTTAAAAGTATTCTATCTTTTTCCATAATTACATAGGAAATATTTTTTTCATCTAAAAATATTCCAGCTTTTAGTGGATTTTTGCTAAAATTTTTACCTATTCTATAATAGTCCAAGAATACTCCATTTTCATTAATTTGAAAGATATCTTCATAGGTGTTTTCTTTAAAAAATTTATTTAGACTTTCCTTTTCTTCCATCCTTCTCTCCCAAGTACTACCTAACTAATTATATCATATAAAAATATACATTTATTCTATAGCTTTCTATAAACTTTAAATATCATAGCCGTATAGGCAGCCGCTCCACCAATAATATTAGAAATTGGTTCGGCAAGAAAAACTCCTTTAACTCCAAATCCAAAAACTCCTGGCAAGAGTAGTGTAAGAGAAAAAACTAGTATTCCTTTCCTAAGTATAGTAAAGAATACGGCTTCCTTACTCATTCCCAAACTTAAAAAAGTAGACTGACCAGAAAACTGAAAGCTCATCATAAAGAATGCAGAAAAATAAATTATGAGATATGTTTTAGAAAGTTCAATTATTTCTTCATTTGAGGTAAGTATTCCAACAAAGAAAGTTGGATTTTTTAAAAGTAATATCCAAACTATAGTGGTAAAGCTTGTAGTTAATATTGTTACTATTTTTATAGCTTTCTTAACCCTTTTATATTCTCCAGCTCCATAATTATAGCCCATCACTGGCTGAGCTCCTCCAATTATTCCATTTATTGGAAGCACAAAAAGTTCTCTTATTGAGCTAATAATTGTCATTATTCCTATATAAGCATCCCCACCGTAAATGGAAAGCATCTTGTTACAAGTTATAAGGACTAATGAATTTGTTAGTGACATTAAAAATCCTGAAATTCCTACTTCCATGATTTTTAATATTGTTTTTAATCTTATTCTTATTTTCTTAAAGTTAAGATTTACTTCGTGGTGAGTATCTGTAATAAATATCATTACCCAAATAAAAGAAATAAACTGACTTATTATTGTTGCAAGGGCAGCTCCAGACACTCCTAAATTAAAAGCATATATAAATATAGGATCCAGAATTATATTTAAAATAGCCCCAACTAAAACTGTTTGCATAGCTCTATTAGAATAACCCATGGCTATAATAAAGCTGTTGATTCCGGTTGCAAGCATTGAAAAAACTGTACCTATCAAATATATTTTTAGATATTCATTTGCATAGTAGAAAGTATTCTCTGAAGCTCCAAATAAATATAATATATTTTTTTTAAATACATAGAAAAATATTGTTAAAATAATTCCAGAAATTAATAATAAGAAAAAAGTATTATTTAAAATTTCTCTAGAATACTCATCATTTTTTTTACCTCTCTCAATAGCAAATAGAGATGATCCTCCAACCTGGTAAAAATTAGTAAAAGCTATAGTTATTGTAACAATTGGAAACATGAGTCCAATACCAGTAAGAGCGGCCCCTCCATTTTGCATATGTCCAATAAAAACTCTATCTACTATATTATATAGAAGCTGTACTAACTGAGCTATTGTTAGCGGAATTGCTGTTTTTAATATATTTTTAAATATCGAACCTTTAGAAAAATCCATTTTACTCCCATTCCTATTTTTTAAATCTTTTCTCCTATTCTATATCTAATTACTTTTTTTTACAAGAAAAAACCCCTAGTAATTAAACTTTATCTAAAATTTAAATTTGTTTCTATATTTTAGATTAGCTTATTTCTAAGGGTTTTAAATATTAATTTTCTTTAGCTATTAATTCTTTTACCTTCATAAGTCTAGTTATAGTTGCTCTTTCATTTTCCTCAAGTTTCATCCTGATATGTTTTATAGTATCTTTAAGATCTGGAATAGTTCTATGCTCAAGAGCGTTAACCCTTCTTCTTGTTTCCTCTATTTCTTTTGCCATAAGCTGACAAGTTTTTTCAAGTTCTGCAAGCTTTAAAAGTTTTTCCATAACTAAATTTAAACTCTTAATAGCATCATCTAATTCTGCAGATGTTTGTACATATCCATAAGGATACATGTTCTTTTCATCTGATTTATCAACTGATTCATTATTAAAATTCATTAGAGGAATCATAACACTCATTACATTTTTTTCTTCTACCTCAACAGTTAGTTTTCTTTTCGGAAAAGAAACTGCAGCCTCTAACATTTTTGGACTCATAACTGCTGAAGCAAACATAAAATCTTTGAATGATTCTGAAAGAGCTTTTTCTACCTCTTCTCTTAGCTTTTTGTTTTCTCTAATATTTTCAATGAATCTTCTCATTAGTTCATCTTGTTTATCTTTTAGGAGTTTGTGGCCTCTTTCAGATGTCTTTAGCCTTGCTTTTAAAAGTGACATCTGCATCCTGGTTGGATTAACTTTTAAAATTGCCATAAGTTCCTCCTTAATTTTTGTCCATATACTTGTCTATATATTCGTCCCTAATTCTCTTTAACTCAGATCTTGGAATTATCTTTAATAGTTTCCATCCTAAATCAAGTGTTTCATTGATTTCTCTATTGTTATAATATCCTTGATCAACATAAGCCTTATCAAATTCTTCCGCAAATTTAGCAAATGCTTTTTCTGCATCAGAAAGTGCTGAATCACCAAGAATAACTGCAAGCTCTCTAGCTGAAATACCTGATGTATAGGCAGCATAAATTTGGTTCATAGTATCAGCATGATCTTCTCTTGTTTTACCACTACCAATACCCTTATCCTTAAGTCTAGATAGAGACGGAACAATATTTATAGGTGGTTCAATTCCTTTTTTATAAAGTTCCTTCGAAAGAATAATTTGCCCCTCAGTGATGTATCCAGTTAAGTCAGGTATAGGATGGGTTATATCATCTTCAGGCATTGTAAGAATAGGTATTTGGGTAATTGAACCCTTTTTACCTTTAATTCTTCCTGCTCTTTCATATAGTCCAGCTAAATCTGTATAAAGATATCCTGGATAACCACGTCTTCCTGGAACTTCCTTTCTTGCAGCAGAAACTTCTCTAAGTGCTTCTGCATAATTTGTAAGGTCAGTTAAAATAACTAGAACGTGCATATCTTTTTCAAATGCTAAATACTCAGCACAGGTTAAAGCCATTCTTGGAGTTGCAATTCTTTCGATGGCTGGGTCATTGGCAAGATTCATAAATAATACTGCCCTATCAATAGCCCCAGTTTTTTTAAAGTCATTTATAAAGAATTGAGCTTCTTCAAAGGTAATTCCCATTGCTCCAAAAACTACCGCAAACTTTTCATCAGTTCCAAGAACTCTGGCTTGTCTAGCAATTTGAGCAGCAACATTATTATGTGGAAGTCCGGATCCAGAGAATATAGGAAGTTTTTGTCCTCTTACTAAGGTGTTAAGTCCATCTATACATGAAATTCCAGTTTGAATAAATTCATCTGGATAATCTCTAGAGAATGGATTTATTGGATTTCCATTAATATCAAGTCTATCTTCAGGAATAATTTTTGGACCACCATCAATTGGGCTTCCAAGTCCATCAAAAACTCTACCAATCATATCTTCTGATACAGCAAGTTCAAGTGGCCTACCTAAAAATCTTACTGAAGAATTTTTAAGATTAATTCCACTAGATCCTTCAAAAAGCTGAATAGTAGCCTTGTCCTCGTTAATTTCAAGAACTCTACCTCTTCTTTTTTCTCCATTTTGCATTTGAACTTCAACTAACTCTTCGTATTTTGCACCCTCTACTCCTTCTACAAGCATTAGTGGTCCAACTGCTTCTGTTATTGATCTATAATCCTTAAGCATGTGATCCTCCTTCTTCTATAAGAGTAGTAACTGCATCTACTAGTTCAGTTTTAATATTCTTTAGCTCAGAAAGCTTATCTTCTGGAATATTTTTTGCTCTTGTAATTTTTTTCTCTAACTTCTAAAGCTAAAACTTCATTTAGATAAACTCCATTTTCCAGTGCTCTTTTAGCTTCATCTTCAAAAGATAGTATTAAATCTAAGATTAAAAACTGTTTTTCTAGTGAACAATAGGTATCTTCAGGTCTAAAAGCGTTTTGTTGTAGAAAATCTTCTCTGATAGATTTTGAAACTTCAAGTTTAAGCTGATCTAAATCTGAAAGAGAGTCTCTACCAACGAGTTTAACTATTTCAAGTAAAGATGCTTCTTCACTGAGTAGTGCCATTGCTCTTTTTCTATTAATTGCAAAATCTTTAGATATGCTATTTGTTAAATATTCATCTACCTTATCTTGATATAGGGTATATGAGTTTAACCAGTTAATAGCTGGGAAGTGTCTTGCATAAGAAAGTGCATAATCAAGTCCCCAGAAAACTTTTACGATTCTAAGTGTAGCCTGGGATACTGGTTCAGAAATATCTCCACCTGGAGGCAGAAACAGCTCCTATGGCAGTTAAACTACCTTCTCTATCATCAGATCCTAAAACTTTTGCAAGACCAGCTCTTTCATAAAATTCTGCAATTCTAGAAGCTAGATAAGCTGGATAACCTTCGTCACCAGGCATTTCTTCAAGTCTACCACTCATTTCTCTTAAAGCTTCAGCCCATCTTGATGTAGAATCCGCCATCATAGCAACAGAATAACCCATATCTCTAAAATATTCTGCAACAGTTATACCAGTATATATAGAAGCTTCTCTAGCCGCAACTGGCATATTAGAAGTATTTGCTATAAGAACTGTTCTCTTCATTAATGATTCTCCAGTTCTTGGGTCTTCTAGCTCTGGAAACTCCATAAGTACATCAGTCATCTCGTTTCCACGTTCTCCACAACCAACATATACTACTATATCTGCATCTGCCCACTTAGCTAGTTGGTGCTGAACAACTGTCTTTCCTGATCCAAAAGGTCCTGGAATTGCAGCAGTTCCGCCTTTTGCTACTGGGAAAAATGTATCTATAACCCTTTGCCCAGTAATTAAAGGTTTAATAGGGTCTAGCTTTTCCTTAACTGGTCTTGGAACTCTAACTGGCCATTTTTGCATTAACTTTACATCGCCGCCATTTTCCCCATCAATTTTAGCAACCACTTCATCTACAGTAAAACTTCCGCTACTTATTGACTTAATAGTTCCTGATAAACCAATTGGAACCATTATTTTATGCTTAAAAACTTTATTTTCTTGAACTTCTCCTATAATATCTCCGCTTTGAACCTTGTCTCCAACTTTTTTAGTTGCAACAAAATCCCATTTCTTTTCTCTATTTAATCTAGGTACTGTAATTCCTCTTGTTAAGAAGTCACCAGCCTTATCCTTAAGTGCATCAAGTGGCCTTTGAATCCCATCAAACATACCCTCTATAAGACCAGGTCCAAGTTCTATAGAAAGAGGTGAACCAGTTGTGTAAACAGGTTCTCCAGGTCCAATTCCTGTGGTATTTTCATATACCTGGATAGAAGCTCTATCATTTCTCATTTCAATGATTTCTCCGATAAGTCTATCTTCAGAAACCTCAACAACATCATAAACGTTAGCTTCGTCCATGCCTTGTGCAACAACTAAAGGGCCGGAGACTTTTAAAATTTTTCCTACTTTCAATATAGCCCTCCTATAATATATTAGATCCAACTGCTTTTTCTACATATTCTTCAATTCTCTTCATGCCAATATTTTTTGTTCCTTTAGAATTTGGAACTGGAATAATTGCAGGAAGAGTCTTATCATCATATCTTTCAACAGTTTCTCTAACCTTTTCTAAAATTTCTTCTGTAATAAATATTACACCATAATCGTCCTTAGCAAGCGAGTCGATAGTTTTTCTAGCTTCAAGTGGGCTCTTAACAGAAAATACATCTATTCCAATAGCCTTAAAGCCTAAGATAGATTCCTTATCACCAACAATAGCTATCTTATACATAAGTCTCACCCAACCTTTCCTTAATAAAATCATTACTTAAACCATTTTGTTTGGAAAGGAGAATAATCCTAATATTTTTCAACTCTCGCTCTCTTAACTTAAAATAAGTGTATATAACTTCTGGACCAGTAACAACAAATCTATTTTCCTTAAGATTTAATATATCATAATAATCTTTCGCTTTTTCAAAATCGGAAATTCTTCCAGATTTGTTGTACATATCAAGACCTTCTTTTAGTAATTTATAAATTTCTTCATATTTAAAGCTTAATATAAATCCATCCAGAGCTTCATAATAATGGGCAAATAATTTTTCCTTAGAAATATTACCTCCATCTGCAACTATTTTCTTCACAAAATCAAGCTCATTTGATTGGAATTTGCTTCTAATCAGCATATATATATTTTGAAAGTCAATTTCATCCTTAACTAGTTTTTCAAAATAAGGATATTTAAATGATTTAGCCATCTCTTCAAGCTCTTTTAAATAATATTTATCAACAAGAATTTCAATACCTCTAGTATCTTTTATAGATTGAATTTCACTCTCAATCTTGGAATATAGGTTAGTTTTGTCCCGAGATCCTGAAAATAAATTTTCTAGAAAATCTTTATCATACTCAGTATTTTCAATTAAGAGATCTTTATTGTCTGTACCCATTAACCTATCTTTCAAAGAAGATCTTTAGGTTATGGATGTCAAATTTAGTAGTAAAAAATTTATATAATTCATTTCCACCCAATTCTTTAAGATTCTTATAAAGATCCTTTTCTGCTTCTTGAAGAGAAACATCATACTCTAGTGGGTCATTGATATTATTAAAAAACGGAGAATACTTTGACTCTCTAAGAACTGATATTGCTTCATCTAAACTTTCAGCCTCGATCATCCTGTTAAAATCAGATTTTGTAAGGAGAGATTTTTCAAGGACTCTTATTCTACTTGAACTTTGAATATAGTCATCTACTTTCATTTTTATCTCCTTCCAAAAATCATTTTTGCAATTTCACCTTCAAGATCTTGTCTATAAAAATCTACCAGTTCTTTAAAATCAAAATTTATAACTTCCTTTTTAGAAATAAGTTTAAATCCTGATTCAGTTTTTTCATCTGAAATTTTATATAAAGAATTTTCAAAAAGTTTTTCCCTTCCCTCTTGAAGAACAAGCTCTATACCATCTTTTGAAAAGTTAGCTAGTTTTTTTTTCTATAAACTCCTTATACACTTTATCATCAACATTAGTTAATTTTTCTTTTGCAGCTTCAAAAACCTTATTTAATATTTCTCCTTGCATTTTAAGCTTCTCATCTCTAAGCTTTAAATTACTAGAGGAAATTATTTTGTCTTTTTCTAAGTCACTATTTGCTAAAGCCTTATCTAATATTTTTTTTGCTTCAGATTTCGCTCTTTCTTCTTCGATATTTATCATTTCTTGCTTTTTTTCTGAAGCTTCTCTTATAATATCTTCTGCTTTTTTTGTAGCGTCATCTACAATTTTTTGGGTTATATTTTCTAAATTAGACATATTCCCCCTCCTTCTAAGTCGGTATAATTAATATTGAACTACGATTAAAAGGATAATTGTCATTACGAATGCTAGAATGGCATAAGTTTCAACCATTACTGCATAAATAACTCCTTTGATTGATTGTTCTTCATTTTTAGCAAGTACATTGATACCAGATACAGCAACTCTTCCTTGTTTTGTAGCTGAAAAGTATCCTACAAGACCCATAGGTAGAGAAGCAAATAAAATATATAAGCCTTGTGCAAGTGTTAAATCTGTACTTAATCTTGTCATAATAAGAATAGCAATTACGAATCCATAAAGTCCTTGAGTACCTGGAAGTAGTTGAAGGATAAGTGATTTACCAAACTTATCTGGCTCTTCAATAATAACTCCAGATGCTGCTTCCCCAGCCATACCAACGCCCTTTGCAGATCCCATACCTGATAAGCTAACGCAAAGTGCTGCTCCTAGAACGGCAAATACAATTCCGCCGTACTCAATAAAAAATTGTGCTAAATTATTCATTACTTTTTTCCCCCTTTTATTTTACGTCAAAATATTTTGATTCACTTGTGAATTTTTTAAACTTTTCTCCTCCACCTTCAAAGAACTTACCAAAGAATTCTACATAAGTAAGTCTTGCTGTGTGAACATAAGCAGATAAAAGTGAAAGGAATAAGTTGAATGCATGTCCAAACAAAAGAACAATTACTCCAAAGATTAAACCAATAATTGATGAACTTAAAAGTTTAAAAATTAGATTAATTGCAAAAGCTATAAATGCGCCAGATAGTGATAGGGCCATAAGTCTAGTATAGGAAACAAGGTCACCTACATAAGATGAAATTCCATATAGGTCATAAAGTCCCCCAGCAATCCTAGCACCTTTTGACTGAGCTTTTCTATTTGCAAATATAACTATTCCCAGCATACCAACAATCATCATTATTAAAAAGATCTTACTAACATTCTCACCCTTACCCATGGCCTTGCTAACTAAAAGTCCACCGGCACCTATCAAAGCTAAGTACCAAGTAAGAACATCATATACAGCGTCCATAAACTTACCATCTCTTATATTTAAATAAGCCTTAATAGCAAGTCCATAAAGTAAGTTAACTGCTCCAAATATAACACTTAATATAAGAAGCTTGGTTGGATCTTCTTGGGCATTAATTAATCCAAATGGTAAACTATAGCCAAAGAAGGACCCATTAATTATTCCCCACATCATAGTAGAAATGCTAATATAAAAGAATAGCTGTAAAAAGTCTTTTTTGCTATCATCAAGTTTAAAGAATTTTAAACCTAAAGCAGTTACTATGAATAAAAATATTCCATATCCTAAGTCAGCTACCATCATTCCAAAAAAGAACCAATAAAATATTGCAAAAAATGGAGTAGGATCCACTTCGCCATATTTTGGAAGAGAGTACATTTTAGTAATAGATTCAAAGGCTGAAACGAGTTTATTATTCTTTAGTAAAATAGGCGCTTTATCATCACTTGTTTTTGCTAATTCTAACTCAAGATAATATGCTCCAGAAAAATTTTCATCCAATATTTTCTTAAATTTTTCTTCCATTTCAGTAGGAATAAATCCACTAATAATATTTATTTCATTTGTATTGTAAAAATTTTCACTAGCTGATAATTTTAATTTTTTATTTTCTAAATCTTCTTTTTTTATTCTTAACTTATCTAAATATGAGCTGTATCCTAAAAGACTTTTCTCTAGAGATTCTATTTCTTCTTTAAGCCTTTTTTCCTCATCTTCAAGTTTTTGGACTGCCATTTTAGGACTAAGATCAGTTTTAAAAGAAATAGGATTGAATCCGAGCTGTCTAAACTCATTCAAGGCTTCCTTGTCCTTGTCAAGAATTATTAAGTAAAGGCCTGTAATAGCCCCTTTTGTGAAAATTGTTTCAGAAAAGGTATATTTGTAATTACTTAGTGCTGTATAAAAACTTTGAAGATTTGATGTTGGAAAAGTTCCCATGTAATAGTAAGCCCTATTTTTTTCTCCCAAATCACTTAAAGGATGATCAAAATCAACCCAAGGAAGATAGTCCTCTTTTTCCTGTTTAATATTTCCAATTCTCTGTCTACTTGTTTCAATTTTTTTAGTAATGCTTCTTAGTTTGTCTGCTATAAAATTAGAGTCAAATTCTTCTGATATACTTTCAATTTCCCTTAAGCTATAAGTTTTCCTAGGTGTATTCAACTCTTCAAGCATACTAGGTTTTTCTTGAATTTTCTCAAGGATCCCAATAGAAAAATCAACATTACTTAGTTCTTCATTTATTTTTTGCATGCTATCAGGGATTTTATAGTCGTCTTGTCTTTTATCTTTGTCCCCTTCATATTCTTCTTTTGAAAAATGGACAAAATTGAAGTGCTGTAGCTCTTCTAAAAGTCTAGCCCTATCATTCTTAAAAGAAAAAAGACGAAACTTCGACATCTTAACTATTGCCATTGTTTTCTAAAATCCTACTTACTACTAGGTCTACTGCCTTATCTAGTTTTTCTTTTTGCATGCCAGAAGTTCTTTTAATAAAATCATCTAATTCTTTATCATTTTTTTTAGATTCTATCTTGCCTTCTTCCCTCTTAGAATTAACTAGTTTTTCGGCTTCGCTTTTAGCTTTTGCTAAAATTTCATTATACCTAATTAAGGATTCCTCTTTACTACTTTTAAGTATTTCTGAAGCTTTTAGATTAGCATCTTTAACTAATAAGTCTGCTTTTTCTTCCGCCCTTCTTACTTTTTCAATAGCATCCATTCAATCACCTCCATTATATGTCATAAGAGAGATCGCTTTCAAAAATTTCTAAAAATAGAAACTACTCTCCTAAATTTATTATAATGTTTAAATACTATAAATGCAAGAATATCAATAAAAGAACATATTTAAATTAAAGAATTAGTTCTATAAAATTGATAATTTGCCCATCCTTTAATTTATGAAAACATTTGTCTAATGAATAACATATAGTTTTATGCTTATAAATATATTTTATCTATAAGCTTAAACTAATTTTATATACATCATTTTTATTTAAATCGAAATCTTCAGACACCTTTTTGACAGCATCTTTTTTACTTATTCCAAGTTCAATAAGTTCTCTTAATTCTTTTTCAACATCTACCTTTTTTTCAAGAAAATAGGAGTCAAGAACAATAACTATTTCACCTTTTGAAAAATTTTTAAATTTTTCGATTGCTTCCTCAACTTGTCCTCTAAAGATTTCTTCATACATCTTAGTCATTTCTCTCACAACTGCAAGATTTCTTCCAGGGCATATTTCTTTTATTTCTTCAAGTGTATTTACAAGTCTTTTTGGGGACTCGTAAATAATACTTAATCCATCATAATTTATAGTTTTTTTAATAAGACTCTCTCTTTTCCCCTTCTCTCTAGGTAAAAAGCCTAAAAATTCAAACCTGTCTGATTTTAATCCAGATAAAATAACAGCATTTACAAGAGCTGATGGTCCAGGGATAGAAGTTACTTTATAAGAATTTTCAAGTAGATAATTAATAAGAATATAGCCAGGATCAGAAATTACAGGACTACCCCTATCTGTAATTAGGGCAATTTTAAAACCCTTATCAATAAGTTCTCTTATATCTTCTTTTTTCTTCTCCTCTGAAAATTTTTCATAAGAAATAAGCTTAGAATCAATCCCATATTCTTTTAAAAGTTTAAAAGATTCTCTTGTATCCTCTGTAAGTATATAATCTACCTCTTTAAGTACCTCAATAGCTCTAATTGTAATGTCTTTTAAGTTTCCTATAGGAACAGCCACTACATATAAATCATATTCCATAATAAATCTCCTTTACTTCATCCGTTATCTTACCATTTTCATATAAATATAAGGCTGGCAAGGTAACAAGATTTTTACCTGAAAGTCTTCTTAATGAGGCCATAAAAGCATATGCATTTTTACCTCTTTCAGAATGAATAAATCTTAACTTAAATGGTTCTAGTCTATGTTTTCTTCCAAGCTCCATAACATCAACCAAGCGGTTAATAGAATTAATCATAATTAAAATACCCTTTTCTTTTAGATATTTTTCTGAAAAAACAAAAATATCTTCTAGTTTTAAACTACCTTCAAAAAAAGCGGTATTAAAAGCTTGATCCTTTTTATAGATTCCCCTGTCTAACTCCCTATAAGGTGGATTGGTAATTATATAATCTAACTTTTCTTTAGGGTGGTACTCATTTATATCAATATTTTCTAATTTTATTATATCCTCTAGATTATTTAACTCAATAGTCTTTGAAAAAAGCTCGCATAGTTCTTTTTGGATTTCAACTGTATAGATAATTTTGGGGCTGTAAAAACTAGCTAGCCTTAACGGAATAATTCCGGTTCCACTTCCTATCTCAAGAACACTTCTACCCTTTTTTATATCTTCAAATCTAGATAAGATTATCCCATCCACACCATATTTAAAAAATTTATTATTTTGAATAATTACATATTTACTTCCTGGTACAATATCTCTTTCTAACATTTTTCGCATCCTTACTAAATTATGTATTAAAATATTTAAAAAAAAGAGCCCACTGGGCTCTTTTAAGCGTATGTATATAATTACGCTTGTTTTATAGCATTTGTTGGACAAACAGCTGCACAATTTCCGCAGTCTATACAAGCTTCACCATCGATAGTGTAAATGTCACCTTCTGAAATACAATCAACTGGACATTCTGGTTGACAAGTTCCACAAGCTATGCAATTATCATCAATTACGTGTGCCATGAAAATACCTCCCTTAAAATTTTCTTACAATAATATTATAAATGTTATATAAAAATTTTTCAAGTTTAAAAAATTTTAATCTTCTTCATATAGATAGTCAATCTTTTCTTCCTCATCTGAAGATTTATTTTTTGCATCCTTTTCATACACTCTAGTAATTTCTTCAAGTGGCAATACTTTCAAATCACCTTCGTCATCTCCAGACAGTATTCTTACCTTAACTTCTCTTTTTAGAATACTTCTATCTATAACTTCTGCATCGCCAAACTCGCTAATAACCTTATCTCCAACCCTTGGCATATCTTTGAGATTTTCCTCATAGACTTCCTCTTCATAGTTTAGACAGCACATAAGTCTTCCGCAAGCTCCAGAAATTTTGCATGGATTTAAAGAAAGTCCTTGATCTTTAGCCATTTTTATGGAAACTGGAGCAAACTCTCCCATGTGATTTTTACAACAGCAAACTCTACCGCACTGACCAATGCCGCCCTTAATCTTAGCCTCATCTCTTACACCAATTTGCCTAAGTTCTATTCTAGTTCTAAAAATACTAGCAAGATCTTTTACTAGGTCTCTAAAATCAACTCTTTGATCAGATGTAAAGTAAAATATTAACTTGTTGTTGTCAAAAGTATATTCTGAATCTATAAGTTTCATATTTAGACCATGCTTTTTTATCTTTTCATCCGCAATAATGAAAGCTTCTTTTGATGCCTCTTTGTTTTCTCTTTGTATAACAGCATCAGCTGCATCAGCTAGCCTAATTACTGGTTTTATTGGGGAAGTAAATTCACTTACATCTATATCTTTGTCTACTAAAACACACCTACCATATTCAATCCCTCTTACAGTTTCTACAATAAGATAGTCATCAACATTTATATTCAAATCTAAAGGATCAAAATAATAAATTTTTCCACTATCCTTAAATCTTACTCCTATAACTCTCAATCTATCACATCTTTTCTAATCTATAATTTAATCTCAGACAGAATAATAGAAATATAATTTATAGATAAATCATAATTTAAATTTAACTTAAAATTATTCTTTACCTCTGAGATTTTTTCTATTGCCCTATTTAATTTTATTAGATTCTCTAGCTTTAAGTCAAATTTTTTATCTTCTCTACTTATTATTATATTTCTTTTAGATTCTGCTAAAGAATCAATAATTAAATTTAAGAAATAGTCCTTATTATCCTTATAAAAATCAAATTCTTTTCTATTAAGCGAAATAAAAGAAAGCTCATTATTTAATGAAGCTTTAATAAAATTTTCAGTAAATAAAATATCATCACTTTTTTCAAAGCTTTCACTCTCAAAGCTAATAAGCTGGGTTCTTGAAATAATTGTATCAAGTAAGTTATATCTGGAGCTAGTTAAAAAAATAATTTTACCATAATCTGGCATTTCCTCAACTAGTTTCAAAAGCGCATTAGATGATATATCACTTAACTTGTAACTATCTTTAACTATTGCTAATTTATAACTTGATAAAATTGGTTTAAAAAGAAAAAACTTTATCATGTCCCTAATGCTATCTATTTTGATGACATCTTTCTCAGCTTCAACAACTAAAAGATTTCTCTTATCTTCTCTAGGGTCAAGCCTTTTGAAAAATTTTAAAGCTTCATCAAAAATCAGTTTTTGATCTCTTGATTCAAAAATATAGGCATGAAAAAGTTTTTCATTGTTATTATTATTCATTACATTCTTTTCATACTTTTAATAGGAACTACAAAGATATTTGCATCCTTTTTATCTTCAACTTTGGACTTATTTTTTGACTTCTCAATGGCTTCTCTAATTGCCATTATTTTTTCGTCGACCTCATTATCCTCGGAACCTATTAGGATTGTTGAGTTGCCGTTTTTTAAAAATCCACCAGATGAAGCAAGTTTTGTTGATCTAATATTTTTATCCATCAAATGATCTGTTACCTCTCTTATAAGGTCATCAGATACTATAGCTATAATAAGTTTCATAAATATCACCTAAATTCTTATGAACTTTTCTACATCTAACATAAAAATAGTAGCTCCTCCAATTTGGACTTCCATTGGAAGTGGAACATAAGCTTCTCCTGGCATAGTGACATTTAGTAAAGTTGTTGTAGTCTTTCTAGACTTACAATCCTCTTCAATTATTCTTAATGCCTCATCAACCCTATCCTCATCTATACCTAACAAAAGAGTGGTATTACCAGCCTTTAAAAATCCTCCTGTTGAAGCAAGTTTTGTCATTCTAAAACCATTTTCAGAAAGATCATCCATAAGCATATGAGCATCTTCATCCTGAACAATAGCTATTAATAGTTTCATTTTACTTTCCTCCTATTTCAATAATGTGTTTTTTACAAATTTCAATCACTTGATCCAGTGATTTAGTAGCATCAACCTTTACAATATTATACTCGTCCTTAAAAAGATCATAAATTTTTTTATATCCATCAATTACAGACTTATGAAACTTAGCATCCTCTTTTTCAATCCTATCAGAAGTTTTTCTCTCTTCACGTCTTCTAAGCTGAGTTTCATAATCAATATCTAAAAAAATTATTAGGTCAGTTTTAAGCCCAGATGTAGCAAAGTTATTAATCTCTCTTATTTCATTTATACCCAAGTTTCTTGAAATACCCTGATAAACTAGAGAAGAAAGTACATATCTATCTGAAAAAATATTATATCCTTCATTGAGTCTAGGAATAATATAAGAGTTTACAAGTTCAGCCCTTGAAGATGCCATAAGTAGAGCTTCTGTTTTTGGACAAATATCTAAATCTCTATTTAGGAGTATATCTCTAATAGCTTCGCCTACATCTGTAAAGCCTGGCTCCCTAACAACCTCAGTATTTCTATGAAACTCCTTAAACATTGCATTGATAACAGTTGACTTTCCACTTCCATCTGCTCCTTCAAATGCAATAAATTTTCCTCTCATATTATCCCCTTTCTAAATTCTTATTCTTCTACAACTACTTTAATTAAATTTTTATCCTTTCCTTTTAAACCAACTATAGAAATTCCAACCTCTGAAAGTTCTTTAACTAAGTCTAAATGTTCTTTAGTAATCCTTTCTCCTGGTGCAAGTTGAGGAATTCCAGGTGGATAGGGATTAATATAAGAAGCAGAAATTCTTCCAACTGCATCTTCTAGTTTTAAAATTTCTGAATTGGCATAGAAAGCTTTTGAAATAGACATAACAACGTCTGGTCTAATTAGAGGATTTTCAAACTCATGTATTTTAATTTTTTCATAATTTTCGTTTATATCTAAAATAGCTTCATATAGTTTTACTATATCTTCCCTAGTATTCATAAGAGTAACAATCCCTATAACATGTCTTAAATCAGCATACTCCATATCAATTGAATAATCTTCATGGAGAATATTCCTAAGTCTTGCACCCTTTATACCTTCTATTTCTATCATGAGCTTAGTAAAATCCCTAGAATAGAAAAGTTCATCTTGTTTTCTAGAAAGAACATGAATTCCTTTAACATTAGATAACTTTTCTTCTAATTCGTCTATAGCTTCACAAATATCAGAAAGTCTTTTTCTTCCATTCTCAGAATCTGTAAAATTAACAGCAAGCTCCGTATTAGTCATAAAAATATAAGATGGAGAAGTAGTTTGAAGCATTCTACTCATTAGTCTAACATCATCAATATCAACCCTATCACTATTAACATGTAGTAGGGCAGTTTGAGTCATAGCTGGAAGAGTTTTGTGACTAGAGTGAATAATAAGGTCAGCTCCAAGTTCACAAGCAGACTTTGGAAGTCTGTCGTTAAAATACATATGAGGACCATGGGCTTCATCTACAATAACTATAATATTTCTTTCATGGCAAATATCAATAATTTCCTTTAAATTACCACAAATTCCATAAAAAGATGGATGAAGCAGTACAATTGCTTTAACATCTTCATTTTCACTTAAAACCTTTAAAACTTCTTCTTTTTTTAAGTCGCCCACTACTTGATTTTCTTGATCGTAATAAGGCATCAAATATTCAACATCAAGGCCAGATAAAATAGCTCCATTGTAAACTCCAATATGAGAGTTTCTTTGAATTAATATTCTATCGCCAGGATTTGTAGCACTCATAAGTGCTATATGAAGGGCTCCAGTGGAACCATTAACAACATAAAGTGAGTGCTTCACTCCATAAACTCTTGCTATTTCTTCCATAGATTCTTCAATAATTCCCTCTGGACTATGAAGATTGTCTGTGCCAAATGTTTCAGTAGTATCAAACATTGGTAGTAAATTGTAGTCTAAACCATCGAATGTTCTTTTCCTATGACCAGGAAACTGAAAGTCTACAACCTGGTGTTGACTTAATTCTTTTAATTTGTTGTAAATTGGAGTTTTTATATCAATATACCTCTTTTCTATATTTTTTATTATAATTATATTATAAGTTAAAATAAGAATATTTCAAGTTTATTTAAGGGGAATTAGCAAAAAAATCAATTGACAGTAAAAAATTTATTAACTATAATTAATACATAATTAAAAATAAAAAAAGGAGAATCAAATGAAGAAATTATTTAAAAAAATATTTTTCTTAAGCCTAATTTTAAGTTTAACAGGATGCTTTAAATCACTTAAACCAGGTACATACGAATCCGAAGGAAACGGTCACAATAAAGATAAAAAAATCAAAATATCAGTTGTTATAAACGATGATAAAAAAATAGAATCAATAAAAGTTTTAGACCATGGAGAAAACGATGAACTTGGAGGAGTAGCACTTGAAAGTCTTGTAAAAGATGCAGTGGAAAAAAATTCAGATAAAATAGATGTTATAGCAGGAGCTACAGAAACTACAGAAGGTTTTAAAGAAGCACTTAATCATGCACTTGAAGAAGCTAGAGACGCCAAATAAATTAAACCACCATTTAATGAACTGACCCCAAAAAGTTGGACCTAAAAAAACCAACTTTGAGGAGGTCAGTTTTTTCATGACAAAATATAGTACAGAATTTAAGATGAAAATAGTACAAGAATACTTAAATAAAGAAGGAGGATATAAATATTTAACTGATAAATATGGACTCAGTGATCATTCAGTAGTCAGAAGATGGGTAAATTCATACAAAACACAAGGATATGAAGGCTTAAAAATTTCTAGAAAAAATAATAGTTACTCTTTCGAATTTAAGAAGAATATAGTAAACTTGTACTTAACAGGAGAAATGTCCTATCAAGAACTTTCTAATCAATTTAAGATTAATAATCCAGCGATCATTGCTAGATGGGTAATTGATTTTAGAAATCAAGGACTTGATGGACTTAGACCTAAAAAGAGAGGAAGACCTTCAAGTATGACTAAAGATAAAAATAATGAAAAAGAAAAAGAACAAGTAAAGAAAGAATATTCTAAGGAAGGGATAGACGAAATTGCTGAACTTAAAGATAAGCTTTACTGGGCACAAATGGAAATAGATTTTCTAAAAAAAAAGATGGAATTAGAGGACGAGGAAGATCAGAAAATGAGAGAATGGCTAGAATAATTCACTCATTAAGAGAAAAATATCCACTAAAAGATTTACTTAAACAATTTAATTTTCCAAAATCAACATACATGTATTGGCAAAAAAGATTTGATAGAAAAAATAAAGATGAAGCCTTTGAGAATCAAATCAAGAAAATGAGAAAAGATAATCCAAACTATGGATACAGAAGAATACATGCGATGCTTAGAAGACTTGGAATTTTAATAAACAAGAAAAAAGTTCAAAGGTTGGTACAGAAGCTGAAACTTCAGGTAACAAACTTTGCACGTAAATCAAGAAAATATTACTCATACAAGGGAACAGTAGGTAAAGTAGCACCAAATAGGATAAAAAGAAGATTTAAAACATCTGTAGTACATCAAAAAATCACAACAGATACAAGTGAATTCAAATACTATGAAACAGATAAGTATGGGAATATGCAAGTAAAAAAACTTTACTTAAATCCTTTCTTGGATATGTTTAATGGAGAAATCATTAGCTATTCAATAACAACTTCACCTACATTAGATGCAATAATAACATCACTTGAAGAAGCAATTTCAAAGACTTCAGATTGCAAGTTTAAAAGAATATTCCATTCAGATCAAGGATGGGCATATCAATTAAAACAATATACTGAAAAATTAGAATCTAATGGAATTTTACAGAGTATGTCAAGAAAAGGAAATTGCTTAGATAATTCTCCTATGGAGAATTTCTTCGGGATATTAAAACAAGAAATTTACTATGGTAGAACGTTTAAATCATTTAACGAACTAAAAAAGACAATAGAAGAATATATAAAATATTACAATGAAGATAGAATAAAAGAAAAACTTGGATATTTAAGTCCAGTTGAATATAGGAAATTGAATGCAGCTTAGCTGCGATTTCCCCTAGGGGAAATATGAGGACAAAAAAACCAGAGACAAATATTTCTAAATGTCTCTGGTATAAAGTCCAACTTTTTGGGGTCACCTTATAAAAATGGTGGTTTTTTATCTTTTTGAATTATCATAGATAATTTCGCCTAAATCCTGAAGCGTTTCAATTGGACTATCAATATTATTAGTATAAATTGTAAATATAAAAGTATTTTCCCCTTCTACAATTACAATATCATTATAATACCCATCATAATCACCCGTTTTATGATGAACTCCCTTGTCATCATTAAAATAAAAAGTAGCATATTCATTATAGACCGTATTTGCCATATCATTATAAAGCAGTTTGTAACTATCATACCTGCCATCATAAACCCTTATTAACATTTTAAGAGCCTCTTTTGGACTAATATAATTACCTTTCGTTGAAGAAATTCCATAATAGTCGTGAAGCTGATCTAAGAGATAGTATCCTCCATACCATCCCAAAAGACCATAGAGCATATTTGTAGCAACATTGTCGGATTCAGTAATAGAAAGTCTTAAAATGTCTTTAAGAGAGTAGATGCTGCCAAATTTATCAAACTGGATAACACCAGTTCCTTCTTCAAAATTATTTTTGTTGTAATTCATTATTCTAGATAGACTTAAGCCTTTCTTATTCACTATGTCATAAGTATAGACATTTATAGGAACTTTCATCGTAGAAGCTGCCAAAAATAATTCATTTTCATTGATTCCAAATCCCCTATCACTAGTCACATCATAAAAAGAAATTCCAATTAAATCTAATGGTATATTATTTGAATCTAAATAGTCATAGATTTCATTTTTAATTTTTTCTATATCAATACTATTTTCCTCTTCCCAGTCATAATTTATAATAATAGGCTCTATTTTTTCTTCATTTTCTAAATTAGAAAATCCTAAAAGCTCTAAACTATCTATTAAATAGTCATCATAAATCTCATAAGAATAATCTTTATTTTTTGGAATCCTATTACTAGACTTTTTACCTTCAGCTTTATAGCTAAAAATAATTAAATAAATAAGTAAAATACATAATCCTATAAAAAGAATACTTAGTATTTTTTTAAAAATTTTCAAATAATATTACACTCCTTAACTCTCATATCTATTTATATTGTATAGCATATATTTAAATTCTTCAATTAAAAAAATTCTATGATATAATTAATTGAGGTGATTTAATGGAATTTTTAGTTGCTATTGCTGGAATGCTTGTTCTAATACTCATACTTAAAATACTACAAGTTTCTGCAAAAATAATATCTAAAGTTTTTATAAATTCGATTTCAGGAATTATAGGTATATTTGTTTTTAATTTAATAGCTAGTTTTTTTGGTTACAATATAAATCTAAATTTTTTAAATTCATTAATAGTAGGAGTTTTTGGACTAGCTGGAATTATATTTATAATTCTTTTTAACATATAATAGACATTTTAAAAATATTTTGTTATAATAAGTAGTAGACTAAATATAAGGGAGGTCAATATTTTGGCAGACACTAAACTTAAAGTAATGAAGAGAGATAGTGTTGGTACTAACAGCAATAAGAAGCTTAGAAGACAAAACTTAATTCCTGCTGTTGTATATGGAAAAGGTGAAGATAATTTAAATATACAAGTTGAAGAAAAAGAATTAAATAGAGCATACTTAGATTGTGGTACTTCTGTTATTCTAGATTTAGAATATGAAGGAACTACTATTCCTGCTCTTTTTAAAGAAATTGTAAAACATCCATATAAAAACAACTATACTCACGCTGATTTTTTCAGAATCAATATGAAAGAAGCTCTTAGAATTTCAATTCCAATTATGCTTGAAGGTAGAGATGAAATTAGAGTTCAACCTTCAATATTAAATCAAATAATTAGTGAAATAGAAATCGAATGTCTTCCATCTGATATTCCTGAATTTGCAATTGTCGATGTAAGAGATATGCAAATTGGAGACTCAATAATGGTTAAAGACTTAGATATAGCTAATAATGATAAGCTTCAAATTCACGAAGATCTTGAAGAAATTGTATGTACTCTACAAGAACCAAGAGAAGAAACTGTTGAAGAAGAAACAGAAGAAAGTGCAGCTGAAGTTCCAACAGTTGATGAAACTGAAAAGGGCGAAGAAGGCGAAGAATAATTATAAGACCCTATGGGGTCTTTTTTAATAGGAGGAAAAATGAATATTACTTTTAATAAAAACTTTGAAAAAAAAGTTTATGTAAAATTTGAAAATGCTTCTACTGGAAATGCAAAGCTAGATTCTTTTTTAGAAAAGAAAGAAATTTCATACGATAAACCAAACATTAAATATTATATAGACCAAGATAAAGAAATTTTACTTCTTCTACTATCAAATCCAGATGACAAGAAAAATTTAATTATCGGATCAAAGAATCTATTTAATAGAGCAAAAGAAGAGAATTTTGACTCATTTAGCGTAATAATACCTAAAGAAAATGAAAGAGAAATTTTCAAGTCCATGCTTGAAGGATTTTTACATGCAAATTACTCTTTTGATAAATATAAAAAAGAGTCAAAGAAAAAAGAAATAAACATTTCTTTTGAAACAAGTGATTATAGCAAGGAAAAAGAAGAAATAGAAAATATAATTGAAGGCGTAAATTTAACTAGAGATTTAGTCAATACTCCTAGTAACGACCTTTACCCTGAAACTCTTGCAAATGAAGCAAAAGAAAATCTAGAAAAATTAGGAATAAAAGTCGAAGTTTATTCAAAAGAAGAAATAAAAAAGCTTAAAATGGAAGCATTTCTTGCTGTAGCTGAAGGATCAGACAAAGAGCCAAAACTTATAGTTATGAAATATCTTCCTAGAAAAGATGAAAAGCCAATCGTTCTTGTAGGTAAAGGACTAACTTACGACTCTGGTGGATATGCACTTAAACCAGCAAAAGGTATGCTCACTATGAAGGCTGATATGGCTGGATCTGCATCAGTAATAGGTGCTCTTTACGCAGCTGCAAAAAATAAAATCGAAAAAAATGTAATCGGTGTAGTTGCAGCATGTGAAAATATGGTTTCAGGTAAAGCCTATAAAAATGGAGATATTATTGGATCAATGAAGGGTGACACTATTGAAGTTATAAATACTGATGCTGAAGGTAGGCTTACACTTGCAGATGCCCTTTACTACTCAGCAGTAAAATTAGATCCAAAAGAAATAATTGATCTTGCAACTCTTACTGGAGCCTGCGTAGTTGGACTTGGTAATTATACTACTGGGGCTGTTACAAATAATAAAGATCTAATGGCTAGAGTTAAAAATGCTTTTGATGAATCTTTAGAATATGTTTGTGAACTACCTTCAAACGATGAACTTAGAGAAGAAATAAAAGGAGATCTTGGAGATATAAAAAATTCAACATACTCTTCTGGCGGAGCAATAACAGCTGGCCTATTTTTAGAAAATTTCGTAATGAATTACCCTTGGGTGCATCTTGATATAGCTGGCCCAGCACATGTTTCAAAAGCTTTTTCTTTCTATCCAGAAGGTTCAACTGGAATTCCAGTAAAATCACTTTATAATTTTATAAAAAACGAAAAATAAATTTTAAGAAATTAAAAAAAATTGCCCTCCCTACTAAAAAAGTAGAGAGGGCATTAATAATTTCATTAAACCTTAACTCTATAAATAATTAAGAGATCTTTTATAGTTATTAGAAAAACATCTATAAATTAAATAATAAAATATAAAGAAAATGAATGCAGCCATAAAGATTGCATCCCAAAATAACCTTACTTATTTTAAGTTTATTATAAATATTTCTCAGAAAATAACTTTTTACTTATCTCCATCCTGGTATGGCTTACCCCATCTAGTATATATGCTTCAGATATTTTTTTAAAACCAAACCTTTCATAAGGCTCAGTTAAATATGTTTCAGCATCAATTTCTATTTTCTCATCTTCAAAATTTTCAAATATATATCTAACTGCCTCTAAAAAGATTTTCCCACCAATACCTTTTCCCCTAAACTTTTTTGGAACATTAAATCTTCCCATACTTGAATACTCTCTTGAATCATATCTTGGTATAAGCCTCATATAACCAGCAAATTCACCATTAGAGTAGTAAATCATGTGCTTACAAATTTTATCTAAGTCGTCTATGTCATTGTAGGGAGATTTTTGTTCAACCACAAAAATGTCCTGCCTACTTTTCAAAATATCATAAAGTTGAAAAATATTAAATTCTTCAAAATCTTTAATACAAATTAAATCACTTTCATTTAAATTTATATATTCCATTAAAATATCCTTCCTATACCATAAGTTAGAATCATAACTATTAGGCCTGCCACAAAATTCCCACAAGCTATTATAGTAAGTGCATGTTTTAGTCTAATATTTAGAAAAGCTGCTATAAGTGAACCTGAATATATTCCTGTTCCTGGAAGTGGGATTGCTACAAAAAGAAAAAGTCCGAAAAGTCCTAACCTCTTTACATATTCTCCATTTTTTATGGCTTTTTTTTTCAATTTTATCAAAAAATTTCTTTAAAAAGGTATTTCGTAAAGTTGAAGCTACCGGCCTAAATAAGTATATAACAAATGAAATTGGAATAATTGATCCTATAAAACTAACTATAAAAGCCTCTATATGACTTAGACCAAGTGAAACCCCTATAGGTATAGCTCCTCTAAGCTCTATTACTGGAACCATAGCTATAAAAAAAGTATATAGATAAATATTAGAAATCATATAAGCACCTCTATTATATTATAACAAATAAATTTAAGATTTAAACTTATAGTTACACTTATTTATCATTTATTTCGTCTATGAAAAATGAGATTTTAATTATGTAAAAAAGGCATAGGGTAAATTCCTCTATGCCAAAGTTTTATTTTTTATTTTCTTTTAATTTAGCTATCTTCTTCTTTTCTTCTTCTAGCTTAATTTGAGCATTCTTTTCAAGTTGTTTTCTTTGGATTTCTTCAGCTTCTTCAACGCTTCTTCCTTCTTGGAAAAGATGGCAGCTAACAAAGTGATCATTTTCAACTTCTAAAAAGTCTGGTCTTTTTTGTCTACAAATATCCATTGCATTTGGACATCTAGTAACAAACTTGCATCCCTTTGGAGCATTTATAGGTGATGGAACTTCTCCTTCAAGATGAATCCTGTTTTCAATATCTGAATTGTGATCAGGATCAGGTACTGGAATTGCTGACATTAAAGCTTTAGTATATGGATGAAGAGGTTTATTATATACCTTTTCAGAATCCGCAAGCTCTACTAGAGATCCCAAATACATAACTCCAAGTCTATCTGAAATATGTTTTACCATTGAAAGATCATGGGAGATAAAAAGATAAGTTAATTTTTTTCTCCTTTTGAAGATGATTTAAAAGATTAACTATTTGAGCTTGAACAGAAACATCAAGTGCTGATATAGGTTCATCACAAACTATGAAAGATGGTTCTACTGCAAGAGATCTTGCAATCCCAACTCTCTGTCTTTGACCACCTGATAATTCATGAGGATATCTTAAAGCGTGCTCTTTATTTAATCCTACTTCATCTAAAAGAGTATTTACAACTTTTTTTTCTTTCAGCTTCGTTCATTTTTGGAAAATGAACATATAAACCTTCTGCTATAATTTCACCAACAGTCATTCTAGGGTCAAGGGAAGCGTATGGGTCTTGAAAAATATATTGACCATGTTTTTTAAAATCTAAGGCTTCCTTTCCTTTTAGAGAGTGGATGTCTTTACCATTATATAAAACTTCTCCCTTAGTGGCCTTATACATGCCAAGAATAGTTCTACCACAAGTTGTCTTGCCACAGCCAGACTCTCCTACTAGGCCAAATGTTTCCCCTTCATTAATCTTAAAGCTAACATCATCAACAGCTTTTAGATCTTGACCCTTTACATTAAAATATTTGGAAAGGTTTTTTACATCAAGTAATACTTTTTTATTTTCCATTAGTATTCACCCCTTCTCATCGCATCATAGTCTATTTCAGGTGCATTTGGATGTTCTAGGAAACATCTTACTGAGTGAGTATCAGATTTGCCAGTCTTTGAAGGATGATGCATTTTACAAACAGCCATAGCTTTTGAACACCTAGGTGCAAAAGGACATCCCTTTAAAGGTAATAGTAAATCTGGAGGAGTTCCACCAAGTGCTCTAAGGTCTTGATCTTTTTGGTTAACCTTTGGAATAGAGTTTAATAGAGCCCAAGTATATGGATGTCTAGATTCATTGAATATTTCCCTTGTAGTTCCCTCTTCGACAATCTCTCCAGCATACATTACCTGAATTCTATCTGCAAAATTAGCAACAACTCCAAGGTCATGAGTAACAAGTATAATAGCTGTATCAAGTTCCTCTTTAAGCTTGTTTAAAAGATCTAAGATTTGAGCTTGAATAGTTACATCTAGAGCCGTTGTTGGTTCATCAGCTATCAGTAAATTAGGAGAACAAGATAGAGCAATTGCTATCATAACTCTCTGTCTCATTCCTCCTGATAGCTCATGAGGATATGCTGAAAGTCTCTTCCTAGCTTCAGGAATCTGAACTATATCAAGTAGCTTTGCAGCTTCATCTTTAGCTTCCTTTCCACTCATATTTCTATGAATTTTTAAAGCCTCTATAATTTGATTACCAATTTTCATAGTTGGATTTAAAGATGTCATTGGGTCCTGGAAAATCATAGAAATATCTCCACCTCTAAGCTGAGTTAGTCTTTTATTATCCATTTTTAAGACATCTTCTCCATCGTAAGTTATAATGGAGCCTTTTTTTATTTCTGCATTTCTTTTTGGAAGAAGTCTCATAACTGATTTTGCTGTAACAGATTTACCGCATCCAGATTCTCCTACAAAGGCCAAGGTTTCTCCTCTGTTAACATGGAAGCTAACACCTCTTACAGCCTTTACTTCTCCAGCATAAGTATTAAAAGAAACGCTTAAGTTTTCTACATTTAGCAAAACTTTGCTTTTATCATTTTCACTAACTTTATTATCATTGTTTTTTATATTTTTTTCCATATTTACCTACTTCCTTAGCTTTGGATCAAGTGCATCTCTTAGGCCATCTCCTAATAGAGTAAAGCCAAGCATAGTGAGTGCTATCATTAAAGATGGGAAAAACATTTGATATGGGTGGTTCATAAGGTTTTGAGTTGCTTCTGAAGCCATAATACCCCAAGATGTATTTGGAGCTTGAAGCCCAATACCTAAGTATGATAAGAAGGATTCAGAGAAAATAAATCCTGGAATATCAAATGTAATACCTACAATAACTACTGGAAGAGCATTTGGAATTAAATGCTTCTTAATTATTTGCCAGTCTGAAACTCCCAATGTTCTAGCTGCTAATACAAATTCTTGATTTTTAAGTTTAAGAACTTCAGCACGAATAAGTCTTGCAGTTCCAGTCCAAGAAACTAGAGTAAGAGCTAATACAATAGACCAAAGTTCTCTTGAATTTAATCTAATTTGAACAAGAATAACTATTAAAAGGTAAGGTAGAGATGAAAGAATTTCTACGATTCTCATCATTATAATATCAGCCTTGCCTCCAACAAAACCTGCAATAGATCCATAAATTACACCTACAACTGTTGAAACGAAAGCGCATGATATACCAATAATAAGAGAAGCTCTACCAGCAACCCAAACTCTTGTGAAAATATCACGGCCAGAAATATCTGTTCCAAACCAAAACTCACCATTTGGTGGAATGTCTTTTAGCTTTGAAACCATAGTATTAAATTCATACTTATTGAAATATGGACCTACAGCACACATAAGAACAAGAAGTAGTAAAAGAATCATTGATCCAATAGCTACAGGATTTGACTTAAGTCTCATCCAAACATCTTGCCAAAATGTAAGTGAAGGTCTAGCTATTAATTCAGCCTCTTCCTTGTCTTTAGGAACTGGTCTAAAGAGTTCTTTATCTAAATTTAAATTATTATTTTCCATATTAATCCTCCGAAAGTTTTATTCTAGGGTCAACTATACCATATAAAATATCTACTACAAGTTGCGCTACAAGGAATAAAAATCCAAAGAATACTGTAGTACCTACTATCATAGGAAAGTCCATGTCAGATACTGATTTAACTAGATAAAATCCAAGTCCAGGTATAGAGAAAATCTTTTCAATAACGAATGATCCCGCAAAGATTCCAGATATTTGACCACCTAAGATTGTAAGTGATGGGATAATAGCATTTCTTAAAACATGCTTTCTAATTACTCCACCGTAACTTACTCCCTTTGCTTCCGCTGTTAATATATAGTCTGAGTTTATAACTTCTAGAACAGAAGATCTCATATAACGTGCATAAGTTGCAATAGTTCCAAATGATAAGGCTATCATTGGAAGAACCCATGAAAGTTTACTTCCCCAGCCATAAGCTGGTAGTAATTTTAATTTTACTGAAAATACATATTGTAGTAGAGGTGCAAGTACAAATGATGGAACAGTAACCCCTACTATAGCTAGAAATATAATTACATAATCTGGCCACCTATTACGGTTAAGTGCTGCTATTATTCCAAATAAAATACCTATAAACACCCCAACAACTAAAGAAGAAAAACCAATTTTAGCAGAAATTGGAGCATTTTTCTTAATTGTACTAGTAACCTTCATTCCTGGATAGATAATTGACTCTCCAAGGTCTCCATCGGTAAAAAAGTTTTTTAAGAACATAAATAACTGTTTGTGTACTGGTTCATTTAATCCATATTTGGCTTCAAAGTTTGCTCTAACTTGAGGCGGTAGATTTCTTTGAGCCATTTTACCTAATGGGTCTCCTGGAACTGTGTGCATTAGGTAAAATGTAGTTACAGTAATTACAAAAAGAGTAACTATCATGAAACCTATACGTTTTAGTATATACTTTAACATTTTAAAACTCCTATTTTTTTAAGTATTTACAAATTATATAATTTGTATTATCTGTAAAATTAGATATAAGGAAATAGCTAGGCTATTTCCTTATATCAATTTTTTATTACAGTTAAAGGTAAGATTATCTACCTTCAGTATGCATTGTTTGCCATCCCATAGTTTGGAAGAAGTTTTCTTGTGCTCCAACTACATAGAATTTTCTAAATATGTTAGAAATTGAATGGTTGATAGGTGCTATAGCCATATCATCTTTAATAAGAATTTTTTCAGCTTCTTTTAAATCTTTGATTCTTTCGTCAGCATCTCCACTTGCTTGAGCTTTTTCGATTAATTCATCATATTTTTCGTTCTTATATCCTTGTGATTCATAAGCTGGTGCTTTTGACCATAAAGTTTCAAGGAAGTTAGATGGATCGTTGAAATCAGCTCCCCATGCTAACCAGCAAATATCAAATTCGCCTGAATTTAACTTAGCTGAGAATGCGTTCCAGTCGTTATCAGTTACATTTAATTTAATACCTAATTTGCTTTCGATATCTTGTTTAATAAATTCTGACATAAGTCTTGATTTAGGATCATTTGATGAACCTTCGAATTTAATTTCAAGTTTAGATGGATCTTCTCCAAGACCTGCTTCTTTCATTCCTTCAATTAAAAGAGCCTTAGGGTCTTTAACTTCATCTATAACTTCTTTAAGAGGGCCTTCGCCGCTTGTATTGAAAGTCTTAGTTTGAAGTTGCATTGTTGGTGGAACAAATGAGTATGCTGGAACAGGGTTTCCGTCCATTGTAGCATCGATTAATTCTTGTCTATCAAGAGCTACTGCAATTGCTTGTCTTATCTTTGCTGATTTTGAAACAGGAGAATTTTCATTGAAGTTAAATAGTAAATATCCTGTCCATGGATTTTCTCTTCTTGTATAAGTTAATTCTGGATTTTCTTTGAATTGAGCTTGTTTTGAAGGATCTCCAATAGACGCAAAGTCAATTTGTCCAGTTTCTAGAGCTGTATTGATAGTGTTAGCATCTTGAATAATTTGTGCATGAACTTTGTCTAATAGAACATTTTCAGCATTCCAGAATTCTGGATTTTTCTTAAATTCTAGACTTGAGTTAACTAACCATGAATCTAAAATGAAAGGTCCGCAAGATGGAGTGTTTTCAGGTGCTGTAGCATAAAGATCAGCAAATTGTTTTACCATGTCTTCTCTTTGTGGGAAATATGTTCTCATAATAACTAAGTCTAGGAAATATCCAAATGGTTTTTCAAGAGTAATTTCTAGAGTCTTTTCATCAAGAGCCTTAACTCCTAATTCTTCAACTGGTTTGTCACCCTTGTTTACAGCTTCTCCATTCTTAATAGGATAAATTGTATTTGCAAAAGGTGAAGCAGTATTAGGATCAGCTGATCTCTTGATACCAAATTCATAGTCTTTTGCAGTAACAGGTGTTCCGTCTGACCATTTGTTATCATTTAATTTGAAAGTCCAAACTAATCCGTCTTCTGAAGTTTCCCAAGAAGCAGCTCCTGCAGGAACATAATCAGCTACAGCTGGATCATCTTTATTTTGAGCAATACGAACAAGTGGTTCTAATGTATTTAATAGAACTGTATTACCATACATATCAGATCCCTTTGATGGGTCTAAAGTGTTAGGTTGAGCGTCAATTAAAACATTTAGGAATTGATCCTTATCTGGTGTTCCAGTAGGTTGTTTCTTATCCCCACTTGTGTTATCTGCTGTATTATCATCACCAGCAGGCTCTTCTGTTTTATTAGTGTCATCTTTTTTGTTTTCATCTGTTGTTTGAGTTTTGTTTTCAGTATCAGATGGTTTATTTTCTTTATTACAAGCTACAAGTCCAAAAACCATAACCATAGCAGCTAATAATAAAGCTAAAATTCTTTTAGTTTTCATTTAAAAACTCCCTCCTTAAAATTAACGTTAATAGATAAAAACTATTTCCCAAAATTTTTATCCCTTACGTTCAGTTACTTATTTTATATCATAAACTAACAATATGCAAATTCTAGAATTTTTTAATAAAATGAAATTCCTTTTCCCGATTGATATTTTAATAACTTTAAGATCATAATTCAAAAAGTAAAGATTTTTTATCATCCTCTATTTTATAATGTTTGTTGAAATTTTTATTATTTAAATTTAATTTAAATAGTAATTTAAGATAAAAAAAATATTTTCCCAAATTTATTTTTTAAAATTATTGTCTTTTCTGAATATAAAATAATAGTTAAAAAATCTTTAGTATTTTATTCATTGTATATTTTTATTATAATTTATAGAATATTTTATTATTGCATAGTATATTTGATAATTTAGAGATCAAATGTTACAAAATAGTTAAAAACAATAATTTTAAGGTCAAATTTATTAATAATTTTACATTTTTTGCACATATTTTTTCAAGAATTAGAAAATATTAAATTTTTGTAACATTTATTAGTTTTTGTTTATATAGGTCATATCTGTGGTATAATTATTAAAAAGGAGGTTGTAAAATGCCTTATATAGAAGTAAAAAACATATCAAAAATATATAAAATGGGAGAAACTGAAATTGTAGCTAATGATAATATTAGTTTTGAGATAGAAAAAGGTGAACTAACAATAATTGTTGGCCCTTCAGGTGCAGGTAAATCAACTGTATTAAACCTACTAGGAGGTATGGATACGCCAAGTCTAGGAGAAATTTTTGTAGATGGGAAAGAAATTTCAAAACTAAATGATAGGGCCCTTACTAAATATAGAAGAGAAGATGTGGGTTTTGTTTTTCAATTTTATAACCTTGTTCCTAATCTAACTGCTCTTGAAAATGTTGAACTTGCTTCACAAATTGTTTCTGATGCAAAGGATCCTATGGAAACTTTAGAAAAAGTTGGCTTAAAGGATAGGGTTAATAATTTTCCTTCACAGCTTTCTGGTGGAGAGCAGCAAAGGGTTTCTATTGCAAGGGCAATAGCGAAATCTCCAAAAATTCTTTTATGCGATGAACCAACAGGAGCTCTAGATTATACTACTGGCAAGGAAGTTTTAAAGCTGCTTCAAGACCAATCTAGAATTTATGGCTCAACTGTTATTATAATCACTCACAACAAGGCAATTGCTCCTATTGCAGATAGAATTATTGAAATAAATGATGCTAAGATTAGAGATATTAAGATTAATAAAAAATTAAAAGATATAGAAGATATAGAATGGTAGGTAAAAATGAAAAAAGCATTAAAAACTGAAACCATAAGAGAGATTTTTAAGTCTAAAACTAGGTTTATATCTTTATTTGCTATGGTTCTACTTGGTGCTTTAGTTGTTGTTGGTCTATTTATTACAGGCGAAAATATGAGACTGAGTCTGGACCGATATCTTATAGAGCATAATGAACCTGATATAACTTTAACTCAAACCTACTCCTTTAATAATGAGGATGAAGAAATACTAAAGAGTTTTGATGAAGCTAAAAATATTTCTCTAGGTAGATTTGTGGATGTAAAGATAATGGATACAGAAAATATGATTAGGCTTTATTCTTATGAAAAAGATTCTATTAAATATGAAATTAAAGAAGGAAGGATGCCAGAAGCTAAAAATGAAATTGCTATTGACTATAATAGTAATTTTGACATAAATATTGGAGATAATTTAAATCTTGAATATTTTGAAATTCAAAAAAATGACAAGCCTCTAAATAGGACTGAATATAAAGTTGTAGGAAAGGTCTTGTCCCCTGAAAATCTATCTGTATTTATAAAAAATTCTTCCATATTTGGAAAGGGAGAAGTTGATGCTTTTGGCGTAATTTCTGGAGAAAATTTTGCAAATGAGGGTTTTGAAATAGCTAGAATTTACTTAAAAAAAGATTTTTCTTCCAAAATCTCAGATGAGTATAGAAATTATACAAATGATGAAAAAGAGAAACTTTCTAATCTTTTTTCCCATAGGCCTAAAGATAGACTCAAAGAAATAAAAGATGAATTATTCCAAGAAACTCAAAAAAACGAAAAAAAACTTGAAGATGCTAAAAAAACAATTGAGGATAATAGGAAAAAACTTCAGGATGCAGCTAGTGATTTGGAAGCTGGATTTAAAGAATATGAAGATAATAAAAATGACTTTGATAAAAAAATATTAGAAGCTAAAGATAAAATTTCAAATGAGGAAAAAAAGCTTATAGATGGAGAAAAGAAGTTAAAAAATGGGGAAAAAGAACTTTTAGAAAATAGGCAAAAGGCTGATAAAGAATTTTCTGATGCTGAAGAAAAGCTTAAAGAAGGAAAGATAAAACTTGATGATGGAGAAAAGGAATATTTAGATGGTCTTAAAAAACTGGTCGATGGTAAAAATCTCCTTGAAACAGAGAAGAAAAAGGCCTTTAGTAAGCTGGATTCAGCAAAAAAAGATCTTGAAGCTGGAGAAAAAAAGTATCAAGATGGGCTTATAGAATATGAAAATGGAAAAAGAGAATTTGATGAGAAAATAGCTAGTGCTGAAAATGAAATTATTTCATCACAAAATAAACTCGATTCAGCTAAGACTGAAATAGAAAAGGCCAAAGCTGAGATTGAAAGTAAAGAGGCTTATTTAAATCAAAAGGAAAAAGAATTAGAAGCTGGAGAAAAAGCTTTAAGTGAAAATGAACCTATAATAGAGAACTTAAGGTCTTCTGTCCTTCCTGATCTAGAAAATAAATTAGTTAATCTTTCTAAAAATATCGATAGCTTAAAATCTCAAATCGAGGCGTTAAAGTCTCAATTAGGTAGTGAAACTGACCCCATAAAAATAGCAGAAATCAAAGCAAAAATTGAAGCTTTAGAGGCTAAAGTTAATGAGTTAACAAAAGCAAAAGCTGAGCTTGAAAAAAATATAAGTGAAATAAAAACTAAAATTTTAGAATTCGATCAAGCTAAAGCTAAACTTATAGAAGCTAGAGAAGAATTAAATGAAGGAAAAAAAGCTCTTGAGGAAGCTAAAATTAAATTAAAAGCATATGAAGATGACTACCAAGATGGTCTTATAAAGCTAGAAGCAGGCAAAAAAAGACTCGAGAAGGAAAAAAAGGCTGGAGAAGAAAAATTAAAAAATGCTAAGCTAAAATTAGATAGGGCTAAGGAAGAGTTAGATAGAGGAAAAGCTGAGCTAGATGGAGGCTATAAGACAATAGAAGAAAAATTTAAGCCTGAAGAAGATAAGCTTAGAGAATCTGAAATAAAACTTCAAAATGCTAAAGATAATCTAGAAAAGGGTAAAAAAGAATATCTTGATTCTTATAAAAAATTAAGTAGCGAAAAAGAAAGTGCTTATAAAAAATTAGCGGATGGTGAAAAAGAGCTTAAAGAATCTAGAAAAAAACTCGAAGATGGAAAAAGCAAAATAAAAGATGCTAAGCTTGAACTTAAGAAAAATGAAGATGAAGGCAATACAAAGCTTCATGATGCATATAAAAAACTTCTTGATGGTCAAAAAGAGCTAGAAGAAAATTATGATAAGTTCAACAAAGAAGTTTCTGAAAAAAATGATGATATAGAAAAAGGCGAAGAAGATATAAAAGATGCAAAGAAATCTATATCTAAATTAAATACGCCAAAATATAGAATTAATACTATTAATGATGACCATGCTATAAATATTTATAGAACTAATGCCGCAAGGATGGATCTACTTTCCATGATATTTCCTGTGTTTTTCTATCTTATAGCTATGCTTGTTACAACAACTACTATGAAGAGAATGGTTGAAAAAGATAGGCAGCAAATTGGTATTAAAAAAGCTCTTGGCTTTACAAATAGAGAAATTTCATACAAGTATCTAATTTATGGGCTTATATCAAGTATTCTAGGATCATTAGTTGGAATCTATCTAGCCCACAGCCTTATTACGAAAATTATTTTTAAGGCCTACTCATCAGGATATGTAGTTGATACAATGAAGGACAAGTTTTATCCCCTATATTCAATACTGGCTTTTGTACTTTCAATTTCTTTAATTTTATTAACTATAAAAATAACCTTAAATAGTTCATTAAAAGAAAATGCTGCAAGTCTTCTAAGACCGAAGGCTCCAAAAGGCGGAACTAGAATATTCTTAGAAAAAATAAAACCAATTTGGTCAAAACTAAACTTCTTAACAAAAGTAACCTATAGGAACCTATTTAGATATAAGGGTAGAATGGTTATGACAATAGTTGGCGTTGCCGGATGTTTTGCCCTTATATATATGGGAATTGGAATAAAAGATTCAGTATCTAACATCTTTCCTGTACAATTTGATGAGCTTTTAAAATATGACCTAAATGTAATCATAAATGATGACTTAGATAAGGGTTATTTAGAAAAAGTTGAGAGAGAACTCGCAAAAAAAGATTCAGTAAGCTCTTATATTGATATTAGATTTAAACTTGGAGAAATAAGTAGAGGTAAAGAACCAGATCTAAATGTATTTATAATGTCAGCAAATGATGAAAAAAAATTTGAAAATTTTGTTACACTTAGAGAAAAAGATGGAAATAAACTTTCTTTAACAGATGAAGAAATTATCCTTTCAGAAAAGCTTAAAAAAATTATTCCAAATAAAGAATATCTAGACTATGAAGATACAGATGGAGAAAATAGAAAATTAAATATTGATAAAACAACGGAAAACTATATTGGAAATTATATCTACTTGTCAAAAGAAAAGTATAATGAAATATATGGCGATGAAAAATCAAATTCAATTTTAGTAAAGCTGAATAATATATCAAATGAAGAAAGAACAGAACTTATATCAAGTATAATAAATACTGAAGGAGTTCAATCAGTTTTGGACCTAAGTAAAACTGGTTCAAATATAAGTGCCCTATTAGATGCTATAAATTCAGTTGTTGGTGTAATACTTGTAGTTTCTTCAATTCTTGCTATTGTAGTATTGTTTAACCTAACAAATATAAATATAGAAGAAAGAATAACAGAACTTTCTACAATAAAAGTTCTAGGATTTTATTCAGAAGAAGTCACAGCTTATATTTATAGAGAAGCAGGAATCTTAACCCTTGTTGGCTTAATTTTAGGCTACGGACTAGGTAGAGCCTTGCACTGGTTTATAATTACTATTATTGTTCCAGATGATGTAATGCTATATCATAGGGTATTTACAAGTAATTTTATAATAACCACCTTGTTCACCATCTCCTTATCTTTTATAGTTATGATCATTATGCACTTTAAACTTAAAAATGTAGATATGGTTGAAGCTCTTAAATCGGGAGAGTAAAAAATTTAAAAAACTTAAAATACCATAAAAAAATAAACCCTTATAGGTAAAATATCATGTGAAGATTTTTCTCATTTAGATATTTTTATAAGGGTTTATTTATATTTAGTTTTAAATAGTATATAATTTTTTAACTAAAAATTTTATATTTCAAATAATTCTTCCTTTTTCTTGATAACTTCATTAAATCTTGTCATATATTCTTCTAAAGATCTAAAATTAGAAACTCTTTCAATCCTATCTTCATCTTTAAAATATACCTTACTCATAGCTGCCATTCCGCATCCAATAATTGACTCCTTATCTTCCATACTAATAATATTATAGTAGCATTGTTTAAATACCTTTGAGTATCCTATGTTTTCAAAACTTCCCAACATATTTTTTTGCCTATATAAATAATAAGGAAGATAACCATTTTCCTTTGTAAATTCTAATGAGTAGTTGAACATTTTTCTAATTTCATTAACTCTCTTTTCATCTTCTTTTGTTCTTTTGATTTTACTACCTTTTTTAAATGCAAGATTGTGAATAGTTAAGTTATCGGGGCTTAATTTTTTTATCTCATTTAAAGTATTCTTAAAGCTATCAAAAGTATCTCCCTCAAGTCCAATTATTAGGTCCATGTTTATAGTATTAAACCCAATTTGCCTAGCCAATTTAAATTTTTCTACAACATCAGATGGACTATGCCTTCTTAGTGCTTTTTCTAAAGTTAGTTCATTCATTGACTGAGGATTTATAGATATTCTATCAATCTTTAGATCATGTAAAACACTTAGCTTTTCTAGGTCAATAGTATCTGGCCTACCTGCCTCTACTGTAAATTCCATAATACTTTCTCTAGGATAAACGCTATATATAGTTTTGATTAAATCTTTTAACTGATCCTTATTGAGTGTTGTCGGAGTACCTCCTCCTATATAAACAGACTTAATTTTTTTATCCTTAAAAATATTTTTAGAATGAATTATCTCCTCTTTAAGTAAAGCCAAATAATCGTCAATCCTATCTAAATACCTAGAACTTAAAACTGTTGGAAAAGAACAGTAAAGGCATTTACTAGGGCAAAATGGAATATTAATATAAAGAGAAAATCCTTCTTCATAATTTTTTAAATAGCTATCTTGATTTTCTTTGATTTCTAGTAGAAGATCACTATTTTTTTCAGATATTTCAAATAAATTCACTAAAAGATTTTTTATTTCGCTTTCATTAAATCCATCTTTATCAAGCTGGCGGCAAAGTTTAACTGGCCTAATTCCAGTAAGTGTTCCCCATTCCGATTTTTTCCTAAAAGCATCAGATAAAGCTGTGTAGAGGTTCTTTTTTATTAATTTATATTCAAAATTTGAAATCTTTTGGTATCCTTCAATTTCATCATAATAATTTACATATTCTTTAAAATTATTTTTAGAAGTGTAAAAAATAGTCTTAACTTTTTTATTGCCTTTATCCAAAATACTTTCTATAAAGTTTTTACACCTATAGTCCGATTCTTCTTCTACAAAATTAACTGATATTTCGGGCTCAAAAGATTTAATTAACTCATAAACATCGTGTTCATAGTGATGACCGGTGAGCTTTACATATATACTGTTCATTTCCTATAATATTTCTTCTATTTCTATACTTTCTATTTTAATTTCATCAAGTGGTTTATCATTTGGATCAGTTTCGACTTTAGAGATAGCTTCAGCCACTTCCATTCCTTTTAAAACTCTTCCAAATACTGTGTGTTTAAAGTCTAACCAGTAACATCCTCCAAACTTTTCATAAGCGTCTATAACATCTTCGCTAAATCCGCCTTCTTCTCCTAGTTTCTTCATTTGTTCAATAATTTCTTTTTCTACACTTGACTTTGTAACAATAAAAAATTGAGAACCATTAGTATTTGGTCCGCAATTTGCCATAGAAAGTGAACCATAGATATTTCTAAAATTTAAATCAAACTCATCTTCAAATTCTTTTCCATAGATTGACTCTCCGCCCATACCTGTTCCGCTTGGATCTCCAGCTTGAATCATAAAATCTTCTATAACCCTATGAAAAATAATTCCATCATAGTAGCCTTTTTTAGCTAGACCTACAAAATTTTCAACAGTTTTAGGAAATTTATCCTTAAAAAGTAAAATTTCTATATCTCCAAGTCTAGTTTTAATAGTAGCAACAATATCATTTGTTTTCTTTTCTCTTAATTGTTCTAACATCAATTTCTCCTTAAATTAATATTTCTCTTATAGGTTTTGCTTCAGCCCCTCTTAAACCTAGATCCATTATTTTAGAGATGGTAGGTGCTATATTTATAAGTTCACTATTTTCTAGACTGGCACCTTTTTTAATCCCCTCACCATACATAAATAAAACTGCAGAAAAATCTTTTATATTTGGATCAAATCCATGAGTTGCTTTATATTTTGGCTTTTCTACGAAAAAATCTTCCCCTATGCTTTGATCGAAATAATAGCCCTCTTTTGTACTAATTAAAAAAGTTGCACAAGGGTCAGCTCCAAAATCTTCTATTTCTTTTTTATCATAGACTTTATCAAAAATGTCATATTTTTTACCAATATCTTCCAAATCTTTTTTTATTTTATCTATTTCATTTTGTTTAAGTCCATCAGTATAAATATAGCAAGCTCCGCCAGCTTCATGCATAATCGCCCTATAAGATTTAATTCTTCCGTCCTTATATTTTTTAAAATATCCATTTTTATCAAAATAATTATTAAGTCTTATACCCTTAGAAATATTAAGCTGGGCATGATCAGAAAGAACTACAAAAGTCGTTTTTATTCCATCCTTTTTAATAATCTCAAGCATATTTTGAATTCTCTTATCATAAGTTTTTATAGCCTGGGCTACTTCGTTTGAACTGCAGCCGTAGTGATGTTTTTTATCGTCAACTGCAATAAAATGTGTAAATGATAAGTCTGGCTTATATTTATTTAAAATAAAAGTATTTGCTGCTTCGACAAAATTATCAAGCTGGGGCTGATTTAATCCATCAAGCAAGTGAGAATATTCTTTATTTATCTTTAATAAAGGAAGAAGGCTAGAATTCATTAGGGAAACCATAATTTGATTTTGCCACTTCCTATTTGGAAATATTTCAGCTATATTGTAATCTATAAGTCCTCTAGCGGATACTGGCCAAAGAACTGCCGAAGTTTTTAAATTTTTCCTTCTAGCAGCTCTAAAAAGTGTATCCCCCTCAATATCCTTTTCATACCAATACCAGTCCATGCTCTTTCTGGAAGGCTGAAGATGTAGATTATTTACAATTCCAGTTGAGCTCGGCATCCTCCCAGATATAATACTTGCATGTGATGGATAAGTTAAACTTGGAAAAACTCCCTTAACTTTTTTTACATAAGCTCCATTTTCAATTAAAAATCTAAATCCCGGAAGATTTTCGAAAATATAACTATCTGTTGAAGCTATGGCATCCAGTGAAAAAACAATTAATCTATGTTTCATATTAGTCCTGCTCAGTAATTATCTCTACCCCATCATCTGTTACGGCAAGGGTGTGTTCAAATTGACAAGAAATAGATCCATCTAAGGTTCTTGAAGTCCAGCCATTTGAATCCATTTTCATTTTATATTCTCCCATATTTATCATAGGTTCAATTGTAAAGACCATTCCTTTTTGTAATCTAGGTCCTTTAATTTTTGTTTTGTAATGAAGAACCTGAGGATCCTCATGCATATTACTTCCAATTCCATGGCCAACAAAATCTTTAACTACAGAAAAGCCTTCTTTTTCTACAGTCTTTTGTATAACTTCCCCAATTTCACCAAGCCTAGTTCCTGGTTTAACGATAGCAATTGCATCATAAAGAGATTTTTTAGTTACATCATAAAGCCTTTTAACATCATCACTTACATCCCCCACTAAATATGACCAAGCAGAGTCTGCTAACCAGCCATCAAGATTAACAACCATATCTACAGTAACAAGGTCCCCATCTTTTAAAATAACCTTATCAGATGGAAAACCGTGGCAAATTTCATCATTAACTGATGTGCAAGTTGCAAAAGGATATCCCATATACCCCTTTTGTTCAGGTTTCGCTCCGTTTTCAAGAATAATCTTTTCACAAAAATTATCTATATCCATAGTGGAAATTCCAGATTTTATAAAATTTCTTAATTCTTTATGAACTTTAACCAGAATTTTTCCGGCTAATTTCATTTTTTCGATTTCTTCCTCAGTTTTTATAATTATCATTTTATAAACCTACATTCCAATTTTTCCAATATATACAAGACTTTCTGAGATTTTTTTAGGTTCTATATCCCACTTTTCTCTTAATCCTATTGTTTTTGCAAGTTCTTCAAAATAATAAAGCATAATTCCAGCATCTACATATCCATCATTGTTATCTGCATTTTCTAGATAAGCTTCAATTATTCCATCTTTTTTTATAATAAATCTAACTGGCTGTTTATTGTATGAAGATGGAGCAAATCTTAAATAATAGAATAAATCTAAAAGTCCTAAAGATTCAAGTTCATCTTCAGAAATTTTATTTCCTATACTTTCATTAAATACAAGTTCATCAGTTCCAATTTTAGAAGAAAAAGGCTTTTCACCAAATGAAAAATCTCTTTCAGGATAGCCAGCAGCTAATAAAAATTTAACTTCCCCACCATTATCCATAGCTTCTTCTAGCTTTTCTTTTGCTACATTAGTTAGAGTAACCCAGCAAGATCCCAATGAAAGACCCTTTAGCTCAGTTATTAATTTTTCAAAGTAAAAAGATGATTCAATATAAGTTTTAATATCTTCATTTTTAACTCTTAAAGCTAAATATATAGGTGCCTTTATCATAACTCCGCCGTAACCAGCACTTCCATCAAGGCTTTCATATACTCTTTTCGCATCTTCTTCTATTGTGAAATAAAAATCACTTGAAATTGTATTTGCATCGGCAATTATATTATTTAATTCTTTTAAATCCTTCTTATCAACCTTTTTATTTTTATAACTCCTAATTGATCTTCTTGACACTAAAAAATCACTCATTAACATATCTAAACTACCTCCAATTTTTTTCTTTATATATAATATTTTACTATAATCATACAATTACTTCAATTCAATTAATTATTACCCAACTTATTATATTAAAATTTATTTTTCACTTTTTATCTGTTAGAATACTATTAGGAGGAGAAATGGAACTTACTGAATCTCAAAAAGCTTGTGTAAACCATTTTGAAGGGCCATGCCTAGTTTTAGCTGTTCCTGGAAGTGGAAAGACCACAGTTTTAATAAATAGAATCGAAAATTTAATAAAAAAAGGCGTAGGCGAAAACGAAATAATGTCCATAACCTTTAGTAGATCTCAGGCGCTGGATATGAGAGAAAGATACAAGGAAAAATTCCAAAAAAATTCATATTTTTCTACAATTCATGCTCTAAGTTATTCTATAATCAGTTCTTATATGAAAGCAAATAAAAGAAAAATCAACCTAATAGAAGGCAATAATTATGTTTCAAAATATAGTCTAATTAGAAGAATATATTTTGATGTGAATTCATCCTATATGGATGATGAGCTTTTAGACGAGTTTTTCAACTCCTATTCATATATTAAAAATTCTATGATAGATTATAATAGCTACAAGCATTCAAATAAGCTAAAAAACTTTCCTAAATTATGCCAAGCTTATGAGAAATTTAAAGAGGATAATTTTCTAATTGATTTTGACGATATGCTCTCCCTTTCTTTCAATATTCTAAAAAAAGATGAAAAGCTATTGAAAAAAGTAAGAAAGAGGGCCAAATTTATACAAGTTGATGAAGCGCAAGACACATCTAAAATTCAGCTTGAAATAATAAAACTTATTGCCTATCCCCTAAATAATATTTTTATGGTTTTAGATGATGACCAAAGTATTTACAGTTTCAGAGGTGCAGACACTAGGGAAATATTAGCTTTTAAAAATTCCTATAAGGACTGCAAGCTCTATCTTATAGGTGATAATTTTAGATCAAGTAAGGATATAGTTAGAGTCTCAAGTAAATTCATTCTCTCCAACAAAAACCGTTTTGAAAAAGAATTTATTAGCGTAAAAGATAGTCTTAAACCAATTACACTTGTTAGGACAAAAAATTTAGAGGTAAGGGATAAATATATAGTAGATAAAATAAAGTCAATTGAAAAAAACAAAACAATAGCCATTCTTTATAGAAATAATATATCAGCCTTCTCTCTAATTTTTAAGCTCCAAAAAGAAGGATTAGACTTCTCCCTATCTGATAAAAAATTTCAGTATCTTAAAAGCCAATCTTTAAAAGATATATTAAATATTTTGGAATTTTCTTATAAACCTTATGACAAGGAAATATTTGAAAATATCTATTATAAGCTAGGTGCCTATTTAAAAAAAGATTTTTTAAAATTTATCCCCTCTTACAATAGTGAAAATATATTTGATATACTCCTAGATATTGAGGGGCTTAAATCCTACCAATACCAAAACATAGAGGATATTAAGGCTAAATTTGAATTTATGAAAGATTTGAACCTATACAAAAGGCTTCTAAATATAGACCTTTTAATTGACTATAGATCGTACCTAAAAAGCTCACTAAATATAGATAGTAACACTTTAAGAACATACGATATAATAATGGAATCTCTTTTAGATATATCAAAAACTACAGAAAGCTTAGATGATTTAAAGCTAAAGTTAGAGTCTATTTACGAATGTCAAAGTGAAAGATCAAGCTTAAATTTAAGTACGATTCACTCATCTAAAGGACTTGAATATGACTGTGTGTTTATAATTGATCTAAATAGGGATGAATTTCCAGGTATAAATTCTTCTTTGGATGATGATCTACTCGAGGAAGAAAGAAGACTTTTCTATGTAGCAATGACTAGGGCAAAAGAATCTTTATTTTTAATTTCTCAAAAAACTAGAAATGGCAATAAAATTTATCCTTCAGAATTTTATGAAGAAGTTAGAAAAATGAAAAAAAGCAAATAAAAAGCGGGGACTCATTTTCAAAAAATGTCCTCGCTTTACTAATTTAATTAATATGCAAAACCTATAAAAAATTGAACTAAAATAGGAATTGACGCTGATAAAATAGCTCCTGTAAAAAAAGCAATAATAGTTGTTTTGTTGTCTGTATTTTTAGAAATTATTGGTAAAACAGTATCCATAGCTCCAGCTCCCGCAATTGGAATACTAGATAGATAGCTTATTTTTTTAGCTGCGATAGGAACTATAGCTATACCTAAAACTTCCCTAAATATATTTGAAAGAAATGCTATAACAGCAAGCTCTTGATTATATTTTTCAATAATTACACCAGATAATGAATACCACCCCATACCTGAACCTAATGCAGCTCCTTCAAAAAAATTATATCCAAATACAAATCCAGCAACTACTCCCCCCAAAATAGACCCTATTATTGTAAGAAGTGGAATAAAAATAGTTTCCTTGCCCATACGTCTAAAAATACGTAGTAAGTCATCACTTCTTCCAAGATCTAGACCTACAAGAAAAAGAAGGGCACAAAGAAGGATTTCAATTCCAGATGCTGTAAAAGACATTGGCCCTATAAAATATCCAATTATAAGTCCAAAAATAATAGATAAAATAATAGTTAACATAATTTTCTCCTCAAACTGATAATTTAGTCGTCATTTTTATCTTTCATGAATAATTTTTCAAAGATAATTACAGGAACAATTGAAAAAATAATACCAGATATAGCAAAGATTAGGGATCTAAACCCTAACATATCTAAATTTGAAAGGAGTTTTTCATTTGATCCCAAATTAATTCCCATAAAAAATAATATGAGGAGGACAGCAACTGTTTGAAGTTTTTGTAGAAAGCTAACCTTTGCCTCACTAAATTTAAATTTATGTCCTATGTATCCGCCAGCAAGACAAAATAGCAAATATTTAATCATATCTAAATCCTCCTTTATAAATACTATAATTTTAGTTTATCAAAAAAAAAATATTCTTGCAATAGTTTTCATTTAGTTATTTAAATTTCATAATCCTTTAAAATTAGACCATCTTTCATAGTTTTTATTATACTAATAAAACATAAGAAACCTATTATAAATAAGGCTTCTTATGTTTTAAGTGATTTATTTCATGTGTGGAAAATTTAATTGTCTTAAAGCTTCAAATAAGATAATATTTACAGAATTTGCAAGATTTAAGCTTCTTAAACTCGTTTCTATCATAGGGATTTTTATATTTACCCCAGGTGAATTATCATCAAACAAAATTGATTCTGGAATTCCCCTAGATTCAGGTCCAAACATTATATAGTCCCCATCTTTAAAATCTACTTCCGTATAGTATTTAGAAGATTTAGTGCTTGCAAAGAAAAGCCGTCCATCTTTTTTATATTTTAAAAAATCATCATAAGAATCATGGACTACAAGATCTACATTCTTCCAATAGTCCATTCCAGCTTTTTTTATTAACTTATCATCAAGTCTAAATGAAAATGGACGAATAAGGTGAAGTCTTGAGCCTGATAAAACAGCGCTTCTACCAATATTACCTGTGTTTAATGCTATTTCTGGTTCATAAAGTACAATGTTTAGCATCTTTTAATCCTAGGCATCAGAACGTGAAAAGCTATTTCTCATTTCATTGCTAGCTAAATCTAAAATTTCCAAAAGAAATTCATCTGTAAGTTTTTTAGCTTCAATAGCTATTTTTTCATTTGCATCCTCTAATTGTTTTTTCATTTCTTCTTTAGAAGCATTTAATTCCAATATCTTCTTATCTGTTTCAGCAATTACTCTTTGAGAATTAATTCTAATCTTTCTTTGATAAGAATCTATTAAAGCATTTGCAAGTTTAAAATGTGGATCTGCTAAGGCTGCAATTATCCTATTTGTCCAGTAGAAGCTTGATGTGTCAACCTTATCTCCTGTATTAGAAAAATATTCTTCAGCTCTATCAACGCTTGTGTACTGGGAAATAAGCCCATTGAATACATTTGAAGCATAAGCTAAATGAAAAATAGACTTAAGTCCATCTGGCATAAATCCTCTAATTTGACTGATTCCTAAAAAGTTATTCCTATTTATACCAATTGGTCTTAAAACTTTATTTGCCTTTTCGCCAATATATGGATCGTATTTTGTTCCTTCATAGTGATTTGAAAGAATTTCCTTAACATCTTCTATAGTAATTTTTCTACTAGCCTTTAATGCCCAAGGAAGATTGTTTGAAAAATAATCTAGATTATTTTCATCTAAATAATCCTTATTGAAATAAGTGTGCATTATATATGCGCGTGGAGTGTTATAAATCTTATCGAAAATTGTATCAGACCCAAATGCAAGTCTTGGATTAAATTTCCCATCTAAAGAAAGATCTAAATGATACTTTTCAGTTAATTCTTTTAGGGAAGCTGAACACATAAAGTTCTTTTCTTCTCCATAAGCATCTTCAAAGTCAAATTCATCTATTCCTTGTTGGTTTGGCATAACAACATATGAATCGTCTGGTACTTTTCTTGCTATATAGTTATGTCCACCAATAGTTTCAAGAAGCCAAATTTCATCTTGGTCATGAAATGCAATTGCATTCATCTCATAGCTTCCATATTCTTCTAAAATTCTTCCAAGTCTTTTAACTCCCTCTCTTGCAGAATTTATATATGGTAAAACTAAGCTAACCATATCTTCTTCTCCAATTCCACTATAAAGACCAGTTTCTTTATTTTTTGAAAGTAGTGGATCCATTCCCTGAACTCTTTCATTTGAAGTAATAGTTTCTGTAGCAGTCATGCCAACATTTTTTTCATTTATTCCTGCGGCTGCCCAAATTCCTTCACCGCTAACTGCATTTGGTACAGCTATATATGAATAAGATCCACCTTCTAATGTTATTTCAAAGTCAGATAAAACTGATTTATATCTTCTTGAATTTTCTTCTCTTTTATAGAAAACCATTTTCTTAGGATTAAAAGCACCTGCTCCAGAATCTTCATTTCTAGCTACAATAGTAGATCCATCGTAAGATGCTTTTTTACCTATTAAAATTGTTGTACAAGCCATAATATCCCTCCATAAGTTAAATTTTTCTACATAATAATTATATATCAGTAGAATAAAAAAAAATAGACCGAAAATAAATTCGGTCTAATATTCTACAAATTCTTCTTTATCTTTGCATTTATTACTGGATACCAAGTATCTCCTATAACTTCAACCTTGCCTGTAGTTTCATTTTTCTTATAAGCTCTATAATGACTTCCATCATGAGGCTGAACTTCAACGACCTCAGCTCCTTTTTCTAAAGAATCATCATCAATATACTCTGTTTTTGCAGGAGTTGTATCTAAAAGCTCACTAAAAATAGATATATTATAATTCTTTGTATTAGTATCTCCTTCTATTGAAAAAGATATATATCCTGGTTCATAGTAAGATTTAATAACAATTGGAAAATCATAAGGATTTTTAAATACTAAATCAGCCTGACCATATTCTATAGTAGAATCAAGTCCTCCAGGTGAATAACTCATAAGCATAGTGTGAGGGTATCTTAAGATAACTTCGAGATCAGCTTTTAAAACGGCCTGGTAAAGACAGGTTGAGGTTTGACAAACTCCTCCACCATATCCTGGTACTTCCTTATCTCCAACAATTACAACGGCCTCTTGATATCCCTTGTCTGGAGTGGTATCTCCAATAAATGAATTGACACTGAAAGTCTCTCCAGGTCCAATAACAGCTCCATTAAGTGCTTCAGTAGAAACTCTTATATTTTCAGCTCTTGCCCAGAACCACCTATTAAATGTAGATTCTGCAGAGCCAATTGTTCCATTTACCCTATCTGCAAGGTCTTGTCTAGGCTCTTCCTGAACATCTATTATAGGCAGCTCTATATCTCCTCCATCTTTTTCATTTCTATGAATCATATGAACTAAATTCTCTTGATCAACTTTTTTACCAGGATCTCCAGCCTTAGCAACTACCTTTCCATTTTCAAAATCATATACATAGTAAGATTCTCCGCCAGCTACATCATATTTTTCTTTGATGCTAGCAATAATTTCATCAACTTTCTCTTTTGATCTTACTAGATCCATCTTTATATCAACAGGATTTTCCTTTATTTTTTTTATTTCCTCAGCGCTCTTGCCTCGGCCTAATTTAAAAGCTTCTTTTGTAGCCTTATCATAGTCATAGCTGTAGCCAAGATCTCTTAATGAATAAGTTAGTACATCATCACCTTTTTTAAAATTAATTTTTTTATCATCAAGATTCTTTTCAAATTTTTCCTTAAGAACGTTAACAGCTACAAGCCTATTCATATCACTAATATCTATTCCATTAACTGTAACTCCCTTGTAAATATTTAAAGATTTTTCAAGCTCACTATCAGTAAGAGACTCTTGACTATAACTCTTTGCCTCTGCTTTATTGTTAAAATCTTTAGATTTAGCATTAGGAATTTTACTAACATGTGAGCATCCAGATAAAAATACTCCTGCTAGAATAAATAAAATTAATTTACTCTTGTTTTTCAATACTATTCCTCGCTTCCTTCAACTTGCTCTTCAGTATTTTCTATTTCTCTACCGACTAAATTTACTTGATTTATAACTGGATACCATGTATCTCCAAGATACTGATCTTCTCCAGTTTTATTATTTTCCCTATATGCTGCATATCCTGATCCATTAACTCCCCAAACTTTTACCTTCTTTTCTCCAGGCTCTAAGCTATTATCTAAGATGTCCTCCTCTTTAAATGGAGTTTCAGATATAAATTCTGAATATATAGAATATGTGTTGGCCTTGTTTGGATCACCTAAAATATCAAAATAAACAGTTCCAGGTTCATAATAAGATTTTATTAGTACAGGAAAATCATATGGATTTCTTAAAACTAAATCGATTAGTCCATTTTCAATTGCAGCATCTAATCCTCCCCTAGAATATGACATAAGCATAGTATGAGGATGCCTTTCAATTATTTCAAGCCCAGCTTTTAAAGCTGCATGGTATAAAGTTGTAGAAGTTTGGCAAACTCCTCCTCCCATACCAGGAACTTCCTTGGTTCCAACTAAAACAATAGCTTCTTGATAACCCTTATCGCTAGTTGTATCGCCTATAACTCCATTAAATGAAAAAGTTTCCCCCGGTCCAATAACATAACCATTTAAAGCTTCAGATGATACTCTAATATTTTCAGCTCTTTCCCAAAAACCAGCATTAAAAGAAGTTTCGCCACTACCAATTACAGTATTTACAGAATCTGCAATTTTTTGACTATCAGGATTTACGGTAAGCTCTTTAGTTGGAACTACAATATCGCTTAGGCTATCCTTTTTTTCTTTTATTATAGCCTTAAGAGTCTCTAAATCAGTTTGGTAGCCTCCTTCTCCTTCCTTAGCAATAATCTTATCAAGCTCAAAATCATAAGTATAACCATTTTGAACTGGATCTTTTCTAACATTTTCAGCTATTTTTTCAAGACTTTGACTTAGTTTTTCATCATCTATTATTAGAGAAAGTTTTCTATCAATTGGTTTTTTAGAAATACTATTTATTAATTCCAGTCTAACTTCTTCACTTCCACTTCTACCTAAATTAAAAGCCTCCCATGTTTTTTCATCATAATCATAGGAAAAGCCCATATCTCTTAAACTAAGTGGAATACTTATATTTTCATGAATAAAATTAATCTTTTTGTCAAGATCTTTATCAAATTTTTCTATAAGTATTTTTTTTGCTTCTAATCTTGCCCTACCCTCAAAATCAATTCCTTCAATGGTTGAACCCTTGTAAATAGCAAGGGATTTCAAAAGCTCGCTTTTAGATAGACTCTTTTGACTTATCCCCCTATTTTTACTTTCTGACAGCTTAAAATTCATACAAGAGCTTTCAAGTAATTGAATTGAAATAAGAATAAGAATAAAAGCAAATAACTTACTTTTCTTCATTTATACTACTCCTTTTAAAATAAAGGCAAATATCCTTTAATGGACATAGACTACACTTAGGATTAGAAGCTTTACAAATTCTTCTTCCAAGTAAGATAAGTCTATGGTGCATACTAATCCACTCTTTTTCTGGCAGTCTTTTCATAAGAGATAGTTCAGTATTTAATACATCTTTTTCATTTGTAATTCCAATCCTATTAGAAACTCTAAAAACATGGGTATCTACAGCTATAGCTGGAGTTCCAAAAAGATTTGAGATTACAACATTGGCTGTTTTTCTTCCAACCCCTGGAAGTTTAATAAGATCATTAAAATCTGAAGGAACTTTGCCTGAGAATTTTTCATCTAAAATTTTACAAGTTGCAATTATATTTCTAGCCTTAGTATTGAAAAAACCGCATGGCTTAATATATTCCTTTAATTTTTCCTCTCCAAGATTTACATAATCTCTTGGACTTTTACAAATCTTAAAAAGCTCCCCAGTAGTTTTGTTTACCCTAACATCTGTACATTGAGCAGAAAGAATAGTTGCTACAAGTAAATTGGTATCAGAATTATAATTTAACTCCGTCCTAGGATTTTCAAAAAGAATTTTAAGCTTTTCAATAACTATCTCTATTTCTTTTTTATTTAATTTATATCTCAAAAAATCATGCCTTCCTAAAATTACAAACTAAACCCTTAAAAATATTATATCTTCAAATATATGATATAGAAAAAGCAAATAATAATCAAGGTTTTTTTAGCAAAATTATCATTACAATTTTGTAATAAACGAAACTTTATCTTTTATTATACCCATCTTTAAAAACTATTAATTATATAGATTTTATCTTTTATAAAACCATCTTATTTGATATACTAGATGCTAGGAGGCACTTATGTTTAACTTTAGAAAGAAAAATTTCTTTAAAATAGATATTATATTAATAATAACAATACTTATGCTAACGCTTTTAGGTCTAATTGTCTTAAACTCAGCTTCTTTAAGTCTAAGCTATAATCCTATTAAATCACAAGTAATAGCATCAATTTTAGGAGTTTTTGTAAGTATAATTATTATCTCACTAGATTATGATTTTATAAAAAATCTTAATAAGATAGTTTATATCATTTCACTACTACTAATGGTCTTGGTTACTCTTTTTGGAAAAGGTGAAGAAATTTGGGGGGCTAATAACTGGTTGGTTCTTGGTCCTATTCAGTTCCAACCATCTGAATTTGTAAAGATCGGAATGATAATATCATTTGCAAGGTCCCTTGAAGATAATAGGAAAAACATCTCAAAACCACTTGTACTGTTAAAAGTACTTACTCCCCAGCTAATCCTTATAGCTTTAATCGCCAAAGAAGACTTTGGTACAGCTTTTGTTACAACATTTATAATAGCTGTAATGCTTTTTTCAGCTGGCCTAAATATATTTTATTTTGTAGGCATTATTGCTTCTGGAATTTTATCTCTACCTATTATTTACAATTTTTTAGATGGTTATCAAAAAGATAGAATAAAAAATTTTCTTGATCCATCTAGAGATATAGCAGGGACTGGTTTTCAAGCTATGCAAGGGAAAATTGCCATAGGAAGTGGAAAGCTAACTGGTAGAGGCCTGTATAAAGGTATTCAAACTCAAAACAATTTTATTCCTGAAAAGCAAACAGACTACATCTTCCCAGTATTAGCAGAGGAGCTTGGATTTATTGGTTCAAGCCTACTTATTGCCCTTTACACAAATATGTTATATAGATTTGTAAAGATTTCAGAAAATGCCAAAGATCCTTATGGTTCCTATTTAGTAATGGGAATAGCTAGTATGTTTCTTATCCATATATTTGAAAATATTGGTATGACTATAGGAATAATGCCTGTAACGGGAATCCCTCTTCCTTTTATGTCTCACGGGGGAACTTTTCAGTTAATTAATTTTATTGCAATAGGATTAGTACTCAATGTAAATATAGAAAGACAAAAACTTGATTTTAATTAAAAGTGAGGAAAAAATGAAAAAAATACTTGTAGTTGAAACTGGCGGTACATTTGCAACCTGTTCTAATAGTAAGGTTAGAAGTTTATCTGGAGAAGATTCAAAGAAAATCTATGATTTCGATATAGTAAAAGATAGACTTAAGGGCTATGAGCTTGTCCTTGATAGAGAAAGACCAATATACACTCTTTCTGAAAATATGACCTTAGAAAATCTAAATATATTACTTGAATATCTGGAAAATAAGGACTTCAAAGAATATGATGGAGTTATTATAACTCACGGAACGGATACCTTATCATTCACATCAAACCTTTTGAGTCTTACAATTTCAGATAAGAAAGTTCCTATTGTAATAGTATCTTCCAATCATCCGCTTACAAATCCAAAGGCTAATGGCGTGGATAACTTTGTAGCAGCAATTGACTTTATAGAAAATGTAAAAGCCACAGGTGTTTTTGTAGTTTACAAAAATTTTAACGGAATTATGGAAGTACATTTAGGTTCTAGAGTAAAACAAATGAATCAAGTAATAGATGCCTATGAAAGTTTTAAAAATGTTAGATTTGGGATTATGGAATCTAGAAGTTTTTATATAAATACAAGCAAATATTCTCCTTCTCTTGAAGAAGTAACTAAAAATGAAAATACCAAAGATATAAAGGTTAATTTAAATAAAAATGTTATTTTAATTCATCCATATACAGGACTTAGATATGACTATTTCCAAATAGATGAAAATATAGATGCTATTTGCTGCGGAGTTTATCACTCAGGAACAGTAAACTCTCAGGATATAAATATAGATCAGTCTATAAATACTCTTATAAAAAGATGTGAAAAATATAATATTCCACTATTTATTGGAGAACTTACTAGTGGGGTGGAAGTTTATGAATCAATTGAAAAAATAAAAGAGTCTAGTATTGTCTATCCAGTTTATGATATATCACTAGAAAACCTATATATGAAAATACACACTGGCCTTTCTATCACAAAAAATAATGATGAATTATACGACTTTATAAATAATAAAAATATTTTCTTTGAGAAAATAGTTGAAAGGCACTAATTAAATTAGATCTACTAGGGATGCTAAGCTTATAAAAAAGTAGGCATCCTTTTTATTTCCTTTTTAGCTCCTTAAAGTAGCTTTTAAAAAATTAAATTAAATATCAATAATTAAATGTCTTGCCATTTTAAAAATACATTTAATAGAATATAAATGGTAACTTATATTAAAAAACGCCCTCCTACTCTTATACAGTAGAGGGCGTTTGATTTAAGATAAATATTAAAAATAATAATTAATATGAGCTTAGTCTATCTATTTTCCCTTATATGCAACTGTTATAGAAGATGAAATATATTCTTCTAGAGGAATTTCATCTATTCCCCACTTCTTGACATACTCTTTAGATGCTGGTTTTAGCCTAACTTCTATATTTTTAAAACCAATTTCTTTTAAAAGATTTTCTCTATATTCACAGCTTCCAGCTCCAGCAACGCAGGTTCCATACATTTTAGGATTATTTAAAACAGAATCTGGTATTTCTTTTATATGGACAATATCAGCGATAGAGATTCTTCCACCTGGTTTAAGAACTCTATAAATTTCACTATATACAGCTTTTTTATCTGTCGATAAATTAATTACGCAGTTACTTATTACTAAATCAATAGAATTATCAGCAACTGGAAGATGTTCAATCTCTCCTAATCTAAAATCTGTATTAGTAAATTTTCTGCCCTTAGCAATTTTCCTAGCAGTTTCTATCATTTGAGGAGTCATATCTACTCCAATTACAAGTCCGCTACTTCCAACTTTTTTAGCTGTATTAAATACATCCATTCCCTTGCCGCATCCTAAGTCTAAGACAGTCTCTCCTTCCATAGGTTTTCCATCTATTAAGGGATTCCCACAGCCAAGTCCAAGATTTGCTTCCTCTGGGATATTTTCTAAGTCTTCCTTAGAGTATCCAATAGACTCGCTTAGTTTAACAGAGTCAATCTTTATAGTTTCATTTCCATCAGCTACATCTGAATAAAATTCTTTAACTGACTTATCTATTTTTTCCTTCTCTAATTTTGCCATAATTTTTAATAAGCTCCTTTTTAAAATATTTCATATATTTACTTATAAAAAACAAATTCTAATCTTGATTTTATTAATAATGCTTATTCTTTAAGATAAAAGACCTAGGATATAACCTAGGTCTAATTAAACTACTATTAATCGTGAAGTTTGTCTCCAGGGATTATAGCATCTACAACACCAAATAAAAGTCCACCGATTAATGCTCCAATTACAGAAACATTAAATCCACTTACAAACTTACCTGCTAAATATAAAATAAGGGCTGTAACTAAAAATCCACTTAAACCTTTTGCAGCTCTAGATAATCCAAATATACTAGCAAGTAGGTGTTGAATGATTGCTATAGCTATAGCTGCTATTGCAAGTGTTCCAAATCCGCCAGAGTTTGACATTCCTGGAACTAAAAATGTTGTAACAGCAACAACTATCATTGATACAACTAGTCTTAAAATTAATCCAACTATACCTGTTTTCTTTTCCATAATAATTCCTCCTAATTTAAATTTGATAAAATATATTATTATATAATATCTCCGAAATAATACAGTAACATTAAAAATGCCAAAGTAATATTTCTTTAAGGGTTATAATGCCCTTAACTATTATATACCCAGCTTAATCTATTTTAAACATAAATTAGGAAATTTAATTGTAGAATTAATAATATTTATTATTTTATCCAGTTTATTAAATTTATTAGTTTCTTTCTAAATTTTTCTGCTAGTTTCATCTTCTTTATCCCTAAGAGAATATATACATCCGCAGTAATCCTGCCTATAAAGATCATACTTTTTTGAAAGATCTATGGAAATTTTATAGCCATTTTTCTTTTTAAAATCTGAGAAAAGATAGCTAGCCTTTCTATCTTTTTTTTTCTTCTTCTATTTCTCTAGCAATTTTATTTATTAGCTGAGAATCCTTGTGGGGAGAGACTGTAAGGGTTGTAGTAAAATAGTCAAATCCTAGCTTATCTGCTTTTTCTTGAAGCTTCTTAAGTCTTAGCTCAAAACATTTAGCACACCTAGCTCCGCCCTCTTTTTCATCCTTATAGTCATAAGTGAAAGAGAAAAATTCATTTGGCTTATAATCCTCTGCTATTAAGCCCACCCCTTCAAATTTAGAGATTATTTTTTTCTGAGCGTCTAATCTTTTATAATATTCTTCCTTAGGATGAATATTTGGATTATAAAAATAAATAGCTAGGTCAAAATAATCTTTTAAATAGCTAATAACATAGCTGGAGCATGGTCCGCAGCAGCTGTGAAGAAGTAGTTTTTTTTTCTCTCCTGAAATATTTTTTATCTCATCTTCCATTATTTTCTGATAATTAATTTTATTCATTTTCTACCTCAAAATTAAATTCTAAAATAATTATATCCCAAAGTCATTTGATTTTAAAGATAGTTATATAATTGAAATCAAAACTTAAAAAAATCACCTAGACTTGTTCTCCAAAAATAAAACATATTAAATACTTTTTCTTATAATAAAAAAATCGGCACAAGGATAATACCCTATGCCGATAAAAATTATTATTTTAAATTCCAGAGTAAAACTCTTTTAAGAGTTTTATTTTAACTCGTCACTATAACCTTTCATAGCTTCTTCTATAACGCTATCATCAGCTATATATGGAAGAGTTATGTGGTCTGTTTCACTCATTAATTCATTGTATTCCATAGAAGTTGAAAGAGCATTTTCATTTCTTGCCCAAGCTCTTCTAGCAACTCCTCCCATAACGTCCCAAAGCATTGCAGTTTTTAAAATCTTGTCAATTCTTTCAGATCCGTCTAATACGCAGCCAAATCCACCATTTATAGACTTGCCAATACCAACTCCTCCACCATTGTGAAGAGCTACTAAACTCATACCTCTTGCACAGTTACCTGCAAAAATTTGAGTTGCTTGGTCAGCCATTATATTTGAACCGTCTTTAATATTTGAAGTTTCTCTAAATGGAGAGTCAGTACCGCCTGTATCGTGGTGATCTCTACCCATCATTACAGGGCCAATTTCACCATTTCTAACCATTTCATTAAATTTAAGTGCAATCTTTCTTCTACCAAAAGCATCTTGGTATAAAATTCTAGCCTTAGTTCCGACAACTAATTTATTCTTTTCTGCATCTCTAATCCAAATCCAGTTATCTCTATCTTGATATCTTCTATCTGGATCAATGCAGTCCATAGCTGCCATATCAGTTTTTCTTAAATCTTCGTCTTTACCACTTAGGCAAACCCATCTGAATGGGCCATATCCAAAGTCAAATAGTCTTGGTCCAAGAATATCTTCAACATAAGATGGCCAAATAAATCCATCGTGTTCATCTATTCCATTTTTAGAAATTTCTTTAACTCCAGCATCAAAAACAGCCTTCATAAATGAGTTACCATAGTCAAAGAAGTAAGTTCCCCTATCAACTAGAGTTTTAATAAGTTCAAAGTGTTTTCTTAAACTTTCGTCTACTAGCTTTCTAAACTTTTCAGGATCTTCTGCTAATAGTCTAGTTCTTTCTTCAAAATCAATTCCTTGTGGACAATATCCACCAGTATATGGTTCGTGGCAAGAAGTTTGGTCAGAGCAAAGTGGAATTTCAATATTATTATCTACAGCATATTTTAATAAATCTACAATATTTCCATGGTAAGCAATAGCTCTAGCTTCTTCTTTTTCCATATATTTTTTAGCTTCAGCAAAAGCTTCTTCAGCTGATTCACAAACTTCATCAACCCAGCCTTGTTCAAAGCGGGTATCGATTCTTGATTTATCAACTTCTGCTATTATAGAAACACCACCTGCTATATTAGAAGCTTTTCCTTGAGCACCACTCATTCCTCCAAGTCCTGAAGAAACAAATAGTTTTCCCTTTAAGTTTCCATCATTTGGAATACCAAGTTTTAATCTTCCAGCATTTAATAAGGTGTTATAAGTTCCATGAACTATACCTTGAGGTCCAATATACATCCATCCGCCAGCAGTCATTTGGCCATAGTTTGCAACGCCTAGTGCTGATGCTCTATTGAATTCGTGTAAATTATCAAATAAGCCAACCATAAGTCCATTTGTTATGATAACTCTTGGAGCTTCTTCTTTTGAGTTGAAAAGTCCAACAGGGTGTCCTGAATATAAAACTAAAGTTGACTTATGATCTAGTCTTTCAAGATATTTTTTAATTAATCTATATTGCATCCAGTTTTGGCAAACTGATCCAGTTTCACCATAAGTTACAAGTTCATAAGGATAAAGAGCAACATCGAAGTCAAGATTGTTGTCAATCATTACTTGGAAAGCCTTACCTTCTATACAATTTGACTTGTATTCATCAATTGGTTTTCCAACAATTGGTCCTTCAGGTCTAAATCTATATCCATAAATCTTTCCATGTTCTTTAAGTTCTTCTAAAAATTCTTTTGCCATTTCCTTATGGAACTTTTCAGGAATGTATCTTAAAGCATTTCTAAGAGCTAATTCAACTTCGTTTTTTCTAAGATGACATTCTCTTCTTGGTGCTCTTCTTATCCCCTTTTGGAACTTAGGATACTCTGGAAGAACATCGTCTAATTTGATTGTCATAGCACCTTGTATCTCTTTATTTGTAATCATCTTTTCCCCCTTTATAAAAAGAATTATATTTATAATTATTTATTATATAAACGTTTACACACTTTTCTAATAAAAAGGCAGCTATCCGCCCTTTTATCTAAAATTATTTTGTAAATGCGTAAACAACTGCCTTTATAGTGTGCATTCTATTTTCAGCTTGGTCGAAAACAAGTGATCTGTGAGATTCGAAAACTTCATCAGTAACTTCCATTTCTCCAATGCCAAATTTCTTATAAATATCTTCTCCAATAGTAGTGTTTCTATCGTGGAATGATGGTAGGCAGTGTAAGAAAATTACATCTTCTGCTGCATTATCTATCATCTTTTGATTTACTTGGTAAGCTTTTAATTGATTAATTCTTTGTTCCCAAATTTCATCTGGTTCGCCCATAGATACCCAAATATCTGTATAGATAATATTTGCATCTTTTGTAGCTTTCATAGGGTCAGATTCTAATGTAATTTTTGAGCCAGTAATTTCAGCAATTTTCTTAGCTTCTTTAACTAATTCTTCTGAAGGGAAAAGTTCCTTTGGAGAAGCAGCTGTAAAGTTTAAGCCCATCTTTGCACAAGCTATCATAAGTGAGTTAGCTACATTGTTTCTTGCATCTCCAGCGTAAATAAAATTTAATCCCTTTAAGTAACCAAAATGTTCTTCAATTGTTAGTAGGTCAGCAAGCATTTGAGTTGGGTGGAACTCATCAGTTAGACCATTAAATACAGGTACTCCAGAATATTCTGCTAATTCTTCTACAGTTTTTTGGCTAAATCCTCTATATTCAATACAATCATACATTCTACCTAAAACTCTAGCAGTATCTTTAATAGATTCCTTTTTACCCATTTGGCTAGTACCTGGTTCAAGATAAGTAACTCCTAAACCTAAATCATTACCAGCAACTTCAAATGAACATCTAGTTCTAGTAGAAGTTTTTTCAAATAATAAAACCATATTTCTTCCAGAAAGGTACTTGTGTTCTGTACCTGCTCTTTTCATAGATTTGAAATCTTTTGAAAGGTCTAATAAGTATCTAACTTCTTCAGTAGTAAAATCAAGAAGTTTTAAAAAACTTCTTCCTCTTAAATTAATTCCCATTGTAAACACCCCTTTAATTTATTTTTATATTTTTATTATAACATAAATTATAGATTGTTGAAATAGTTTTCAAATGGTACTTACATTGTTATCTTGTTATTTTTTCTATTATATTTACTTCAATTTTAAATAAAATAAAATACTTTTATTCATATCTAAATGTGATAAAATATAATTGTATAAAAAGAATATAAATTTATCATATAGGAGGAAATTATGGAAAAAATGTTTTGTAATCAGTGTGAGGAAACTGTTAAAGCTAGAGGCTGCACCCAAACAGGAGTTTGCGGAAAGACAAGTGACACCAGTAACATTCAAGACCTGCTAATATATTCTACGAAATCTTTAGCCTATGTTTTAAATGCTTTAAAAGCTAAAGGAGAAAAGCTAGATCTCTCAAACTACAGAATAATAACAAATAACTTATTTTTATCTATAACAAATGCCAACTTTGATTCTAAATTTATTTTAGAAGAAGTTAAAAAAACAATAAATTTAAAAGATAAGCTTTTAAAAAAATTAGAAAACAAAGACTTTCTTCCTCCTTATGTCCTATATAGCGAAGAAAGTGAAGAAAAATTAATCGAAAAATCAAATAATTTACATTCTTCTAATGAAGATAAAGACATAAAATCCCTAAAGGACTTAATTCTTTTTGGTTTAAAGGGAATGGCTGCTTATTTACACCATGCAGAAGTTCTAAAATTTGAAGATAGAGAAATATATGAATTTTTAGCTATAGCTTTATGTGAAATAATGAAAACTGACCTATCTAAAGAATATCTAACCAACCTAGTTCTTAAAACTGGAACTTTTGGAGTAAGAACTATGGCTTTACTAGATGAAGCAAACATTTCTAACTATGGAGATCCTGAGATTACTAGAGTAAATGTTGGCACAAGAAATAATCCAGCTATTTTAATTTCAGGTCACGACCTTAAAGATATGGAGCTTTTACTTGAACAAACAGAAAATACTGGGGTTGATGTATATACTCACTCAGAAATGCTTCCTGCAAACTACTATCCTAAATTAAAAAAATATGAACACTTTGTTGGAAACTACGGGGGAAGCTGGCATAATCAAAAAGATGAGTTTGAACTTTTTAACGGACCAATACTTATGACTAGTAACTGCATTGTTCCTCCAAAAGAATCCTACAAAGATAGAATTTTTACAACAGGTCCTGCAGGATTTCCTGGATGTAAACATATAGAAGCTAAAGATGGTAAAGTAAAAGATTTTTCAGAAATTATTGAAATGGCTAAAAATACTAAACCACCTACCGAAATTGAAAGAGGATATATAACCGGTGGCTTCGCTCATACTAGTGTAGTTGCACTTAGCGATAAAATAGCAGAAGCTGTGAAAAATGGAGATATTAAAAAATTTGTAGTAATGGCAGGCTGCGATGGAAGAAAAAATTCAAGAAATTATTATACTGAATTTGCTGAAAAACTTCCACAAGATACTATAATCTTAACAGCTGGTTGTGCTAAATATAGGTACAATAAGATTAACCTAGGTTCAGTAGCAGGAATCCCAAGAGTATTAGATGCTGGGCAGTGTAACGACTCCTACTCCTTAGCTGTCATAGCTCTTAAGCTTCAAGAAGTTATGGGTTTAGATGATATAAATGACCTACCAATAATATATAATATAGCCTGGTATGAACAAAAAGCTGTTATAGTTCTACTTGCCCTACTTTCAATCGGAATAAAAAATATCCACCTTGGACCAAGTCTACCAGAATTTCTTTCAGATGGAGTATTAAATGTTTTGGTAGATAATTTTGGAATCAAAGGAATAGCTACAGTAGAAGAAGACCTAGACTACTTTTTCCCAGATAGAGATAAAACAAAATTTGTCTTTACAGGAGATACAATAATAAAAGAAGTCCTAGAAAAAAAGACCTCAAAAAGCAAATGTCCTTATGGAAATAGGAATGCACTGCCTAGGATGCCCTTCATCTCAAAATGAAACTATCGAAGAGGCAGCAGCTGTTCATGGAGTTAATACAGAAGAACTTTTACAAAAATTAAATGACTAAAATCTTTGTTTATTAATTTTTAGTCTATAGCTCAAAATAAAATAATAAATATATTAGCTAGTCCCCTCCTTACACAAACTAGAGTAAGGAGGGGATTTTTATTAGATTTTAAAAATATCTAATTTCAAAATATATTTATGAAAATTAATTTTATTAATTATGATAATAAATTGAAAAAACTCTATATATTAAAATTGTAATGAAATTGTAAGATTAGGTCCCAGGTATTCGTGGTATAATATTATTAGGATAAATAATAAAAGCTAGCTATCTTTTAAATTAAATTATTTGAGGAGGGTAAAGCTATGAAAAACGTATTTACATGATGTCACTTTAAAATTATTTCTAATTTATCAAATTATTTTGATTTTATAATATTAGGATCTAAATTTTCTATAAATGATATTATTAAGATAAATTACAAAAGCTAGCTTTGTTATTTATTATATTATTTGAGGAGGGTAAAGCTATGAAAAAATTTGTTTACATGATTTTAATTACTTTTTTACTTCTTGGATCATCTTTTGCCGATAATTTGGACTTAGACGATTATTTTAATCAAGTCATAAATAGTTTGGCAAATGAAGAAAATGGTTGGGTTTTAGATGAACTAAATAAGGATATTGTACCTACTTTTGATTTTGATAACAATTTAAATGGTGCAATCTGTAACTTAACTAAAGATGGGGAAGAAAAAGGTTATATTATCATAAATATTTTAGATAATAATTTCGATCTAGAACAATTTTCATACACTGGAAAATATGATAAAATACCGAAAGAACTTGAAAAGAGTAAATTAATAAAAGTTGGATTCGATTTATTCTATAATTCTAGTTTATTAAAAATAAATGATATAAATGAAAGTGCAGAAATTCAACGAATTAAACGTTATAATGAAGAATTTAAATATGTAGTTGAAGAAAATATAGCTAATAAAAAATCCTCTAATCAACTTAGAGCTAACTCAGATTATGATTTAACAGTTAAAAACTTATATGGCAATCCATCAGCTACAGGAGGTTTAAGATATAACTTTTTACCATTAACTATGAAGCAATTTACATCAGATAACAGTGAGAACTTTTGTGTTCCTCTTGCTAGTCTGAATTTATTAAGATATTGGAAAACAAGAAGAGGTGTAGATAATATTATTTATAGAGATGGTTATACAGAAGCTTTTAGAGCTTTAGATAATTGTATTCCTAGAATTCCGGTGATAGATGGTAGTGTTGCAGCATTAGCAAAAGATGGTACAAAAAAATATTTAAGAGATTATGGCCTAACAATGCCGGCCGGTGAGGATGTTAAAGTTTTATATGGTCTCGAAGATTTTATAAAAAGAAACATAAATAATAGTAATCCACTTGTAGTAACTTTAAGGCCTGGTGCAAAAGATGTAAAAAAAAAGAGATTATAATTGGCACGGAGTTTTTGCAGTTGGGTATGGTAAAAGTGGAAGTTGGGAATATTATAGAGTTTGTGATGGTTGGAATGCTAATTTTAAAAATTTTGTAGGAAGGGGGTACGTTTTTGATGCGTGGTATCTTAGATTTTAGAAAAATAAAATATATTCTCCTCTTATCTTTTATTTTCATACTAACTTCATGTGTTAAAGAAAATATAGATCTTAATAAAGAGAAGGAAAATGTTATTCCAGAGGCTTATAAATATGTAATTGGATTTAAGGAAGAGTCAACTTCTTGGGGATTAAATACAAATCTCAAAGAAATTATCCCATCATTTAACAAAGATGGAAAATTTGAAAGATTTGTTTTTACAATCTATAGAGATGACAATCTCGATTCTTTCCTATTTGCTGAAAGAAAAAATGATGGATCCTATGATTTTACCGTCTCTCATGAAGCAGATTTTAAATTTGATTCTGACTATAAATCAATAGATGGAAAAAAATATATAATTGACTCAGGCAAAGAAGCCATAGGTGATATTCTTGTTGGGGAAAATAAGGAGCTTAGTTTTAGATCTTTTGAAGAGCTAGATGAATCTTATAGAGATAAAAAAATAGAAGATAAGATTAAAGATTTTGATGTAAATGTAGAAAGACCAGAAACTGATTTTTATATAGATCTTGCTATTTTAAAGGAAAATGAAAAGATATTAAATGACAAAGAGATTGAAAAAAAGATAATAGAAGAAAATAGTAAACTCAAAGAGGCTAAGGCTATTCCAGTTAAAAATGGAAATGATGAAGTATGTCTATATATAGTGACTGAAATAACAAATGAAGATGAAAAAAATGTAAGGGTCATCTATCCATATCTAATAAATGGACAAGTAGCAAATGCAATGACCTTAGAGGGAGTTTTAAAAGAAAGATTTCCTGAACTATTTTCAATGGGTAAAGACCTTAATATTTATAAATTTAAAGGATATGGAGGTTTTATCTTTACTTTTGATGATGAGATATATAATTCTCGTAGAGAAAAATTAGAAGAGAGTGAATTTGAAAGGCTTAAAAACAATTAAAAAAAATGGGGCAATTAAATGCCCCATTTTTTATTATCTAAAGAATATCCAAATAATAGGAGCTGCAATAAGAATACTTAAAATTACTCTTTCTATCCAAATTAAAATATAGTCTGTAAATTTAATTGGAATTTCAGTACCCATTATACAAGGAATTGATGCTGAGAAAAATAGTATTTCAGAAACTGAAACTACTGCAACAAGCATTCTTGTAATTATAGAGAATCCTTCTCCAGCAACTATTGGCGCTGGTAGAAGCATTTCAGCTATAGATAGTGCAAGAGCCTTAGCTGTTATCATAGGTTCAGGAATTCTTGTAATTAGGGTAAATGGATAGAAAATATATCCTATTATGTCAAATATAGGTGTATATGTTGCAAGTATTAAACCTATCATACCTATTCCAAGTAATGATGGAGCGATATTTAGTGCCATTTTAAATCCATCAATAAAATTAGATTTTATAACTTCTGGAAGTGGTTTTGATTTTTTAAAAGCTGTCATACCAGCATCTGCTGCATCAGAAAAATTAACTTTTGCCTTCTTATCTTTTTCCTTTAATTTTCCTGAATAATATACTTCTTCTTTTTTAGAAAGAGGGAAAATTCTAGCTGTAATAGCTGTTACTAAAAATGTTACAATTAGTGTTATCCAGAAATAAGCTAACCAGTGTCCCATTAAGTCTAAGGTATTGGCAACAATTACCATAAATGTTGCTGAAACTGTAGAAAAACCAGTTGCAATAATAGCTGCTTCTTTCTTAGTGTAGAAATCTTCCTTGTAAACTCTATTTGTAATAAGTAGGGCAAGTGAATATGATCCTACGAAAGATGCAACTGCGTCAACTGCAGATTTGCCTGGAGTTTTAAAAATTGGTCTCATTACAGGTTCCATAAATACACCAATAAATTCCATAAGTCCAAAACCTGTTAAGAAAGCTAAAAATACAGATCCTATTGGTACAATTGTAGTAACTGAAACCATAATTCCATTCCAGATTAAAGGTAACATTCCTTTTTCAAAGAACTTTTCTGGACCTAGTTTTGTAACATACATAAATAAGAAAATAATACTTGTAAGTTTAAGCCCAAAAAATACTTTGTTTAGAGTAGATCCCTGCCAGCCTTTTGTTTTAAAAGCGTAAACGACTCCTGCTACTACCATAAAAATACCAAAAATAAAATTATAATTAGGAATTTTTTTAACAAAATTTGTTATGTGGTCGATAGGAATTGTACTCTTTCCTCCAATTGTGATAGGTATGAAAAACATAAATATTCCAAATAGGGCATAGAGTAAAAATAAGGCTACATCCTTGGAATTATAGTTCTTCATTTTTGTTTTTTCCATTACTATCCTCCTTTAATAAAATATTAATTTTGACTTTAGCTAAGTATCTTAACTATTGTCTAATATGTAGTATATCATATTTTAGTAAATTAAACCAGATTTAAAGTAAAATATTACTTAGTGTTTAGCTAAAATAAAAAAGAGCTATAAAAAACTCTTTAATTTTTCAAAAAAATAAAACCCTCATTCTTAGAATATATCTATTTATAAAAGTACTTTTTCTAATTTTATAATATTCTTTTTAATCCTTCTTTAAATATTGAAATAAACAAGTGATTATAAAATAATAAAATTTAAAATAGAAAAATTACCTTTAATCTAGATTTTCTTTTATGAGGGTTTAAGCATATTAATTTTTAAAACTCTTTATTAAATTTATTCTACTGTAACTGATTTTGCTAAATTTCTTGGCTTATCAACGTCTCTATTTAAAGCTTTTGCCGTATTATATGCTATAAGCTGAACAGAAATAGCTGTTAAAATTGGATAAAATACCTTGTAGGTTTCTGGAACAAATATAGAAAAATCAGTCTTATCTTTTCCCCTAAATATTTCAGAGTAAATTCCAATAGTTACAGCTCCCCTTGCCTTTACCTCCTCAAGATTGGATAGGGTTTTTTCAAATACTTCTTCTTGGGTAAGGACTGCTATAACTGGAGTTTTTTCTTCTATAAGAGCAATAGATCCATGTTTTAATTCTCCTGCAGGAAAAGCTTCAGTATGGATATAGGAAATTTCTTTTAACTTTAAAGCTCCTTCCATAGCTGTTTTATAATCAATTAGCCTTCCAATATAAAATGCAGAACTTTTTTCTTTAATAACATTAGCTATTTCTTCATATATCCCTACATCATCCAATATTTTTTTCTGTTTTTCAGGAATTGATTTAAGCTCTTCTATATATTCCTTAAATTTGCTTTCGTCAATTTTACCAGTAGCTTTTGCCAAATATAAAATAAACTCATAAATTGCCATTAGCTGACTTGTGTAGGCTTTAGTTGAGCAAACACCTATTTCAGGTCCAGCCAAGGTATAAATAGAGTAGTCAGAAAGTCTTGTTATAGCAGAAGCTAAAACATTAGTTATAGCTACTATTTTTGCACCCATTTTTCTAGCTTCTTTAAGGGCTGCAAGAGTATCTGCTGTTTCTCCAGACTGACTAACTGCAACTATTAATGAATTTTCGTCTAGGTTAGGAAGATCATACCTAAATTCTGATGAAAGAATTTCAAAACTTTCAATTCCTAGCATTTTCTTTGCAAGATAAGAAAAATTAATTCCTGCATAGAAGGCAGTTCCGCATCCAATAGTGTAAATCTTATTTATTTTAGATAATTCCTCTTTTGTAAAAGGAAAGTCTTCGTAGACAATATCTCCATTTTCTAATTTACTATTAAGTGTATCCATACACACCTTAGGCTGCTCGTAAATTTCCTTTAAAGTGAAAGTTTCAAAACCTTCTTTTGAAGCAGAGTCTTCATTTAAATTTGACTTTTCTACCTTGCAGTCTACTTTTTCCAAATCCATATTGAAGATTTTAATCTCATCAGATCCTAGAGTCGCTATTTCATTATTTTCTAGGTAAATAATATTCTTAGTGTATTTTATAAAAGCAGCTGGATCGGAAGCTAAATATACTTCCTCCCCCCCAACTCCAATAACTAAGGGAGAATCCTTTTTTACTGCAAATATTTTATCTGCATGATCTAAAAAAATTATAAGACAGGCATAAGATCCTTCCAAAGAATCAAATGCTTTTTTTATAGCTAAAAGAGGGTCTTTATTTTCATCATAATAATAAGAAATAAGATGACCTATAACTTCAGAATCTGTTTCAGACTTAAATACATATCCTTTTTCTAAAAGGCTATCCTTTATTTTCCTAAAATTTTCTATAATTCCATTGTGAACAACGGCAATTTTCCCATCCATACTTGTATGAGGATGAGAATTTGCTCCAGAAGGAACTCCATGAGTTGCCCACCTAGTGTGTCCTATAACTACATTTCCTTCGACTTTTCCCTCTAAAACTAATTTTTCTAACTCTTTTAGTCTACCCTTAGTCTTTACTATATTAAGTTTTCCATTATCTATGGCAGCAAGTCCTGCTGAATCATAGCCTCTGTACTCTAGTTTTGAAAGTCCTTCTAAAACTTTCTCTACCCCATTATTTTTCCCAATATATCCTGTTATTCCGCACATAAATCCTCCAATTTGCTAAGAGGTTAATAAAATTACGATAATGACTTTTTGTAATAAAATTACTTCTATTTTTTGTAGTCAAATTTAGGCATCGCTTGCCTTAGGAGCATCCGCCGAATTTTTCGATAACTCCTATCCTCGTCATCCACTTAGGGACCAGGCGCTTATCTTAGCTTTTCAATTATATTAAAAATATCAATTAATGTCAAAAATTACTAGAATTAGTTAATTTTTTTGATTGAAAAAATATTTTAAAAAATAAATTTTATATTTCTTAAAATATCCTATCCTTGTAAATGTAAATTTTATATAAAATTTAGTATTAGAAAAGATTTTTAGAAAAATTTTAAAATTATATTTAAGCTTAAACGGCTATATTTAGCCATTTTATGTAAAATCATAAAAAAACATAAAAAAAGTTTAAAAAAATGTTTGAAACCACATTAACTGGGTATAATAATATTAAGAAGGAATACTTCTTAAATACTAAAAGTCTAGTCTATTTTTATATAGGTGTTTTGTAAGTAAAAGAATGTGCTAATAGTATTTAAGATAGGCATAAAGAACCTAAATATATTTCTTCTAGGATATGCTTTTATTAAAGCAAAAGTCAATTTATTCCTTGGGAAGTTCGGAAGCTAATTGACTTTAAGTAATCTTATTAAAAAAACTAATGATGAGTATGGGGTTTTTCAGATAAAGGAGAATTTTAGAAATTTCATAAAGTTTTTAATAAGCCGCCTATTACTATACAAATAAGTGCAACATAGTATGATTTAAGTATCTTTAAATACTAATCTAGCAAATGAAGGGTTGAATTTTTAATCAAAGCACGATCTTCATAAATTATTTGTAAAAGAGAAGAAAAAGAAAATCGGAAAAAAAGAAAAAATAAAGTTTATGATCAAAAAAAAATATAGAAAATTTCTAAAATCAGAAACTTTAAATTTAAATAATAAATAGATTAAATAATATTCTATTTATTGAAAGGAGAATTAATATGTTAGAGCCAAAAACACAAGAAAAAAGCATATCTGAAAAGTAGTCTTAGCAGGTAATAAGAAACTTAGCTAAGACTACTTTTTTATATTTTTATATATTAATTTTTTCAACTATTATAGATCCTCTTAATTTCTCCATTCTAGTAAAAAGCTCTGGAACTGAGTGCCATCCAACTGCATAGAATCCATTTTCAGGATCCCACTTTTTATAATAATTTAGAGCATTTTTAATTGATATAAAAGTGCTCATGTCACTTTCAATTACAATTGCCCTATAATCTCCCTTTTTAAAGTTGTAATCTCCACCAAAAAGATATAAGGCAAGATTATTTTCTATAGCAAATTTTTTAGTAACCCTACCAATTAGACTATGGTCTCTATTTAACTCATATTTGTAAGGTGATAGGGCTTTTATCAAAATATCATTTCCTAATTTTTTTCTTAGACTTTTTAAGCTATCCTCTACATCTTTTTCATTTATAGCTAGATTTGTATATCCAAAGAAAAATATATTTTCTTTTTTTATTCCAAGCTCCATACAGCTATGTTTAAATTCAAGATTTCTAGCTTTTATAAGTTCAATTGGACCAATTTTTTTGTCTTTAGCAAGCTTTTCATTGATTAAAGTAATGGCACCTGTCTTTTCCCCATTGGTAAGTAGGGCAATATAAACTTCCTTGCCAGCTTTTAAATCTTCCCTTATAGCTGGTGCAAAGAAAACTAATTCATCGTCTTGGTGGGGACTTAAATAAAGAACCTTGTCATAATCCTTCTTTCTAACTCTATCAAGTCTCCCACCAACAACTGTAAGCCTTTTATAATCTAAATTATAAAAATCTAAGTCAGAGAGTTTTTCTTTAACTAATAGGGTTATTGTTGAGTTCTGATATGAAACTGGTCCAGATAAAATAGCATCCGCAAAATTGTCCCCCTTTGTAATAACAATACTATCTGACTTAGGATAATATTTTTCAAAAAGATTAAGGCTGGTTTCATACCTATCAGGTCCACAAATTCTTATTGGATTTGGAAAAAATTCTTCTAAATTAAAGCTTAATGAACTAGGTCCTGCAACAATTATACTTTCTTTAATTCCATCTTTTTTTAAATTTTCGCCAATCATCCTTGCATTATTTTCATCTATCAGATAAATAGGATAGGATTTATTGATAGCTAGACTTACTGCTGAAATTCCATCTGCATAATTCTCTTTTGAAATTAGTATCGCCTTTGATGCCTCTCTAAAATACTTCCTATTTATATCTATCTGATCCTTATCGTCTTTTAAACTTATTATTTCAAGCTCTTTTAAATTCCTTAACTTGTTTTTAATATCTTCACTAAAATTTTTTTCTCCCTCGAAAAGATAAATCTTTCTTATTCTCATATCTTTAGCAAGATCTTCTATCCTCTTATCTAAATTATCATCTTTTAAGTAGTAAAGCCTAGAAGATAGTTTTTCACTTAGAGAAGAAGCTATTACTTGACTTTTATAGTCATGGCCACTAACTAGTATAAGCGCATCACTTCCCTTATTTAAACTTTCATTAACTTTAAAAGAAGTTTCATATCTATCCTCCCCTGCTAATACTAAGGGTTGGGTAGCAAGTGATTTTGTAAAAATAAGCAAAAATGTAAGTAGACTTAAAAAAAATAATTTCTTCATTTCCTCCTCCAATAAGCTACATTGTCTTTAATCAATTATAAAACAAAATACGAATAGAATAAAGTAGTTTAATAAATTCTATTAAACTACTCTAAAATTCCATATTGTTTTTTCTAGTGGACTCAAGATATAATTTGTGGTAGTAGGAAGAATTTTCAAGTAAATACTCATGACTTCCACGACTTATAATCTTGCCATTTTGTAAAACTATTATCTCATCAGCATCTTTAATTGTAGAAAGCCTATGCGCAATCATAAAGGTTGTACGATTTTCTTTTAATTTTTCTATAGCTTTTTGTATAAGAATTTCAGACTCAGTATCTATATTTGAAGTTGCTTCATCCAAAATTAAAATTTTAGGATTTCTAATATAGGCCCTTGCAAATGATATAAGCTGCTTTTCACCTGCCGATAGATTGTTAGCTTTTTCTAGAAGCTCGGTATGGATACCTTTTTTAAGTAAAATATCCGCCCCCAAATCCCTTAAACTATTCTCTACTTGAGAATCGCTAAAATCTTCTTCTAGACAAATATTATCTTTAATAGTCCCCTTAAAGATAAAAGAATCTTGTAAAACAACTGCCATCTCACGCCTTAAAGAATCTTTTGAAACCTTTGAAATATCTGTACCGTCAAGGTAAATCCTGCCCTTTTGGGGAGTATAAAAGTTGAGAAGTAGGTTAATAATTGTACTTTTACCTGACCCAGTTTGGCCAACAAAAGCTACCGTCTTTCCTGATTCTACATTTAAATTTATATCTTCCAAGACATATTTTTTATCATAGGCAAATGAAACTGAATCAAAAGAAACACTTCCATTATTTTGAGTAAGCTCATTATTAGAGTCCACTTCTTCATCTAGCTTTAGTATCTCTAAAGCGTGTCTACCAGAGGCATAAGCCTGCTCAAACTCTGTATATCTTGTAACTACCCTATTTAAGTTATTAAAAATCTTCTGACTATAATCTAAAACAATATAAAGGCTACCAACCGAAACTGGATAAAGCCCCTTGATTTTTCCAAGTCCAAAATAAAGTAAAATTAAAATAGTTGCAACATAAGCTAGCGAATCTATTGCCCTATATCCAGAATAAGATCTTAGTTTAGAGTGCTTAAGCTGAGTTTTGAAAATTTTATCATTATATTCATCAAATTCTTCTTTAATATAATCTTCTTTATTAAAACTATTTATAACTTCCATATTTTGAATATTTTCATTAATCTTAGCATTTAATATAGAAACATTTTTCCTAACCTCCCTAGTATAAAGAGAAGTCTTTTTTCTTAAATCTATAAAAATAAGAGCAACTAAAGGAAACAAAGTAGCTATAAGCAGGGCGGGAACCCAGTTATTAACAAGTAAAACTATAAAAATCCCCACAGCCATCATAGAGCTTGTAAAAATATCTGAAAGTACAAGAGAAAACATCCTCTTAAGCCTATTAGTATCATTGGTTATCCTAGATACGATACTTCCGGCATTAAGACTATCAAAATATGATATAGGAAAGGCTGAAACTTTTTTATATACATCTTTTTGAATTCTTAGGGTAATATTGTTAGCAGCCTTTTGAAAAGATAAGGTTGTAAGATTTAATATTATTCCAGTTAAAATATACACAGCTAAATATAGCAATAAATATTTTATAATCTCTAAAATATCTATAGAACTTATGTCTTTAACTATCAAATTATCTAGGATATAGCCAATGATAAATGGGCCGAGCATTTCCAAAAAAGTCCTTATGGTAGAAAAGATTATGCCAAGACCAAGATATAATTTTTCAAGTTTCATATAATAAAAAAGTTTTTCTGAAACAAACTTATCTCTTATTTTTTTATCTTCCATCTTATTCCTCCATAGACTGTATTTGATATTGTTTATAATACCAAGCCTTATTAGCCATTAGAGCATCGCTATCTCCTTCTTCAACTATCTTCCCATCTTCTAAAACTATAATATAGTCAAGATCCTTAACCTGAACTATCCTATGACTTGCAATTAAAAGAGTTAATCCCGAAAAATTTTCCTTAAGATTAGTCAAAATATTTTTTTCAGTTTCACTATCAAGAGCACTCATAGTATCATCTAAGATTAAAATTCCAGGTTTTTTGATAAGAGCTCTTGCAAGTTGAAGCCTAGCTTTTTGCCCTCCAGATAAAGATATACCTTGCTCACCGCAAAGAGTTTCATACCCATCTGTAAATTCATCGACATCTTTTTTGAAATCTGCCATAGTAAGTGCCCACTCTAAATCTTTTTCATCTTTAGACTTATCGCCAAAAATAATATTTTCCCTAATTGTCTTAGAAAAAATCATATATTTTTGGGGAACATAGCCAATTTTACTCCTTATAGACTTAGTAGTGTAGTAGTCATAAGGCATATTATCTAAAAGAATAGTAGATGTATCCATTTTATATAAGTTTAAAAGCTGCTTAATTAAGCTAGATTTTCCAGATCCGGTTTTACCTAAAATACCAACAGACCTACCAGCATCAATTTTTAATTTAATATCTTTTAACCTCTTAATATCATTTGATGGATAAGAAAAACTATGGGAATTAAAATTTATATCAAAAACTTCATCTTTTAAATCTACCGCATCTTCTCTATCCACATAATCTTCCTTATAATTAAGAACCTCACCAATTCTATCCATAGAAGCTTCAGCCTGCTCCTTCATATTTATAAAATTACCAAGGGCATACATTGGCCAAATTAACATATTTAGATAATAAGTAAAGGAAACAAGCTCTCCAACGCTTATTTCATTAATCTTTATAAGATATGAACCATAAGAAATTGCTATAATAAAAGTAAGGGCTGGAATTATTCTTTGAAGAGGTGCCATTAGTGCTTCTAACTTAGCAACATTCATATTGTCATCTCTTAGTTTTTCACCCTTTTCAGTAAAGGCTTCATATCTTTTTTCTTTTTGATTGAATGTTCTTATAATCCTAACTCCCTCAACATCTTCTAGAACCTGATCATTTAGATTATCGAAAGATTTTTGAGCTATAAAATATTTTTCATATATCTTATCTCCGATTTTTATACATAAAATGGCAAGTAAAGGAAGGGGCAGAATAGAAACTATTGTAAGTTTAAAATCTATAGCAACTGCCATCATAATAACTATACAAATAGGAAAAACTGTTGAATCAAAAAAAGAAAGTGTTCCCGGTCCAGCAAGGTCAGAAAGAGCGTAAACATCCCCAGTAGATTTACTCATAAGTGAGCCAGTTGAATTTACTTCAAAAAATCTTAATTGCTGTTTTAAAAACTTTCTAATAAGTTTATCTCGAGTTTCATGTTCAATCTCGTTGGATGCTCTATTTATAAAATAAGACCATCCCATAGCAAAAAAGTATTTAACAACAACTACAAAAAAAGTAAAGAGAATTATCTTAATAAACCTATCAAAGCCAATCTCTCCCTTAAAGATAAGATCTGTAAGTTTGCCTGTAATATAGGGTGGAATTAATCCAACTAAGTCACTTAAAAAAAGAAATGTGAGTGCAATTATGTACTCTTTTTTATAATAATCTATAAACCAGCGAAATTTCTTAAACATAATAATTCCTTTCTAATATCATATTATTATCTATACCCAAAAAATATATTCAATTAGACAAAGTAGAAATCTATATATAGTATATATTCTAACATTTCATTATTATTTTTTAAAGCCAGTAATTTATTTGTTTAGTGACTATTTTTCTAGCTTCAATATAAAAAAAAGAATAGCAAATTATTTTAAAATAAAAAATCCCCTCTAGACTAATCTCTAGAGGGAATATTATTAAAAAACTAACTTACTTCTTTTTTACCTACTATTAGACTTCCAAGTGCTCCAAAAAATAAACTCCAAGCTAGTAAAACTACTAAACTAATAAAAATATTATTAGACTTTAGAAAAGAATTTAGTATAAAACTTCCATTTGCAAGCTCTGATGCCTTAATATGTGTAAATGGGATGATAACTTTTAAAGGACTTTTTATAAGGCTAACAAGGTAGATAAAAGCCCCTGTAATCCCTAAGCTTATAGCCAAAACCCTTATCTTTTCCTTTACAAAGATTGAAATAAATGCTCCAAAACTTGCTAAGAATCCAATTTGGAAAATATAAGAGGCTATAAGTTTTAGGTCATATTTCCATAAAGGAATTAGCTTAAAATATGGATCAGACTCAATTAAAACTTGCTCAGGTCTAACACTTCTAATATACTCTACTACTGGAAATCTAGGATCCCCTAGGCCCTCTGTTAAAAGTCCAAGGATAAAGAGTAGAAGAAATATAAGTCCAAGGGTAAGTATTCCTACTAAAAATGAAGCTAAAATTTTTCTTATATGATATTTACTTCTTTTGATAGGCTCTGTGTACATAAGTTCTATCTGATTTCCATTTTCTTTATCATAGGAGTAGTGACCAAAAGAGATAATTGAAATAAGGGTTATTATTAAAAAGTCTATTGGATAAGTCCTCTCTATCCTCCTTGGTAAGTAAAAAGATGAGTGAGAAAGTACATTATCCTCATTTTGCTCAAGCTTCCATGGATCTACATCTTCTAGTGAAGACATGAAAGGGTGAGTTGAAATCATAAGTGGAAGAATATTTCCCTTTGACATTTCCTTATATAAGGCCTTGCTTTCCTGATACGAAGGGCTAGTAAAAAAGTTTCCCTTAATACGTAATGAAAAAAATCATATCATTATAAACTATCTCCTTATATTTGAAGTCATAGAATTCCCTACCCTTCTTATCTTTATAGAAATTATAAGCTTTTAGTGAATCTTCATAAAATTTTTCTACCTCTTTAATCTTAGCTTCTAACTCTTTCTTACTTTTCTTATACTCATCACTATCTATCCCATAAGCATCTTTATAATCACTTAGCCTATATCTACTATTAGATTTAACAGTAGAAAGTTTTGATTCTGATACAGAAGTAAGATAAGTATCATAATATCGCTTAACCCAAATGTCCTTTAAATAAAGCGATAAAAATACAACAAAAAAAATAGCTAGTGTAGATATAATAGACTTTGTAAAACTGCTTTTTAGCCTGATTTTCTCAAATTCAAATCCTAAAATTGTATATAATTTATTTGTTTTTGTTTTTTTGCTATACTTATATTCCTTTGGCATAATTACCGTTAATATAGAAAATAGAATAGCCAGGCATAAATATGGTAGATAGATAAATATACTCCTACCTTCTACATTAGTTGCTATAGATACATTGTTAATGGTTCCTGATTCAATTCTCCCTAATATATTTTCATAATAATTTAAGGCATATATTGGATTGAGTGAGTTTTTTAGACCAGAAAATGTCTTAGTAAATAGACTTAAAATAATTATGCCAGAGAGCAGAATAATAATACCTCCCATATAGTCTTTAGATCTTTCACTAATAAAAATAATAATAGAGCTAAAGAAAAGAGTCATAATTAGGTAGCGGAAAAAAATCTTTATAAGTAGCTGGTAAGCGTATAGATACTTTAAATTATCTATATTTGAAAATATCCTATATATTTCTAGGTGAGAGTTATGCCATTTCTGTCCAAAAGCAAATCCTATTATTATTGTAAAAAAAACAATTGATAGAAAATATATTATAGAAGAAATAACAATAACAATCTGTTTTGAAATAACCATCCTAAAACGATCTATGGGCTGAGTTTCTAAAAGTAGGATAGTTCCATTACTTTTTTCACTTGAAATTATTGGAGTAAAGGCTAATATTAATATTAGCATAGGAAAAATCCCAAGTAATTTATTACTTAGGCTAAGAAGAACTCTCATTGGATTACTTGAGTACCTTCCATACATCAAATCTGTAAGGGTGGTATTATTTTCAAGCATTTTTTCTAGCTCAAAATTAGCAAACTCAATATCTGATGCATATTTGTCAGGTAATTGAAGTTTATATTTTTTAAGTACTTTATATTCATCTTCTACATACTTAGATACCCTATCTCTTAATTTGGTAGCCTCTTTTTCAATATCTTCGCCCTTCAAAATACTATATTGATCTGATACAAAACCCATAAATAAGGCGTCTGACTCCTTATTTAATCTTTCTTTTTCTTCATCGTCTAAGTGTTTTGCTAAATGATTACTATCAGGAAAACTATTTTCGGCAAAAAGGCTGAGAATAGAGGTCCTATAAGACTCTGATCTATAGTTTTCAATAAATGTATTCATTGCATTAAAATCAGACTTATAAGTAAAATATGATAATAGTAAGGCTAAAACTATAATAAGTGGGATTATTAATTTTCTATGAAGCTTAATAAATTCAAACCTTATCATTTCTTCTCCTTATGTAAGGCTAGAGTTCTCTAGCCTAGTAAGTTATTTATTGTTCCAACCATAGTCTGCTAAATCAAGTGTTCCTTCATAAACAACTTTTATATACTTTTCTGTCTTATATATGGCTTTTAAAAAAATATAACCCTGATAATAGTGTCCACTATCATAAACTCTTCTATGGATTGAAGCTGGGAAACTATCAGAATAATATTTTATCTCTTCTTTATAATATATCGATTGTAAGACTTACGCCATTGGCTCTACTATTTCTTCTCCTCTTAAACTTTCAGCAAAAGTAGCTGTAATTGGACTTATCAAAATAGCAAAAACTAAGACAAATAAGGTAAGCTTTAAAGTCTTCTTCATTTTTTTCACCTCCTTTTATTTAAATCTTATATAAGTAATTTTTCTCTTATATACAATATTAAAAATCTAGTCCTTTTCTTTTTTTCTATATATTTTTAAATTCACTTTAACCACTTTTGTTTAATTTATTGTATCACACTAATTTGCTTTTGTCCAATTTTTTTCTAATTTTTTAATCTTAGTAGATGATTAGTTATGTAATCTATCTGTAGTATTTTTTTTCTATTAAAAAAGGCTGGAATATTCCAGCCTTCTAAAAATCTATATACCAACTACAAATTCTCCATCTTTTTCAAAATTATGAGTTAAAAAATTAGATTTTATTAAAAAATACGTAGTAACAAGAGTAGACAATAAATCACTTACAGCCATTGCAGTCCAAATTCCATTTATATTTAAAAATATAGGTAAGATAAAAAGCAGTGGCATTAAAAAAATTAATTGTCTTGTCATTGAAAGAATAAAACCAACTCTAGCCTTTCCAATTGATTGAAATAATCCGGATCCTACAAATTGAAATCCCAGCATAAAAGTCATAGAGTTATAAATTCTAAGACCAGGTACTGCAATTGGTTTAATCGCTTCAAAACTTGCACTATCTTTAACAAAAACTCCAACGAGCGTTTCAGGAAATAGCATCATCACAAGCCATCCTAAGCTTAAATATATGGTGGCATATTTTAAACTTAATCTTAAAGCATTTTGCACTCTCCTATATTTTTTTGCACCATAATTAAAGCCAACAATAGGCTGAAGACCTTGATTAATTCCAAAAATTGGCATAAAAACAAGCTGACCAATGCTGTCTATTATAGCCATAGATGAAGTTGCAAGGTCTCCACCATATTTTTGAAGCTGGTGGTTAAAGCCAACTGATACAAGGCTAAAAACAAGCTGCATTGAAAAAGGTGTTATGCCTAGAGAAATTATTTCCTTAATATAGTAAGTTTCTAACTTCATATCCTTTGGAACAATTTTTAAAAGACTTTTACCAATTGTAAAATAACGGATAGTCCATAAAAATGATAAAAATTGTCCAATTCCTGTTGCTAAAGCGGCTCCCTTAACCCCCATATCAAAGATAAATATAAAGACATAGTCTAAAATTATATTACTAATAGCACCTATAAACATAGTAGCCATAGCAACTTTAGGGTTACCTTCTCCCCTAATAAAATTATTTAGGGCAAAGCCTATCATATTAAATGGTCCAAATAAGACGAGTATTTCTCCATACTCTTTTGCGTAAGGAAGAATGGTCTCAGATGCTCCAAAAAGTACTAAAAGTCTTTCTAAATTAAAATATAGTAATACTGATAAGGTTACACTTATAAGTATAATTAAGGAAAAAGAAGTACCTAGGATTTTCTCTGCCTGATCTTTTCTATTTTGCCCAAGCCTAATTGAAGCTATAGAGTTTCCACCAAGTCCAACTAACATTGAAAAAGCCATCATTGATAGAACAATTGGTAAATTTAAATATACTCCACCAATAGCTAACTGGCCAACACCATTACCCAAAAATATCCTATCTACTACATTGTAAATGGCTGTTACCATCATCCCAATAATTGCTGGAATAGAAAATTTTACAAGAAGTTTACTAATATGCTCCTCACCAAGCATCCTGGACCTTTCATCTTTTATTTCTGTCAAAAAACTACCTCCTAACAATTCTTACAAAATTTTTCTTTCCCTTTTGTAAGATAAGCTCACCTTCCTTAAAACTATTATCATCAATAAGAAGTTTTGGATCAGTAACTTTTTCTCTATTTACACTAATTGCATTTCCCATAACAAGTCTTCTTGCTTCAGAATTTGACTTAGTAAATCCAATTTTTGTAAGTAGATCAAGTAGGCCTATTTCTCCTTCTTCTAGGACAAATGTATCCATATTTTCTGAAGAAATTCCTTTTTCAAAAACAGCTCTAGCAGCTTCAAGTGCAGCCTTAGCCTTTTCTTCTCCATGGATAATCTTACAAACTTCATAGGCAAGAATTTCTTTAGCCTCATTAATCTTCTCACCTTCCAAAGCTCCAAGTCTCTTACACTCTTCTGTATCAAGGAAAGTTAGCATAAGAAGGTATTCACAAACTTTAACATCTTCAACGTTTCTCATATATTGGAAAAGTTCATTTACAGAAGTTTTATTTTCATCTAACCAAACAGCGCCCTTTTGGCTTTTTCCCATCTTAGTTCCGTCAGCCTTAGTTAGAAGTTTGAAGGTCATTGCATAAACCTTATCATCTCTTAATTTTCTAACAAGGTCATAACCTCCAAGAATATTTGCCCATTGGTCAGATCCGCCCATCTGTAATTTACACTTATGTTTATCATATAAAACTAAGTAGTCATAGGACTGAAGCAGCATATAGGAAAGTTCAAAGTAGGTAAGACCTTTTTCTAACCTATTTTTATAAATATCTAGATTTAGCATTTGATTTACATTGAAATGAGTTCCTATATCTCTTGCAAATTCTAGGAAATTTAAATTTCTTAGCCAGTCTTTATTATTTTCAATAATGCCATTTCCATCAGAAAAATCTAAAAATCTAGACATTTGTTCCTGAAATCTTCTAGCATTTTCATCAATTGTTTCTTCAGTCATTAAACTTCTCATATCATTTCTTCCAGAAGGATCGCCTATCATAGTAGTTCCCCCTCCTAGAAGTGCAATTGGAATATGTCCATGTTTTTGCATTCTCATCATAACCATAATTTGAATAAAGTGTCCTATGGTTAAAGAGTCTGCTGTAGCATCAAATCCAATATAAAATTTAACTCTTTCTTTTTCTAATAATTCACTTAACTCATCTTCAAATGTTGCCTGCTCAAAATATCCTCTTTCTTTTAACTCGTCAATAATATTCATTTTTCCCTCCTAAAAAAAATAGCTATTAATGATAAAGGGACGACTGAGCCGTGGTACCACCCTCCTTTGCCATTAAATAGCCTCAAATTTATCTAAAATGATAAGTTTAAAGAAATAGCTTAGTTGTAATTCCTTAAAAAATAAGTACTGGGTCTAAGCCTTCTTATTATTTAATTTTATAAAACAATTATAACATAAGACTCGTAATTATAAAAGATATATTTTTTAGAAATGAATTTATTTAAATATTATAAAATCACTAGGTCCAGTATGCTTTTTTTCTAATATATTAAAATAAATTTATAAACTTTGTTTAAACAAAAAATATATTTATGATATAATCTAAAGAAGAAGGAAGTGATTATTACTTGGAAACAAATGCACAAATATCAAAGTCACATAATCCAGTTTTAAATAAACTTAGGTTAAATGATAAATCAAGAGTTAAAAAAGTAATTGGAGTTTTAAGTGGAAAAGGCGGAGTAGGAAAGAGTTTTGTATCTTCTAGTCTTGCAGTTCACGCAGCAAAACTTGGAAAGAGGGTAGCTATATTAGATGCAGATATTACTGGGGCATCTATTCCAAAATCATTTGGAATTCATGAAAATGCCCTCCAATCAGATGGACTCATCCTTCCAGCCATAACTAAATCAGGCATACAAATAATGAGCGTGGGCCTACTTTTAGAAAATGAAACCGATCCAGTTATATGGAGAGGTCCTGTAATTTCAGGAGTTATGAGTCAGTTCTACACTGACGTCTACTGGAATGATGTTGATATAATGTTTGTAGATATGCCTCCAGGAACAGGCGATGTAACCCTAACAGCCTTTCAAAGTTTTCCATTAGATGGAATAATTATAGTTTCATCTCCTGGCGACTTAGTTAGCCTAATTGTCGAAAAACAAGTTAATATGGCTAAAAAAATGAATATGAAAATTCTTGGTCTAATAGAAAATATGTCTTATTTTATAACACCAGACACTAGAAAAAAATATGAAATATTTGGTAAAAGTAGACTTAATGAATTTTCAGAAAAACTTCAAATCTCTGCTCTAGGTTCTCTACCAATTGATCCAAAAGCAAAAGAACTTGTAGATGCTGGAAGGATTGAAGACTATTACAATATAGATATAGAAAAAATAGTAAAGAAAATAATATAAGGAGATAATATGGGATTTTTAAATGATTTAAGAAAAGATAAAATGTTAGCAATGAAGGAAAAAGATAGGCTTAAAGCTTCAGTAATTTCAAATATAATGAATGGCGTTCTACTAATGGAAAAAGAAGCTAAAAGAGAAATTCAAAAAGATGAGGGAATGAAGATTGTAAAGTCTGAACTTAAGCAGGCAAAAGACACTCTAGAATCACTACCTAGTGACCACGCTGACCTTATTGAAGAGACAAAAAAGAGAATAGAAATTATTGAATCTTATCTTCCTAAACAATTATCCGAAGACGAATTAAAAAATATTATAGAAAAAATTATTGAAGATAATTCTTTAGACAAATCTCCAAAATCTAAAGGCCTAATTATGAAAAATTTAATGGCAGAACATGGGGCAAGTGTTGATGGAAAACTTGCAAACAAAGTTATAGATAGTCTAATTAATGGTTAAATTTTCTAAAAAAATAAAGCTATAAGGTCATTTTTTGGCCCTATAGCTTTTTTATTATCCTAATAGTAAAAACAAAAAGTGAGCTGAAATACCTGCTGCTAGTCCGCCAAGTGTATGAGATAAAATTGCCTTAGGAGCAAGTTTTCTAACTCCAAGTGCATCCATCATACCAACATGAGTTGAAAGATATCCTGACCAGCACATTCCAAGAGCTGTAAATACAGCTATATCATTTGCAGTAATTGAACCGTCTGTAAGTAGTTTTGGAACCATTCCAAGAGCCGCCCCAACACTTCCTAAAGCTGTAAGTGGAAAAGCGATAGCTTCATTGGAAGTAAATCCAAAAAGAGTATTTAAAACTGGAGAAAGAAAAGCTCCAACTTTAGGAATCAAAGCAACTCCTTCATAAGCTGCACCAGTATAAACCATATTTCCAGTTTGAGGATCAACTGAGCCCTTATAAGTTAATATCATAACCAAACTACATATAACAACTACTCCAGGTATAATATCAAAACCAATTTGAACTCCGTTTTTGCCGCCTTCAAGTAAAGCATTTAAAACTCTCTCTACTGTAGAGCCTTCAGTTATTTCCCTATATCCATCACTTTTTGCGAGCTTTTGTAAAGCCTCTTTTTCCTTGTCATATCCAAAAAATTTCTTTGTGAAAATCATCATAACCCTAACAGAAACAATAGAGCCTATAACAGCTCCTAAAAGGCCAATACTAGCAGCCTTCATATATTCGCTTCCATTACCCTGACTAGAAAGAAAAGTCCATACAATAAGTCCCATCCCAAAAGATGTTCCTAAGTTACAAAGAGTTGGAATCTGCCAATCTTTAAAATATTTTTTAAATCCACTATCAGCAGCAAGTCCAATAATTGCTGGATTATCAGATAAGAAAGTTGTTACAACTCCAAGAGCAGCAGCTCCAGGAAGATTGTATAAAGGCTTCATAATAGGTGAGATAATCTTATTTACTAGAGCAATAACTCCAAACTCTGAAAAAAGTTTTGAAAGAGCCCCTGTAAGAACAGCTATAGCCATTATGAAAAACACAGTATTTAAAAGTAGGTCATGGGCAGTGGCCATAAGAGTATTAAACATATTACCAACTCCCATAACTGAAGCTATGTAGGTAAACATTCCAACTACAACAAATAAAGTGATAAAGGTATCAAGGCCAATTTCCTTTTTCCTTTTGGTATTATCCATTCCATCCTCCAAAATATTTATTTTGATAAAGATATTCTAACACAAAAAACGTTTTTTTAAAATGATTTTTTAAATATCTTTTGAAAAATATTTTTATGCCAATAAAAAAAGTCTAAAAGCTAGACTTCTAACTTTTAGACTAAAAATTAAAACTTAGTAAATAAAATTCTTACAGCATTTAAGATAGCAAGTAGGGCAACTCCGGTATCTGCGAAAATGGCAATAGCCATATCTGCTTTTCCAAAAAAGCCTAAAACTAAAACAATTAATTTAAAAAGAAGGGCAAAGATAATATTTTGTCTAACTACTCTTAAAGTTTTTTTAGAAATTTTCAAAAACTTGCCAATGAGACTTATATCATCATTCATAATTACAGCATCACTTGCTTCAACGGCTCCATCTTCTCCCTTATATCCCATACTTAGAGAAACATCTGCTTCAAGCATAACAGGCGCATCATTTAATCCATCTCCAACAAATAATACACTATAGTCTTTTTTAAGATCTTCAACTATTCTTCTCTTATCTTCAGGGAAAAGCTCCCCATAAGCATTTTTAATAGCAAGTTTATTTGCCACTTCTTTTGTAATTTCTTTATTATCCCCACTTAAAATACTTGTTTCTTTTATTCCAAGACTTTCTGAATTTTTAATAAAACTTCTTACTTCTTCTTTAATTTCATCTTCAATAATAATACATCCAAGATATTTTTCATTCTTTGCGACATAGGCCTTAGTTGCAATAGTATTTACTTCTTCAAAATCAATAGAAAATCTATTCATCAGCTTTTCATTACCTACATAAATCTTATCTCCATTAACTATGCTAACTAAGCCTTCTCCCCTAAAGTCTTCACTTTGAACATCTTCTCTAAAGGTAAAATCTCTAACTTCAGCCTTTATTGACTTACTTATAGGATGATTAGAGTTTTGCTCAGCCATGGCAGCTAGTTTTAGAATTTCTTCCCTACTTTCACCTTTTGAAATAACTTCTGTAACTTTAAAATTACCTTTTGTAAGAGTACCAGTCTTGTCAAAAACTAAATGATTAGCCTTGCTTGCACGTTCCAAAACTCCAGAACCCTTAACCAAAATTCCTTCACTGGAAGACTTTCCAATTCCAGCAAAAAATCCAAGTGGGATTGAAATAACTAATGCGCAAGGGCAAGATGCAACTAAAAATACCAAAGACCTATAGACCCAATCTTTAAATGGAATATCAGTAACTAAAGGCATCAAAAAAGCCATAGCTAGAGCTAAAATTACAACTGTAGGAGTGTAAACCCTAGAGAACTTAGTAATAAATTTTTCCTCTGGTGAGGACTTAGAGCTAGAGTTTTCTATAATATCCAGTATTTTACTTGCCATAGAATCCTCAAATAAGCTATCTACTTCAAGAGTAACAGGAGAATTTAAATTTATTGTAGCAGAATAAACCATATCGCCCTCAGACAAATTTTTTGGAACACTTTCCCCTGTAATCATCTTTGTGTCAAATGAAGAATTTCCATTTATAATTTTACCATCAACTGGAACTCTTTCTCCTGGTCTAACTAAAATCTTATCTCCAATATTTAAGTTCTTACTTTCAACCTTCCTTATCTCGCCATCACTTATAAGATTTGCATACTCTTCTCTTAAATCCATAAGGCCTTCAATTTCCTTTCTGGACTTTTCAGTAGCTAAATCTTCTAAAAATTCCCCAATAGCATAGAGAATCATTACAGTTAGTGCTTCCTTATACTCTCCAATAGCAAAAGCTCCAAGACTGGCTATAAGTATTAAGAAATTTTCATCAAAAACCCTACCTTTTTTTAGATTATTTATTGCATTAATAATAACCTTATGTGAAACTAAAAGATAAGATATAGCAATTGTAGAATAAAGCATAAGCTTATTTTTAATAATAAAACTTAAGGCAAAAAGTAAAATTGAAATAATTAAATATGCTGACTTAGCCAAATTTGATTCTTCTTTTTCCTCATCCTCATCCTCATCTTCATCTTTAATGCCAAAATCTACAGAAGAATAGGCTTCAATTTCTTTGAAACAATCGTTAATCTTTCTCATGTCCTTTTCTTCCAAATCCCTATTAGAATTAATTATAAGTTTTTTCCTAGAAAAATCTACCTTTACAATTAAAAAATCAAAAGATTTATTTATTAGTCTTTCAATCTTCATCGCACAATTTGCACAACCTAAATTATTTATATCATACTGATAGCTTTTTCCTAAACTAATTACATCCATAGATGGATAGAATTTTTTAAATAGTGAAGAAGGGCTTTTTGGATTAAAATCATCCTTTGCATTTATAGAAAGAAAGCCTTCTTCGCCTAGTAGGTCTAGGTCTAAAACCCCCTCCAAACCTTTTAGCTTTTCTTTAATATCTTCCTCATCATCTTTTTTAAAATTATTTAATCTATACAAATATCTTTTCATCTAAACCTCCTTAACATGTTCTAAACCTATACTTAAAATATCCCTAATATGATCGTCATCAAGAGAATAAAAAATATTTTTTCCTTCTCTCCTAGCCTTTACAAGCCTTGAAGCCCTAAGGACCCTAAGCTGGTGAGAAATAGCAGACTGGCTCATACTAAACAAATCAGCAATATCTTGCACGCATAACTCTTTAATAACAAGAGCAAAAAGAATTTTAACCCTAGTAGAATCCGAAAAATTCTTAAAAAGGTCTGAAATTTCAATTATATCTTCTTCCAAAGGTAATTTATCATTGATCTCTAAAATCTCTTCAGAACTAAAATGATCTATATTAACATCAGCCATAATACACCTCCTTCTCATATGTTCAACTGTTCATATGTTTATATTAAACTCTTTTTCTAAAAAAGTCAAGCAAAATTTAAGTAATTTTATAACTTTTAATTAATTATTTGTTGAAATATAATATAAAACAAATTTTTATTTATATACTTTATCTTGATTTCACAAATAAGCTATGTTAAAATGAAAGTATGTAAATCATACTCTTTTACTAGGGTAATTTTACAAAAATATTATTATTCGGAGGATGTCATGACAAAAATTATTTTAATTGGAGCAAACCATGCAGGCACAGCAGCTGCAAATACAATTTTAGACAACTTTAAAGACGTAGAGCTTACAATCTATGATAGAAATAACAACATTTCCTTCCTAGGATGCGGTATGGCACTTTGGATTGGAAATCAAATTTCTACTTCCGACGGATTATTCTATTGTAGCAAGGACGTATTTGAACAAAAAGGCGCTAAGGTAAATATGGAATCTGAAGTTTTATCAGTAGATGAAAAAAACAAAAAGATAAAAGTTAGATTAAAAGATGGAAGCGAAATTGAAGATACTTACGATAAACTAATCCTTGCAACCGGATCAAGACCTAGATCAAACAATACCCCAGGAGAAGATTTAGAAAATGTAGATGTAGCTAAACTTTTCCAAGATGCTCAGAAAGTTAAGGCTACTGCACTTAAAGATGAAATTAAAAATGTTGTTGTAGTAGGTTCAGGTTATATAGGAGTTGAACTTGCTGAAGCTTTCCAAAGAATTGGAAAAGAAGTAACCCTAGTTACTAGAGATGAAAAAATATTAGAAAATTATTTTGATAGAGAAATTTCAAAAGACCTTCAAGATTCTATGACTGAAAATGGAATAAAGTTAGTATTTGGTGAAGATGTTGTAGAATTTAAGGGTGAAGGCGGAAAAGTTAAATCTGTTCTTACAAATAAATCTGAATATAAAGCAGAACTAGTTATAAACTCAATTGGATTTGTTCCAAATGTATTTTTAGCTGAATCTTTAAAAAAACATGAAAGAAGTGGAGCTTACCTAGTTGACAAAACATTTAAGACATCAAACGATGATATATATGCTATAGGCGACTGCGCAACAATTTATTATAAGCCAACTGAATCAAATGAATATGTTGCCCTTGCAACAAATGCTGTTCGTTCAGGAATTGTAGCAGCTTTAAATGCCTGCGGTCTAAAATTAGAAACCCCAGGAGTTCAAGGTTCTTCAGGAATGCAAGTTTATGGACACAAAATTGTAATGACAGGTCTATCCTTAGACTTTGCTAAAAAATATGGAATAGACGCCGAAGTAGCTGATTTTGAAGATCTACAAAAACCAGAATTTATGGAAAATGTTGAAAATGATAAAGTTAAGATTAGAATAGTTTATAGAAAAGATGATAGAAGAATAATAGGTGCACAAATGGCATCAACTTATGATATGTCAATGGGAATCCACATGTTTAGTTTAGCTATACAAAAAGATGTTACAATAGACGAACTTGCCCTTACAGACATCTTCTTTATGCCTCACTACAATAAGCCATATAACTATATTACAATGGCAGCTCTAGGAGCAGTTTTAAAATAAATTAATTATAATTTTTAAAGCCAGATTATTTTACTTTAGGCCCCAAAATTATTGAGCTTAAGCTTAATTTCTGGCTTTTTTAATTTGTACAAATAAAAAAATCTATTTTATTTTACTTTTCTAGACTTAGCATTCTATTTTTATTAGATTACTTACAAAAAAAGAGAATGAAAAAAATCATTCCCTTAAATTCAAATTTTTTAAACTATTTTCAGATTACTGAACAAACTTAGGTAATTCAACTATAAAAGTTGATCCCTTACCAATCTCACTTTTTAAATCTATTGATCCATTGTGGTTAAGAACTATATATTTTACAAGCGAAAGTCCAAGCCCCGTTCCCATAGTCCCATTGCTTGACCTATTCACCATATAAAATCTTTCAAAAATTCTTCTCTGATCTTCTTTTTTAATTCCAATACCAGTATCTGCTACAGATAAAGTAACACTTCTTTCCTTATTTTTTACCTTAACATATACACTGCCGCCCTTTAGATTATACTTTATAGCATTTGAAATTAAATTTGTAGCAAGTTCATACATCATTTTTCTATCTGCATTTAATAAAGCTTTTTCGCCTTCAAAGCTTAAATTAATCTCCTCAATCTTTGCATAGTGGATCATATCTTCCGTTACCTCTTCTGCAACTTCAGAAAGATCTAGCTCTTCTTTTTTCATCTTATCCTTATATCCAGAGTCATACTTAGAAAGCTGAAGTATCTCATTAATCATTTGAAGAAGTCTATTGCCCTCAGATAAAATAATATTTGAAAATTTTTCTACATCCCCATCCTTAACTAGTCCGCTTGCAATCATCTCAGCATAACCGTTGATACTTGTAAGAGGCGTCTTTAATTCATGGGTTACATTAGCAGTAAATTCTCTCCTGCTTTTTTCTGCTTCAATAAGTTTTTTTAAAGTATTTTCTAAAGTTTTTTTCTTGTCCCCATCATAAACACTAGTTAACTTATCAAAAACCTTATCTGGATCTGCCACCTTGCTATCTCCAGATAAAATTCCTTCAATAAGTGTGTTCATATTTTCTATTGGTTCTAATACGGTTCTAAGTCTTTTTTTCCTTAATCTTTCTTCAATTATAAGTAAAAAAGATAATAATATAAGATTTGAAAAAATAAGGTAAATAATAAAACTTGAGAACATTTCTATATCAGGATATATATAATACTCTTCTCCACTTTTTGACCTTATTGTTTGAATGGGATTTTGATTAGGTTTTTTACTTATAATATAAGAAGAAAGATGAATTTCTTCATCTTCTATCTCTATTTTCCCACTTAATGAATTTATATTTTCTTCACTTGGCAAAAAATAAAATTTACTAATAAATATATTTGCTAATGATAAAGCTATAAAAAAAATAATTATAAAAAAAGTGGAAAGTCTATTTAACTTATTTTTCATTATTCACCTAATTTGTAGCCGACATTTCTAACAGTAACAATATATTCTCCAGCCTCACCAAGCTTTTGCCTAAGAGTTCTTATATGAACATCTACCGTCCTAGATTCTCCTTGATAATCAAATCCCCAAACTCCAGTCATAATTTTATCCCTTGAAAGAACTATTCCCTGGTTATTAAGTAAAAAGGTTAAAAGCTCAAACTCTTTGAAAGTGAGTTCTACTCCATTTCCATCAACTTCAACTGTTCTTTTACTAGGATCTATTTTAAGTTTTTTATATGAAGATGCCCCTTCTGGCGTTTCATCTTTTCCAACCCTTCTTAAAACAGCTTTTATTCTTGAAATAAGTTCTAGAACTCCAAAAGGCTTAGTTATATAATCATCAGCCCCCATATCAAGCCCCTTAACCTTATCATACTCAGCTGTCTTTGCAGTAAGCATTATAACAGGAATATCTTCAAGGCTAGAATCATGCCTTATTTTATCTAAAATATCATAGCCTGAATCTTCCCCTAGCATTATATCGAGTAAAAAAAGGGAAGGTTTTTCTTTTTCCAAAGCTAAATATAAACTTTTAGAAGAAGAAAAGCCCTTAGCTGAATATCCACTAGTATCCAGAGCATAGCAAATTAACTCTCTTATATTATCATCGTCTTCTACTACAAATATCTTATCCAAATATGTCACATCCTATAAATTTTTTTTGTAGATATGTTCACCCTCTATTGAATAATATACCCAATCCGCTATATTTACAGCATGGTCTGCAATTCTTTCAAAATATTTAGCAATCATTATAACATCTATTATTAGTTCTTTGTCTATTTCTTCATTGTTAAAAAAATCCTTCACTTTATCTTTAACTTTTGAAAAATAATCATCAACATAATCATCAGATTTTATAATATCTTCAACAAGGCTAGTGTCACCACTTTTTCTACATTCGATAGCCCTAGTTACAATCTTTTCCGTTTCCTCTCCCAAAGAAATAAGATCATCAAATATTTTAAAACTTCCCCCAAGATTAATTCTTCTTTCCACAATTTCTGAAATATCGATAGTTTGTCTACCGATTCTTCTCATATCAGTTACCATTTTTAAAGAAGAAGAAATATATCTTAGGTCTTTAGCTACAGGCTGCTCTTTCATAATAAGTTTTATTGACCTGCCTTCAACAACAGAATCATATACATAAATATCAGATTCATATTGTAGACAAGCTTTTGCATCGTTTAAGCTATCTAAGCTTATAGCTTTATTTGAATACTCAATACACTTACTTAAAATTTCTCCAAATTCACTCAAACTATTATCTAACTTTTGTAATTGTTTTTCAAAATTATCTCTCATATTATTGGCTCCTTTTAACCGAATCTTCCAGTTATATACCTTTCTGTTCTTTCATCTTCTGGATTTGAGAATAAATCATCTGTTTTTTTATATTCTACTAGATCTCCTAAAAGGAAAAAGCCTGTTTTATCTGAAATTCTTGTAGCTTGCTGCATATTGTGGGTTACTATAACAATAGTATACTTCTTTTTAAGTTCAAATAAAAGGTCCTCGATTTTAGATGTAGATATTGGGTCTAAAGCTGATGTAGGTTCATCAAGTAGAATAACTTCAGGGTCAACAGCAAGTGCTCTTGCTATACAAATTCTCTGCTGCTGTCCTCCGGAAACCTGAATAGCATTTTTCTTTAGGTCATCCTTAACTTCATCCCAAATTGCTGCATTTTTTAAAGATCTTTCAACAACTTCATCTAGTTCCTTACCCTTTTTCATTCCATGAGTTCTAGGTCCGTATGCAATATTATCATAAATTGACATAGGAAATGGATTTGGCTTTTGAAAAACCATTCCCACTCTTTTTCTTAGAGCATACTGATCAATATCTTTCCAGATTTCTTTATTATCTAAGAAGATTTCCCCTTCTTTTCTATATCCTTCAACTAAATCATTCATCCTATTGATAGCTCTTAAAAGAGTTGACTTTCCGCATCCAGAAGGACCGATAAATGCAGTTATTTCGTTTTCTTCAATATTCATATTTACATTTTTTATAGCCTTAAAATCACCATAATATGAATTGAAATTTTTTATTTCTATCTTACTCATTAATTCCTTCCTTTCCAATTCTACCAGCAAGTCTAGTAGATATGAAATTAATAGTCAAAACTAAAATTAATAAAACAACACCAGCCGCATAAGCCTCTTTCCTATGACGAGCTTCTCCAGATAAAATATACATATGAACTGCAAGAGTTCTAGCTGGAGATAGTAAATTTTTAGGAATCGTTGGATTTGCACCAGCTGTATATAAAAGGGCAGCAGTCTCTCCCACAATTCTTCCTACAGATAAGACAATACCTGCCAAAATACCAGGCATAGCTGGAGGAATTACAACCTTAAAAATAGTTCTTAAATTCATTGCCCCAAGCCCAAAACTTGCTTCCCTTAAAGAATTTGGAACAGACTTTAGAGCTTCTTCAGTCGCAGCAATTATAAGTGGTAAAATCATAATTGAAAGAGTAAATGCTCCTGCTAGCAAAGAATATTTCCAGCCCAAAAAAGTTACGAAAAATATTGACCCAAAAAGTCCATACACTATAGAAGGGATTCCGGCTAGAGTTTGAGTAGTAAGTCTTACCGGTTTAATTAATGGATTGTCTTTTTTGGCATATTCATTTAAGTAAACAGAAGTAAGTATTCCTATTGGCCCTGCAATTAATAATGCAATTACAACCATCAAAATAGTATTTATAATAGCTGGTAGCATGGAAAGATTTTCTGATGAATATTTAATAGAAAACATATCTAGTTTTAAATTTGGAATTCCCTTAATAACAACATCTATTATCACCATAAATAAGATTAAAAATGTTAAAAATGCAGCTATATTTACTAAAATTTTAAAAATTCTACTCTTTTTTTCCATCAGTACCTTTCTCCTTTATTAACTAAGTTAAAGCAAAGATTAATAATGAGTATAAAAACAAATAACACAGCTCCAGTTGCAATCAAAGCTTCCAAATGTAGTCCCGCTGCATAATTCATCTCTGTAACTACATTCATAGTCATAGTTCTAACTCCATCGAAAATCCCCTTAGGAATTCTTGGCTGATTACCTGCAACCATAATAACAGCCATAGTTTCTCCAATACTCCTACCTATTCCAAGAATTATAGAGGAGAATATACCACTTTTAGCCGCAGGAACAACAACTTCAAAAACAGCTTTTTCGTGACTTACTCCAAGAGCTAAAGCTCCTCTGTAAAAAGATTTTGGAACAGCAGTTATCGCACTTTCAGAAAGATTAATGATAGTTGGAAGAATCATAATCCCAAGTAGTATTGATGCTGTAAATATATTCATTCCATTTCCAAAGTTTAAGCTTCTAAAAAATGGCACAAGTACCATTAGGGCAAAATACCCAAACACAATAGAAGGAATTCCTGCCATTAAATTTAAGGCTGTTTTTAACGGTTTATAAAGTTTTTTTGGACAAAAGTAAGACATAAAAATAGCTGTTAGAACTCCGATTGGAACTCCAATAATGACCGATCCCAAGGTTACATAAATACTTCCTAATATCATCGGTAATATTCCAAATTCTGGAGGATTGTTGGTTGGTTTCCAAGTTTTACCGAATAGAAAATTAAAAGGTCCTATTTTAATAATTGCGGGTACACCTCTAAAAAAGATGAACCCGCAAATTAATATAACTGATAATATCGAAACTACAGTTAATATTAGGAAAAGTATTTCAAAGAATCGTTCGATCATCTTTTTTCTATTTAATAAGTCTTGTTCATTTTTATTAATAGCTTTGTTTTGGGTCGAACTATTCACTTCTACCATCTCCTATTTTACATCCTTCCAATCTCTTAGTTCGCCTAAGAAAATATTTTTAATGCTTTCCATAGAAATATCATCTATTGAGTTGTTTTTATTTACTATAACAGCTATACCATCTTTAGCCATTGCTTCTCCATGAATTTTTTCAGCTTCCTCAGTTTTTAATTCTCTTGAAGCCATACCAATATCTAAAGTTCCATCAATTGCTCCTGTAACTCCTGCAGTTGATCCAGTTGGATTTATAGAAACTTCGATATCTTTTTGAACTTCATTAAATTTTTCTACGATTTTTTCCATAAGTGGTGTAACTGAAGTTGATCCACCAACAGTAACTTTTCCGCTTAAGCCTTCTTTAGCTTCATAAGCTTTTGCTGAATCAAGTATTGAAATGAAACCAGATTTTTCAACTATTGGTTGAGCATCGCTTGACATAATAAAATCTACAAGAGCCTTAGCAGGTTCAGAAATTTCTCCTTCCTTCCACATAATATTGAAAGGTCTAGAAATTTTGTAAGATCCATTTTTAATATCTTCTACAGAAGCTTCAACTCCATCAACCTTTAAAGGTTTAATAGTATCATTTACAGATCCTAGTGAAATATATCCAATAGCTGTATCATCGCCAGATACTGTAGCTACTACTGCATCTGTTCCATTTTGGATAACAGCTTCTTGCCAAGTCATATCATTTTTATTTTCATCAATAAGTCCAACAAGTTCTGTAAAAGCTCCTCTTGTTCCAGATCCATCTTCTCTAGATATTACATTTATTGTTCCTAGTGAAGAAGTTTCATCCTTCTTTTCTTCCTTATTTTCATCTTTCTTTTCTTCTGTTTTAGTTTCTGTAGTAGTCTTGTTATCTTCAGGAGCTTTTGTATCATCCTTTTGACATCCAACTACTAAAGCACCTATCATTGCCATTAGTAAAAATAGTTTAAAAAATTTTTTCATCAAAATCACCTCTAAAATATTTTTTGTTCATCCTTATTGTATAGATCAAATGTTAAATACTATCTACTCTAATTGTAAAATCTATGTAAAGTTTAAGAAAAAAGTTCAAAGTTCAAATAAAAATTTCCCTATATTTTAGACTTTGTTAACTTCTTGTTAGACTTTTAAAAAAACTCTATTTTTAGCTTTTTCTTTTTTTCTCAATATTAAATCCAAATAAAAACTGTCCCCATTTATAATAAAATAGGGACAGTAAAGCTTTTATTTAATTTTATTTTTAGATAGCAAAGTTTCCATTTTCAAAAACTTTTACTTCTTCTCCATCTTCTTTTACACCAACTATTTCAAGGTCTCTAGCTCCAACCATAAAATCAACGTGAATTAAAGAATCATTTACGCCTAGTTCTTTAAGCTCTTCATTAGACATATTTTCTCCATTTTCAACGCAAGTTGGATAAGCTTTTCCAAATGCAAAGTGGCAAGAAGCATTTTCATCAAAAAGTGTATTGTAGAATAAAACTTTTGAATTATTTATTGGTGAATCATAAGGCACAAGGGCAATTTCTCCAAGAGTATTTGCTCCTTCTCCTTGATTTAACATATCTTTTAAAACTTCTTCTCCCACTTCAGCCTTGAAGCTAACAACCTTTCCATCCTTAAACTCAAAGGAGAAATTATCAATTATATTTCCTCCATAGGAAAGAGGTTTTGTAGCAACAAGTTTTCCATCTATTCTTCTACAGTCTGGGCAGGAGAAAACTTCTTCAGTAGGAATATTAGCTATAAAAGTTTGACCCTTAGCGTTTTTTGAATCACCAGCAATAAACTTGTGGCCCTTTGGAAGTCCAACTGTTAAATTGGTTCCATTTGAGGACTTATATATAAGTCTATCAAATTGCATTTCATTTAACCAATCAGCATGTTTTGCCATTGTGTCAAGGTGGTCTCTCCATTTCTGAACAGGGTCATCTTCGTCCATCCTAGTTACGAAAAATATCTTTTCCCAAAGCTTTCTAACAGCTTCTTCTTCATCTAAGTCAGGAAAAACTTTTTTTTGCCCAAGCCTTAGTAGAAGCTCCGGCAACGCACCAAGATACAATATCATTCATAGTGTATTTCATAGTATCTTTTAAGGCAAGTCCAAAAGCCCTATTGCTAGCTTCAATCTTTTCACTATCTATGCCCTTTAAAAGTTCTGGATTACCTCCAGTTATAGAAATTCTTCCGTAGCCTTCTTCCCCTGCATACTTAGCCTTTTGAACTATATAATCTGGAACTTCAGATAAAGACTCTTTACTTTCATTTTCAAAATTCATTCTAATAATAGATTCATCTGAAATATCAACAACAACTTTTTCTGCCCCAAGTTCATACAAATTTTTTACAATAAGTCTTGCAAATTCTATAGTTTCTGTGCTAGTTCTTATCATAATCTTATTTCCCTTTTGGCATCCTATACCAACCTCACTGATAAGTTTAGCATAGTCATTTAATTTTTCTTCAAATGTTTTCATATATATAACCTCCTTTTTTACTATTATAACACAAAGCTTTTAATATATGTTATTATATTAATATAGAAATTAATTCATAAGTAAAAGGGAGGATTATACTATGGAAGTTAAAAAAAGAGAAGAAATTGATGATTCTTTAAAATGGAACTTAGAAGATTTGGCTAAAGATTTTGCTGAAGTAGATGAAAGACTTGAAAAATTAGAAAAATCAACTGAAGAATTTATTTCAAATTACAAGGGAAAAATTGTAGATGAAGATATCTTTTTAAAAGCCACCGAGATAACAGAAAAAATCTATATCGAGATGTCTCTTTTGGGTTCAAGAGTAGCTCTAGAAGTTGAAGCAGATATGACAAATGAAGAGTCTATAATAAATTTGCAAAAAGTAAGTTCAATACTCCACCAAATAGAGACAAAAATTAGCTTTTTTGATTCTGAAATTGCAAAATTAGATGATAAAATCTTAGATAAGGCAGGAGAAAAAGATAAGAGCCTAAAAAAATATATAGAAGATATAAAAAGAGAAAAGAAACATAAACTCGGAGAAGAAGCAGAACTAGTTATCAAAACTCTTGAAGAATCTTTTCAGATTCCTTATAATTCATACAATATGGCAAAAAATACCGATATGAAATTTGGGGAATTTAAGGCAAATGGTAAAGATTATCCACTTTCCTACAACCAATTTGAAAACTTTTATGAATATGAAAAAGATACATCTGTTAGAAGAGAAGCCTACAAGGCATTTCATGAAAAACTAGAAGATTATAAAAATGTAACAGCTTCTATCTACCTTAACCATTTAAAAACAGAAAAGGCCCTAGGAAAATTAAGAGGCTTCCCATCAACAATAGACTATCTTCTATTCCCACAAGAAGTAAGTCCCGATCTTTACAATAGACAGCTTGATGTGATTATGGAGAAGTTAGCTCCACATATGAGAAAGTATGCTTCAATCATAAAAAGAGCTTATGGACTTGACAAGATGACTCTTGCAGATATAAAGCTTGACCCTTATGGAAAAGAAAAGAAGGTAAATTTAGAAGACTGTAAAAATTATATTCTCGAAGGCCTAAGTGCATTTGGCGAAGACTACAAAGCCATGCTAAAAGAAGCTTTTGAAAATAGGTGGATAGATTTGGCAAATAATATAGGAAAATCAACAGGTGCATTTTGCTCCTCACCTTACGGGTCCCACTCCTACATCCTATCTTCATTTAGTGGACTTATGTCTGACTGCCTAACCCTATCACACGAACTTGGCCACGCAGGAGCATCTTACTATTCAAATAAAGAGCAAAGACTATTTTCATCTGATCCTTCTATGTACTTTGTTGAAGCTCCATCTACTGCTAATGAAATAATAATGGAACTTTTCCTTTTAAAAAATGCAAAGACAGACGAAGATAGGGCTTGGGTACTAGCACAAATAATCTCAAAAACCTACTTCCACAACTTTGTAACTCACTTTATGGAAGGATATTACCAAAGAGAAGTCTACAAGATGCTCGATAGTAACGAAGCAATAACAGCTGACACTCTATCAAAAGTTTTCAAAGAAACGCTTGAAAAATTCTGGGCAGATAGCCTTGAAATACCTGAAGGGGCAGAGCTTACTTGGATGAGACAGCCTCACTACTATATGGGACTTTATCCTTACACATATTCAGCTGGACTTACTATAGGAACTAAAGTTGCCTTAAATATTGATAAGGATCCTTCCTATGCAAAAGTATGGATTGATACCTTAAAACTTGGTGCCTACTATGACCCTATGGGACTAGCAAAGGCTAGCGGAGTAGATATCTCAACAGATAAACCTCTTACAGAAGTTATAGAATTTATTGGAAAAGTAATCGACGAGCTTGATAAGCTAATAAAATAAAAATTAAATCAATAAAAAAAGCTTCCAGCTTGGAAGCTTTTTCTTTACCTAAACTAAAATATTTTTCACTTTATCCTTATCTTAAGATATAAGAAAGCTTTTCTTAAAATTTTGTATTTTAACGAAGGCTTTTTTTAATTAATTTCCCAAATCTACTAATTTTTTCTCAAAACTTTTTTTAGCTAAAATCTTAAAAACAATAATCAAGTTGTAGAATATGGTATAATATTATAGAAAAAATGTATAAAGTAGAAGATTTATTTGAGGTGGATTATGGGATTTTCCTATGACAAATTATGGAAAAAATTAATAGATGAAAAAATGAATAAACTAGACCTACAAAATGCCATAAACACAACTCCACATACCATAGCTAAAATGGGACGAGATGAAAATGTTAGTATGGAAATACTTGGCAGAATTTGTAGGTATTTTAAATGTGATATATCTGAGATTTTAGAATACAGAATAAATAGTGAGGTAAAATAAGCATGGATTTAAGAGAATTCGAATTTTATGAAAATGAAAACTCATTAGTTATTAATGGTGATGCTTTAGATGTATTAAAAGCAATTGAATCGAATAGCATAGATTTAATTTTCGCAGATCCTCCATACGGGATTGGTAAAGATTTTGGTAATTCTAGCGATTTCTTTAATAATTCAGGAGAATATTTTAATTGGTGTAAGCTATGGATTGATGAATGTATGAGAATTTTAAGTAAGAAAGGAGTAATGTATTTTATGTCATCAACACAGTATATGCCGATTCTTGATACTTATGTTGATAAAAAATATTATGTTATAAATAGGATTGTTTGGACTTATGATTCATCAGGCGTACAACCAAAAAATAAGTTTGGCTCTAATTACGAACCTATACTTATGATTACTCATGATAAGAATACAAAATATAAATTTTATAGAGAGAATATTATGATTGAAGCAAAAACTGGTGCTCAAAGAAAATTGATTGATTATAGAAAGACTCCTCCTCAACCATACAACACTAAAAAAGTACCAGGAAATGTATGGGAGTTTCCAAGAGTAAGATATAGAATGGAGGAATATGAAAATCATCCTACACAAAAGCCTGAGTTATTATTAGAACGAATAATCTTATCAGCAACAAAACCTGGGGATATTGTTTTAGATCCTTTCAGTGGCAGTTTTACAACTTCTGCAGTTGCAAATAGATTAGGTAGAAAATCAATAGGAATAGAACTCAATCATGAATACTTTAAAATTGGTTTAAGAAGAGCTGGCATAACTAAAGAATATAAAGGTGAAATATTGAAAAAAGATAGATCTAGAAAAACAAAAAATAAGTCTAAGCAGGATCATATTGACGAAATTAATAAAGAAGAAGGAAATGTTCAGTTAAATATGTTTTAGAGGTGTTTAATGAAAGAATTTATAAAATCAATATTAAATGACGAGCTAGCAGATGAAATAAGCAATAAAAGGGTTGAAAGTGTAGAAATATTTTTCAATAAGTCCCAACTAATACAATATTTTGATTATAAGATGGGAGCTATTTACGGTAATTCTAAATCTCGAAGAAGCCTTGCTAATATCTATGCAATTTACTCCATACTTTATTTTTATACTAATGATTTTTTTAATAGACCAGAAGAATATAGAGGTTTTACTGGATATGAATATATGAAATTATTTAATTTTTATAGAAGTTTATATGGTGGAGAAAAACTACAAAATCATGCACTTAACTCTCGTGTAAATGGTGAGTTTGAAAATAAATTCAAAAAGACAAATCAAGAACAATTAATTATTATAAATGATGGTAAGTATTTAATTCATATAGATTATTTATATGTCGATGGTTTTGATATTGGAAAAATTTGTAGTAGAATCTGCGAAGAATATATAAGTATATTAAAATTAAAAGATAATAAACTTGTTTCTGATATTAATGAATTGATTTCTCTTAAAAATTACAGCGATAAAAAAGATAAAATATCTGAATTCTTGGTATCGGATTCAGAAGCTAGAATTTTTGAAATAATATCATATGCAATTTTAAAAAATCATTATAGTAATATTGAAGTGTATTTTGGTTATAGCATGGATTCGTTAGTGAAAGAACAACTAACTCTATATAAAACTGGAAGAACAAATGCAAACGATGGTGGAATAGATTTTGTTATGAAACCTTTGGGAAGATTTTTTCAGGTTACAGAAGTAGACGTATATAATAAATATTTACTTGATATTGATAAGGTTATGCATTATCCAGTTACATTTGTTGTAAAAACAACACGTTTATCTCAAGAAATATATGATGATTTAAAAAAATATATAAATATTAGAGCAAACGGCATGAAGGTAATAATTGATAGATATAATAAAGCTATTGAAGAAATAATTACAATTAATGAACTGAAAAAATGGTTATATAATTTAAATTCGAATGAAATTGACTGCTTATTAAGAGATATAGACTTATACTATAAACTCGAGTTAAATATACCTTTGTCATAATACTTGCAAAATAAATATTGAGGTTAAACAAATGATAGCGTTGACTGTTTAGAGAAAGTTTTAAATTATATGCTAAAATAATATTAGCATCAAAAATCCTTGGTCTTAGGTATATTAAGAGGCTATGAGCATTAAACTCATAGCCTTTTCTCTTGCCACTTAAAGACTCCCTGATTAAGATTTTTCTAAAATCCCTAATTCAATGAGCCTTTTGGAAGCTTTCAAGTTATTGACAAAGTAGCAAAATCCAAAAGTTAGCTTTCTATACGAAAGAAATTGTAAGAAATTTAAATTGAAATAATCCGCCCGTAAATCGCACTGTTTGAGCGTTAGCGAGCTATCGATTTACAGGATTATGAGATTTAAAATTTCTCAATTTCTGCAGTCGGATAAGCGTTTTTGGATTTTGTCTACACTCTGAAAGCTTCGACCTTGGAAGCTTTTTCTTTACCTAAACTAAAATATTTTTCACTTTATCCTTATCTTAAGATATAAGAAAGCTTTCCTTAAAATTTTGTATTTTAACGAAAGCTTTTTTTAATTAATTTCCCAAATCTACTAATTTTTTCTCAAAACTTTTTCTAGCTAAAAATTTTAAAATAAAAATTAAAATAATATGAATAAGTAAATATATTCCACCTATTATTTGAAAATCTTCAAAGCTATCTCCTATATTTTCTATGATATTAGGCAGTACAAATATTAAAGAAAAAATATAGGCAAATAGGATTAAAGCCATTATAAAAGAAGCATTTGATCTTTTAATCGCCTGAGCTGGATTATCCCAGTCTAGTTTTACAAACCTACTCCCGATAAATAGTCCTAGGTAATTTGTATAGAGAATTCCTACACCGACCCCAAGCAAAAGTCCTATTATCACAAAAGGTTCCCTAAATAAAAATATAGATACCACAATAATAGGCAAAACATTGAAAAGAGAAATAAAGAAAGATGCCTTTATTCTTCCCCTAATCTGATCTTTTGAACTAATTGGAAGAGATTTTACCAGCCAAATATGTTTTCCCTCCCTAGTAAGTGAGCTGTAGGCGCTTTGCCCTTGGATGCTTACAAAAATCGTAAGTGTAAGATAAATAAAAGAAGAAAGAAGAACTTTTGCTCCCATACTCATCATACTTAAAAATTTATATAGATCATTTAAAACTGAACTAAATTCTAATCTTTCACCGCCTGCAATAAATGGAACTACTATAAAAATTATCATCATAAGTCCATAAATAGCTATATTCATAAGATAAACTGGAGTTTTAAATATTTCAGAAATCTCCTTTTTTGCAATTAAATTAGAAATATTTGTCCTGGCAAATTTTTCGCCTCTTTTTTTCTTACCTATTCCCTCACTTCCTGAAATAGCCCCCTGAACCATAGGCCTTGATCCAAGTTTTACAGAAATAAATACTAAAAATACAGTTAAAATAATCTGACCTAGAAAATATAAAACATTTTGTCCTATACCTAGATTAGAATCTAGACCCTTGGAAAATAAAAATATATTGGCAAATAAGGTCTTTAAAAAAATATTTGAACTTAAATCCCCTATCCTTTCCATAAAAATACTGGCAAATTTTTGCTTAAATATAAACTGTGCAGAAAATGAAAATACCATAATAAGTACAAAGCCTAAAATCTGAAGAATATTTTTAACAGACTTAAACCTATTTATATATTTCATTATCCAAACAATTACAAGCTGAAGAACACTTACAGTAGATATGACAATTAAAAAGCCTGAAATAATCACATTTACCAAATAAAAACTAGAAAGGCCCTGCCTTATATAAAAAATTCCAATAGGAATCGTAACAGCAAGTGATACAAGTACTCCAAAACTTTGAGATACAATTAGCTTAGATAAATACATATCCTCTTCTCTTATAGGAAGTCTAAGCATTATCTCAAGATCCTTTGAATAATAAATACTTGAAATAATCATAGCCAATGAGAAAAGTAGGGTAATCATAAATATACTTATGCCGTAGCTAAGATTAACTACAAACTTGCCACTTAACTTATAAACTGACTCCAGCGAACTTGAAATCATAATGGCAAAAAAAGAACTGCATAAAATATAAGAACCCCATAGCCAAAAATAGAAGCCAAAAATCTATTTCTAGTCTTTTTATCTTTTAGTGCAGCCTTCGGGTTTAATATCGCCCCATAACTTACTGCAAAATCCTTTTTTAAAATATTAATTAGACTCTTCATCTGTAAGCTCCAAGAATATTTTTTCAAGGCTGCCTTCATCTTTTGCCTTTTCCTTTAAGTCCTCAAGACTTCCAACAGTAATAAGTTTTCCCTTATTTATAATAGCTATAGTGTCACATAAATTTTCTGCAACTTCCATAACATGAGTTGAGAAAAATACACTCTTACCCCTATCGCACCTCTCCCTCATTATCTTTTTCAAATTGTAAGAGCTTTTAGCATCAAGCCCAACCATAGGTTCATCTAGTATCAAAATATCAGGATCCACAATAAGAGCCCCAATTAAAGTTATCTTTTGCTTCATACCGTGAGAATAAGACTCGATATAAGCTGAAAGATCATTTTCTATTTCAAAAATCTTAGCATATTCCATAGACCTTTTCTCTATTTCCTCACTAGCTAGACCGTAGCTTTTTCCTATAAAGCTTAGGTAGAACTTCCCAGTCATTTTCTCGTAGATATCTGGATTATCTGGAACATAGGAAATTTTTTTCTTGGCAGATATTGGGTCCTTTAGTCTATCCACTCCTCCCACCATAATCTTTCCCTCGTCTGGACTTAAAAGCCCAGTAATCATCTTTATAGTAGTTGATTTTCCTGCTCCATTTGGACCAAGAAAACCAAAAATTTCCCCATCATTTACCTTAAAACTTACATTATCAACAGCTAGCTTCGCTCCAAATTTTTTAGTCAAATTTATAACTTCAATCATATTAATCTTCCCCCTCCCCTATATAGTATAACAAATAAAAAAATCTTCTTAAAAATTAATTTTTTCTTTATATTCTCATAAAAATACCAGCTTAGAATAGAAGACCCTCCAAGATGGCATTTGAAAAAATATTTACTAAAACTGACTTGTGTAAAGCTCCTTGTAGTAGCCTCCTCTTTCAAGAAGCTCAAAGTGCTTACCCTTTTCAATAATTTTTCCGTCTTTTAAAACAACTATCTGGTCTGCATTTATAATAGTAGAAAGCCTGTGAGCGATTATAATACTAGTTCTTCCCTCAACCAGTTTTTCCATAGCCTTTTGAATACTTCTTTCAGTTTTAGTGTCGATTGATGAAGTCGCTTCATCTAAAATAAGAATCTTTGGAGAAAGAGCCAAGGCCCTTGCAATAGTTATTAACTGCTTTTGGCCCTCAGATATTCCCTCTCCATCTTCCTCAAGTTTAAAATTATAATCCCCATTAAGCTTCATAATAAAATCATCCGCATAGGCATTTTGAGCATATTTCTTTATCTCAGCATCTGTTAAACTCTCCCTACCATAAGAAATATTATCTCCAATTGTGCCCTTAAAAAGCCAAGTGTCTTGAAGAACCATAGAAATAAAAGTCCTAAGATCCCTATCTGAAATATCTTTAATATCCACCCCATCAATTAATATACTTCCCTTATCCGGCTCGTAAAATCTCATCAGAAGATTTACTAGAGTAGTCTTACCAGAGCCAGTCTCTCCAACCAGGGCTGTTGTAGAACCTTCCTTGATATCCAAGCTAAAATCATCAATAATAATATCCTTTTTATTATATGAAAAAGTTACATTTTTAAATTCTACACTTGGTCTTAAATTATTAATATCTACCTTAGATAATTCATAGGCTCTCTTCTCTTCAGCATCCAATACCTTAAAAATCCTCTCCGATGCGGCAATTCCAGATTGAAGGACATTTAAAATCTCTGTCACCATCTGAACCGGCCTAGTAAATCTTCTAGCATATTGAACGAAGGACTGAAAATTACCAATATTTAAACTTCCCTTGAGGATCATATATGAACCGCCAATAGAAACCCCGACCATACCAGCATTATTAATAAACATAGATATAGGCATTATAATTCCCGATAAAAAGTCAGACTTTTTAGAAGATTCCTTCAGTCTTTCATTTTTTTCTAGAAAAGCATTTAAGGCACTCTCTTCAAAGTTGTAAGCCTTAACTAGCTTATTTGCAGAAATCATCTCTTCAATATGGCTATTTAAATTCCCCAAATCCTTATATTGAATAGAAAAAAGCTCCTGCGACTTTTTAAGAATCCTAACGGAAAAAAGTGCCGTTAGAGGAATTACAAAAATAGTTATCAGAGTTAGGATGGGGCTAATTGAAAGCATAATTATAGTTATCCCAACTATTACAACAAGAGAGTTAAATATTTGGTTTAAAACTTGGTTTAGGGAGTCGGCAAGTGTTTGAATATCACTTGTCATCCTAGACATCAAGTCGCCAACAGGATTTTTATCAAAAAAAGATATAGGTAGGCTTTTTAACTTCTTTGAAAGGTCTTCCCTCATAGTGTAAATTATAGAAACTTTTACCTTGTTACTAATTTTAAGCCTTAGCATCTCTGCAAAATAAGATATAAGAAAAATAATAATAAGTTTGTAGATAAAATTCATAAATTTACCTAAAAGAAAATTACCCTCACTCAAACTATCAATAACATAATTTGTAGTATTACCCATGATAAGTGGTCCTAAAATGTCGAAAATAGTACCTACAATCCCAAAAATTACAGTCAAGAAGATCAAAAATACATGTGGTTTCAAATATTTAGAGAGTCTTTTTAGGGTCTTTAGGGTGCTTTTATCTAATTTTCTTTGGTCATTTGGATCTATTTTTCTATTGTGCCCCATATATATCCCCTCCTGAAAAATCCTGCGACTCTAAAATTTCCCTATATTCTTCTTCATTTTCCTTCAAATATTCGTGACTACCTATACCTAAAAGCTCTCCATTTTTAAGTAGAAGAATCTTATCAAACTCAAAAATAGCCCTAGCCCTTTGACTTATAAGAATCATTAGCTTATCTGCAGCCTTATTTAAAAGTTCTTCACGAAGCTTTCTTTCAGTTTTAAAATCAAGCGCAGAAAAAGAATCATCTATTAAAAATAAGCTTGCGTCCTTGTAAACTGCCCTTGCAATAGAAATCCTCTGCTTTTGTCCGCCGGAGAAGTTCCTCCCCCTTTGAACAACCTCTGACCCTATTCCCAGTTCCTTTTCAAAGACAAAATCAGCCTGAGAAATATTAAGAGCATCAATAAGAGCATTATCCGAAAAGCTAGTATCACTACTCATAATAACATTCGACTTAACAGTTCCCTCAATCAGCCTAGGCTTTTGCTCAATATAAGAAATACTATCCCTTAAAGATTTTAAACTGTAGTCCTTTATATCCCTACCATTTATTAAAATCTGCCCTTTATCTACATCATAAAATCTAACCAAAAGACTAGCAAGGGTAGTTTTCCCAGATCCAGTAGACCCAATAATTCCAAGTTTTTCCCCCTTATTTAAGACAAAACTTACATTTTTTAAAGAGTAACTTTGAGAATTTGGATACTTAAATGAAACATCCTTAAACTCTAGCTTTTCAATCTCATCTAGGATAAGATCTCCACCTACAGTCTTCTCCTCATCTATATCTAAAATTTCATTAATCCTATCAAGCGAAGCCTGAGCTCTAGGAATTTGGGCAATAATCATAGAAATAAAAGAGAAAAGAAAGCATAATATTGTTGGCATATTGAATAAAACCTATAAGGTCTCCAACCTGCATATTATTTCCTAAGATTAGATTTGACCCATAGTAGATTATACCAACTAGGGTCATATTCATTACAAAACCCACAAAAGGAGCAAATATAGCTGCATAATCTCCAGTCTTTTTAAAAACATCCGAATAATTTTTATTGAACTTTGAAAAATTTTCCTCCTCAAACTCTTCCTTGTTAAAAGCCCTTATAACCCTAATCCCACTTAGCCATGCCCTAAAGTGTTCACTTAACTCATCGAGGCTTGTTCTGGATTTTTTAGATAGGGGAATTACCTTTTTAGTAAATAAAAAAATACCAACTAGAGTTATAGGTAGGGATACAAAAAACACTGAAGATAGTTTTAGATTGGTGGAAAGAGCCATTATAATTCCCCCAATAAACATAAGAGGCGCCCTAAGCATCATCCTAAGACCAATCCTAGTAAGTTCCTGAACCCCTCTTACATCGTCAGTGGTTCTGACAATTAAAGAAGAAGCCCCAAACTTATCATAAGTTTTTATGGGAAAATCCTGAATAGACCTAAACATATCCTCCCTAATATCACTTGCAAAAGAAGCAGCAACATGAGTTGAATAGTAAATTGATATAATCATAAAAACCGATGATAAAACAGAAATAAGTAGCATTAAAGCCCCTTTTTTTAAAATATAATTTGTATCAGTATTTGCTACACCTATATTTATAATATTTACAGTAATTCTTGGAATGAGTAAAACCCCAATAACATTTACAAAAAGAGATAATACAACAATTACAATCTCCTTAATATATTTTTTTAATCCTCTAAACAATTTCATACCATCACCTATAATCCTTCTCTTATATATATTCCCATAACTTGCCTATTATAACACAAAATGAATACAAAAAAGGAATTAAAAAATAGCCTTTACTATAATTTTTATAAGCTTTAGTCTTTTTTAGCATGCTTGTCTACTAGCTAATAATTATAAAACTTTATAAGCTTAACTTAAAGACCTACCTTCCCAAAGCAAATTAATGGCATTAAAAAAATTAAAATAACAATATTAGAATAATATATAATATCTCCTAACTTTCTATATACTCTACTATTAAAGGCAATATATAATAAATTCTAAAATAAAATTAAAAAATTTATCTTTTTTACTTATCTCTTTCTTTTTAAATTCCATTTTTTACTTAAATCTTTTTAAGCTCAAAATATTTTTAATGAGGCAAGAAAACTTTTCCCTCCCCTTTCTTCCAATTAAAAAAACGCCTGAATACTCAGACGTTTTAATAATTTCTAAACAATTTCTTTTTTATCTCTCACTAAACTTATTCCCATTGCAATTAGGATAAGACCGCTTATGCACATAGCTATAAAAGCTACATCACCAGTTTTTGGAATTTCTGGTGGCCTCTTAGGAGGTTTTTCAGGTGGGTTTTCCGGTGGATTGTCTGGAGGTGGTGGAGGTGGTAGTTCGTCATTTTTTATAAATAAAATTTTAGTACTACTTTCTTCACCAACAGTGAATTTTATAGGATCTTTAAGTTTCTTATATCCCTTTGGAGCTTCAATCTCCCAAAGATAATAATCTCCAAACTCAAGGCCTTCCACACTAAACTTTCCATCTTCGCCAGAAGTAAGGATAATATCCTCTCCATTTTTTTGAACTCTCACATAAGAGCCGTCAACAAGTTTTGTTACGACAAACTTAGCTCCCTTTAGAGGATCACTATTTTTAGAAGATACCTTTATAAAGTTAAATCCCCCGTCTTTCTTGTTGATAACAGTTATTGTAGTTTCCTTGCCGGCCCTAATTACTATAGTAAACTCCCTTTTCTCTGCCCTATATCCCTTCAAAGGTTTTACTTCCTTGAATACATAAACTCCAGGCTCTAAGCCTTCAACCCTTATATATCCATCCTTGTCAGTATATAGAACCTTAAAAGTTCCATTCTTGTCGTAGCGAGTCCCACTTTCATTTGTAGGAACCCCTAGAAGCTCACCAGTAGTATTTAGAGGGTGGTCTGTTGAAAAGTAAAGTTCAAAACCAACGCCAGCTAAGGCTCTACCCTTTTCGTCAACTTTTTTAAGTTTTCCAGTTCCTGGGTTTTCTTCAAGCTCTAGCTTGGAGGAAATAGGATTTTTGGTATTATCTGGAACCTTGAAGGAAAGGAAGGCCTTGTAGGTGCTATCAGCCTTTAAAACATCAAGACCTACATAGCATCCTTCCTCTAGATTTGTCCTTATTACATAGCCTCCACTAGAATTTCCTTTTAATTGAATAGGTTCTCTTTTAAAAAATTCCTTAAGCTCAGAAAGCTCCATCCCCCTAAGTTTTTCTATAAACTTTTCAGGACTTTCAGCCTCCATTAGTTCATTATCCACCTTCCAAAGGTAGATATCCCTTGAGACAATACCTGTCTTTACATTGCTAGTTTCAAAAACAACCGGATAGCTAGCTGCCTTTGCATAAGCCCCTAAACTAAAAGTGAGTGCAAAAAAGAGGATGCTTAAAAGAATGGGGCAAATCTTATTAAATTTTTTTATTCTTTTCATAGAATCCTCCTTTGAAAATTGCCTATTAAAATTAGAATTCTTCTCTTCTATTTCTTCTCATTAGTACAAGAGCACCACCCATAATTAATAGACCTGCTACTGTAAATATAACAGTACCAATTCCACCAGTTTCTGGGATTTTAACGATTTTATTTCTTACTCTTAATCCGTAGCCTTCTTTAAGTGCTTTTGCATTAGCTTTCTTTTGTTCTTCAGTAAGTTCTGTTCCTGCTTCAGCTTCAATGTCTAAAGTGTATCTTAATTCTTTTTCAGCATCTCCCTTATATGTGTCTTTTCCAATTGTAAATGGAACTGGATCAATCTTAGCATATCCCTTAGGAGCTTCAATTTCCACTAATTCATAGTCGCCATAAGCTAGACCTGTAATTTCAAATCTACCTTGATCATCTGAAGTTAGAACTAAAGCTCCTTTTTCTACAGCTTCTTTTTCGTCTTTTGCTTCAATCCAGTCGTAGTTTTGTCTAGCTGCTTTAAATGCATCATCTCTAGTTGTTCTTAAAGTTTCTAATTCAGCTTCTACTGCTGCTCTATCATTATATGGTTGATCATTAATAGTTACTGGATATTGTACTCCTTTTCCTTCAGCCTTAGCTTCTTCAACGATTTTATTGAAAGCTGCTATAAAGTCATTGTAAGCATTTTCTGCATCTGTATATTTCTTATATTCTTCGTTTATTTCATCTGCTGGTTTAAGAGTTAGATACTTAGTTACATTATTTTCTTTTTTAGTTACTAAGAATTTAGCTCCAGCTAATCTTTCTAAATCTTGTCCTTCTTTGTCATTAGTCTTAACAAATTTTCTACCACCAGTTATAACCTTTGGTTCAGATGGGTTAAGTGGTTCAGGGTTATTTGTCTTAGTATTTGTTACGGTAACTGATCCATCTTTATATTGTTGATTATCACCTTTACCTGGTGTCTTTTCATATTTTGCTGCATAACCGATGAATTTTTCTTCTGCCTTGTATTGACGATTCTTATCTAGATATTTCCAAGTGAAAGTAATATCGTCAGTCTTTGTAACTTTTTCTTTAGTTACTGGGTTTTGGAATCCTTGACCTTCTTTGCTTCCGCCTTCTGCATAATCGCCAGTACCATCTCTGTAAGCTTCAAATTCTTTTACAGCATCTTCATATTCTTCATCAGTGTTAAAGTTATCTCTTGATGGAGCAACTAAGTCTTTTTTAGTTACTTCTTTACCAGTTTGTGCATCTTTAAGAGTAAATGTTACATCAATTCCATCTTCTGGAAGTTCAGTACCATCTGCCCATTTCTTAATTACTTCATAATTTCCATCATCATTTGGTTTAACTGGAACAGGAGTATTTCCCTTGTTCTTATCGTTACCATAGTTGAAAGTAATATCATTTGATTCTGGAATGTCTGTTACAGTTGTGTTATTAATTTCTGCACTATAAGTTAAAGTAATTTTTGCTTCTTCTTCTTTTCCATTGATAGCTTTAAGTCCAGCTTCTGTAAGTTCAAGAGTAAATCCGTCTTGAGTTTCAGATAAAGTGTACCAAGCAGTATCCATTACTTCGTCATTGTATTTTATAACAATAGATTTACCTTCGTACTTAGTTCCAGCTTTATCCATGTCTTTTGTAACGAATGTTAGACCGTGAGTCATTTTATCGTCCCAGAATGCTGTTCCCCATTTAGTTTTAGCTGGGATTTCAGTTTCTACTTTATATTCAACAATATCGCCAATTTTATGATCTACAGTTTGTTTTTCTCTAGTTGGGTTTGAAAGATCAATTCCCCATTTTGCGATTAATGCTTTATCTGCATCTGTATAAGCTTTTTGTGCTACTTCATATTCTGTTGAATCTTTTGAATAAATTTTTTCTGCTTTATCAAAAGCTATTTTGTGAGCTACTGCTGCATCAAGTGCTTCAGCTTCTTTTGTAGTCATAAATTTCTTAGCTTCATCTAGAGAGAAGTTCTTATCAAGTCTTGGTGCGTTGTCAGTGTTCTTTGGATAAACGTGAGCATCTACTACAACGCCTTCTTCGTTAACTAATGGAAGTGTAATCTTAACTGGAACTGCCTTTGAGTCAGTTAAAACTTTTCCACCATTATTGTATGTTGATTTTTCAACAATTTCATCAATTTCAAATTTACCATCTAGATAGCATATAGCATTTAGTTTTGCTCTTGATTCAGGATCATTTGCATCATAATTTGGATTAGCTATTGCATTTATTTTATTTTCTCTAGTATAGAATTTAATTTCACCATTTGCATCTGTTAATCCACTAACTGCTTCATCAATTTTATCAGTAGCTTGTGGAACTGCTACTACTTTACCATCAACAACTGACAAGTCATATGCTGGCTTATCATGAATAATTTCACCTAGTTCAGTTTTAGCCTTAACATATTTTCCAGCTTTTGTTTTATCAGGATAATCAGCAGCAAATTTTAGTGCAAAGAATACTCCTTCTGCACCCTTAGCTGAAGTACCAAAATATTTTTGAATATCTTCTATTTTATTTCCATTGTATTTTTCGCCATTAAGACCAGTCCATCCTGGGAATACACCTTCGGATAAGTTGTCTTTATTCATTAATATCTTGTGTAATGTTAATGTTTCTGTAGCTTTAGCATTACTTGCAGGTGCTTTAGTAGCTTTTTCAAATACTGCTGTGTAAGTTGTTTCATCAGCACCTAATTTTGTATTCATTTCAACAGATTTGTCCCATTTAACAAATCTATATCCTTCAATAGGAGTAACTTCTGGAACTTCTACTTTGTTTTCTTTAAGTGTTTTATAAGCAGATAAACCTTCATAAGTAACAGTTGATTTATCATCAGCTACTGTAGCAGCTGTGCTTTTAACACTTAGTGTTCCTGGATAAACTTCTTTCTGAGTTTCGTTTTCGCCTTCTTTTACTGTGATTGTAACTTTTTCGCCAACTTTGAATATTACCTTAGCACCTGTATCTTCTGAAGGGTTTAAAGGTGTAGGACTAGTTGCATACGCGCCAACAGGAGCTAATGCTCCGAATATCATCACTAATGCTAAGAATAGTGATAAAGCTTTTTTCATCTTTTGCATGATTTTCTCTCCTTAAAAAATATTTTGTTACTATTTTTATCTAAAACTAAGATTACTTAGTTTTGACCATATTTAAGGGCCCTGCCCTTCTTCCCTAGGACTTAATTTCAAAATCCTAAGAAACTTTTAAGAATCTAGCATACTCGGTGTTCCCACCACACTAGTTTTCTTTTTTCTAGCTTTTGGAGCTTTATCTTCTCCCCGCTAGCTTTTTCTTTTTCTAGCTTTTGGAGTTTCCATCTTCTCCCCGCTAGCTTTTTTCTCTAGCTTTTAAAAGAATTTTAAGTGTCTTTAACTTTTCTTTTAAGTTCTTTTAAAGGCTTTAAGTTTTTCTAAAGATTTTTTTCTTTAGTTTCTCTAACTAGCTTACCTTTGGTTTTTCCCAAATTTCCGCTAGCTTTTTTCCTCTAGCTTCTCGAAGTTTTTATCTTCTTCCCGCTAGCTTTTTTCCTCTAGCTTCTCGGAGTTTTATCTTCTCCCCGCTAGTTTTTTTCTCTAGCTTTTGGAGTTTTATCTTCTCCCCGCTAGTTTTCTTTTCTTCTAGCTTTTGGAGTTTTTACCTTCTCCCCGCTAGCTTTTTTTTCTTCTAGCTTTTAAAAGATCTTTAAGTGTCTTTAGCTTTTCTTTTAAGTTCTTTTAAAGGCTTTAAGTTTTTCTAAAGATTTTTATTCTTTGCCTAGATTCTAGCTGGAAGGATTTTCCCTCCAGCTAGTGAAGGCTTTTAATTTAAATCTTTAAATTTCCTTTAAATTTTTTTCAGTAAATCTACTTTGATGGCTCTCGCCGCAGCTCAATCATCCAGTTGGCCCCCTCGGCCCAAATTTATAAAGTGATATTTCTATTTCCATCTTATCACCTTCTTTTTCCTAGAGTAGCCAATAGCAGCTACCACCATCGCAGCAATACCAACCATAGTAAATAACCTAGTACCATTACCACCAGTCCAAGGATATTCTGCCTTGCGGTTTTCGATTTGGATTGGATCCGTGCCGTTATAGTCTACATATACCTTATCTTCTTTAACAATCTTGTCATAGTCGAGTGTATATGTTAATTCACTATATTTCCATAAATCTGAATTTACGTCCATTTTTATATCTATAGGACTTGTTGCACTGTCTTCTAGTTTTCCTGTAAATTCTACAACTAGAGATTTTTTTGTAAAGATTTCGCTTCTAGTTGGTGATGGTTTTGTATAATTATTTTCTCCATACATTCTTGCAACTGCATACCAAAGTTTACTTGAACTATCTCTTGGGGCGAAGTCTTTAAAGTCTTCTTCTTTTAAGTCACTTATAGACTTACCTTCGTCAAGAACAGCGTATCTTATCTTTTTACCTGCTGTATTTACAGTCCACTTGTCTTCATATAATCTAAGCTGAGTATCTCCTCCATCAAAATGCCATTTCTTTTGATTTGGATTTAAGATAATTCTTTGTTTGAATGTTTTATCTTTTTCATTGATTTCAATTGTTTGGCTTGAGATTATATTGCTATCTGTTTGAACAGTGCCTTGCTTAGTTGAATCTTGTAAGATTTGAACCCTTCCATTTTCTAATCTAAATTCTTTAATATATTTATCTTTAGTAAGTTTAGAATATCCATCTGGAGCCTTGGTTTCTTTTAGCGCATAATATCCACTCTTAGATACTTCTAATCTGATTTTACCATTTTCGTCAGAAGTTGCTGTGACTTTTTTGCCGCCTACAGTGTAGTTTTGATAGTCGCCGTCAATTTTTTCTTTGTAAAATACTTCAAATTGAGCATTCTTTAAAGCTTCTCCAGTATCTGCGTCAACTTTTACAAATTCAACAGGTTTGTTATTTACAATTTCTATTGGAATAGCTGTGTTTATTTCCTCTATTTTTTCTTTTCCATTTTCAATATACTTCTTAACGATTTTACCAGATTGTAATACTGTAAATTCTTCTACTGGTCCTTCAAGCTTAACGTATCCCTCTGGTGCCGATTTTTCTTCTACCTTGTAGTCTCCAGGTTCAAGTTTGCTAAAGTCAAATAGTCCATCTGCTTGAGTAGTTTTTGTTTGGTTTGCTGATTGTGGCCAGTTACCATTTAAGTCTTTCTTAAATAAACCAAACTCAGCACCTGCAAGTGCTTCGCCTTTTTCGTCTAGCTTCTTAAATGATATTTTGTTTATAGGGTTTACTGCTGTTAGAGAAATTTCAGCACTCGCCTTAGCTTCGTTTTGACTAAATCTAGCCACATCATATCTACCTGTTGTTACAATATAAATCGGATTTCCGTTACTATAATAACGACCTGTAAATGAATGAGTTTGTCCTGCGGTTTCTAGCTCTTGAATTTCTTCAATTGGAATCTTACCTTTAACCTGTACAATATATGATTTTTTCCCCACCATCATTCATAGGAATGGATATTCGGCTTAAATTTGTATAGTAATTATCATATGTTACTTCTAAGTTAGGATCATTTTCATCTATAGAAAATGACTCCGGCATACTATTTATTCTACTATTTTTAGAATTGTCCCTTAGTCTCCAAATCTTAATCTTTGCATAATCTATGGTTTTATTATTTGACACATCTTTGTAATAAGGTTTGTAGAAGAAATTCCAATTTGGATAACCCCTCACACCGTATCTATTTATATAATAGTATTGAGTAAATTCTCCCGTATCTGGATCTAGCTCGAAAATTTTTCCAGAAAGATTGTGCTTATAATAATGAAAATTATCATAATAATCATAATATCCGTAGCCACCTTGTTCAGGTGGATTTGAAGTTTCATGATCAATATCATATTTGATATTATAATTCTTAGTCTTCATTTCTTGGGCCATTAAATTTAGGCCTAAGCCTACTGGTTCATTATTCAATGAGCTCTTAATCTTATCTAGATTTACCCAAGCTGAAAGCGCTGTTGTAAATTCATCTAAAGTAAATATACTTGCAAATTTTGTAAAGACATATTTAATAACACCATTTTCTTTATCGTAACTTGCCTTGGCTATAGTACCTACTCCATCTGCAAATATATCAAGATTCATTAGAGATCTATTTTTGAAAATACCTTCTAAGTCTATTGAGTCGGTAAGTTTTACTTCAAAATAATCTCCCGGCTGAATATTTGCACCTGCTTTAACCTTAAATTCATTTTTGATACTAAAGTTTTGCGCTCTATGAGGGTAGATTGCACTCTCTTCGTTTGGTTCTGTGTCATCATCAGATAAGGTCTTTTGTACAGATATCGTAGAATTAACTAAATCTATCTTATCTGTGATATTCCTAGTTGGAGTTGGCTTTTCGTCAGCATATGGGTCAAGGCCCTTACCGCCTATAGTGAATTCCCAAACATAGTCTTTATTTACATGACCTGGATGTGGTTCAATTTCTTCTAGTCTGTAGTGACCAATGTTTAGATCGTTAAAGACAATTTTACCATTTTCGTCAACCATCTTTATATATTCATTGTCTGTAGCTGGAGTACCATCTGGATTTGTTTTATTCTTAATATCTAGTCTGGTTAATTTGAATTTGGCACCTTTTTCCAAACCATCAGCTATATCAGTAATTTTACCAAGTTCTTTTCCAGCTTCATCAACTTTTGTTAGAGAAACTTTACCTTTTCCAGGTAATTCATTTATAACCTTACCAAGGTTCTTAGCTGTTGCTGCAGTTACATAGTCTATTAGGTTTCCAGTATAACCTTCAGCGTTATATAGACTGCCTTGTTTATCATTGATTTCAATATAACCATTACCTGCTGGTATGATTTTTACTGTATGACCAGTTTTATCCTTTACTTCCAAATCTTCTTTACTTGTTTTAATAGTAAAGTCTACTATAGGTCCTTCTATAGGCTTGTATCCTTTTGGAGCTTTTACTTCTATAAGTCTATAACGACCTTCTTTTAGTCCTCTAAAACCAAAGTATCCGTTAAAGGCTGAAGATACGATTTTTTCTGACAAATCTTTCCAGCCGAATACGCCTTGGTATTCTTGGAGCATAAAGATAGCTCCTTCAAGTCTTCTTTTAGCTACTTCGGTTCCTCCAATAGCCCATTCATCTTTATCTTTACCATTTTTTGAAAAAGTAATGTTGTAGTCAACAGTTTCGTTGTTTACTCTTAGTGTTTCATCGTAAAGAAGATCCATGTTTTTTGATTCATATAATGAATTTATATTGGCTGAAGTTGTTACGCTTAGAAGTTTATTTACGCCTTTTCCAATAGGTGTATGGATTCTACCATTATTTTTACCTAAAGCATCTGGATATTTTTGACCTGGTTTAGGATCCATATCTGTTATTCCATTATTAATATTACCATTTTGGTAAGAGGCTCCATCATAGGATTTCCAAGTTCCATCAGCTTGCTTTTCTTGGAATTCTCTTGCGCCCTCATAGAAGTCTATATTGATGTCTATACTTTCTAGTTTCTTTATAGCATCTTCTCTATTTTCTGGTTTTCTATCGAAATAGCCTTCGATGTCTATAAAGTAAACACCTTTATCAAGGTTCAAAATATCTTCATCAAATCCCCAGTCAAATGGTCTCCACCTAGCTGTGTTAACCATAGTAACACCAGGATTAGATAAGCTGTACTTTTTCAGTACAGTGTCTGGATCTAAGTTTGCATCTGGGTTTTCTATCTTGTAGGTTGTTCTATAAGCTGTCTTTACACCACCTACTATTGTAACTGGAGGATCTGCATTTACAAAGTCCTTTTCTTCTCTCTTATGTTTAGGAAGAATTTGAACATTGATTTTTTCATTTCCAGTATATCCTCTAGTGTCAATATAGATCCTTTCTACATAAGTTCCTAGGGTAGTATCTATATTTGTAATCTTAGATGAATATTTAATCTGGTCAGTTGATCCAAGGTTATTTCCAGCTTTTGATGAATCTGATGCTATATAGTCAGCTGGTACTTTTTCTGGTCCACTCGCTTTTACAATAAGCTTACCATTTTCTTCTGTAACCTCTAAGTTCCATGGTGCTGGAATTTTTTTGTAACCAAGTGGAGCTTCAGTTTCTTTTAGTTGATAGTAGCCTTTTTCTAGCTTAACAGGTTTTCCATCTCTTAAAAATTCTACTTTACCATCTTTATCTGACACAGCTTCTATTTTTTCAAAAGTTTCATCAACTGTATCATATTTATCATTTGTCATCTTAGTTAGTTCAAATTTTGCTCCTGGAAGATATTGTCCATAAGTTACTTGTTTGATAACTTTAAACTCGATACCAACTTGTTTGTTTGTGATTTGTGCAAAGCTGTTAGAAGGGATTTCTACTTCACCCTGGTTAGGTCCAACTGCTTTAAATGTTGCAGAAACTGTAACATTAGATGCTGGCATTGTGAATGAGTAAGTTCCATCAGCACCTGCTGATAGAGCCTTACCATTCATTGTTACACTTTCGATTTCATAACCTTCTTTTGGTGTAACAGTCAAGTTGATTGGTGTTCCTTCTGTTGCAGATGTTGGACTTGCAGTAATTGTTCCACCTTCTTGTGGGTTTTGGACAGATACTGTAAATGTTTCTGGAGCTTTGTCTTTCCAAAGAGCAGTTACTGTTGTATCTGCATTAACTTGTATTGACGCTCCTGGCTGATATTCTACTCCATTTACTAACCAAGCTTTAAATTCTTTTCCATTAGGTTCGGTAAAACCATTAGTTGGCAATCTATAGTTTGAACCAACATTTACTTTTTCGTCTGGCATTGTACCAGAACCTTCCCCAGGTTTAAATGAAACGGTTACTTGATCTGGAGCTTTATCTTTCCATTGAGCTATAAGAATTAAATCACTAGTTACAGTTATTTTATCTCCAGCATATTTCTTTTGTCCATCCACTAGCCATCCATCGAATACTTTTCCATCTGGAGCTATAAATGAAGATCCTGGTATATTGTAAATAGTACCATCTTCAACCGTTACTGGATTCATTTGCCATTGTCCACCGTTGCCATCGAACTTGATTGTGTGGTAAACAGTTGTCTTTACTACTGGTACTCCAGCTTCGTTTGGATAGGATTTTTCTAACCAACATTTATTGCCGTGTTGTGCTGTCATATTAAAGTTATAATTTGATCCCAAACCAATTGGTTGGTTTTCATTATAAGACATTTCGATTTCTACAAGAATAGTACCAGAATAAGTGGCAGGTAAACTTCTTGTTTTAATCTTAGTAACTTTTCGTCCATCTGCTGTATCTTCCTGTACATTGTCGAATTTAATCTTTGAAGAAATATCTTTTTTATTAGCTATCTTATCTATATCTGAGCTTTCATTAATATTTGAAAGACTACTTATAGGTACTTGAAATACCCTTGTCTTGACATCACTAGTACTTATATTGTAGTTATCATAAGCTACGTGGAATTTCAATTCACGAGATTTCCTATTTAGTCCTTCTCCTTCATTAAAAATAAATACTTGCTTATATTTATTATTAGCCTTGTCTATTTCAATAATCTTTGTTTCAATTAATTGACCATAATCGTAACTTTGATCCTCTCTCTTTGTAGGCTGAGTTGAACTTGCATTGTCAACTATCTCCCATCCATCTCCAGCTCTTTGTGCTTCTGAAACTATTTCTTCCCCAATTTCTAGGTCTAAGCTGTTAGACTTCTTTTCAAGTATTGAAGTTTGTCTAAATGAATTCATGATCTCTTTTATACTTGGAGTTTTATCTAATTCTTCTTTTCTCTCTTCTAAGCTTAGAAGTTGAAGAAGATTTGGAGAACTTATCATCAAGGATTGTTCCCTATTTGCAGACGCACTTCTATTTCCTGCTGGTACTGTAAATGTTGGACTATTAGGGTCAGCATTTGGATTAGCGTCCTTTATAAATACTTTTCCACTTGGATCTATCCTAACTTTCCATTTTGTATCTACTTTTTCATAACCTGGTGCTGGTTGAGTTTCTTCTAAAGTATAGGTTCCAGCTTCCAAGCCATCAAAGGTTATCATACCATCATTTCTAGTTACCATAGATTTTTCATCTTCAAGTGGCTCTGGTCCTATTAGTCTAAAGGTTGCTCCTTGGATAGCTTCATTAGTACCTTCTTTTACCTTTTTAAGTCTAAATCTGTAAGTTTTCTTATCGTTTGTAACTTCTAAGGAGTCTTTGCCTACATAGGATCCGATAATGCTTCCAGCCTCAGACTTAGTTGGCCCTTCTTCAATGATTTCGGTTACTTTATTATAATAGTCAGATTTCCAGTAGGTTGTACCATCTTCTCTCCAATCCATTACAGTACCTACTTCGCCGTTTTCATCCTTGTATGGAACTTTTACGTCTACTACTATAGGCTTATCTGTTACTGGCAACTCTAGTTTTAATCTTGATTCCCCATAATGTGATTTGTCTTTAGATTTTTTAACATCAGTTGTAATATCAGTTACATTATAATCTGCAAATCTTAAATCTGAAATTAATCCACTTACTGTACCGGAAGTATTTCCGCCTACTTTGGCTGCTAGGGTATATATTTTTATTTCTTCATCTTCATTGTACCAATCCATATTTGGTGAGTTTGGTGGTTCTCTATGAATTGTTGCCGCTGTTGTAGTGTCAATTTTTTTCGCTTCTGGATTTATAACATATCTTTGAATAACATATTTTTCAGTTTTATTTATGGCAATAATTCTTGTACCTAAGTGCACAGCATTTTTGCTCTTGCCTGTCCAACCTGTCCATCTGTTATCATTTTCTTTCCAGTTACTAGTATTTCTACCTTTAACGTCAACCCAGTTTGTTCCGTCAGCATATACTAGTTGACCATTTTGGTCTTGGCCTTGATCTTCAGATTTTAAATATTTGTAAACTTCTTTATTGCCCTTATTATCTACAACTAGTACCCATTTATTATTTGTCTTATTGTAACCAGCTGGTGCCTCAGTTTCTTCTATTATATAGGTTCCTTCTGTTAGTGTTCTTGAGAATTTTACAACCCCGTTAATATCAGAAGTTCCTGTAGCAAAAGTAGTTTGTTCACCTTGCTTTGTTATAGTAAACTTTGCTCCAGCAAGAGGTTTATCATTTGAGCCTTTTTTATAAACTATAAATTCTTCTCCTACTGGTCTATTGGTTACTTTTATTAGTATTTGTTTTCCATTATAGGATTCGCCAATTCCAGTTATGCTTTTTTCGGTAATTTTTACATTACCATCTGAATAGACAACAACTTTCCAAGTACTACTAGATTTTTCATATCCATTTGGAGCTTTGCTTTCTACAAGTGTATATGCTCCTGGAGAAAGTTCTGTAAAGCTTATTTCTCCATTTTCATCTGTAGATCTATTTATAACTTTCCCATCTTTAGAAGTTAGAGTAAAGATTGCTCCTTTTAAAGTCTTTGTTCTATCTGATTCGTCAAATTTCTTTATAGAGAAATTACCAGGTGTATAAGGAGAGTTTGGTAGTTTTATAACTTGCCTATATAATTCTGGAATTTCTGATCCGGACTGATTAGCTGCCGCTTCATTGTAATTTCCTTTTTGATAAGAAGCTGCTTGATTTATTCCATCTGAATAGTAGTAAAGTCTCCATAAAGATTTATATCTTTCAAAATCCTCAACCTTAAATTTTTGAACAATTACATAACCTTCTTTTTTTGCAGATATCATAGGCATACCTATTTCTAATGGGTGATTTTTATGACCATCTGCATTAATAGTTCCAGAGCTTTTGATTTTTGAAGGATCATAGGTAACATATATTTTGTCTTGTCTTCCTGAGAAATATTCCTCAGGATTTATATTACTTTTATTGTAAACTAGCTCGTAGATATCTGGTCTTAGTTCTGGACGAACACCAAAGGATAGTGGCATGTTACGTTCATTAGTTAGTCTGCCATTAATTCTTTCTGGCTCAACCTTGTATATTTTCATATCATCTAAGGTGTATGCGGGCTTACCTTGGGCTGGGTAGTAACTCATATCTGCAACTCTTTTATTTTGAATTGCTGAAATCCAGTCAATATTAAGAGTTCTAGCGGCTCTAGATCCTTTAGCTAGGGCATTGTAATAGATTATACCATTGAAATATTTTTCTCCATTTTCTTCGTAGATATCTGTGTAATAGTTAGAAAATGGTGGTGTGCCAGCATTGTCATAATACGAAGCATAGTCAGCTGTTACTTTATAAGTGTCCCTCTTATTAAAACCTTCAGGATCTACAGTTATATCAAAGGAATAGTCGCCACTTACTGTAGCATAATACTTGTCAGGAATTATACCATTGATCCTAAGAGATATATCTACAGTATCGCCTTCTAATTTGTCATTGAAAACATATGTCAAAAGATTTGTGTCATAGTTGAAATAAACATTTGCAAAGTTTGGAGCTGGTATTTCATAAACGTATTGCTTGAAATTTAGGTCAGGGTCAAATTGAATCTTCAATACTTTTCCTTTTGCAACATTTTCTGCGTGAATTTTAGCTGTGTATATTAGGGATTCAAACATATATGCTTCCCAAATACCTGGTCTACTTCCTATTGATCCAGAACCTGCGCCTTCAGAAATTACTAGGTTTTGTTCAACAGTAGTGACTCTAGGCTTTTCTGTTTGTTCGCTTATGTTTTCTGTTTCTATATAGTAGTCTACGTTTGGCTGAGGATTTCCAGAGCCATCTCTAAATTTAGCTTTATATGTTACAGTACCATCTTCTCCTACCGTTACGACAAATATTACATCTGAAGGCACGTAGTTTTCTGGTGCTTTTTGTTCTTCTATTATATATTCGCCTGGAGAAAGATTTCCAAAATCAGCCTCTCCGTTATTACCTGTAACTATTGTTTGTAAAACTTCATTATTAGAATTTTTTAATACAAAAGTTGCATTTGCAAGTGGTGTTTTTTGTACTCTGTCGTTGTTAACTTTTGTTATTTTGACAGGTTGTTTTGGAAGCTCGTCATTTTTAATTATTACTGCTACTTCGTCTTTAGTCTCTACACTGCTAAGTCCAATTGTTTTTTGTATCTTTGCATTGGCACTTGTATCCTTATCTGGATCAGTTAACCAGTCATATGAAACAACGCTACTATTAGATCCGTTAGCTGTAACTTTTACTAAAAATCCCCAATCTTCATTAAATCTATTTACAGGAAATTTAAGTTGATATCCGGTTTTGTTTGTAAAAGGATCAGGTACATTTTTATTTCCTGTAATATCATCCTTAACGCCTTGATTAACTTGGTTAGAGCCAAGATTATTTCCAACAGTATTATAAGATATATCTTGCTCAAACATTAGATTTCTTATAGCATCTCTTTGATTTGGATAGACGTTAAAAACTTCAACATTCTCTATACTACCACGGTCAATACAAAGGTTTAGTCTAGTATCTCTATTAGTAGATCCACCAGTGTAGTTAGATCTTGGTTTTAAATAGATATATGTTACTATGTTTCCATCTTTGTCAATCTTGCCATAGTGCATTGAGTTCATATAGTCTGGCCAGCTAGGTGCTTGGTCATGTTCTATAATTTCAGTTTTGATAGTACCACCATCAACAAAGATATCTTCGCCTTGTAGTGTAACCTTGCCATCATTTGCTACATCTACTGTAATATTGTTTGCTTTATTCTTGTAACCTACTGGTGCACTATTTTCTACTAAGGTGTATTTTCCTGGTTCTAAGTTAGAAAACTTTATTTCGCCATTAGGGTCTGTCTCAAGCTCTACTTTGTATTTTGGATTAACTAGAGTAAATTTAGCTCCAGCTAATTTTTTATTAGGATCTTTTGAATCTGTTTTGACAACTTTTAATGTTGCACTACCAGTTGGTAGATCCTCTCCAATATAATTTAGTATATAGTAAACTTTGTCATCAGATTTTTGGTAATTATAGCCTTCTATATAAGAATACTGCCCATCTTTAGGCAAATCCTGTACTAGTTTATGATGAATTCTTTCTTCTGTACCATCATTTTTTATATTGAAGTATTTTACATTATCTAAAGTTAGGTCTCTTTCAAAAACTTGATCAGTTCTACCTGGAATATCAAAAGTTTTTAAACTTTTTCCATTTTGGTCTTGTACTTCTATTTTTTGGTCTGGAATAGTAGCAGGTATAGAAGCACTCTTGTTCCATTTTTGATTTACTTTAATATCTTGGTATTTGGTGATATTTACCCCAGATAATGAGTAGCCTACTTCAGATTCTACTAAATTTGTTTTATATTCATATACTGCTATTCTACCTGGTAGTTGGACATCAGCTGGGTTTGTTCCTTTTTCAGGGATTTGACGGTTAAGATCTGTTACTGTTTGTTTAACTACCATCTTACCATCTGTGTCTAATCCATAAACCGCCATCTTTGCAGATGCTAGGGTTTGGTTCCCAGTTAATTCCCTAGTTGCTAGTGGAAATTTAACATCCTTATCTCCAGCAGAAACCTGATCTGTTATAGTCCATGTTGCAGAACTTTCACTTGAAAATTCTCCAAGTATTGTTGTTCTGTTATTCATGTCAACACGCTTAGATGTTTCTTCTTTTATAGTCTCTTCGTCAAAGCCTTTATCAAATATAAGTCTAACTGCACCAGATTTATTCTTTGCTTTTAAAATTACAGAAAGATCTATTACATATTTAGCTTGAGGAGTGTCTTCTACTGGTGTTCTAAAGTTAAATTTAACTTCTTTTGTGTTAAAAGAAAGCGTATGGTTTTTAGATTTTACTATTCCAAATTGTCCTTCTATTGGGTTATTGCTAAGATCTCCAACTTGGACAGGTTTTCCATTTAATAAAATACTTTCAAAGTCTTTTAAACCAGATCCTTTTACTAAAGTTGCATTGGATACTAATCCTAAGGCTAGCAAATCTTTAGTTCCAGAAAAACTTATTGACCAGTCTATTGCTTTTAATTTTCCATTTTCTACTACTGGTGTACCGAAAGCATCCATATAAACCTTATAGTCATCGCCTTGTTCTACGATTTCATATACGCCTTTTTTATCAGGTTCAACTATTTGATTTATTATATTGCCCTCGTTATCTACAACAGTTTCTGGTAGACTTACCGGTTTTACAACTCCAACTCCTGAAATTGAGTTTTTGATAGAGTGTTTACTAGCATTACCATCTAATTCTTTTACTTTTTGTACGTTGTAGTCAACGTCAACTCTTAGAGGTATACTTATACTATCTGAAATAGGTGTTGTTACCATGTATTTTATAGCATTTGTATTTGAATCATATGATGGTCTAGCAATCTCCTTGCCTTTATAATAAATTGACTTTAATGTAGATGTATCTTTAACTGTAAGTCTATCGTCAAGTTTTATAGTAAATGATTGACCTATAGCAATAGGACCTACTGCATTTGAAGTTTCAAAGCGAGTTATTATGGTGTATTTTTTACCATCTAAGTTAAGCTCACCATCAGCTCTTTGTGCTTCTGGACTTACTTCATCAGATATTTCGATTTCGTCTTCTGCTAGTTTTTTGATTGACTCCTCGTTATCTTCCATTAGTTTAAGTTCTTCAGCTTTTGTAAGATTATATTTTTCTGAAAGCTCTGTTACCATTCTTAGGATTTCATCAAAGGTAGTTTTTTCATTTTCTAGCTTTGATTTTATTTCTTCGTCTGCCTTATTTAATCCGCTTTGTTTAACAAGCTTTTTTAATCCTTTTAGAAGTGGATTATCTTCTTCTTTATCTTTTACTGCCTTTTCTTTTTCCGCTTCTGATTTTAGTTCTTTTATAAGCTTGTCGAACTTTTCTATTTTTTCTTCTTTTGTATATGCTTTTTTTGAATTTATTTTTATGTCTTTTGTATCTTTTGTATCTTCTTTAGGTGCATCTTCCTTCTTTGAATCTAGATTTTTGTCTTCTAGTTTTTTGCTATCGTCATTTTTTTCTTCAGAAGGTTTTGTTTCACCTGTAATTGTTTCAGTAGCATTTTCTTTCTTTTCTACTGTTTTTTCGTCTGAAATAGGTTTTCCAAGTTCTTCTACTACTTCTTTTACTATTTCTCTTTCTCTACTATCTTTCTCTCTTTGAAGCTGAGAGATTTCAGATATTATATAATCTTCGTTTTTTACCTCTTTAGAAGAAAGGGTAAAAATATATTTGTATCCAGTATCCAATTCGTCTAAGCTTAAGGAAGTAACTGTTTTGCCATCTTTGTGACCTTCTTCTAATACTTCTTTAAAAGCTTCTTCAGGCTTTGGATCTAAAGGAATTTCCAATCCCTCATCGTCTAATTCTGGTTTTTTGTTAATTGGTTGTTTTTCAACTTTTAATATATCTAAATCATCTATGTCTTTCTTTGTCTTGAAATTTATTTTTAGTCTTTCAAGGCCTTCTAATGAATTTACATAAATTTCTTTTATTAGTGGATTTTCCTTGTTAGTCTTTAGTGTAAGACCTTGGTTTTTAGTGCTTTCAAATTTTCCTTCTAAGTCATTTATAACTATTGGAATAGAAAATTCATCATATTGTTTATAATTTATCTTAAAGAATGTTTCAGTAGGATTAATATCTTTAGTTTTCTTTGCTTCATAAGCTTTATAGTCTAGTCTATACTTTTTTATAAGCCTTTCTATTTCTTTTATATTTGTAAATTCTGCTATTTCTGCTCCATTTACAAATTTAATATCTCCATTTTCGTCTTTTTCTACAAAAATGTATTTTTCAGCTTCAAATTCATTTTTAGAGTCTATAACTAAAGGTCCACGGAACAGCTCAAAACTATTCTTTTCTAACCTTTCTAAAGCCTCTTGTTCTAGTCTTGTAAGTTTAAGTTCACCTTGTAAAGTTTTTTCGTTTAGCTTTTCAGCACTTTCTTTAGTTTCTGAACTTTTTCTTTGGACTATGCCATTTGCGAGGGAGCTAGCTAAGCCATATCCGTATTTAATAGCGTATACTGGCTCTTGTAATGCTTGGAGGATAAATAGAACTCCAAGTGCTCCTGATAAAATTCTTCTAAATAAATTTTTCTTTCTCATAAATTTCCACCTACCTACTCAGTATTCTATAATCTATATTAATCTATCTATATAATTCACTATTTTTTAGTTATTGTTTTAAACTGTGAAATAAACTATTAAGAATGAATTTCAGGCTTTATTTAGTTTTGTGTAGTAAAGAATTAATCTTACTTTTTAAGTTGTTTTTTCATTTAAAAAATTTTATCTCTTATTTTCCTCCTATTTTCAGCTAGCTTTTATAAGTTTTTAAAAATAATAAGGCTAGTGAAGTTCTTAAATATAAATATAATTGGTATTTTTATAGGCATGTATCTTCTTAAAATTTTAGAGTATATCTATACATTTATCCTACCTTATTTAATTACTAATAGTATACTCCTTCTGTACACATTATACAACACATTTTTTAATATTTTTTGCAACTCAATATAATTTTTATATTATTTTTAAATTTTCAACTATTTTTTTCTTGCTAAAACGTTTCAATAAATAATAAAATGTTAAATTTTTGTAATTTTTATTTTTTTCTTTCCCTAAAATTAAAGCTCTCGACTTATTATTATTAAATTAATTATGCTTTTATTTTTTTATTCCATGGTATTTTGGTATATTTTGTTTTTTAAGCACAGTATTATTATTTTTAAAATTTTATTTTTAGTAGATTTTATGTTTTTTTGTTCAATTATATTATGATTTGATAAATTCTTAGGTAAAACTATAAATTTTTTACCTTTTTTTATATGATTAAGACAAGATGGGCTTGATTTTTGCTGTAATTTTTCTTTTTACATATAATTCATGTTATAATTTATATAAATGAAATATTTTTTTAGGAGGAAATTATGAAGAGAAATTTTTTAAGAGTTTTTTTATTTTTACTAATTTTAATAAATTTCAGGGTTTTTGCAAGTGGAAATATTAATTCTAGTGAATTTAAAGACTCTTATAAAAAGGTAGATATTCTAATTGAGTTAAAAGAAAGTTTTAGCTTAAAGTCAGGTGTAGCTTCTTTAAAGGATGATACCCTAAAGAGTCAGAAAAATATTTTAACTTTTCTAGATGGAGAAAAAGCTAAGGGGAAGGTTGATTTAGTTGAAACTTTTTATATTACCAATGCTATTCATACTATTTGCACTGACGATTTGATTAAGGAGCTTCAGGCTTTTGATGAAATTAAAAAGATTAGTTTTAACGAGGATAACCAGCTTCTTACTTTTGATCCTAGTCCAATTGACGAAAAGCAATTAGTTAACAATCCTATTATGGAGAATAAATCTAATGATTTTTATTTGGAGATGATATCTGCGGATAAGATTGAAGAAAAGTTTTCTCTTACCGGAGAGGGAATAACTATTGGATTTATTGATTCCGGGGTTGATTTTTCCCATCCAGAGATTAAGGATAAATTTAGGGGTTACAACAAGGAAGATGGATCTTTTGACGGCAAATATAGCTGGCTTGACCTAGTAGGGTCAAGTGTACTACCTCAAGATAATATAGGACATGGTACTGCTACTGTTTCTATTGCTCTTGGTGGATCTGAGAACTCTTTTGTAAAAGGGGTTGCAAGAGGTGCTAAGTGGATTGCTGTAAGGGCTTTTGAAAGTGGAGAGACTTCCAATTCCAATATTATTAAGGCTTGTGAGTGGATGCTAGCTCCAGGCGGAGATGAAAGTAAAAGACCTGATATTGTAAATAATTCTTGGGGACAAAAGGCAAATGAAAAAACTTGGTTTAATGATATCTTAAAAAAATGGAAGGAAGCTGGAATTTCTCCTGTATTTGCTAGTGGCAATGAGATCTCTGGCAAGGCTGAAGCAGGCTCTATTGATAATCCTGCATCTTTAATTGGCGCTCTATCTGTTGGCTCAGTTGATAAAAATTATGAGCTATCTAAGTTTTCAAGAAGGGGCCCATCTCTTTTTGACCCAGATGGAAAGTATTTTAAGCCAGAGCTTGTGGCTCCTGGTCAAGATATAAGGGCGGCTATAAATAATAATAGGTATGGTTACATGTATGGAACTTCTATTTCTTCTCCTCAAGTTGCGGGAGTGATTGCTCTTATTAAGGAAAAAAATCCAAATCTAAGTCCAGATGAGATTGAAGACATCTTAATAAAAACTGCGAGAGGACTTACTGATGAAGAATATAAGGAAAGTCCAAATATGGGATATGGATATGGGATTGTCGATGCTGAAAAAGCTATTCTTTCTTTAGATTCTCCTAAGGAAGATCCAGAAGAAAATACCAGAAGAATTTCTGGAAATGATAGAAAAGAAACCGCTCTTGCAATATCTAAAAAATATTTTTCTACGGAAAAAGCTGTTTACTTAACTGGTGCAAATTCTTCTGTCGATGCTCTTGTATCTTCTCCTCTAAATAAATCTGTAACTGGTCCGCTTCTACTAACAGATAGGGATGAGCTATCAAAAGATGTGTTAGATGAGATAAAAAGGCTTGGAGCTGAAAAAGTTGTAGTAATTGGCGGAGAAAATACTATTTCAGAAAAAGTTTTTAATGAGCTTAAGGATAGTACCGGTGAAGTTATAAGGCTTAGTGGAAGTGATAGGTATGAAACTTCCAGAAAGATAGGGCAAAGTGTAATTGATGAGAATGAGTCAAACTCAGTATTTTTTGTAAATGGACAAAAGGAAGTCGATGCTGTTGCTCTTGCAGGAGCTAGTATCAAAAATAGTCTTCCAATAGTTTTAGTTGGAGGAGAAAATTTAGATAAAAATACTCTTGATTTTATAAAGAAAAATAAGATAGAAAAGGTTATACTCGTTGGCGGTGAAGGGTCTCTATCAAGTGAACTTGAAAAAGATCTAGTTAGTTTAAATATTGATACCAAAAGAATAGGCGGAGAAAATAGGTTCCAAACAGCAAGTCTAATAGCTAGTGAATATTTTAATAGTCCAGAAGGTGCATTTGTAGCAAGTGGAGAAAATATAGTTGATGCCTTAACTATTGGCCCTGTTTCAGCCATAAAATCCTATCCAGTAGTTTTAACTTCAAGGGATAATCTTCCTCATGAAAGTTTACTATATATAAAGGAAGAAAATATTGAAGAAATTATAATACTTGGCGGAGAAAATTCTGTAAGTAAAGCTATAGAGGAGTTTTTAGAAAAATAGTTAATATTTAGTTAAATCAATATAAAAAATATTTAAAAATCACTTGACAGGGATATTAAAAGAGGTTATAATATTCCTGTTAGTTATTTTTGCACCTTTAGCTCAGTTGGTAGAGCAACTGACTCTTAATCAGTGGGCCCAGGGTTCGAGTCCCTGAAGGTGCACCATAGGCGTTAAGGTTTGTTATAGCTGTTTATAGATGGCTATATCAAGCCTTTTTATTTTAAAAATATCACGTATTTAGTTATAACTTGTTACAGTTTGCCTTTTGGGTTGCAAACTCGTTGCAAACAAAAATAAGGAGTATATGCTATAAAAAAATTTAGTCCTCAAAACTTTGAGGACTATTTTTCTACCTATTTACATTTTCATTATCAAATATTTCTAATAGCTCTTCTACTTCTTTTCTTGATTTTGCATATTTTCTCGCAAAAGTTCTTGCACTAGATTTTATCCTTTGGTATCTTGCTTTTTCAGGATTTCTTTTTTCCCAAGCTCTACTAGCTCTAATTTGAGCATCTGACGTTTTATTTTCCATAAAATCTCCTTGTGAAATTTCCTGTTCTTTGATATAATCAACTTAAAGAAAAGGGAGGAACAGGGCTCCCTAATCTTTACTATCGTAGCCTACTTTTTAGTAGGCTATTTCTCTATTAATTTCTTTATTTCATTAACTGCTTCTTCTTTCGTCTCTGACTTCTCAATTATTGCTAATATCATTTCCAATACTATTTTAAATTGTTCATTAGTCATTCCCTTATCTTCCATTTTCTCCTTCCTCCTGCTCTTTACTCGTAAGATTTCTTTTCTTACTGTATATATAATATAACACAATTGTTATATGTTGTCAACCTTTTTTTATTATTTTTTAGAATTATATGTAATAAAGCCCGTATTTTTACGGGCGATTGTTTTATTTTTCTATAGCATTTTTTGTTCCAGAATAAAGACCGCAGGCTGATAAACCGTAGCCGATACCGACTAGGATTGTATCCGTAGAAAATCCATTTTTTAGAAAAGAAAAAACCACCCCAATTAAAATACTTGCAAGTGGTATAAACTTCTTATCTATATCAAATTTTTTCACTACTTCTAAAATTCCAACTATAAGTGGAACGATTAAAATATCAAAATTGTCCATTATCTTCCCCCTTTTATCTCTTCAGCAAATTTTGCCACTTCTTTTAAGGTAGCTAACCTGTCATCTCCAAATACCTTTTTATCCGCTCCTTTAATATCATATCCGCCCACTTGCACAATGAAAGCTCCCTTGTCTTTATATATTCTGGCATCTTTTGTTTTAGTAAGTAGACCTGCCCCAATCGCATTAAATAAGGCTTCTGCATTTGGAAGGTCGCCATCACTCCAGTAAGCAATTATAACTTGTTTATCCATAAAATCCACCCCACTTTCTTTTAAAGCCTTTTTATCATACTCATAAAGCTTATATTTTTCTATAATATCAATTAACTTTCCTGGATACTTTGGATCAGTTGCATATCCATCATCATAAATTTTTTGGCATGCCCTCTTGTAGTCCACCTCTCCAATTAAATTTTTGTAGATATAAACCCCACCTATACACCTGGTAGTAAGATATAAAAGCCTATCCCTTATTGACTCATCCCAGGACTTGTAAGACTTAAATCCAGCTAAGACTTCCACATACTTTCCGTTAATCCACTCAGAAGTTTTTTTCTTATAAATCCTAGTCCAGCTTGGATCAGTACTAGCCTTTATCCCAAAAATTGCATTTGCTCTTACTGCAAGCTCCGAATTTCCACTGTCAGACTCTAGGATAGCTTGAGCAATAGTAAGACTTGGTAGGATTCCATGAGTCTCCCAGCCTTTTATGGCACCATCTTTTATCTTTTCAATAAAATCTGGAGTAGAAAGTCTGGTCTTTTTAGATTCCTTTAGTTCTTCCATATACTTTGCAACCTTTCTCTTAAAAGGCTCCCAGCCATTATTGTCTAGCATCCTATGAGGACAGTACTTACCGGACCAGATTTGGTGATTTCTAAGCCTATCAATACCAAATCCCTTAGACAGTAAAAGTTTTGCCGACTTGTGTGCTGCATTATCCTCAGCTACTGGATACCTACTATCGCCCTTATCAAGAGAGTAGCAAATTTCAAGTGCTACAGACTTTGTATTTCCGTCACCTCTTCCATCTCCAGCATGCCAGCAGGACATATTAAGCCTTTGAATTTGTACACACTCTCTGTCATCAATCGCAAAGTGATAAGTAACTTCACTTTTCCCACTATGCACATACATAGCTTCGCTCCTAGCACTCACACGATTCGCTGTGTTGTGGATAGTTATATATTGCCAGTCCATCTCACCGAAAGTCCTAGTATCGCTTAAAGGTAAAAGCATAGTGGTTTCTTTATAACTTGCCATAGGATCGATCCCTCCTTTACTTTAAAATAATACTTAAAATATAGCCAACAATTCCACTAATTCCAGCAATTATAAGCTTATCCCAATACTGCACAGGTCTTTCAAGTATCTTCTTCACATCCATTTTAGTTTCCTTTGTTGTCATATTAATCACGTCAACCTTATACTCCGTCTTACTTAAATCCGACTTCAAATTCACAAAATTTTCTTCCAACTTTTCCACCCTACTTTTTACATCCAATAAATCCTCGCTTAAATTCTTCATACGCTCCATGCAGTTTTTTTCTTCTACACACATCTAACCACCTACTTTTTAATAAAATTAAGCATATCCCTCGCCCATTGCACTTGTTTGTGCAACTTCTTTTCCGTTATAGATAGCAGTGAAAGTTACATATCCAAAATTACTTGTATAAGTTGGACTAGTAACCGAACTTTGACCAGTGTATTCAATTCGGTCGCCTTTCATTGTATTGTCGGCATTAAGTTTTACAACGATTGTAATTGGCTTGATATCTTTAAATTTACTATCAATATCGACTTTATAATAGTAAGTCTTAAAACGTGAACCAGGTCTACTAACATCAACCCTTTCTAATCCATAGAAAAACTTACTCCAGTCCAGTCCTTGCCACACCAACTTATCCCCACAGTAGACCTCGGATATAGCCTTGTCGCCGATATAAATCTCTTTAGTGTCCTTATCGTTAAACTTAATCATAACTTACTCCTGCACAAAATATAAAGTGCTTGGGCCTTTAGTCATGCCAGTATAAGTTGCCTTACTTGTGATGACAAATTTTAAGTCCTTAGTAGCCCCACTCAAATTAGCCTTTATACTGTCATGGGTATGGTCTTTACTAGCCGTGTTTTCAATAGCACTTTTATTATCATGTATATCATCAACCATTAAATCTATAACATCGTTAAGATACATAGTGAAATAGTGCTCGGCAGCACTACTTTGAGTTTCTATATCAATCTCTGTGCATTTGTGCCTATGCTCCTTACTAGCCGTATCCTCAAGCTTATTTTGTAGGTTAGTCACATCTTCTATTGTGTGCTTATGCACTTTTTCAGCCCTATTTTCAATCGATTTACTCAAAGTCTCTTTTGTTATATTTAAATTATCTACACTAGGCACAGTATATGGTGCTGATTCTTTTTCTGTTCCAATAACTTTCACAACCCCTGCTGTGCTTGAAGTTGCATTAGGTATCACACCTTGCATAGTCTTATCCCAGCTCTCAAAAGTAGACTTTCTTTTCTTTTCAACTTCTACCCTTTGAGTTTCCTGACTTTGCCTTGCGTTTTCTTGTGATTCCCTAGTATTTTCAGCACTTACTCTTGTACTTTCAGCTGATTTTCTTTTACTTTCTTCGTTTTGTCTTGTATTTTCTTGACTGCTTCTTGTACTTTCAGCACTCACTCTTAGAGTTTCAGCACTTACTCTTTTCTTTTCTGCTTCAACTCTTTGTTTTTCCTGACTATCTCTTGTTATTTCGTTTGACTGCCTGGCGCATTCTTGATCTATTCTAGTCGATTCTCGAGACAGTCTAATAGATTCTTGTGACTGCCTAGCCTTTTCTGCACTAACCCTACTAGCTTCTGCAGCCATTACTCCCTCCATATCAGTCCTGATTTTCTTGACTGCTGTGGTGTCAGTTGATACCTGCTTTTGTTTATTTGTCACATCAACCCTAATTGCTTCCTGCTTTTGCAGACTATCTTTGTATGCTTTTTCTTGTGCGTCTACCCTTTCAAGTGCTTTTTCAAGCTTTGTGAAGTCAACTACTAGGTCTTTGCCGATACTTCCGCCATTGGCCATAGACTCGGTCACTTCAACTTCTTTTACTTCTGATTGAATTAATTCTTCAGACCCCTTATATAAAGCAATTTGAAGCTTCAAAGTACCAGCCTTAGAAACCATATCAGTAGACAAGTAAACCTTGTATCTTCCATCTTCGACTGTGGCTACTGTGTAGAAAGTTTTGTCAGGATAATTTGAGTTCACTCCGTAAAGCCTGCACTCATACACACTACTTGCTTCTAAAACTTCTCCATCAGTAGAGACCATCTCAACAAGAAAGCCCCTAGACCTAGTATCTCCTTGGACTGGCTGTAAGTATCCCAGCTGATTATCATCAAACCTTAAAGTAATCGATTTTATCCCTAAATCCATAAGCTACTCCGCCTTTTCTATTTCTTTTAACTTTTCTTCCACTTTATCCCTCATGCCAAAATTATTTCCTATCATCTCAAGCCTGATCTTTTTCTTAATCACAGCCTCGCAAAGCATATTAATTAGTACTTCCATTTTCCCCTCCAGTATTCGATAAAAGTAAGGTAAGTTCAAGAACCTGTCCCTGTAAGCTCTCAATTTCCTTATTTTTCGCTTCTAATTCCCTATTAAACCTTTCCATATCAAAGCTATCAACTTTTACCAAATCAAGCTCTATAAGGTCTTTGAGCTTATCTTCAGCCATCTTAAACTTATCGACCTTTTTGGTCATTACAGCTGTCATTTCTTCAGCGTTTAAATTAATTTCACATCTCATAAAATCATATGGAGGGCGGTTAGACTGAAATTGAATTGTTCCACCTATATATACTCCACCACGTTCAATATCAATTTTTGGTAATACATCTACATAATCAATTTTCATAACTTATCCTTTCTACTCCTTCCACTTCCACGTGCCATCACTTGCCCTTATGAGCGGATATCCTCCGGCTTGTATTGGAGATCCTTGAAGATTTAAAAGACCGCTACAGCCAATGGCAAAACCATTACTATAACTAGCTTTGAACCAGCCCGACCCATTCATAAGAGTTAGACCATTTTGTTCCAGCGAGTGCCTATTGCCATTCGGATTTGCGGCTATTCTTCCCTGGGCCTCAAAAGTATTTGATCCATAGTCAAAACTAAAAGCACTTGAGTTCGCATTAAGACTAGTAGCAGATCCGTTAATCGAAGCCTGCCTATAATTTCCTGACAGATAAGATGAGGAGTTACTAACAGTTCCCGTGTGTGTCCCACTAGAGTTAGTCGTTAAAGTTCCAGTAGTTATCGAATTTGCACTTAAGTGCTCAAACCTCACATCCCTACCGCTAATAGTCCCAAAGACAGCACTACCACTAACCTGAAAATCTCCATTAACTCGAGTTTGTCCGTCAAGGATTATATTTTTCCCCTGGATCCTTGCATTTTCAGGACTTAAATTTATAGCGGAGATTACACCGTCTTTTCCAACTTTTAGGTCAATCTCTTTTGCTTGTGCTTCAAATTTGCTTTCTGTATCTTTCTTCAAGTCGTCTACAAGTGAGATTTTTAAATTATTTGTCCGTGGATCGTATATGATTTTATTAGCCAAGTTAAAAGATCCCTTGTCCATGCTTAAAATAAATTTCCCTTGTTTATCCGATAAGACACCTGCTTTGAGTAGGTCAGCACTTAAAGTTCCTGTATCTATAAAGTCAGCTACTATGTGACCGTCTATTGTAATTCCTACACTATAAGGTCCTAATATTCCATTGTGACTGAAACCAATCCCATTTTTGTTAATCCTTACAACTTCTTTAGCTGTGGACATGTCGGCTGTATCCATTACAAGAATTTCAAAAGGCTTTCCGTCCGCAGTAGTTCTTGTGACTATGTTTCCTCCTGATACTCCACTTAGTTTGTCCGTAGCTTCTTTTTGTTTTTGTTCAAGTTCACTAGCTTTTACTTCTATCTTTGAGTCTATCTCTTTGATTAGTGTCCCAGTGTTTTTTGCCATAGAGTTTGTAAAGTTACCAATCTCTATGCTTTCAAATCTTTCTTTCAAGCAGTCGTACTTATAAGAAATTACATTAGATTTCAAGTTAATATCAAGTTTTGGTACTATCACGTGTACTACGTCGTAAAGGTCAAGTTCCTCAAGCCATACGTACTTCTTGTAGTCACTTGTATTTCTAAGACTTATAAAGTTGACCTCATAATTTACTATTGGTTTATCAATATTATGCTCTGTAAAATACTTTTTAGCTTCTTCTCTTACGTACTTTTCTTTATCTTCTACACTTTCGGGTACTTCAATCCTGATTTCAGCTACCTTTGGATAAGCATATGAGTCTATAAGAGGGCTTTCTATATACTTTTCTTGTATCATATGGACGATATTATCTTCCACCCACGTCGGCATTATTTTTGTGATAACTTTACTGTCGTCTATGCTTTCGCTTATACCTTGTAAATTCTTTCCATACCTGATATCGTAGCCGTTATCTCTACCTTCGACTATATGCTCTATCAGGAAGTTGTCTCTTCTTATATATCCTCCCCAGTTTGCTATCAGGCAGTTGTCAGCCCCAAGCATAGCTTGAATTGGGTTTTTTCTCACGTAGTAAGCAGTTGATATTGTACCTACTTTTGAGGTGCTTTTAAATCTATGAGGATATAGAGTTCCTCCAAGAATTGAGTTCAAGGCTCCCGCACCATTTGTCGCAGTTGGTCTTGAATCTTCTATAAAATTTCCCAGTAGGTCATAGAAGATATGTCTTCCTTTTGCTGTAGTCTTTCTCAAGTCATGGTGTGAGTTGTAAATTCTGAAAAGTTGTTCCCCTCTAGGTGTTGGAGCTTTAATTATCTTTCCATTTTCTAGTCTTTTATCCAACTTAGACTCATACTCTAGCTCAAAAATTCCGTTTTCATCTTCTTTTACATGACACTTATATGGGTTGAGTATTGTCTCAATGTGATTAAAGTCAGTTTCCGATTTGTTAAAAAGTCTTATCATAGTTCTCTCCAGTATGGGACAATTTCCAGTTTTGTAATTCCACCACTAAAAGATATATAATTTCTACCTTCTTCAAAGATAGGATACTCACCTTCCATGTCTTTTCCTTTTGGTAAGTTGTCCTTGTGTGTAATCTTAAGTTTACTGTCTATGGTTACATAATTTTCTATGTTGCTTAAGTTAATAATTTTATTGTTTATAGAAAGCTTTCCGTTTCCACTCCCATGCACTTTTATTACAGGTTCTGAATATATAGTCCCAAGGTTATATATACTTATACTTTTATCCGTCTTTATTGGATGCCTTCCTCTTTCAAGATAAAAGAAAGGTTCAACTAAGAAGGTGACTTTCATTGAATTTCTACAGCAACCTAGAGGATTTCTTTCCATTACGTCGATTACATCAGCATAAAAAAAGCCATCAGGATCTACAGAGGTTCTTAAAATTCCGTTTCCTGATAGCCACTTATTTATATCTCTTACTTTGTCTTTCTCAAAGTTTGCGAAGGTCACTTCTCTTTCATAGCTTTCAAAGGTGCCAAGTCTATCTATAATCTGACCTGACCTACCTTCAACTGTGTGTCTTTCTATTCTTTCTTCTGCTCTTTTTCTTCTAGTCAAATTCTGCACTACGAGGGCAAACTCTCTGTTAGTCTTATTATTAAATTCAATTTTTATCATAGTCCGCCCCCGTAAGCAAAGTTATTTGAGTCTTGCTTGTCTGCAAGTTTTCTATCTATTTCATCTAAGATAGCACCTATCAAAGTATCTCTATCTAAATATACGTTCGTATTCTTTTTAGCGATTACTTCTAAAATTTCTATCATACTGTCAAACTTTTCAAATCCTAATATTTCAGGTAACTTCTCTATAGGCATTACTGCTTCAGGTCCTGCTTCTCCTACACCTTTAAGTCCGTACGGTGTGTTAAAAAGCGTTGGTTTATCAAAAATACCACCTTTCGCATACCATTCTACTCCAATTCTTGGTACTCCTTGAGTCGCCCACTTTAATGGGTTCATTGAACCAGAAAAAGTAAAATGCGGCATTGGTAAGTGTGGCCACTGAAATTTAAAGTTAAACTTATCCTTTATAGCGTTAATAGCATCGCTAACTACTTTCTTAGCAGCATTAATAGGGGTTTCTATAGCGCTTTTTACTCCATCCCATATAGTAGTTGCTGTAGATTTTATTGAGTTAAAAACATCTGTCACTGTAGTCTTGACTCCGTTTACAGCAGTTGAGACACCTGTCTTAATTCCATTCCACACTCCATCAATAGCCGATTTTATGCCGTTCCAAGTATTAGTAGTTGTTGTTTTGATTGCATTCCATATGCTGTCGATTGTACTTTTTACCGCATTTATGGCACTGCTTATCCCTGACTTTATACCACTCCACACTCCATCAATAGCCGATTTTATACCGTTCCATACAGTTGATGTTATGCTCTTTATTACTTCCCATGCAGCGTTTATTACATTCTTTACATGATCAATGGCTGTCTGGACAATGGTTTTTATGGCATCCCATACGCCGCTTAGAATACCTTTTATGCCGTCCCAAACTCTTGACCAATCGCCTGAGATGAGGCCCATAGCTACATCAATCACGCCTTTAATTATGTTCATGGCCGCATCAACTATGCCTTTTATGCCATCCCAAATATTATTGATTATTGGCATAATGACTCCACCAAACTGTGTCCATGCAGCTTGAATTAGTTCAACTCCTGCACTAACTATCTCAACAATCTCTGATATTACACTTCCTACTGTTTCTTGTATTGCTGGCCAATTGGTCTGTACCCAGTCAAAAATAGCTTGAAATGCTGGCAAAAGATAATTTTGAAAGATATCTACAGCTGCTGTAACTAAATTACCTATTACTTCAAAAGCTGTGCTTATTACAGATTGTATCATTGGCATATTAGCTATTACCCAGTCCAAAAAGCTTTGAATAATTGGCATTACTTCAATTCCTACTTTTGCCACAACCGTACCTAAAGATCTTTTTACTTGGTCCATAGAGTCCGTAAAGACTACTCCTGCGTTTATTGCTTCATCACTCATTACTAAACCAAGTTCTTCAGCTTTTTGTTTCAGTTCTTCCACAGAGCCACCTGTAGAGTTTAAAAGTGGCATAAGTTCGAGTCCAGCTTTACCAAACATATCAAAGGCAAGTTGTGATTTTTCAGCACCTTCAGGAAGTTCTTGCATTTTCGTTACGACTTCTTCGAATACTTGTTCTTGACTTTTAAGATTGCCGTTCAAGTCTGTGGCCGATACTCCAAGTTGTTTAAAAGCTTCAGCACCTTTGCCTGTGCCTTGCACCGACTCGTCCATACGTTGAACCATGGTCTTCATTCCGACTTGCATTTTTTCTATACTTGTTCCTGATTGGGATAAAATGAAATCCCATTCTTGAAAGCCTTTACGACTTATCCCTATTTTTTGTGAAAGCTTGTCTACTCTATCTGCAACTGCTGCCGATTTGTTAGCCATACCAAAAAGAGCCGCCCCACCTGCAATTGCAGCTCCACCGATAGCAGCTCCCCATTTTGCTACAGTTCCTGCTCCTGAAAGAAACTTCTTACCTAAGGCTACGACTTTAGAATCCGTCTTTTGTAAAGATTTATCTGCTTTGTCAGAGTCAATGAAAATTGACCCCATGAGTTTAAATATTTCTATAAGTCATCACCTCCGTGTAAATTTTTTAAAATATTTTCTACTTGATCTAAAATTTCTTTACCTGTTCTTGTGTCCTTTGTAGTATGCTTTACTTTAATTAATTTATCTTTGAAGTCCGTAAAGCTAATTTCCGATTGGTAAGGTATCCATCTTTGAATTAAAATATCTTCTTGTTTTTCTTGTAAAGCCTTGTTTACAAGTTTTATGAAAGTTTTAAAATCTAAGTCAAGAGGATACCTCATATCTCCATATCTAAAAAGGAGCAAGTCAGTGACTTCTACTTCGTCAACTTGCTCGCTCGCTCTAAAAAATCTTTTATTCCTTTTATATTTTTGAATTGTTCGATATAGTCTAGATATTCACTTAAAGGAAGTTCTCCTATTTCTTTTCCAGTCACACCTGTAAGACTTCCTAAAAATTCGTTTACTTCTTTTTGTGCCAGGTGTAAATTACTGAAGATTTTCAGGACAAGTTCAGCTCCTGCTTGCTCCTGGGTCATACCTTCTGTGATTTCAATTTTGATATCCATTTTTGAAAGAATTCTAGATACTTTAAAGATATCATTTCCTTTCAGCTCTCTAAATTCTTTCATGCTATGCTCTCTCTTCTGGTATTGTTGGGAAGTAAATTACAAAAGGTGGTTTTGATGTATCTTGTCCGTCATTGTAGCCTGTGAAAGCTAAAGGGATTACACCTTCTGATTTATCTTCAAGTTTCAGTTCTATACCTTTGCTGTTCAAAGCATTAAATACTTGTATTATTACAGGGTCATTTGATCCCGATAAGGTTCCTACCCAAGTTATATTTTCTATATAGTCTGAAAGCTTTATACAGTTTCTACCTTCAATTTTTGTATATACTCCTTCTTTAACGTTTCCTGTAACTGATATTGCTAAAGACATTGCAAGGTTTTCTGCTGTAACTTCAATAACATTCGCTTCAAGTTCTACTTCCCAATCTTCAAGGATTTCAGAACCTTTTACTTTTCCTCTAGCTCCGTCGACTTCTATTGTTCTAAAAGTTGGTACGGCTTTGAAAGTTCCTCCGCCTTTAGTTGCTCCTATCAGCTTATTTTTTGCAGTTTCTACTGTGTCTTTTTCAAAGTCATAATTCTTATAAAAAGCACCTGCGTCTAGTAGAAAGTGCTGAGCCGTATTTGCTGTAATTCCGTTTACTATATTACATACTCCCATAAATTAACTCCTCTCTGTGTATCTTAATTCAAAGATTACTGTTTTTCTTTTTAGTGTCTTGTCTTCGCTACCTGTGTCCACAGTCCTATCAAAATAAAGTGAGTACTGAATTTCTTCGTCGATATATCCTGTCAGGTCTAATTTATTTATTAGATCCTTTGTAATATCATCTACTCTTTTACTTGATGTACTTTTATCCCACACGTCTAAGTCAAGTGTATAAATGCAGTTAGCTCTATTGTTGTAGCTAGAACCTAGACTATAGACTACATATGGAAAGACTGCGTCATCTGGTGCGTTTTCATAGTACACCTTAGGATATACATTTTTTAATTGTGTTGTTAGTTGTGTTTTTAAGTGTCTCATTATTCTTCACCTGGTGGCGATTTGTATTCAGCGTCTCCTGGATCTGAAGGCTCCCCATTCAAAGCACTTAAATATTGTGCTTGAATTTGCTGTATCTGGTCTATGTTGTCATAAGTCGTATTTCTAAGTGAGCCGACTTTTCTCATTCCCATGTCTCCAAGTTCCTGACCCACAGAGTACCAAGCCCCATGCTTGAAACCTATCTGTAAATCTGCTTCTTTATTCCTTACCCAATATTGAGTATTGTAAGGTCTTCTATGTCTTTTCATTCCGTGAAGTTTCTTTAAGTCCATGACTACAATTTTTCTAAGATACTTCGCTGTGTCTCGAAGTGCTGCTCTTGAAAGTTCTGTGATAAGGTATTGGGCTTGGTCTACTTTACTTTCATAAGTAACTTCAACCTTTCCTTTTCTTGCCTTGATTTTCATCTTAACATTAGGCATTCCCAATATTAACACCTCCGTAGCATGTTATTTCTAAACTTCTTAAACCTTTCCTGTAGGTTCTCAAGACTTGATATCTTGTACTTCCGTGTATCAATTCTTTTTCATTTTGATAGTCTAGGTAGTCTGATATCTCAAATTTTATTTCAGGTTGTAGCCCGTGTTCCATAGCCTGATAAAATTCTTTTTGACCTATGCTCATCATCTTTGCTAGGACTTCTCTACTGGTCTCAATCTCGATTAGTTCCGCTGTTTCGTCAGTGTCGTATTCTTTTTTAATTAATTCTATTACTTCACTGTACATTGTAGTCACCACATAAACTCAAAGCGTCTCTTAACATTGAGTAAGCTTTGTTGTATCTGTCTCCCTCATTTTCGAAGTTATACTGATATCTACACCACAGCTTGATAGCTTTGATTATCAAAGGGTCTTCGTCATCTATTTTGACAATACCTACTCTTTTCAAATCAAGTTTGCAAGCTTCGATATTATCTTCTATATCTTCATCTATGAGGTCATGACTAATTCTCAAGTCAAGTTTTATTTTATCCAGCATTTTATCTCCACCTTAAAGTTAAAGGACAGAGATTACTCTGCCCCTTTGGTTTTTGCTTCCTTAATTTCTTTAACTTTTTTAACTTCTTCTACTTCTTTTATTTCTTTGACAAGTTTTCTTTCGATCATATCTTGGACTCTTTCTTTATCCTCAATTTTGATTTTTTCTCCTATCCTGTAAATCTTTTCAGGATTGTACTTGTCTACAAAGGCTTGTATGACTTCTAACATTATGCGGCACTTCCTATTGTGATTAAAGCTCCTGCTTTATCGTTTGTCATAGTACCACCTGAAATTACAATACCTGCTATTGTGTGTACGTGAGTTTTGATGTTCTTATCTCTTTCGATTAGTAGAGGTTGAACGACATTTTCAGTGTATTGGCCTGGGTCAAGGATTAGAATTTCATCTTCTGCAAGTGCGTCTTCTTGCTTGATGCCTATTCCTAAAAGTTGTCCAACGATTGCGTTTTGATAATCTGGTATAAATGATATTTTTCTATCTGCGTCTTTCATATTTGCGATTGCACCATAGAAAGCTTTATTAGTTGAGTAGATATAAGTTCTGCCTACTGATTTTAATTCTGCTAAAGCTTTTAGTACGTCTCCAAGTTCAAGACTTCCACTAACTTTCGCTTTAAGTTTATTATCAGTGTGTAAGTCCTTTTTGATTTGAGCTACTATATTCTTTGCCCATTGTGAACCTATTCTATCCCCTATCTCTTTTACAAGATATTCTTCAAAAGCTGGGATTGATAGCTTACCAAGCCTGTAAGAGAAGTCTACATGTTTAGAGATATCTTCTCCAGTGAGTGCCACATTAACAAAAGTGTTTTTTTCGTCTTCGTTAGCTTCCCCTTCTTTTACATTCTTAGCGTCCCCTGCGTTGATTGAAACGTGCTTTACGATTGAAATCACTGTCCCTGTTTGTAAAACATTAACGTCTTTTAGGATTGGGTGACTTTCTTCCATCAATGAATAGATTTTGTTTTGTAGCTCTTTTGGTATTACTTGTCCAGTGTTTTCAGTTGTGTGTACGAAGGCTCTTTCTTCTGCTTCCTCCAATGGTAAACCTAATAGATTTTTTAAAAAAGCACTTCTATATTCTTCTGTTTCATAAACTTTTCTTGTTTCTTCATCTTCTTCAAAGCTTCTTACTGTTACACCAAAGTTTTGGTTGGCGATATTGTCAAGTAAAGCTTTTCTTGTTTCTTCGTTTTCTAAAAGATTATTTCTCTTTTCGATTAGCTCGTCTGTTTCTTTCTTTAAAGCTTCAACGTCTGCGTTTTCATTTCTTAATTCTTCTTTTATTTCTTTTAGTCTTAGTTCAATTTCTTTTAAGTTCATATTATCTTTCTCCTTCTAGTTCTAGTAAAATTTTTAATTCTAATCTTTTGCGCTCCTGACTCTCCTTCAGGGTCTTGTCAATCACTCCGTGAACAAGATCTCTAGCATTTATGTTAGTGCTTTCGTTAGCAGGTCTGCTAACAGCAGAAACATCAAATATTTTTTTCACGGACTTATGTTTAATAGTCCTAGTCTTTTTGTCATAGTCGTAGTCTCCTACTCTAAAACCCCAGGACATTTTAGTTATAAGTCCTGACTCTATTTCTTCATAAAGTTCTTTTGCTGCACTTGACTTACTTAAGTCTGCTGCAATGAAAAGTCCTTCGTCATTTGGTTCTACTATCAAAGTTCCGTTTGATTGTCTTGCAAAGACTTTTCCAGCATGGTCAAATTGCATAATCACGTCAGACATATCTGTGTCTTTGAAACACTCTCTATCAAATTCTTCAAAGACTTTGCCGTCTTCATCTTCATAGAGTAAGTAAGGCTCAAACCTTGTCGCATAACCTTCTACATAGTAGTCAGTATCTATCCTTTTTTCTTTTTGTGTAGTTTCTAATTTCTCAAGGACTGCTCTATATTGTCTATCTTTTTTGAAATTGTCCATCTTTTTATCTTCCTTCTTTTCTTTATGGTCTTCAAACCACTTTTCTATGAGTTTCTTTTCTCTATCTTTATCTGGTCTTGTGCTATCTTTTTCTAAGTTTTTCAAACACTCATCTTTTGAGGTTTTCATCTTTTCATATTCTACGTCTTCTATCCCAATATCTTCTTCTATGAATTTCTTCAAGTCATCACTTGGATAGGAGACTATAAGGTAAGCATTTTCTATATCTTCATCTTCGCTATATGTTCTTAGAAAAGTTCCCCTCATTTTGATTACAAGGTTTTGTATCCAGTCTATAATTTCATAGTCTTTCCCATAGATCAATGCTCTTTTTATTTGATCATAATCAAAGACAACATCTTTATCTTTAAGTTGTTCTTGACAGTGAGTTGTCTTTCCACTGCAAGGTGGTCCCCAAATTACTTTTAGCATTATTCTTTGTCCTCCTGCTCTTCATACTGAACGGTGTCTGCGTCAAGTTTTGAAGTTTCAGCGTATTCTCTTCTGATGTATCTTTTATCTCCTTCGTCCCCTATGCCCGCCATGTTAAAGACTTCAAGTCCTTGATTTTGTGTTATGAAACCTCTATCGAAAAGTTGTGTCACTGTAGACAACTTTTCATCATTACTAAGATATTGAAGTCGATTAGCCGTGAAGATTATATTATTACCAAAAGCTATTTCTCTATCTGAAAAAACCATATTAGAATGTACCAAGCTAAGTTGGATTGCAAAGGGTTCAATCTTGCCTTCATAATAAGCATTCCATTCACTAGAATTAAATTTATTTTGTAAGATCGCTTCATTCGTTCCAAAGTAAGTGAAGACACTTTCTTTTATTTGTTGCATTTGATCTGGATCCACGATATAAGGTTTGCTTTCAATCTGCTTTATGTCTTCGTACTTTTGGTCAAAGAGTAAAACTCCACCAGTGTTTGAAGAGCTAAGATTGTTCTCTGTAAATCTCTTTCTTTCGTCCTCGATATCTTTTTCTTTTAAAGTGTGTGCAAGTTTCGCTAAAAATCTTATGTTAGCACTTGATTTCACACCTTCAATAATTCCTTGGTTATTGGTGTCTATTACTTCAAGTGTTGGTTGAAGTGCCGCATTGTTTTCTCCAAAGAAGTCATCCTTATATTGAAACTGGTTCAGTAGTCCCGCTTTTTCAAATTCAATTGCTCCTTTTTTGCCAACTCCAAATTCGTACACCAAATAAAGCTTCCCTTTGTATTCTGTCAACCTACAACTTTGAGGGAGTAGAGGGAAGAAACCTGTAACTTGTCCATAATCATCATGAAGTGGCAAGATGAAAGCATTGTTCTGTACTTGAAAGATTGTTGCAAGCCTATATAAGTACTTTGTTGTATCCTGGTAAGGATTAGGTTTGTACTGTAGTTTCTTTTCTAAGGTTTTATTCCCTGAACCTTTTACTTCTGGCTTGAGCTTACTTACATGAGTCGCAAAGCTGTGGACTGCGGCTCTTGTAAGTTCCATTTCATATAGTCCACCTTCAAAAGTTGTAAAGGCTGGTGTATATGCGTTCAAAGTTTCAAAGTATTCATTTAAAAGTACTTCTTGTTTTTCTTTTTTAAAAAGATTTGAAAAAAGTCCCATATTTCACCTACTTAAATTGCATGTGACAAATCTCATTTAGATTAAATATATGGACCAATTCATCCTTTACGTATATCTTTGTAATTCCATTATCTTCTTGATCATAAATGATATCTTTTTTGTCACAGTCTATTTTTATTATTCTCTCTGTACCATCAGCGAATTTTATATATATTTCCATGCGATACCTCCTAATTCATATTGATGTATCTATCTTTGTTGTCTTGTAAAACTTTATATCCACACAATAGTGCTATTGTTCCATCTATTCTTTGTGTATGGTCTAGTTTCTTTACTGGTTGAATATTTCCGTTAACATCGGTTTTTATTGAAGTATTCATCAAGCACCATTTTAAAATTGGGTTGTTTTGATAAACTATATTCTTTTCTATGAGTTCAGCTTTCAAGTCTTTCATAGGTTGAGAAAGTGTTATTGCTCCTTGTCGTACTGGTATCATACAGTTTTTACCAAACTCTGTTTCAAATTCTCTTAGTAGTGTATCGTCTATATGCCACGGGTCATATCCTATGAACATTACATACAGTCCTTCTTCATCTCTAAGTTCTTTGAACCAATTTAAGAAAATTCTTTTGTCACATTTGCCACCTGGACAAGTTCTTAAGTATCCTTGTTTCTTCCACAAGTCGTATGGTACTTTATCTCTTTCAACTCTATTCCCTGACTTTTGTTGTTCTTCGATAACTTTCTCTGGTATCCAAGCCATGCTTCTAACTTGTATTTGTTCATCTCCTGGTCTTTGACATAAAGCCACAGCAAAATTCAAGTCTGTTGTGTCTGCTGCGTCAAATCCTCCAATACAGTAGTCGTATTTTATTGAAGATACTTGTTCGTTGTTAAGTTCTTCGTATCTCAACCACGAGGACTCATCAGTTTGTTTCATGTTGAAATCTTTAACCATTACTGTTGGTTTAAAAGCTTGGTCATCTTTTGCCTTTTGTACCATTTGTTCCAAGTAGTCAATTTTCTTTATTGTTCCAAGTCCTGGATTTGCTTTAATCCACATGTCAGGGTTGTCCCATTCTTCGTATGTGTCTAGTTCGTAGATATAAGGCAAGAAGTGTTGATCGTTTATTTCTCCTTTTAGCCATCTTGCAGCGTAATCATACTGTGCGTCAAACACAGAGTCTCTCACAAATCCATTTGTTGAAATGGTGAATAGTAAAGGTTGATTTCTTGAACCCATTGACTGTTTCATCAAGTCATATAGATCCCTATTCTTTATTGCTGCAAGCTCATCTACTATTACACAGTGTGCGTCTAGTGAGTCAAGGCTTGATGTGTTACTAGCCATTGCTTTTATAAAAGACATTGTTGCTGGAAAGTATATGTCCGCAGCTCTCTTCTTTGTGTGCTTCTTCAAGAGTTTACTTTGAAGTCTCATGTTTACAGCAGCGTTGAAACCTTTCTTCGCTTGGTCAAGTTTGGTGGCTATATTATAGATTTCAGCTCCACCTTCTCCGTCTCCCATGAGCATGTAGAGTTCTATTGCTGCACACTCTGTTGTCTTTCCGTTCTTACGCCCTTCTATGATATTAACTTCATTGATTTGTCTATAACCTTCATCATCTACAAATCCAAAGATTGCTTGTATTCGTGCTTTTTGAAATAATTCTAGTTTTAGCTTTTGTCCTATATCCCCAGCAGGTACATAGCAGAAGTTTTCTATAAAGTCTATTGGTTTATTTGCAAGTTCAAAGTCAAAGTGATATTCTCCGGACTTATAAATCTTTCTAAAAGAATTTCAGCGACTTTCTTCATCTTGTCACATGATACGATTGTTCCGTCATAAATTTTAGTGTGGTATTCTTCAAAAGGTGTCATTATTTATCGAGCCATTTTGTAAACTCGTCTTCCTCTGCGTCTTCTGGTATATGTTCAATTAGAGTTTTAATTATTCCATTATAGTTTCGTATCATGGTGTTGTACGTTTTGCTTGCTGGGTGTTCTTGCACGACTTCAAATCCATTTCCATTGGTGAAAGTCTTCACAGCTCCTTCTTCTTTTATTCTTTCTTGAAGTTCAAAAAGTGTTTGCTCCATGAAAGCAGCTTCAACGTACAACTTTTCTATGAAAGTCTTTTTATCTTCATCTATGTTTTTGAAAATTCTTTTATATTTGTTTATGTTTTTCTTAAGTAATTTATCTCTTTCTAAGTCTGTCAAAATTCTCACCCCTTATGGAAGTTTTTTCACTCATGATAAATAAAGTTGCCCCTTCGGTCCTAGAACACTTGTTGGTATCTCAATCTATGGGGGCTATCTTTCTACAGGCTGCCCTTCCTCGTCGAACATACAACACAGCCCACCTTTACCAAACGTCTTTTTGTTGTGACACTCCAAACATAAGTATTGCAAATTATCATGATTTAAACTTATCCATGGATTAGTTATATTATCTTCAGTCAGCTCTTCTATATGGTCGACTATATATCCAAGCCTAGACCTGCAATGCTCACACATACCACCATCCACAAGTCTACGCTTCCCTATGTAACTTTCTCTACAAGCCTGCCACCTCTTTGAATTATAAAACTTCTTTGCAAACTTTCTTGCCATACTCTAAGCTCCCACCCCTGCCATAAAATGAACGAGTATATATTCCCTAATCACTGATAAAATAATGAAAAATCCTATTAAGTATGGCTAAATCTTCTAATTTTTAAGCTGCCGGTCTAGCCACTCCCGAGCCTACTCGCTTACTAGCCGCTATGAAAGGAGGCTTTTTCCTGAGGTAGCGAAATTCCTTGTCGGTTAAAACTCCTATCAAAACAAAAAGACCCTCAAAAAAGAGAGCCTTTTAACGAAAAAGAGGTAAATTTATGAAATTACAGTTAGGAAAGTTTCATAAAATCAACTTTTCACACATATAGTATACCACAGAGACTAGTGCAAAAGTGTGCAAAATTTCATAAAAAGTGTGCAAAAGTGTGCAAACTTTTAAAATAAAACTAACTTTTCAGAATAGCCCTAAGCTCATTTAAAGCAACTCCGTGCAAATAGTGAACAGTTCTCAAGCTACAAAAAAGACTGTCAGCCACATCCTGCCAACTCTTTTTATTTAAGTACCTCATAGACATAAGAAGCCTTTTATCCCCATCAAGATGACTAAAAAGAATAATCGCCCTCTCCTTTCTTGCCACAAGCTCATCAATATCAGAATTAATCTTAGACTCCAAGTCCACGATCCTGTCTACAGTTCCTGTGAAGCATTTATTTGATGGAGACGTCTTTACCTTATCCAAAGAGTAATCGAAAGATTTAATCGTCGTTTTAAGGCTTTTAAGCTCCTCTAATTGCCTAAGCTCTGAATCGATTAGACTATCCAGATAAAAAATCATCTTTAACTCATCCTTAATATCCAACCTTAAACCCCCTTCCATACCTTGCGTAAGCCTTAGCTTGTAGGTCCTCTATAATCTCGTCACCGATATTTCCAACGAACTCGGTAATGAATCCATGTCTAAAAAAGTCCTCACAGTCTTTTACAGTCCTTTCAAAAAACTCCTTTAGTCTAGGATTTAGATTTCCGTACATAAGCTCGCCATAAGACCTAATATAATCTTCCTTTGCAAGAAGAGTCACAGCTTCAATGAGATTCAAACAACCCTCAATACTATAGTCCCTATAATCACCAAGATTATAATCCTTTTTCTTTTTGATTATTTCTATCTTTTTATCAGCTACTTTGTTGTAATCAATAAGCTTAGAAATCCTACTAACCTCTTGAACCATATCTTCTGAAAAATAATGCCTTTTTAAGTGATCAAGCCCTGGGACTTTCAAAGACCCCTTAGGAATATAAACTTTAACAATATGGTTTAACCTAGACTCCGAAATACCACACAGCTTCATAGTTTCTCCAAAAGCGTAGTAATTTTTCCCGTCTTGCTTTATCATAAATCTTCA